>NZ_FOJP01000004.1:42667-313220 GCF_900111835.1 Metapseudomonas otitidis
GAAGAGCCCCTGGGCTGAAGCCCAGGCTACGGGGTGGTGCTTGTAGGGGCTTTTGTAGCCCGGACTTCAGTCCGGGATGGAGCGCTCAGCCCTGGCGCTTGGCCTCCCGGTATTCGCCGGGCGTCTGGCCGGTCCAGGCCTTGAAGCTGCGGTGGAACGAGCGTGATTCGGTGAAGCCGAGGTAGGCGGCGATGTCCTGGATCGCCAGGTCGCTGCGCAGCAGGTAGTGCTCGGCCAGCTCCTGGCGCAGTTCGTCGAGGATCTGCTGGTAGCTGGTGCCGGCCTGCTGCAGGTGGCGCTGCAGGGTGCGCACCGTCATGTGGAATTTCTCCGCCACCCGCTCCTTGCGCGGCAGGCCGTCCTTGAGCAGCAGGCGCAGGGCGTTCTTCACCCGTTGCGGCAGCGGCTCGTCCTGGTCCAGCCCGGCCATCATCGCCAGGGCGTGTTCCTCCAGGGTGCGCAGGAGGTTGGCATCGGCCTGGCGCAGGGGCACGGCGAGGTATTCCAGGGGCACCAGCAGGGCGCTGCAGGGCTGCTCGAAGTGCACCGGGCAGCCGAATACCGCTTCGTAGTCCTCCTGGCGCGTGCCCGTTGGCAGCGCGTGCTCGAACCAGACCTCGCGGGGCGAACGCTCCATGTCGGCGATCCAGCGGGCGTAGAGCAGCCAGGAGGCGAGCACGTTCTCCACCATGTGCCGGCGGATCTCCGGGGCTTCGTGGCGGCAGTTCCAGCTCAGGCGGATATGGTCCGCGCCGGCTTCGATCTGGCTGGTGCCCATGTCCCCCACCAATTTCTCGTAGGGAATGATGCGGCTCATGGCTTCGCCCAGGGTGGCGCAGTTCATGGTGATGTAGCCCAGCACGCTCCAGGAGCCCGGCTGGACGAAATGCGCGGAGTGCAGGCCGAACAGCGGGTCGCCGGACACCTCGATCAGGTGCTGCAGCAGGCGTTCGTGGCTCTCGCTGGGAATCCGCCGGCCGTTGTCGGTGAGGTCCTCGGGCTGCAGGCCGGCGGCGCGCAGGGCGGCGTCGCGGTCCAGGCCCAGGTGGTCGGCATGGCGCAGGTACTTCAGCAGGGCGGGAACGGAGGTATAGCCGAGCGCGTGCATGGGTTCTTCTTGTTCTGGGTTGTCCTGATTGGCGATAGCCGCTGTCCCGATCAGACAGTGACGCTGCGGGGCGGCTGGCTAGTATAGGCAGCCATCGAAAACCTTCGAAACAACCAGGACAAGGAGAACGGGATGCGACGCTGGAACGGCTGGGGCGACGAGTCGACCGTGGTGGAGCTGCCGGCCAATGGGGCCGAATTCCTGGGCGCGCGGGTCGGCGCCGGGCAGGTGCTGGCGGATGCCACCCTGGAGCAGGTGCTGGCCAGCGTGCCGGCCTCGCGCCTGCCGGAGCACCCGCTGGTGAGCCAGGATGCGGAGGTGCGGGTGCGCCACGCCCGTGGCCAGAGCCTGCCGGACTGGCTGGCGATGCGCGAAGGCCGCTTCGAGGTGTTCCCCGACGGCGTGGCCTTCCCCGAAAGCCCCCAGGACATCCGCGTACTGATGGCCTGGGCGGCCCAGCACGACGTGGTGCTGATCCCCTACGGTGGCGGCACCTCGGTGGCCGGGCACATCAACCCCCAGGCCTCCAGCCGCCCGGTGCTGACCCTGTCCCTGGCGCGCATGAGCCGCCTGCTGGAGCTGGACGAGGCGAGCCAGATCGCCACGTTCGGCCCCGGTGCCAACGGCCCGCAGGTGGAAAGCCAGTTGCGCGCCCGGGGCTTCACCCTGGGGCACTTCCCGCAGTCCTGGGAGCTGTCCACCCTCGGCGGCTGGGTCGCCAGCCGCTCCAGTGGCCAGCAGTCGCTGCGCTACGGGCGCATCGAGCAGTTGTTCGCCGGCGGCACCCTGGAGACCTTCGACGGCCCGCTGGAGCTGCCGACCTTCCCGGCCTCGGCGGCCGGGCCGGACCTGCGTGAGCTGGTGCTGGGCTCCGAGGGGCGCTTCGGGGTGATTTCTGAGGTCAAGGTGCGGGTGTCGCGCCTGGCCGACCAGGAGCGTTTCTACGCGGTGTTCCTGCCGGACTGGACGCGGGCGCTGCAAGCGGTGCGGACCCTGGCCCAGGCGCGGGTGCCGCTGTCCATGCTGCGCCTGTCCAACGCCATCGAGACCGAGACCCAGCTGGCCCTGGCCGGGCACCCGGAGCGCATCGCGCTGCTGGAGAAGTACCTGGCCTTCCGCGGGGCGCGCGCCGGCAAGTGCATGCTGACCTTCGGCGTGACCGGCTCGCGGGTGCAGAACGCCGCCTCGCTGCGCCAGGCCAAGGCGCTGCTGAAACCGTTTGGCGGGGTGTTCACCGGCACCCTGCTGGGCAGCAAGTGGGCGGAGAACCGCTTCCGCTTCCCCTACCTGCGCCACGCCCTGTGGGAGGCCGGCTACGTGGTGGACACCCTGGAGACGGCCACCGACTGGTCCAACGTCGACGCCCTGATGGGCAAGGTGGAGGCCAGCCTGCGCGAGGGCCTGGCGGACGAGGGCGAGCGGGTGCACGTGTTCACCCATCTGTCCCACGTCTACGGCGAGGGGTCGAGCATCTACACCACCTACGTGTTCCGCCCTGGTGCGAGCTACGAGACGGCCCTGGGCCGCTGGCAGCGCCTCAAGTTCGCGGCGAGCGAGGTGATCGCCCACAACCGCGGCACCATCAGCCACCAGCACGGCGTGGGCCGCGACCACGCGCCCTGGCTGCCGCTGGAAAAGGGTGTGCGCGGAATGGCCACGCTGCAGGCCATGGCCCGTCACTTCGACCCGGACGGCCGCCTGGCGCCCGGCGTGCTGCTGCAGGACTGAGCCGTGGAGACCTGGAACGCCGCCTGGCGGGCGGCCGCACTGCCGGCGCTGGCTGCGCGGGAGTGGGACCTGATCGTGGTCGGCGGCGGCATCACCGGGGCCGGCATCCTGCGTGAGGCGGCGCGGCGGGGCTGGTCCTGCCTGCTGCTGGAGCAGCGCGACTTCGCCTGGGGCACCTCCAGCCGCTCGTCGAAGATGGTCCACGGCGGCCTGCGCTACATCGCCAAGGGGCAGATCGGCCTCACCCGCGACTCGGTGCGCGAGCGCCAGCGGCTGCTGGCGGAAGCGCCCGGCCTGGTGGACCCGCTGAGCTTCGTGATGCCCCATCGCGGCGGCTTTCCCGGTCCCCGGGTGTTCGGCACGCTGCTGGCGCTGTACGACGCTCTGGCCGGGGTGCGCAACCACTGCTACCACCCGCTGCCGCAGCTGCGCTTCCTGGCCCCTGGGCTGAGCGAGGCGGGGCTGCAGGGCGGGACCCAGTTCTTCGATGCCGTGACGGATGATGCACGCCTGGTGATGCGGGTGTTGGCCGAGGCCCGGCGCGAGGGCGGTGAAGCCCTCAACGGGATGCGGGTGCTGGAACTGACCCGCGACCAGGGGCGGGTGACCGGCCTGGTGGCGGAGGACGCCGAGGGCGGCGGGCGGCTGGCGTTTCGCAGCCGCGCCGTGGCCCTGGCTACCGGCGCCTGGGCAGACGAGCTGCGCCGTCGCGAGGGGCCGGAGCACATCCGCCCGCTGCGGGGCAGCCACCTGTTGTTGCCGGCCTGGCGCCTGCCGCTGGCCCATGCCATCAGCTTCATGCACTCGGATGACGGGCGCCCGGTGTTCGTCTTCCCCTGGGAGGGCGCGACCGTGGTGGGTACCACCGACCTGGACCACCGCGCGGGGCTGACCGAAGACGCAGCCATCAGCGCCGAGGAAGTCGACTACCTGCTGGCCGCCTGCGCCGCGCAGTTCCCGGATGCCGCCATCGGCCGCGCCGACGTGCTCTCCACCTGGGCCGGTGTGCGGCCGGTGGTCAGCGATGGGGCCGAGGGGCGCAAGCCCTCCGACGAGAAGCGCGAGCACGCGCTGTGGACGGAGCCCGGCTGCGTGACCCTGGCCGGGGGCAAGCTCACCACCTTCCGCCTGC
The DNA here is from genome assembly GCF_900111835.1 of Metapseudomonas otitidis. Taxonomy (GTDB): domain Bacteria; phylum Pseudomonadota; class Gammaproteobacteria; order Pseudomonadales; family Pseudomonadaceae; genus Metapseudomonas; species Metapseudomonas otitidis. Next base: position 46,636 of record NZ_FOJP01000004.1, read on the forward strand.
TGGCCCTGGAGGTGCTGCAGGCCTGCGCGCCGTTCACCGGGCGCGAAGTGGCGGACCACGGTTCGGCGGTGTTCACGCCGGCACCGCTGCCGCCCCTGCCGGTGGGCGTGGGTTTGCAGCGGCGCCTGGCGGGCCGTCATGGCCCGGAACTGGCGCGGCTGGCGCCCTGGCTGGAGCGCTTGGGGAGCGAGCGGGTGGGCGGCAGCGAGGTGCTCTGGGCCGAGCTGGCCTGGGCGGCCGAAGGCGAGCTGGTGCTGCACCTGGATGACTTGCTGCTGCGCCGCACGCGTCTGGGCCTGCTGGTGGCGGAGGGCGGCCAGGCGTACCTGCCGCGCATCCGCGCACTGTGCCAGCCGCTGCTGGAATGGGACGATGCGCGCTGGGCGCACGAGGAGCAGGCATACCGGGCACTGTGGCGCCGGTACTACAGCCTGCCCGCATAACGACAAGAAAGGACGTCACCGTGAGCGAAACGAGCTACCTGCTGGCCATCGACAACGGCACCCAGAGCGTGCGTGCCCTGCTGTTCGACCTGCAGGGCAACCTGGTGGGCAAGGGCAAGGTGCCGCTGGAGGCCTACTACTCCAAGCAGCCCGGCTGGGCCGAGCAGGATCCGGACTACTACTGGTCGAGCCTGGCCGAGGCCTGCCGCCTGCTGTGGGCGTCGGTGGACATCGACCGCAGCCTGATCCGTGGCGTGGCCCTGACCACCCAGCGCGGCACGGTGATCCATGTGGACGAACAGGGCCAGCCGCTGCGCCCGGCGATCATCTGGCTGGACCAGCGTCGCGCCGAGGCCGAGGGCCGCATCAAGGGCCCCTGGGGCTGGCTGTTCCGCCTGCTGCGGCTGGAGCCGACGGTGGACCACTTCCGCACCCAGGCGGAGGTGAACTGGGTGGCGCAGAACCAGCCGGAGCTGTGGGCGCGGACCCACAAGGTACTGCTGCTGTCGGGGTTCCTGACCCACCGGCTGTGCGGCCGTTTCGTGGATTCGGTGGGCTGCCAGGTGGCCTACCTGCCGTTCGACTACAAGCGCCTGGACTGGGCCAAGCCGAGCGACTGGAAGTGGCAGGCGATGCCGGTGCGCCGCGAGCAGCTGCCGGACCTGTGCAAGCCGGGCGAGACTTTGGGGCGCATCACCGCCGAGGCGAGCCGCCTGACCGGCATCCCCGAGGGGTTGCCGCTGGTGGCCGCCGCTGCCGACAAGGCCTGCGAGGTGATGGGCTCGGGCGGGGTGGCGCCGGACACGGCCTGCCTCTCCTACGGCACCACGGCCACCATCAACACCACGCGCCAGCGCTACCTGGAGACGATTCCGCTGATCCCGCCGTACCCGGCGGCGGTGCCGGACCACTTCAATACCGAGGTGATGATCTACCGCGGGTTCTGGATGGTCAGCTGGTTCAAGCAGGAGTTCGGCCTGCGGGAAATGCAGCGGGCGCGGGAGCTGGGGGTGGAGCCGGAGGCGCTGTTCGACGAGCTGGTCAATGGCGTGCCGCCCGGCTCCATGGGGTTGACGCTGCAGCCGTACTGGTCCCCGGGCATCCGTGAACCGGGGCTGGAGGCGAAGGGGTCGATCATCGGCTTCGGCGACGTGCACACCCGGGCGCACATCTACCGGGCCATCCTCGAAGGGCTGGCCTACGCCCTGCGCCAGGGCAAGGAGCGCATCGAGAAGCGCTCCGGCACGCGCATCACCCGGCTGCGGGTGTCCGGCGGGGGCTCCCAGAGCGATGCGGCGATGCAGTTGACGGCGGACATCTTCGGCCTGCCGGCGGAGCGGCCCCATGTGTTCGAGACCTCGGGGCTGGGGGCGGCCATCGACTGCGCGGTGGGCCTGGGCCTGCACCCGGACTTCCCCACGGCCATCGCGGCGATGACGCGGGTGGGGCAGGTGTTCCAGCCCAACCCGGAGGCGCGGCGGGTGTACGAGCAGCTGTACCGCGAGGTGTATCTGAACATGTACCGGCAGCTGAAGCCGCTGTACCAGAAGATCCGCGACATCACCGGCTACCCGGCCTGAATGGAACCGGGGCTCGGGCATGTCGTGATCCCGGGCTGAAGCCCGGGCTACGGCTTGAACAGAACGCCCCCGGTGGTTGCCACCGAGGGCGTTCTGCTTCGGCTCAGGCCACGTCCACCAGCACGATCTCGGTGTCTTCCTGGGCGCTGAAGGACAGGTGCGTTTCATCCTTCACGGCGACGCCGTCCCGGGCCTGGGCGGGGATGCCGTTCACTTCGTAGCGACCCTGGGCCGCCACCAGGTAGGCCTTGCGGCCGGGTTCGAGGTGGTACTCGGCGGTCTGGCCGGCCTTGATCGTGGCGGCTACCAGCCGGGCATTGGCGCGGATGTGCAGGGCATCGCTGTCTTCGTCGATACCGCTGGCGAGGGTGACGAAGGTGCCGGCGCGCTCCCCCTTGGGAAACGGTCGGGTGCCCCAGGACGGCGCCGTACCGAACTCGGTGGGCATGATCCAGATCTGAAAGATGCGGGTGGTCTCGTCCTCCAGGTTGTATTCGGAGTGGGCGATGCCGGTGCCCGCGCTCATCACCTGCACGTCGCCGGCCACGGTGCGGCCCTTGTTGCCGAGGTTGTCCTGGTGGGTGATGGCGCCGTCACGGACGTAGGTGATGATCTCCATGTCCCGGTGCGGGTGCGGCGGGAAGCCGGAGTGCGGGGCGATCTCGTCGTCGTTCCACACCCGCAGCTGGCCCCAGTTCATCCGCGCCGGGTCGTGGTACTCGGCGAAGGAGAAGTGGTGACGGGCATTCAGCCAGCCATGCTGGGCGGCGCCGAGTTGCTGGAAGGGGCGTACGTCGATCATGGGAATCTCCTGTCGGGCCGGGGTGGGTTGGGCTCCCCGGTGCAATGGTGGCCATGATCCATCGACTGAAGGCGGTGAAGAAGCGGGATTTCTGGGTTCCAGCTATCGATGTGTTCGATGGTTGTTTTGGATTTGGCTGACAGGCCTTTTCACTTTTTCCCTGGGGGCGTGCCTATACTCGGGCCCATTCCCGGCGTGGAGCGATTGATGACTGAACGCAAGGCGGTGCTGGTGCTGCATGGCAAGCAGGCCATGAACGAAGAGGTCCGCGCGGCGGTGATGGCCCGCCGTGAGGCGGGCTGGGAGCTGGCGGTGCGGGTGACCTGGGAAGGCGGCGATGCCCGCCGGCTGGTGGACGAGGCCCTGGCGGCCGGCTACCGGACCCTGGTGGCCGGGGGCGGCGACGGCACCCTGCGGGACGTGGCCGAGGCCATTGCCCTGTCGGGCGAGGACGCCAGCCTGGCCCTGCTGCCCCTGGGCACCGCCAACGACTTCGCTCGCGCAGCCGGGGTGCCGCTGGTGCCCGGCGAGGCGCTGGCGCTGCTGGACGTGCCGGCCCGGGCCATCGACCTGGGGGAAGCCGACGGGCGGCTGTTCCTCAACATGGCGACCGGTGGCTTCGGTTCCAAGGTCACGGCCAACACCTCGGAGGACCTTAAGAAGGTGCTCGGCGGGGCGGCCTACCTGCTCACCGGGCTGACGCGCTTCTCGGAGGTGCATGCGGCCTTCGGGCGCTTCCGTGGGCCTGATTTCGCCTGGGAGGGGGAGTTCCTCGCCCTGGGCATCGGCAACGGCAGCCAGGCGGGCGGCGGGCACGTGCTCTGCCCCCGTGCGCGGGTGGACGACGGCCTGCTCGACCTGTGCATCGTGCCGGCGCCGCAGGACGTGGTGGGCACCCTGGGGACGCTGCTGTCGGGCGGCATGCGCGGCCTGGAGGCGGTGTCGGTGACCGCCCGTCTGCCCTGGGTGGAGGTGGAGGCGCCGGAGGGGCTGGATGTGAATCTGGACGGCGAGCCGCTGGAATGTCGGCAGGTTCGCTTCAGTGCACGCCGTAACGCACTACGCTTACATCTGCCGGAGGGTTCGCCGCTGCTACAGGCTGCCGTGCCGTGAGCCGCCTTCTGGTGTGGTGCGCCGGGGTGGTGCATGATGGCTCCCCGCCATGACGGCTACAGTTATCCCATCACCCTGCCGATAAGGTGAAGCAGCCGCAGCCCGGCTGGAATTTTCTACAGGAGCATGCAATGGCCGGTATTCTCGACACAGTCGACCAGCGCACCCAACTGGTGGGTGAGAACCGCCTGGAAATCCTCATGTTCCGACTGGTGGGCCGTCAGCTGTTCGCCATCAACGTGTTCAAGGTGCAGGAAGTCCTGCAACTGCCCAAGTTGACCCTGATTCCCCAGCGCCATCCCTACGTCTGCGGCGTGGTCAACCTGCGCGGCCATACGTTGCCGGTGATCGACCTGTCCCGCGCCATCGGCATGCGCGCGCTGGTGCCGGACCAGAACAGCACCATCATCGTCACCGAGTACAACCGCTCGGTGCAGGCCTTCCTGGTGGGGGGCGTGGACCGCATCCTCAACCTCAACTGGGAGTCCATCCAGCCGCCGCCCGGTGGGGCCGGCCGCCAGCACTACCTGACGGCGATCACCAAGGTGGAGGACCAGATCGTCGAGATCATCGACGTGGAGAAGGTGCTGGCCGAGATCGTGCCCATGAGCACCCGCGTTTCGGAGGAGCGCCTGGGCAACCCGCTGCTGGAGCGCGCCCGTGGCCGCGAAGTGCTGCTGGTGGACGACTCCAACGTCGCCCTGACCCAGTTGCGCGAGACGCTGTCCCAGCTGGGCATCCGCACCCATGCCGCCAGTGACGGCCTGAAGGCCCTCAACCTGCTGAAGAAGTGGGCGGATTCCGGTGAGGTGATGACCGACAAGCTGCTGATGATCTTCACCGATGCCGAGATGCCGGAGATGGACGGCTATCGCCTGACCACCGAGATCCGCAACGACCCGCGCCTGCGTGACCTCTATGTGGTGATGCACACCTCGCTGTCCGGCAGCTTCAACGACGCCATGGTGAAGAAGGTGGGCTGCGACAACTTCCTCTCCAAGTTCCAGCCCGACAAGCTGGTCGACGTGGTGGCGGACCGCCTGAGCAAGGGCAACTGACCGCCGGGCGACGGGCTTGGCCGCCCGTCGCCGATTCCGTATAAGGGACGCTTCCGACCGCCTGATGGAAGCTGGCCCATGCTGCGTCTCACCGCCCTGTATCGCTACCCCATGAAATCCGCCATCGGCGAGCCCCTCGCGCGCGCCGAGCTGGACGGCCTCGGCCTGGCCGGTGATCGCCGCTGGATGCTGGTGGACGCCAGCAACGGGCGCTTCCTCACTCAACGTGCACTGCCGCAGATGTCCCAGCTCAGCGCCCGCTGGAACGCCACGGGTGGCCTGAGCCTGCGTGCCGCCGGCCTGCCGGAACTGGAGGTGCCCCTGCCGGGGGCCGAGGCGGAGCTGCGCAGCGCGCTGATCTGGAGCGATGCGATGCGGGTGCCGGATGCCGGCGACGAGGCGGCCGAGTGGCTGAGCCGCTTCATCGGCAAGCCGTGCCGCCTGGTGCACGTGCCGGCCGAGCGTGCCCGGGACATTCCGGGCAGCCTGCTGCCGGAGGAGAAGGTGGGCTTTGCCGACGGCTACCCGCTGCTGCTGATCGGCCAGGCCTCCCTCGATGACCTCTCGGCCCGGGTCGGTCGTCCGCTGGAGATGCTGCGCTTCCGCCCGAACCTGGTGGTGGAGGGCAGCGAACCCTATGCCGAGGACAGCTGGAAGCGCATCCGCATCGGCGGCGTGGAGTTCAGCGTTGCCAAGGGCTGCAGCCGTTGCATCCTCACCACCATCGACCCGGCCACCGGCGAGCGCAGTGCCGACCGGGAACCACTGACCACCCTGAAGACCTATCGGGAGCGGGAGGGCGAGGTGTTCTTCGGGCAGAACCTGATCAACCGCAGCAGCGGCACCCTGGAGGTGGGGATGGCGGTGGAGGTGCTGGAAGTGAGGGGCTGACCCCGCTGCAGCAGGACGATGAAACGAGACGGGCGCCGATGGGCGCCCGTCTTGTTTCAGGAGGGGATCACTGGTCGTCGAAGAAGCGCTCGTGCCAGTCAACCAGGGGCTGCGGGGCGTTGAGCTTCTTGCCGTAGATGACCGAGTAGGACAGGACGTTCTGCACGTACTGGCGGGTCTCGTCGAAGGGGATGCTCTCCACCCAGACGTCGAAGGCCAGGTGGTTGGCGCCCTTGAGCCACTGGCGCACACGGCCGGGGCCGGCGTTATAGGCAGCGGAGGCGAGTACGCGGTTGCCGTTGAACTGGCCGTGCACCTGGCTCAGGTAGGCGGCACCGAGCTGGATGTTCACGTCCGGGTTGAGCGCCTGCTGGGGCGAGGCGAGGGGGATGCCGAACTTGCGCGCGGTCTCCTTGGCGGTGCCGGGCATCAGCTGCATCAGGCCCATGGCGCCCACGCCGGAGCGGGCGTCGGCCATGAAGGCGCTTTCCTGGCGGGTGATGGCGAACACCCAGCTGGAATGCAGCCCGCGCACCTTGGCCTGCTGGGTGAGGGTGCTGCGGTGGGCCATGGGGAAGCGGATGTCCAGGTCGTCCCAGTACTGGGCCTGGCTGATGGTGCGGATGGCCGGGAAGTACCACTCCATGTCGTAGGCGAGCTTGGCCTGGGCGACCAGTTCCTCGCGGCTGAACAGGCGGCTGACGTAGTACCACTCGCGGCGGCCGTCGACGATCTCGCCGCGGTCATGGAACTCCATGGCCCGGCGGATGCCGGCGGTGTTGCGCACCTTCTGCATCACCTTGGGATCGATGGCCATCGGCTTGTTGTTGAGCTGGTACGGCACCTGGATGCGGTCGGCGGCGAGGAAACCGTAGAAGTCACGCTCGCGGGCCAGAGGCTGCATGAGGCGGGTGGCTTCTGCACTCTGCGGCTGTGCCAGCTGCAGGCTGCGGGCCTGCCAGTAGCGCCAGCGGTTGGTGCTGGCCAGCGATGGCGGCATCTGCCGGGTCAGCTGGTAGGCGTCCTGCCAGCGGCCCAGGCGCAGCAGCAGGCGCGCGCGCCATTCGCTGACGGTGTCGTCGCGCAGCTTGGGGTCGTACTGGGTCATCAGCTGCAGGGCGCGGGCGTCGAAGCGCTTGGCCAGTGCCAGGCCGATCTCCCGGGCGATGGCGACCTTTTCGTCGCTGGAGAAGGGCATGCGGGCGGCGTAGGCGTCCAGCAGGGTGGTGGCCTTGTCCGGGTCCTGGCGGGCCAGGCGGCGCAGGCCGAGCCCGACCACGTCGGCCATGGCGCGGTCGGCGGGGCTGAAGCGGGCGGTCTGGCTGAGCAGTTGCGGGTTCTGGGCGACGTCCACCAGCAATTTGCCCTGGGTGGACAGGCTCGGCAGGCTCTTGGCCAGGAAGCTGGCCAGGCCGTAGTTACGGGCTTCGGCCGCCAGCTTGGCGCGACGCCAGCGCATCTGTTCGGTCATCTGGCCGTCGGCGCGCCAGAGTTCGAACAGCACATCGCAGGCCTCGGGCTGGGACTTGCCCACCAGCCAGAGCTTCTCGGCGGTCTTGTGGCCTTCGGCCTTGAGGCCGTGCTTGAGCTGGTACTGGCCGTAGAGGCAGTCCAGCTCGGTGAAGTTCATCTTGGGGTCGTAGTGGTTGACGAAGGTCTTCCAGTCGCCGCGCTCGGCGAGCCAGCGCAGCCAGCGCAGGCGCATCCAGTTGGACTGGGGCAGGTCGCCATGCTCGGCGAGGAACTTCTCGATTTCCTCGTTGCTGGCCCATTTCAGGCGGGCGGTCAGCTCGTCATAGGCCAGGTGCGGCTCCAGCGGGTAGTCGGCCAGCGCGCTGGCGTAGCGCTTGTACGGGCCGCTGTCGCCCTTGGCCAGGGCGCGCTTGGCCTCGTCGTACATCTGCCGCTGCTGGGCGAGGGGCACCGCATGGGCCGCGTCGAGCGTGAGGGTGGTGAGAAGCAGGCAGGAGAACAGGCTGAGCAGACGACCGCGCATGACACTTCCGGGTAGAGAAAACGTAGTGGGCGACGGCCACGGGGCCACCGGAGGTGCGTAGCTTAGCCGTTTGCCGGGTGCAGGTGGAGTCTCGTCGGAGGGGGGAAACATGATGAAAAAATGGCGGCCGTGGCGATGACCAATCGGGGTAGAATGCGCGCCCATCTTTCGGAGGCCCCCATGACCCTGCTCAAGTTCAGCGATGTTTCCCTTGCCTATGGCGCCATGCCGTTGCTGGACAAGGTGTCGTGGCAGATCGCCCGGGGCGAGCGGGTCTGCGTGATCGGCCGCAACGGCACCGGCAAGTCCAGCATGCTGCGCCTGGTGAAGGGCGAGCAGCACGCGGACGACGGCGAGATCTGGCGGGCTCCGGCGCTGAAGATCGGTGAACTGCCCCAGGAGCTGCCCCGTGCCGACGAGCGCACGGTGTTCGACGTGGTGGCCGAGGGCCTGGCTGGCGTTGGCGAGTTGCTGGCCCAGTACCACCACCTGAGCCAGAACATCCGCGACGAGCACGACCTGGAGCGCCTGACCCATGTCCAGCAGGAGCTGGAGGCGAAGGATGGCTGGCGCCTGCAGCAGCTGGTGGACAGCACTCTGAGCCGCCTGCAGCTGCCGGCGGACAAGACCCTGGCGGAACTCTCCGGTGGCTGGCGCCGCCGCGTGCTGCTGGCCCAGGCGCTGGTTTCCGAACCGGACCTGCTGCTGCTGGACGAGCCCACCAACCACCTGGACATCGGTGCCATCGCCTGGCTGGAAGAGGCCCTGTCGGGCTTCGGTGGCGCGGTGCTGTTCATCACCCACGACCGTTCCTTCCTGCAGAACCTGGCGACCCGCATCCTCGAACTGGACCGCGGCAACCTGATCGACTGGAACGGCGACTACGCCAGCTTCCTGGTGCACAAGGAGCAGCAGCTGGCGGCGGAAGAGACCGCCAACGCGCTGTTCGACAAGCGCCTGGCCCAGGAAGAGGTGTGGATCCGCCAGGGCATCAAGGCCCGGCGGACCCGTAACGAGGGCCGTGTGCGTGCGCTCAAGGCGATGCGCATGGAGCGTGCCGAACGCCGCGAGCGCCAGGGGCGCGCGACCTTCCAGCTGGAGACGGCGGACAAGTCCGGCAAGCAGGTGATCGTGGTGGAGAACGTGGGTTTCGCCCACCCGGGCGGCGAGCTGCTGATCCGCGACTTCTCCATGGTGCTGCAGCGTGGCGACCGCATCGGCCTGCTGGGCGCCAACGGCACCGGCAAGACCACGCTGCTCAAGCTGCTGCTGGGTGACCTGCAGCCGACCCAGGGCAGCATCGAGGTCGGCACCAAGCTGGAGGTGGCCTACTTCGACCAGTTGCGCCACGCACTGGAGCCGGAGAAAACGGTGATCGACAACCTCGCCGAAGGGCGCGAGTTCATTACCGTGGGCGGACAGAACCGCCATGTCCTCAGCTACCTCGGCGATTTCCTCTTCAGCCCGCAGCGTGCGCGTACGCCGGTCAAGGCACTGTCCGGCGGCGAGCGTGCGCGCCTGTTGCTGGCCAAGCTGTTCAGCAAGCCGGCCAACCTGCTGGTGCTGGACGAACCGACCAACGACCTCGACGTGGAAACCCTGGAGCTGCTTGAAGAGGTGCTGCTGGAGTTCCCGGGCACCGTGCTGATGGTCAGCCACGACCGGGCCTTCCTCGACAACGTGGTGACCAGCACCCTGGTGTTCGAGGGTGAAGGCCGGGTGCGCGAGTACGTCGGTGGCTACCAGGACTGGCTGCGCCAGGGTGGTTCGCCACGCCTGCTGGGTGTGGGCGAGGGGCGCAGCGCCAAGGCCGAGCCCCGTGCCGAATCGCCGGCCGTCGCCGAGGCACCTGCGCAGGCGGCCGACAAGCCGGCCGGCGAGGCGCCGAAGAAGAAACTCAGCTACAAATTGCAGCGTGAGCTCGAAGCCCTTCCCGGGCAGATCGAGGCCCTGGAGGCCGAGATGGAGGCCGTCCAGCAGGAGATTTCCGACCCGGCGTTCTACCAGCGCCCCGCAGAGCAGACCCGCGCGGTGCTGGAGCGTTTCGAGCAGCAGCAGCAGGAACTGGACCGCCTGCTGGAGCGCTGGGCCGAACTGGAAGATTGATGTCTGTTTGAGTCGGAGAGCCCATGGCTGTCGAGTACCGCATCACGCTGGACGATGAACACGAGTTCAGCTATCGCATCGAGCTGGACCGGGAATATGACCAGGAGCGCGCGGCGACGGCGCCGAAGTGGACGCGCCTGGATTTCAACCAGTGCAGCAATTGCCCGCTCTCACGTGATCGCTTCAGCCATTGCCCGGCAGCCGTCGACCTGCACCGGGTAATCGAGGACTTCCACGGCCTGCCGGCCTTCAAGAAGGCGGTGTTCATGGTGCGCACGCCGGAGCGCGAGTACACCAAGCACGTCGGTCTGGAAGAGGGCTTGCGGGCGCTGCTGGGGGTGATCATGGCCTCCAGCGCCTGCCCGGTCCTGGGGCGCCTCAAGCCGATGGCCCAGCAGCACCTGCCGTTCGCCAGCAACCAGGAGTTCATCCTGAGGGCGGTGTCGCTCTACCTGGCGCGGCAATACTTCAACATGCGCGAAGGGCGACATGCCGACTGGGAGCTGAAGGGGCTGGTGAGGCTGTTCCAGCAATTGCAGCTGGTGAACCAGGCGTTCTGGCAGCGCATCCATGACGTGTGCGAGGGGGATTCGAACCTCAAGGCCTTCCTGACCTTTTTCTCCATGGCGTCCAGCATGACCTACTCGCTGGAAACGCAGCTGCAGAAGATCCGTCCCCTGGTGATGAGTGCCGACGAAGGCTTCATGTAGGCCTTCGTCGGCAGCCGCGTTATTTCTCTGATTTGTTGAGACGCACCGCGAGCACATCGCAAGGCGCGCCGTGGAGGACGTCGTTGGCGGTGGAGCCCAGCAGCAGGGCCAGGCCGTGGCGGCCATGGCTGCCGACCACGATCAGGTCGCAGCCCTGTTCTTCGGCCAGCCGGTGGATCTCCTGGCGGGGCTGGCCGTAGGTCAGGTGGCGTTGCTCGGCGCTGATCTCGGGGTAGAGGCCGGCAAAGCCGTCGAGGCGCTCGCGGGCCTGTTCGAACTGCTGCTGCTGCAGCATGGAGAGGTCCATGGGGACATCGCCGCCGAAGGCCATGGCCATGGGCTCGACGATGTGCACCAGGGACAGCCGGGCCTGGGAGGCTTGAGCCAGGGCCTGCGCGCGGCGCACGACGGGGTGGCATTCGTCGGTAAGGTCGATGGCGACCAGGATGTGCTGGTAGGGCATGGGGTGACTCCTCCTTAAGGTTGCACCTGGCATGAAGTATGGCCGCCATGGGGGCGCGCCGGCATGATTTTCATCATGGGAATGCAGTTATGACCCTGTGGTTGGTGGTGTTTCTCCTGCTCGCTGTGCTCAGTCCGCTGGTCTGGCTGCTGCCTTCTAAGGGGCAGCGCGGGCGCATGGACCTGCGCATGCAGGCCCGACGCATGGGGCTGGCGATGCAGTTGGCGCGGCAGGAGTGGCCGCACTGGCTGCCAGTGGAGCCGCCGCCCTCCTGTGCACAGTTCCACCGTGCCCGCCGCCGTGGGGCCGAGGGTGCATGGACCTATTGGCAGGTGGCACCCGGGCAGTGGGTCAACCAGTGGCGCGAGCCGTTGGAAGACCCTGTATTGCTCGGGTGTTTCGCGGGGTTGCCTGCCGATGTCTACAAGATCGAGACCACGCCGCAGATGGTGGCGCTTTACTGGGGCGAGCGGGGTACGGCGGAGGACCTCCAGCGTATCGCCGAGGTGCTGCGCGCCATCGACTGACGCGCAGCGAGCAGGGCGGCTCAGAGCTGGGCCGTGGCGTACTGGGCGGACACGCCTTCGAGGCCTTCGATGATGCTGTCCGAGTACTTGTTGATGAGGAACGGCACGCTGTTCTCGTTGTAGTTCTGCAGCGAGCGCTCGATGTAGCGCCACTTGGTGCCGATGCTGGTCAGCGCCTGGCTGATCTGCGGAGTGTTCCTGGGCTGCTGTGCCAGTGCGGTGAGCTGACCGGCAAAGTCCCTGGCCAGTTCGTCGATGGCCTTGCCCTCACCACCGCCGAAGAAAGACGCACCCACGGACGCACTGCGCGAGGCGTAGTCGACGGCGATGGTCTGCATCAGCAGGCTCTGCTGGCGGCTTTGCTGGGTCAGCGGGGGGACGACGAAGTTGCTCTCCTGCTGGATGCGGTCATAGAGCTCGCCGGCCAGTGCGATCAGCTTCTGGTTGCGCGCCGTCATGTCGGCGACGGGCTGCAGGTCGGTGAAACCCTTGGTGCGCAGGGCGGTGACCAGGCCGCCGAGTTCACTGGAATAGTCCTTCCACTGCTGTTGCAGCTGGGTGTGCAGGGCCTTCGAAGCGTCGCCCTGGATGTCCTTGAGTTCCTTCATGCGCGCATCGGCTTCCTGCACGGACTCGTCGATCATCCGGGCGTAGCGCTGGTCGCCTTCCATGCCGTTGTACATGTAGAAGTCGCCCAGGCTTTTCAGGGCGGCCAGGCGCATCTGGTGGAGCTTGAGGAGGGTGGTGCCGGGGTCGGCCGCCTGGCTCGGGGAAACCAGGCAGAAGAAGGAAAGGAGGGTGCCTAGCAGTACGGCAAGCGTGCGGCTCGTCATGGTGCTACTCCGTGTGCCCCTGGGGGCGTGTTTGTTGTTTTTATTCGGCCTGTCCCGGCCGTGCCACGGGACTCTACTCTTCATGGCTGGCCTTTGGCTAGCGTGCTCCGGCAGCTGCCGGAGTGGCCTTCCATCGACTTTCTGATGCAATGACATAAGCTCCGTGCATAGTGGTTTCGGCAGCCTGCCGCATCGCTTGAAGCGCCGGTTACAGAGCGGTTTGGGCGTGGCCGGGCAGTCACGAAGCGCAATTGACAACGGAGGACTTTTCCGTGAATGTGTGCGCACCCAAATCAAACGGGCGTATGAATTGAGCGTTTGCCTGGTGGGCGCGCTCCAATGACCACGACCCGATATCGCGTCGGTGGGTGTGCCGGACCGAATCGGACTTGACCCAGGGCCCAGCCCAGGGCCGGTTCGCCGGTTGGCTCCGATGTGTACTGTTCAGCTTCCATACCGTGGAGATCAGTTGATGATTTACGAAGGTAAAGCCATCACGGTTAAGGCTCTTGAGGGCGGCATCGTCGAACTGCAGTTCGATCTCAAGGGTGAGTCCGTCAACAAGTTCAACCGTCTTACCCTGAACGAACTGCGCCAGGCCGTCGACGCCATCAAGGCAGACGCTTCGGTCAAGGGCGTCATCGTCACCAGCGGCAAGGACGTGTTCATCGTCGGCGCTGACATCACCGAGTTCGTCGACAACTTCAAGCTGCCCGACGAAGAGCTGGTGGCCGGCAACCTCGAAGCCAACAAGATCTTCAGCGATTTCGAAGACCTGGCCGTACCCACCGTCGTCGCCATCAACGGCATCGCCCTGGGTGGCGGCCTGGAGATGTGCCTCTCCGCCGACTACCGCGTGATGAGCGAAACCGCCAAGATCGGCCTGCCTGAAGTCAAGCTGGGCATCTACCCGGGCTTCGGCGGCACCGTGCGCCTGCCGCGCCTTATCGGTGTGGACAACGCCATCGAGTGGATCGCCTCCGGCAAGGAGAACAAGGCCGCCGACGCCCTGAAAGTGGGTGCCGTCGACGCCGTGGTCGCTCCGGCCAAGCTGAAGGAAGGTGCCCTGGATCTGGTCAAGCGCGCCATCGCCGGCGAGCTGGACTACAAGGCCAAGCGCCAGCCCAAGCTGGAAAAGATCAAGCTGAACGCCATCGAGCAGATGATGGCCTTCGAGACCGCCAAGGGCTTCGTGGCTGGCCAGGCCGGCCCGAACTACCCGGCGCCGGTCGAAGCGATCAAGACCATCCAGAAAGCTGCCAACTTCGGCCGTGACAAGGCGCTGGAAGTCGAGGCCGCCGGCTTCGTCAAGCTGGCCAAGACCTCGGTTGCCGAGAGCCTGATCGGTCTGTTCCTGAACGACCAGGAACTGAAGAAGAAGGCCAAGAAGCACGACGAGATCGCCCAGGACGTGAAACTGGCCGCCGTACTCGGCGCCGGCATCATGGGTGGCGGCATCGCCTACCAGTCCGCTTCCAAGGGCACTCCGATCCTGATGAAGGATATCCGCGAAGAGGGTATCCAGATGGGCCTGAACGAGGCGTCCAAGCTGCTCGGCAAGCGCGTCGAGAAAGGCCGCATGACCCCGGCCAAGATGGCCGAGGCGCTGAACGCCATCCGTCCGACCATGTCCTACGGTGACTTCGCCCATGTCGACATCGTGGTCGAGGCTGTGGTCGAGAACCCGAAGGTCAAGCACGCCGTGCTGGCCGAGGTGGAAGGCCATGTGAAGGACAACGCGATCATCGCGTCCAACACCTCCACCATCTCCATCAGCTACCTGGCCCAGGCCCTGAAGCGCCCCGAGAACTTCGTCGGCATGCACTTCTTCAACCCGGTGCACATGATGCCGCTGGTCGAGGTCATCCGTGGCGAGAAGTCCAGCGAAGTGGCCGTGGCCACCACCGTTGCCTACGCCAAGAAGATGGGCAAGAACCCCATCGTGGTGAATGACTGCCCCGGCTTCCTGGTGAACCGCGTGCTGTTCCCGTACTTCGGTGGCTTCGCCAAGCTGCTGGAGTTCGGCGTGGACTTCGTCCGCATCGACAAGATCATGGAGAAGTTCGGCTGGCCCATGGGCCCGGCCTACCTGTCCGACGTGGTCGGCATCGACACCGGCCACCACGGCCGTGACGTGATGGCAGAAGGTTTCCCGGACCGCATGGCGGTCGAGGGCAAGACCGCCGTCGACGTGATGTACGAAGCCAACCGCCTGGGCCAGAAGAACGGCAAGGGCTTCTACGCCTACGAAATGGACAAGCGCGGCAAGCCGAAGAAGGTCCAGGACCCCGAGGCCTACGAGATCCTCAAGCCGATCATCAAGGAACAGCGCGAGCTGACCGATGAGGACATCATCAACTTCATGATGATCCCGCTGTGCCTGGAAACCGTTCGCTGCCTGGAAGACGGCATCGTCGAAACCGCAGCCGAGGCCGACATGGGTCTGATCTACGGCATCGGCTTCCCCCCCTTCCGTGGTGGTGCGCTGCGTTACATCGATTCCATCGGTGTAGCCGAGTTCGTCGCCCTGGCCGACAAGTATGCCGACCTGGGCGCCCTGTACCACCCGACCGCCAAGCTTCGTGAGATGGCCGCCAAGGGCCAGAAGTTTTTCGGTTAATCGCGCAGCGAACAGAGCGAGAGAAGAAATATGAGCCTGAATCCGAGAGACGCGGTCATTGTCGACTTCGGCCGCACCCCGATGGGTCGTTCCAAGGGTGGCATGCACCGCAACACCCGTGCCGAGACCATGTCGGCCCACCTGATCAGCAAGCTGCTGGAGCGCAACCCCAAGGTTGACCCGGCTGAAGTGGAAGACGTGATCTGGGGCTGCGTGAACCAGACCCTGGAGCAGGGCTGGAACATTGCGCGCATGGCGTCGCTGATGACCCAGATCCCCCACACCAGCGCTGGCCAGACCGTCAGCCGCCTGTGCGGTTCCTCCATGAGCGCCCTGCACACTGCCGTGCAGGCCATCCAGACCGGCAACGGCGATGTGTTCGTCATCGGCGGCGTGGAGCACATGGGCCACGTCGGCATGATGCACGGCGTCGACCCGAACCCGCACCTGTCCCTGTACGCTGCCAAGGCGTCCGGGATGATGGGCCTGACCGCTGAGATGCTGGGCAAGATGCACGGCATCACCCGCGAGGCCCAGGACCAGTTCGGCGTGCGCTCCCACCAGCTGGCCCACAAGGCCACTGTGGAAGGCAAGTTCAAGGACGAGATCATCCCGATGGAAGGCTATGACGAGAATGGCTTCCTGAAGGTGTTCGACTTCGACGAAACCATCCGTCCGGAAACCACCCTTGAAGGCCTGGCTTCCCTGAAGCCGGCGTTCAACCCGAAGGGCGGTACCGTGACTGCCGGTACGTCGTCGCAGATCACCGACGGTGCGTCCTGCATGATCGTGATGAGCGCCCAGCGCGCCAAGGACCTGGGCATCGAGCCCATGGCTGTGGTTCGTGCCATGGCGGTCGCGGGCGTCGACCCGGCGATCATGGGTTACGGCCCGGTGCCGTCCACCCAGAAAGCACTCAAGCGTGCCGGCCTGAACATGGCTGACATCGATTTCATCGAGCTCAACGAAGCCTTCGCTGCCCAGGCCCTGCCCGTGCTGAAGGACCTGAAGGTGCTCGACAAGATGGAAGAGAAGGTCAACCTGCACGGCGGCGCCATCGCCCTGGGTCACCCGTTCGGCTGCTCCGGTGCGCGTATCTCCGGCACCCTGCTGAACGTGATGAAGCAGAACGACGGCAAGCTGGGCGTGGCCACCATGTGCGTGGGCCTCGGCCAGGGCATCACCACCATCTTCGAGCGCGTCTGAGCCTGAAGCTGGACAAGACCGGGGCCTCGTGCCCCGGTTTTCGTTTCCGCCAATTTCTCACCAAGGCTGGCCATATCCCGTCGGAGTGGGCACCATGCGCACCTTGGCAAGCCGTCGACCGAGCACTGAGGGGAACATGAGCGTACAACCGGGACTCTATCGCCACTACAAGGGGCAGCAGTACCGCGTGATCGGAACCGCTCGGCACTCGGAGAGCGAAGAGGAGCTGGTGGTGTACCAGGCGCTCTACGGCGAACATGGGCTCTGGGTGCGTCCGCTGGAGATGTTCACCGGCACGGTGACGGTGGAAGGCGAACAGATTGCGCGCTTTTCTCTTGTGACTGCCGAGTCGGATCCCTATCCACGCCGCTGAGTCGACTCGCCGGCCCCGGCGAACTTGACCTTGTCTCCTTCGCCACTATATATAGCGGTGCCGCCTGGGGCGGCTCCCGCCTTTGTTTATCTATCTCTCGAATTTAGGAACTTTCCGATCCATGGGCAAATCGCTGGTCATCGTGGAATCCCCGGCCAAGGCCAAGACCATCAACAAGTACCTGGGCAACCAGTACGTGGTGAAGTCGAGCATCGGCCACATCCGTGACCTGCCCACCAGCGGTTCGGCAAGTGCCACCAAGGAGCCGGTCAAGCGCGGCAAGGCCGCAGCAGCCGAAGCGCCGGCCCTTTCGCCGAAGGAGAAGGCCAAGCGCCAGCTGTTCGCGCGCATGGGGGTCGACCCCGAGCACGGCTGGAAGGCCAAGTACGAGATCCTGCCCGGCAAGGAAAAGGTGATCGACGAACTGCGCCGCCTGGCCAAGGATGCCGACACCATCTACCTCGCAACCGACTTGGACCGCGAAGGGGAAGCCATCGCCTGGCACCTGCGGGAATCCATCGGTGGTGACGACAGCCGCTACAAGCGCGTGGTGTTCAACGAGATCACCAAGAAGGCCATCCAGGAGGCCTTCTCCCAGCCCGGCGAGCTGGACATCAACCGCGTCAACGCCCAGCAGGCGCGTCGCTTCCTCGACCGCGTGGTGGGCTACATGGTCTCGCCGCTGTTGTGGCAGAAGATCGCCCGTGGCCTGTCCGCCGGTCGCGTGCAGTCGGTGGCGGTGAAGCTGGTGGTGGAGCGTGAGCGCGAGATCCGCGCCTTCGTCCCCGAGGAATACTGGGAGGTTCATGCCGACCTGGGCACCGCCAAGGGCGCCAATGTGCGCTTCGAGGTGGCCAAGGAGAACGGCGCGGCCTTCAAGCCGCTGAACGAGGCCCAGGCCATGGCCGCGCTGGAGAAGCTCAAGGCCTCCAGCTACAGCGTGCAGAAGCGCGAGGACAAGCCCACTTCCAGCCGTCCCTCCGCGCCGTTCATCACCTCCACCCTGCAGCAGGCCGCGAGCAACCGCCTGGGCTTCGGGGTGAAGAAGACCATGATGATGGCTCAGCGTCTCTACGAGGCGGGCTACATCACCTATATGCGTACCGACTCGACCAACCTCTCTGCCGACGCCATCACCATGGTGCGTGGCTTCATCGAGGGCGAGTTCGGTGAAAAGTACCTGCCGGCCAAGCCGAACTTCTATTCGAGCAAGGAAGGCGCCCAGGAGGCTCACGAAGCCATCCGCCCGTCCGACGTCAACCTCAAGCCGACCCAGCTGTCGGGCATGGAGCGTGATGCCGAGCGCCTGTACGACCTGATTTGGCGCCAGTTCGTGGCCTGCCAGATGCCGCCTGCCGAGTACCTGTCCACCAGCGTCAGCGTGGCGGCGGGCAACTTCGAGCTGCGTGCCAAGGGCCGCATCCTCAAGTTCGACGGCTATACCCGTGTGCTGCCGCAGCAGAGCAAGCCGGGCGAGGACGACGTACTGCCCGACATGAAGGAAGGCGAGGCACTCAAGCTGATCAAGCTCGATCCCAGCCAGCACTTCACCAAGCCGCCGGCGCGCTTCTCCGAGGCCAGCCTGGTCAAGGAGCTGGAAAAGCGTGGCATTGGCCGTCCGTCCACCTATGCGGCGATCATCTCCACCATCCAGGAGCGTGGCTACGTTACGGTGCACAACCGCCGCTTCTACTCCGAGAAGATGGGCGACATCGTCACCGAGCGCCTCAATGAAAGCTTCGCCAACCTGATGGACTACGGCTTCACCGCCGGCATGGAAGAGAATCTGGACGACGTCGCCCAGGGCGAGCGCGACTGGAAGAACCTGCTGGACGAGTTCTACGGTGATTTCCGCAAGAAGCTGGAGCTGGCCGAGGGCAGCGACAGTGGCATGCGTGCCAACCAGCCGACCCTGACCGACATTCCGTGCCGTGAGTGCGGCCGCCCGATGATGATCCGTACAGCCTCCACGGGCGTCTTCCTGGGATGCTCGGGCTATGCGCTGCCGCCGAAGGAGCGCTGCAAGGCCACCATCAATCTCGTGCCGGGCGACGAGATCGCCGCGGATGACGAGGGTGAGTCCGAATCCCGTGTGCTGCGTGGCAAGCACCGCTGCCCGATCTGCTCCACGGCGATGGACGCCTACTTGCTGGACGAAAGTCGCAAGCTGCACATCTGCGGCAACAACCCGGATTGCGCGGGCTACGAGATCGAGCAGGGCCAGTACCGCATCAAGGGCTACGAAGGCCCGAGCCTTGAGTGCGACAAGTGCGGCAGCGAGATGCAGCTGAAGACCGGCCGTTTCGGCAAGTTCTTCGGTTGCACCAATTCCAGCTGCAAGAACACCCGCAAGCTGCTCAAGAACGGTGAGGCCGCGCCGCCGAAGATCGACCCGATCAAGATGCCGGAGCTCAAGTGCGAGAAGGTGGACGACACCTATGTGCTGCGGGATGGTGCCTCGGGTCTCTTCCTGGCTGCCAGCCAGTTCCCGAAGAATCGCGAGACCCGTGCGCCGCTGGTGCTGGAGCTGATTCCGCACAAGGATGAGCTGGATCCCAAGTATCACTTCCTGCTCAGTGCACCGGTAAAAGATCCGGATGGCCGCCCGGCTGTCATCCGTTTCAGCCGCAAGACCAAGGAGCAGTACGTGCAGTCGGAGGTGGATGGCAAGCCGACCGGCTGGCGTGCATTCTTCGACGGCGGCAAGTGGAAGGTCGAAGACAAGCGTTGAGTCCCGCTGCGCGCATGGCTCCCATGCGCGCATACTGGCAAGGCCGGACCACAGGTCCGGCCTTCTTCGTTTCGGCCCAGTGCCGATTGCATATCCGGAGTCCGTGCCATGGCCCATGAGCCCTATACCCGCACCAACCAGAAACTCTTTTTCGCCGGGCTTTGCCTTGAGAACTGGCGCAAGGCGGAAGAGGGGCGTGCGATGAATGCGCAAGCCCAGGTCCAGGCGGAGCGGGAGGCTGCGCTTTTCCACCTTCACGGTGCCTTGCTGGGGCTATGCCACGAGATCACCCATTACTACCGCATGCCTAACCCGGGGGCTCCGGATGTGGAAGCGATCCTGAGCTCAGAGGTGCTGTCTGCCTCGCCGAGCCCGGAGCTGGCCGAGCTGGTGGAGCTGTTCCAGCAGCCCGAGAGCTGGCTGGGCTCTCTCGAGCGGGCCTATCAGGCGCTTTTCCTGCCGCCTCAGGCACCCGCCAAGGCCAAGGTGGACCCGACGCTTCCCTTGATCGAGGCGGTTGTACTGGATGAGGAGGAAGCCCCCCTGTCCCGTGACGAGTTGGAGTCCTGGCGTCAGCAGCTGAAGGCGCTGGTGCTTCGTTATCGGGAAAGTCTCTCGGAGTGCTGAGTGACGGAAGGGGTAGGGCGCCAAGCCGAGCGGCTGTTACAATGCGCGGTCTTTAGTGGAGAGATGAAGCGATGACAACGTCCTTCCTGGAAATAGTCGAATTGCCCGACGGGCGCATTATTCTGCGCCGTGCAGAGGACGAGGAAGCGCTGGTGACGCTGGACTTCTCCGCTGATGCCAAGGCATTCCTCCAGGGGCATCACCTGGAAGTGGCCAAGGCCATGCTCAATGTGGGTGTGCAGATGGCTGGCCGGCTCGCCGAAGGCGAGATGGACCATGATGACCAGCCCCGCGTCTTGCACTGATCAGCGAATAGTCTCCTCGCCGATCATTGCCATTTGATTAAGCAGGGCCCTGGCTATCCGAGATGGATGTTCAGGCTCTGTGCATTGCCTTCCCGTGCGGCCCTGATGAGGGCGTCCTTGTCCCGAGCGCTGAGTGAAAGCCAGCTTACGACAGTGTGGCTGCGCCCCAGTCGGAGGGCTTCGCATGCCAATTCCAGAGCGTCCTTGCCGCCTCGGGGTTCGAGCAGGAGGATACGCTCACGGTTGAGTCCCGCATCTCGCAGCCAGGCCTGATTAAGAGTGGCGGGTGCTCCGATGAGGGTGAGCCAGCGGGCGTCCTGTTCTTCGCTCAGCTCCCTCAGCATCGGGGCCAGCAGGTGGCGGCAATGGAGTGGGCTGCCTCGCAATGTGAGTTCGCTGAAGGCCTCGCTTTCCGCTTCCAGGGGAGCCTCGGGCTCCAGCAGGTCGTGAAGTGGTGTTGCGACGATGGCGTCGTGGAAGAGGGGCAGTTGGATGCGGCCGATCGGTTGCGAGAACTGCATGACGCCTCCTGTTAGCGGCGAATGACGCCGACGCTCAAGCCTTCGATCACCAGTTCCTGCTCGTGCAGGTCGACTTCGATCGGAGAGAATTCGGGGTTTTCGGCGATCAGCCAGACCTTGTCGCCTTCGCGTTTGAAACGCTTGACCGTCACTTCGTCGCCCAGTCGTGCTACCACCACCTGGCCGTTGCGGGCCTCGCGAGTGGAGTGGACGGCCAGGAGGTCGCCATCGAAGATTCCGATGTCCTTCATGCTCATGCCGCGTACGCGCAGCAAATAGTCGGCCTTGGGGTGGAAGAAGTCGGGGTTGATGCGGCAGGATTCTTCGATGTTCTGCTGGGCAAGGATAGGTGCACCTGCAGCGACTCGACCGATCACGGGCAGTCCACCTTCCTCGGCTGCCGGCTCGAATCCGGGGATGCGAATACCGCGGGAAGCCCCCGGAGTCATCTCGATGGCGCCCTTGCGTGCCAGGGCCTTGAGGTGTTCCTCAGCGGCGTTGGGCGACTTGAAGCCGAGCTCCTGGGCAATTTCCGCCCGGGTCGGCGGATAACCGTTGTCTTCCAGGCAGCGCTTGATGAACGCGAGAATCTCGGCTTGGCGGGGCGTCAGTTTCAGCATGTCGGGCTCTGTCTTTTTATACAGTGACTGGTGTTTTATACAGTGCCTCGAGTGGGCCTACAAGTATTTTCTGAAGACCCTGCCTGCCATTCGGCGGTGTGCCGGATGAGGTTTCGCCCCGGCTGCGTAAGATGTCCTCCGGCGTGACCCATGCGTCAGAAGGTGGTGAGTGCGACTTGACAAAGGCAGGGTCTGAAACGTATGTTTCAAACAAGTGTTTGTCAGGTGGGGGAACCATGGCTCAGTCGGAAACCGTCGAACGCATCCTCGATGCAGCGGAACAGTTGTTCGCGGAGAAAGGCTTCGCCGAAACCTCCTTGCGTCTGATCACCAGCAAGGCCGGGGTCAACCTGGCGGCGGTGAATTATCACTTCGGTTCGAAGAAAGCCCTGATCCAGGCGGTCTTCTCGCGCTTCCTCGGGCCGTTCTGCCAGAGCCTGGAGCGTGAGCTCGACAAACGCCAAGGCAAGTCTGAAACGCCGCCCTCTCTGGAGGAGCTGCTGGTGATGCTCGTGGAGCAGGCGCTGGCGGTAAAGCCTCGCAGTGGCAACGACCTTTCCATATTCATGCGCTTGCTCGGGCTTGCCTTCAGTCAGAGTCAGGGTCACCTGCGCAAGTACCTCGAAGAGGTGTATGGCAAGGTGTTCCGTCGCTACATGCTGCTGGTCAACGAGGCGGCGCCTCGGTTGCCGCCTCTTGAGATCTTCTGGCGTGTCCACTTCATGCTGGGGGCTGCGGCGTTCAGCATGTCCGGCATCAAGGCGCTGCGGGCCATGGCCGAGACCGACTTCGGTGTGAACACCTCCATCGAACAGGTCATGCGCCTGATGGTCCCGTTCCTCGCGGCGGGCATGCGCGCCGAAACGGGTCTGGCCGACGAGGCCCTGTCCAAGGCCGTGCTGAAGCCCAGGGCAAAGCCCGCTCCTGCATCCGGCAAGGCCTGACGCCGGTGGGCGAGGGCGGCGGGATCAGCTAAGCTAGCCGCCCATGTCCGACCTCGATCTACTCCATATCTCCATTGCTGATCAGCGCCTCTACGGCTTTGCTGCTGGACGCCTGCTGGTCAGTTACCCCGTGTCGACCGCTCTCAATGGCCCCGGTGAGCTCAGTGGTTCCAACTGCACACCCCGTGGTCTCCACGAAGTGCGGGCCAGGATTGGTGCCGATCTTCCGTTGAATGCCGTTTTGCGCGGACGTCGCTGGACCGGTGAGGTCTGGTCCGAAGCGCTGCACGAACAGTTCCCCGGGCGTGACTGGATCCTCTCTCGCATCCTCTGGCTGAGTGGGCGGGAGCCCGGCTTCAACCGCCTGGGCAAGGTCGACAGCATGCGTCGCTACATCTATATCCACGGCACGCCGGATACCGAGCCCATGGGCGTCCCGCGTTCCCACGGCTGCGTGCGCATGCTCAACGCCGACCTGCTGGAACTCTTTCCCCGCGTACCCGTCCACTGTGCGGTGCGCATCGATGAAGCGCCCAAGCCCGAGTGGGCGGCGCCCAACCCCTGACAAGGAACCCCATGCAAGGCTCCCTGATGCTGGACATCGGCGGCACCTGGCTGACTGCCGAAGACCGCCACATCCTGCGCCAGCCCGAAGTGGCCGGCCTGATCCTGTTCGCCCGCAATATCGAGGACCCGCGCCAGGTACGTGACCTGTGTGCCGCGATTCGCGCCGTACGCCCCGACCTCATCCTCGCCGTCGACCAGGAGGGCGGCCGGGTGCAGCGCCTGCGTCGCGGCTTCGTGCGCCTGCCGGCGATGCGCGCCCTGGCCGATACGCCCAATGCCGAGGCCCTGGCCGAGCAATGCGGTTGGCTGATGGCGACCGAAGTGCTGGCCGCCGGCCTGGACCTCAGCTTCGCCCCGGTGCTGGACCTGGATCACCAGCGCAGCGCCGTGGTGGGCAGCCGTGCCTTCGAGGGCGATCCTCAGCGCGCCACAGACCTGGCCGGTGCCTTCATCAAGGGCCTGCGTGCTGCAGGCATGGCGTCCACCGGCAAGCACTTCCCCGGTCACGGCTGGGCGGAAGCCGACTCCCACGTCGCCATCCCCACGGATGAGCGCAGCCTGGAGCAGATCCGTGCGGTCGACCTCGTGCCCTTCACCCGCCTGGCGTCCGAGCTGGACGGCATGATGCCCGCCCACGTCATCTACCCCCAGGTCGATGCCCAGCCCGCCGGTTTCTCGCGTCGCTGGCTGCAGGACATCCTGCGCGGCGAGCTGAAGTTCACCGGGGTGATCTTCAGCGACGACCTCTCCATGGCCGGGGCCCATGTGGTGGGTGATGCCGCCGAGCGCATCGAGGCCGCGCTGAACGCAGGTTGCGACATGGGCCTGGTGTGCAACGACCGCGCTGCCGCCGAGCTGGCCCTGTCGCGTCTGCAGCGCCTGGGCGTGACCCCATCCCCGCAACTGGCCCGCATGCGCCGTCGTGCCTTCCCGGGCACCGAATACCGTCAAGACCCGCGCTGGCAGGCCGCTGTGGGTGCCCTGCGCGAAGCCCAGCTGATCGACTGAAGGAAGCGACATGACCGTTTACGCGATTATCGGTGGTACCGGCCTGACCCAACTGGACGGCCTCAGCATGAAGGCCCTGCTCAATCCCGAGACGCCCTACGGCGCGCCGTCCGCAGGGATCGTGCAGGGCGAGTACGCCGGTCGTGAGGTGCTCTTCCTCGCCCGTCACGGCCACCCGCACCGCATTCCGCCGCACCAGGTCAACTACCGCGCCAACCTCTGGGCGCTGAAGCATGCCGGGGCCGAGGCGGTCATCGCCGTCAACGCCGTTGGCGGCATCACCGCCGGGATGGGCACCGGGCAACTGGTGGTGCCGCATCAGGTGATCGACTACACCCAGGGGCGCATCGGCACCTTCTTCGAGGGCGAACTGGACCACGTCACCCACATCGACTTCAGCCACCCCTACGACGAACCGCTGCGGCAGAAGCTGCTCGATGCCCTGCGTCGCGCCGGCCACGCCCACAGCGATTACGGCGTCTATGGCTGCACCCAGGGCCCGCGCCTGGAGACGGTCGCCGAGATTGCCCGCATGGAGCGCGATGGCTGCGACATCGTCGGCATGACCGGCATGCCCGAAGCCGCCCTCGCGCGCGAGCTGAACCTGCCCTATGCCGCCCTCTCCCTGGTGGTCAATCCGGCAGCCGGCAAATCCACCAGCATCATCACCATGGCCGAGATCGAGGCCGCGCTCGCGGCGGGTATCGGCAAGGTGCGCGAAACCCTGTCCATCCTGCTGAAGGCGTGACCGATGCCTGGCCCGGGCGGTAACCCGGGTCAGGCGTGGGGGAGGGGCGCGAACAGCGCGTCGATGTCTTCCTCGCGCAGGTGCCAGTCGCTGCCGGCCGGCGCGCTCAGCACGCTTTGCGCCAGGTCGGCCTTGCGCTGCTGCAGCTGCTGGATCTTCTCTTCCACCGTGCCCCGGGCGATCAGCTTGTAGACGAACACCGGCTTGTCCTGGCCGATGCGGTAGGCGCGGTCAGTGGCCTGGCGTTCGGCTGCCGGATTCCACCAGGGGTCGAAGTGGATCACCGTGTCGGCCTGGGTCAGGTTCAGCCCGGTGCCGCCGGCCTTGAGGCTGATGAGGAACAGTGGCACCTCGCCGGTCTGGAAGCGCTCCACCGGCGTGCGCCGGTCGCGGGTCTCGCCGGTCAGCAGCAGGTAGTCGATCTGGCGCGTCTGCAATTCGCCCTCGATCAGTTCCAGCATGCTGGTGAACTGGGAGAACAGCAGCACTCGCCGGCCTTCCATGAACAGCTCCTCGAGCATCTCCATCAGGCTGTCCAGCTTGCCCGAGGTGCTGCCGCGTACCTCACGCTCCGGCTCCACCAGGCGCAGGTCGCAGCAGGTCTGGCGCAGCTTGAGCAGGGCTTCGAGGATCACCATCTGGCTGCGGGCCATGCCCTTGTGCTCGATTTCCGAACGCACCTTCTGGTCCATCGCAAGGCGCACGGTCTCGTAGAGGTCGCGCTGGGCCTCGCTCAGTTCCACCCAGTGGATCATCTCGGTCTTGGCCGGCAGTTCGGTCGCCACCGACTCCTTGGTGCGCCGCAGCATGAAGGGGCGGATGCGACCGTTCAGGTGGGCCAGGCGTTCGTTGTCGGCGTGCTTCTCGATGGGGGTGCGGTAGTCGCGGGCGAACTGCTTGGCATCGCCCAGCCAGCCGGGCATCAGGAAGTGGAACAGCGACCACAGTTCGCCCAGGTGGTTTTCCAGCGGCGTGCCCGACAGGCACAGGCGCTGGCGGGCCTGCAGCTGGCGCACGGCCTGGGCGGCCTTGCTGGTGGCGGTCTTGATGTTCTGCGCCTCGTCCAGCACCAGCAGGTGCAGTGGCTGCTCCTTCCATTGCGGCAGGTCGCGGGGCAGCAGGGCGTAGGTGGTGAGCAGCAGGTCGTGGTCGGCCAGGTGCTCGAAGTCCTTGTGCCGGTTGGGGCCATGCAGCGCCAGGACCTTCAGGTCCGGGGCGAAGCGCGCGGCCTCGTCCTGCCAGTTCGGCACCAGGCTGGTGGGCATCACCACCAGGGCGGGACGGTCCAGCCGGCCGGCCTCCTTCTCGGTGAGGATGTGCGCCAGGGTCTGCAGGGTCTTGCCCAGGCCCATGTCGTCGCCCAGCACTCCACCGGCGTCCAGCTCGCGCAGGGTCTGCAGCCAGGCCAGGCCCTGGAGCTGGTAGGCGCGTAGCTCGGCCTTCAGTCCCTTGGGCGTGGGGTGGCTGCCGTGACGGCTGTCCCGCAGGCGTTCGGCGAAGGTGCGCAGGCGCTCGCCGCCTCGCCAGGCCAGGCCGAGGGACTCCAGTTGGTCGAGCCGTGCAGCGTCCGGCAGTCCGAGCCGCAGGCTGCGGCCCTCGCCGCGATCCCGCAGGAACAGCTCGCCCAGCGTGCCGAGCAGGGGCTTGAGGCGGCCGTAGGGGAGGGCGACCTGCAGGGGCCGCCCGGTCTCGCTGCTCAGCGTGTCGAGCTGGAGGCGCAACTGGTCGTCGTCCTTGCGTCGCTGAAGGACCTTGGCGCTGAGCAGCTTGGGGTTGTCCCGGATCAGCTTGAGCAACACCGGCAGCAGGCTGATGCGTTGCCCTTCCACGAGGATGCCCAGCTCCAGGTCGAACCACTGCTGGCCCGGTTGCTCGTCCACCTCGGCATACCAGCCATCCACCGGGGTGAGGTCGAAGTGGAAACCGGGGCGGATCTCGATCAGCCAGCCCTCGTCGCGCAACTGCGGCAGCTGCAGCTGGACGAAGCGCTGCCAGGCCTCGTCGTCGGGCAGCTCGAACAGTTCCAGAAGGTCCCCCGGCAGGGCCTGGCTCTGCCGCAGGGATTCCTTGAAGCCCAGTTGCCGCAGGCGCTCGCGCAGCGTTTCCTCGGCCTGGGGGTTGCGCTGCATGGCCACCAGTTCGCCATCCTGCCGGCGCCTGACCGGGTTGGCGCGGGTGTTCTTGCCGTGGACCACCGCCCCTGCATAGTCGAAGGCCAGCCCGGCGCGGTGCTGCTGGTTGCCCACCATGCGGCCGCTGCGCAGGTCATAGAGGCTCTGGGCCAGGCTGCCCAGGGCCAGGTGCGGACGTGGCGGGATGTCTTTCAGCAGCCGGGGTGCGCGCGCCGGTGCCGGGGTGACGGGCTCCGGCCGTGCGGCCGGCGGGCCGTCGGACAGCAGCTGGAGGATGGCGGCGACGCAGTGCTTGCAGTTCAGGCCGACCGGGCAGGTGCAACGACCGATCACCCCGAGCCCATGGGGCGCGAGGCGGATCGTCTGCAGGTAGGGCGTCTCGGCGGAGCCTGCGCAGCTGGCCAGCAGCTGCGTCTCGTCCATGGCCCGCAGGCGCGCTTTCCGCTGTTGGGCGTAGCGGGCGCCGCGGTCGAGCGCGCCCTGGTCGAAGTCCTGGCGCCAGTCTTCCTGGCGCAGGTGTTCGAGCAGGGTGGGCATGGGTCAGAGCGGGTTGACGCGGATCAGGATGCCCAGGCTGGAGTGGTCGAGGTAGGTCAGCTCGCCGCTCTTCAGGCGGGTGCCCTGCTTGATGCGCTCACTGCCGCTGAGCAGGCCGCTGGCGTCGAAGCGGTTGACCCAGAAGTCAACGGACACGTCGGTGAAGCGACCCTGGCTCAGCTCCACGGTGCCTTCTACCGGGAAGTGGCCGAGCTGGCCGTCGCCGGTGGTGACCGCCACCTTGCTCGGGGTGGCGCCAATGCTCTGGGACCAGGCCTTGTGCAGCAGCACCTGGTAGCCGGCGCCCGGGTTGAGGCGGGCGGCTTCGTTGTTCAGGTTGGTGGCGCGCTCGCCGACGCTGGACAGGGTCTGGCTGCCGTTGGCCCAGTCATCCGGGGCGTTCTGGCTGGCCGGGACCGGCTCGCCGGCCTGGCGGAAGAGGATCATCTCCACCTGGTAGAGCCCGTCGGCGAAGGCGCTGGGGGCCACCAGGGCGAGCAGCAGGGTGATGAAACGGAACGCACGCATGGATCAGTCCTTTAAGCGGATTGCGGAACGAGGCGCTCGAACAGCGCCTCCAGTGTGTTGAAGCGTTCTTCCGGTCGCTCCATCGGGACCAGGAAGCGGAACTGGGTGGCGCCTTCGAACTTGTAGCGCTTGGGCTGGCCCTGGATCAGCTTGATCAGCACCAGCGGGTCGACGCAGGTGTCGGCGGCGAATTCTATCCGACCACCTTGGGGGCCGGCGTCGACTTTCTTGATGCCGAGCTTCTCCGCCTGCAGCTTGAGCAGGGTGAGGCGTACCAGGTTCTTGGTGGGCTCGGGGAGCAGGCCGAAGCGGTCGATCATTTCCACCTGCAGCTCCTTCAGGCCGTCCTCGTCGGCGGCCGAGGCGATGCGCTTGTAGAGGATCAGCCGTGCGTGCACGTCGGGCAGGTAGTCCTCGGGAATCAGTGCCGGCACCCGCAGGTTGATTTCCGGCCCGCCGCCCAGGGGTTGCTCCAGGTTGGGCTGCTCGCCCTTCTGGATGGATTTGACCGCGCGTTCGAGCATTTCCATGTACAGGGTGAAGCCCACGGCCTGGATCTGCCCGCTCTGGCCCTCGCCCAGCAGTTCGCCGGCGCCGCGGATCTCCAGGTCATGGGTGGCCAGCACGAAGCCGGCCCCCAGGTCCTGGGCGTTGGCGATGGCTTCCAGGCGCTTCTGGGCGTCCTCGGTCATCTGCTTGCGCGGCGGCGTCAGCAGGTAGGCGTAGGCCTGGTGGTGGCTGCGGCCGACGCGGCCACGCAGCTGGTGCAGCTGGGCCAGGCCGAACTTGTCGGCGCGCTCGATGATGATGGTGTTGGCGCTGGGCACGTCGATGCCGGTCTCGATGATGGTGGAGGCCACCAGCACGTTGAAGCGCTTGTGGTAGAAGTCGCTCATCACCTGTTCGAGCTCGCGCTCGTGCATCTGCCCGTGGCCGATGCCGATACGGGCCTCGGGCACCAGTTCGGCGAGGTCGGCGGCGCACTTCTCGATGGTCTTGACCTCGTTGTGCAGGTAGTAGACCTGCCCGCCCCGCAGCAGCTCGCGCAGCAGGGCCTCCTTGATCACCGTGTTCTGCTGCTCCATCACGAAGGTGCGCACCGACAGGCGGCGCGCCGGCGGGGTGGCGATGATCGACAGGTCGCGCATGCCGGCCACGGCCATGTTCAGGGTGCGCGGGATCGGCGTGGCGGTGAGGGTGAGGATGTCCACCTCGCTGCGCAGGGCCTTGAGCTGCTCCTTCTGGCGCACGCCGAAGCGGTGTTCCTCGTCGATGATCACCAGGCCCAGCTGCTTGAAGCGGATGTCGCCCTGCAGCAGGCGGTGGGTGCCGATGACGATGTCCACCTTGCCTTCGGCCAGTTCGTTGGCGGCGCCTTCCACTTCCTTGGCGGTCTTGAAGCGACTCATCACCTCCACGCGCACCGGCCAGTCGGCGAAGCGGTCACGGAAGCTGTTGTAGTGCTGCTGGGCGAGGAGGGTGGTGGGCACCAGCACCGCCACCTGCTTGCCGCTGTGCACGGCGACGAAGGCCGCGCGCATGGCCACTTCGGTCTTGCCGAAGCCCACGTCGCCGCAGACCAGGCGGTCCATCGGCTTGGGCGCCAGCATGTCGGCGACCACGGCCTCGATGGCGGCCTGCTGGTCCGGGGTTTCCTCGAAGGGGAAGCCGGCGGAGAAGGTGGCGTAGTCAGCCAGCGGGTCCTTGAAGGCATAGCCTTTTCGCGCGGCGCGGCGGGCGTAGATGTCCAGCAGCTCGGCGGCGACGTCGCGCACCTGTTCGGCAGCCTTGCGCTTGGCCTTCTGCCAGGTTTCCGAGCCCAGGCGGTGCAGCGGTGCCAGGGCGTCATCGGTGCCGGTGTAGCGGGCGATCAGGTGCAGGCTGGCGACCGGTACGTAGAGCTTGGCTTCCTCGGCGTACTGCAGGGCGAGGAATTCGGCGGCCTGGCCTTCGATCTCCAGGGTGATCAGGCCGAGGTAGCGGCCCACGCCGTGGTCGATGTGCACCACCGGTGCGCCTTCGCGCAGCTCGGCGAGGTTCTTGATGACGTTGTCGCCACCGTCGCTGCGGCGTTCGCGGCGACGGCGCTGCATGACGCGCTGGCCGAACAGCGGGCTTTCGGCGACCAGTGCCAGGGCCGGCTCGTCCAGCAGCAGGCCCTCGTCCAGCGGGGCGATGGTGATGGCCAGGCGCTCGCTGCTGGCGACGAACTCCGGCCAGCCGGCGACTTCCTGCGGGCGCAGCTTGAGCCGGGCGAGCAGTTCCAGCAGCACTTCGCGGCGGCCGGCCGATTCGGCGCTGAACAGCACGCGGCCGGGAAACTCCTCCAGGAAGCGGCGCAGGGCGGCCAGCGGCTCGCTGGCCTTGCCTTCGATGGCGAGGTCGGGCAGGGCGCGGGTGGGGAAGCGCTCGCGGCCCACGCCGGGCGCCAGGTCGCTGGGGTCGGCCACCACGCGGGGTGAGGCCTTCAGCCGGGCGAAGCAGTCCTCCACCGGCAGGAACAGGTCGGCCGGCGGCACCAGCGGGCGCTCGGGGTCGACGCGGCGCTCTTCATAGCGGCTGCGCACGTCGCTCCAGAACTGCTCGGCGGCCTGTTCGATGCCGGGCAGGGAGAACACCTGGGTGTTGCCGGGCAGGTAGTCGAAGAGCGTCTCGGTCTCCTCGAAGAACAGCGGCAGGTAGTACTCGATGCCGGCCGGGGTGATGCCGCTGGCCAGGTCCTGGTAGATCGGGCAGCGGCGGAAGTCGACGTCGAAGCGCTCGCGGAAGCGGCCGCGGAAGTCGGTGACCGCCTTCTTGTCCAGCGGGAACTCGCGGGCCGGCAGCAGGCGGATCGACTCCACCTTGTCCACCGAGCGCTGGGTTTCCGGGTCGAAGGTGCGCAGGGTCTCGATCTCGTCATCGAACAGGTCGATGCGGTAGGGCAGGTCGCTGCCCATGGGGAACAGGTCGATCAGCGCGCCGCGCACGGCGAACTCGCCGTGCTCGTAGACCGTTTCCACGCAGCGATAGCCGGCCCCTTCCAGGCGCAGGCGCATCTGCTCCACGTCCAGCTTCTGGCCCACGTCCAGCACCAGGCTCGAGCCCAGCAGGAAGCGCCGGGGCGGCAGGCGGTGCAGGGCGGTGGTGATCGGCACCACCAGCACGCCATGGTCCAGTTCCGGCAGGCGATAGAGGCTGGCCACCCGCTGGGAAATGATGTCCTGGTGGGGGGAGAACAGGTCGTAGGGCAGCGTTTCCCAGTCCGGGAAGTGCAGCACCGGCAGGTCCGGGGCGAAGAAGCCCAGTTCCTGCTCCAGGCGTTCGGCGCTCTGGCTGTCGGCGGTCAGCAACAGGGTGAAGCGTCGGGCAGCGCTCGCCGCTTCGGCGATGGCCAGGCCGAGGGCCGCACCGTTGAGGTTGCCCCACTGCTGCTTGCCGCTGGCGGTGGGGAGGGTCGGGAGACGCAGGACGGAGGCGGGCAAAAGGGGGCTCCGGTCGGAATTCGAACCGGGCGATTGTAACTATCCCGACCGTTGGATGTCAGTCTTGCGACGGCTGCAGATTGCCGGCGCTTGCGCGCGTCGTCATAATGTAGCCCCTTTTTTCATCCCCTACATGTGGAAGGTACTGCCCGTGACTCAGAAGCCCGACCAGTGTCTCGGTGAATGGATCGATCGTGAAGCCCTCGCGGAAGCGATGATTCCGCTGATCGGCCAGCTCTATCGCAACAACAACGTGGTCACCTCGATCTATGGTCGCGGCCTGATCAACCGTTCCGTGATCGACATCCTGAAAGCCCACCGTTTCGCCCGCCACCGCCAGGCCGACGAAGCCGAGCTGTCGGTCCACGACACCTTCCCGATCCTGAAGGCCATGAGCGAGCTCAAGCTGGGCGCCGCTTCCGTCGACCTGGGCAAGATGGTCGCCAAGTTCAAGGCCGAGGGTGCCGGTCGCAGCCTCGAGCAGTTCACCAAGGACGAGCTGGCCGAGCTGGTCGGCAAGCAGAACGGCGCTGCCCGTGAAGGCACCGACGTCGTCCTCTACGGCTTCGGCCGCATCGGCCGCCTGCTGGCGCGCATCCTCATCGAGAAGACCGGTGGCGGCGACGGCCTGCGCCTGCGCGCCATCGTCGTCCGCAAGGGCGCCGAGAACGACCTGGTCAAGCGCGCCAGCCTGCTGCGTCGCGACTCCGTGCACGGTCCGTTCGACGGCACCATCGTCATCGACGAGGAGAACAACACCCTCACCGCCAACGGCAACCTGATTCAGGTGATCTACTCCAACGATCCCGCCTCGGTCGACTACACCGCCTACGGCATCAAGAACGCCCTGCTGGTGGACAACACCGGCAAATGGCGTGACGCCGAGGGCCTGAGCCAGCACCTGAAGTGCCCGGGTATCGACCGCGTGGTCCTCACCGCTCCCGGCAAGGGCGCGCTGAAGAACATCGTCCACGGCATCAACCACGGCGAAATCACCGCCGACGACAAGATCATCTCCGCTGCCTCCTGCACCACCAACGCCATCGTGCCGGTGCTCAAGGCCGTGAATGACAAGTTCGGCATCGCCAACGGCCACGTCGAGACCGTTCACTCGTACACCAACGACCAGAACCTGATCGACAACTTCCACAAGGGCAGCCGCCGTGGCCGCAGCGCCGCGCTGAACATGGTGATCACCGAGACCGGTGCCGCCACCGCAGCCGCCAAGGCCCTGCCGGTGCTGAAAGGCAAGCTGACCGGCAACGCCATCCGCGTGCCGACCCCGAACGTCTCCATGGCCATCCTCAACCTGAACCTGGAGAAGGCCACCACCCGCGACGAGATCAACGAGTACCTGCGCCAGATGGCCATGCACTCCGACCTGCACAAGCAGATCGACTACGTCTCCTCCCAGGAAGTGGTTTCCACCGACTTCGTCGGCTCCCGCCATGCTGGCGTGGTGGATGCCGAAGCCACCATCTGCAACGACAACCGTGTCGTCCTCTATGTCTGGTACGACAACGAGTTCGGCTACAGCTGCCAGGTGGTCCGCGTGATGGAAGACATGGCTGGGGTCAACCCGCCGGCCTTCCCGCGCTAAGTCGCTGGTCCGTGAAAACGGGAGCTCTCGGGCTCCCGTTTTTCATTTTTCCGGCTGTAATCGCTAGACCCCTCCCTTCTTTTCGGAACTCCTGATGGACGGACAACAGCAGCACGCCGGCTCGCTCAAGCGCGGGCTGGAAAACCGCCATATCCAGTTGATCGCCCTGGGTGGCGCCATCGGCACCGGCCTGTTCCTCGGCTCCGCCGGGGTGCTCAAGTCCGCCGGGCCGTCGATGATCCTCGGCTACGCCATCGCCGGCTTCATCGCCTTCCTGATCATGCGCCAACTGGGCGAGATGATCGTCGAGGAGCCCGTGGCGGGCTCCTTCAGCCACTTCGCCCACAAGTACTGGGGCGGCTACGCGGGCTTCCTGGCCGGCTGGAACTACTGGGTACTCTACGTCCTGGTGGGCATGGCCGAGCTGACCGCCGTGGGCAAGTACATCCAGTTCTGGTGGCCCGACGTGCCCACCTGGGTGACGGCAGCGGTGTTCTTCGTGCTGATCAACGTGATCAACCTGGCCAACGTGCGGGTCTTTGGGGAGACGGAGTTCTGGTTCGCCCTGATCAAGGTGGTGGCGATCATCGGCATGATCATCCTCGGCCTCTACCTGCTGGTCTCCGGCACCGGCGGCGAGCAGGCCGCGGTGAGCAACCTCTGGAGCCATGGCGGGTTCTTCCCCAATGGCCTGGAAGGGCTGGTGATGGTCCTGGCGATCATCATGTTCTCCTTCGGGGGCCTGGAGCTGGTGGGCATCACCGCCGCCGAGGCCAGCGAGCCGAAGAAGGTGATCCCCAAGGCGATCAACCAGGTCATCTACCGCATCCTGATCTTCTACATCGGCGCCCTCAGCGTGCTGCTGATGCTGTATCCCTGGGATAAGCTGCTGGAAACCCTGAACGCCGCCGGCGACCCCTACAGCGGCAGCCCCTTCGTGCAGATCTTCTCGCTGATCGGCAGTGACACCGCCGCCCACCTGCTGAACTTCGTGGTGCTGACCGCCGCGCTGTCGGTCTACAACAGCGGCGTGTACTGCAACAGCCGCATGCTCTACGGCCTGGCCGAGCAGGGCGATGCGCCGAAGGCGCTGCTCAAGGTCAACCGCCGTGGCGTGCCGGTGCTGGCCATTGGCGTGTCCGCACTGATCACCCTGCTCTGCGTATTGGTGAACTACCTGGCGCCCAAGCAGGCGCTGGAACTGCTGATGGCGCTGGTGGTGGCGGCCCTGGTGATCAACTGGGCGATGATCAGCCTGTCGCACTTGATGTTCCGCAAGTCGCTGCAGCGCCAGGGCATCGAGCCGTTCTTCAAGTCGCTCTGGTACCCCTTCAGCAACTACCTGTGCCTGGCCTTCGTGGCGCTCATCCTGGGCGTGATGCTGCTGATCCCGGGCATCAACGTGTCGGTCTACGCCATTCCGTTCTGGCTCGCATTTATTGCGATTTGTTACTGGGTCAGGCGCTCCACCGGGGCGCGCCGGTAAAACCTGAAACGGGGGCCTCGGCCCCCGTTTTTCATGGTATGGCGGGCGGTGACCATTCGTCCGCACGCTGACTTCCAGTTGCCCGAGTCGCTCTAACAGTCGGAAATTTCAGGACTTTCAGTGGCCGCTTGGGAAGTCGCCTCTTTATAATGCGCGGTTTTCGTCCCGAGGCTCTGCCGCGTGCCGGCATATGTGCCGGTGCCTGCCTGGCGTTTGGCGGCTACTGTTCGACACCGGGACGAAACCCTTCTCAAGGTTCAGGCGAGAGACATGACAAGAATCAGACGGGGGTTGGACCTGCCCATCGCAGGCCAGCCTGAGCAGCGCATCGAGGCTGCACGCGCCGTGCGTAGCGTGGCCGTGATCGGCTTCGACTACCACGGCATGAAGCCCACCATGCAGGTGCAGGTCGGGGACCGGGTGAAGCTGGGCCAGGCCCTGTTCGCCGACAAGAAGAACCCCGGCGTGCTCTTCACCGCCCCGGCGGCGGGCGTGGTCTCGGCCATCCACCGCGGCGAGCAGCGTGTGCTGCAGTCGGTGGTGATCGATGTGGACGGCGACGACGAAGTCGTCTTCGACACCTGCCCGGACAACGCCCTGGATGCCCTTGATCCCCAGGCCGTGCGGGACAACCTGCAGCGTTCGGGCCTCTGGGCCGCACTGCGCACGCGCCCGTTCAGCCGGGTGCCGGCCGTCGATGCCGTACCCAGTTCGATCTTCGTGACCGCCCTCGATACCCACCCGCTGGCCGCCGACCCGCAGCCGATCATTGCTGTCCATGCCGCCGACTTCGAGCGCGGTCTCAAGGTGCTGGCGCGTCTGGGCCGGGTGTTCCTGTGCAAGGCCGACGGGGCCAGCCTGCCGGGTGAGCAGTTGACCGGCGTGCGCGCCGAGTCCTTCTCCGGTCCGCATCCGGCCGGTCTTCCGGGCACCCACATCCACTTCCTCGACCCGGTCAGCGCCACCAAGAGCGTCTGGCACATCGGCTACCAGGACGTGATCGCCATCGGCAAGCTGTTCGCCACCGGCCGCCTGTGGGTCGAGCGTGTCGTGTCCCTGGCCGGCCCGGTGGTGGAGAAGCCGCGCCTGCTGGCCACCCGCCTGGGTGCGAGCCTCGACGAGCTGACCGCCGGCGAACTCAAGCCCGGCGTCAACCGCGTGGTGTCCGGCTCCCTGCTGGGCGGGCGCACCTCCCGTGGCGCCTGCGCCTACCTGGGGCGCTACCACCTGCAGGTGTCCTGCCTGGCCGAAGGCAATGACCGCGAGCTGCTGCACTACCTGCGCGCCGGGGTGAACAAGCACTCGGTGCTGAACATCTTCGTCTCCAAGCTGATGGCGGCCCGTCGGTTCTCCTTCAGCACCAGCACCAACGGCAGCCCGCGCGCCATGGTGCCGGTGGGCAACTACGAGGCGGTGATGCCGCTGGACATCCTGCCCACCCAGTTGCTGCGCTACCTCATCGTCGGCGACACCGAGATGGCCCAGAAGCTGGGCTGCCTGGAACTGGACGAGGAAGACCTGGCGCTGTGCAGCTACGTCTGCGCCGGCAAGTACGAGTACGGCCCCATCCTGCGGGACAACCTCAACCGCATCGAGAAGGAGGGCTGACATGGGCCTGCGCAAATTCCTCGACCGGATCGAGCACAACTTCGAACAGGGTGGCCGCTTCGAGAAGTGGTACGCCCTGTACGAAGCGATCGACACCTTCTTCTACCGGCCGGCCAACGTCACCCGGACCACGGCCCACGTGCGCGATGGCATCGACCTCAAGCGCATGATGATCACCGTGTGGCTCTGCACCTTCCCGGCAATGTTCTTCGGCATGTGGAACGTCGGCTACCAGGCCAACCTGGTGTTCGCCCAGAGCCCGGACCTGCTGGCCGCCCAGGACGGCTGGCGGTTCGCGCTGATCGGCAGCCTGGCGGGTTTCGACCCCAACAGCCTGTGGGACAACGTCATCCAGGGCGCTGCCTGGTTCCTGCCCATCTACGCCGTGACCTTCATCGTCGGCGGCTTCTGGGAAGTGCTGTTCGCCGCCATCCGCCGTCATGAAGTGAATGAAGGTTTCTTCGTCACCTCCGTGCTCTTCGCCCTCACCCTGCCGCCGAGCATCCCGCTGTGGCAGGTGGCCCTGGGCATCAGCTTCGGCGTGGTGCTGGGCAAGGAAGTGTTCGGCGGCACCGGCAAGAACTTCCTCAACCCCGCCCTGGTGGGCCGTGCCTTCCTGTTCTTCGCCTACCCGGCGCAGATTTCCGGTGACGCCGTGTGGACGGCGGTGGACGGCTTCGCCGGCGCCACCTCCCTGAGCCTGGGCGCTGCCGGTGGCGTGGAGAACATCGTCGGTCACGGCATCACCTGGATGGACGCCTTCCTCGGCACCATCCACGGCTCCATCGGCGAGACCAGCACCCTGGCCATCTTCATCGGCGGCGGCGTGCTGCTGCTGACCCGCATCGCCGCCTGGCGCATCGTCGCCGGCGTGATGCTGGGCATGATCGCCACCAGCACGCTGTTCAACACCATCGGTTCCGACACCAACCCGATGTTCGCCATGCCCTGGTACTGGCACCTGGTCCTCGGCGGCTTCGCCTTCGGCATGATGTTCATGGCCACCGACCCGGTGTCCGCCTCCATGACCAACACCGGCAAGTGGCTGTTCGGCGCGCTGATCGGCCTGATGGTGGTGCTGATCCGCGTGGTCAACCCCGCCTTCCCGGAGGGCATGATGCTGGCGATCCTCTTCGCCAACCTCTGTGCACCGCTGATCGACCACTTCGTCGTCCAGGCCAACATCAAGCGGAGGCTGGCACGCCATGGCTAACCAGAAGGAATCCACGATCCGCACCCTGCTGGTGGCCCTGGTGGTCTGCCTGGTGTGCTCCATCTTCGTTGCCGGCGGGGCGGTGGCCCTCAAGCCGGTGCAGGTGGAGAACCGCGAGCTGGACAAGCAGCGCAGCATCCTCTCCATCGCCGGCCTCGGCCAGCCGGGCATGTCCGCCAGCGAAGTGAAGGCGCTCTATGCCGAGCGCATCACCGCCAAGGTGGTGGACCTCTCCAGCGGCGAGTACAGCGACGCCATCCAGGCCGCCGGCTTCGACCCGCTGAAGGCCGCCAAGGACCCGAAGCTCTCCGACGCCCTGCCGGGTGACCAGGACATTGCCTCCATCAAGCGCCGCGAGCGCTTCACCACCGTCTACCTGGTGGAGAAGGACGGCCAGCTGGACACCCTGATCCTGCCGGTGCGCGGCTACGGCCTGTGGTCGACCCTGTACGGCTTCCTCGCCCTCAAGGGCGACCTCAACACCGTGGTCGGCCTGGGCTTCTACCAGCACGGCGAGACGCCCGGCCTCGGCGGCGAGGTGGACAACCCGAAATGGAA
Organism: Metapseudomonas otitidis; assembly: GCF_900111835.1. Lineage (GTDB taxonomy): Bacteria > Pseudomonadota > Gammaproteobacteria > Pseudomonadales > Pseudomonadaceae > Metapseudomonas > Metapseudomonas otitidis. The sequence continues at coordinate 84,554 of NZ_FOJP01000004.1, forward strand.
GGCGCTGTGGAACGGCAAGAGCCTGTTCGATGAGCAGGGCCAACTGGCCATCCAGATCATCAAGGGCAGCGTCGAGCCCGGCTCGCCCAACGCCAGCCACCAGGTCGACGGCCTGGCCGGCGCCACTCTGACCAGCAAGGGCGTCAACAACCTGCTGCATTTCTGGCTCGGCAAGAACGGCTTCGGCCCCTTCCTGGCCAAGCTGAACAACGGGGAGGCATGAACATGGCGCAACCCACGATCCGCTCGGTCCTGCTGGACCCGATCCTGCACAACAACCCCATCGGCCTGCAGATCCTCGGCATCTGCTCGGCCCTGGCGGTCACCTCCAACCTGAAGACCGCGCTGGTGATGTCCATCGCCCTGACGCTGGTGACCGGCTTCTCCAACCTGTTCATCTCGATGATCCGCAGCCAGATCCCCAGCTCGATCCGCATGATCGTGCAGATGGTGATCATCGCCTCGCTGGTGATAGTGGTGGACCAGGTGCTCAAGGCCTATGCCTTCAGCCTGTCCAAGCAGCTCTCGGTGTTCGTCGGCCTGATCATCACCAACTGCATCGTGATGGGCCGCGCCGAAGCCTTCGCCATGGCCAATCCGCCCGTGCTGTCGTTCTTCGACGGCATCGGCAACGGCCTGGGCTACAGCGCCATGCTCATCGTCCTCGGCGTGATCCGCGAGCTGTTCGGCTCCGGCAAGCTGCTGGGCTACGAGATCCTCCCGGTGATCAACGACGGCGGCTGGTACCAGCCCAACGGGCTGTTGCTGCTGCCGCCCTCGGCCTTCTTCCTCATCGGCCTGATCATCTGGGCCCTGCGCAGCTGGAAGACCGAGCAGAAGGAAGCCCCGTCCTTCAAGATCGCGCCCCAGGTATCCAACAAGGAGGCCTACTGATGGAGCACTACATCAGCCTGTTCGTGAAGGCGGTGTTCGTCGAGAACATGGCCCTGGCCTTCTTCCTCGGCATGTGCACCTTCATCGCCATTTCCAAGAAGGTGGAAACCGCCATCGGCCTCGGCATCGCCGTGATCGTGGTGCAGGCCATCACCGTGCCGGCCAACAACCTGCTCTACACCCTCCTGCTCAAGGATGGCGCGCTGGCCTGGGCCGGCCTGCCGGACGTGGACCTGTCGTTCCTCGGCCTGCTCAGCTACATCGGGGTGATCGCCGCCATCGTGCAGATTCTCGAGATGCTGCTCGACAAGTACGTGCCCTCGCTCTACAACGCCCTCGGCGTGTTCCTGCCGCTGATCACGGTGAACTGCGCCATCATGGCCGGCTCGCTGTTCATGGTGGAGCGCGACTACAACCTGGGCGAGAGCGTGGTCTACGGCGTCGGCTCCGGCTTCTCCTGGGCCCTGGCCATCGCGCTGCTCGCCGGCATCCGCGAGAAGCTCAAGTACAGCGATGTACCCGAGGGCCTGCAGGGCCTGGGCATCACCTTCATCACCATCGGCCTGATGTCGCTGGGCTTCATGTCCTTTTCGGGCGTCCAGCTGTAAGGAGACGACATGCCGAGTTTCGAAATCTTCCTCGCCATTGGCATGTTCACCGCCATCGTCCTCGCGCTGGTGGTGATCATCCTCGCCGCCCGCGCCAAGCTGGTGTCCAGCGGCGACGTGAACATCGTGATCAACCGCGAGCGCACCATCACCGTCCCGGCCGGCGGCAAGCTGCTGCAGACCCTGGCGGCGCAGAACATCTTCCTCTCCTCGGCCTGCGGTGGCGGCGGTACCTGCGCCCAGTGCAAGTGCGTGGTGGAGAGCGGCGGCGGCGAGATGTTGCCCACCGAGGAGTCCCACTTCACCCGCCGCCAGGCGAAGGAAGGCTGGCGCCTGTCCTGCCAGACCCCGGTGAAGCAGGACATGCACATCGAGGTGCCCGAAGAGGTCTTCGGGGTGAAGAAGTGGGAATGCACGGTGGAGTCCAACCCCAACGTCGCCACCTTCATCAAGGAGCTGACCCTGCGCCTGCCGGAAGGGGAGAGCGTGGACTTCCGCGCCGGTGGCTACGTCCAGCTGGAGTGCCCGCCCCACGAGGTGCACTACAAGGACTTCGACATCCAACCCGAGTACCGAGCCGACTGGGACAAGTTCAACCTCTGGAAGTACGTCTCCAGGGTCGACGAGACCGTCATCCGCGCCTACTCCATGGCCAACTACCCGGATGAGAAGGGCATCGTGAAGTTCAACATCCGCGTGGCCTCGCCGCCGCCGGGCAAGGACGAGATCCCGCCGGGCAAGATGTCCTCCTGGGTGTTCAACCTCAAGCCGGGCGACAAGGTCACCGTGTATGGCCCCTTCGGCGAGTTCTTCGCCAAGGAGACCCAGGCCGAGATGGTCTTCATCGGTGGCGGCGCGGGCATGGCGCCCATGCGCTCGCACATCTTCGACCAGCTCAAGCGCCTGGGCTCCCAGCGCAAGATCAGCTTCTGGTACGGCGCGCGCTCCCTGCGTGAAGCCTTCTATACCGAGGAGTACGACCAGCTGGCCGCCGAGAACCCGAACTTCCAGTGGCACCTGGCGCTGTCCGACCCGCAGCCCGAGGACAACTGGACCGGCTACACCGGCTTCATCCACAACGTGCTGTTCGAGAACTACCTCAAGGACCACCCGGCGCCCGAGGACTGCGAGTTCTACATGTGCGGCCCACCGATGATGAACGCCGCCGTGATCAAGATGCTGCTGGACCTGGGCGTCGAGCGCGAGAACATCCTGCTGGACGACTTCGGTGGTTAGACCCGTTGCCCTGCTGCTTTCGGCCAGCTTCCTGCTGGCCGGTTGCGGCGACTCCCTGGAGCAGTTCGGCGGCCCGACCATGGGCAGCAGCTACTCGGTGAAGTACGTGCGCAACGCGTCCGGGCCCTCCGTGGAGCAAGCGCGGGGCGAAGTGGAGGGCATCCTCGCCGAGATCGACCGGCAGATGTCCACCTACCGTGCCGACTCCGACGTGGAGCGTTTCAACGCCCTGCCGGCGGGCAGCTGCATGGCCCTGCCAGCGCCCATGCTGGAGCTGGTGGCCTTTGGCGACAGCCTGTCCGCACAGAGCGATGGCGCCTTCGACATGACCCTGGAGCCGCTGCTCAACCTCTGGGGCTTCGGCCCGCAGTCGCGCGGGGACCAGGTGCCCAGCGCCGAGGCCATCGCCGCGGCCCGGGCCGATGTCGGCCACCAGCACCTCAAGCGCCAGGGCGACCAACTGTGCAAGGACGCCGCCGTTCAACTGGACTTCAACGCCATCGCCGCCGGCTATGCCGTGGATCGCGTCAGCGCGCGGCTGGGCGAGCTGGGCGTGACCAGCTCGCTGGTGGAAATCACCGGGGAGATGAAGGCCGTCGGCCACAAGCCCGACGGCAGCCCCTGGCGCGTGGCCATCGAGGCGCCGCGCGACGACCGCCAGGTGGCGCAGAAGATTGTTGCATTGCAGGACATGGGCATTTCCACCTCAGGCGACTATCGCAACTACTTCGAACGGGGTGGACAGCGGTATTCTCACACCCTCGATCCCACCAGCGGCGCACCCATCACCCATCACCTGGCAGCGGTCACGGTCATCGACCCGTCGGCCCTGCGTGCCGATGGACTGTCTACGCTGTTGATGGTGCTCGGTCCCGAGGCCGGCCTGGCGTTTGCCGACCGCCACGACATCGCGGCGTTCTTCGTCACCCGTGAAGGCACGGGCTTCGCCACCCGCGGCAGCCGCCGCTTCGAGCAACTGTTCCCCACGGAGGCGCACTGAACATGACCTGGCTACTGGTCTTCCTGATCATGCTGCTGGTGGTGCTGGGCATGGCTATCGGCGTGATCATGGGGCGCAAGCCCATCGCCGGTTCCTGCGGCGGCATCGCCAACCTGGGGATCGAGAAGGAATGCTCGATCTGTGGCGGCAATCGCGAAAAGTGCGAAGAGGTGAATCGCGCTGGCGATGTAGTGGACGCGGAACTCGCCTACGACGCGACCAAGCGCTAATGTGCAGCGCCATGCAGTGTGACTAAGCTGCGCGCCGAATTCGAATTGCCACGGCCGCTGGTGCCGTGGCCCTGCCGGGGGCGCTGACGATCCCCGGTCCGTGTATGAGGAGTAAGCATGGCTGTCTACAACTACGACATCGTGGTGCTGGGTTCCGGCCCGGCGGGTGAGGGTGCGGCAATGAACGCCGCCAAGGCGGGCCGCAAGGTCGCCGTGGTGGACAGCCGCCGCGAAGTCGGCGGCAACTGCACCCACCTGGGCACCATCCCTTCCAAGGCCCTGCGTCACTCCGTCCGACAGATCATGCAGTTCAACACCAACCCGATGTTCCGCCAGATCGGCGAGCCGCGTTGGTTCTCCTTCCCCGACGTGCTCAAGAGCGCCGAGAAGGTCATCGCCAAGCAGGTGGCCTCGCGCACCGGCTACTACGCCCGCAACCGCATCGACACCTTCTTCGGCACCGGCAGCTTCCATGACGAGCAGACCATCGAAGTGGTGTGCCTGAACGGCGTGGTGGAGCGCCTGGTGGCCAAGCAGATCATCGTCGCCACCGGTTCGCGCCCCTACCGCCCGGCCGACGTCGACTTCACCCACCCGCGCATCTACGACAGCGACACCATCCTCAGCCTGACCCACACCCCGCGCCGGATCATCATCTACGGAGCCGGGGTGATCGGCAGCGAATACGCCTCCATCTTCAGTGGCCTGGGCGTACTGGTGGACCTGATCGACAACCGCGACCAGCTGCTCAGCTTCCTCGACGACGAGATCTCCGACGCCCTCAGCTACCACCTGCGCAACAACAACGTGCTCATCCGTCACAACGAGGAGTACGAGCGCATCGAAGGGGTGGACAACGGCGTGGTCCTGCACCTGAAGTCCGGCAAGAAGATCAAGGCCGACTGCCTGCTGTGGTGCAACGGCCGTACCGGCAACACCGACCGCCTGGGCCTGGAGAACATCGGCATCAAGGTCAACAGCCGTGGCCAGATCAGCGTCGATGAGCACTACCGCACCGAAGTCAGCAACGTCTACGCCGCCGGTGACGTGATCGGCTGGCCGAGCCTGGCCAGTGCCGCCGCCGACCAGGGCCGCTCCGCTGCCGGCAGCGCCGTGGAGAACGACAGCTGGCGCTTCGTCGACGACGTGCCCACCGGCATCTACACCATCCCCGAGATCAGCTCCATCGGTAAGAACGAGAAGGAACTGACCCAGGCCAAGATTCCCTACGAAGTCGGCAAGGCCTTCTTCAAGGGCATGGCCCGCGCGCAGATCGCCGTGGAGCCGGTGGGCATGCTGAAGATCCTGTTCCACCGCGAGACCCTGGAAGTGCTCGGCGTGCACTGCTTCGGCTACCAGGCCTCGGAGATCGTCCACATCGGCCAGGCGATCATGAACCAGAAGGGTGAGGCGAATACCATCAAGTACTTCATCAACACCACCTTCAACTACCCGACCATGGCGGAAGCCTATCGGGTGGCGGCGTTCGACGGCCTCAACCGGCTTTTTTGAGCGGCACCGGCCGGGCGCCTGAACCGGCCGGGGAGGACCCTCTCGGGGATCCGGCCAACTGGCATTGGCCTAATCGCGAGAGCTTCTGATCAGGCAGCGCTCATGAAAAAACCGGCCCAGGTGGCCGGTTTTTTCGTTTCTGCCGTGCGCAGTAAGGTGGGCTTCAGCCCACCGCCTGCCCAGGCCTTGCGTAGCCCGGGCTTCAGCCCGGGAGCCAGGGTATTCAACGCGGCAGCGTACTCACCGCCACGCCGGGGAAGTCGGTGATGATGCTGTCGACACCGAAGTCCGCCAGGCGGCGCATCAGGGCCGGCTCGTTTACCGTCCACACCGATACGTGCAGCCCCTGCTTCTGGGCGCGCAGCAGGCGCTCCGGGGTGCACAGGGTCCAGTTCAGCGCCAGCAGGTCGCAGCCGTGGTGGGCGGCGACCTTCAGCGGGTCGAGCCAGGCATATTCCGCCACCAGCCCACGGGAGAGCTTCGGCGTCAGCCGGTTCAGCGCGCGGAGTACCTCGCGGGAGCTGGAGGTGACCGTCACCTTGTCCATCAGCCCGTAGCGCTCCGCCAGTTCCTGGATCGCCAGCACGGTACGCGCGGCGCGTACGCGGGAGGCGCTCTTCACCTCCAGCTGCCAGTGCTCGAAGTCGCAGCGCTCGAACAGCTCGGACAGGCGCGGGATGGGACAGGGGCTGACCCAGCCCGGGCCGCCCAGGCGCGCGTCGTACTTCACCAGCTCCTCGGCATCGTGCTCCACCACCTTGCCGCGGCGGCCGGTGGTGCGCTTGAGGGTCGGGTCGTGGATCACCATCAGTTCGCCGTCGCGGGACAGGTGCAGGTCCAGCTCGCAACGCTTGACGCCGTGGGACAGGCACTGCTGGAAGCTGGCCAGGGTGTTTTCCGGGCATTCGCCCTTGGCGCCGCGATGGCCGTAGATCAGGGTCACTGGGAAACCTCGGGGTTGCGGGGTTGGTGGTGGCGGACGCTGTCGATCACGCGGCCGCTTTCGAAATAGACGGAGAACTCACGGTAGTCCCAGCGGGCGATCGGCGGCTTGCCGACCGCCGGGTGCTCCTCGTCCGGGAGGCCGAAACGCTCCAGCACGGCGCGCTGCGACTCACCGCGCGCAGGCAGCGGGGTGCCGCTGTCGCCTTGCTGGCCCAGCGGGATTTCCAGGGTGTCAGCGAGGGCGGGGAGGGGCAGGGCGAGGCAGAGCAGGAGCAGCAGACGCGACATGGATTCATCCTGAAGATGGGCGTTGGCGGGCCAGGCGACGGGCCTGGGCCTGTTTCTGCAGGATATGCCGGGCCAGCAACTGGCGCTGTGCGTCAGTCAGCGCTTCGAATTCGGTGCCCAGTTCGTACTGGCCGTCCTCGCGCGGTTTGCAGTGGATCACCACCGCACGCAACAGCAGGCCGAGCGCCTGGGGCATCAGCACCATCTTGATTGCCAGGTGGGTGCCTTGATCGAACGGCTGTGCCGTGACGAAGCCCACGCCACCTTCGGACAGCGTCACCTGCCGGGGCGGGCCGATGTCGCGCATCAGGCTCTGGGCCACCGCCTGGCCCAGCAGGTCGATACGCTTGTTGATCACCTTCAGGTAGCTGGCCAGGGTACGGTCGCGCTCGGCGATGTGGCGCAACAGGTGCTGGGACTCGAAGTCCATCAGGTGCAGGTCGCTGAGCAGGTTGAACAGCGGGGACGGGTCCTGGAGGGCTTCGCCAGCCTGCGCCTGGGCACTGGAAAGCGGCGTGAATTCCAGTGCGATCGTATCTTCGATACGGTAGTATTCGCGGCGGTCATCTGCGTCTTGTGTCGACATGGCGAACCCATGGCTGCAGGGGTGGTCAGAGTGTAAAGCTGCTCGCCGGGCCCCGCCACAAGGACGTTCCTTTCTTCGCAAGCGAACCTTTTTTCTATGTTCAGACCGCTGCCCCTGTTCATCGGCGCCCGTTACACGCGCGCCAAGCGTCGCAGTTACTTCGTCTCGTTCATCTCCCTGACTTCCATGATCGGCCTCGCCCTCGGCGTGCTGGTGATGATCCTCGTGCTGTCCGTGATGAACGGCTTCGACCGGGAGATGCGCGAGCGCGTGCTGGGCATGGTGCCCCACGCCACCATCGAATCCGCCGTGCCGATCAACGACTGGCAGGCCCTCGCCGCGCAGGTACGGCAGCAGCCGGGCGTCGCCGCCGTGGCGCCCTACATCCAGATGCAGGGCCTGCTGACCAGCAATGGCCAGGTGCAGAAGGTGCTGGTCAATGCGGTGGACCCGGACCTCGAAGGCGCCGTGTCGATCATCGGCAACTTCATGCAGCAGGGCAGTATCCAGGACCTGCGCCCGGGCGAGTTCGGCATCGTCATCGGCGACCGCGCCGCCGCCAAGCTGGGCGTGACGATGGGCGACAAGGTCACCATCGTGCTGCCCGAGGTCTCGGTGACGCCGGCCGGGGTCTTCCCGCGCATGAAGCGCTTCACCGTGGTCGGCCTGTTCCATGTCGGCGCCGGTGAACTGGACGGCTTCCTGGCGCTGACCAACCTGCAGGACACCGCCCGTCTGCACCGCTGGAAACCCGAGCAGGTGCAAGGGCTGCGGCTGAAGCTGGACGACCTGTTCCAGGCACCGCAGATCGCCTGGCAGATCGCCGGGCAGCTCAAGGGCGAGGACTTCTACGCCCGCGACTGGACCCGCACCCACGGCAACCTCTACCAGGCCATCGGCATGGAGAAGACCATGATCGGCCTGTTGCTGCTGCTGATCGTCGCCGTGGCCGCCTTCAACATCATCTCCACCCTGGTGATGGTGGTGACCGACAAGAAAGGCGACATCGCCATCCTCCGTACCCTCGGCGCCACGCCGGGGCAGATCATGGGCATCTTCATGGTCCAGGGCACGGTGATCGGCGTGGTCGGCACCGCCATCGGCTGCGTGCTGGGTGTGCTCGCCGCCCTCAACATCAGCGCCGCCATCGAAGGCCTGGAGCGCCTGATCGGCCACAAGTTCCTCAGCGCCGAGGTGTACTTCATCGACTACCTGCCCTCCCAGCTCAAGCTGGAGGACGTGGTCCTGGTCTGCGGCGCTGCCCTGATCCTGAGTTTCTTCGCCACCCTTTACCCGGCCTGGCGTGCCTCCCGCACCCAGCCTGCTGAGGCGCTTCGTTATGAGTGACGTGAAAGACCGCGCGGTGCTGAGCTGCCGCAACATCGCCAAGAGCTACGAGGAAGGCCCGCAGTCCGTGCAGGTGCTCAGCAGCGTCGAACTGGAGCTGAACCCCGGCGAGCGCGTGGCCATCGTCGGCAGCTCCGGCTCCGGCAAGAGCACCCTGCTGAACATGCTCGGCGGCCTCGATGTACCGACCACCGGCAGCGTCTGGCTGGCCGGCGAAGAGCTCTCCGCCCTCAACGAGCGCGCCCGTGGCCTGCTGCGCAACCGCGCCCTCGGCTTCGTCTACCAGTTCCATCACCTGCTGCCGGAGTTCACCGCCCTGGAGAACGTCTGCATGCCGCTGCTGATCGGCCGCACGCCGATCGCCGAGGCCCGCCAGCGTGCCACCGCGCTGCTGGAGCGCGTCGGCCTAGGCCACCGCCTGACGCACAAGCCGGCGGAGCTCTCCGGTGGCGAGCGCCAGCGCGTCGCCATCGCCCGGGCCTTGGTCAACAACCCGGCGCTGGTGCTGCTCGACGAGCCCACAGGCAACCTCGACCAGCACACCGCCCAGGGCATCCAGGAACTGATGCTGGAGCTGAGCCAGTCGTCGCGCACCGCCTTCCTGGTGGTCACCCACGACCCGCAACTGGCTCGGCAGATGGACCGCGTGCTGCGCCTGGAAGACGGCCGGCTGGTGGCTGCCTGACATGTTCAGACCGCTCGCCGTCTTCGTCGGGGCGCGCTACGTGCGCGCCAAGCGACGCAACCACTTCATCTCCTTCATCTCCCTGACCTCGATGATCGGGCTGGCGCTGGGCGTGCTGGCGATGATCGTGGTGCTCTCGGTGATGAACGGGTTCCAGAAGGAAATGAGCTCGCGCATCCTCGGCATGGTGCCCCACGCCACCCTGTCCGGGCCCGAGCCGCTGGCCGACTGGCGCCAGGTGGCCGAGGCCGCCTCGCGCAACCGCAACGTCACCGGCGTGGCGCCGTTCGCCGAGCTGGAGGGCATGCTCTCCTTCAAGGGGCTGATGCAGCCGGTGCAGATCAACGGCATCGACCCGGCGGAAGAGCCCAAGGTTTCCATCATCGGCCAGCACATGGTGCAGGGCTCGCTGCAGGACCTGCGCCCCGGCGAGTCCGGCATCGTCATCGGCGAGATCACCGCGCGGCGCTTCCGCCTCTCCGTGGGCGACAAGCTGACCCTGATCGTCCCCGAGCTGAGCAGCGCCCCGGGCGGCATCACCCCGCGCATGCAGCGCTTCAACGTGGTGGGCGTGTTCAAGGTCGGCGCCGAACTGGACAGCACCTTGGCGCTGATCAACGTCGCCGACGCCTCCGATGTGCTGCGCCTGCCGGAAGGCACCGTGCAGCGGGTGCGCATCGCCCTCAAGGACCTGTACCAGGCGCCCCAGGTGTCCGCCGAGATCGCCCGGCAGCTGGGCGCGGGCTACCGGGCCGACGACTGGACCCACACCCAGGGCAGCCTGTTCAGCGCGATGAAGATGGAGAAGACCATGATCGGCCTGCTGCTGATGCTGATCGTCGCCGTCGCCGCCTTCAACATCATCGCCACGCTGATCATGGTGGTCTCCGACAAGCGCGCCGACATCGCCATCCTCCGCACCCTAGGCGCCACGCCCCGGCAGATCATGGCGGTGTTCATGGTCCAGGGCAGCGTCATCGGCAGCGTCGGCACCCTGATCGGCACCCTGCTCGGCGTGGTCACGGCGCTCAACGTCAGCACCTGGATCGCCGCCCTGGAGCGCGCAACCGGCCTGCACATCTTCAGTTCCGATGTGTACTTCGTGGCCTACCTGCCGTCCGACCTGCAGGTGGGCGACGTGGTGATGGTCTGTGGCGCGGCCTTGCTGATGAGTTTCCTCGCCACCCTCTACCCGGCCTGGCGTGCCGCCCAGACCCACCCGGCCGAGGCCCTGCGCTACGAGTGATACCCGCCCGGATGCCGCAGACGAAAAAACGCCGCAGTGATGCGGCGTTTTCGTTTCCCGGTGTCAGGCCCCCGTGCGCTCGCGGCGGCGACGTTGCCGCTTGCGCCAGCTGTGGGCGACCCACCAGCGCCAATAGAGCATGGTGAGCACGTAGCCCAGCGCCCCCACCAGCACACCGCAGACCAGCGAGCCCAGCAGGAAGGGTTGCCACAGGGTGGACAGCTCCTGGGTGATCCACTCCCAGGTGAGCGAGTCCGGCAGCGTGCGCGGCGCCACGCCCATCAGCCAGGCGCCCATCTTGTAGGTGCAATAGAACACCGGCGGCATGGTGATAGGGTTCGTCAGCCACACCAGCCCCACCGAGATGGGCATGTTGGCCCGCACCATCACCGCCAGGCCGGCGGCCAGCAGCATCTGCATCGGGATCGGCACGAACGCCGCGAACAGCCCCATGGCCATCGCCCGCGAGACGGAATGGCGATTGAGGTGCCAGAGGTTGGGATCGTGCAGCAGCGTGCCGAGGAAACGCAGGGACTTGTGCTCCCTGATCGTGTCCGGGTTGGGCATGTAGCGTTTGAAGAGGTGGCGCGGCATCGGCGGTCTCGGCGGGCGGAAGCGCCGGTCATTATGCATAGCGATTCATGACACCGCCGGGACAGTTTGTGTCGATAAATGAACGAACCCGAGGCACCCGCTCAACCACGGGCCTCGGGTTCGCATCGTCTCCAGGGAGGGCAGGGATGCGAGGTTTCTGGCTGGCCCTGGCCGGTGGGCTGCTGGCGCTGCGCTTCCTGCCGGCGCTGCCGCCCGGTTGGCTGCTGCTGGGGCTGGCGGGCATCGGCGCGGTGCTGCTGCCCTGGCGGGCGCGAGCGCTGGGCGTCGCCCTGATCGGCTTCGCCTGGGCCTGTCACTGTGCCCAGGTCGCCCTCGACGACCGGCTCGACCCGGCGCTGGACGGCACCACCCGCTGGCTGCAGGGGCAGGTGGTCGGCCTGCCGCAGCAGGAGGGCGGCGTGGTGCGCTTCGAACTGGTGCCCGCTGCCATCGAAGGGCTGCGCCTGCCCGGGCGGATGCGGGTGTCCTGGTACGGCGGGCCGGAGGTGCGCAGCGGCGAGACCTGGCGACTGGCCGTCACCCTTCGCCGCCCGCGTGGCCTGGTGAACCCCCACACCTTCGACTACGAGGCCTGGCTGCTGGCCCGGCATATCGGTGCCACCGGCACGGTGAAGGCGGGCGAGCGGCTCATGGCGGCCGAAGGGCCCGGCGCCTGGCGTGACGACCTGCGCCAGGCCATCCAACAGGCCGAGGCGCGGGGGCGCAACGGCACCATCGCCGCGCTGGTCCTGGGCGACGGCTCCGGCCTCAGCAGCCGCGACTGGCGGCACCTGCAGGACACCGGCACGGTTCACCTGATGGTTATCTCCGGGCAGCACATCTCCCTGCTGGCACTGCTGCTCTACGGTGCCGTGGCCGCCCTGGCCCGGCTCGGGCTCTGGCCAACGCGCCTGCTCTGGCTGCCCTGTGCCTGCGCGCTGGCCCTGGCTGGTGCTCTCGGCTATGGGGCGTTGGCCGGGTTCGACGTACCGGTGCAGCGCGCCTGCCTGATGACCGCCCTGGTGCTGCTCTGGCGCCTGCGTTTCCGCCGGCTCGGGGTGGTCACGCCACTGTTGGCGGTGCTCTGCGCCGTGCTGCTGGTGGACCCGCTGGCCTCCCTGCAGGCGGGCTTCTGGCTCTCCTTCGCAGCCGTAGCGCTGCTGGTGCTGGTGTTCGCCGGGCGCCTGGGCAGCCCGCCGGCCTGGCGCAGCGCATGGCGGGCACAGTGGGCCCTGAGCCTGGCGCTGACTCCGGCGCTGATGGCTCTTGCCCTGCCCATCAGCCTCAGCGGCCCCCTGGCCAACCTGGTGGCGGTGCCCTGGGTCAGCTTCGTCTCGGTGCCGTTGTCCCTGGCCGGCACGGCCCTGCATGCCGTGCCCGACCTGGGTGAAGGCCTGCTGTGGCTGGCGGGGCTTTCCCTGGAAGGGCTCTTCCTTCTATTGGGCTGGGTCGCCGAGGCGATGCCGGCCTGGCAGGCGCCTGCGCTGGCGGTCTGGACCTGGGCCCTGGTGCTGCTGGGCTGCCTGCTGCTGATCCTGCCGCCGGCGCTGCCCTTTCGCCTGCCGGGCCTGCTGTTGCTGGTGCTGCTGGTTTGGCCGCCCCTGCAGCGGCCTGCGTCCGGTACGGCGGATGTCCGCGTGCTGGACGTGGGGCAGGGCCTGGCGGTGCTGGTGCTTACCGAGCACCACGCCTTGCTGTATGACGCCGGCCCGCGCCAGGGCGGCTTCGACCTGGGCGAGCGGGTGGTGGTGCCGGCCCTGCGCGGGCTGGGTGTACGGCATCTGGACGAACTGCTGCTGAGCCACGCCGACAACGATCATTCCGGCGGGACCGAGGCGGTGGTGCATGCCCTGTCCGTGGTGCGGGTGATCAGCGGCGAGGTGGAGCGCCTGCCGCCCGGCCTCAACGCCCAGCCCTGCGAAGCCCGCCAGTGGGAGTGGGATGGTGTGCACCTGCGCACCTGGCGCTGGCCCGAGGCCCGCGACAGCAATGATCGCTCCTGCGTGCTCACCCTCGAGGCCAACGGCGAGCGCCTGCACCTGACCGGCGACCTCGGCCAGGCCGCCGAAGCCGCCTGGGTGGAGAGCGGCGAGCCCCTCGCTGCGGACTGGCTGCTGGCGCCCCACCATGGCAGCCGCAGCTCCTCCTCGGCGCGCCTGCTGCAGGCGGTGCGGCCGCGCGGGGCGCTGATCTCCCGGGGCGCGCGCAACGCCTTCGGCCATCCCCATCCCCAGGTGCTGGCGCGTTACCGTGCGCTGCCGGCGGCTCTTTACGACACCGCCGAGTCCGGCGCGCTGCTGATTCGCCTGGGCACCCACGGCGAGGTGTCGGGACTGCGGAGCCAGGCACGTTTCTGGCGGGAAAAATGAGAACAGCGACGGTCGGCGGGCCGGGTGCCCTGTGCTAGAGTTGCGCGACTTTTTTCGAGGGGATTTACCACCGTGTGGGAGCTGGTCAAAGCAGGCGGCTGGATGATGCTGCCGATCATTCTGAGTTCCGTGGTCGCCACCGCCATCATCGCCGAGCGTCTCTGGACGCTGCGCAAGAACCGTGTCGCACCGCCGCAACTGCTGGGTCAGGTCTGGCGCATGGTCAAGGACAAGCAGCTCAACAGCCAGAAGCTCAAGGAGCTGCGCGCCTCCTCGCCGCTGGGTGAGGTGCTCGCCGCAGGCCTGGCCAACTCCAAGCACGGTCGCGAGATCATGAAGGAGTGCATCGAGGAGGCCGCGTCCCGCGTCATCCACGAGCTGGAGCGCTACCTCAACACCCTCGGCACCATCGCCGCCATGGGCCCGCTGCTCGGCCTGCTGGGCACCGTGTTCGGCATGATCGAGATCTTCGGCGGCTTCATGGACAACGGCATGGCCAACGCCCCGGCCCTGGCTGGCGGTATCGGCAAGGCGCTGATCACCACCGCCGCCGGCCTGATGGTCGCCATCCCCGCCGTGTTCTTCCACCGCTTCCTGCTGCGTCGTGTCGACGAGCTGGTGGTGGCCATGGAACAGGACGCGATCAAGCTGGTGGAAGTGACCCAGGGCGACCGTGAAGTGGACTTCGCAGAGGAAGGCAAAGCGTGAAGTTCCGCCGTCGGGCGGGCAACGTGGCCCGCGAGGAAGTCTTCCTCAACCTGACCTCGTTCATCGACGTCATCTTCGTGCTGCTGCTGTTCTTCGTGGTCACCACCACCTTCAGCCGCCCCAGCGAGATGAAGATCGAACTGCCCGAGGCGGTCAGCGGCACGCCCACCGAGGCCACCACCGAGAAGACCCTGGAGCTGAGCATCAGCGCCGACGGGCAGTACGCCCTCAACGGCCAGGTGCTGGTGAAGAACGACCTCACCACCCTGATGAACGCCCTCGGCAAGGAATCCGGTGGTGACAACAGCCTGCCGATGATCATCAGCGCCGACGCCAAGACCACTCACCAGTCGGTGATCACCGCCATGGATGCCGCCGGCAAGCTTGGCTTCAGCAAGCTGCGCATCACCACCGTCGAGGCCCAGCCGGAGAAGCCCTGATGGCCTTCTCCGACCGCCTGCTGGAGGCCTGGTACCGGGGCCATCCCGCACTGGGCCTGCTGCGCCCGCTCGAGGCCCTCTACCGCCGCATCGCTGCCCGCCGCCGCGCCGCCTTCCTGGCCGGCGAGGGCGAGATCTACCGCGCCCCGGTCCCGGTGATGGTGGTGGGCAACATCACCGTCGGCGGCACCGGCAAGACCCCGATGATCCTCTGGCTGATCGAGCACTGCCGGCAGCGCGGCCTGCGCGTCGGGGTGGTCAGCCGGGGCTACGGCGCCGAGCCGCCGCACCTGCCCTGGCGGGTCGAGGCCGACCAGAGCGCCGCCGTCGCCGGTGACGAACCCCTGCTGATCGTCCAGCGCAGCGGCGTGCCGCTGGTGATCGACCCCGACCGTTCCCGCGCCGTCCGCGCGCTGCTGGAGGAGGGGCCCTTCGACCTCATCCTCAGCGACGACGGCCTGCAGCATTACCGCCTGGCGCGGGACATCGAACTGGTGCTGATCGACGCCGCCCGTGGCCTCGGCAATCGCCGCTGCCTGCCGGCCGGCCCCCTGCGCGAGCCCGCCGAGCGCCTGGCCAGTGTCGATGCCGTGCTCTACAACGGCGCAGACGAGGGTCCAGACGGCGCCCACGGCTTCCGTTTGCGCCCCTCGGCGCTGGTCAACCTGCGCAGCGGCGAGCGCGTCGGGCTCGAACATTTCCCCCCCGGCCAGGCCCTGCACGCGGTGGCCGGCATCGGCAACCCGCAGCGTTTCTTCACCACGCTCGAGGCGCTAAACTGGCGCCCGATTCCGCATGCCTTCGCCGATCACGCCCGCTTCGGGCCCGCCGAGCTGCAGTTCAGCCCGCCGCTGCCCCTGGTGATGACGGAGAAGGACGCGGTCAAGTGCCGGGCCTTCGCCGGCGCCGACTGGTGGTACCTGGCGGTGGACGCCGCACCATCCGCCGGCTTCGTCCGCTGGCTCGATGCGCGCCTCGCCGCACTGGCGCCGGCCCGCCCCTGAAACCCGCCCCCGAGGCGGTCACCAAGGATTCCCCCATGGACCCGAAACTGCTCGACATCCTCGCCTGCCCGCTGTGCAAGGGCCCGCTCAAGCTCGCCGACGACAAGAGCGAGCTGATCTGCAAGAACGACGCCCTGGCCTTCCCCGTGCGTGAAGGCATCCCGGTGATGCTCGAAGGCGAAGCCCGCACCCTCAACGTCGACGAACGGCTGGACAAGTGATGGGCCAGGCCTTCACCGTCGTCATCCCCGCCCGCTACGCCTCCACCCGCCTGCCCGGCAAGCCCCTGCAGGACATCGGCGGCAAGCCGATGATCCAGCACGTCTGGGAGCAGGCCCGCCGCAGCGCCGCCGAGCGCGTGGTGGTGGCCACCGATGATACGCGCATCGTCGAGGCCTGCCAGGGCTTCGGCGCCGAGGTGGTGCTGACCCGCGTCGACCACAACTCCGGCACCGACCGCCTGGCCGAAGTGGCCACCCAACTGGGCCTGGCCGGCGACGCCATCGTGGTCAACGTCCAGGGCGACGAGCCGCTGATCCCCCCGGCGATCATCGACCAGGTGGCTGCCAACCTGGCTGCCCACCCGGAAGCCGGCATCGCCACCCTGGCCGAGCCCATCGGCGAGGTGCAGGCCCTGTTCAACCCCAACGTGGTGAAGGTGGTGACCGACCTCAACGGCCTGGCCCTGACCTTCAGCCGCGCACCGCTGCCCTGGGCGCGGGACGCCTTCGCCCGGGACCGCGACAGCCTGCCGGCCGGCGTGCCCTACCGCCGCCACATCGGCATCTACGCCTACCGCGCCGGCTTCCTGCATGACTTCGTCGCCTGGGGCCCGTGCTGGCTGGAAGACACCGAGTGCCTGGAGCAGCTGCGTGCCCTCTGGCACGGCGTGCGCATCCACGTCGCCGATGCCCTGGAAGCCCCGGCTGCCGGGGTCGACACCGCCGAAGACCTGGAGCGGGTCCGCCGCCTGCTGGGGGCCTGATGCGCGTTCTCTTCGTCTGCCTCGGCAACATCTGCCGCTCGCCCACCGCCGAGGGGGTCCTGCGCGGCAAGCTGGAACAGGCCGGCCTGGCTGAACGGGTGGAAGTGGATTCCGCCGGCACCGCCGGCTGGCACGTCGGCAAGGCGCCGGACCCGCGCACCTGCCAGGCCGCCGCCAAGCGCGGCTACGACCTTTCCGCCCTGCGTGCGCGCCAGGTCAGCGCCGAGGACTTCCAGCGCTTCGACCTGGTCCTGGCCATGGACCACTCCAACCTGCGCGACCTCAAGGCCCTGCACGCCGGCCGGGGCAACGCCCCGGACCTGTTCCTGCGCCGCTACGGCCTGGCCACCGAGGAAGTGCCCGATCCCTACTACGGCGGGGAAGACGGCTTCGAGACCGTGCTCGACCTGGTGGAGCAGGCCTGCGACGGCCTGATCGCCGAGATCCGGGAGCGCCTGTGAGCCTGCAGCTGCACGACAACCAGCCCCTCAAGCCCTACAACACCTTCGGCGTATCGGTGCAGGCGCGCCTGTTCGCCGAGGCCCGCACCGACGACGAGGTGCGCGAAGCGCTGGCCCTGGCCGCCGAGCGCGGCCTGCCCCTGCAGGTGATCGGCGGCGGCAGCAACCTGCTGCTGACCCGTGACCTCGACGCCCTGGTGCTGCGCATGGCCAGCCGTGGCATCCGCGTGCTGGCCGAGGCTGATGGGCGCGTCATCGTCGAAGCCGAAGCCGGCGAACCCTGGCACCCCTTCGTGCTCTGGACCCTCGACCAGGGCCTGGCCGGGCTGGAGAACCTCAGCCTGATCCCGGGCACGGTCGGCGCCGCGCCGATGCAGAACATCGGTGCCTACGGGGTGGAGATCAAGGACGTCTTCGTCGGCCTCACCGCCCTGGATCGCCAGAGCGGCGAGCTGCACGAGTTCGGCCTCGACGACTGCGCCTTCGGCTACCGCGAGAGCCGCTTCAAGCGCGAGGCAGGCCGCTGGGTGATCCTGCGCGTGCGCTTCGCCCTGGGCCGCGCCGCCGCCTTGCACCTGGACTACGGCCCGGTGCGCCAGCGCCTGGAGGCCGAAGGCATCAGCGCGCCGACCCCGCGTGATGTCAGCCGCGCCATCTGTGCCATCCGCAGCGAGAAGCTGCCGGACCCGGCCCAGCTCGGCAACGCCGGCAGCTTCTTCAAGAACCCCGTGGTGCCGGCCGCCCAGGCCGAGGCGCTGCGCCAGCAGTACCCCGACCTGGTGGCCTATCCCCAGGGCGAAGGCCTGGCGAAGCTCGCTGCCGGCTGGCTGATCGACAAGGCCGGCTGGAAGGGTTTCCGCGAAGGGGATGCGGGCGTCCATCGCCTGCAGGCGCTGGTGCTGGTGAACCATGGCCAGGCCACCGGTGGGGAGATCCACGCCCTGGCCGGGCGCATCCAGGCGGACATCGCCGCCCGGTTCGGGGTCGAGCTGGAGATGGAGCCCAACCTGCTCTGACCCCTGGCAGGCTGCGGGAATACCGACGGCGTTGAAAACGCCCGTCCGGAGGGCTCTCCCAGGCGGGAGAGCCCTTTTGCCTCAATGCAGCTTCAGCTTGCCGATGCGGTCGTTGTCCAGGCTGCCGAAGTACAGCGTGTCGCCCACCGGCTTCACCGACGTGATCATGCGCAGGTGCGTGCCGCTGGTGTCGTGCAGGCTGCGGATGATCTGCCCGTTCTCGTCCAGCGCGATCACCAGCCCGTAGGGCACCGGCTTCGGCCACAGCGCGCGGGGCAGCTTGGCGATCTGTGCCTTCAGCCAGGGCTGGGTGTGGAGGAAGTCCGCATCGGCCTTGCGCGGGGAGGGCAGGGCCACCCAGAAGGTGCCCTTGCGGTCGCCCTGCAGGTTGTCCGGCAGGCCCGGCAGGTTGTCGATGAACACGTCATGGGTCCCGGCCTTCTCGCCGCTCAGCCAGTAGCGGGTGATGCGGTAGCGGTAGGTTTCGTTCACCAGCACGAAGTCTTCCTTGGCCGACAGCGCCACGCCGTTGGCGAAGTACAGGTCCTTGAGCAGCACCTCCACCTTGCCGGTGGCCGGGTCGTAGCGCATCAGGCGGCCATGGGGGCGGGCTTCCAGCAGGTCCAGCAGGTAGTCCGGCTGCTGGAACTTGTCCGAGGCGTCGGTGAAATAGATGCGGCCGTCGCTGGCGATGTCCAGGTCGTCGGTGAAGCGGAACGGGCCGCCTTCGGCCTCGGTAGCCAGCACCTTGATGGTGCCTTTCGGGTCGATGCTCAGCAGCCCCTTGTAGGCGTCGCCGACGATCAGGTTGCCCTGGGCGTCGAAGTCCATGCCCAGCGGACGGCCACCGGTCTCGGCGAAGGTTTCCAGGCGCCCGTCGGTGTCGATGCGCACCACGCGGCCGTCATGCAGGCCGGCGTAGACGCGGCCCTGGGCATCCACGGCGGTGTCTTCCGGCCCGTGCACCTGCCCCTTGGCCAGCAGCTCGGCCTTCATCAGCGTGTCGTTGGGTTCCAGCACCCCGGTCATGGTCGGCGCCGGCGGCGCATCCCAGGCCAGCGGGTCGATGGGGGAGGGGGTGAAGGCAAGGTAGAGGGTGAGCGCGAGGATCAACAGGGCCAGCAGGCCCAGCAACTTCTTCATGTCCGAATTCCCTGGCGGTGGCCCACGGGGCCTGGTTGTTGTCGGAGGCGGCTCTTTCGTGGCGTGCCGGCCGCCCCGGGGGATCGGCGCGAGGCCGAAGGTCCGAGGCGGGATGCTACTGCGTCGCGGTTAGGGTGGGGAGGTTTTTTACGGCCGACCCGCAAGCGGCGGCCGTTTTTCCGCCGCCAGGGGGGGGCGCATTCTCGAACCGCAAAAAAACTTCACACCCCTTAACCCGTTCGCCGAACCCCCTCCGTCTACTGGTGCACAAGGACATTCCGGTCCCCCCAGGAGAACCCGCCATGCACCCGCTCCAAGCCCTGACCCGTCGCCCCCTCGCCGCCGGTTTCGCCGCCACCCTGCTGCTCGCCCTGGCCGCCTGCTCCCAGCATGGCGGGGAGACCCGCGGCGCCGCCAACGAGTCGCAGAAAGACAGCCTGGCCGCCAAGCCCGTCGCCATCGAAGCCATCGCCATCGAACCCAGCGCCAGCTACGCGGTGATGGAGCACAAGATGATGGCACCGGTGGCCCCCGCGCCGCTGACCGACAGCCTCCCCGGCTACCAGGACAGCTACCGCGAGCAGTACGCCAAGGTGGAAGAGAGCAGCGTCC
This sequence comes from Metapseudomonas otitidis, assembly GCF_900111835.1. GTDB lineage: Bacteria > Pseudomonadota > Gammaproteobacteria > Pseudomonadales > Pseudomonadaceae > Metapseudomonas > Metapseudomonas otitidis. The sequence goes on from NZ_FOJP01000004.1 coordinate 104,463, forward strand.
ACGCCGTGGCCGCCGAGCCGGTCTCCACCTTCAGCATCGACGTCGACACCGGCGCCTACGCCAACGTACGGCGCTTCCTCAACGGTGGGAGCCTGCCGCCCAAGGAGGCGGTGCGCCTCGAGGAGATGGTCAACTACTTCCCCTACAACTACCCGCTGCCCAAGGGCAACGTGCCGTTCGGCATCGACACCGAACTGGCCCGCTCGCCGTGGAACCCCGAGGCGCGCCTGCTGCGCATCGCCATCAAGGCCTCCGACACCCAGGTCGCACGCATTCCCCCGGCCAACCTGGTGTTCTTGGTGGACGTCTCCGGCTCCATGGACCGTCGCGAAGGCTTGCCCATGGTGCAGGGCACCCTGAAGCTGCTGGTGGACCAGCTGCGCCCCGAGGACCGCGTGTCCCTCGTCACCTACGCCGGCGAAGCCCGCGTGGTGCTGGAGTCCACCCCGGGCAACGAGAAGGAGAAGATCCGCGCCGCCATCGACCAGCTGGCCGCCGGGGGCTCCACCGCCGGCGAGTCCGGCATCCAGCTGGCCTATGCCCAGGCGCGCAAGGGCCTGATCAAGGACGGCATCAATCGCATCCTCCTGGCCACCGACGGTGACTTCAACGTCGGCATCAGCGACTTCGACAGCCTCAAGGCCCTGGCCGAAGAGAAGCGCCGCACCGGCATCTCCCTCACCACCCTCGGCTTTGGCGTGGACAACTACAACGAACACCTGATGGAACAGCTGGCCGATGCCGGCGACGGCAACTACGCCTACATCGACAGCCTGCGCGAAGCCCGCAAGGTGCTGGTGGACCAGCTCAGCTCCACCCTCCAGGTGGTGGCCAAGGACGTGAAGCTGCAGGTGGAATTCAACCCCGCCCAGGTCAGCGAATACCGCCTGCTGGGCTACGAGAACCGTGCCCTCAAGCGCGAAGATTTCAGCAACGACAAGGTCGATGCCGGCGAGATCGGCGCGGGCCACACCGTCACCGCGCTGTACGAGATCGTCCCGGCCGGCGGCAAGGGCTGGCTGGAGCCGCTGCGTTACCAGCCGGCCGCACCGGCGGCCGGCAAGGCCGGTGAGCTGGCCTGGCTGCGCATTCGCTACAAGGCGCCGGGCACCGACACCAGCCGCCTGCTGGAGCAACCCATCGCCGCCGCCGACGCCCGTCCCATCGCCCAGGCCAGCGACGACCTGCGCTTCGCCGCCTCGGTCGCCGCCTTCGCCCAGCAGCTCAAGGGCGCCCGCTACACCGGCCAGTTCGGCTACGCCGACACCCTGGCCCTGGCACGTGGCGCGCGCGGCGATGACCCCTACGGCCTGCGCAACGAGTTCGTGCAACTGGTGGAACTCGCGCAAAGCCTGCAAAATCCGGCCTCCAACCCGGTACGGACCGAGTGACTTGAGCGACACCATCACGGATGACGACGCCGCCCTGCTGCGGCGTTACCGACGCGGCGATGCCGAGGCCTTCGGCGTGCTCTACGCACGCCATCGCCTCGGCCTCTACCGTTTTCTCTGCGGCCTGTGCGGCGACAGCTCGCTGGCCGAAGAGATCTTCCAGGAGACCTGGCTCAGCCTGGTGCGCAGCGCCAGCGAGCAGCGCGAGGCCGTGGCCTTCCGCACCTGGCTCTACCAGATCGCCCGCAACCGGCTGATCGACCATTGGCGCAAGCACGGGCGGTTGCAAGGCAAGGTGGAGGCCTTCGACGAGCAGGCCCATGCCGACCTGCTGCCGAGCGAGGAGGCCGACGACCCCGAGGCCCAGCTGAGCCTCAGCCGCGACCGCCAGCGCCTGCAGGCCGCCCTGGACGAACTGCCCGGCGAGCAGCGAGAAGTCTTCCTGCTGCGCGCCCATGGCGACCTCGAACTGCACGAGATCGCCGAGATGACCCGCACACCCGCCGAGACGGTGAAGAGTCGCCTGCGCTATGCCCTGCAGAAGCTGCGCCGGCTGCTGGCCGACCCCGCCGCCGAGGAGATATCCGCATGAACCAGGACCCACGCAGAGAGGACGAGCTGGAGCGGCAATTGCTCGCCCACTTCCGTGCCCACGGCGAGGGCGAGCCCTCCGCCGAGCTGGATGCACGCATTCTCGCCGCCGCCCGCGAGGCCGTCCGCCCGCCGGTGCCGAGCCTGGGCCAGCGCCTGCATGCCTGGCTGTTCGGCCCCGGTGGCCGCCAGCGCTGGTCGGTGGCCTTCGCCGGCCTGGCCTGCCTGGGCGTGGGCGTCAGCCTGACCTTCCAGAACCTCGACCGGCAGCCGCCGGAGTACGCCGTTGCCCCCGCACCGGCCATGGCCCCAGCCGCCCCGGCGCCCCTGGCCCGTAGCGCCCCCGCCCCGGATGCGGGCTACAGCGCCGAGCCGGCTGCGCCGCCGATGCAGGCCTTTTCCGCGCCCGCGCCGGCGGCGGAGATGAAAAAGGCCGCGTCCCAGTTCGAGTCCGCCCCGGTGGCCGCGCTGGCCGACAGCGCCACTGCCGATGCGCGGATCGCCGAGCAGGCCCGCCTGGCCGCCGACGAGGCCTTCCCGCCCGCCGCCAAGCTGGCCAAGCCCGTAGCGGCGCCCCTCGAACCGGCCCTGCAGCAGGGCCTGCGCGAGGTGCTGGAGCTGCGACGCCAAGGCCAGACCAAGGCCGCCGACGAGCGCCTGGAGGCCCTGCGCAAGGCCTACCCCCGGCAGGACCTGGACGCCCTGCTGAAGGCCCTGGAGCCTTCCCCGGCGCCCTGATGGTCGCGACTTGCCGCCTGTGTCACGCCAGGGTGACGGTCGATCCGTCACCCTGTGACGCCCGCGCAGGAGCCTGACATGCCCCCCGTTCCCGAATCCGACGCCTCGACCGAGAGCCTGCCGCGCCTGTTGCTGGGGCTCGTCTGGCAACTGGCGGTGCTGGTGCTGCCGATCCTGCTGGTGGCCAGCCTGCCCTTGGCCGGTGCGGCCGCAAGCGTGGTGGGGCTGGCCCTGGTGCTGATCGCCGTCGCCCGCTGGCCGCGCATCGGCAAGGGCGTCAGCAGCCTGCTCACCAGCGTCGTGATCGGCGCCGCCTTCAGCCTGGGAGCCACGCTGCCCGGCTACTGGGGCATCGGCGCCGGCGTGCTCTGGGTGTTCATCGGCCTGGCCAGCGCGGCGACCCTGGAGCGTCGCCTGGGCCTGGCCAGCGCCCCGGTCACGGCCGAACCCATCGGCCCGGTGGACGCGGGCGCCCGGGGCACCAGCGCCTGGGGCGGCGGTGAGCTGCTCACGCCGGAGGGCGAGCCGGTGCGCACCCTGGGCTGGGGCGAGATCGCCATGGGCGGGCCGGTGTACACCGATTACCTGATGCCCGACGGCGTGCTGCTGGAGGGGCTAGGCAGCTCGGCCCGCTTCTCCGACGACGGCCGCTACTTCGCCGCGCCGATCCCCTCGCGCGGCGCCTGGTCGCTGGCGGTGTTCGATCGCCAGCAGCGCCGGCTCTACCACTGCGCCAACGACGCCTTCTGGGAGCTGGATGCCTTCAGTGGCGGCGAGCTGCGCGGTCGCCACAGCCCGCTGGTGTCGGACCAGGGCTACCGCCTCAGCCTCGAAGCCGTGCTGCGCGAGGCGACCTGCGAGGACTTCGTCGCCATCGGCGACCTCTGGCTCGCTCCCGGTTGGGCCGAGAGGCAGCAGCAGGCCGTGCTGGACCTCTCGCCCCCCACCGGCCCCCATCGCCTGCGCGGCGAGCCCTGGCTGCCGGAGCGACTGCGCGAGCGTGACGACCCGCTGCTGCTGCTGCGCTACCCCAGCTACCAGCTGTGGCTGGACGACGCCCCCACCGGGCTGCTGCTGCCCGACGACGCGCGCCCCGTGTGGCGAGCCGACGGCCTGGCCTTCGCCTGCCGCCTGCGCGACACCGCCCAGGAGCGCCCCTGGCCATGCCCTGTCCGGGTCTGGGAAGCCGGGCCGGGCTGGCGCACCCTGGACGACTGGCAGCCCCGGGAGGATGAGCCGCGCCTGATGCTCGAAGCGCCGCTCGCACTGGAGCCGACCCACCTGGTCATGCAGGCCCGCTTCGACCTCCCCGAACTGGACCAGATGGCGCATGGGAACGCCGTGCACCACATCTTCAACGAGGAACTCGAACGCCTGGCCGGCTTCGACGCCTGGGGCCGCGCCGGACCGGGTTTGCGTGCTGCCACGCGGCTGGAGCTGCTGCACCCCCTCGGCCGCGCCGCGCCGGTGATGCGGGCCGACCTGCGCCTGGCACCGCTGGCCGATGGCCGCCGCCCGTTGCTGGAGTGGCAGCGGGAGAGCGCCGACGGGCTGCGGGCTGCCTACCGCTGCCGCATCGGTGAGTGGGTGCTGGAGGGTGAGTGGTGCCTGGATCACCGTGTTTCCGCCTGCGGTCGCTACCTCGCACTGGTGGCGTTCGCCGAAGCCCCGGCCGTGCCCCATCGCCTGGTGGTGGCGGACGTGCCGGCCCGTCGCCTGCTGGGCATCGACCTCGGCCTGCCCCTGGCACGGCTGATGGATTTCCAGGACGGCATCGTCGAACTGGCCGTGGTGACCGGACGCCTGGCCGACACGCGCACGGCCACCCCGTTGCAGACCATCGACCAGCCACCACCCCCGGTGGCGAGCGCTGCGGATTTCCTCACGCGCCGTGAGGGCAGCCAGCTCTGCTATGCCCTGCGCCGCCTGCGTGTGGGCGCGGCACTCGAGCCGCTGCCCGACTGGCGCCCGCTGAGCCAGCCGCCCGCTTCCAACGCCTACGGCGACTTCGTGCTGCCGGCGCCCGCCGGCGGCAATGCGGCCTGGCTGTTCGGCAGCCGCACCGCCTATGGCGGCGCCTACCTGCATGAGCGCCTGCCGCGCCAGGGTGGGTACCTGCTCACCGCCTGCGGTTGCGCCCTTGCCGATCTCGCGCCGGCCATGGCCTGGTCGGCGGACGGCCGCTACCTGGCCCTGACCCGCCATGACGACGGTGAGTGGCACCTGCTGGTGCTGGACACCCTCGCGCACCGGCTCCACCCCTGGCCCGACCCCATCGGCCCGATGCCGCGTTTCGAAGGGTTCAGCGGAGGGGCGTTGCATTGGCGGAACCACCCGTACCACGACGACGTCGCAGAAGAGGCTGGCGAGCCTCGACACCTGCCCCTCGACGCCCTCCTGGGCGTCGCCCCCGAGGCGCTGGAGGCCGTGGACGGCCTCTGGCTGCCACCTTCCGAGCGCCTCCGTGCTGCCCAGTGGCGGCGCCTCGATACCGCCCATCTCGACCCCTGGAGACCCCAATGAGCGAGAGCATCCTCTCCCACGCCCTGACCATGCAGGTTCTCGGTTACATCGGCCTGGTGCCGCTGATCATCGCCTGGCTGGCCGGCATCGCCCTGTCCGTCCGCTACTGGCGCGAGCGCCCCCGGGCCGCCCGCTTCTGCCTGGCCAGCATGGGCGTGATGCTGGCCTGGACCCTGCTGCAGCAGGTGCTCTACCTCACCGTCTACCTGTGGGCCGAGGACATGGAGGCAGCGCGGGTGAGCGTGGTCTTCAGCGGCATCAGCGCCATCGGCGGGCTGGTCCATACCCTGGGCTTCGGCCTGCTGCTGGTGGCCGTATTCACCGGCCGTGAAGCCGCCCGCGAATGAAGCAGGGTTGCCAGTGTCCGCCTGGCGCGCCAGCATGGCGCACATCTCACCCTGCGGTAGCCGCTCCATGACCCGAATCCTGCTGCCTGCCCTGTTCCTTGGCTTCTGCGCATCGACCCTGGCCAGCCCGGCCCCGGTGGCCCCCCGGGTGGACGCCTGGCCTGGCCTGGTGGCCATGCCCGCCGTGAGCCCCGGCAACGCCTGCGCAGAGGCCTCTACGCAAGCCAAGCCGAAACCCAAGCCGACCGCCACCAAGGCCGAGACCGCCAAACCCAAACCCAAGCCGGCACCGACCAAGGCCGAGACCACCAAGCCGAAGCCCAAACCCAAGCCCGCCACCCCCAAGCCAAAACCGAAGCCCACGCCCGCCAAGCCCAAGCCGTCCAAGGTGGAGCAGGTCAAGCTGCGCGAGCCTAAGCTCGACTTGAGCCTGCCCAAGCACCTGGTGGACGAACTGGAACCGCGGGTGAAGCAGGAGCAGCACGTCGAGCAGCCACTGCTGCCGCCGATGTTCGTGGAGAAGCCGCCGGAGCAGAGCCCCTACCAGCTCAACGGCAAGCTCATCACCAACCAGCGGGAAGAAGACTACTTGCGCTCCGTGGAGGGCGCCGAGCTGCAGATCGAGTTCAAGCAGTAGCCTGGCTGGCGCTCATGGCGGGGAGGTCACGGGGTGAGCCGGGCTCACCCCGTGGAACAGCCTCAGAAGCGGTACTCGCCGCTCTGGATCGCTGCATGCAGGTCGGTGTCCAGGGGGCGGAAGGCCGGTTCCCCCGGTAGCCGCACATAGAGCGGCTCGTTGACCTGGGTGGGGTCGAAGCCAGCCTTCTTCAGGTCGGTCTTCTTGTACTTGAAGGTGCCGGTGGTCTCGATCTCGTCCAGCAGCCGCAGGAACAGCGGGGCGGCATAGGGCGGCAGCTCGCGGTCCAGGTGCTCGGCCACGGCGGCGGCGTCCAGGTCCGCGTCGGGGCTCAGGCGCAGTGCCGCCATGCCGCAGCGGCCGTTGGTGCCGGGAATCTCCACGCCGTAGACCACCGCATCCTCCACCCCGTCGAACACCCCCAGCACGCTTTCCACCTCGGTGGTGGAGACGTTCTCGCCCTTCCAGCGGAAGGTGTCGCCCAGGCGGTCGACGAACTGCGCGTGCTTGCAGCCGATGTCGCGCATCAGGTCGCCGGTGTTGAACCAGGCATCGCCCTTCTTGAACACGTTGCGCAGGATCACCGCCTCGCTCTTGGCCGGGTCGGTGTAGCCGTCGAAGGGCCACTTCTCGCTGATCTCGCTGATCAGCAGGCCCGGCTCGCCCTTGTCCACCTTGGTCAGGAAGCCCTTGTGGTCGCGCACCGGGCAGTCGTTCTCCAGGTCGTAGCGGACGATGGCGTAGGTGGCCGGGGAGAAGCCCACGGTGTTGTCGAAGTTGAAGACGTTGGTGAAGCCGATGTTGCCTTCGCTGGAGGCATAGAACTCGGTGACGCGCTGGATGCCGAAGCGGGTCTTGAACTCGTCCCAGATGGCCGGGCGCAGGCCGTTGCCGATCATGCTGGTGAGGGTGTTGTCCTTCTCCTCGGGGCAGGGCGGCTGGTTCAGCAGGTAGCGGCACAGCTCGCCGATGTAGCCGAAGCAGGTGGCCTGGTAGCGCGCCACGTCCTTCCAGAAGTTGCTGGCGGAAAACTTGCGGCGCAGGGCGATGGCCGCGCCACCGGCCAGCACCGAGGCCCAGCTCACGGTGACGGCGTTGTTGTGGTAGCAGGGCAGCGTCAGGTAGAAGACGTCGCGGTCGGTGAGCCCCAGCCCCGAGTGGCCGAAGCCGCCGTAGGCCTTGATCCACTTGCCGTGGCTGAGGATCGAGGCCTTCGGCAGGCCGGTGGTGCCGGAGGTGTAGATGTAGAAGCAGGCGTCCTTCAGGCGGACCCGCCCGGTGTCCGCCGGGTTCTCCGCACCGTGCTCGCCGGCCAGGCGCATCAGGTTGGTCCAGCCGCGCGGGGCCTGTCCGGCGTCGCGGCGGGTGTCCAGGTCGTCGGCCACCCAGTAGCGTCGGGCGCCGGCGGTCTCCAGTTCCGGTTCCACCTCTTCGAAGGCGCTGCGCAGCTCTTCGCCGACCACATGGTGGCCGGCCTTCACCAGGTTGAGGCTGTGGGCGAGGACCTTGCCGCGCTGGGTGGTGTTGACCAGTGCGCCGATGCCGCCCAGCTTGGCCACTGCCGCCAGCACCGCGAGGATCTCGATGCGGTTCTCCAGCATGATCGCCACCACCTTTCCAGGGCCCACGCCCTCGGACTTGAGCGCGTGGGCGATGCGGTTGGCCCAGGCGTTGAACTCGGCGTAGGTCAGGCTGCGCGTCTCGTCCATCACCGCCGGCCGCTGCGGATAGCGCGCCGCCGCCCGCTCCAGGGCCCAGCCCAGGGAGAGCGTCTTGTCGCGGTTGCGGATCCCGGTGAAGTAGAGGCCCAGCAACATGCGGGGCACGCGGTTGAGGTTCGCCGGCAGGCGGGCGAGGAAGCGGAACGGGGAGATCAGGTCGGCCTGGGTCATGGTTCTCGCACTTCAGTCTTGTTGTTCTGACCACCTTCGCGGGGTGGGAATAGGCGCCACCGGCGAATCTAGACGCGTTTCCGGCGCATGCACTTGGCCCGCGCGCGGAGGAGGGCGGTCAGTTCGGCAAATAACGGAGTGTTTGTGGTGCGGGACTTTGGGCGGACTGATTATCCAGCAGGGGTCAGAACAGCCACTTGGCCTGCACCTGCCCGGAAAAGCCGTTGCGAGCGGTCGCGTTGTAGCTGCCCAGGCTGAGGCTCACGCTGCTGCCGTCGCCACGCAGCAAGGCCAGGGACAGGTCCAGCTGGTAGCTGTCGCGGGGCAGGCGCTGGCCCGGCGTGGAGAAGGCGTTTCCACCGCCGATGAAGCGGGCGTTGGTGTCCAGGGCGTTGCCGATCAGCTCGTGGCGCCAGGTCATCTGCACGGCCGGCTGCAGGTGGGTGCCACCGGAGAGCGGCAGGTCCATGCCCAGGCGTGCGCCAACGCGGCTGGCCAGGCGGTCCTGGCGCTCGCCATCGACGTCCAGGCCCAGGGCGCCGGCATGGCGTTCCTTGTAGCTGTCCAGGTGCAGTTGGCTCCACTCCAGGCCGGCCAGCGGCGTCAGGGTCGCCTGGCGGGTCAGTTGCAGCGGCAGTCCGGCTTCCAGCAGGGCGCTGTATTGCTGGCCGTCGAAGCGACCTTCGGCGGTGCCGCCGAGGACGGTGTCGCGACGGGTCTCGAAGCGCTGCTGGGCGTAGCCGAGCATACCGTCCAGGTACCAGGCACCGAAGTCGCGGCTGGCGTAGGCGCTGAGCTGGTAGGTGTCGATGTCGCTGCCGTCACCCTTGCGCTCGCCCTGCTGGTTGAGGTTGACCGTGCCGTAGCTGAAGGCGGCCCCGGCAACCCAATCCTCGTTGAGGCGGGTATCCAGGCCCAGGGTCATGCCCTGGGTGTGGCTGTCGTAGCCGCTGTAGCCGGCGTGGCTGCGCTGGTCGAGGCGGCCACCGAAGGCCTGGATCCAGAAGCCCTGCGCCGGGGCACGGGCGGCCTTTCCGGCAGCGTCGGCATTGCTGGCCAGCCACTGGCTGGCGTCGCTGTCCATCAGGCCCAGCGCCAGCGCGCTGTCATCCTGGGCACGCAGACCATGGAGGCGGCCGGAGAGGCTGTGCCAGATGCTGTTGCGCATGAATTGCAAGACAAGCTCGTGAGCGGAGTTACTCTGAGGCGCCAGGTGGGTCAGGGTTTCGCGCTGGGCTTCGGGTGTCATCCCATCCAGTAGCCGGATGGACCGCTGCAGAGCGCCTGGCTCACCCCGCAGGGTATCCAGTTGATTCGCTATGGACTGCGCAGGGCTGCTTGCAATGCTTCTGAGTTGGCGTGCGGGTTGCCCCGCTACGTTGACTGCGGATCCGCCGATGACAAAAAAGCTCAAGGGCAGAATGATCGGAACACTATCGTCGTAGGTCGTGATGACGACGTAGTAGTGGGTACCTGCTTCCAACTGAGCGTTCAACTGAGGGCAGTAAGGGTTGCCCGAGGTGCTGCAGGCCGTGGAGACCTCGTTGCCATCGTCATCCTGACCGATCAGGTTGGCAGTCGGGTCGGATGGATCGAAGGTGCCCCGGTAGAAGTACATGTAGGGGTCTTCGAAGGCTGAGGCGTCCATTCCGACGGTGTAGATCCCGTCCGTGTTGGGTGTGAAGAACTGGAATACGTATTGGAACGACACATTTGGGCCCGTATCGGGGCGTTTGTATGTGCCGATGGTTGCCGTGTCCAAAGTAAAGGTGGTTGTGGCGGGGTAAGCGTGTAGGGGAAGTGTCAGCCCCACTAGCACCGATAACAGGCCCGTAGTGGTTTCCAGCCTGCGAGATTTAGAAGCATTTTGGGCAGGCTGCATGGCTCCTCCGGGTCCAGTCTTGGCAGGTGTAACTGCAGCCTAGACTTGGATGGGGAGTGCAGGCCTGCTAAAGGCTTTCTGGTCAATATTTATGTTCTCTTTTATCTGTAAGACTTTCCTTTCATGTTGCGGGGGAGTTGATCATTGCCCATGTGCTGCGGCTTTTGCTGCCCGGTGATGACGAGCAGACAGCGCAGATGTCCGCCTACAGCGATGCTCTGACAGTACTCGGCTTGGTCTGGAACGGCGGCGGAATGACTCCGCCGCCGGGTTTCAGGAGCTGATCAGAACAGCCACTTGGCCTGCAGTTGGCCGGCGAAGCCGCTGCGGGCGGTCGCCGTGTCACCACTCAGGCCCAGGCTCACGCTGCTGCCGTCGGCACGCAGCATGGCCAGGGACAGGTCCAGCTGGTAGCTGTCGCGGGGCAGGCGCTGGCCCGGTGTGGAGAAGGCGTTGCCGCCGCCGATGAAGCGGGCGTTGGTGTCCAGGGCGTTGCCGATCAGCTCGTGGCGCCAGGTCATCTGCACGGCCGGCTGCAGGTGGGTGCCACCGGAGAGCGGCAGGTCCATGCCCAGGCGTGCGCCAACGCGGCTGGCCAGGCGGTCCTGGCGCTCGCCATCTACGTCCAGGCCCAGGGCGCCGGCATGGCGCTCCTTGTAGCTGTCCAGGTGCAGTTGGCTCCACTCCAGGCCGGCCAGCGGCGTCAGGGTTGCCTGGCTGGTCAGCCGCAGCGGCAGACCGGCTTCCAGCAGGGCGCTGTATTGCTGGCCGTCGAAGCGACCTTCGGCGGTGCCGCCGAGGACGGTGTCGCGGCGGGTCTCGAAGCGTTGCTGGGCGTAGCCGAGCATACCGTCCAGGTACCAGGCGCCGAAGTCGCGGCTGGCGTAGGCGCTGAGCTGGTAGGTGTCGATGTCGCTGCCGTCACCCTTGCGCTCGCCTTGCTGGTTGAGGTTGACCGTGCCGTAGCTGAAGGCGGCACCGGCAACCCACGCGTCGTTGAGGCGGGTGTCCAGGCCCAGGGTCATGCCCTGGGTGTGGCTGTCGTAGCCGCTGTAGCCGGCGTGGCTGCGCTGATCGAGGCGGCCACCGAAGGCCTGGATCCAGAAACCCTGTGCCGGGGCACGGGCGGCCTTGCCGGCAGCGTCGGCATTGCTGGCCAGCCACTGGCTGGCGTCGCTGTCCACCAGCCCCAGGGCCAGCGCGCTGTCATCCTGGGCACGCAGACCATGGAGGCGGCCGGAGAGGCTGTTCCAGACGCTGTGCTGCACGGATTGCAAGGCGAGCTCATGGGCGACGTTGCTCTGCGGGGCGATGCGCGCCAGGGTCGCGCGCTTGGCCTCGGGGGTCATGGCATCCAGCAGGCGGATGGTGTCCTGCAGCGCACCTGCCTGGCCGCGCAGAGCGTCCAGTTGGGCGGCAGCCCCTACCGACGGTGTGCCGGAGAAGGGCACCAGGGCCGTGCCGCTGGATTCGCCACCGACGTCCACCGCCATATCACCAGTGACGAAGAAGCTCAGCGGCAGGACGATCGGGACGCCGCCGTTATAGGTGGTGATCACCAGGTAGTAGTCGACACCTGCTTCCAGGTCCATCGTCAACTGAGGGCAGTGAAAGGCCCCTGAGGTATTGCAGGCCGTGGACACCCTGTTGCCGTCGTCGTCTTGGCCTATCAGGTTGGCGGCCGGGTCGTTCGGGTCGAAGCTGCCCCGGTAGAAGTACATGTACGGGTCGTTGAACGCCGATGCGTCCATGCCGAAGGTGTAGCTGCCGGTCGTGGACGGGGTGAAGTACTGGTACACGTACTGGAAATTGCTGCCACTGGAACCGGCCCGGCTGTAGGTGCCGATGGTGGCGTTGTCCAGGGTGAAGCTGGTGGTCACGGCCGCCTGGGCCAGCGGGGTGAAGGCGAAGCCCAGCAGGAAGGGCAGCAAGCGTGGGGAAATGCGTGTCATGAGGCCATCCGGATTGATCCGGCGCCGGGGTGGCGCCGGTTGCAAAGCGAGATGGCACTTTAGTGTCACGTTGGCGCGCAGAACTGAGCGTTTCTGAGCGCCGGGTCAGGAAGGTCAGTCGACGAACAGGTCCGGGATGAGGCTGCCGCCCTCGGGGTCGAAGCGGTAGTGCTCGAACTCGGTCTGGCCCTGTTCGCGGAGGATCTCCTCGTCCACCAGCAGGCGCCCGGTGATGCGGCGGTCTTCGCTGGAGAGGATGGCGTGGGCGGCGTCGGCCATGATCGCCGGGGTGCGGGCGCGCTTGAAGGCGTCGCGGCTGCCCAGTTCGAACTCGATGGCGGCGGTGGCGATCATGGTCTTCGGCCACAGCGAGTTGACGCTGACGCCGTAGCGCTTGAACTCCTCGCTCATGCCCAGGGTGAGCATGCTCATGCCGTACTTGGTGACAGTGTAAGGACCGTGCTGGGTGAACCACTTGGCGTCGAGGTTCAGCGGCGGGGACAGGTTGAGGATGTGGCCGTTGCCGCTCTGCTTGAGGTAGGGCAGGGCGGCCTGGCTGCAGACCATCACCGCGCGGGTGTTGATCTGGTACATCAGGTCGAAGCGCTTGGGTTCCAGGCGCTCGACGCCCACCAGCTTGATGGCGCCGGCGTTGTTGACCAGGGCATCGATGCCGCCGAAGTGCTCGGCCGCCTGGGCCAGGGCATCGCGTACGGCGGCTTCGTCGCGCACGTCCAGTTGCAGGGGCAGGGCCCGGCCGCCGGCCGCTTCCACTTCCGCGGCGACGCTGTGGATGGTGCCTTCCAGCTTGGGATGGGGCTCGGCGCTCTTGGCGGCGATGACGATGTTGGCGCCATCGGCGGCGGCCCGCAGGGCGATCTCGCGGCCGATGCCACGGCTGGCACCGGTGATGAACAGGGTCTTGCCGGAAAGGGACATGGGGGTGCTCCTGTTGGTGTTGTCGGGTTCCTGGCTACTCAACCTAGTCGAGTGGCGCGGTTCGAGCGGTTGTTCAGTCGGCGGCTTCGACCTCCACCAGCACCTGGCGGCTCTTCACCTGGTCGCCGGCGCTGACCTGCACGCGGCGGACGGTGCCGTCCATCCCGGCCTTGAGGGGGTGCTCCATCTTCATGGCCTCCAGCACCACCAGCAGTTGGCCCTTGGTGACCGGGGTGCCTTCTTCCACCAGCACGTCGACGATGGCGCCGTCCATGGGCGCCTTGACAGTGCCGGAGGCGGCGCCGACCTGGCCGCCGGCGGGTTCGTGGGTGACGTCCTGCAGTTCGATGCTGCCCTGGTGGCCCTTGAGCCACAGGCGCTCGCCGTCGTGGTGGTAGGCGAGGCGGCGGCGGATGCCGTCCAGCTCCAGGGTGGCCCAGCGGCCGTCGCAGGTCAGCAGGCTTACGGCGACGGACTGCCCGGCGGCCTGGACCTGCAACTGCGGTTGCGGGCCGCTGACGCGGACGTCCAGCAGGACTTCGTGCTTCTGCTCGCCCTGGCGCAGCACCAGGCGCCAGGGCGCGCTGCCGGCGCTGCGCCAGCCGGCGAGGCCGGCCTGGTGGGCACGGGATTCGGCGGAGGCCTGGTAGAGCAGGGTGGCTGCGGCGGCCAGCTCCACGGCCGGCAGCGGCTGCGGGGCCAGGCTCGGGTCGGCGGCGAAGTGTTCGCCGATGAAGGCGGTGGTGGCGTGGCCGGCGGCGAATTCGGGGTGGGCCAGCAGGTTGGCGAGGAACCGCTGGTTGCCCTTGACCCCCAGCAGCACGCAGTCCTCCACGGCACGGATCAGCTTGCGCCGGGCCTCGTCACGGGTGGCGCCCCAGGCGATCACCTTGGCCAGCATGGGGTCGTAGAAGGGCGTCACCGGCTGGCCTTCCACCAGGCCGTGGTCGATGCGCACGCCGGCGCCGCTGGCGGGTTCCCAGCGCAGCACGTCGCCGGTCTGCGGCAGGAAGCCGGCGGCCGGGTCCTCGGCGTAGAGGCGGACTTCCATGGCGTGGCCGTCGAGGCGGATGTCGTCCTGGGCCAGCGGCAGGGCTTCGCCGGCGGCGACGCGGATCTGCCAGGCCACCAGGTCGAGCCCAGTGACCAGTTCGGTGACCGGGTGCTCCACCTGCAGGCGGGTGTTCATTTCCAGGAAGTAGAAGCGGCCTTCGGCGTCCAGCAGGAACTCCACGGTGCCGGCGCCCAGGTAGTTCACCGAGGCGGCCGCCTTGACGGCCGCTTCGCCCATGGCCTGGCGCAGGGACGGCGTCATCACCGGGCAGGGGGCTTCTTCCACCACCTTCTGGTGGCGGCGCTGCACCGAGCAGTCGCGTTCGCCCAGGTAGAGGATGTGGCCGTGGCGGTCGCCGAATACCTGGATCTCCACATGGCGCGGCTGGATCACCGCGCGTTCGAGGATCAGCTCGCCGCTGCCGAAGGCGTTCTGCGCTTCCGAGCGCGCGGTGCGGATCTGCGCCGCCAGCTCGCTCGCCTCGTGCACCAGGCGCATGCCACGGCCGCCACCGCCGGCGCTGGCCTTGATCATCAGCGGGTAGCCGATGCGCTCGGCCTCGTGGGCGAGGGTGGCGTCGTCCTGATCGGCGCCTTCGTAGCCGGGGATGCAGGGCACGCCGGCTTCGAGCATGGCGATCTTCGACAGGCGCTTGCTGCCCATCAGGCGGATGGCCTCCACGGTGGGGCCGATGAAGGTGATGCCGGCGGCCTCGCAGGCCTGGGCGAAGGCGGCGTTCTCGGAGAGGAAGCCGTAGCCCGGGTGCACCGCATCCGCGCCGGTGCGCCGCGCGGCGTCGAGGATGGCCTCGACGCACAGGTAGGACTGGCCCACCGGTGCCGGGCCGATGCACACGGCTTCGTCGGCCAGCTGCACATGGCGCGCGTCGCGGTCGGCCTCGCTGTACACGGCCACGGTGCGGTAGCCCAGGTCGTGGGCGGTGCGCATCACCCGACAGGCGATCTCGCCCCGGTTGGCGATCAGGATCTTGTTGAATGCGGGCATCTTCGTGCTCCTGCTGGGGGACCGGAGGGCGTCCGGGATCCGGGCTGTTTGCGTTCGGTGTTGCCGGCGGATCGGGTTGGGGTGATCCGCCTGTTGTGTTCGGTGTAGTGGTGGATGTGAAGAGCGACATCCACCCTACGGGTGCCTCGGTGTTGCGTGGGGATCGGGTTGGGGTGATCCGCCTGTGGTGTTCGGTGTTGCGGTGGATGTGGAGAGCGATATCCACCCTACGGGTGCTTCGGTGTTGCGTGGGGATCGGGCGTAGGGTGGATCGCGCTCTATCGATCCACCGCCTGGGCTCACTGGGCCCAGGTCGGTTTGCGTTTCTGCACGAAGGCCAGGGTTCCCTCGGTGCCTTCGGCGCCGGTGACGGATTCGGCGAACCAGGCGGCGGCGTCGTCCAGCAGCGGGCCCAGCTCGCGTTCCTCGGTGGCCAGCAGCAGCGCCTTGGTACGGGCGTTGGCGCCGGGGGCGCAGCGGCGCACCTGGTCGAGGGTGTCGGCCAGGCGCTGGTCCAGGGCCGCTGCGTCGGCCTCGGCGCTGTGCACCAAGTCCAGGCGCAGGGCCTCGCGGCCGTCGAAGCGGGCGGCGGTGAGGGCCAGGCGGCGGGCCTGGGTGAGGCCGATGCGCTTGACCACGAAGGGCGCGATCTGTGCCGGGAGGATGCCGAGGCTGGTCTCCGGCAGGCCGAACTGGGCGCTTTCGGCGGCCAGGGCGATGTCGGACACGCAGGCCAGGCCGAAGCCGCCGCCGAGCACCGCGCCTTCCAGCACGGCGATCACCACCTGCGGCTGGGCCTGGGCCTCTTCCAGCAGGCGGCCGAAGGCGCGGTTCAGGCGCTGGTAGGCCTCACCGCCGGTGGCGCGGGCGCTGGCCATGTCCTTGATGTCGCCGCCGGCGCAGAAGTGCCCGCCGGCCCCGCGCAGCACCAGGGCACGCACCTCGGGCGCCTGTCGCGCGGCGGCGAGCACCGCGCGCAGCTCTTCCACCATGGCCAGGCTCATGGCGTTGCGGCTCTCCGGGCGGTTGAGGGTGATGTGCAGCACGCCGTCAGCGGGCTCCAGCAGCAGGGTCTCGGTGTTCGGCAGTTCCATGGTCACCCCCGTCTCAGTCTTTCTTCTTGCCCGGCAGGATGCCCATCAGCTTGCAGATGATGCCGAGCATGATCTCGTCGGCACCGCCGCCGATGGACACCAGGCGGGTGTCGCGGTAGGCGCGGGAAATGTGGTTGTCCCACATGAAGCCCATGCCGCCCCAGTACTGCAGGCAGGCATCGGTGACCTCGCGGCCCAGGCGCCCGGCCTTGAGCTTGGCCATGGAGGCGAGGCGGGTGACGTCCTTGCCCTTCACGTACATTTCGGTGGCCTGGTAGACCAGGGCGCGCAGGCATTCCACCTCGGTCATCAGCTCGGCCATGCGGAAGTGGATGACCTGGTTGTCGATCAGCGCGTTGCCGAAGGTCTTGCGTTCCTTGCAGTAGTCGATGGTGGCGTCGATGCAGTGCTCCAGGCCCTTGATCATGTTGGCCGCGCCGAACAGGCGCTCTTCCTGGAACTGCAGCATCTGCATCATGAAGCCGGCGCCTTCGTGGCCGATGCGGTTGCGCTGCGGCACGCGGACGTTGTCGAAGAACACCTGGGCGGTCTCGGAGCTGCGCATGCCGAGCTTGTCCAGGTGCGGGCTGAGGGTGATGCCGGGGGTGTTCATCGGCACCATGATCAGCGACTTGTTGACGTGGGGCTTGTCGTCGGAGGTGTTGGCCAGCAGGCAGATGAAGTCGGCGGACGGGGAGTTGGTGATCCACATCTTGCTGCCGTTGATCACGTAGTCGTCGCCGTCCTTGCGGGCGTTGGTCTTGAGCCCGGCGACGTCGGAGCCGGCACCCACCTCGGAGACGCCGATGCAGCCGACCATTTCGCCGGCGATGGCCGGGCGCAGGAACTCTTCGCGCAGCTCGTCGGAGCCGAAGCGCGCCAGGGCCGGGGTGCACATGTCGGTCTGCACGCCGATGGACATGGGGATGCCGCCGCAATGGATGGTGCCGAACTCTTCGGCGGCGACGATGGAGTAGCTGTAGTCCAGGCCCATGCCACCGAATTTCTCCGGCTTGGAGATGCCCAGCAGGCCCAGCTCACCGGCCTTCTTGAAGATGTCGTGAATGGGGAAGCGGCCGTCCTTCTCCCACTGGTCGACGTGGGGGTTGATCTCCTTGTCGACGAAGTTGCGGACGGTACGGCGGAGTTCTTCGTGTTCCTGGGTGAAGATCATTGTTGTTGTTCTCCGTGAGTAAGCCGTTGGGGGTGCGCCAGGCGCACCGTGAGGGTTCTCAGAAGCGAGCCACGCCGAAGCGGTTGGTCTTCAGTGGCCGGGCCTCGGCCTCGGCGCAGATGTCCAGCAGGTAGCCCAGCAGCTTGCGGCTGTCGCGGGGGTCGATCAGGCCGTCGTCCCACAGGCTTGCGGTGCCGTAGAGCGCGGTGGACTGGCTGTCGAGCTTCTGCGCGGTCATCTGTTCCAGCATGTCGAGCATCTTCGGGTCGGCTTCCTTGCCCTCCTTGGCGTGTTTCTCCTCGGTGACGATGCGCAGCACCTTGCCGGCCTGGGCGCCGCCCATCACGGCGGTGCGGCTGTTGGGCCAGGCGAAGATGAAGCGCGGGTCCAGCCCACGGCCGCACATGGCGTAGTTGCCGGCGCCGTAGGAGCCGCCCACCACCAGGGTGAGCTTGGGCACACTGGCGTTGGCCACGGCCTGGATCATCTTCGAGCCGTGCTTGATCACCCCCAGCTGCTCCGACTCGGTGCCCACCATGAAGCCGGTGGTGTTGTGCAGGAACAGCAGCGGAGTGTTGCTCTGCTCGCAGAGCTGGATGAACTGCGCGGCCTTGGCGGCGCCGCGCGGGGTGATCGGGCCGTTGTTGCCGATCAGCCCGCAGGGGCGGCCCTCGATGCGCAGGTGGCCGCAGACGGTCTGGCTGTCGAACTCGTTCTTGAAGTCGAGGAATTCGGAGCCGTCGGCGATCCGGGCGATGATCTCGCGCACGTCGTAGGGCTTCTTCGGGTCCGCCGGCACCACGCCCAGCAACTCGTCGGTGCTGTACAGCGGCTCACGCCAGGTGGGCTTCACCGGGGCCGGCAACTGGGCGTTCCAGGGCAGCATGGCGAGCACCTCGCGGGCGATGCGCAGGGCGTCGGCGTCGTTCTCGGCCAGGTATTCGGCGGTGCCGGCCACCTGGGCGTGCATCTCGGCGCCACCGAGTTCTTCATCGGTGGCCACTTCGCCGGTGGCGGCCTTGAGCAGGGGCGGGCCGGCGAGGAACATCTTGGCCTTGCCGCGCACCACGATGACGTAGTCCGACAGGCCCGGCTGGTAGGCCCCGCCGGCGGTGCTGGAGCCATGCACCACGGTGACCTGGGGAATGCCCATGGCGGAGATGCGCGCCTGGTTGGCGAAGCCGCGCGCGCCTTCGACGAAGATCTCCGCCGCATAGTTGAGGTTGGCGCCGCCGCTCTCGGTGAGGGCCACCATGGGCAGCTTGTTCTCCACGGCGATCTGCTGCAGGCGCAGGGTCTTCTTCAGGCCGGTGGGGGAGATGGTGCCGCCCTTGATGGCGCTGTTGCTGGCGCTGATCAGGCAGCGCACCCCGGCGATGTAGCCGATGCCGGCGATGATGCCGCCGCCGGCCTGGGTGCCGTCCTTGTCGTCGTGCAGCTTGTAGCCGGCCAGGGAGCACAGCTCCAGGAAGGGGCTGCCCGGGTCCAGCAGGAGGTTGAGGCGTTCGCGGGGCAGCAGCTGGCCGCGCTTCTCGAACTTGGGCTTGGCGTCCTGTGCCTTGTCCAGCACCTTCTGCTCCACCTCGCGGAAGCTCGCCACCGCGGCCAGCATGGCCTCGCGGTTGCGGGCGAAGTCGTCGCCGTGGACGTCGAGTTCGGATTGGATCACGGCCATGGCTTACTCCTCGTCCTTGAACACGGCGGGCAGATAGGCCCGGTGGAATCCGTTGTAGGACTCGCTGGCGCGGGCCTTGCCCAGGGTCCAGGCGCGGGTGCCCTGGCTGGCGGCGCCGTCGATGCGGATGGTGTTGCCGCTGATGAAATTGGCGCCGGGGGAGAGCAGGAAGACGATGGCGGCCGTCACCTCGGACTCGGTGCCGATGCGCTGCAGCGGGACGTGGTCCTTGAGGGAACGTATCATCGCTTTCATCGACTCCGGGTAGGTGTCCATGCCGCTGGAGGCGATCCAGCCCGGCGCCACGGCGTTGACTCGCACCCCGGCGTGGCCCCATTCGTAGGCGGCGGTCTTGGTGAAGTTCTCCATGCCGGCACGGGCGGCGCCGGAGTGGCCCATGCCGGGCATGCCGCCCCACATGTCGGCGAGCATGTTGACGATGCTGCCGCCGGTCTTGCTCATGCTCTGCAGGAAGACCTCCTTGGCCACCAGGAAGCCGCCCACCAGGTTGGTGCGCACCACGGTCTCGAAGCCCTTCTGGTTGATGCCGATGAGCGGCGCGGGGAACTGGCCGCCGGCGTTGTTGACCAGGTGGTGGATGGGGCCGCGCTCGGCCACCACGGCCTTGACCATGGCCTTGACCGCTTCTTCGTCGCGGATGTCGCAGGCCTGCCAGCTGGCGCTGCCGCCGTCTTCGATGATCTCGCCGGCGGTGGCTTCGAGTTTTTCCGCCTTGCGCCCCACCAGCACCACGTGGGCGCCCAGGTGGGCCAGTTCGTGGGCCACGCAGCGGCCGATGCCGCTGCCGCCGCCGGTGACCAGGATGGTCTGGCCGGCGAACAGGCCGGGCCGGAATACGGAGTCGTAGCTCATTGTTGTTGTCGTCCTCGTCGCGCTACAGGGTCTCGGCCAGTGCGCGCGGCACCGGTACGGGGAATTCAAGCAGTTGCTGGGCGAAGGCCTTGCCCTGCGGGTCGATGCGCAGGCTGGCGACGCCGCCGCCGCCCAGGGCGTTCTCCAGCAGGAAGTTGAGGCTGTGGGTGCCGGGCAGGTACCAGCGCTGCACGCGGCCGGTCTGCGGGTCGAGCACGTGGGCCATCCAGTCCACCACGGCCTCTGGCGTCAGCGCCTCGGCGATCCACGGCAGGAACTCGGGCCGGCGCGCCATGACGCCGATGTTGCTGTGGTTGCCCTTGTCGCCGGAGCGGGCCACGGCGAGCCTGATCAGCGGCACGCTGGCGTCGGCCTCGCCGACCGGGCGTGGCGGGTGCAGGTCTTCGGCCAGGGCCGTCGGGTCGGCGCTGCCGGCCTCGGGCAGGGCCACCGGGTGGCGCTCGCCGTCCAGCTCCACCTCCAGGCTGCAGGCGCTCTTGTCCACCAGGAAGGAGAACAGGCGGATCACCGGGTACACCGTGGGGCGGCCGCCGACGATGCCGGTCAGGCCGGGGGCCATGCCGGTGGCGGCCTGGGCGATCTCGCGGGAGAAGAGGATCAGCGCCTCCTTCTTGCAGTGGCGCACGGCGAGCTTGATCACCACTTCGCGGCTGTCCTGCCGTTGGCCGTGGGGCCCATAGGTGGCCTCGCTGCCGAGCAGTTCGATGTTCACCTCGCGGTAGGGGCCCCAGCCCCGCGCGGCGAAGATTTCCTCGGTCTTGGCGATGATGGCGCGGCTCACCCGCTCGGCCTTCTTCACCGCGTCGATGCCGGCGATCAGGCAGCTGGCGGTGCAGCGGAAACCGTCGGGGTAGGTGGCGCTGACCTTGTAGCGGTCGGTGGGCGCCAGGCCCCGGGCGCCGGAGACGCGCACACGGTCGGTGCCGGCGGCCTCCAGGCGCACCTGGGTGAAGTCGCAGATCACGTCGGGCAGCAGGTAGGCGCGCGGGTCGCCGATCTCGTAGAGCATCTGCTCGCCGACGGTGAAGGGCGTCACCAGGCCGCCGGAACCTTCCGGCTTGGTCACGCAGAACTGGCCGTCGGCCTCCACTTCGACGATGGGGAAGCCGATGTGCTCGTAGTCGGGCACCTGTTCCCAGTCGGTGAAGTTGCCGCCGGTGCACTGGGCGCCGCATTCGATGATGTGGCCGGCGAGGGCGGCCTGGGCCAGGCGGTCGTGGTCGTCCCAGCGCCATTTGAATTCGTGGACCAGGGCGGCGCTGACCACGGCGCTGTCCACCACCCGGCCGGTGATGACGATGTCGGCACCGGCCTCCAGCGCCGCGACGATGCCGGGGGCGCCCAGGTAGGCGTTGACGGAGACGCACATGGGCGGCAGCGGGGCGTCGGTGAACATCTCGCGGACGCCGGCCTTGGCCAGCTCGCCCAGGCGCGGTTGCAGGTTGTCGCCGTGCAGTACGGCGATCTTCAGCGCCACGCCGGCTTTCTCGCAGGCCGCGGAGAGCGCGGCGGCGCAGGCCACCGGGTTGACCCCGCCGGCGTTGCTGATCACGCGGATGCGCTTGTCGGCGATCTGCGGCAGCAGCGGTGCCAGCACCTCGACGAAGTCGGTGGCATAGCCTTCGTCTGGCTTCTTCATGCGTGCCCCGGCGAGGATCGACATGGTGATCTCCGCCAGGTAGTCGAACACCAGGTAGTCCAGCTGCGCGCCGTTCACCAACTGGGCGGCGGCGGTGGAGGTGTCGCCCCAGAATGCGGAGGCGCAACCGATGCGTACGGCTCTGGTCATTGTTATGGCCCGTATCACTCGAGAAGGTGGGGCGACATTACCAAGCAAGCGCTTGGTTGAAAAGTGGAGGGTGGCAGTTTTTTGCCCAAGCGCTTGCTTGGGCGCCGGGCGGGGAATAGATTTCGCGAATCAAGACAGAGACTTGCGCTCCATTCTTAAGTTGGATGGGCAAGCGCCGTGCGAACGAGGTAGTGGCGAGCGATGAGCCTGGACAACCCAAAAGCCCAAGACGTGATGCGTGAACTGGTGGAAAGCGGGCAGATCACCGACCCGGAGAGCCCCCGCGGCAAATTGCTGCAGACCGCCGCCCACCTGTTCCGCAGCAAGGGCTACGAGCGCACCACCGTGCGCGACCTGGCCAGTGCCGTGGGCATCCAGTCGGGCAGCATCTTTCACCACTTCAAGAGCAAGGACGAGATCCTCCGCTCGGTGATGGAGGAGACCATCCTCTACAACACCGCGCTGATGAAGGCCGCCCTGGCCGAGGCCGACAGCCTGCGCGAGCGGGTGCTGGCGCTGATCCGCTGCGAGCTGCAGTCGATCATGGGCGGCACAGGCGAGGCCATGGCCGTGCTGGTGTACGAGTGGCGTTCGCTCTCGGAGGAGGGGCAGCGCTACATCCTCGAACTGCGCGATGCCTATGAGCAGTTCTGGCTGGAGGTGCTGGGCGAGGCCCGTGCCCAGGGCTATGTCCAGGGCGACCCGTTCATCCTGCGGCGCTTCCTCACCGGCGCGCTGTCCTGGACCACCACCTGGTTCCGCCCCGAGGGTCCCATGAGCCTCGATCAGCTCTGCGAAGAGGCTCTGGCGCTGGTGCTCAAGGACGGCTGAGCCGGCATGAACTAGTCTTCCCCGGGAGCCGTTCCACCTCTTTCTCCGGGGCCAAGATGTCGGGTGTCTGGTCTATCACGTCACGGTTGTTCCTGCTGTCGCTCTGCCTCCTGGCAGGGAGCGCCTGGGCCGCGCTGCCCCGCGAGATTCTCATCGGCGCCTACAACTTCCCGCCCTACATGGTGCACCCCGAGCGGGATACCGGCAGCGGCCTGACGGTGGAGCTGGTGGCGCTGTTCAACCAGGTGCAGAAGCGCTTCCACTTCAGCATCGTGCCCACCTCTTCCGCGCGCCGTTACCGCGACCTGCAGACCGGCCGCTTTGATCTCATCCTCTTCGAGGACCCCCACTGGGGCTGGGAGGGCGCGCGCTACACCCTTATCGACATGGGCATCGACGATGCCGAGGTCTACGTGGCCCGCGCCGAGCCCGAACGGGGCGAGGACTATTTCGACACCCTGCTCGGCAAGCGCCTGGTGCTCTATGCCGGCTATCACTACGGCTTCGCCGGCTACGACGCCGATCCGCTCATGCTGCAGAAACGCTTCCAGGCCACGCTCACCTATTCCCACGACAGCAACCTGCTCATGGTTTTGCATGATCGTGCCGATATAGCCGTGGTCACCCGGTCCTACCTCGAGCAGATGCTCCAGCGGGACCCCGAACTGCGCGGCAAACTGCTTGTTTCCCGTCGGTTCGATCAGGAATACCATCTCAACGCCATGCTCAGACCCAACGCCCCCATCGAGCCCCAGGACTTCGAGGGGCTGTTGCAGCGGTTGCAGGCGGATGAGTCTTACCAACGGCTGCTGGAGCGATACCAGCTGCCGTTCAAGAAGAACGACCGAGATTAAGAACGGCGCATACGGGGAAAACATGGCTTTTGCACGCGTTCGGCGGAAGGACGGCCGACAACGGATTGGGGGACGCAAGGGACTGCTGGCCGCTCTGGCCCTGTTCGCTTCGCTGGAGCCGGCGCTCGCCGCCGAGGTGGTCAAGGTGGGCGGCGCCCACTTCCCGCCCTATGTGATCAAGCCGGAATCGGAAGCGGCCACCGGCCTGCTGCCCGAACTGCTGGAGGCCCTCAACCAGGCCCAGGCGGACTACCGTTTCGTCATGCTGCCCACGGCCATCCCGCGGCGCTTCCGCGACTTCCAGAGCGGGCGCATCGACATGGCGGTGTTCGAGAACCCCGGCTGGGGCTGGCAGGACATCGAGGCGGCGCGCATCGACATGGGCCTGGAGGACGCCGAAGTCTTCGTCGCCCACAAGCGCGACAGCCGTGGGCAGGACTACTTCCGCAGCCTGGATGGCAAGCGCCTGGCCCTCTACAGCGGCTACCACTACGGCTTCGCCGGGTTCGATGCCGACCCGGAATACCTCATGCGCGAATTCAACGCGATGCTGACCTACTCCCACGACAGCAACCTGCTGATGGTGCTGCGAGACCGCGCCGACATCGCCCTGGTGACGCGCTCGTACCTGGGCATGTACCTGGAGCGCAACCCGGACGTGGCGGGGCAGTTCCTCGTCTCCGACCGGGTCGACCAGTACTACCGCCACTACGCCTTGTTGCGGCCGGGGGCGCCCATCACCCCCGAGCGCTTCGCGCGCCTGCTGGAGACGCTGCGGGCCGATGGCAGCCTGGAGCGCATCTTCGGCCGCTACCGCATCCGCGTCAGCCCAGCTTCAGTGGATAACTCAGCAGCAGGACGTGGCAGAGATTGACCCCCAGGTGCAGGGCCACCGCCGGCCCCAGCCGACCCGAGAAGTGGAACGCCAGGCCGTAGCCCAGGCCCGCCACCGTCGCCACCACGGCGAACAGCGTGCTGAAGGGCAGGTGCACCGCACCGAACAGCAGCGTCGCCAGCAGCAGCCCCGCCCAGGGACCCAGGCGCGCCGCCAGGGTGCGCTGCAGCAGCGCGCGGAACACCAGCTCCTCCGCCAGCACCGTCACCAGCAGGTTCACCGCCAGCCATAGCGCCATGTGTTCCGGCCACTTCGGCACCCAGCCCACCAGCCCCAGGGCCAGCGCCAGTACCGGCACGGCCACCAGCGTCGCCAGCATCACCGTCAGGGTCGCGCTCCGGCGCGCCGCCGGCACCGGGTCCGGGCGGCCCAGCCACCAGGCCAGCAGGCTCATGCCCACCAGCGCCTTGTCCCAGTTCACCCGCAAGGCGTAGGGCGGCGCGTCCGAGCTCCAGGGCGTCGGCTCGGTCAGGGAGAGGTAGGCGAAGCCCGGCACCAGGTGCGCGGCCAGGGCCACGCTGGCCAACAGCGTCACCGGCAGCCACAGCCAGTTGGGCAGGCGTTTTGCCGCCAGCACCCAGCCGGCATAGGCCACGCCGAGTGCCAGGCCGAGCGGGCTGATGTGGCCGGTGGCATGGCCCAGGGCCAGGGTGAGCAGGGGAAGCAGGATTTGTAGATGGATAGGCATGGCACCTCCTGAGAAATCAGGTGGCGCACTTTAAGGCCATCTCGCCATCAGGTGTTGGCGGATGTGCGGGAAGCCGGCCCGTGGCCGGCTTCCGTGCCGGCTCTCAGCGATCTTCCGCGTCCTTGGCGTCGGCTTCCGCGTTGCGCTGGCGGATGCGCGCCAGCTGCTCCTCGGTCAGCGGAACCTTCTTCGCGGTGTCACGCAGCATCATCAGGCCGCCGACGATGGAGCCAAGGGCCAGCGCCAGGATCAGCCAGGCATACCAGGGCATGTCGATCTCCTTTGTGGATGGGGCATGTGGGGTTGGATGCTACGGCGCGCATGCCGTTCCGTCATTCGTTGCATCAGGCCTGCTCCCGCAGCCACGCCAGCAGCGCGGCCGGCAGGCTGCCGGGCGGCGGCGGGGCCTCGCTCAGCAGGCAATAGCGCGAGCCATCGGCCACGAACCCCAGCGGCGCCACCAGCGCGCCGCTCGCCAGGTCGTCGCGCACCAGGTGCCACGGGCCGATGGCCACCCCCAGCCCGGCCACCGCCGCCTGCAGGCTGAAGTAGAAGTGCTCGAACACCTGCCCGCCCGGCAGGCCCGGAGCGCGACCGGCCGCCGCGCTCCAGTCCGCCCAGGCTGCTGGTCGGGTGCGGGTGTGCAGCCGGGGCGCATCCGGGCGCAGGTCGTCGGCCTCGAACCACTGGGTGGCCCGCTCCGGCCGGCACACCGGCCCCACCTGCTCCTCGAACAATGGCTCCACGTGCCAGTGCGGCGGGTGCGGGAAATCCTCGCTGCGGATCGCCAGGTCGATGCCGGCCTGGAAGGAGAAGGCCCCGCCGCCGGCCACCAGGTGGATCACCCAGTCCGGGTGGCGCGCCTGGAAGTCCGGCCAGCGCGGGATCAGCCAGCGCATCAGCAGCGTCGGCTCGCACGACACCACCCATTGCCGCTCCCGGCGTGCCTTGGTCCGCAAGCCCTGGGCAGCCTGTTGCATCAGTGCCAGTCCGTCGTGCACCGCGCGAGCCAGGGTGCGGCCGTCCTCGGTGAGGAAGACGCGGCGGTTGCGCCGTTCGAACAGCGCCACGCCGAGGTCGTCTTCCAGCAGCCGAACCGCCCGGCTCACCGCGCCATGGGTCAGGTGCAGCGCCTCCGCCGCGCGGGTGAAGTTCTCCAGGCGGGCTGCGGCCTCGAAGCAGCGCAGCGCCATCAGCGAGGGCAGGCGGGAATCGCTGGATGGTGAGCCAGGCTCACCGGAATGGTCAGAAAGCATCGTTGGTCAGGCCCCTGGTTGGCTTCCTATGATCGGCACCTCTATCGAACTGCCAGAGGATACGCCATGGCTGAACTGTTAGCCGTAATCACCATCACCCTGCTCGCGGTGATCAGCCCCGGGCCGGACTTCGCCCTCGTCTCACGCAACAGCCTGTTGCGCTCCCGCCGCGCCGGCGCCCTGACGGCGCTGGGCATCGGGCTGGGTGTGCTGGTGCATGTCAGCTACACCCTGGTGGGTGTTGGCGTGCTCATCCAGCAGTCGCTCTGGCTGTTCGATGCCATCCGCCTGGCCGGTGCCGGCTACCTGATCCTGCTGGGGGTGAAGATGCTGCGCAGCCAGCCCGCCGGCACCCAGGCCGAGGCGCCCGAAGCACCGCTGAGCGACGCAGCGGCCCTGCGCATGGGCTTCTTCACCAACGTGCTCAACCCCAAGACCACGGTCTTCATCGTCAGCCTGTTCCTGCAGGTGGTGCGCCCGGACACGCCCCTGGCGATGCAGGTGGGCTATGGCGCCTTCATCGCCAGCGCCCACGTCGCCTGGTTCGGCCTGGTGGCGCTGTGCTTCTCCTCCGGCGCCGTGCGCCAGCGCTTGCTGGCGGTGCGGCACTGGGTGGACCGCAGCTTCGGCGCGTTGCTGGTGGGCTTCGGTTGCTGGCTGGCGTTGTTCCGCAGGGGGTGAAGGTCGCCGCCAGTCCACAGCCAGTCACGGGGCTTTGCCACCTGCCGAACTCTTTTCAGTGGTGTGCGCCTGAGCGGGTGGTTTCTTCCTGAGGCGCTTTCATCAGTTTTGGACGATACGGTTGCGGCTGCTTGGCCTTGTACAGCGCTTGCCAGAGACGCCTCGCCGCAAAGGTGCTCCTGTGCTGTCTTGTCTGCCCGGTGAGGGCTGGGATAGGTTGCGAGCCTGTCCACAACGGGGCAACGCCATGCGCAAACCTTCAAGACACATGCACGACATGCCACACGCACCGGCACGGTTACCGCTCGGCTTGGTTCTGTTGCTGCTGTGCCTGCTTGTTGGCCTGGTCTGGAGCATCGTGCAGCAGCCTGCGCTGCTGTGGGTTGTGGCCGGCACGGCTGTGCTGGTGAAGTACTTGAGCTGGCGAGAGCAGCGACGTTTAGCGAGGCTGGCTGCGCAGCGCCAGGGGCAGTCCATATGCCAGTTCGCTCGCGCCTTCCCTCGGTGGCAGGTGGACACCTGGGTGATCCGCGCCGTGTACGAGTCGCTACACAGCTATCTCGGCGGAGGCTTGCCGATCCGTGCCGATGATCGCTTCGAGGAGGATCTGAACCTGGACGACGAGGATCTGGAGTTCGAGCTGCTGGAGGATATGGCCCGACTAAGTGGCCGGTCTCTGGCGGGCGTTGAGAACAACCCCTTCTACGGCAAGGTTCTGCACGTGCGTGACCTGGTGCTGCTGCTTGATCATCAACCGCGCAGCCTCTCCTGAGTGCCTCACTAGGCGTGCAGCCTGACGACAGGCCCAGGTAAGCCCTCGCTGGTTCAGCGCGCAGGGCTGGCCACTCCTTGTCGTGCGGAGCGCCTGGGCCGCGCGCATCCTGGCACAGCTGGCGCTGTTCCCTGGGTCAGCCGAAGGCTTCCAGCCCCTCGCGCACCTCGTCCAGCGCCTGGCCGAGCAGGGCCTCCAGTGATTGGCCGGGCAGGCCCGACTCCAGCAGCCCGAGCAGGCCACGTCGGGCTTCGGCGAAACGGTCCTGGTGGTAGTGCAGGCGGCCGAACCCGCCGGCCCGGTCGAAGAACAGGAAGTGCGCGCCTTCCAGCATGTCGTCGCCCATGAACCAGCCAAAGCCGATGAAACGCTGGTCCAGCGCTTGCAGCTGGGCCGCATCGAAGTGCATGCCGGCGTCCAGCTCCGGACGGTCGCCACCCCAGAAGGCCCGCATCAGTGACACCAGCCCGGCGCCACTGCCCTGGTCTTCCAGCCAGTCCACCAGCTCGCCCGGAGCGGGCAGCCAGAAGCAGTGGTTGTCGTCCTGGGTGTTGTTCTTCAGGCTGCCGAAGTGGCGGTAGAAGGCCACCAGCTCCGCCGGCAGCGGCATCCCGGCCAGGGCCTGGAAGCGTTCGATGTCCGCCGCCGGCGCGGGGCCGTCGCAGGCCAGCTCATCGTCTTCGCCGTGCAGGTCCTGGAAGGTCTGGTTGTAGGCGTCGATGCCGTTTTGCAGGGTGTCCATGCTCGAATCCGCTCGGTGGGGGCAAAGGCAGCACCCTAGCCGAACGGCCACCGGTGCATACCGCACACGCGCACAGTTTCGACAACCGGGAGCGGGGCGCACCCGCTCCCGGTTCGGCTACCAATCGCTGAAGGGCATGTGCTTCCAGCTCGGCTCATTGCCCAGTGCCGGCTCCTCGCGGCTGCAGAGGAACACCGGCAGGTCGCGCCGGGCGATCCAGATGTCCCCTTGCCACTTCACCACGCCGATCCGCTGGTTGGCCCAGCTCATGTACGCCCGGCGGGGCGCTGCGTTGGCGTCGCGGTAGTGGTCATGCAGCGTCGGCACCACCTCCTCGCTGAGCCAGCGACTCAGGCAGCGGTGCTCCGGGTGCTGGTAGCGGTACAGCAGGCGGTAGGCGCCGGCTTCGCTGAGGGCGATGACTTCCTCGCTACCACCGCTGGCGTGCCGCAAGCGGACGGCGCGGCGCTGGTGCGGGTCCACCAGGCGGGGCAGGCGGCCGGGCTTCAGCGCGCCGATCATCCGCGCGAAGTCCATGGCTACGAACCAGGGCTGGTTGTCGACCATGGCGGCACGGAGCTGGTGGTTGTGGCGTTGGAAAACGATGGGGGTGTATGCGTCGTGCATGGGGGAACTCCTGATGAGGTTGAGGAGCCACCACCCGTCGCTGTCATTCGAAGGGTGGCAGACCACGCGGGGTTGACAGACCGGCATCAGGACCCGGCAGGCCAGAAGGCCTCCCCGCGCGATCTGCCATAAAGCAGCGCAGCCTGTAGAAGCTGCATGCGTGCAAGCACCTGCAAGAAACATTCGCTGTTTCTCGCACGCACTGGCAGCGCATTCGCGCCTGATGTAGCGGGCTGTCAAACCCGGTCGCGGGATTGACCGCGACGCCGGGAGGATAGGGAGGTGGGGGAGGGAGGGCAAGGGGCGTGCCTAACGCTCCGGGCTGGGACAGGGCTAAGAAACCAAGCTGGTTGCCGAGTTCTGCTGTTGTTTTTCGTTTCGCCCTCCCGGGCGAGTCCCTTTTCCAGTCGCTGGATCGCCAGCCCGGTGAAAAGAAACCAAAAAAACTTGCCCCTGCATCCGAACTAGGCGTCCCCACCCGACTGTGTTGGGGGCCCTCCCTCCATATTGCGTGCGCTCACGACTTGCGCTCCTCTTCGGTTCGGGAGAGAGGCGGGAAAAGGCCGACTGCAAGCTCCTAGAGAGTCGGATCAGTTTGGCGCCTGACTTCTTGACTGCCACAGCCCTCGTATTTGCTCCCAGATTGGCTGACTCAAAGATCGCCCAGGAAAGAGGGCGGTAAGGATAGCGTTTTGTCCTACTTGACGTTGACGGGTGTTACGAGCAATGTCGGCAAACTGCCACCACATGAGAGGGACCTCAGCATGCAAGAATTTCTTTCTCGCATTAATGCCCACGTTGAACACGTCAAGAAAGTTGCGCCGCATTGTTCTGGTGAAGAGACAACCAAGCAGGCGCTCATCCTACCGCTGCTTGATATTTTGGGCTTCAGTCCCTACGACCCAACCAAGGTGCGGGCAGAGTTTGCCTCAGACTTCCCCGGTGTAAAGGCATCTGAACGAGTGGACTATGCGCTGTTCAGTAATGGAACTCCGGTTATGTTTATTGAGGCCAAGGCTCACTCCGAAAAACTCAATAACCATTGTCCGCAACTGGCTCGTTATTTTAATGCGACTCCAAGTGTCACCATGGCTGTAATAACCAACGGTCAAGAGTGGCGTTTCTTCACCGATTTGGTGGAGAAAAATATAATGGATGAGAAGCCATTCCTGAAGATTGATTTGGTGGAAGGGCCAGTTCACGATTTTGCTCATCTTTACAATTTCCGACATGATGAATTCCAGCCGGATCAACTTCGTACGCTAGCGGAGGAGAATATATATCTCCATGCCTTCAAGAAGACTATTAGTTCAAGTCTTCGCGAGGTTGATATTGATTTTGTTCGCTATGTCGCTGGGCGGTCAAATATTAATAGGCAGCTCAATGCTCGTTTTCTTGAATTGATCACTCCTTTGGTGCGTACCGCTGTTGAGCGCGCTGTCAGCGAAATGGTGGTAAGCGGGCTTTCTGCTCCGTCAGCTCCTGCACCTACTCTTCAGCAGGCTCAGAGTGAAGCTGATGTTCTAACTGCCGATAATCGTGAAATTGTTGATCCGGACAATCCCAATATCGTAACCACCGCCGCTGAACGCGAGGTGTTGCGGATTGTTCAGGAGTTGTTGGGTGAAGAGGCAGAGGTTGTCGGGAAAGATAACGAGGGCTATTACTCCTGCCTTTATCAGGGCAAGACAAACCGTTGGTTGCTTCGTTATTGGGGAGATAAAAAGAGACCTTCAGTGAAATTCATTGTCGATCTTGATCAGCAGCAGCGGGCGGAAATAAATCGGGCCGGCCTTGAAATCGGGGCGGGGGACCAAGTTCTCATCGACAAACCTGAAAACCTGAGAAGGATCAGAGGGATTCTTGCCGATAGCTTGGAGTTCTGCCGTAAGGACGAGAATTTCTCGCGTGGGCGAAAGTCCGGTGAATGATCTTCAGTCTATGTATCTGATTTGTCGGTGGTAGTTGCATGAGTCAAAATTTCTCGTGGTACCCCCCTAAGGCCGAGTGGCTTGGCAACGAATTTGGTTGCCCTCCTTTTGATGTCCTCAATCAAATGCTTTACGAATCTGTTGAAAGGAATCCTAGCAATACGGATCGCTCACAGATTATTGGGAAACTGATGTTGATTGGTCGGACCTATTCAGCGTCGGTAGAGCGCAGGAAAACCAATGGCGAACAGAAGGATGAGCGGCAAGCGTTGGAGGTAGTCATTGAGGCGGCAGAGGCTATCTCGAAGTCGAGGCTTGAAAGGCTGCTCTCTGAGTTTTCATCGGATGAAAGCCTGACCCTTGAGCGCATTCCTTTTGCGGTAGAGGTTCACCTTGAACTGGCCGGTGCGTTAGCTAAGGCAAATGGCCGAGAGAATAGTAGTCTTGCCTCCAAGTACTTGCATTTTCATCGTCCGCAATTCTTTCCGATAGTCGATTCCTACGTTCGGGAAGGATGGTCTTGGGTAATGGATGCACTGGGGTCGAGTTATCGCGGATGGAGGATGTTCGGAAAGGTTTCTCACTATGGCGCATGGTGCGAGCGAGTCATTCAACTTCAAGAGCATTTGGCGGATACGCAAAATGAGAAGTTCTCACTGAGACAGATTGATAATTATCTATTGTCGATAATGTCCCTGGATGGGAAGGGCGGGTGGGGATTACCCAAGCTGCCTGGCTAGTTGAAGCTTCAAGTAACGAGAAAGGGCCCTTCCGGGCCCTTTCTTTTTCACTTGGAGAGAAAGCGCATCCCTTCCTCCAGCCCCTGCAGGGTGAGGGGGAACATCTGGTCGTTGATCAGCTCCCGCACCAGCCCGGTGGAGGCGGTGTAGTTCCAGGTGTCCTTGGGGTAGGGGTTGATCCAGATGAGCTTCTTGTACTTCTCCATGAAGCGCTTCATCCACACGTAGCCCGGCTCTTCGTTCCAGTGCTCGACGCTGCCGCCGGCCTGGGTGATCTCGTAGGGGGCCATGGCGGCGTCGCCGACGAACACCACCTTGTAGTCGGCGCCGTACTTGTGCAGCAGGTCCTGGGTGGAGGTGCGTTCGGAGGTGCGGCGCAGGTTGTTCTTCCACACCGATTCGTAGACGAAGTTGTGGAAGTAGAAGTACTCCAGGTGCTTGAACTCGGTCTTGCAGGCGGAGAACAGCTCTTCGCAGACCTTCACGTGGGCGTCCATGGAGCCGCCGATGTCCAGCAGCAGCAGGAGCTTCACGGTGTTGCGCCGTTCGGGGCGCATCTGGATGTTGAGCAGGCCGGCATCGCGGGCGGTGTGGTCGATGGTGCCGTCCAGGTCCAGCTCTTCCGCTGCGCCTTCACGGGCGAACTTGCGCAGGCGGCGCAGGGCGACCTTGATGTTGCGGGTGCCCAGTTCCACCTGGTCGTCGAGGTTCTTGTACTCGCGCTGGTCCCAGACCTTGGCGGCCTTGCCCTGGCGCTTGCCGGCGTCGCCGACGCGGATGCCCTCGGGGTTGAAGCCGCCGGAGCCGAAGGGGCTGGTGCCGCCGGTGCCGATCCACTTGTTGCCGCCGGCGTGGCGTTCCTTCTGTTCTTCCAGGCGTTTCTTGAATTCTTCGATGAGCTTGTCGAGCCCGCCGAGGGACTGGATCTGCGCGCGCTCTTCGTCGGTGAGCAGGCGCTCGAACTCCTTGCGCAGCCACTCTTCGGGAATCAGCGCCTCGATGTGCTCGTTGAGGTTCTCCAGGCCCTTGAAGTAGGCGGAGAAGGCGCGGTCGAACTTGTCGAAGTGGCGTTCGTCCTTCACCAGCACGGTGCGGGCGAGGTAGTAGAACTCGTCCATGTCGGCGAAGACGACGTTGTGCTTGAGCGCGTTGATCAGGTCCAGCAGTTCGCGGACCGAGACCGGCACCTTGGCGGCGCGCATTTCGTTGAATAGGTTGAGCAGCATGGCTGCACCCTCTTGCTAGCGGTGGGGCCTCAGGAACGGGATTCCTGGGGCAGGCCGTCGGCGATGGCGTACCAGTCGGCCTTGGATTCTGTGTAGATGTGCTTCTGCGGGACGTCACCCAGGGGCGAGTCCAGGGTGCCCAGGGCCACCGAGACCCACTTGGGGTGCGGGTGGTCGGCGAACCATTGCAGGTTGCTGCCGCACTGGCGGCAGAAGGTCCGGGTCACGTGGGGGGAGGAGTGGAACGCGGCCACCTGGTCCTGCCCTGCGGTGAAGCGGAAGTGCTCGCGCCGCACGTTGCCGTAGCTGGCGAAGGCTGCGCCATGGCCCTTGCGGCACTGGCCGCAATGGCAATGGGTGGCGGATTCGATGGGCGCGTCGATCTGGTACTTCACCGCGCCGCACAGGCAGCTGCCGTTATGCATGGCTGGGGCCTCCTTGGTGGGCGGTTGAACCCTCTCCCGTGGAAGGGAGAGGGAGGCAGCCTCAGCGGCTGGCGCGGCGCGCCATGAAGGCCAGGCGTTCGAGCAGCATCACGTCCTGCTCGTTCTTCACCAGGGCGCCGGCCAGCGGCGGGATGGCCTTGGACGGGTCGCGCTCGCGCAGTACGGCTTCGCCGATGTTGTCGGCCATCAGCAGCTTCAGCCAGTCCACCAGTTCGCTGGTGGAGGGCTTCTTCTTCAGGCCCGGGACCTTGCGCACGTCGAAGAACACGTCCAGCGCCTCGGCCACCAGCTCGCCGCTGATGTTGGGGTAGTGGACGTCGACGATCTTCTTCAGTGTCTCGCGGTCGGGGAAGGCGATGTAGTGGAAGAAGCAGCGGCGCAGGAAGGCGTCCGGCAGTTCCTTCTCATTGTTGGAGGTGATGATGATGATCGGGCGCTGCTTGGCCTTGATGGTCTCGTTCGTCTCGTAGACGTAGAACTCCATCTTGTCGAGTTCCTGCAGCAGGTCGTTGGGGAACTCGATGTCGGCCTTGTCGATCTCGTCGATCAGCAGGATCACGCGCTCGTCGGCCTCGAAGGCCTCCCAGAGCTTGCCTTTCTTGATGTAGTTGCGGACGTCGTGGACCTTGTCGGAGTTGAGCTGGGAGTCGCGCAGGCGGCTCACGGCGTCGTACTCGTACAGGCCCTGGTGCGCCTTGGTGGTGGACTTGATGTGCCAGGTGATCAGCTTGGCGCCGAAGGCTTCGGCCAGCTGCTCGGCGAGCATGGTCTTGCCGGTGCCCGGTTCGCCCTTGACCAGCAGCGGGCGTTGCAGGGTGATCGCGGCGTTGACGGCGAGCTTGAGGTCGTCGGTGGCGACGTAGGACTGGGTGCCTTCGAACTTCATCAGGTAATCCTCGAACGGTAACGACCGGCAGTGCCGGGCGCGCGGTATCAGGTGGAGGCGCCGACTATAGCGTGAGCCCCGGCGCACTGTGAACGCAGACGGGGCATTCAGTCACTGAATGGGCGGTCACGGCCCTTGCAGCCTAGTCCGTCGTGGCGGCGGCGGGGCCCTGTCCTCCGGTGGGTCGTGTGGCGTCATCGCGCTCGGGCGGGGCACGTTCGAAGCGCGGGGTGAAGGCTTCGACGAAGGCATTGCGCAGGATGGCGATGAACGCCTGGAAGGCGCTGACGTCCTGCTGGTGCACGTTGCCGCTGAGTTCCACGCGGGTGGCGAACTGGTCGCGGCGCTGGTTCTTCAGCAGGGTCTCGCCGCCGCCGACGAGGGCCTCCCAGAGGGCGCGGAGCACGCCCTTGTCTTCGTTCTCCACGTCCTGGCGCCAGTCGAACACGTCCACATCGTGCAGCAGTGGCTTGATGTAGCCGCTGAGCCGGGCGTTGTCGGCGCGGGCTTCGATCACCAGGTCGCCCTGGCCCCGGCGGAAGTCGAAGCGGCCGTAGGCGCGGGCCAGGTCGTTGAGCCGGGGCAGGTCGATTTCGCGGGCGCGCAGGCGCAGCTGGAAGTCCTCGAAGTTCTTGAACGGGTCGAAGGTGGCCTCCACCTCCAGGGGGGCATGGCCGAGCAACTGTGCGCGGCCCTCGAAGCGGGCCACGCGCTCGCCCTGGCTGTCGGCGACGTTGGTGAGGTTGTAGAGGCTAGCGTTCACCTGGCTGGCGTCCAGGTCCACTTTGGGGGTGGAGGTGAAGTTGTGGAAGGCGATGCGGCCGTCCAGCACGCGCAGTTCGTTGAGGGTGATGGGCAGCAGTTTGTTCAGCTGGTCGCGCCAGTCGGTGCCGGCACCGGTCTGGGACTGGCGCTTGTCGGCGCCGCCGTCGACGA
Source organism: Metapseudomonas otitidis (assembly GCF_900111835.1). Classification (GTDB taxonomy): domain Bacteria; phylum Pseudomonadota; class Gammaproteobacteria; order Pseudomonadales; family Pseudomonadaceae; genus Metapseudomonas; species Metapseudomonas otitidis. Next base: position 139,551 of record NZ_FOJP01000004.1, read on the forward strand.
AGTTCAGTTCGGGGGCCTCGAACACCACCCGCGCGACCACGGCGCGGTCCTGCCAGAGTGCCTGCCAGCTCACCGCCAGGTCGATGCCCGGCGCGTCCAGCAGCGGCACCGGCACGCTGCCGTCGGCCTTGACGATGGACAGGCCGTTGATGCGGTACGCGCCGCGCCACCAGGCCAGGTCGATGTCGTCGATGTGGCCGCGGTACTCGCCCATGTCGGCGAGCTTGCCGTTGAGGTAGTCACGGATCAGCCAAGGCAGCGTCAGCTGGGCCACCAGCAGGAGCAGCAGGAGGGTGAGCAGGGCCTTGAGCGGCCAGCCATAGCGTCGCTTCATGGGGGCTTCCGGCGTTTGGCACATGTCCGATGGACTGTGCCGGCGCCATTCGGTTCGGCTGGACTGCCGGGGCACCTGGGCATAGGCTGGGCCACTTTCTCCCATCGACCCGCCACCTTCGAGGACCGGTTCATGAGCCGCATCTACGCAGATAACTCCAAGGCCATCGGCAACACGCCGCTGGTGATGATCAACCGCCTGGGCCCCAAGGGCGTGACCATCCTCGCCAAGATCGAGGGGCGCAACCCGGCCTACTCGGTGAAGTGCCGCATCGGCGCCAGCATGATCTGGGACGCGGAAGAGAGCGGCCGCCTGCGCCCGGGCATGACCCTGGTGGAGCCCACCTCGGGCAACACCGGCATCGGCCTGGCCTTCGTCGCGGCGGCGCGGGGCTACAAGCTGATCCTCACCATGCCGGCCTCCATGAGCCTGGAGCGGCGCAAGGTGCTCAAGGCCCTGGGCGCCGAGCTGGTGCTTACCGAACCGGCCAAGGGCATGAAGGGCGCCATCGAGAAGGCGGCCGAGATCGCCGCCGGCAACCCCGAGCAGTACCTGCTGCTGCAACAGTTCGAGAACCCGGCCAACCCGGCCATTCATGAGAAGACCACCGGCCCGGAGATCTGGAACGGCACCGACGGCGCCATCGACGTGCTGGTGGCCGGCGTCGGCACCGGCGGCACCATCACCGGCATTTCCCGCTACATCAAGCAGCAGCGCGGCAAGCCGATCCTCTCGGTGGCGGTGGAGCCGGTGACTTCGCCGGTGATCAGCCAGACCCTGGCCGGTGACGAGGTGAAGCCCAGCCCGCACAAGATCCAGGGCATCGGTGCCGGCTTCGTGCCGAAGAACCTGGACCTGTCCATCGTCGACCGCGTCGAGCAGGTCAGCGACGAGGAGGCCAAGGCCATGGCCCAGCGCCTGATGCGTGAGGAAGGCATCCTCTGCGGCATTTCCTGCGGGGCGGCGATGGCTGCCGCCGTGCGCCTGGCCGAGAAGCCGGAGATGCAGGGCAAGACCCTGGTGGTGATCCTCCCTGACTCGGGCGAGCGCTACCTGTCCACCATGCTCTTCGACGGCCTGTTCACCGAGCAGGAACTGCAGCAGTAACCCGCTGCCCGCAATGAAAGAGGCCGCCCACTGGGCGGCCTCTTTCGTTTGGCGGGGTTGGGGTTTACCGGCAGGCCCCCTCGTCACGCCAGACCTTGCCGCTGCCGTCGGCACCGGTGAAGGCCGGGTTGCCGGGCTCGTTGCCCTTGGTCCACCAGCGGGCGGTGTAGGTGCGGCCCTTGTGGGTCACCTTGTTGCCTTCCCAGTAGGTGCCCGAGGCGCTCCAGGGGCTGGCACAGGTACCAGGTTGCTGGCCGGCCTCGGCCTTCACCCGGACCTTGTGGGTGCGGGTCACTTCGTGGTGGCCGTTGCCCAGGGTGAGGGTGAAGGTGTAGTCGGCATCCTTGTCCAGGCGCGGCGCGGTGAAGCTGAGGCCGGCGCCGTCGCTCTGGAAGGCGAGGGCAGGGTTCACGCTCCAGCGGTAGCGGAGGTTGAGTCCGTTCGGGTCTGTCGATCCGGCGGCACTGAGCTGCACGCGGTCACCAGCCTTGGCTTCTGCCGGTCCGCTGATGGCTGCCACGGGTGGCAGGATCGCCGGAGCCTCGGCCTTTACCCGGACCTTGTGGGTGCGGGTCACTTCGTGGTGGCCGTTGCCCAGGGTGAAGGTGTAGTCGGCGTCCTTGTCCAGGCGCGGCGCGGTGAAGCTGAGGCCGGCGCCGTCGCTCTGGAAGGCGAGGGCGGGGCTCACGCTCCAGCGGTAGCTGAGGGCCAGCCCGTTCGGGTCGCTGGAGGCAGAGGCGCTGAGCTGCACACGGTCACCGGCCTTGGCATCCGCCGGCCCGCTGATGGCGGGCACCGGCGGCAGGATCACCGGCGGCTGCTCGGGCGTGCCGCTGGCCTCGCAGGGGCCCAGGTCACGCCAGACCTTGCCGCTGCCGTCCGCCCCGGTGGAGGCGGCGGTGCCGGGCTCGTTGCCCTTGGTCCACCAGCGGGCTTCGTACAGGCGGCCTTTCCACTGGGCCTTGTGGCCTTGCAGGTACTCGGTGCCGGGTTGCCAGGTGGCTTCGCAGGTGGCGCCGGCGCCGCTGGCAGCCTTGACCAGCAGCTCGTGCACGCGGGTAGTGGTCTGCTTACCGTTGCTGACCGTCACGCTGAAGCGGTAGCGGGTGTCGCTGCTGTGCTCCGGGGCCTTGAGGGTCAGGCGCGGGCCGTCGATGTCGAAGTCCAGCGCCGGGGTCACGGACCAGCTGTAGCTGAGGGCGCTGCCCTGGGGATCGCTGGAGCCGGAGGCGTCTAGCTGCACTTTCTGGCCGGCTTCGGCCGAGGCCGGGCCCTGGATCACCACCACCGGCGGCTTGCCGGCGTCCTCGGCTTTCAGCGGGGCGGCCTGGGCCTCGTTGCTGGCGCTGAATTCGCCCTGGCCGAGCAGGGCCCAGTTGCCGTTGGGGTTGTCGCTTCCATAGATGCGGTAGCCCTTGATGTTGCCCTCCATGTCGCGCACCTGCTGGGGCAGGTAGTTGAGGCTGGAGAAGCGCTGCTCGCCACCCAGGTCGATGACCATCTGGTGGGGGTAGCGGTCACCGGGCACGGTGCTCCAGTAGGAGCTGGTGTTGCCGTCGATGGCGTGGGCGCCGCTCGCTGAGGCGGGGACGGCGCTGCTGACTGAGTGCACCCGCCAGCCGTCACGGGACAGCAACCGGCCCTGGGCGTCCGCCAGGTGCAGCTCGGCGGCGCTGGCGCGCTCCTTGCCATCGATGGAGGACTCGGCCACCAGCTTCAGGTAGCGCGCCTGGGCGGTGTCCTGGGTGGCGGCGTAGAGGGCGCCGTCCAGGTAGATGTCGTCCACCGGGTTGTTGGGTTCTGCGCGGATCGCCAGGTGCCAGCGGCCCGGGGCCGGGTTGTCCAGCGCCAGGAAGGGGTGGTTGTTCAGCGTCGAACGGGCGTCGAACTGGGCGTCGCTGGGCAGGGCGCCACGGCGCAGCAGCAGTTGCGAGCGGCCGTTGCCCCGATCGTAGCCCTCGCCATGGGCGGTGCTGATCAGCAGGCGCCGGCTGCCCTCGGGCACGTCGATGACGAAGTTGCGCCATTGGTTCTTGGCCAGGCTGACCCGCTCCTTCAGCACCTCGCGCTTGATCTCCTCGGCCAGGGGCACGACCGCCGGGCTGTAGGCCGACATGCGTGCCGCGTTCTCGCGCCAGACCCTGGCCATGTTGGCAGTGCTGGCATCGCCCAGGGGGATCCCCTGCACGTCGCGCAGGTCCGGGTTGGAGTAGAAGGGCACATGGTTGCCGCAAAGGATGGTGCCGACCCGGCCGTTGTTGTAGCCGAAGCGGTAGCTCTTGCCGTCCGAGCAGTGGCTGCCGCCGGCGTTGTGGGCCACTTCGTGGCGGAAGGTGGTGGGGGAGTTGATGTAGTTGATCGAGTAGCGCCCCGGCACGTAGGCCCAGCCAATGGCGGTGTCGACGCCTGGGGTGCCCATGATGAAACCGGCCACCAGGTCGGGGCTGTACTGGCGCATGCCATCGCGGAACAGCGTCGACAGCTTGCCGAGGGTGTCGGTGGTGATGGGGTGGTCGTCCGCGATCACCTGGGTGCCCACCAGGCGTATGCGTACCCCTTCGACCTGGGACTGCTTCAGGGCGCGGTTGACCAGGGCCACCTGGGCCAGGGCATAGGCCTCGTGGTCGCGGATGTAATTGGCGGCTTTCTGGGAGAAGCCGGCCAGCAGGTCGATCACGATCTCCCCGGCCTGGCTACGGTCCACCAGCAGGCTGCGCTTGCCGCGCTCCTCGAGGATGCCGGGCACCTCTTCAAGCACCTGCTCGACGTAGTCGACCTGGCTCGGGTGGAAGGCGTGCGGGGTGTCGAAGCGGGTCAGCACCTGCTCGCCGTCGGCCGAGCCACGGATGATGGCGTTGGCCTCGGGCAGCAGGGCGACGAAGCTGCCGTTGTCCCGCGCAGCGAGGAAGAACTCACCAGGGCCCGAGAGGCTGCGAGCCGCCCCCAGGGTCTGGCCGACGTACACGTTGAGCCCGGCTTGATGCTCGATGGGGTCGGCGCTGGTGCGCAGCAGGCTCAGGCCTGCCTCCTGGCGCAACTGCTCGGTGCCCAGGGCGGCGACACCGCTGCGCGCTGTACCGGGCTTGAGGGCCTGCAGGTCGATGAACTGGCCGGTGAGGGTGACTTCCCGCGTGGCGCTGGCGTGGTGGGCAGTGGCGGAGTCGGCCGCAGTGGCCGTTGCCACCTGCAGGGCCGCCAGGGTGCCCAGTGAGGCTGCCCAGAGGCAGATGCCTCGGCAGACGGGGTTGATCTTGAAGCTCGGCATAAAGCACTCCTGAGCCTGCACCGCCCGAAGGCGCGCGGGCTCGCCAGCCTGTGGCTGGTGTTCGTTCAGTGGGAGGGTTGGTTGCCGGCGCGCCGATGGTAGGCACGGCCTCGGGCCGCTGTAAAAGAAGCGGGGGGATTTTCGGACAGGTCCGAACCGGGCGTTTCGGCAGGGTGTTTCCCGCTGCCGGGATGGATCACGTCGGGGGCGTTTTGGCACTCGGCAGCGGACGTGGGAGGGGGTAGGCGGTGGACGGTCGGGGGCGCAGGACTTCGGGTGGAGCGTTCCGCTTCCGACGCGTTCTGCGCGACTCCCATGGCTCGCCCACCTGAAGGGCACTGTCCCCGGCCGAGCCTTCCCCGCTTCGCGTCGGCGCGGCGTGCTGGCCAGGCGCTGGGAGTCCTGGCAGACGGGCACTTGGCCCACTTCTTTACGCGATCTTTATGCCGCCAGGCCCTTCCGTGGCTCGTTCCTTTACGCCCCCCTTGTCGAGAATTTGCCCAAAGCGGCGCCGTCCGCATCACGGAGCACTACACATGAGCATTCTCGACGGGTTGTCCCTGGCCATGGCCACGGGGCTTTTCATCTACCTGCTGGTCGCGCTGCTGCGCGCCGAGCGTGGCTAGGGGGCGCCATGGACGTACAGGACTACGGCCTGATCCTGGCCTTCTTCCTCCTGGTGCTGGTGCCGGCGCCCTTCATCGGGCGCTACATCTACCGTGCCATGGAGGGTGAGCGAACCTTCCTGACTCCGCTGTTCGCCCCGGTGGAGCGCCTGTGCTACCGCATCGCCGGCGTCGACCCGCAGCGCGAGCACGACTGGAAGACCTACACCCTGGCCCTGCTGGCGTTCAACGCCGCCGGGCTGGTGCTGCTGTTCAGCATCCTTACCCTGCAGCACCTGCTGCCGCTGAACCCGCAGCACCTGCCGGGGCTGAAATGGAGCCTGGCGTTCAACACCGCCGTCAGCTTCGTCACCAACACCAACTGGCAGTCCTACAGCGGCGAGGCGAGCCTGAGCTACTTCAGCCAGATGGTCGGCCTGGGCGTGCAGAACTTCGTCAGCGCCTCGGTGGGCCTGTGCGTGCTGGTGGCCCTGGCCCGTGGCATCTCCCGGCGCAGCACGCGGGACCTGGGCAACTTCTGGGTCGACCTGACCCGGGGCACCCTCTATGCGCTGCTGCCGCTGTGCCTGCTGCTGGCGCTGTTCCTGGTGTGGCAGGGCGTGCCGCAGACCTTCGCCGACTACGTCAGCGCCAAGACCCTGGGCGGCACCGACCAGGTCATCCCCCTCGGCCCGGCCGCCAGCCAGATCGCCATCAAGCAGCTCGGCACCAACGGCGGTGGCTTCTTCGGCGTGAACTCCAGCCACCCGTTCGAGAACCCCAGCGCCTGGAGCAATTTGTTCGAGGTGGTGTCGATCATCCTGATCCCCGCCGCGCTGGTGTTCAGCTTCGGCCACTACGTGAAGGACCTGCGCCAGAGCCGCGCGCTGCTGGCCTGCATGCTGGTGCTGTTCGTCATCGGTCTCGGCGTCACCCTGTGGGCGGAGTTCCGCCCCAATCCGGCCTTGGCCGCGCTGCCCATCGAGCAGGTGGGTTCGCTGGAGGGCAAGGAGGCGCGCTTCGGCACCGCCGCGTCGGCACTCTGGGCGGTGACCACCACGGCCGCGTCCAACGGCTCGGTGAACGCCATGCACGACAGCTTCAGCGCCCTAGGCGGCATGGTGCCGATGTTCAACATGATGCTCGGCGAGGTGATCTTCGGCGGCGTCGGCGCGGGCCTCTACGGCATGCTGCTGTTCGTGCTGATCGCGGTGTTCCTCGCCGGCCTGATGATCGGCCGCACCCCCGAGTACCTGGGCAAGAAGCTGGAGGCCCGCGAGGTGCGCCTGCTGGTGGCCACGCTGCTGGTGATGCCGGTGGGCGTGCTGGTGTTCTGCGCCCTGGCGGTGAGCCTGCCGGGCCCGGCGGCCTCCATCACCAACCCGGGTGCCCATGGCTTCAGCCAGGCGCTGTACGCCTACACCTCGGGCACCGCCAACAACGGGTCGGCGTTCGCCGGGCTGGGGGCCAACACGGTGTTCCATAACGTGATGATCGGCCTGGCCATGCTGCTCGGGCGCTTCGGCTACATCCTCCCGGTGCTGGCCATCGCCGGCAGCCTGGCGGCGAAGAAGCGCGCGCCTGTCGGTGCCGACAGCTTCCCCACCCACGGCCCGCTGTTCGTCACTTTGCTGACCCTGACCATCCTGCTGGTGGGCGGCCTGACCTTCCTCCCGGCATTGGCCCTCGGGCCCATCGCCGAACACCTCGCGCAGCTCCAGGGCTTCTAACGGAGAACCATGATGAACGCCCCTCTGAAGGCGCCCAAGGCCGGCGCCAAGCAACCCTCCGCCACCACCGTCGCCGCGCTGTGGAAGCCGGCGCTGGTGCAGGCCTTCGTCAAGCTCGACCCGCGCCAGCTCAAGCGCTCGCCGGTGATGCTGGTGGTGGAGCTGACCGCAGTGCTGACCACCGTGCTCTGCTTCATCCCCAACCCGGCGGTGTCCCTCGGCCTGGCGCTGCAGCTCGCGCTGTGGCTGTGGTTCACCGTGCTCTTCGCCAACTTCGCCGAGGCCCTGGCCGAAGGTCGCGGCAAGGCCCGCGCCGACAGCCTCAAGGCCGGCAGCCAGGGCCTCGGTGCCCGTCGCCGCACGGCCTCCGGTGCCTTCGAAACGGTGCCGGCCAGCAGCCTGCGCCGGGGCGACATCGTCCGCGTCGAGGCCGGTGAGCTGATCCCCGGTGACGGCGAGGTGATCCAGGGCATCGCGGCGGTCAACGAGGCCGCCATCACCGGCGAGTCCGCACCGGTGATCCGCGAGTCCGGCGGCGACCGCTCGGCCGTCACCGGCAACACCCGCGTGGTGTCTGACTGGCTGCTGGTGAAGATCACCGCCAACCCCGGCGAGTCGACCCTGGACCGCATGATCGCCCTGGTGGAAGGCGCGCGCCGGCAGAAGACGCCGAACGAAGTGGCGCTGGACATCCTGCTCATCGGCCTGACGCTGATCTTCCTGCTGGTAGTGGCCACCCTGCAGCCCTTCGCCCGCTTCGCCGGCGGTGACCTGCCGCTGGTGTACCTGGTGGCGCTGCTGGTGACGCTCATCCCCACCACCATCGGCGGCCTGCTCTCGGCCATCGGCATCGCCGGCATGGACCGCCTGGTGCGCCTGAACGTCATCGCCAAGTCCGGCCGTGCCGTGGAAGCGGCAGGGGACGTGCACGTGCTGCTGCTGGACAAGACCGGCACCATCACCTTCGGCAACCGCCGCTGCAGCGCGATGGTCAAGGCCCCCGGCATCAGCGGCAAGGAGCTGGCCGACGCGGCGCTGCTGGCCTCCCTGGCCGACGACACGCCGGAAGGCAAGTCCATCGTCGAGTACCTGCGCGCGCTCAACACCCTGGAGGAGCCGGCCCGCGAGGCCGTCACCGCCATCGCCTTCAGCGCCGAGACGCGCCTCTCCGGTGCCGACTGGAACGGCCACCGCTACCGCAAGGGCGCCGTTGACGCGGTGCTGGCCTGGGTCGGCATGGAGCGCGACGGCATGCCCGAGGTGCTCGCCCGCGAGGTCGAGCGCATCGCCCAGGGCGGTGGCACGCCGCTGCTGGTGGCCGCCGATGGCCGCCTGTTGGGTGCCATCCACCTCAAGGACGTGGTCAAGCCCGGCATCCGCGACCGCTTCGCCGAGCTGCGCCGCATGGGCATCCGCACCGTGATGGTGACCGGCGACAACCCGCTGACCGCCGCCGCCATTGCCGCCGAAGCCGGGGTGGACGACGTGATCGCCGAGGCCACGCCGGAGAAGAAGCTGGCGCGCATCCGCTTCGAGCAGGGCGAAGGCAAGCTGGTGGCCATGTGCGGCGACGGCGCCAACGACGCCCCGGCGCTGGCCCAGGCCGACGTGGGCCTGGCGATGAACGACGGCACCCAGGCCGCCCGCGAGGCCGCCAACCTGGTGGACCTGGACTCCGACCCGACCAAGCTGCTGGACGTGGTGCAGGTGGGCAAGGAGCTGCTGGTGACCCGGGGCGCGCTGACCACCTTCTCGGTGGCCAACGACGTGGCCAAGTACTTCGCCATCCTCCCCGCGCTGTTCGCCGGCATCTACCCGCAGCTGGGCGTGCTCAACCTGATGCAACTGCACAGCCCGCAGAGCGCCATCCTCTCGGCCATCGTGTTCAACGCGCTGATCATCATCGCGCTGATCCCCCTGGCCCTGCGCGGGGTGCGCATCCAGGCCACAGACGCCGCCAGCCTGCTGCGCCGCAACCTGCTGATCTACGGCCTGGGCGGGCTGGTGGCGCCCTTCGTCGGCATCAAGGTGATCGACGTGCTGCTCACCGTCATCGGCCTGGTGTGACGCCATTCCCCGGACACCCGGGGAAGATCGGGGGCTGGGCAGACCCGCCCCCATCCGTCTTCGCTTTCCATCGAGGAACTGAATATGCTTTCGCAACTTCGACCCGCCCTGAGCCTCCTGGCCCTGATGACCCTGATTACCGGCGTCGCCTACCCCCTCACCGTGACCGGCATTGCCCAGGTGGCCTTCCCCGAGCAGGCCAACGGCAGCCTGGTGCGCGATGCCCAGGGCGAGGTGCGCGGCAGCCGTCTGCTGGCCCAGCCCGTGGACGGCCCGCAATGGTTCCAGCCGCGCCCCTCCGCTGGCGACTACGCCACCGTATCCAGCGCGGCCAGCAACCTGGCGCCGAGCAACCCGGCCCTGGCCGAGCGCATCAACAAGGACGCCAACCGCCTGCTGGCCGACGCCCAGGGCCCGGTGCCGATGGCCCTGGTGACCACCTCCGGCAGCGGCCTCGACCCGCACCTGCCGCCGACCGCCGCGCGCTACCAGATCCCGCGCATCGCCGCCGCCCGCCACCTGCCGCCCGAGCAGCTGGAGCGCCTGGTGGAGCGCTACACCGAACGGCCGGCCATCGGTGAGCCGGTGGTCAACGTCCTGGCCCTCAACCTGAGACTGAACGAGATGCCCGAATGAGTGATGCCGGCCGCGCGGACGCGCTGTTGGCCGAACTGCCCCACGAAGGGCGTGGCCGCCTGAAAGTCTTCCTCGGAGCCGCGCCCGGCGTGGGCAAGACCTACGCCATGCTCCAGGCCGCCCAGGCGCAACGGCGCCAGGGCGTCGACCTGCGCGTGGGCGTGGTGGAGACCCACGGCCGCAGCGAGACCGAGGCGATGCTCGCCGGCCTGCCGCAACAACCCCAGCGACGCCTGGAGTACCGGGGCGTGCCGCTGACCGAGATGGACCTGGACGGCCTGCTGGCCCACCCGCCACGCCTGGCCCTGGTGGACGAGCTGGCTCACAGCAACGCCCCCGGCAGCCGCCACGCCAAGCGCTGGCAGGACGTGCAGGAGCTGCTGGCCGCCGGTATCGACGTGTACACCACGGTCAACGTGCAGCACCTGGAGGCCCTCAACGACCAGGTGTTCGACATCACCGGCGTGCAGGTGCGCGAGACGGTGCCGGACTGGGTGCTGCAGGAGGCGGACGAGATCCTCCTCATCGACCTGCCGCCCCGCGAGCTGCTGGAGCGCCTGCGCGAAGGCAAGGTCTACGTGCCGGAACAGGCCCGCGCGGCCATCGACGCCTTCTTCTCCCAGACCAACCTCACCGCCCTGCGCGAGCTGGCCATGCAGACCGCCGCCGCGCGGGTGGATGCCGACCTGGCGCGGCGCTACCGCCTGCAGGGCCAGGAGGCACCGCCGGTGCGCGGCCGCCTGCTGGTGGGCGTGGACGGCGACGACCAGGCCGAGCGCCTGGTGCGCCACGCCTGCCGGGTGGCCGAGCGCCGCCACCTGCCCTGGAGCCTGGTGCACGTGGACACCGGCCGCACCCGCAACGAAGACAGCCGCGCCCGCCTGCAGGCCGCCCAGCAACTGGCCGAGCGCCTGGGCGGGGAGGTGGTGACCCTGCGTGCCGAGGCCGTGGCTTCGACCCTGCTGGCCCACGCCCGCGAGCGCCGCGCCAGCCTGCTGCTGGTGGGGCGCAGCCGTCAGCGCCTGCGCCGTCGCTGGCTGGGCCGGGGCGTGGCGGAACGCCTGTTGCGCCATGGCCAGGGGCTGGAGATCAGCGTGCTCGACACCGACCCGGACGCCCGCCCCGCGCCCAATGGGCGCGACCCCGTGCCGGCGGGCGACTACGGCCTGGCGCTGGGGGCGGTGCTGGCCGCCAGCGGTATCGCCTGGGGGGCGCACCTGGTGCTGGCGCTGCCGAACATCTCCCTGGTGTTCCTCGCCGCCGTGCTGCTGGTGGCGGTGCGCAGCAGCCTGGCCCCGGCGCTGGTGTGCGCCGGGTTGTCGTTCCTGGCCTATGACTTCCTGTTCATCCCGCCGGTGTTCTCCCTGACCATCGCCCGCCAGGAAGACGTGCTGACCCTGCTGTTCTTCCTGCTCATGGCCGGGCTCACCGGCAACCTCGCCTCGCGCCAGCGCCGCCAGGTGCAGGCCCTGCGCAGCACCCAGGCGGAAACCACGGCGCTGCTGGACCTCTCGCGCAAGCTCACCGCCGCCACCGACCGCCAGGCGGTGATGAAGGCGGCCACCCAGCAGTTCGAGGCCTGGAACGACCTGGAGGTGTGCCTGCTGGGCCGTGGCCGTGACGGGTTGTGGAAGATCGAAGCCGGCGTGCAGCGCCTGCTGGCGGACCAGGAGCGGGCCGCCGCCGACTGGTCCTGGCAGCACGAACAGAGCGCCGGCCTGGGCACCGGCACGCTGCCGGGCGGGCGCTGGTGGTGGCTGCCGCTGAGTGGCGAGGACGGCCCGCTGGCCCTGCTCGGCGTCGCCCCGCGCGATGGCCAGCCGCTGTCCGCCGAGCGCCGTCGCCTGCTGGCCGCCCTGGGCCAGCCGCTGGCCCAGGCCCTGGCCCGCGCCCAGTTGGCGGAGGACCTGGAGGCCGCGCGCCTGCACGGCGAGACCGAACAGCTGCGCAGCGCGCTGCTGGCGTCCGTCTCCCATGACCTGCGCACGCCGCTGACGGCCATGCGCGGCTCCATCGACAGCCTGCTGGCCCTGGGCGAGGCGATCCCCCTGGCGGACCGCCGCGAGCTGCTGGAGGGCACCCGCGACGAGGCCGAGCGCCTGGACCGCTACATCCAGAACCTGCTGGACATGACCCGCCTGGGCCACGGCGGCCTCAAGCTCGCCCGCGACTGGGTGGCGCCGGTGGACATCGTCGCCAGCGCCCTGCAGCGCCTTCGCCCGGTGCTGGCGCCACTGAAGGTGGAGACGCAGGTGCCCGAGGCGCTGCCGCTGCTCTACGTGCACGCGGCACTCATCGAGCAGGCGCTGGTCAACGTGCTGGAGAATGCCGCGCGCTTCTCGCCCACCGGCGGCCGCCTGCGGGTGGCAGTGGAGGCGGGCGACGACGAACTGCGCCTGGCGGTCAGCGATGAAGGCCCCGGCATCCCGGTGGCCGAGCGCGAGCGCATCTTCGACATGTTCTACACCGCCGCCCGGGGCGACCGGGGCGGGCAGGGCACTGGCCTGGGCCTGGCCATCTGCCAGGGCATGGTCGGCGCCCACGGTGGCCGCGTCAGCGTCGGTGAGGGGCTGGAGGGTCGGGGGACTACGCTGACCCTGCACCTGCCGTTGCACCCGCAGCCGGTGCTGGAGGAGGAGTGATGGCGGGGCGCTGGCGGAAAGGGACGGCGGGGCCGTCCTTCGCGAATGAATTCGCTCCCACAAGGATGCGAGCCGGACTGGCAATCGATGTGATGAATCACCCATGACGACTCCCCAATCAACCGTGCTGGTCATCGACGACGAAGCACAGATCCGCAAGTTCCTGCGCATCAGCCTGGCGTCCCAGGGGCACAAGGTGCTCGAAGCCGCCAACGGCACCGAGGGCCTGGCCCAGGTGGCCCTCGGCCGGCCCGACCTGGTGGTGCTGGACCTCGGCCTGCCGGACATGGACGGCCAGGCTGTGCTGGCCGAGCTGCGCCAGTGGTCCCACGTGCCGGTGCTGGTGCTCTCGGTGCGGGCCAGCGAGGGCGAGAAGGTGCTGGCGCTGGACAACGGCGCCAACGACTACGTGACCAAGCCCTTCGGCATCCAGGAGTTCCTCGCCCGGGTACGGGTGCTGCTGCGCCAGGGCGGCGGCGAGCCCCAGGAGGCCAGTGTGAGCAGCGGCCCGCTGCACCTGGATTTCGCCTACCGCCGCGTCACCCTGGACGGCCAGGAGGTGGCCCTGACCCGCAAGGAGTACGCCGTGCTCGCCCAGCTGGCGCGGCACCTCGGGCGGGTGGTGACCCAGCAGCAACTGCTCAAGGACATCTGGGGCCCCACCCATGTCGAGGACACCCACTACCTGCGGGTGGTGGTGGGCCACCTGCGGCAAAAGCTCGGCGACGACCCGGCCGCACCGCGTTTCATCGTCACCGAGGCCGGCGTCGGCTACCGGCTGCTGGAGGGTTAGGGGCGGTGCCTGCGATCCTGTCGCGGTATTTGCGACGGTGCCTGTGTTGTGCGCGGTGAATCCGTCGTCTAGCGCTTATTGGGCGCCTCTAAAAACTACCTGCGTTGTCATCGCGGCGTTATAAACCGGCTCAAAATGCTCATTTACCGCACGTAAACTGCGCTTTTTCGCCTGTTTTTGCCTTGCGCTGACTGCCTCGCCTACGTTCTTAGAGGTGCCCTATTCCTGACCCGCTTGGTTACCCGTTCGGACCCTCTCACGATGCAAGCCCTGCTCGACGACATCCTCGATCACGTACGCCCCCTCATCGGCACCGGCAAGGTCGCCGACTACATCCCGGCCCTGGCGCGGGTTTCCGCCAACCAGCTGGGCATCGCCGTGTACGGCAACGACGGCCAGCTGTACACCGCCGGCGACGGCCACCTGCCGTTCTCCATCCAGAGCATTTCCAAGGTGTTCAGCCTGGTGCAGGCCTTCCAGCATTCCGGCGAGGCCATCTGGGAGCGACTGGGCCACGAGCCGTCGGGTCAGCCGTTCAACTCGCTGGTGCAGCTGGAGTTCGAGCGTGGCGTGCCGCGCAACCCCTTCATCAACGCCGGGGCGCTGGTGATCTGCGACATCAACCAGTCGCGCTTCGCCGCGCCGAGCCTGTCCATGCGTGACTTCGTGCGGCGTCTCTCGGGCAACCCGGAGGTGGTGTCGGACGCGGTGGTGGCGCGCTCGGAGTACGAGCACCGCTCGCGCAATGCCGCAGCGGCCTACCTGATGAAGTCCTTCGGCAACTTCCACAACGACGTGGAGGAGGTGCTGCGCAGCTACTTCCACCACTGCGCGCTGTGCATGAGCTGCGCCGACCTGGCGCGGGCCTTCAGCTTCCTGGCCAACGAGGGCGTCAATGTGCACAGCGGCGAAACCGTGCTGAGCGCCCGGCAGACCCGCCAGGTGAACGCACTGATGGCCACCAGCGGGCTCTACGACGAGGCCGGCAACTTCGCCTACCGCGTCGGCCTGCCGGGCAAGAGCGGCGTTGGTGGCGGCATCGTCGCCGTGGTGCCGGGGCAGTTCACCGTGTGCGTCTGGTCGCCGGAGTTGAATGCATCCGGCAACTCGGTGGCCGGCATGGCGGCGCTGGAGGAACTCTCCGCACGGATCGGCTGGTCGATCTTCTGACGATGATCAATGCCGGTGGGGCGCCGATCGGTTGATCATCCGCCGCACCGGATCACCCCCACCCACGGCCACCGATAGGGACATCGAGCACGCCATGAACGAACGCGAACAGCTTCACCGGGATGGCTTCGCGCTGCTGCGCGGGGCGGTGCCGGCCGATTGGCTGGAGGGCCTGCGCAGCGCCTTCGACGCCGGGGTGAAACCCTCCGCCGAATGGCCGGTGCCGCGCGGCCAGGATTGGCAGCACGCACTGCTGGACCTCGACCCCGGCGTCCGCGCAGTGTGCCGCCTGCCGGCGCTGCTCGCCGTGGTGGGCGCGTTGATCGGCGAGCGCTTCTTCCTCGCCCAGGTGGAAGGGCGCGAGCCCCTGCCCAACGGCGGCAGGCAGCGGCTGCACCGCGACTTCTCCGCCGAGCGCCCCGGCGACACCGTCAACGCCCTGGTCTTCCTCGACGACTACGGCCCCGACAACGGCGCCACCCGCCTCATCCCCGGCAGCCACCGCCCCGACCTGGCAGGGCCTCCCGTCGACTTCGACGACGAATCCCATGCGATTCAACTGAGCGGCTCGGCGGGCGACATCCTCGTCTTCGACGCCGACCTGATCCACGCCGGCAGCCTCAACCGCCTCGGCAGCCGACGCCGCACCCTGCTGGTCGCCTACTTCGCCGCGCCCCTCTACACCCAGCACCAGGCCACCGCCGCGCTGCGCTATGTGCGGATGGAGCCTGTGGAGTATTTCGAGGTGGGGCGGCGTGGCTAGCTGAGCAGTGCCGCTTGTAAAGGCTCAGTGCAACTCCTCATACCGCTCCAGCGTATCCCGCGCGATCTGCCGGCCCAGTTGGATCAGCTCCGGCGCCTTGTAGAACTCGAAGAAGCGGCAGACGCGCTTGGGCACGTTGATGAGGATGTCCGGCGGGTAGCCGGCGATCTTGTACTGGGCGAGGGAGGTTTGCATGACCTCGAAGCTCTGGTTGACCAGCTCCAGCAGGGAGGCGGGGCCGACGCTGGCGACCACCTGGGAGCCGCTGGCCGAGCGAGGGGCGCCTTCGCGCTCTGGGGCGGCGGCGGGTTGCTGGGCCTGGGGGCGGGCGCTGTCGTCGGTCCACGGATCGGGCAGGGCGGGGAGGGTGGCGATGGCGTCGGGTTCCTCCTCATCGCTGCGGCGGCGGAAGGGCAGGCGATCGCCCAGGGAGCTGATGAGCTGGTCCAGGCGCCCCTTGAGGGCGGGGGAGCGCTCGATCACCGGGAGCTGGTACTGCTTCTGGTTGGTGGCGTTGAGGTTGACCGCGATGATCAGGTCGCAATGGCTGGAGACCACCGGGACAATCGGCAGCGGGTTGAGCAGGCCGCCGTCCACCAGCATCCGCGAGCCCTGCATCACCGGGGTGAAGAGGCTGGGGATGGCCGCCGAGGCGCGCATGGCCTGGTGCAGGCAGCCTTCCTGGAACCAGATTTCCTGTTGGTTGGTGAGGTCGGTGGCGACGGCGGTGAAGGGGATGGGCAACTGCTCGATGTCGATCTCGCCGACGATTTCGCGGATGCGGCCGAACACCTTTTCCCCGCGGATGGCACCCAGGCGGAAGCTGACATCCAGCAGGCGCAGCACGTCGAGGTAGTCGAGGCTCTCGGTCCACTCGCGGTATTCGTCGAGCTTGCCGGCGGCGTAGATGCCGCCCACCACGGCGCCCATGGAGCAGCCGGCGACGCAGGCGATCTCGTAGCCCCGCGCCTCCAGTTCCTGGATCACCCCGATGTGGGCATAGCCCCGGGCACCGCCCGATCCGAGCACCAGTGCGACGCGTTTGCTCATGCTGCTGTCATCCGTTTCTTTCAGAATGCGCCAGACAATACCTGTCGAGTCCTAGGGCAGCCAAGCGGCGACCGAGCATTGCGTGACCCCGTGGAATCTTTTGGCGGAGCGGCCAGTCTGAGTAGACTGATGGCCATTTCCCATGCAGCCGAGGAGGAAAACCATGAAAGCCTGGATCAGCCTGTCCCTCGTTGCCCTTGCCCTCGTGGGGTGCGCTGGCAAGACGGCGTACCGCGAGAGCTGCGGCAGCCAACTGGATGCCGCCTGGCGTGAGCTCGACCTGGCCAAGGCCGAGGGCTTCGCCGGCACCGTGAGTTATTCCAAGGCCCTGAGCCTGCTGACGGCGGCCAAGACCCAGCAGCAGTTCGAGGGGTTCCAGGGCTGCACGGCGAAGGCCGAGAAGGCGCGCTTCTACATCCGCGAGTCCCGCGCGGGCCGCTGAAACCCTTGGGTGAACGAGCCGGGGCTTGCCCCGGCTTTTTTGTGGCCGCAAGAAGGCCATAGGCAGCGCCTATCTGCTTTATCAAAGAAATTTCTTGTTTAATTTGTCGGGCGATTTCTAATATCCAAGTCGTTACTTGGATAAAGGCCATGGAGAGACGCCTGATGACGACTGCCACTTCTTCCCCGGGAACCCCTTCCACCGCTTCCTGGGGCGATCTTTTCAGCGGGCGCAACGGCCTGCTGGCCGTTGCACTGACCGGCAGCGTGGCGCTGCACGCGATCAACGTTCATATCGTCACCACCGTGCTGCCGTCGGTGGTGCGTGAGATCGGCGGGCTGGACTGGTACGCCTGGAACACGACCCTGTTCGTGGTGGCGTCCATCATCGGCGCGGCACTGTCGGTGCGGGTGCTGGCGGGCAGCGGGCCGCGAGGCGCCTGCCTGGCGGCGCTGGCCTTGTTCAGCCTGGGCACCATGGGTTGCGCCACGGCACTGTCGATGCCGTGGATGCTGGCGGCCCGTGCGGTCCAGGGGTTGGGCGGGGGGCTGTTGGCGGCCCTGAGTTATGCGCTGATCCGCGTGGTGTTCGAACCGCCGTTGTGGCCCCGCGCGGTGGCGCTGGTATCAGGCATGTGGGGCGTGGCGACGCTGTGCGGGCCGGCGGTGGGCGGGCTGTTCGCCGAGGCCGGGCACTGGCGCTGGGCGTTCTGGTCACTGCTGCCGGTGGCGGCGGCCCAGGCTGTGCTGGTGACGCTGCAGCTCGGCCCGCGTGAGCGTGGGACTGGGGCACCGCCCCGGGTGCCGGTGCTGCAGATCGTCCTGCTTGCCGCCTCGGTGCTGGCGGTGGCCACGGCCAGTCGCGCCGGGCACCTGGCCTGGCAGGGGGGCGGAGTGGTCCTGGGGTTGGCGCTGGGGGCCCTGGCCCTGCGGGTGGATCGCCAGGCGCGGGTGCGTCTGCTGCCCAGCGGCAGCGCATCCCTGGGCGCGCCCCTGGGGGCGGCCTACGCCTGCGTTGCGCTGTTGCTGGTGGGCACCACCACCGAGATCTTCGTGCCGTACTTCCTGCAGGTGCTGCACGGCCAGACGCCGCTGCTGGCGGGCTACCTGACGGCGGCGATGGCAGCCGGCTGGAGCATCGGCTCGCTGACCTCCTCGGGGCGCGAGGGGCGCCAGGCCAATGGCCTGCTGCGCACGGGGCCGCTGTTCTGCGTGGCGGGCCTGGCGGCGTTGGCGGTGGTGCTGCCCCTGGGCAGTGACTGGAACGCCATGTTGCGGACGCTGCTCGCTGCGTTGGCGCTGGCGGCGGTCGGGGCGGGGGTCGGCATGGGCTGGCCGCACCTGCTCACCCGGGTGATGGCCCTGGCCCCCAAGGGTGAGGAAGACGCTGCGTCCACCGCCATCACCACCGTGCAGCTCTACGGCATGGCCATCGGCGCGGCGGTGGCGGGGCTGGTGGCCAACGCGGCCGGCCTGATCGAACCCGGCGGCGAGGCCGGTGCGCGGTCGGCGGCGATCTGGCTGTTCAGCGGCTTCATCCTTGCGCCGGCCCTGGCCGCCTGGCTGGTAAGGCGCGTGGCAGAGCGCTGAGGCGGTTGCGTCGGGCAGGCGAGGGCGGGGCATAATCCGGCCTCGCCTTTGCCGTTGCCGGAGCACCTGATGCAACTCGACTTCTCCACCCTCACGCCCCTGGAGGCCTACCGCTGGCTGGCCTCCACCGTGACCCCGCGCCCCATCGCCTGGGTCTCCAGCCTGTCTGCCAGTGGCGTCGCCAACCTGGCGCCGTTCAGCTTCTTCCAGGTGATCAGCGACGACCCGCCGACGCTGATGGTCAACGTCGGCAGCCGCGATGACGGCAGCCTCAAGGACACCCTGCGCAACGTGCAGGAAACCGGCGAGCTGGTGATCCACCTGGTGCCGTTCGCCTTCGCCGAGGCGATGAACGCCACCGCTGCACCGTTGGCGTACACGGTGAGCGAGTTCGAGAGCTGCGGCATCGAGCACGAGCCGTCGCTGCGGGTGGCGCCGCCCCGGGTCAAGGGCGCGCCGGTCGCCTTCGAGTGCCGCCTGCTGGAGGCGCAGCCGTTCCCTCGCGACAACCCCAACTGCCACCTGATCTTCGCCGAGGTGCTGCTGGCCCATATCGATGACGCGGTGCTCACCGAGCAGGGGCGCGTCGATACCCAGGCGCTGGACCTGGTAGGCCGCCTGGGCGGCAGCGCCTATGTGCGCACCCGCGACATATTCAACATGGTGCGCCCCACCTGACCCGCCCGGCCCCGCACCATTGCGGGGCCTTTCGCACGCGCCTGTGCGATCTCGACCGGCTTCTGACGCCGCGACTTTGACGACCTGCCGCCGAATGGTCTGAAAGCGACCTCTGCATATCCAAAAAAACCAGCTAGCGTGGGATTGGCGCGGTCATGGCTTGTCGCCAGCAGGGGCGCGCTCCTAAGTTCGCGCTGTTGTCCGGGGTGGCGAGCGCGTCGACCCGGTTACCGGCATGGAGGGAAGCAGCATGGCATCGGTTGTCCAACGGGGTATCGCCAGCCTGGGCACGGCGGCCAAGCTGGCACTCGGCTTCGGCGTGGTGCTGGCGCTCACGGCAGTGGTGGCGGCCACCGGCTACCTGGCGCTGCGCAACGTGGCGGCCGGGGCGGCGCTGCTGGAGCGCATGGACGCCCTGGGCGGCGAGGTGCAACGCATGCGCCTGGTGGAGAAGGACTACGCCCTGACCGGCGATGCCAAGCGCGCCGAGGCCCTGCGCCAGGCGACCCAGACCCTGCTCGAACACAACGAGGCCCTGAAGGGCGAGGTGGATGCCGCCAGCCGCCAGGCCCTGGACGAAGTGGCCGGGGCGGTGGGCGGCTACCGCGCGGCCTTCGACCGCTATGTGGAGCTTTCCGACAACATGCGCCTGGCGCTGGAGGCGGCCAACTGGCTGGTGGTCAGCGCCTCCAACAGCCTCGATGTGCTGCAGTCGGGCCTCAACGAGGACGGCATCGACCTGCTGAAAAGCTCCCAGGGGGCAGAAGGCGCGGACATGGTGGCGCAGGGCGGCGAGATCAGCCGCATCTACCAGTCCCTGCTGTTGGCGCTGAACCAGGCCCGTACGCGCCTGGAGCAGAGCCGCAGCACCGGGGAGGCCGCCGATACCCAGATCCAGGAAGCGCTGGACGCCCAGAAGCTCGCCGGCGAGCTGCGCGACCGTATGCAGGACCCGGGCTACGCCGCCGTCCTCACCGAGGTGATCGGCAACATCGACTCCTTCAACGAACGCCTGCGCGAGTACACCGAGAACCTGCAGCAGCAGAAGCGCGAGTTCCAGGGCCTGACCGCCGGGGCCGAGGCCATGGTTGCGGCCGTGGACAAGGCACGTGACCACCAGGAGCAGGCCATGCAGAACCAGCAGCGTGGCAGCTCGCTGCTGATCATCGGCGGCAGCGCGCTGGCGCTGCTGATCGGCCTGGCGGCGGCGATGCTCATCGCGTTGCTGATCGTGCGGCCGCTCAAGCGGGTGATCGAGGTGGCGCAGCAGATCTCCGCCGGAGACCTCAGCGGCGACATCGAGGTGGGCCGCAGCGACGAGGTGGGCCAGCTGCTGGAGGCCATGCGCGCCATGTCGGCCAACCTGCGGAACATGGTCGGCCAGCTGCAGGGCGGGGTGCAGCAGATTTCCAATTCGGCCCAGGCGCTGTCCGCCGTCACCGAGCAGACCCGCGTCGGGGTCAACGGGCAGAAGCAGGAGACCGATCAGGTCGCCACCGCCATGAGCCAGATGACCGCCACCGTGCACGAAGTGGCACGCAACGCCGAGGCCGCTGCGGCCTCCACCCACAGCGCCGACACCCGCGTGGCCAGCGGCAACGAGGTGGTGCGCCAGAGCCGGGGGCGCATCGACCAGTTGGCCAGGGCGATGGAGGTCACCACCCAGAGCATCGAGCAGCTCAGCCAGGAGGCGCAGAGCATTGGCGCGGTGCTGGACGTGATCAAGAGCGTGGCCGAGCAGACCAACCTGCTGGCGCTCAACGCGGCCATCGAGGCGGCGCGGGCCGGCGAGCAGGGCCGCGGCTTCGCCGTGGTGGCCGACGAGGTGCGGGCCCTGGCGCGGCGTACCCAGCAGTCCACCGCCGAGATCGAGCGGCTGATCGGCACCCTGCGCGAAGGCGTGCGCCGCTCGGTGGAGACCATGCACCAGAGCGAGAGCCTGGTGCAGAAGACCGTGGAGGATGCCGGCCAGACCGAGGCGGCGCTCAACGGCATTGCCGAGGCCGTGTCCACCCTGCACCAGATGAACCAGCAGATCGCCGCCGCCGCCGAGCAGCAGACGGCGGTGGCCGAAGAGATCAACCGCAGCGTCACCAGCATCCGCGACATCGCCGACCAGTCCGCCGAGGCGATGGAGGAAACCGCCACCTCCAGCACCCGCCTGGCCGCTCTGGGGCGGGACCTGCAGGCGATGGCTGCGCACTTCAGGTTGTGACCGGGCCGACGTTTCCGTGATCGCGCGGCCTGTCGGCCCGGGCTTTCATGAGCAAATCTTGCAAGTCGCTTTGCCAGCGCGCCGGGCGCGGCTAGCATCGGCCGATCGTTCATGGAGCCTGATATGCGAACCCGACTGGATGCCTGCCTCGACGCCATCAACCAGGTCCTGCTGGGCAAGGAGGTGCAGGTCCGCCTGGCCCTCACCTGCCTGCTGGCGCGGGGGCACCTGCTGATCGAAGACCTGCCCGGCATGGGCAAGACCACTCTCAGCCACACCCTGGCCAAGGTGCTGGGGCTCAGCTTCCAGCGCATCCAGTTCACGTCCGACCTGCTGCCCGGCGACATCCTCGGCACCTCGGTGTTCGACAAGGACACCGGCCAGTTCGTCTTCCACCCCGGCCCGGTGTTCGCCGAACTGGTGCTGGCCGACGAGATCAACCGCGCCACCCCCAAGAGCCAGAGCGCCCTGCTGGAGGCTATGGAGGAGGGGCAGGTGACCATCGAGGGCGCCACCCGGCCGCTGCCCGATCCCTTCTTCGTCATCGCTACCCAGAACCCGGTGAGCCAGGGCGGCACCTTCGCCTTGCCGGAATCCCAGCTGGACCGCTTCCTCATGCGGCTGTCCCTCGGCTACCCGGCCCGCGCGGCGGAGAAGGCGCTGCTGCTGGGCGAGGCCCGTCGCGACCTGCTGCCACGGCTGGAGGCGGTGCTGGACCACGCGGCCCTGGCCGCGCTGCAGGACGAGGTGCCCCGGGTGCGCGCCAGCGATGCCCTGGTGGACTACGTGCTGCGCCTGGTGGAGGCCACCCGCACCCACCCGCAGTTCGCCCTCGGCCTTTCGCCACGGGGCAGCCTGGCGCTGCTGGGCGCGGCGCGGGCCTGGGCGCTGCTGGCAGGGCGTGACTACGTGATCCCCGAGGACGTGCAGGCCGTGCTGCCCTCGGTGGCCGGCCACCGCCTGCGCGAGCGCGCCGACCCCACCGGCCACGGCGGCGGCACGCTGGTGCAGTGGCTGCTGCGCGAAGTCCCGGCGCTCTGATGGCCGGCGGCATCCTGCGGCCGCGCTGGGACCGCTGGCTGGCCCGGCGCATTCCCCCGGCCCACGAACTGCGCCTGGACCAGAAGCGCATCTTCATCATTCCCACCCGCACCGGCGCGGCCTTCGGCGGTGCCCTGGTGCTGATGCTGCTGGCGGCCATCAACTACCAGAACAGCCTGGCGTACGGGCTGACCTTTCTGCTGGCCTCGGTGTTCATCCTCGCCATCCTCCACACCTACCGGAACCTCTCCGGGCTGGTGCTGCGGGCGGCCGGCGCACCGCCGGTGTTCGTCGGCGAGCAGGCGCGCTTCAAGGTGCGCCTGGAGAGCCGCCGCCATGCCCACGAGGCCATCGCCCTGGGCTGGCCGCCCGAGCCGCTGCAACTGCAGGACGTGCCGGCCAGCGGGGCCACTGATTGCGAGCTGAGCCAGCCGGCGCTCCAGCGCGGCTGGCTGCGGCCCGGTCGCCTGCGGGTGGAGAGCCGCTTTCCCCTCGGCCTGCTGGTGGCCTGGAGCTGGGTCGACCTCGACCAGGCCGCGCTGGTGTACCCGCGCCCCTTGCCCGGTGACCTGCCCCTGGCCGCCGGCGGGCGCGCCGATGCGGAGGAGGAGGGCGTGCGCGTGGACGGGCGCGGTGCCGACGACTTCCAGGGCCTGCGGCCCTACCAGCCGGGGGACTCCCGCCGGCGCCTGCACTGGAAGGCTTATTCCCGGGGGCAGGGGTTGTTCATCAAGGACTTCGCTGCCCTCTCCGGAGCGGACCTGTGGCTCGACCTTGCCGGGCTGGACGGCGACCTGGAGAGCCGCCTTTCGCTGCTCTGCCACTGGGTGCTGACCTTCACCGAGCGCGGCCAGCCCTTCGGCCTGCGCCTGGGTGGCCTGGAGCTGCCGGCCGATGTCGGCGAGCCCCACCGCGACGCCTGTCTGCGGGCCCTGGCGCTCTACGGGGTGGCGCCATGAGTGCGGAACAGCCGATCCCGCGCATCGCCCTGACCTGGCTGCTGGTGGCTCAGGTGCTGGTGATCGTCCCGCACCTGGTGCACCTGCCGGTGTGGATCATCGGCCTCTGGGTGGTCTGCGCGGCCTGGCGGGTGCAGATCTTCCGCATGCGCGCGCGCTACCCCAATGGTCTGGCGAAGATCCTGATGATGCTGGTGGCGGCTGCCGGCGTGGTGCTGTCCCGGGGCAGCCTGATCGGCCTGGATGCCGGCGCGGTGCTGCTGGTGGCGGCCTTCATCCTCAAGCTGGTGGAGATGCGCACCCGGCGTGATGCGCTGGTGCTGATCTTCCTCGGCTTCTTCACCGTGGTGGTGGCGTACCTGTTCGACGACGGCATGCTCGCCGGGCTCTACAGCCTGCTGCCAGTGACGGCCTTGCTGGCGGCGCTGATCGGCCTGCAGCAGAGCGGTTTCGCCCAGCGCCCGACCGCCACCCTGAAGCTGGCCGGCACCCTGTTGCTGCAGGCGCTGCCGCTGATGCTGGTGCTGTTCCTGTTCTTCCCGCGCATGGGGCCGCTGTGGTCCTTGCCGTTGCCCAGCGACAAGGGCGTGACCGGGCTTTCCGATGACATGGCGCCCGGCGACATCGCCGAGCTGAGCCAGTCCGGCGCGCTGGCCTTCCGCGCCAGCTTCGAGGGCGACCCGCCACCCCGGCGCGAGCTCTACTGGCGGGCACTCACCCTGGAGCGCTTCGACGGTCGGCGCTGGTCCCAGTCCCCGGCGAGCCAGGTGCAGGCACCGGCGCAATGGGCGAAACAGGGCCCCGCACTCAACTACAGCGTGGTGATGGAGCCCAGCGGCAAGCCCTGGCTGTTCGGCTTGGACGTGGCCGAGACCCGCGTCGAAGACACCCGCCAGATGGTCGACTTCCACCTCCAGCGGCGCCTGCCGGTGGAGCGCTCGCTGCTCTACAGCGTCACCTCCTGGCCCCAGGCGGTGCGCGACCCGCAGCTGGCGGACGCGGTGCGCCGGCGCAACCTGCAACTGCCCCGCGAAGGCGACCCGCGCGCGCGGGCCTGGGCCGAGCAGTTGAGCGCCCGCTACACCGAGCCGGATGCCCTGGTGCAGGCGCTGCTGCGGCATTTCAACCAGGAGCCTTTCGTCTACACCCTGCGCCCGCCGCTGGCCGAGCGGGACACGGTGGATGCCTTCCTGTTCGACAGCCGACGGGGCTTCTGCGCCCACTACGCCGGCGCCATGACCTTCGTCCTGCGTGCCGCCGGCATTCCCGCGCGGGTGGTGGCCGGCTACCAGGGGGGTGAGATCAACCCCGCCGGGAACTACGTGCTGGTGCACCAGTTCGATGCCCATGCCTGGGTCGAATACTGGACGGCCGCCGCCGGCTGGACCCGTGTCGATCCCACCTTCCAGGTGGCGCCGGAGCGCATCGAGAACGGCCTGGAACAGGCCGTGGCCCAGGAGCAGAGCTTCCTGCAGGACTCGCCCTTCTCCCCCCTGCGTTACCGCGACATCGGCTGGATCAACCAGCTGCGCCTGGCCTGGGACCGGGTGAACTACGGTTGGCAGCGCTGGGTGCTGGGCTACCAGGGCGAGACCCAGGCCCAGGTGCTGCAACGCTGGTTCGGCCAGCTGGACGCGCGCACCTTCGCCCTCCTGCTGGTGGGCACGGCGGCCTTCCTGGTGGCCCTGGTGGCGCTGTGGATGTTCAAGCCCTGGCGCCGCGAGCGGGACCCGCAGGTGCGCCTGCACCAGGCCTTCGAGCGTGTGCTGGCCCGCCACGGGCTGGTGCGCGGTGCCGCCGAGGGCCCGCGTGATTTCGCCGCCCGTGCCGCCCAGGCCCTGCCGCAGCAGGCGCGGCTGATCGAGGAATTCGCCCGCCGCTATGAGGCGCTGCGCTATGCTGGCGCCCCTGAAGCGCCGGCCGACCTGCGGCGCACGCTGAACAACCTGCGCCGGGCCCTGCCTTGGCGCCTGACTCGACAGGAGCGCTGACCCGTGCCTCGCCGGGGCGCTCCGCCGAAGGAACACCTGCCATGTCCGCCATGCTCGACGACCTGATCGCCCAGGTCCTGAAACTCGAAATCCAGCTCATCTCCGCCCGTGCCCGCCTGGAGGCCAGCACCGACGACGAGGCCCTGCACGACCTACGCATCAACCTGCGGCGCCTGCGCAGCCTGCTGCGGCCGTTGCGTGGGCTGCCGGTGGCCGATGTGCTGATCGAGGCGGCCCGGGAACTGGGGCGGATCACCACGCCGTTGCGCGACCTGGAGGTGCTGATCGCCGAGCTGGCCCGCCACCACCACGAGCGCCTGGCCGAGCCCCGCCGCCTGCGCCTGCGCCAAGGCTGCCGCGAGGTGCTCCAGGCTCCGGCGCTGGAGCGGCTGTTCCAGGTGCTCGACGCCTGGCCGCAGCTGCTGCGCCTGTCGGCCCGGGAAGGCTTGCTGGAGCAGCCGCGCAAGCGCATCCGCAAGCGCCTGCTGAAGGACTGGGCCCGCCTGGAGCAGGCCCTGGCCGATCCGGCCCATGACCGCCACGCCCTGCGCCTGCTCATCAAGCGCGCGCGCTATGGCGCCGATGCCTACCCCGGGGTGGTGGAGGTGCCGGAGCGTACCCGGCGCCTGCTCAAGGGGGCCCAGGATGCCCTGGGCAAATGGCACGACCGCCTGCAGTGGCTGGCCACCGCCGAGCGCGAGCCGGACCTGGCCCCGCGCACCCGCGCCTGGAGCACCGCCCTGCATGCCGCCGAGCTGCGGGCCGACCGCGTGCTGGAGAAGTTGCAGGCGCGCCTGGGCTGAGGTGCCGCCGCTGGCGTTTATCCCCTCCGGGTTGTCGGGACTCGCTTGAAGTTCGGCTTCCGGGGGGCGGGGGCTTCCCCTACCATCGCCCCATCCTAGAGCCGTGGATGAGATCCCGATGACCTTCTTCGAATTGATGCAGGCGGTCCGGAAGGACCCGCTGGACGTGACCGTGCCCGCTCGCTGGGCCCAGGGCCGTGCGAGCTTCGGCGGCCTGGTGGCGGCGCTGGCCTATGGCGCCATGCGCGACAAGGCCCAACCGGGCCGGCCGGTGCGTTCCCTGGCGATCACCTTCGTCGGCCCGATGGAGGCCGAAGTGCCGGCCCGTTTCGAGGCCGAGGTGCTGCGCGAGGGCAAGGCGGTGAGCCAGATGTTCTGCCGGGTGCGCCAGGGCGAGCAGACCGTGGCAGTGGTGCAGGGCAGCTTCGGCGCCGCGCGGGATTCGGCAATTGCCGTGGAGGGCGAACCGGCCCCCGTGATCAAGGCCCCCGATGCCTGCCAGGAGCTGCCCTACCTGCGCGGCGTGACCCCCGAGTTCACCCGTTACCTGGCGATGCGCTGGGGCATCGGTGGCATGCCGTTCACCAACAACCCCAGCCGTGAGATGGGCGGCTGGGTGAGGCTGCGTGGGGAGGTGGAGGAAGCCCCGGTGGACGAGGCGCTGCTGCTGGCCCTGGTGGACGCCTGGCCGCCGGCGGTGCTGCCGCATCTGCGCTCGCCGGTGCCAGGCAGTTCGCTGACCTGGACCATCGAATTCGTGCAGCCGGCGCCGGCCCTGAGCACCCTGGACTGGTGCCTGTACCGCGCCGAGATCGACCACGCCCGGGATGGCTACGGCCACATCTCCGCGCGGCTCTGGACCCCGGCGGGCGAGCTGGTGGCGCTGAGCCGGCAGACGGTGGCGGTATTCGGCTGAGTCAGACCGCCAGCTCGACGCGGTTGCGACCGGCGAGCTTGGCGGCGTAGAGGGCCTTGTCGGCACGCCCCAGCAGGCTTTCCAGGCTTTCGCCGGGGTGCAGCTGGGCCAGGCCCAGGCTGACGGTCAGGTGCAGCGCCTGGCCGTCGGGCAGTTCCATGCACTGGCCCTCGATCTCGCCACGCAGGCGTTCGGCCACCTGCCGGGCCGCGTCCAGGGTGGCCTCCGGCAACAGCGCGGCGAACTCCTCGCCGCCCAGCCGACCCAGCACATCCACTTCCCGCAGGGTGGCGGTCATCGCCCGCGCCGCCGCCCGCAGCGCTTCGTCACCGGCGCTGTGGCCGTGCTGGTCGTTGACGTCCTTGAAGTGGTCCAGGTCCATCATCAGCAGGCAGCAGGGGTGGCCGAAGCGGTCCTGCTGGCGCAGCAGGTCACCGGCGCGCTGCATGAAGGCACGGCGATTGCCCAGGCCGGTGAGGGCGTCGGTAGTGGCCAGGGTCAGCAACTCCTGCTCAAGCCGCTTGCGCGGGGTGATGTCGTAGCTCCAGACCAGGTAGGCCGGCTCGCCGTCCACCTCCACCAGGCGCCCGGAGATGACGCCCCAGTAGGGCTGCTGGCGGCCCAGGCGGGCTTCCCAGTCATCCAGCTCGCCACGGGATTCCAGTGTGGCGCGAAACCGCTGGGCTTCCTCGGGGTCGGTGAACAGCTGCTCGAGGGCGACCCGGCGCGCCCGCGCCCAGGCGTGGCGCCTCAGCAGGCGCTGGGTGACGAAGTGGACCTTGCCGGAAAGGGTGCCGATGAGGGCCACGTCGCTGGGGCTGGCTTCGAGGATGTCCCGCAGCAGCTCGCGGCCCTGGCGCAGCTCGCGGGTGCGGGCGTCCACCCGCGCCTCCAGGCTCTGGTTCAACTCGCCCAGGCGCTCGGCCAGGCGTCGTTCGCGCCGGTAGTTGCGCACCAGTTGCAGCATCAGCAGCGAGCCGCCACCGAGCAGGCCGCAGAGGGCCCAGGCCAGGTTGTGGAAGTAGCGGTAGAGGTGCTGGCGCTCGCCGTCCAGCTCGTTGGCCAGGGAGATGTTGGCGGCCACCATCACTTCGTGCATGGCGAGCTGCAGGGGTGGCAGTTCATGGATCACCTCGCCGGCGAGTTGCCTGGCCGTGTCGCGGTCCTCCCAGCTGGCGCGCTGTTGCCAGCGGATGCTCAATTGCTCGACCTGGCGCAGGGTGCCGTTGACGTCCGGGCGAGGCTGGGGCAGGTGGGCGAACATCGGGTGGTCGGAGAGGTCGCGGGTCAGGCTGCGCAGCACGCCCAGGCGCACGGTGAAGGCCGAGGGGCTGCTGCCCCCGCTTTCCAGGCTGCGGGCCTCCTCGACGAGGCGGCCCATGGCGTTGCGGATCTGGTAGGCCTGCCACAGCTCGCCATGGGAGGTCGGGTGGCCCAGTTGCCGGGCCTCGCGGATCACCATCCACAGGCAGCCGGCCACCACCACGGCCATGCCGGCCAGCAGCGCCAGCAGGACGAACATGACCATCCGCTGGCGGGCGATGTAGGCGGCGTTGTCGGGTAGGCGCTCGGGCATGGCTTACTCGATGAAGATCTCGCTGAGTTGCCAGATGGCGCGGTTGTAGTACTTCTGGGTCCGCAGTTCGTGGTGCTGGTCGAACGGGTACATGAGAAACAGTGGCCCGAGGGATTCCACCGGCATCGGCTGGCCGTCGCGCTGGTAGGCGATGACCGGGGAATAGCGGTTGATGTCGCTGGCCGGGATGATCACCGAGTAGTCGTTCAGTGCGCGCATGCGCAGCTGGGCATTGGCCGGTGGGCTCACGTGCAGCTGGCGCAGCAGGTAGGCCAGGGGCACGCCGCGCCACTCGGAGACGCGATCATCTGCCGGGCCACGGGCCGTGACGGTGGTGGCGGGCATGCTCTGCAAGGTGCGCAGGGTGAAGGTGCGGACGGGTTGCCCAGGGCTGTGCACCTTCAGGGCGGGCAGGTCCAGCGGGTAGGCGGCCTCATCTGCCCGGACCCAGGAACAGGCCAGTAGCGTCAGGAAAATGGTGACAAAAAAACGTCGCTTTAACGGCATGCGACTGTCCTCGGGCCTCGTGGTGCCAGCATATCGTCAGCATGCCGGCAGGCTTGAGGGAATCCGACGAAACGTGATGGCGCTTTGATGTCCGTTCAGGAACGGTTCCGCCAGTTGCGCCACCAGCCGCCGCTGAAGAGGAAGCGCGGGAAGGTCACGAACTGCTCCATCAGGATGCGTCCCACCGCATCGCGGCGGCCGTCGAAGGGCTCCGGCGCTTCGTGCTCCAGGCGGTGGCCGTGGCCTTGCAGGGCGAGGGAGGCCAGCACGCCGATGACCCCCAGCGCCACGGGCAGCCAGGCCAGGTCGAACAGGCCGGTGAGGATCACCAGCACCGAGACGACGAACAGCGGCACGGCGATCAGGTGCAGCACGAGGTTGGTGGGGTTGCGGTGGTTCCTGGCGTAGGTGCGCCACTGCCAGCGGTGAAGATCGGGATGACGTTTGCCCATGTGCGAATCCTCCGGGATTGGCGGGCAGTCTAGGCCGGCCCCGAGGGGGCCGGCGAATGGGTCTTCTCTATGGGTGGGATAGAAGCGGCTACAGCTTGAGCTGGCGGATGGCGCGGGACAGCTCGCTGGCCAGTTCGGCCAGCTCGTTGCTGGTGGCGGCGGAGCCGACGGTCTGGCCGACGGTGAGTTCGGTGACGTCGCGGATGCGCACCACGGCGCGGGTCATTTCCTCGGCCACCTGGCTCTGCTGCTCGGCGGCGACGGCGATCTGGGTGTTGCTCTCACGCATCTGCGCCACGGCACCGGCGATGGCGGCCAGGGCTTCGCCGGCTTCGTGGGCCTGCTGCACGCAGCTGTCGGCCTTGTAGGAGCTCTCCTGCATGAACTCCACGGCGTCCCGGGTGCCGGACTGCAGGGCGTTGATCATGGAGGTGATCTCGTCGGTGGAGTCCTGCACACGGCGGGCGAGGTTGCGCACCTCGTCGGCCACCACGGCGAAGCCACGGCCCATTTCCCCGGCGCGGGCGGCTTCGATGGCGGCGTTGAGCGCCAGCAGGTTGGTCTGCTCGGCGATGCCGTGGATGACGCTGACCACGCTGCTGATCTTCTGGCTGTCCTCGGCGAGGCGGCCGATCATCTCGGCGGTCTGCTGCACGCCGCTGGACAGCCCGGCGATGGACTCACCCACGCGGCTGACCACCTGCTGGCCATTGCCGGCCAACTGGTCGGCGGTGCGCGACTGGTCGCGGGTGTCGGCGGCGTGCTGGGCGATGTGGTGGACGGTGGCGGACATCTCGTTGATGGCGGTGGCGGCCTGGTCGGTCTCGCTCTGCTGCCCGAGCATGCCCTGGCGGACCTCGCCCATGCTGCCGGCGAGGCGGGCGGCACCTTCGTCGAGGCGGGCGGTGACCTGGGCGACGGTGCCCACCACGCGCTGGAAGCCCGACTGCATGGCGTTGAAGGCGCTGGCCATCTGGCCCACTTCGTCGCGGCTGTCCAGCGGGACGCGGGCGGAGAGGTCGCCGCTCTTCTCCACGTGGAGCATCACATCCTTGAGGGTGTTGAGGTGGCTGAGCAGGAAGCGGATCAGCAGCTGCGAGGACGCCAGCAGCACGATCATCAGCAGGAACACGGTGACGGCGTAGTTGAGGGTGCGATCAGCGAACACCTCGATGAAGCTCGGCCCTCGGGCCAGCACGGCCACGCGCTGGCCCTGGCCGGCGTCCTGCACGTGGGCACCGATGACCGGGTCGCTGCCGAAGAGGTTGTCATGGGGGAGGTCGACCCAGCCATTGGCACGGGCCAGCGCCGAGCCATCGACACCGCGCACATCGGGGCTGCTGCCGCTGGCGAAGACCACCACGTCTCCGCCACCGGGCAGGGCCTGGCCGCTCGGCCAGGCCTTGAGCAACTGCGCCCTGGATTGCGCCGCCTCGCGGGCAGCCTGCTGGCGGGCATCCTGCTCCAGGGAAATGGCATGCAGCACCAGGAGCAGGGTGGTGGCGAACGCCACCGCGTTGACGGCCCAGAACTTGTACTTCAGTGACAGGTCGCGAATCCATTTGCCCATGGGATCGTTCTTCTTCTCGGTATGGCTGTTGGCAAGGTGCCAGCATTGTTTCGCAGCACTCTGACGCGAAACTTGATCCTTATCAATTCGCACTTTCGCACGAAGAGGTTAGGCGATATCTGGCAGCCCAAAGAACTGACGAGCGCATGCCGTGCTGTGTGAGGCGAGCTGTTCCTGGGACTCGCCCCGGTGCAGCGCGACCTCCCGCAGGACTTCCGTGAGGAAGGCCGGCTCATTGCGCCCATGCTTGGGTTTCGGCCGCAAACTGCGAGGCATTAGGTAGGGCGCATCACTTTCCAGCATCAACCGACCGGCGGGAATGTCCCGCACCAGCGGGTGCAGGTGGGTGCCACGGCGCTCATCGCATATCCAGCCGGTGATGCCGATGTGCAGGTCGAGGTCCAGGTAGGCGTACAGCGTGCGCTGCTCGCCGGTGAAGCAGTGCACCACGGCGGCGGGCAATTGGTCGCGGAAGGGGCGGAGGATCGCCAGCAGGCGTTCGCTCGCCTCGCGCTCGTGGAGGAACACCGGCTTGCCCAGCTCCACGGCCAGCGCCAGCTGTTCTTCGAGGGCTTTCTCCTGCTGCGGGCGGGGGGAGAAGTCGCGGTTGAAGTCCAGGCCGCATTCGCCCACGGCGCGCACGTCCGGCTCGCTCAGCAAGGCCTTCAGGCGACGAGCGGTATCGGCGTTCCAGTGGCTGGCATCGTGGGGGTGGACCCCGGCGGTACTGAACAGCCGTTGCCGCTCGGGATCGAGCCGGCGGGCCAGTGCCAGAGCGGCTTCGCTTTCCTTCTCGCTGGTGCCGGTGAGCACCATCTGCACCACGCCGGCGGCGATGGCGCGCTCCAGAAGGGCTTCGCACTCGGGGGCGAAGCTCGGGTGGGTCAGATTGACGCCGATGTCGATGAGTTGCATCTTTCCTACCTCTCTGATGCGAGCGGGGCAGGATAGCAAGCGCCCGATCAGTCGAAAAAGCCAATATTTACGTGGGGTTATGCGGGTTCGTCGGCAGGGTGACCGCCGGTGGCTGGCAATGCACGGCGGGCTGTGACACTCTCCGCGCCCCCTCGCTGGCGCCCAGGGAACTCCCCTGTGGCATGGCGTTCTCAGTCGCTCGGGTTCGCATGGTGCGGGCCGTACGGGTCCGGAGATCAGATGACGCGAATCCTGCCGCTGCTCGTGTGCCTGCTGGCCCTGCTGCCGTTCCCGGCGGCGGCGCGCCTGGCCGGCCCGCCGGAGAACTGGCAGCAGCCGAGCGAGGCCCGCGACCTGGCGCAGATCCGCCGGACCGGGGTGCTCAAGGTGCTGGTCAACCAGAGCCGCAACAGCTCTGGCGAGGTGAAGGGCCAGGCCATCGGCGTCGAATACCACCGCATCCGTGCCTTCGAACAGTTCCTCAACCGTGATGGGCGCCCGCTCGAAGTGCGCATCATTCCCCGCCCCAAGGACCAGCTCGCCGCCGCATTGCTGCGCGGTGAGGGGGATCTGGTCGCTCCCGGTGAACTCCTCGATCCCCGTGCCACCTCGGACGTCAGCGCCAGCGCGCCGGTGCGTGAGCACGTGCCGCTGGTGCTGGTGGCGCGCACCGGTGACCGGCGTTTCCAGCGCCTGGAGCAATTGGCCGGGCGGGTGGTGACCCTGCCCGCCGGCAGCGGCGCGGCGGAGGCGGTGCGCAAGGTGAACCGGCAGCTCGCCCAGCGCCACCTGGCGCCCATCGCCATCGAGTGGGTGGACCCCAGCCTGGCGGTGGAAGACGTGCTGGAGATGGTGCAGGCCGGCATCTATTCGATGACGGTGGTGGAGCAGCCCATTGCCGAGCGCTGGGCCAAGGTGCTGCCCAAGCTGCGCATCGACCGCCACCTGGTGCTGGATAACCAGCGCGACATGACCTGGTACGTGCGCCGCGATGCGCCGATGCTGCGGGCCAGCATCGACCGCTTTCTGGCGACCTACAAGACGCCGGCAGACCAGGACGCCACCTTCCAGCGCGTCTACCGGCGCCTCTACAAGGTGCGCTACCCGCTGGCCCGGGCCGACCGCCAGCGGCTTGAGAAGGTCCGCCCGGTGCTGCAGCGCTTCGCCGACGAGCACGCGCTGGACTGGCTCAACCTCGCTGCTGTGGCCTACAAGGAGTCCAGCCTCAACCCCGGTGCGCGGGGCGCCAGCGGGGCGACCGGGCTGATGCAGATCACCCCGGCTGCGGCACGCTCGGTGGGGGTGGGTGACATCCATGCGCTGGACAAGAATGTGCAGGCCTCGGCCCGTTACATGGCGAAGCTGCGCAAGGGCTTCTTCAACAGCGCCCAGCTCAACGAGCGTGAGCGCATGGCCTTCGTGCTGGCGGCCTACAACGTGGGCCCGCAGCGGGTCCAGAGCCTGCGCGCCGAGGCTCGTCGGCGGGGGCTCAATCCCAACCAATGGTTCTTCCAGGTGGAGCGCGTTGCCGCCGAGCAACTGGGCATGGGCGTGGTGAGTTATGTCAGCGCGGTCAACAAGTACTACCTGGCTTACGCCCGGGAGCGGGACGACCTGGAGGGGCAAGTCCGCGTGGCCAGTCGAGGGCGTAAATAATCGATTTTATCGATAGCGATTACGGGTTTTTTGCGATTTTAATATCGATAAATTTGGATAGGATGGCGTCCACCTGAACCCACAACGCTTCACAACGAAAGGAACAGCCACCATGTCGAACACCCTCAAGCGCCTCTTCTCCACCAACGCCGGCATCGGCATCACCCTGCTTCGCGTCGTCACCGGCCTGACCTTCATGGCCCACGGCTCGCAGAAACTCTTCGGCCTGTTCGGCGGCTACGGCCTGGCCGGCACCGGCCAGTGGATGGAAAGCATCGGGCTGACCCCGGGCTACCTGATGGCCCTGATGGCGGGCAGCGCCGAGTTCTTCGGCGGCCTGGCCCTGGTGATCGGCCTGCTGGTGCGTCCGGCGGCGCTGTCGCTGATCGTGGCGATGGTGGTGGCGACCTTCAGCGTGCACTGGGCCAGCGGCTTCTTCATCACCGACGGTGGCTTCGAGTACGCGATGATCCTCGGCCTGATCGCCGCGACCCTTCTGATCGAAGGGGCCGGGCGCTACTCCCTGGACCGCAAGCTGGCGCAATAACCTGGCGTTCGCAGCAAGCCCTACACGCAAAACCCGAGGCAGTCACTGCCTCGGGTTTTTTCATGGGCGGCTTATGGGGCGGCCTGCTCGGCACGACGGCTGGCCAGTTCCAGGGCGGCATTCAGGCGCAGGCGCTCGCGTTCGTCGAAACGCTCCTCCGCCAGGCGCTGGATGGCCTGACGCCGGTCTGCCTCGCTCAGGCCGGCGTTGGCTTCGATGCGCAGTTTCTCTTCCTGGAAGGCGGCGATACGGCGATTCCAGCCCTGCCGGCGGCCGTCTAGTTCCTCCAGGCGCTGGGTGGCCTCGGCGCCCACCAGTTGCTGGCGCAGGCGGCGGATCTCCGCGGGGCTGGCCCCTTCGGCCTGCAGGCGGCTGGTGGCGGTACGCAGTTCCACTTGCAGTTGCGGCAGGAGCGCATCGTGCAGCTCCTCAGGCAATGCCTGGCGCAGCCGGTCCACGGCGGCCGCCTTGGCGTCGTCGTCGAGGCTGGCGTCGTGGCGGATGGCCAGGCGCTCGAGGGTGAAGCGGTTGTACGCCTCCTCGCGGGCGAAGAACGCCTGGTGGGCTTCCGGGCTGAAGATCCGTGCGCGCAGGGCGGCCACGGCGTCCTCCCGCTGGCGCAGGGCCGCGAGGTCGGTCTGCTGGGGCAGGTCGCGTTCCAGTTCGATCAGTTGCCGCTTGTAGTCCAGGTACTGCTCCAGCAGTGCCAGGGCCTGCTGCCGGGCGGGCTCCTGCAGCTGGCTGGCGACGTAGTCGCGCAGCCGCTGCACGGTGGTGGCCAGGGGCTCTTCACCCATTGCAGCGAGGAAGTAATCGAACAGCAGGCGTATGTCTTCCTCGATCACCAGGTTGCCGGCCGCATCCACTCGCAGACGGCCATCGACTTCCGTCCCGGCGAAGGAGGGCGGGAGGGGGGCGATGGCTGTCGGCAGCGGCGGTGGGCCGGTGAGCGCAGGTTCGGGAGATTCGATGGGTTCGGCCGCTTGCGGGGTGATGGTCGGGAGTGGGCTGCCGGTGCCCGGTTCGGCCTGCTCGGCGCCCTGGTGAAGGAACACGGCAAGGCCGCCGGCGAACAGCAGCGGGATGGAGAGAAGGCGCTTTTTCACGGTTACCTCGGATGAGGGACGGAGCCCGGAGGCTCCGCCCATGGGGTTACAGCCCTTCGTTTTTCAGGCGGTTGGCGTGCTGGCGGTAGACGCTCACAGGCGGCGTCTCGAACAGGCTGACCAGGCCGAACAGGTGGTTGACCTCGTCCAGGTGGTTCATGCGGTAGTCGTCACGCACGACCCTGCCCAGGTGGGAGCTGCAGCGGCCGACCAGCCCGTCGTTCTGCTGGCCCTTGAACGGCAGCGAGGTGATGAGCAGCAGGGGGTCGCTGATATCGAGGGGGTTGGTGAGGGTGCGGACGCCGCTCCAGGAGTAGTAGCGCACACCCCGGGCAGCGTAGGCGCCTTCGCCGCAGACGGTGGTGGGGACGCCCTCGGGGAAGCGGGCGTTGAACTTGGCCGAGCCGACGGGCGTCAGGGATTCCAGGCCGGCCAGCACATCCTGGGGCAGTTTGCTGGAGCTGCCGGAAATGACGTTGATCACCTTGCCGATGGCGTTGGCGATGTTGGCGAGGAAGGCTTCGCCGGCGGAGTCCCGTGGGATCTTGCGCAGGAAATCGGCGGTGGCGGAGCCTTTGTGGGGGCTGCCGACGGAGGTCACCGAGGCCACCAGGTTGGGTCGGATGCCGGCGACGTAGCGCGCGGTCGGGCCGCCGTGGCTGTGGCCGATGAGGTTGACCTTGGGCTTGCCGCTGATGGCGACGATGTCTTCCACCTGCTCCAGCAATTCCTCGCCGCGGGCCTCGGTGGAGTTCAGCTGGCTGACCTCGGCGACGTAGACGGTGGCGCCGTGGCGTCTCAGCTCGGAGGGGATGCCGTACCAGTAGTCGATCCCGAGGATGCGGTCGAAGCCGAACATGCCGTGGGCCAGGACGATGGGGTACCGGGTCTGGGTGTAGCCGGTGGCGGCGAAGGACTGGGCGGAGGCGAGCAGGCCGGCGCCGAGGCCGAGGGCCAGGAAAAGTTTGCGTTTCGTCATGAAGTGCTTGCTCTTGCGGTTGATGGATGGGGACGCGGCGCTTCCCGCAAGGTGGCGTCTCGTCCGTGGAACGCTCAGGGCAGTTGGGGCTCTTCGTGAAAGCTGGAGTGGGCGTTTGTCGGGCCATGACGGCCCAGTCGCCCGAGGCGGCAGGAGTATGCACGCGCCTACCGTGTCGAGTTGGCTGACACGCTTAACGCGTTTTGTAGGTTGTTTCTGAGGACTGGAGGCTGCGGCCTCTGTGAAAGCGGAGGGCGTGCAACGTGTGGCGGTACCCCTGCCCGCGTCGGGTGCGGGCAGGCGGTTGCTAGGGAGCGGGTTTGTCGGTTCGCCGGCTGGCCAGCTCCATGGCGGCGTTCAGGCGCAGGCGCTCGCGTTCGTCGAAGCGCTCCTCGGCCAGGCGCTGGATGGCCTGGTGCTTGTCGGCCTCGCTGAGCCCGGCATTGGCTTCGATGCGGGTTTTCTCCTCCTGGAAGGCCGCGATGCGGCGGTTCCAGCCTTGCCGACGGCCGTCCAGTTCCTCCAGGCGCTGGGTGGCTTCGGCGCCTACCAATTGCTGGCGCATGCGGCGGATGTCCGCCGGGGTGGCGCCTTCGGCCTGCAGGCGACTGGTTTCCACCCGCAGTTCGGCCTGGAGCTGGGGCAGGACGGCATCCTGCAACTCCTCGGGCAGGGACTGCCGCAGGCGGTCCACGGCCTGGGCCTTGGCGTCGTCGTCGAGGCTGGGGTCATGCCGGATGGCGAGGCGATCGAGGGTGAAGCGGTTGTACGCCTCTTCCTGGGCGAAGAACGCGCGGTGGGCCTCTTGGCTGAAAAGGCGCGCGCGCAGGGCGGCGACGGCATCTTCCCGCTGGCGCAGGGCGGCGAGGTCGGCCTGGCGGGGCAGGTCGCGCTCCAGTTCGGCCAGCTGGCGCTTGTAGTCCAGGTATTGGTCCAGCAGGGCGAGCGCCTGCTGGCGGGCGGGTTCCTGCAGCTGGCTGCCGATGTAGTCGCGCAGGCGCTGCACGGTGGTGGGCAGGGGCTCCTCGCCCATGGCGGCTAGGAAGTAGTCGAAGAGCCGGCGCACGCCTTCTTCGATCACCAGGTTGCCGGCGGCGTCCACCTGCAGGCGGCCATCCACTGTGGTACCGGCGAAGGAGGGTGGCAGGGCAGCAACCTTCGGGGGCAGGGAGGGGGCGGCGTCGCTGGCGGCCGGTTCGGGGGAGAGGGCCGAGTCGCTGGCCTGCGGGGCCGGTGCGGTGATGACAGGCGCGGCACGGCGGGCCTGGCCGGTGTCGATGTAGAGCAGGGCGGCGAGGCAGCCGGCGAACAGCAGGGGCAGGGACAGCAGGAGTTTCTTCACGGGCACCTCGAACAGGGGGCGGGGCCCGAAGGCCCCGCCCGTTGGGTCACAGTCCGTCGTTCTTCAGGCGGTTGGCATGTTGCCGGTAGACGGTGACGGGGTCGGTCTCGAACAGGCTGACGAGGCCGAAGGTCTGGTTGACCTCGTCCAGGTGGTTCATGCGGTAGTTGTCACGCACCACCTTGCCCAGGTGGGAGCTGCAGCGGCCGACGAGGCCGTCGGTGGCTTCGCCCTTGAAGGTCAGGGCGGTGGCGGCCAGCAGGCCGTCGCTGACGTCCAGCAGGTTGGTCATCGGGCTGGTGCCGCTCCAGGAGTAGTAGCGCACGCCATTGACCTGGTAGGCGCCTTCGCCACAGGCGGTGGTGGGGATGCCCTGGGGGAACTTGGCGTTGAAGCGGGCCGCGCCCTGGCTGTTGAGCGACTCCAGGGAACCGAGTGCGTTCTGCGGCTGGGTGCTGCGGCTGCCGGAGAGGAAGTTGATGAGGCTGCCGAGGCCGTTGACGATGCCGGCCAGGACGGCTTCACCGGCAGAGCCCGGGGGGATCTGGCGCAGGAAGTCGGCGGTGGCGGAGCCCTTGTGCGGGCCGCCGACGCTGGTGGCAGAGGCGACCAGGTCGGGGCGTACGCCGGCGACGTAGCGGATGGTCGGGCCGCCGTGGCTGTGGCCGATGAGGTTGACCTTGGGCTTGCCGCTGATGGCGACGATCTCTTCCACCTGTTCCAGCAGCTCTTCGCCGCGTGCCTCGGAGGTGTTCAGCTGGCTCACCTCGGTGACGTACACGCTGGCGCCGTCACGTCGCAGGGCGGAGGGGATGCCGTACCAGTAGTCGACGCCGAGGATGCTGTCGAAGCCCAGCATGCCGTGGGCCAGCACGATGGGATAACGGGTCTGGGTGTAGCCGGTGGCGGCCAGTGATTCTCCGGAGGCGGCCAGGCCGACTCCCAGGGCGAGGGCGAGCAGGATCTTGTTGTTGTTCATCGGGTGCTCTCGTGGGTGGTGGAACAGGCAGTGTGGAGTGCGTCCCTGCTACTTCGCGCCCCGTCCCGGGGGCGCACATCGGCGTGGAGCCCGTGGCAGATTCCATGCCATTGCGGGCCGCAGGTGCCCGTGCCTTCTGGGGCGGGCGTTTCGCCGTTGTTTACAGCCGTTCACCCAACGATGCGGGCCGTTTCCCTGTTACTGAGTGAAACGCGCGTTTGAGTCGTCTGCCCGTAACGGCCAACTGTGCACGGCGCGGTAATGGAGACGGTCTCCGTGGTTTTCCGAAGAAAACAGGGTGAAGCGGTCGGCGACCCAATCGAAGGTTTGGGGTGCGCCCTCGGGGCGCTGGCGAGCCCGCCGGGCCAGGGTGACGTGAGGGCGGTAGGCGCGGCGTTCCTGGGGGAAGCCGGCGGCGTTGAGGCGCTCGGCGAGGGTTGAAGCCAGGTTCAGCAGGGCGGCGGGCGGCTGGCTGGGCGCCAGGTACAGCAGCCCCTGCTGCCAGAGGTCCAGCCGGTCCAGATGGAGGGGGAAGGCATCGGCCTGGATGCCGTCCGCCAGGGCGAGGAGCTCATCGAGGCGTTCGCTGGGTTGGCTGCCCAGGAAGGCGAGGGTGAGGTGCAGGTTGGCGACCGCCACCGGCTGGCCACCGCAATCTAGGCTGTCGCGCCAGCTGGCCATGGCCGAGGCGACGAGGTTGGGCAGTGGCAGGGCGAAGAACAGGCGCAGGGGCGGTGTTGGCATGGCGATCCTGGGTGGAATTGAAGGGGGGAGGGTGGCGTTCGGAATCTTCCCAAAGGGTGACGAGAGTTGTCTTGACAGTGCCGAGGCGCCTTCTCTAGGATTTCGCCCCATGCGCCGATTTAAGACAGCTACTTGCAGGGCGCGGCAGGGGATTCCCCTCGAAAAATACTGCTAAAGCGCTGGTTCGGTGTCGCCTCCACCGCTGCCCAGCGGCAACAACGAGGCAGAGACACGACAACATGACCTGTCCGCAACCCCAGATCCGCCTGACCCCCATCACCACCGGCCCCGCGCCGCGCAATCCGCGCATCCTGCTCAGTGGTGCCAACCAACCCAAGTTGCTGCGTTACCTCGACGGCTGGCCGAAGCGCTGGAACGGGTCGCGCAACCTGCTCATCCAGTTCGCCCTCGACGCCCAGGCCATGCAGCGCTACGCCCGGGACAGTTTCGACATGGCGGTGGTCCAGGCGCCCTGCGCGGAAGACCTCGAGGAACTGGTGCACGAGCTGGTCCGGGTCGCCCGTCAGGGGCAGATCACCCGCCGCTGATTCAGGGGTACTCGATCTCCACCAGGTACCAGGTCTTCTCGCCGGTGGGCGTGTTGACCCGGACCTCGGCGTCCAGCGGCTTGCCCACCAGGGCGCGGGCCAATGGCGAATCGATGCTGATGAGGTTCTGCTTCAGGTCCAGCTCGTCCGGCCCGACGATGCGGTAGCGGGCCTGTTCGCCGTCCTCGTCTTCCAGGGTGACCCAGGCACCGAAGTACACCTTGCCCGGGTCCGCCGGGCGCTCGCGTACCACCTTGAGGTTCTCCAGACGCTTGGTGAGGAAGCGCACGCGGCTGTCGATCTCCCGCAGCATCTTCTTGCCGTAGGTGTATTCGGCGTTCTCGGAGCGGTCGCCCTGGGCGGCGGCCTCGCTGACGGCTTGGGTCACCTTGGGCCGGCGCACGTGCCAGAGCTCTTGCAGTTCGGCGCGCAGGCGGGCTTCGCCTTCCGGGGTGATCAGCGGGGTGCCGGCGGTGCGAGGGGGGCGGTAGCGGCTCATGGGGCAGGGGTGTCTCCGGGAACGGGCCGCCGAGTCTAGCAAGGGCTCGGCGGCCACGGCAGGGTCAGCCTTCGCGCAGGACCTGGAGCGGGCTGGCCGTCAGGGCGCGGCGCGTTCCCAGCAGGCCTGCGCTGCCGACCAGCAGGGCGCCGATGACCGGCAGGAGCAGCAGCCAGGGGTGTGGCTTCCAGTCCAGGTTGAAGGCGTAGGTATAAAGGAGGGCGCTGACCAGTTCGCAACCCAGTGCCGCCAGCAGGCCGCTGCAGGCGCCGAGCAGGGCGAACTCGCGGCGCCGGGCCTGTTGCAGCAGGCGCCGCTCGGCCCCCAGGGCCCGCAGCAGCGCGCCCTGGCGCAGGCGCTCGTCGAGGGTGGACTGCAGGCCGGCGAAGAGCACCGCCAGGCCTGCGGCGAGCACGAACAGCAGGACGAACTCCACCGCCACCGTCACCTGGGCGAGGATGCTGCGCAGCTGCTTGAGGATGGCTTCCACCTCCAGCAGGGTGACGGCCGGGAAGTCCCGCGCCAGCTGCACCAGTTCGCGGTCGTGACCCGGCGGCAGGTAGAAGCTGGTGAGGTAGGTGGTGGGCAGGTCGGCCAGGGAGCCGGGCGCGAAGATCATGAAGAAGTTGGGCTGGAAGTTGTCCCAGTCGACGGTGCGCAGGCTGGTGATGCGCACTTCCCGTTCCATGCCGCCGACCACGAAGCCGAGCCGATCGCCCAGTTTGAGGCCGAGGTTGGTGGCGAGTTTGGCCTCCACCGAGACGCCGGGCAGCTCGTCGGGCGCTGCCTCGTCCCACCACTGGCCGGCGCTGAGGCTGTTGCCCGGCGGCAGCTCGGCGGACCAGGTGAGGCTGAGGTCGCGCTGCAGGGCGCGCTCGCCCTGGGAGTCCTCGGTGGCGTGCTCGCTGGCGGGCTGGCCGTTGATGCGGGTCAGGCGCCCCGGGATCACCGGGTAGAGCGGCGCGGCATGGGGGGAGAGGGCCTGGATGCGCTGGTCGAAGGCGTCCTTGTCGGCGGGCAGGACGTTGAGGACGAAGTAGTTCGGGGCGTTTTCCGGCAACTGGTCCTGCCAGGTGTCCAGCAGTTCGCCACGCAGCAGGGCGACCAGGGCCATGGCCAGCAGGATCAGGCCGAAGGCGAGCGACTGGCCGGCGGCGGCCAGCGGGTGGCGCAGCAGCTGACCCAGCCCGAGGCGCCAGGGCAGGGCGGCGCGGGCGAGCGCCCGGCGCAGGGCATTGAGCCCCAGCAGCATGAGGCCACCCAGCAGCAGGGTGGCGAGCAGCCCGCCGCCGAGCAGGGCGAGGGTCAGTTTCAGGTCCAGGCTCAGGCGCCACATGATCAGCCCGAGGGCGAGGATGGCGGCGCCATAGACCAGCCAGGCGCTGGGCGGTACGGGGAGCAGGTCCCGGCGCAGCACCCGCAGCGGCGGTACGCGGCCGAGTGCGGCCAGGGGCGGCAGGGCGAAGCCGGCGAGGGCCACCAGGCCGGTGGCGATCCCCGCCAGGGCCGGAATGAAACCGCCGGATGGGACTTCCGCGGGCAGCAGTTCCCGCAGCAGGTGGAACAGGCCCAGTTGGGCAAGCCAGCCGAGCAGGGCGCCCACGAGGCTGGCGGCCAGGCCCAGGATGGCCAGCTGCAGGGCATACAGGGTGAGTGCTTCGCGGCGGGACAGGCCGAGGCAGCGCAGCAAGGCGCTGGCGTCGAAACGCCGGGCGGCGAAACGGGCAGCGGAGAGGGCGACCGCAACACCCGCGAGCAGCACGGCGGCAAGGCTGGCGAGGTTGAGGTAGCGCTCGGCGCGGGAGAGGGCGCCGCCGACCTGGCGGTTGCCGTCGCGTGCATCTTCGATGCGCTGGTTCGCGGCGAGGGTGGGCTCCAGGGCGGCACGGTAGCGTGCCAGAGCTTCGGCCGGGCCGCTCCACAGTTCCCGGTAGCGGACACGGCTGCCGGGTTGCACCACGCCGGTGGCATCGAGGTCGGCCAGGTTCATCATCAGGCGCGGGGTGAGGCTGTAGAAGTCGCCGGCGCGGTCGGGTTCGTAGGTGAGTACGCGGGTCAGGCGCAGGGTCTTCTGGCCGACATCGACGCTGTCGCCGGGCTTGATGTCGAGGGCGGTGAACAGGCGTGATTCGGCCCAGGCTTCACCCGGCGCGGGGCCGGCACCGGCCTGCTCTTCACCGTAGGGTTGGGCGGCGCTGCGCAGTTCGCCGCGCAGGGGGTAGCTGCCGTTCACGGCCTTGACGCTGGCGAGCTGGATGCCGTTGTCGCCGGCGATCACGCTGGAGAACTCGACGGCGCTTGCATGGCGCAGGCCGAAGCGGGTGCCGACCTCCACCTGTTCGGCGCTGGCGGGGGAGGAGCCGCTGAGCAGCAGGTCGGCACCGAGGAATTCGGTGGCGCGCAGCAACATCGCGCCGTTGAGGCGGGCACCGAAGTAGCCGATGGCGCTGCTGGCGGCCACGGCGACCAGCAGGGCGAAGAACAGCACGCGTAGTTCGCCGGCGCGGGCGTCCCGCAGCAGTTGGCGCAGGGCCAGTGCGAGCAGGCGCGAGAGTGGCAGGCCTCCCTTCATCGCCATCAGGGTTCCACCCGGTCGATCAGGTGGCCGGCTTCCAGGCGGATCAGGCGCTGGCAGCGATGGGCCAGGCGTTCGTCGTGGGTGACCAGCACCAGGGTGGTGCCGCGCTCCTGGTTCATTTCGAAGAGC
Organism: Metapseudomonas otitidis; assembly: GCF_900111835.1. GTDB lineage: Bacteria > Pseudomonadota > Gammaproteobacteria > Pseudomonadales > Pseudomonadaceae > Metapseudomonas > Metapseudomonas otitidis. Next base: position 182,474 of record NZ_FOJP01000004.1, read on the forward strand.
AGCTCGGTGATGCGCTCGCCGGTGTGGCTGTCGAGGTTGCCGGTGGGCTCGTCGGCGAAGAGCACGTCCGGCTCGGCGGCGAAGGCGCGGGCCAGGGCAACGCGCTGCTGCTCACCGCCGGACAGTTGGCGGGGGTAGTGCGTCAGCCGCTGGCCGAGGCCGACCCGTTCGAGCAGGCTGCGGGCGCGCTGGCGGGCATCACGGTGGCCTTCCAGTTCGAGGGGCAGCATGACGTTCTCGAGGGCGTTGAGGCTGTCCAGCAACTGGAAGGACTGGAACACGAAGCCGACATGCTCGGCCCGCACGCGGGCGCGCTCGTCTTCGTCCAGCCGCGAGAGGTGGTGACCGGCCAGGGTGACTTCGCCGGAGCTGGGCAGGTCGAGCCCGGCCAGCAGGCCGAGGAGGGTGGATTTGCCCGAGCCGGAGCTGCCAACGATGGCCAGGCTGTCGCCTTGCGCGAGGTCCAGGTCGAGCCCCTGGAGGATGGTCAGTTCACCTTCCGCGCTGGGGACCACTTTGCTAAGGTGCCGCGCATTGAGAATGCTTGGGCTCATGGAGAATCCGATGCGTGCTGGGTGGATGGGCTGCTGCCTGGGGCTGTTGCTGCTGGCGCAGGAGGCTGCGGCGGGGACCGTGCTGGTCGTCGGGGATAGTATCAGCGCTGCTTTGGGGCTGGAAACCAGCCAGGGCTGGGTCTCCCTGCTGCAGAAAAAGCTCGATTCCGAGCGTATCGATCACCGTGTGGTGAATGCGTCCATCAGCGGCGACACCAGTGCTGGCGGGGCTGCGCGGCTGCCTGCGCTGCTCGGCGAGCACAAGCCGGAAGTGGTGATCATCGAGCTGGGGGGCAACGATGGTTTGCGTGGCCAACCCCCGGCGCAATTGCAACAGAATCTTGCCTCGATGGTTGAGCAGTCCCGGCAGGTGGGCGCAAAGGTACTGGTGCTGGGCATGCGCCTGCCGCCCAACTATGGCAAGCGCTACACCGATGCGTTCGCTCGTGTGTTCAGTGACGTGGCCAAGGAACAGCAGGTGCCGCTGGTGCCGTTCTTTCTCGAGGGCGTCGGAGGCGTGGAGGGCATGATGCAGGCCGACGGTATCCATCCGGCTGCCGGTGCCCAGCAAAAGCTGCTGGAAAACGTCTGGCCGTCGCTCCAGCCGCTGCTTTGAGGCTTTTCCGAGACGGGGCTTTCGGCTAATGTTGCGCACCCGCTCCGGAGTCCCCCATGCCTCGCCCCGCCTGGTCCCTGCACGCCTATAAGCTGATCGAGCCAGACGAGCAGCTCGACCTGTTCGCCTGCCGTGAGGTCCGCCTGCATCTGGTGGCGCGCCAGCTCGAGTTGGGGGGCTACGCCGACCGTACGTTGTGCGGCGGGCTGCTGCCGGCCATGCCCCGTTGGTGCGAGGTGGGCCGAAGCCTTCTGCAGGATCGCCGGTTGTGCCCGTTCTGCAAGCAGGAACTCGAGGCGCAGCGCGATGGCAAGCGGCCGGAGTGGCCTGACAGCTAGCCTCCCGGCTGCTGGCGGGCCGGTGTACAATCCGCCACTCATTTTTCAACCCTCAGCCAAGGATTCCCGGATGTTGTCGCGCGTTCCCGCCGTCGCCCGTACCCTGTCTCTGGCCGCCGCTGTGCTGGCCGGTAACGCCGCAGCACTGGAGCTGCCCCTGCCGCCCCCTGGGGAGGATATCGTTGGCCAGGTCCAGGTGATCAAGGCCAAGTACGAGGACACCTTCGCCGACATCGGCGTGGCCAATGACCTGGGCTACCTGGAGATGGTCGCGGCCAACCCGGGCGTTGATCCCTGGCTGCCGGGCGAAGGCGCCGAGATCATCCTGCCGACCCGCTTCATCCTGCCGCCGGGGCCGCGCGAGGGGATCGTGATCAACCTCGCCGAGTACCGGATGTACTACTTCCCGAAAGGGCAGAACGTGGTGCACACCTATCCGCTGGGCATTGGCCGGGAAGGCTGGGGCTCGCCGATCAGCACCACCAAGATCACGGCCAAGACGCCGAATCCGGCCTGGTACCCGCCCAAGTCGATCCGTGAAGAGCACGCTGCCGATGGCGACCCGCTTCCGACCGTGGTACCGGCGGGGCCGAACAACCCCCTCGGTCCGTTCAAGTTCACCCTGGGCCTGCCGGGTTACCTGATCCACGGCTCCAACAAGAAGTTCGGCATCGGGATGCGCGTCAGCCACGGCTGCTTCCGCATGCTCAACAACAACGTGCTGGAACTGGCCAAGATGGCGCCGGTGGGCACGCCGGTGCGGGTGATCAACGAGCCGTACAAGTTCGGTGTCAGCGGCGGCAAGATCTACCTGGAGGCCCACGCTCCGCTGGACGACCATGGCGATCCGTCCGTGGTCGACAAGCACACTGCGGTGATCAATGCGCTGCTCAAGCGCGAGGACCTGGTCAACACCATCCGCTTGGACTGGGACGTGGTGCGTGAGGTGGTGGCGGCCGAAGACGGCCTGCCGGTGGAGATCGCCGAGCCTTCGACGTCGGTTGCTGCCAGCGCTACGCCCGCACTCTGATCGCATCCAGAAGACCCGCCTCCCATTCGGGTGGCGGGTTTTTTATTGCCGGCGACTTTGTGCAAGCAATAAAAAACCGACCCAGTTGCCTGGGTCGGTTTCAGGTAAAAGCCTTGTGGGCTATTACTTGCGGCTGGCTTTTTCCAGCATGCGCAGAGCGCGCTCGTTAGCCTCGTCAGCGGTCTGCTGGGCTTTCTGAGCGGCGGCCAGAGCTTCGTCAGCCTTGCGGTAGGCTTCGTCAGCACGGGCTTGAGCGCGAGCAGCTGCGTCTTCGGTAGCGGTCAGACGAGCTTCGGTTTCTTTGGAGGCGCTGCTGCAACCGGTGGCCAGAACAGCAGCCAGAGCCAGAGCAGAGAATTTCAGAACGTTGTTCATCGTGTTCCCCTTTAAGGTGGACATTTCCATTAAAAGCAATTCCCCGAGCGTGGGAAATTAGCCGGCGTACATACTACCCATAACTTGTAGTAAGTAAACTGACGGGGCGCAAGGCGGACACTTTTTTTTCACCTTGGCTGCCTTTTTACCCACTGACCACGGGCGCTTGAGCAAAAAACGACCAGAAAACCGCTGTTCACCACAAGCGAAGTTCAAATTCTAGCTGCTGTATGCGGCATTGAGCTGTTGAGTGGGCTGCAATGGGTTATCGATAAGTTGAATTGACCTGTCAGCGCCGGACAGCAAGTTGCCGTCACCCGCACTCTTCAGTGAACTTCTTCACGTAATGGAAAAGTGTTTGTACCGCCATCGTGGGGCGGATGGTGGCACCTTGGGCGCACTGATAAGCTCGTCGCATTTTTTACCGCCTCAAGGATGGCGTCATGGCAAAACTTCTCAAGTGGGCGGTGCTGGGTGTTCTTGCGCTGGCCGTGCTGATCAAGGGTTCTTTGTGGCTCTCCGTGCGTTCCATCATGAACGAGGCGGTCACCAAGCTCTCGCCGGTCATGGACATCAGCTACGGCGGCATCACGTCGTCGTTCGACGGCCGTGTCGGGCTGGAGAACGTCACGATCCGCGTTCCTGCCCTGGGGGACAGCCTGCAGGTGCAACACGCGCAGCTGCGCTTCAACGGGCTTCGCGAGCTGCTGAGCTTCAAGGAGCGTCTGGAGGAGGGCAAGCTGCCCAAGCAGATGTCCGTCGAGCTCAAGGGGCTGCAGCTGGCAGTCCATGGCCCGTTCATGCAGCAGCTGTATGACGCGCCGGCCGAGCGCAGCATCTTCACTGCAATGAGTGAGGTGGCATGCGGCAAGGTGAGCCACATCGGCACCAACGAGCTGCTGGACATGGGTTACCGGACGTTCGAGACCGATGCCCAGTTCTCGTACCAGCTGGAGGAGGGGGCCAAGCGCCTGACCTTCAACCTCAAGGCCGATACCCGCGACATGGGGGATACCCGTCTCAGCCTGTCCCTGATCAACATGCCGGACAACCCGGGTGACCTGCGGGTCAACCCGCCGCGCGTCTCCAGCGTGGTGTTCGAGTTGAACGACAACCAGTACCAGCGCAAGGTGCAGGACTTCTGTGCCGGCAAGCTGGGCCAGTCACGCGATGCCTACCTCAAGACGGCGGTGGAGCAGTTCGACCGCAACCTGCGGGCCCAGCGTGTCGCGCTCGAGCCTGCCGTGCTGGAGGCCTACGGCCGTTACCTGAGCGATCCCCAGGCACTGCGCCTGGAGCTGAGCCCGAGCGAGGGCATGGCCTGGGAAGGCCTGGAGTTCTTCGAGCCGAAGGACGTGATCGGCATGCTGCGCCCGGTGGTGCTGGTCAACCAGCAGGCTGTCCAGCCGATCGCCTTCTCCTGGGTCGATACCACCAAGCGGCCGGAGATGAAGGGCAACGAGCGGGTGTCCGCCGAAGTCGAAAAAGATGAAGACGCCGGTGCCTCGCCGCGCTACGAGTTCGTCCAAGTCTCCGATCTGGCGGGATACAAGGGCAAACGCCTGCAATTCATCACCTACGATGGCGCCTATTACCAAGGTGTATTACACAAGGTGGAGAACGGTAAGGCGTTTCTCAGTGTCCAATTTGGGTCCGGCTCGGCTGAAATGTTCCTTCGGCTCGAAAAGATAGATAAGGTACGGGTGATGTTCTAAACCCGCAGAGGAGTTGCGATGAGCGAGGCGTTGTCCATCCATCATGACCAGGCAGGTCATCAGTTCGAGACCACCGTGGATGGTCACCGTGCTTACCTGGCCTATATGGATCTCGGCAAGCAGACCCTGGATATCTACAGGACCTTCGTGCCGAACGCGCTGCGCGGACGCGGCATTGCTGCGGCGCTGACCGAGAAGGCGCTGAGCTTTGCCGAAGACCAGGGTTACACCGTGATTCCCTCATGCTCCTATGTGGAGCGCTATATCGAACGCCGCCAGCGCCACGCTCCGAAGGAGTGAAGACGCTGAAACAAAAACGCCGGGCAATGCCCGGCGTTTTTGTTTCAGCAGCAGCCCTTTCAGCTGCGCTTGCGCTTGGGCAGCACGTCCTTGAGCTTGGCGTGCATGGAGCGCAGGGTCTTCTCGGTGGTGTCCCAGTCGATGCAGGCATCGGTGATGGAGACGCCGTACTGCAGCTGGTTGAGGTCCTTGGGAATGGATTGGGCACCCCAGCCCAGGTGGCTTTCCACCATCAGGCCGACGATGGAGTTGTTGCCCTCGAGGATCTGGTTGGCGACGTTGTCCATCACCAGCGGTTGCAGCGATGGGTCCTTGTTGGAGTTGGCATGGCTGCAGTCGACCATGATGTTCGGCTTGATGCTGGCCTTGGTCAGGGCTTGCTCGCAGACGGCGACGCTGACCGAGTCATAGTTCGGCTTGCCGTTGCCGCCACGCAGCACCACGTGGCCATAGGCGTTGCCTTTGGTGGTGACGATGGAGACGCCGCCTTCCTGGTTGATGCCAAGGAAGCGATGCGGGCTCGACACCGACTGCAGGGCGTTGATGGCTACGGTCAGGCTGCCGTCGGTGCCGTTCTTGAAGCCCACGGCCGAAGACAGGCCGGAAGCCATCTCGCGGTGGGTCTGGGATTCGGTGGTGCGGGCGCCGATGGCCGACCAGCTGATCAGGTCCTGCAGGTACTGCGGGGAGATCGGATCCAGGGCTTCGGTGGCAGTCGGCAGGCCTTTCTCGGCCAGGTCACGCAGGAGCTGGCGACCGATGTGCAGGCCGTCCTGGATCTTGAAGGAGTCATCCAAGTAAGGATCGTTGATCAGGCCTTTCCAGCCGACGGTGGTGCGGGGCTTCTCGAAGTACACGCGCATGACCAGGAACAGCGTGTCGGAGACCTCGGCAGCCAGGCCCTTGAGGCGGTCGGCGTATTCGTGGGCAGCCTTGATGTCGTGGATGGAGCAGGGCCCCACGACCACGAACAGGCGGTGGTCCTTGCCGTCGAGGATGTCACGGACCACCTGGCGGCCATGGGCGACGGTCTGCAGGGCGGCGTCCGTCAGGGGGATTTCGCGTTTCAGTTGCGCCGGGGTGATCAGGGTCTCGTTGGAGGCAACGTTCAGGTCGTCGAGCGGTAAATCAGCCATGGTGCTAGTCATTGGAATTCAGTCGTCGGGTCACGGGTGCTTGACCGCCACCATCCCCCGAGCGGCGGAGCACGGCATTGAAGGCGTGGCAGGGACGCGGAACCTTAACGCTTTAGGCAGTGGCTAGACAATGGCGCCAAGGTCGCAATTGGACGGAAGCGGTCAGTTCAGGCTGGCGGCCGAGAACTCGGTGGCATGCTGGGCAATCCACTCCTCGGCGATCTGCTCGATGGGCTGCGTTTCGCCCGACTCCGCCTCGCGCTGCTTGCGGTAGGCCTCGATCTGGCAGACCTGCTCCACCATGCGGGCGCGGAACAAGGACTCCTCGTCGGTGAAACAGATGCCGACGAGGTAGTCGTCCGGCTGCTTGCGGCACCAGGCCACGATCCCTGGGCAACTGGCTTGCTCACCCAGCAGGGGGATTCGCAGCTCGATTGCCGTGCCCTTGCGGAAGCCCCTCGTGGAGTTGCACGCCACCCCGCCGAGGCTGATATTGTGCAGCCGCTGTCGCGGCAGGAAGTTGTGCTTGCGCAGAACCAGTTCGACCGGCAGGTCGCTGGGGTGACGCAGGAATCGGCGCATATGAGTACTCCCTTGTGCCAGTAGTCTGGCCCGGTTGGAGGATGCGGCTTGCATGAAATCGAGTTGAGCGACTTCGACGCTGATCAGCGTCTGCTCAGTCTGCCCGGAACCTCCCTGCTGATATTCACCAGCATAGGCTGTGCCAGTTGTCGGTGGGCGCGCCGCCATTTGCCCAGCCTGGACCTGGCCGTCGACCGATTGTGCTGGATAGACGCAGCCGATAATGGTGGCCTGGTCCAGCGCTACGAGGTATTCCACCTTCCCGCCCTGTTCCTGGTGCGGGATGGCCAATTTCTTGGCGCCCTGCACAGTACGTTGCGGGACGCTGACCTGAACGAGAACCTGGCGGCTGCCCACCAGCGCCAGGCTGAGGAGCTGCCCTGATGAGTTCGACCCCATCCCCCCGCATCGGCATCATCGGCACCGGCGCCATTGGCGGTTTCTACGGGCTGCTGCTTGCCCGCGCCGGATTCGATGTGCATTTCCTCCTTCGCAGTGAATACGAGACCGTGAGCCGCCAGGGGCTGCGCCTGTCCAGTGCCGTTCATGGCGAACTGGCGCTGCACCCGGTGAATGCCTACCGGGATGCGGCGGCGATGCCCCCGTGCGACTGGCTGCTGGTGGGGGCGAAGACCACCAGCAATGCCGAGCTGGCACCGTTGATCAGCCAGGTCGCTGCGCCGGGTGCCCGGGTGGTGCTGTTGCAGAACGGCCTTGGAGTGGAGGAGGCATTGCGCCCCCTGCTGCCCGCGCACCTCAACCTGTTGGGCGGGCTCTGTTACATCTGCGTCCACCGCGAGGCCCCGGGGCACGTGGTGCACCAGTCCTTGGGGGCCGTGAACCTTGGCTACCACAGCGGGCCCGCGACCGATGCCGCCGAGCGCATGGCTCTTCTCGAGGAGGGGGTGGCCTTCTTCAGGGCTGCCGGGCTGGACTCCACCGCCATGCCCAGCCTTGAACAGGCGCGCTGGCAGAAGTTGGTGTGGAACGTTCCCTATAACGGCCTTTCCGTTGTGCTCAATGCGGGCACTACCGCGTTGATGGGCAACCCGGACAGCCGCGCGCTGATCCAGGCGTTGATGCAGGAAGTGGTGGAGGGCGCCTTGGCCTGCGGGCATACCCTGCCGGAGGGCTTTGCTGGCAAGTTGCTGGCCTCGACGGACCGCATGCCCGACTACCTGCCCAGCATGTACCACGACCACGTGCAGCGGCGGCCTCTTGAGCTCGAGGCCATCTATGCGGCCCCCCTGGCTGCTGCGGAGGCTGTAGGGTGTGACCTCCCGCGAATCCGGGCGCTCTACCAGGCGCTGCGTTTCATTGATGCCCGCAACCGCACCGAGTGAGTCGCCAGGATGAGCGCGCTGAACGACAAGCTGGTGCTGGCGATTTCCTCCCGGGCACTGTTCGACCTCGATGAGAGCCATCGCGTCTACGAGTCGGAAGGGATCGAAGCCTATCGCCAGTACCAGATCGAACATGAGGACGAACTGCTGGAGCCGGGTGATGCCTTTCCCCTGGTGCACAAGCTGCTGGCCCTCAATGAGCAGCTCGGCCAGGCGCGGGTAGAGGTGATCCTGGTCTCGCGCAATAGCGCCGACACCGGCCTGCGGGCGTTCAACTCGATCCAGAAGCACGGCCTGGCGATTTCCCGGGCAGCGTTCTCCGGTGGTCGCAGCCCCGGGCCTTACCTGAAGGCCTTTGGCTGCCACCTGTTCCTCTCCACCCACGTGGAGGACGTCCGGGTGGCGTTGCAGGCAGGTTTTGCCGCGGCGACCATTCTCCCCGGCGCGCCACGCAGGGCGTCCAGCAGCGAGTTGCGCATTGCCTTCGATGGCGACGCCGTGCTGTTTGCCGATGACGCTGAGCGCGTCTACCAGTCCGGCGGGCTGGCTGCATTCCAGGCTCATGAGCGTGAGGCAGCGTTGAGGCCGCTGGACGGTGGGCCGTTCAAACCCTTCCTCTCGGCGCTCAACCAGTTGCAGCGCGAATTGCCCGTGGATGGCTGCCCGATTCGTACCGCGCTGGTCACCGCGCGCTCCGCTCCGGCCCATGAGCGGGTGATCCGTACCCTGCGCGACTGGGACATCCGCCTGGACGAGTCGTTCTTCCTGGGCGGGCTCGAGAAGTCCGCTATTCTCGACGCCTTTGGCGCCGATGTATTCTTCGACGACCAGGCCGGCCATTGCGAGAAAGCCCGCGAAGTGGTCGCCACCGGGCATGTACCGCATGGCGTGAGCAACGAGCCGAAGATCTGACTAAGCTGATGCGAGGCCCGCCAAGCAGGCAGTAGGAGGCCTCATGATTCGCTCGATTCTCTATGCGACCGACCTCGGGTTGTACTCGCCCTATGTCCTTCAACATGCCCTTTCCCTCGCCAAGGCCCACAGGGCCGAACTCTACGTGGTGCACGCGGTGGAGCCCCTCGGGCTGTTCGCCGAATCCGTCCTGCAGACATACCTGGACGAGACCTTGCTAAAGGAGTTGCGTGCCCAGGGCCTGGGCACGGTGATGGCCAGCATCGAGCAGCGGGTTCTCGAGGGTTTTCGTGACGAGATCGGCGATGCGGAGAATGAGCTGAGCCTGATCAAGGCCGTCCGGGTGGTGCAGGGGGACCCGCCGCAGATGATTCTCGAGGAGGCCCAGAAACTTGGCGTCGATCTGCTGGTCGTAGGCAGTCACAGTCACGGCGCTGCGCTCGAGACGCCCCTCGGTCGTACCGCCTCCCGTCTGGTGCAGCTCTCCGAGGTGCCGGTCTACCTGGTTCCGATGCTCCAGCACCGCGGGCGCGGCGAGTTCTGATACGCCGACGAAAGAGCGTGCAGGAAATAAAAAAACGTCTAGTTTTAACCCTCAAACCATTAATATGGTTATAAAAGGTCACCGACCACCTACGCGTCGCCATCTGCTCTGAGGGACATCTATGAAGCTTCAGCAACTGCGCTACATCTGGGAGGTGGCGCACCACGACCTGAACGTCTCAGCCACCGCGCAGAGCCTTTATACCTCGCAGCCGGGTATCAGCAAGCAGATCCGCCTGCTCGAAGACGAGCTGGGTGTCGAGGTCTTCGCCCGCAGCGGTAAGCACCTGACCCGCGTGACACCCGCCGGGGAGCGGATCATCAACACGGCCGGCGAGATCCTCCGCAAGGTCGAAAGCATCAAGCAGATCGCCCAGGAGTTCTCCAACGAGAAGAAGGGCACCCTCTCCATCGCCACCACCCACACCCAGGCGCGCTATGCGCTGCCGCCGGTGATCAGCAGCTTCATCCGCCAGTACCCCGATGTGTCCCTGCACATGCACCAGGGCACCCCGATGCAGATTGCCGAGATGGCCGCCGATGGCACTGTCGACTTCGCCATTGCCACCGAAGCCCTGGAGCTGTTCGGCGACCTGGTGATGATGCCCTGCTACCGCTGGAACCGCTGCGTGATCGTGCCCCAGGGCCACCCCCTGGCCAAGCTGCCGAAGCTGACCCTGGAAGCCCTGGCGGAGCATCCCATCGTCACCTACGTATTCGGGTTCACCGGGCGCTCCAAGCTGGACGAAGCCTTCAGCCACCGCGGCCTCACGCCCAAGGTGGTGTTCACCGCGGCTGACGCGGACGTGATCAAGACCTACGTGCGCCTGGGCCTGGGCGTCGGCATCGTGGCGAAGATGGCGGTCGATGCGAAACTGGACAGCGACCTGGTGGTGCTGGACGCCAGCGAACTGTTCGAGTCCAGCGTGACCAAGATCGGTTTCCGCCGTGGCACCTTCCTGCGCGGCTTCATGTGCGACTTCATCGAGAAGTTCGCTCCCCACCTGACCCGCGAGATGCTCGCCAAGGCCGTGCAGTGCCACAACAAGGTGGAGTTGGACGAACTGTTCCAGGACGTCGAGCTGCCCACCTACTGATTTGCACCCATCAACGAACAAGCCCGGCAATCGCCGGGCTTGTTCGTTTCAGCCTGCCTCCAGGACCTCGTGGAGGAATTCGTGGAAGACAGTGTAGACCCGCTCGCGGCCGTCGTCCGTTCGCACCACGAAGAAGGGGGCGCTGTCCACGCCGTAGAGCTGTGCCGCGATCCAGCCCGGGCCGGCAGGGTCGCGCTCGTCTGCCACCAGGGTGCGGTCGATGCGCGACAGGTGGTTGCCCCGTTCCAGCAACCGCATCACATCCTTGCACTTGGCACAGGCCGTTCCATCGGCCAGGACCTTGGTCACCAGGGTGATGCGCATCCTGTCACTCCCGGGCGATCAGATTGCCGGCGTGCAGCCCGCATTCCTTCTGGGTGGCTTCCTCCCACCACCAGCGGCCTTCGCGCTCATGTTGGTTGGGCAGCACCGGGCGGGTGCAGGGCTCGCAGCCGATGCTGATGAAGCCGCGCTCGTGCAGCGGATTGTAGGGGATCTCCAGCATGCGGATGTACGCCCAGACCTCTTCGCTGCTCATCTGCGCCAAGGGGTTGAACTTGTAGAGAGGCTTCTCCGGCGTGGAGAAGGCGCCGTCCACTTCCACGGCAGCCACCTTGCTGCGGGTGCCGGGGCTCTGGTCGCGGCGCTGGCCGGTGGCCCAGGCGCTGACGCCCGAGAGCTTGCGCCGCAGCGGCGCGATCTTGCGGATGCCGCAGCATTCCTCGTGGCCGTCCTTGTAGAAGCTGAACAGACCCTTCTCACGGACGAAGGGCTCCAGCTTGGCGGCGTCGGGGGAGAGCACCTCGATGGCGATGCCGTAGTGTTCGCGGACCTTGTCGATGAAACGGTAGGTCTCCGGGTGCAGGCGGCCGGTATCCAGGCTGAACACCTTCACGTTCTTGTTCAGCTTCCAGGCCATGTCCACCAGGACCACGTCCTCGGCGCCGCTGAACGAGATCCACAGGTCGTCGCCGAACTGCTCGAAGGCGAACTTGAGGATCTCCTGGGGGGATTTGCTGGCGTAGGACGCAGCAATATCGGTGACGTCGAAGGGATGGCTCATCAGGCGGACTTCCTACTGGCTACGGCGCTACGCGCTCTGTGGCGGCGGATGGTAGCAAAAGCCATTTATGCGCCTAAATAACCATACGGAAGGTGGACTGCCTGTTTCGGGTATAAAGCCCCGCGTTGCGTGCCCGACGAGGGAAAGGCTAGAGTGCCGCCTCCTTTACAAGCCAATAACGGGGAAATGCTCGTGGAAATCGCCTGTCTCGACCTTGAAGGTGTGCTGGTTCCTGAAATCTGGATCGCCTTCGCCGAAAAAACTGGAATCGAAGCGCTCAAGGCCACCACCCGCGACATCCCCGACTACGACGTGCTGATGAAGCAGCGCCTGCGCATCCTCGACGAGCACGGCCTGAAGCTGTCCGATATCCAGGAAGTGATCGCCACCCTCAAGCCGCTGGACGGCGCGGTGGAGTTCGTCGACTGGCTGCGTGAGCGCTTCCAGGTGGTCATCCTTTCCGACACCTTCTACGAGTTCTCCCAGCCGCTGATGCGCCAGCTGGGCTTCCCAACCCTGCTGTGCCACCGCCTGATCACCGACGAGACCGACCGCGTCGTCGGTTACCAGCTGCGCCAGAAGGACCCGAAGCGCCAGTCCGTGATCGCCTTCAAGAGCCTCTACTACCGCGTGATCGCCGCCGGCGACTCGTACAACGACACCACCATGCTCTCAGAGGCCCATGCCGGCATCCTCTTCCATGCCCCGGAGAACGTCATCCGCGAGTTCCCGCAGTTCCCGGCGGTGCACACCTACGAGGACCTCAAGCGCGAGTTCCTCAAGGCGTCCAACCGCCCGCTGAGCCTCTGAGCCCAGCCATGAAAAAGCCCGCGCAAGCGGGCTTTTCTGTCTCTGGCCCCTGGCCTACAGCGCTTCCAGGGTACGCAGCAGGACCTGGACCTTGGTGATCGACTCGCGGTATTCCGCCTGCCAGTCCGAGTCGGCCACGATGCCGCCGCCGCCCCAGCAGCTCGCCTGGCCGTCCTTCATCAGCAGGGTGCGGATGGCGATGGAGCTGTCCATCTCCCCCCGTACGTCCAGGTACAGCAGCGAGCCGCAGTAGATCGAGCGGCGCGTCGGCTCCAGCTCGTCGATGATCTCCATCGCGCGGATCTTCGGCGCCCCGGTGATGGAGCCGCCGGGGAAGCTGCCCGCCAGCAGGTCCAGCGCGTCCTTGCCCTCGGCCAGCTCGCCGCGAACGGCGCTGACCAGGTGATGGACGTTGGGGTAGCTCTCCAGCGCGAACAGCTCCGGCACCCTCACGCTGCCGATGCGGCAGCTGCGCCCGAGGTCGTTGCGCAGGAGGTCTACGATCATCAGGTTCTCCGCGCGGTCCTTCGGGCTGCCAAGCAGGTCCTCGGCCTGTGCCAGGTCCTCGTCCGGGGTCAGGCCGCGCGGGCGCGTGCCCTTGATCGGGCGGGTCTCCACCTGGCCCTGGCTCAAGCGGATGAAGCGCTCGGGGGACAGGCTGACGATTGCACCGGCTTCCAGCGCCAGGTAGCCCGAGAAGGGCGTCGGACAGGCGCCGCGCAGCGCCAGGTAGGCGCCCCAGGGGTCGCCGTCACAGGGAGCCTGGAAGCGTTGGGTGAAGTTCACCTGGTAGCAGTCCCCGGCACGGATGTAGGCCAGGATGCGTTCGATGCCCCGACGGTAATCCGCCTCGCTGATGCTGGCCGCGAAGGGTGCCTTGAGGCGGAAGGCGCCTGCTGGCTGCGCTGTCGGCTCGCTCAGCAATTGGATAAGCCGAGTGCGTTCGTCATCGGCGAGTGCAGGGTGGAAGACCAGTTGGCTGGTGCGCCGCTCATGGTCGCTCACCAGTGCCCAGGCATACAGGCCCAGTCGGGCGTCGGGCAGCGCTAGGTCGTCTTGGGCCTGTGCAGGCAGGCACTCCAGGCGGCGGCCGAAGTCATAGGCGAAATAGCCGATCAATCCGCCCGTGAATGGCAGCTCCACGCCGTCCGGCGCTTCGCAGCGCCCCAACTGGCGCAGCGCCGTGCGGAGGCGATCAGCGAAGTCGTTGGCCGATTCGTCGTCGCCCGGCGCAAGTTCTGCCAATGGCCAGGCGCTGAATAGGTCATAGCGTCCACGGCTGGCGCCGGGTCGCCCCGCGTCCAGCAGCACCGCCCCGGGTGCATGGCGGATGCGTGAGAAGCGCATTCCCGGGTCTTCGTGATAGGGCAGGGGGTGTACGAGGCAGTTGGGCATAGGGCAAGGCAAGCAGGGCGACAGCGGATTCTAGGGAAACTCTGAAAAAGTTCCAATTTTGCCTTGTAGCCGTCCCGGACGCGGCATGCTTGCCAGGGTGAAACGGACATTTTCAAGACCGCCCCAGGTACGGCTGTAGAGTCGATGCTAGAGCGATTTCCCAAGTTTACGCAGGAATTGCATTCTGATAATTATGGACAGGTCCCGCGGGGGGAACTCCCCGTCCCACAATGATAAAGACACAGGGATACAGGCCGTGGATGCAGTTCTCGACCCCGCAGCCGGCAGCTTCTTGCGCTCGCAAACGATGACGCCCCAGGCGTCTGCCGGCCATTTGCCACGACCGCAGATCCAGGCGGCCATGGCGGCATACCCACAAGCTCGACTGCTGCTGTTCTCGGCTCCGGCCGGTTTCGGCAAGAGCACCGCCCTGGCTTCGCTTGCCGAACAACGTCGGCAGGCCGGCAGCCTCGTGGCCTGGCTCTCGCTGGGCAGCGAGGACGACGATCCCGCACGCTTCTTCCTGAAACTCAGCCATGCGCTGGACGAGGCCGTGCCCGGTCTGGCCGATCCTGCCCGTGCCTTCCTGCAGAACACCATGCAAGTGCCCGTCGCAGCGGTGCTGGAGAGCCTGCTGGTGGGGCTTTCCGCCCTCGACCAGCCGCTGCTGCTGGTGCTGGATGACCTGCACCTGGTCACCGATGCCGAAATCTTCAATGCCCTGAGCCGATTGGTGAAGCTGGCGCCACCGGGTTTCAGCCTGGCCATCGGCAGCCGCTCCCTGCCGCCGATGAACCTGGCCACCCTGCGGGCCAAGGGCTGGTTGCTGGAGGTGGGGCTTGACGAATTGCGCCTGACCGAGGACGAAACCCGCGCCTACCTGGAGCGCAGTGGCATCGTGTTGGACGCCACCACCCTGTCCGCACTGCACCAGCGCACCGAGGGCTGGATGATCGGCGTGCACCTGGCCAGTCTCTGGCTGCGCCACCAGCCCCAGGCCGCCGAGCAGGTGCAGACCCTGGGTGCCGACCAGGCCGCCGTGGGCGACTACCTGCTCACCTCCGTGTTCGAGCAATTGCCCGCCGACCTGCAGGAGGCCCTGCTGGCCCTGGGCATCGCCAGCCAGCTCAGTGGCGACCTGGCCAATGCCCTCACCGGGCGCAGCGATGGCCAGGCCCTGCTGGAGCGGCTGGAGACCATGCAGCTGTTCCTCCTGCCCCTGGACCGCGAGCGCCAGTGGTACCGCTTCCACCACCTGTTCGCCGACTTCCTCCGGGGCCGGTTGCGCGCCCGCGACCCGGACCGCTTCCAGCAGCTGCACTTCAACGCCAGCCTGTGGTTCACCAACCACCACATGCAGAACCTCGCCATCGAGCACGCCTGCCTGGCCGAGGACCCCGAGATGCTCGCGGCCCTGGTGGACGGCTGCGGCCTGGAGTTGATCAACCGCGGCCAGCTCAACCAGATCTACCGCTGGCGCCAGCAGGTGCCGGACGACATCGCCGCGCGCTACCCCACCCTGGTGCTGGCCGACGTGTGGAACCGCGCCACCGAACTGGCGCTGCCCGAAGCCAACCAGATGCTCGACGACCTGCTCGCCCGCTGGGGCGGGGAGGGCGGCCAGGCTCCCCTCAGCGACAAATACCTGGCAGCCCTGGCGGTCAAGGCTGCCATCGCCTTGCAGAAGGATGATCTCGATCTGTGCGTGACCCTGGCGCGCAAGGTCGAAGGCCACCTGGGCCAGAACGAGGCCTTCCTCGAAGTGGCCATGCTGGTCATCGGCGCCCTGGCGCTGTCGATCCTCGCCCAGCCCGACCAGGCCCGTCGCTTGCTGGCCCTGGCGCAGCAACGCAACCACTTCCTCGAAGGGCGCTACCTCGACATGCAACTGGGCAACGTCGAGGTACTGCTCGCCCTGGAGCAAGGCCAGGTCAAGCAGGCACAGCTGCTCCACGAGCAGATGCGTGCGCGCCTGGTGCCGTTGTTCGACGAACGCTCCCGCGCCCTGGCCCTGCCCGCCATCATCGAAGCGCTGATCGCCTACCATCAGGGCCGGCTGGACGGCCTGGAAGAGCGCCTGCGCTGGGCCCTCGGGCATGTCGACGTGATCAAGCCGATCGACATCTACGCCCAGGGCATGCTGTTCCTCGCCCGTGTCCAGCGCATGCAGGACCGCTCCAAGGAGGCCCAGGCCACCCTGGTGCTGATGCAGAACCTGGCTGCCCGCAACCAGTCCTGGCGCTTCTATGCCCAGGCGGTGGCCGACGAGGTGACGCTGATCCTCCAGGAGCCGGCCACCGACCGCATCAAGCGCGCCGAGCAGCGCCTCAAGACCGTGGACTGGGACAAGCTCGCCGCCGACTACGTCCGCCGCGGCTTCAACCCTGTGCTCTGGACCCAGGGCCTGCTGCGGGTGCGCCTGCAGCAGGCGCGGGGGCACTACAGCGAGGCACTGCACGAGATCAACCAGCTGCGCGCCCAGCTGCTGCCGGGCTGGCACGGCCTGCAGCGCTTGCGGCTCGACCTGCTGGCAGCGCTGAGCTACCAGCGCCTCGGCTACCAGGAGCGCGCCCACAGCCTGCTGGTGCAATGCCTGCTGAGTGCCGAGCGCGAAGGCATCCGCAGCCTGTTCGTCGAAGAGGGCGACGCCATCCGACTGCTGCTGCAACAGCTGGAGGCGGCCGAGCGCCAGCCCTCCCTGCAGGGCTTCATCCGCGAATTGCTGGCCATCTGGCCGGGACAGGACGTACGCAAGGCCCAGGACGTGCTGGAGGAGGGGCTGACCGAGCGTGAGCGCGAGGTCGTGCTGCTGGCCGCCGAAGGGCTTTCCAACGAGGAGATCGGCCAGCAGCTCTCGCTGGCCCTGGGGACCGTCAAATGGCACCTGCACAACATCTACGAGAAGCTCAAGGTGCGCAATCGCACCCAGGCCATACGTCGGGCCCGGGAACTGGGGCTGCTGCAGTGAGCAGCGTCAGCCAGCCGTTCCACCTGCTGCGCACCAAGCTCTACCCGCCGGAAGTCGGCGGGCAGCCGCGCCTGCCGCGCCAGGCGCTGATCGACCGCCTGTGGGAGGCGCGCGAGCGCCGCGTGCTGGTGCTCAGCGCGCCGGCCGGCTTCGGCAAGAGCACCGTGCTCAGCCTGTTCCGCGAAGCCCTGCAGCGCGAGGGCGCGCGGGTCGCCTGGCTCTCCTGCGACGAGTCGGACAGCGAGCCGCAGCGCCTGCTGCAGTACCTGGTGGCTGCCGTCGAGGCGGTGATCCCCGGTTTCGGCGCCAACACCGCCGGCCTGCTCTGCGGTGAGGTGAACTGGCCGGTGGAGGCCATCATCGACGCCTTCGTCAGCGACCTGCAGCGCCTGGAGGGCGAGCTGTACCTGATGCTCGACGACTTCCACCGCATCCGCCACGCCAGTCTGGAACAGGGCGCCCGCCACCTGGTGGAGCGCCTGCCCCGCAACGTGCACCTGATCAGCAGCACCCGCTTCACCCCGCGCAGCCTGTTCGTCGAGAACGAAGCCTTCATGCTCCAGGCCGAGGACCTGCGCCTGTCCCTGGAGGAGACCGAAGCCTACTTCCGCGACGTGCGCCCGCTGGAACTCAGCCGCAGCGAGCTCAAGCAGCTGCACGCGCGCACCGAGGGCTGGATCACCGCCCTGCACCTGGCCAGCCTGGCGCTGGCGCGGCATCCCGATCGCGCAGCCTTCCTCGCCAGCCTCAGCGGCACCGAGCGCAACATCGCCGACTACCTGGCCGAGGACGTGGTCAACAGCCTGCCGGTGACCTTGCAGCAGTTCCTCGACCAGACCTCGGTGCTGGACGAATTCTGTGCCGACCTGTGCAACGCCCTGACCGGCCGGCGTGACGGCCTGGACATGCTGATGCGCCTGCAGCGCGAGCAGCTCTTCGTCATCGCCCTGGACGAGCAGGGCGAGTGGTTCCGCTACCACCACCTGTTCGCCGAGTTCCTCCAGGGGCGCCTAGCGCGACACGGTGACAGTGCGACCTTGCTGCACGCCGCCGCCCGCTGGTGCGAAAGTCATGACCTGCCCGACCGGGCCATCAAGTACGCCCTGAGGG
Organism: Metapseudomonas otitidis; assembly: GCF_900111835.1. Taxonomy (GTDB): domain Bacteria; phylum Pseudomonadota; class Gammaproteobacteria; order Pseudomonadales; family Pseudomonadaceae; genus Metapseudomonas; species Metapseudomonas otitidis. The sequence goes on from NZ_FOJP01000004.1 coordinate 200,361, forward strand.
GCCGGGATTTCGCCTTTGCTGCCGAGTTGCTGGAGCGCCAGGGGGCACGGCTGATCGCCGGCAACCGGGTCTACGGCATCCTCTCCATGCTCAAGGACGTGCCGGCGGAGGTGATCCGCGAGCACCCGGTGTTCCAGATCTTCTACGCCTGGCAACTGGCCTTCGAACAGAAGTTCGCCGAGTCCGAGGCGCTGATCGAGGAAGTCAGCACGCGCCTGCTGCAAGGGCGCGGCAAGGTCATCCACTTCGGGCTCGGCGAGCTGCTAGCCGCGTCCCAGGTGCTCAAGGCCCTGGTGCTGCTCTATCAGGACAAGCTGGAAGCCTGCCTCAAGGTGGCCCGACAGTGGCTGGCCATGGTGCCGGACAACCAGCCGGTGTTCCGCGCCAGCCTCGCCTGCGTGCAGGCGGCGGCCTATGCGTTGCTGGGGGAATTCGGTGATGCCGCCGGCTCCATTGCCGCAGCGCGGGAGTGCCTGCGCCTGGTGGACAGCGAATACCTGCACGTCATGACCAGCCTGATCGAGTCGCTGATCTGCAAGGAAAGTGGCGAACTGGAGCGTGGGCGCTCCATCGCCGAAGTCGCCCGGGGCCGTGTCGAGCGCGTGTTCGGCCGCCGCAGCCGGGTCGGTGGACCGCTGGTGCTGGCCTACGCCGACCTGCTCTACGAGCAGGACCGCCACGCGGCCGTGCTGGCCGAACTGCCCCTGGCCACCACCTGGCGCGACGTGGCTACGCCGGTGGAGCTGATCAGCCGAGGCCAGCTGGTGATGGCGCGGGCGCGGTTCTTCGCCGGTGAGTCGGAGCTGGCTCTCAATCAACTGGACGACTGGCTCGCCGGGCTTCAGGGCCCTGGCTACGAGCGGGTCTTCGCCCACGGCATGAGTTGCAAGGTGCAGTTCCTGCTCTGGTTGCGCCGGCCCAACGAGGCCGAGCGGGTCTGCCTGCAGCTGGAGCGCCACCTGGCGCCGTTGTCCCAGGCCCGTTATGCCGACGCCCATACGGTGCTGGCGCTCTCCCAGGCACGGCTCGCCCTCAGTGAGCGCCGGCCGGAGAAGGCCCAGTCCGTGCTGGAGGCCTGCCTGGCGCGGCAGGGCGCGGAACACCAGCGTGACCGCCGCCTGCGCCTGTCGCTGTTACTTTCCGTGGCGTACTGGCGCAAGGGTAACAGCGACAAGGCATTCGCCCTGTTCCAGCCCGTGCTGGAGGAGGCCTGGAACCGGGGCTACCGGCGGCTGTTCCAGGACGACGCGCTCTGGTTGCTGCCGTTGTGGGAGGCCTGGCGTGCTGCCGAGCCCAAGCGGGCCGGGGTCTGGCAGGGGTTGGCCGACAACCTGCGCGAGCAGTGCCGCCGCCTCAACGTCGATCCGGAGACCTTCGACGACAACCAGGACATCAGCCACCGGGAGCGGGAGATCCTCCGTTTCGTGGCGGCTGGCTTGTCGAACCGTGACATCGCCCAGGCGGTTCACCTCTCCGAAGCCACCATCAAGTGGCATTTGCACAACCTGTTCGCCAAGTTGGGCGTGCGCAGCCGCACCCAGGCGGTGCTCAAGGGCAAGAGCCTGGGCCTGCTCAGCGAGGCCTGATGAGATCAATGCGGTAGCGACTCGCCATCCTCCATCCCTTGGATGGGCTGGCAGCCGGGCAGGCGCTCGGTAACGTGGAATCAGGTCGGGGCACCCTGTGTGCTCCGAGTCCAAAGCGGGAGCGCATAGGGAAGCAGCGCCTGCTACGGAGATCGGCCAGGCCGATCCAACTGTCGCCGATGAGGAGGTAGGCGGCAGGCCCCCGGGGCAACCCACCTGTGAGAATCTTGGAGATAAAAACAATGAAAAGCTTCAAACAACTGGCTCTCGCCGCTGCTGTGCTCGCTGCTCCGTTCATGGCCCAGGCTGATTTGAAAGCCATGGATGACTCTGCCCTCTCGGGCGTCACCGGTCAGGATGGCATCAGCATCTCCGGTAACTTCAACGGCACCATCGGCAGCGTCGTCTACACCGACAAGGAAGGCTCCGCTTCCGGCAGCCTGCGCCTGGACACCATCGCCTTCACCGGCTTCAACATCTCCGACAGCGCCCCGATCCTGGTCGACGTGATCGACGGCGGTGCCGGCGGCAACGACAAGCTGCAGATCACCCTGCCGACCATCACCGGTCAGCTCAGCGTCGGCGCCATTCGCATGGGTGATGCCACTGCTGCCAGCATCGGCTCCCTGGCCGTCAACGACATGAACCTGGCCGGCACCACCATCAAGGTCTGGGGTCACTGATCCGCGCGCACGACCTGTAGTCCGGAAGGTCCCGTCGAGCCCCGTCGGCGGGGCCTTCCTTGTCGCAAGTCCTGATTCGGAACGGCAATGATCGAGATACTGGTTGGCAGCCTGCTGGGCCTGTTCGGCTTCACCCAGGCCGTGGACACCAAGCCGCAGCCCCAGGGTTCCGTGAACCTGACGCAGTCGCTCGCGCCCAACGGTCCTTACCGGGAGACCGTGAACATCGAGCCGATGAGCCAGTTGCAGTTCCGCAATGTGATCCGCCAGGCCTACGACTACAGCTGCGGCTCGGCCGCATTGACCAGCCTGCTGGACTACTACCTGGGGCGTAACCTGCAGGAGCGCCAGGTGATGGAGGGGCTGCTGCGCTATGGCGAGGCGGACAAGATCGTCGAGCGGAGGGGGTTCTCCCTGCTGGACATGAAGCGCTTCGTCACCGCCCTGGGCTACAAGAGCGGCGGTTTCCGCGCCGAATTCGAGGACCTCGACAAGCTGGAGCACCCGGCGCTGGTCCCGATCCACTACGGCGGCTTCAAGCATTTCGTGGTGGTGCGCGACGTCTACAACGATCACGTGTTCATCGCTGACCCTGCCCTGGGGAACATCAGCTTCACCCGCACCCGATTCGAAGAAGTGTGGGACCAGAACGTGCTGTTCGTGATCTACCCGACCGGTGCGGAACCGCGTAACGCGATGGCCCTGACCGAGCGCGACCTGCGCCTGGTGGATGACAGGACCATCAGCCTCCTGGCGTTCCAGCAGTTTCCGCAGATCACCAAGTTCACCGAAAACCAGTTGGACGAGTTGGGCTCGGGAGGCGATATCCGTTACTACCGACGCAAGTGAGCGTGCCGTCGGCAGGCCGTCCCGGCCAGTAAAAAGAAGAACCCGCATAAGTTAGAAAAATAACCAGGGGACCGTGCCATGGGAGTGAGGGGTTATGCATGGCTGGCCATGCTGGCGCTGGGCGCCTGCGGGCCGCTGTGGGCCGAGGAGAGCTCGGTGGACGACGCGCGTGAGGCGCTGAGCAAGAAGGACGGTGACGCCGACAGCGCCAAGGCGCTGGAGCAGGTGTTCCAGGCATCGGAGAAGAGCTACACGCTGCTGAAGAAGGGCGAGCGCACGCTCACCTACGGCTTCGACTACTCGCTGACCCGGGATGTGCAGATCGAGCAGGTGCGCACCGGGAACAACGTGTACAGCGTGATCCCGCGCAGCGAGGCCCAGCACACCTTCACCAACTCCTTCACCTTCGACTACGGCGTCTGGGACAACCTCACCTTCAGCGTGCGGTTGCCTTTCATCGCCAAGTACGACACCGAGCGTGACGTGAACGTCTACAGCCTGGGCGATGTGTCCGCCAGCCTGCGCTGGCAGCCCTGGTCGGCCACCCGTGGCAAGCCGGTCACCACGCTGTTCGCCACCCTCGGCCTGCCCACCGGCGAGAGCCCCTACGACATCAACCGCGAGTCGGACCTCTCCACCGGCAACGGCTACTACAGCCTGGGCGTGGGGGCCAACACCTCCTATGTGATCGACCCGGTCGTGCTGTTCGGCTCGGTCGGCTACACCTACAACATGCCGGTGCACAACATCCACCAGAACGTCGGCGGACGAGAACTGGTGGACGTGGATCCGGGCGGCACCCTGTCCATGAGCATGGGGTTCGCCTACGCGCTGTCCTATGACGTCTCCCTGGCCACCTCCTACCAGATGGCCTACAACACGAGCCCTACCTACACCTTCTCCGACGGCAACAAGGCCGAAGGCAGCGAGCAGACCAGCGCGGTCATGAACTTCTCGCTCGGCCTGCGGACCTCGCCGGACTACATCGTCAACATCAACGCCGGCTTCGGCATGACCGAGGACTCCCCGGACGTGATGCTCGGGTTCTCCGTTCCCCTGGACATCAAAGGCCTGAAGGCCCAGTAACCGGCGAGGCGACGACATGACGATGCGTATTTCGCCGCTGGCCTTGGCGCTGGCGGGGGTGGGGCTCGGTTGGGCGGGGGGCGTGCAGGCGCAGTTGGCCAACGACCTGACCATCGGCAACCCCAAGGCCATGGCCATGGCCAATGCCGTGACGGCCGACTCCACCGGGATCGATGCGGTGCACTACAACCCGGCGGCCCTGGTCAAGCTCAAGGGCCGGCAGACCACGGTGAAGGTGATCGCCGGGGTGATGGACATCCGCGCCAAGTTCGATGCGCCCGCCGACTATGGCTTCTTCGGCTACAAGAACGACAGCGTGGCCGGCGCCAGCAGTCGCACCCTCACCCCGGCCATGTACCTGCCCGGCATGGGCGGCATGACCGACATGCCGCTGCTGGCAGCCCCGCTGGCGGGGCTGTCGATCAACCCGCCGGGCTCCAAGTTCACCTTCGCCACCAACGTCTACGCGCCCATGGCGCTGGGCTACTCGCGGGACTCGGACAGCGACCCGGCGCGCTTCCAGGGGCGCCAGGTAGCGATCCAGCGCATCACCTACTTCTCGCCCTCGGTGGGCTATCAGGTGAACGACGAGCTGGCCCTTGGGCTGTCGGTGGGGTTCTCCCACCAGGCCATGGCGCTCAACGAGGACTTCCGCGCACCGGGGATGCTCACCGGCTTGGCGGCCATGGCCCACGACGTGCTGTGCAAACCGGGCCTGGGTGACATGATCGGCCCCATCTTCAACGTCTGCGGCGGGCGCATCGGCCCCTTCGACTCGCTCGCCAACCTGGACCTGGACATGCAGGAGTCGCTGTCGCCCACCTGGAACATCGGCGTGCTCTGGGAACCCACCGACTGGTTCGCCTGGGGCGCCACCTACCAGAGCGAGGCCCGCATGCACCTGCAGGGCAAGTACCGGGTGGACTACTCCAAGGAATGGCAAGGGTTCTGGAGCGGCTTCCAGTCGGCGGTGTTCGGCCAGATCCTCAGCCCGTTGTTCCCGTATGGGCGTACCGATGAGGAGACCGGCAACGCGACGCTGACCATGACCTACCCGGACAATTTCTCCACCGGGATCAAGATCAAGCCGTTCGAGCGCTGGCAGTTCAACTTCGACCTGAAGTGGTCCGGCTACAGCGACTGGAACGACTTCGAGATCGAATTCGACCGCGAACTGGACATGCTGCGCATCGCCAAGACCTTTGGGGGCGGCAAGGCCACGGCCACCAGCATCACCCTGGACCGCGGCTACCGCGACACCTGGAGCTGGGCGGTGGGCGCGCAGTACGACGTGACCGACCGCCTGGCCCTGCGCGCCGGCTACGAGTTCCGCCCCTCGGCCATTCCGGACGACAAGGCCGACGTGCTGGCCCCCATCGGCGATGCCCATCTCTACGGGCTCGGCCTGGGCTACCGCTGGGACAAGGACACCACCATCGACCTGGGGATGAACTACTTCGTCACCACCCAGCGGACCGCCGCAGGCGAGAGCTGCAACATGAACTGCGTTGGCCTGGACAAGATGGTCTACAACCCCTACGCCGGGATGAACGTGGAGACCTCGGTCAAGGCACTGATCATGGCATTCACCTACACGACGACCTTCTGATGAAGACGCTCATCCCCGTCCTGCTCGCCTTCTCCATCCTGCCGACGGCCCAGGCCAGCGGCGGGCGCTACCTGACCTGGATCGACGACAGCGGCCGCGTGCACAACAGCTTCGTCGACGACCGCTACAGCCAGCAGCAACAGGAAGCGGCCCGGCGCGTCAGCCGCAGCGACCTGGAGCGGCTGAAGGAGCAGGGCGCGGCCGGTTGGGGCGCGGCGGGTGGCGAGCAGAAGCGTCGCTACTTCACCTGGGTGGATGCCAGTGGCAACCTGCAGAACAGCTTCTACGCCGCCGGCCAGGTGCCGGCGGGCCAGCGTGACTACCTGCTGCCCAGCGGGCACCGCGCGGGCGAGTACATCGATGCCGATGTGCTGGAAGGGCGCGGCTACTCCCGCCCGGAGAACGGCACCGGTTACTACACCTGGGTGGACGACCAGGGGCGCACCCACAACTCGCCGGTGCCGCCGAAGGACGGCACCAGGGCGGTGGCCAGCGTCGGCCAGCCAGTGGCCTACACCGAAAGCCGCGAGGTGGTGTTCGAGCGCAAGGCGCCGATCCTTCCGGCCCTGGACGGACAACCCAACGAAGCCATGAAGGCCCTGCTGGAAGGCAGCGAGGAGCGCAGTCGCGTGCTCTACCAGGAGCTGGTGGACCAGTGCTGCGGCCAGTTGTCCGATTCGGCCTTCACCGAGCTGTCCACCGAGGAACCGCGCTACGAGGAGCTGAACCGCTTCTCGCCGAGCTTCACCTTCCCCATGGGGCGCAGCTACTACGCCGCCGTGCGCCTGCCGCGCTCGGGGCGGGAGTACGGCTTGCGCATCCGCAGCTTCGCCAATCGCCAGGTGGTCTACCCGTCGATCCTCTTCCTCGACGAGGCCAAGCGGCCGACCCGACTGGTGAGCGATGCGGTGTACCAGCTCCACGGCGAGACCTGGTACCGCTACGCCTACATCGAAGGCACCGTGCAGGTCCGCGCCAACCAGGGCGAGCGCTATGCCCTGTTGCTCACCACCGACGAGGATCGCGCGGTGAAGACCCTGGACAACAAGCCCTACAAGCGCCCGCTGCAGGACCTCTCCCTGAACGAGACCGGCATGCAGGTGCATGAGCACTCGGATGAGGGGGCGTTCGAGCTGGCCATCGTGCGGTAGTGCTTGTCGCTCGGTGGCCGAGTCGCGACCGCCCATGAAAAAGCCCGGCATCGAGCCGGGCTTTTTCATGGGGGCGGGGCGGGTCAGACTTCCGTCGGCCGTACGTTGCCGAACAGCGCCTGGGAAAAGCGCACGCGCTCTTCCGGGGACTCCTGGATGCCCTTGGCCTTCAGCTCTTCGAGGCGTGCCTCGACGGCGTGGGCGCGGTGGGTCAGGCCGCAGTCGTTGGCGATCTGGATGTTCAGGCCCGGGCGGGCGTTCAGTTCCAGGATCAGCGGGCCCTTGTCCACGTCCAGCACCATGTCCACGCCGATGTAGCCCAGGCCACACAGCTCGTAGCAACCGGCCGCCAGCTTCATGAAGCCGTCCCAGTTGGGCAGCTGCACGCCGTCCACCGCGTTGGTGGTGTCCGGGTGCTTGGCGATCTTGTTGTTCAGCCAGGTGCCGCGCAGGGTGATGCCGGTGGCGAGATCGACGCCCACGCCGATGGCGCCCTGGTGCAGGTTGGCCTTGCCGCTGGACTGGCGGGTGGGCAGGCGCAGCATCGCCATCACCGGGTAACCCATCAGCACGATGATGCGGATGTCCGGCACGCCTTCGTAGCTGATGCTCTTGAAGATCGGGTCCGGGGTCACGCGGTACTCGATCAGCGCGCGGTCGCGGTGCCCGCCGAGAGAGTAGAGGCCGGTGAGGATCGAGGAGATCTGATGCTCGATCTCCTCGTGGCTGATGATCTTCCCGGAGACGGTCTTGTAGCGGCCTTCGAAGCGGTCGGCGATCACCAGGATGCCGTCGCCGCCGGCGCCCTGCGCGGGCTTGATCACGAAGTCGTTGCGCTCGCCGATGATCTCGTCGAGCTTGTCGATCTCCTTCTCGGTGGAAATGATCCCGTACATCTCGGGTACGTGGATCCCCGCCTCGATGGCGCGCTGCTTGGTGATGATCTTGTCGTCGACGATCGGGTACAGGTGCCGTTTGTTGTACTTCAGCACGTAGTCCGCGTTGCGTCGGTTGATGCCCATGATCCCTTTGGCTTCAAGGGCTTTCCACGTCTTGATCAGGCCGAACATGGGCTCAGTCCTTCACGAAGGCTTTGAAGCGGAACAGTTCTGTCAGGCGGTAGCCGCGGTAGCGACCCATCGCCAGCATGAAGCCCACCAGGATCAGCAGCACCGCCGGGAAGGTGAAGATGAAGTAGGTCAGCTCCGGCACGGTCATCAGCAGGTGCGCCAGGGTGGCGGCGAACAGCGTACCGATGGCGACCTTGAAGGCATGGCCGCCGCCGCGCTCTTCCCAGGTGATGGACAGGCGCTCGATGGTCATGGTCAGGATCACCATCGGGAACAGGGCGACGGACAGGCCGCGCTCCAGGCCGAGCTTGTGGCTGAGCAGGCTGATCACCGCGATGAGGATCACCACGAACGTCAGCACCACCGACAGGCGCGGGAGCATCTGCAGCTTGAGGTGCTCCAGGTAGGAGCGCAGCGACAGGCCCAGCGCCGTGATGATGGTGAACAGGGCGATGCCGAAGCCCAGTTGGGTCTCGCGGAAGGCGAGGGCTATCAGCACCGGGGTGAAGGTGCCGAGGGTCTGCAGGCCGCCGAGGTTGCGCAGGATGAGGATCACCAGCACGCCGATCGGGATCATGATCATGATCTGGTAGGTCTGCTGGGTCTGCAGCGGCAGGCCGTAGAGGGAGTATTCGAGGAAGTCGGCGTCGGTGTTCTCGTCGGTCAGCTTGGCCAGGCGGATGGCGTTCATCTCGCTGTTGTTCAGGCTGAAGGTCACCTGGGCCTTCTTGCCGCCGTCGACGGTGATCAGCGGCTCGTCGCCGGTCCACCACACCAGACGGTCACCCGGCAGGCCCTGTTGGCCGGTCTCGGGGTTGAAGTAGAGCCAGCTCTCGCCGTTGAAGCTGCGCAGCCAGAGTTCGGGGCTCTGCGGCTGGTCGGCGGCCAGGCGGATGGTGTGCACGCGCTCCATCGGGACGTGGGCGATGGACAGCAGCAGTTCGATGACCTTGGCCTTGTTCGGCGTGCCGGCGTCGCCGCCGAGCAGCAGCTTGACGTTGTCATCGTTGACGTTGTTGACGCGCTTGATGGTCTCGCTGATGAAGGTCTCGACGTCCGCCGAGTGCTGGCGGATGGGCGCCAGCAGGGCTTCGGCGGCGATCTTCTCGGCGCCTTCCACCGGGATGCTGTCTCGGAAGATCGGCCCCTTGTCCTTGGGCTTCTCGCCGCTGTAGCGCTTGGTCAGCACCAGGCGGTAGTAGAGGGTCTGGTTGCCACTGGCACGGCGGGCGGACCAGGTCACCTTGCGGTTGCCGTCCACGCGGTTGATGCTCACGCCGTAGTTGTTGGAGATGAAGCTCTCGTTGAGGCTGACGTAGTCCCGGTTCAGCGGCGGCACGAACATCTGCACCTTGATCGGGTCGCGCGGGCTGGCCTGGAATTCGACCTTGGCGTCGATGTTCCAGAGGTCGTCGGTCTCATCCTCGGTGATCGGGATGCCCTGAATGAAGATCTGGTAGGCCGTTATCAGAACGCCCAGGGTCACCAGCAGGGTGATGAGGACTTTCAGATGCAGGGTAAGAGAGCGCATGTGAGTTACTCGGCAGCGTTTGCGTCAGTGGCACAGCCGGGTTGGCCGGCAGCGTATTTAAGGCTCGGGTCGACCAGTGCATCGAAGCGCTTGAGTGCCTCGGAACCGATCAGGAGCGGGTATTGGAAAGCGCTTCGGTCGGTGAGGTTCACTTCGATCCGCCGCAGGGCGCCGCCCATGCACACGTCCAGCTCGATGACCGGGCGTGCGGTGTAACGGTTGTCGTCTTCCTCGGGGTCGTAGTCGCCGGCACGCCGCTTGATCTTGCTGATGCGCGCCAGGGGGCGCTCGATCGGGTGGGCGTGGGCGTCGTCGATGGCCAGGTAGAAGCGTACCCACGACTCTCCGTTCTTCTTGAAACGCTTGATGTCGCGGGCGCTGAGGGAGGCGGTCTTGGCCCCGGTGTCCAGCTTGGCGGCGATCACCAGGTCAAGGTCGGAAAGGCGGGCGTATTCGTTCAGACCGTAGACGGTCTTGCCGTTGGCGAGGCTGAGGCCTGGCAGGCTCGCCAGGCACAGGAGCAGGGCTAGTGGCTTGTAAGTCATGGGTCCTTGGATGCGGTTCGGGATCCTGATGCCCGGCGCAAGGACCATGGCCCCGGCGTCTGGCGAAAGAGTCTAGCAAGCAAAACGGTGGCGCCTCGCCAGGCGCATGAGGCGCGCATTCTAGCATGTGGGTTTTCTGCGGCGACAGACGGCCCACGCGCTTTGTGAAGGCGGTGGCGCCTTTATATGAATTTTTCGCGACACTCGACCATTGTCGACAATGTGGGTCTTTGGTTTGACAGTAAATGGCCTTGGGCGTACTTTTCGGCCCATCTGAAATTGAATGTGTCGACAATCATGGCTGCCACCCTGGAAACTCCCCTGGCTGTGACCGAAGACTCGGAAACCCTCTCCGAGCACGTCTTCCGTCGTATCCAGGCCGCCATCATCCGGGGCGAGATTGCGCCGGGCAGCAAGATCTCCGAGCCGGAGCTGGCGCGTACCTATGGCATCAGCCGTGGCCCGCTGCGCGAAGCCATCCATCGTCTGGAAGGGCAGAAGCTGCTGGTGCGCGTGCCCCACGTCGGCGCGCGGGTGGTGTCGCTGAGCCCCACCGAGCTGATCGAGCTGTACGAGATCCGCGAGTCCCTCGAAGGCATGGCCTGCCGCCTGGCTGCCGAGCGCATGACCCAGGCGGAGATCGACGAGCTGCGCCGGGTGCTGGATACCCATGAGCGCGATGAGGCCTTCCAGGCCGGGCGTGGCTACTACCAGCAGGAAGGCGACTTCGACTTCCACTACCGGATCATCCAGGGCAGCGGCAACCAGACCCTGACCCGCATGCTCTGCGGCGAGCTGTACCAACTGGTGCGCATGTACCGCATCCAGTTTTCCGCCACGCCGAACCGCCCGCGCCAGGCCTTTGCCGAACACCACCGCATTCTCGACGCCATCGCCGACCGAGACGGCGAGCTGGCCGAGCTGCTGATGCGCCGTCACATCGGCGCCTCCAAGCGAAACATCGAGCGCCACTACGGCTCCCAGAATGGGCAGGACGCGCTCGCCAACCCCTCCCACACCCGAGGTGATTCATGACCCAGCTCTCCGCCGGCCAGCGTTTCCGCCAGGCCCTTGCCGAAGAAAGCCCGCTGCAGGTGATCGGTGCGATCAACGCCAACCATGCGCTGCTGGCCAAGCGTGCCGGTTTCCGTGCCATCTACCTCTCCGGTGGTGGCGTGGCAGCCGGCTCCCTGGGCCTGCCGGACCTGGGCATCAACACCCTGGACGACGTGCTCACCGACGTGCGCCGCATCACCGATGTCTGCGACCTGCCGCTGCTGGTGGACATCGACACCGGCTTCGGCCCGAGCGCCTTCAACATCGAGCGCACGGTGAAGAGCCTGATCAAGGCCGGTGCCGCCGCGGCGCACATCGAGGACCAGGTGGGCGCCAAGCGCTGCGGCCACCGCCCGGGCAAGGAAATCGTCTCCTGCGAGGAGATGGTCGACCGCGTGCGCGCCGCCGCTGACGCCCGGACTGATCCGGACTTCTTCCTCATCGCCCGCACCGATGCCATCCAGGCCGAGGGCGTGGACGCCGCCATCGAGCGCTGCAAGCGCTATGTGGAGGCCGGCGCCGACGGCATCTTCGCCGAGGCCGCCTACGACCTGCCCACCTACGCGCGTTTCGTCAAGGAACTGAACGTGCCGGTGCTGGCCAACATCACCGAGTTCGGCGCCACCCCGCTGTTCACCCGTGACGAGCTGGCCTCGGTTGGTGTGGCCATCCAGCTCTACCCGCTGTCGGCCTTCCGCGCGGCCAACAAGGCGGCGGAAGCCGTGTACACCGCCATTCGCCAGAGTGGCCACCAGAAGGACGTGATCGAGCTGATGCAGACCCGCGCGGAGCTTTACGACCGCATCGGCTACCACGCCTTCGAGCAGAAGCTCGACGCGTTGTTCGCCGCCGGCAAGAAGTAGAACCAGCAAGGTCGTAGGGTGGGCTTCAGCCCACCGTGTCAGCGCTGTTGGTGGGCTGAAGCGGATCGCCGCCCGGCCCACCCTGCTCAGCGCGCAACAGAACAAAAAGACTCGAGGAGATACCGATGAGCACCACCGAAACCACCACTCCGGGCTTCAAGCCGAAGAAATCCGTGGCCCTTTCCGGCACCGCCGCCGGCAACACCGCCCTGTGCACCGTTGGCCGTACCGGCAACGACCTGCACTACCGGGGCTACGACGTGCTGGATTTCGCCAACCGCTGCGAATTCGAAGAGATCGCCCACCTGCTGGTCCACGGCAAGCTGCCCAATGTCGCGGAGCTGGCCGGCTACAAGGCCAAGCTGAAGGCCCTGCGCGGCCTGCCCGCTGGCGTCAAGGCCGCGCTGGAGCAGCTGCCGCCTTCCGCCCACCCGATGGACGTGATGCGCACCGCCGTCTCCGTGCTGGGCTGCCTGTCGCCGGAAAAGGATGACCACAACCACCCCGGCGCCCGCGACATCGCCGACAAGCTGATGGCTTCCCTGGGTTCCGCGCTGCTGTACTGGTACCACTACAGCCACAACGGCAAGCGCATCGAGGTGGAGACCGACGACGACTCCATCGGCGGCCACTTCCTGCACCTGCTGCATGGCGAGAAGCCCCGCGAATCCTGGGTGCGCGCCATGCACACCTCGCTGAACCTGTACGCCGAGCACGAGTTCAACGCCTCCACCTTCACTTCGCGGGTGATCGCCGGCACCGGCTCGGACATGTACTCCTGCATCGCCGGCGCCATCGGCGCCCTGCGCGGGCCCAAGCATGGCGGCGCCAACGAGGTGGCCTTCGAAGTGCAGAAGCGCTACGACAGCCCGGATGAGGCCGAGGCCGACATCCGCGCCCGTGTCGAGAAGAAGGAAGTGATCATCGGCTTCGGCCACCCGGTCTACACCGTCTCCGACCCGCGCAACAAGGTGATCAAGGAAGTGGCCCGCGAGCTCTCCGTGGAGCAGGGCAACACCAAGATGTTCGACATCGCCGAGCGCCTGGAAAGCACCATGTGGGAAATCAAGAAGATGTTCCCCAACCTCGATTGGTTCAGCGCCGTCAGCTACCACATGATGGGCGTGCCCACCGCCATGTTCACCCCGCTGTTCGTGATCGCCCGCACCTCGGGCTGGTCCAGCCACGTCATCGAACAGCGCATCGACGGCAAGATCATCCGCCCGAGCGCCAACTACACAGGCCCCGAAGACCTGAAGTTCGTGCCGCTCAAGGACCGTAAATAACAATGACCACGACCGTGAACAGCCAATACCGCAAGCGCTTGCCCGGCACCGCGCTGGATTACTTTGACGCCCGCGAGGCGGTCGAGGCGATCCAGGCCGGCGCCTGGGACAAGCTCCCCTACACCTCCCGCGTGCTGGCCGAGCAGCTGGTGCGCCGCTGCGAGCCCGCCGACCTGACCGCATCGCTGGAGCAGCTGGTCTACCGCAAGCGCGACCTGGATTTCCCCTGGTACCCGGCGCGGGTGGTTTGCCACGACATCCTCGGGCAGACCGCGCTGGTGGACCTGGCCGGCCTGCGTGATGCCATCGCCGAGCAGGGCGGGGACCCGTCCAAGGTGAATCCGGTGGTGCCGACCCAGTTGATCGTCGACCACTCCCTGGCCGTCGAGGCCCCGGGCTTCGACCCGGACGCCTTCGAGAAGAACCGCGCCATCGAGGACCGCCGCAACGAGGACCGCTTCCACTTCATCGAGTGGACCAAGACCGCGTTCAAGAACGTCGACGTGATCCCCGCCGGGAACGGGATCATGCACCAGATCAACCTGGAGAAAATGAGCCCGGTGATCCAGGCGCGGGGCGGCATCGCCTTCCCCGACACCTGCGTCGGCACCGACTCGCACACGCCGCACGTGGACGCCCTGGGCGTGATCGCCATCGGCGTCGGTGGCCTGGAAGCCGAGACCGTGATGCTCGGCCACCCGTCGATGATGCGCCTGCCCGACATCGTCGGTGTCGAGCTGACCGGCAAGCGCCAGCCCGGCATCACCGCCACCGACATCGTCCTGGCCTTGACCGAGTTCCTGCGCAAGGAGCGTGTGGTGGGCGCCTACGTCGAATTCTTCGGCGAGGGGGCGGACAGCCTGTCCATCGGCGACCGCGCGACCATCTCCAACATGTGCCCGGAATACGGCGCCACCGCCGCGATGTTCTACATCGACGAGCAGACCATCGACTACCTCAAGCTCACCGGCCGCGAGCCCGAGCAGGTGGCGCTGGTGGAGCACTACGCCAAGACCCTGGGGCTGTGGGGCAGCGCGCTGAAGACCGCCGAGTACGAGCGCGTGCTGAGCTTCGACCTGGGCAGCGTGGTGCGCAACATGGCCGGCCCGTCCAACCCGCACCGCCGCCTGCCCACTTCGGCGCTGGCCGAGCGCGGCATCGCCGACGAGGCCAAGCTGCAGGCCGGTCGTGACGAAGAGGCGAAGGGCCTGATGCCCGATGGCGCGGTGATCATCGCTGCCATCACCAGCTGCACCAACACCTCCAACCCGCGCAACGTGATCGCCGCCGGCCTGGTGGCGAAGAAGGCCAATGCCCTCGGCCTGGTGCGCAAGCCCTGGGTGAAGACCTCCTTCGCGCCGGGCTCCAAGGTCGCCAAGCTGTACCTGGAGGAAGCCGGGCTGCTGCCGGAGCTGGAGAAGCTCGGCTTCGGCATCGTCGCCTACGCCTGCACCACCTGTAACGGCATGTCCGGCGCGCTGGACCCGGTGATCCAGAAGGAGATCATCGACCGCGACCTGTACGCCACCGCCGTGCTCTCGGGCAACCGCAACTTCGACGGGCGCATCCATCCCTACGCCAAGCAGGCCTTCCTCGCCTCGCCGCCGCTGGTGGTGGCCTATGCCATCGCCGGCACCGTGCGTTTCGACATCGAGCAGGACCCGCTGGGCACCGATGCCCAGGGCAACCCGGTCACGCTGAAGGACCTGTGGCCGAGCGACGAGGAGATCGACGCCATCGTCGCCGCCTCGGTGAAGCCCGAGCAGTTCAAGCAGATCTACATCCCGATGTTCGACCTGGGCAGCGTGCAGGAAGCGGAAAGCCCGCTGTACGACTGGCGTCCGATGTCCACCTACATCCGCCGTCCCCCGTACTGGGAAGGCGCGCTGGCCGGCGAGCGCACGCTCAAGGGCATGCGGCCGCTGGCGATCCTGCCGGACAACATCACCACCGACCACCTGTCGCCGTCCAACGCCATCCTCGCGGACTCGGCCGCCGGCGAGTACCTGGCGAAAATGGGCCTGCCGGAGGAGGACTTCAACTCCTACGCCACCCACCGTGGCGACCACCTGACGGCCCAGCGCGCCACCTTCGCCAACCCGCAGCTGGTCAACGAGATGGCTGTGGTCGACGGGCAGGTGAAGAAGGGGTCGCTGGCCCGCGTGGAGCCGGAAGGCCAGGTGATGCGCATGTGGGAAGCCATCGAGACCTACATGAACCGCAAGCAGAACCTGATCATCGTCGCCGGTGCCGACTACGGACAGGGCTCGTCCCGCGACTGGGCGGCCAAGGGCGTGCGCCTGGCGGGTGTGGAAGTGATCGTGGCCGAGGGCTTCGAGCGCATCCACCGGACCAACCTGGTGGGCATGGGCGTGCTGCCGGTGGAGTTCAAGCCGGGCACCACGCGCCTGACCCTGGGCCTGGACGGCACCGAGACCTATGACGTCGAAGGCGACATTTCGCCGCGCTGCGACCTGACCCTGGTGGTCAATCGCCGCAACGGCGAGGTGGTGCGGGTGCCGGTGACCTGCCGCCTGGACACCGCTGCCGACGTCAGCGTGTACAAGGCCGGTGGCGTGCTGCAGCGCTTTGCCAAGGACTTCCTCAAGGGCGAGGTCGCCTGACTGCGCAGGGTGGAGGGCGCTTTTTCCCTCCACCCTGCGGCTCATTGAAGGCTTAGCCCGGATGACATCCGGGCCATTTCTCAGGACTGCACTCATGGCTTATCTGCCGCAAGTGAAAATCCCCGCCACCTACATCCGTGGTGGCACCAGCAAGGGCGTGTTCTTCCGCCTGCAGGACCTGCCCGAGGCCTGCCAGGTGCCGGGCGAGGCCCGTGACCGGCTGTTCATGCGGGTGATCGGCAGCCCCGATCCCTACGCCGCGCACATCGACGGCATGGGGGGGGCGACTTCCAGCACCAGCAAGTGCGTGATCCTGTCGAAGAGCAGCCAGCCCGGGCACGATGTCGACTACCTCTACGGGCAGGTCTCCATCGACAAGGCCTTCGTCGACTGGAGCGGCAACTGCGGCAATTTGTCCACCGCGGCGGGCGCCTTCGCCATTCATGCCGGGCTGGTGGACCCGTCACGCATTCCGGCCAACGGCACCTGCGTTGTGCGCATCTGGCAGGCCAACATCCGGAAAACCATCATCGCCCACGTGCCGGTCACCGATGGCCAGGTGCAGGAAACCGGCGATTTCGAGCTGGACGGGGTGACCTTCCCGGCGGCGGAGATCGTGCTGGAATTCCTCGATCCGTCGGATGACGGGGAGGAGGGCGGTTCCATGTTCCCCACCGGCAACCTGGTGGATGAGCTGGACGTGCCGGACGTCGGCACCTTCAAGGCGACCCTGATCACCGCCGGCATTCCCACGGTGTTCGTCAACGCCGAGGACATCGGCTACACCGGCACCGAGCTGCGCGAGGCCATCAACGGCGACCCCGAGGCGCTGGCGCGCTTCGAGAAGATCCGCGTCGCCGGCGCACTGCGCATGGGGCTGATCAAGTCCCCCGAAGAGGCGCTTACCCGCCAGCACACGCCGAAGGTGGCGTTCGTTGCACCGCCCAGGGACTATCAGGCCTCCAGCGGCAAGACGGTGAAGGCCGACGAGATCGACCTGCTGGTGCGGGCGCTGTCCATGGGCAAGCTGCACCACGCGATGATGGGCACGGCGGCGGTCGCCATCGGCACTGCGGCGGCCATCCCCGGCACCCTGGTGAACCTGGCGGCCGGTGGTGGCGAGCGCACGGCGGTGCGTTTCGGACACCCTTCGGGCACCCTGCGCGTGGGCGCCGAAGCCCGGCAGGTGGACGGCCAGTGGCAGGTGACCAAGGCGATCATGAGCCGCAGCGCGCGGATATTGATGGAAGGCTGGGTGCGGGTGCCGGGCGACAGCTTCTGAGTCGCTCAGTGCTGGCTGGTACCCAGCAACAGGCCGCCGGCGCCGACAAAGAAGGCGCCGGTGGTGCGGTTGAGGTTGCGCACGCCGCGGGCGCTGCGAATCAGGCGGCGAATCTGCAGGCCGAACAGTGCATAGAGCAACGAAGCCGCATATTCGGCCAGCAGATAGGTCGTGCCCAGGTAGAGAAACTGTTCGGCGGCCGGCTGATCGGGGCGGATGAATTGCGGGAAGATCGCTGCGAACAGCAGGATGGCCTTGGGATTGCTGATGCCGATGAGAAACTCCTGGCGCATCGCCAGCCACAAGGTGCGTCTTGATTGCGTCGGGCTTTGCTGTTCGTCCAGGGCGAAGGCGCGGCTACGCCAGGCGCTGACGCCCAGGTAGAGCAGGTAGGCAGCGCCGACCCATTTGACCGCGCTGAACAGCTGTTCGGAGGCCATCAGCATGGCGCCGAGGCCGACCGCCGAAATGAGCAGGAAGAAGGCGAACGCAATCACTCGCCCCGTGGTGGCCAGTACGGCGGTCGCCATGCCGTGGCGGATACCGTTGTTCATCGCGCAGAAGTTGTTGGGGCCCGGCGTGATCGCGATCAGCAGCGCGATCGGGGCGAACAGCAGGGCATCGTTGAGGGTCATGATGGGCTCGTGACAGATTACTTGAGGCGGCGCTCAACGCCTTTTTCCACCAGGATCTTGGCGGAAATCTCCTCCACCGAGAAATGGGTGGAGTTGATGTAGGCGATGTTTTCCCGGCGGAACAGGTTTTCCACCTCGCGCACCTCGAACTCGCACTGGGCGAAGCTCGCGTAGCGGCTGTTGGGCTTGCGCTCGTTGCGGATGGCAGTGAGGCGGTCGGGGTCGATGGTCAGGCCGAACAGCTTGTGCTTGTAGGGGCGCAGGGCATTGGGCAGCTGCAGGCGCTCCATGTCCTCTTCGGTCAGCGGGTAGTTGGCCGCGCGGATGCCGTACTGCATCGCCATGTACAGGCAGGTGGGCGTTTTGCCGCAGCGCGACACACCGACCAGGATCAGGTCCGCCTTGTCGTAGTAGTGGGTGCGGGCACCGTCGTCGTTGTCCAGCGCGAAGTTCACCGCCTCGATGCGCTCCATGTAGTTGGAGTTGTGGGCGATGGAGTGGGACTTGCCCACGGAGTACGAGGAATGGGAGGTGAGCTCCTGTTCCAGCGGCGCGAGGAAGGTCGAGAAGATGTCGATCATGAAGCCGTTGGAGGTCGCGAGAATTTCCCGGATCTCCTTGTTCACGATGGTGTCGAAGATAATCGGTCGCGCCCCGTCTGCCTCGGCAGCCTTGTTGATTTGCTGTACCATGGCGCGCGCTTTTTCCACGCTGTCGATGTAGGGCCGCGTGAGCTTTGCGAACGTGATGGTTTCGAACTGCGCCAGCAGGCTCTGTCCGAGGGTTTCAGCGGTAATACCGGTACCGTCGGAGATGAAAAAAGCGGTTCGTTTCATGCGCCAAAGGCCTTAAGTCGGGAACGATTCTTGGCTATCATAGGTCCGTTTTGCTGGCCTGAAGCCGGCCTGCATTGTGACTCATTTTTCCGGCACCATGCCAGAACGCGGCGGAACCGCTCCGCCCAGCTATTCCAACAGATAGTGGAGAGATCACCTTGGTAGAGTACGTAGTTTCCCTCGATAAGCTCGGCGTCCACGATGTTGAGCATGTGGGGGGCAAGAACGCATCCCTGGGCGAGATGATCAGCAATCTGGCGGGTGCTGGGGTTTCCGTTCCCGGTGGTTTCGCCACGACTGCCCAGGCCTACCGTGACTTCCTCGAGCAGAGCGGCCTGAACGATCGCATCCACGATGCGCTGGACAAGCTCGACGTGGACGACGTCAACGCGCTGGCCAAGACCGGTGCCGAGATTCGCCAGTGGGTCATGGATGCCGAGTTCCCGGCGCGCCTGGACGCTGAAATCCGTGCGGCGTTCGCTGAAATGGCCGCTGGCAACGAGAACATGGCCGTCGCCGTGCGCTCCTCCGCCACCGCCGAAGACCTGCCGGACGCCTCCTTCGCCGGCCAGCAGGAGACCTTCCTCAACATCCGTGGCGTGGACAACGTGATCCGTGCTGCCAAGGAAGTCTTCGCCTCCCTCTTCAATGACCGTGCCATCGCCTACCGCGTGCACCAGGGCTTCGACCACAAGCTGGTCGCCCTGTCTGCCGGTGTGCAGCGCATGGTGCGTTCGGAAACCGGCACTGCCGGCGTGATGTTCACCCTGGACACCGAGTCCGGCTTCCGTGACGTGGTGTTCATCACCGGCGCCTACGGCCTCGGCGAGACCGTGGTGCAGGGCGCGGTGAACCCCGACGAGTTCTACGTGCACAAGCACACCCTGGAAGCCGGCCGCCCCGCGATCCTGCGCCGCAACCTGGGCAGCAAGGCGATCAAGATGGTCTACGGCGACGAAGCCAAGGCCGGCAAGTCGGTGAAGACCGTCGATGTCGACCGTGCCGACCGCGCCCGCTTCTGCATCACCGATGCCGAAGTCACCGAGCTGGCCAAGCAGGCCATGATCATCGAGAAGCACTACGGCCGTCCGATGGACATCGAATGGGCCAAGGACGGTGACGACGGCAAGCTGTACATCGTGCAGGCCCGCCCCGAGACCGTTAAGAGCCGCGCCAGCGCCACCGTGATGGAGCGCTACCTGCTGAAGGAAAAGGGCACCGTCCTGGTGGAAGGCCGTGCCATCGGCCAGCGCATCGGCGCCGGCCCGGTGAAGGTGATCCACGATGTTTCCGAGATGGACAAGGTCCAGCCGGGCGACGTGCTGGTCTCCGACATGACCGACCCGGACTGGGAACCGGTGATGAAGCGCGCCAGCGCCATCGTCACCAACCGTGGCGGCCGTACCTGCCACGCCGCGATCATCGCCCGTGAACTGGGCATCCCGGCTGTCGTGGGCTGCGGCAACGCCACCCAGGTGCTGAAGGACGGCCAGGGCGTGACCGTTTCCTGTGCCGAGGGCGACACCGGCTTCATCTTCGAAGGCCAGCTGGGCTTCGACGTGCGCAAGAACTCCGTCGATGCCATGCCGGAGCTGCCGTTCAAGATCATGATGAACGTCGGCAACCCCGACCGTGCCTTCGACTTCGCACAACTGCCGAACGAGGGTGTGGGCCTGGCCCGCCTGGAATTCATCATCAACCGCATGATCGGCGTGCACCCCAAGGCGCTGCTGAACTTCGCCGGCCTGCCGGCGGAGATCAAGGAAAGCGTCGAGAAGCGCATCGCCGGCTACGACGATCCTGTCGGCTTCTACGTCGAGAAACTGGTCGAAGGCATCAGCACCCTGGCTGCGGCCTTCTGGCCGAAGAAGGTCATCGTCCGCCTGTCGGACTTCAAGTCCAACGAATACGCCAACCTGATCGGCGGCAAGCTGTACGAGCCCGAGGAAGAGAACCCCATGCTGGGCTTCCGTGGCGCCTCCCGCTACATCAGCGAGTCGTTCCGCGATTGCTTCGAGCTTGAATGCCGCGCGCTGAAGAAGGTGCGCAACGAGATGGGCCTGACCAACGTCGAGATCATGGTGCCCTTCGTCCGTACCCTGGGTGAGGCGAGCCAGGTGATCGACCTGCTGGCCCACTATGGCCTCAAGCGCGGTGAGAACGGCCTGCGCATCATCATGATGTGCGAGCTGCCGTCCAATGCCCTGCTGGCCGAGGAGTTCCTGGAGTTCTTCGATGGCTTCTCCATCGGCTCCAACGACATGACCCAGCTGACCCTGGGCCTGGACCGCGATTCCGGCATCATTGCCCACCTGTTCGACGAACGTAACCCGGCGGTGAAGAAGCTCCTGTCCAACGCCATCGCCGCGTGCAACAAGGCGGGCAAGTACATCGGCATCTGTGGCCAGGGCCCTTCGGACCACCCGGACTTGGCCAAGTGGCTTATGGAGCAGGGCATCGAGAGCGTCTCCCTCAACCCCGACTCCGTGCTCGACACCTGGTTCTTCCTGGCCGAAGGCCAAGCCTGATCCCGAACGGCAACCGGAAAGAGGGCGGGTCATCACCCGCCCTTTTTCGTGCAAGTAGTTTTCATGCAAAGCAGCAGTCTTCTTTTCCCGGTGGCCCTGGTGGGCGCCGAACTCCGTGGGGACCTCACGGAAGACCTCTATCGCCTCAAGCCCGGCAACAGCCCTGATCCCAGCGTCGAGCTGGTGGTCACGCGCCTGGGCCTGTACGGGCGTGAAGGGCAGCGCGGAGCCCCCGTGGTGCTGGTGCACGGCAGCTTCTCCAATCGTCGCTTCTGGTATTCACCGCGTGGCCTGGGTCTTGGGCCTTTCCTGGCCAGGGCGGGTTTCGATGTGTGGATCGTCGAGATGCGCGGCCACGGTCTTTCCCCTCGCAACCAGGCCTACCGACACAACCGGGTGGCCGACTACGCTCGCTACGACTTGCCGGCCATTGGCGCCTTCGTGCGCGAGCAGTCCGGATCGCCCGCCCATTGGGTGGGGCATTCCCTGGGCGGAGTGACCCTGGCTGCTGCGCTGGGAGGTGGCTACCTCGACGAGGAGACTGCGGCGTCCGCTGCCCTGTTCGGCAGCCAGATCAGCCGGGTCTACTGGCCCCTCAAGGTTCCGCCGGTGGAGTGGCTGGGGCGTTTCCTGCTCAAGCGCTTCGAGGTGCTCTCCGGTTCCGGTCTCAAGCGCGGGCCCGAGGATGAGCCCATCGGCGTCGGGCTGGAGAATCTCCGCTGGCACGGCCTGTTCGGCCGCTTCGGTGATGCCGAGCGGGATTGGTGGAAGGGGCTGGCGGATGTCCGCATCCCGGTGCTGGCCGTGGGCTCGGCCGGGGACCACCAGGACCCGGCGTGGGCCTGCCGGAAGCTGCTCGACCAGTTCGGCAGCGAGGTCCGTGAGTTCCTTTGCCTGTCCCGCGAGGGCGGCTTCGCCGAGGACTACGGCCATGTGGAGATGCTGGTGAGCAAGTCGGCGCAGCAGGAGGTCTGGCCGCTCGTCGAGCACTGGCTCTTGCATCGCAGCCTACCGGCGCTGCCAGGTCAGGCTGTGCCCGCCTGAGCGTGGAGTTTCTTCGGTTATATGAAACCGATTGCAATTGATTGTCGTTGAATCGCTGCCAAGTGCCCCGGAAAGACGCTGTAACGGCGGTGCTGCGCCCTTGCGCGGCGTTCGCCTCGTCGGTAGGGTGCTGCGCTGTTCCCGCCACGGGATCGCCTTCGACCTGGAATGCGCTGGTGCATGCGCTGCGCACCGCTCTCCGCTGCCAGGACGGTGAACGTGACGGCCCCGATCTCTAGACCCGCAAGGAGCCACGCCATGCAATACGTCACCCCTGATCTGTGCGATGCCTACCCTGACCTGGTACAGGTCGTCGAGCCGATGTTCAGCAACTTCGGCGGTCGCGATTCCTTCGGCGGCGAAATCGTCACCATCAAGTGCTTCGAGGACAACTCAGTGGTCAAGGAGCAGGTCGACCAGCCCGGCCAGGGCAAGGTCCTGGTGGTGGACGGTGGTGGCTCCCTGCGCCGCGCGCTGCTGGGCGACATGCTCGCCGAGAAGGCCGCGAAGAATGGCTGGGAAGGCATCGTGGTGTACGGCTGCATCCGTGATGTGGACGTGATCGCCCAGACCGACCTGGGTGTCCAGGCGCTGGCCAGCCACCCGATGAAGACCGACAAGCGCGGCATCGGCGACCTGAATGTGGCGGTCACCTTCGGTGGCGTGACCTTCCGCCCGGGGCAGTATCTGTATGCCGACAACAACGGCATCATCGTGTCCCCCGAACCGCTGAAGATGCCCGAGTAACCGGGCAGGTGGCGCGAGGATGACAGGTGAGCAGAACCCCGGCGCGGGCTTGGTCCATGCATTCGTGCTCGACGGGCAGGGTGGTGCACGCGCCATCAGTCGCGCCGAGCTGGATGGGCTCCAGCTCGGCGCGCATGAAAGCCTCTGGCTGCACTGGGATCGGGGACATCCCCTGGCCCGCTTGTGGCTGCGCGAGCGCAGTGGGCTGGGGGAGTTCGCCTGTGACCTGTTGCTGGAAGAGAGCACCCGTCCGCGCCTGGTAACCCTGCCGGATGAGCAATTGCTGCTGTTCCTTCGCGGAGTCAACCTCAATCCTGGAGCCCAGCCGGAAGACATGGTGGCGGTGCGCATCTTTGCCGATGCGCGTCGCGTGATTTCCCTGCGCTTGCGTCCCCTCCACGCCACCGATGAGCTGATCCAGCAGTGGCGCGCCGGGACCGGGCCGCGCAGTGCATCCGAGGTGTTGCTCTACCTTGCCGAGCACCTGACCAGCAAGGTGGATGCGCTGATCGCCCACCTGGGGGATGCGGTCGATGAGCAGGAGGAGCAGCTCGACGCCAACGAGCGCTACAACCCCGATCATGACCTGATGCTGCAGATTCGCCGGCGGGCGGCGGCCTTGCGCCGCTTCCTCTCCCCGCAGCGGGACATCTATGGCCAGCTGGTGCGCAATCGCCTCGGCTGGTTCGCGTCCGACGATGCGGACTACTGGAACGAGCTGAACAACCGCCTGACCCGCTACCTCGAAGAGCTGGAGATGATCCGCGAACGGGTCGCCCTGGTGCTGGAGTCCGAGAACCGCCGGATGAGCGAGCGGATGACGCGCACCATGTACCTGCTGGGCATCATCACCGGCTTCTTCCTTCCCATGAGCTTCATCACCGGGCTCCTGGGCATCAACGTGGGTGGGCTGCCGGGCGCCGACGCGTCCTACGGCTTCCCCATCGTGTGCCTGCTCCTCCTCGGGGTGGCCGCCTTCCAGTGGTGGCTCTTCCGTCGGCTGCGCTGGCTTTGAATGTGACCCATCCCCAGCCTGCCGCGTCTAGCCGACATACCCACGAGAGGTGCGAATGCACGATCCCTTCGAAGAATCCCTGCGGGACATGCTCCGCAACGCGCCGTCCGACCATGACGACAGCGCGGCGCTCGGTCGCGTCCTCAAGACCGCGAACCGGCAAGTTGGCGTGGGCGACCTCTTCTGCCTGCTCGGCCACTGGGCCGAAGCCCTGATGATCGCCCTGAACAACGGCTCGGCGCATGTGGCGCCCGTATCTCGCCGCCCCTCCTCGAAACGCTCTGCTGACAAGGCTGAATGAAGATGGAATTCGACCCCTGGACCCAAGGTATCGTTAACGCCATGACCACGGTGTGGACACCGGTCGCCGGCTTCATTCCGCGCTTCTTCGGCGCGCTGGTGGTGGTTCTGGTTGGCTTCGTCGTCGCCAAGCTGCTGGATACCCTGCTCTCCAAGCTGCTGGCCAAGCTGGGATTGGATCGCCTGATGGCCGGGACCGGCCTGACCAAGATGCTCGGCCGTGTCGGCATCCAGGTGCCGGTTTCGTCGCTGATCGGCAAGATCGTCTACTGGTTCGTCCTGCTCATCTTCCTGGTGTCCGCTGCCGAGTCCCTGGGCCTTGATCGCGTCTCGGCGACCCTGGACATGCTCGCGCTCTACCTGCCCAAAGTGCTGGGCGCTGCCCTGGTGCTGCTGGCCGGTGTGCTGCTGGCACAACTGCTCAGCGGGATCGTCCGTGGCGCGGCGGAAGGTGTGGGCCTGGACTACGCCCATGGCCTGGGGCGCATCGCCCAGGGCCTGGTCATCCTCATCAGCATCTCCGTGGCCATCGGCCAGTTGGAGGTCAAGACCGACCTGCTGAACAACGTCATCGCCATTGCGCTGATCTCCATCGGCCTGGCGGCCGCTCTGGCCCTGGGCCTCGGCAGCCGTGACATCGCCGCGCAGATCATCGCCGGGATCTATGTGCGCGAGCTTTACCAGGTCGGCCAGGAGGTCAAGGTCGGGGACATCGAAGGGCAGATCGAGGAGATCGGCACCGTGAAGACCATCCTGCTCACCGATGAGGGGGATCTGGTATCGGTGGCCAACCGGACGCTTCTCGACCAGCGGGTAACGAGCCGCTAACACGAAGCGCCATCCCTGCTAATATTGGCCGCCGGATCAGCGCCCACGCACTCCGGCGGCTCCCGATCATTGCCGGCCCGACCTGTTTTGAACAAACCCCAATCGCTGTCCCTGCGCTATGACCCTCACGAACTCTCCGACGAAGAGCTGGTGGAGCGTGCGCATGTCGAGCTGTTCCATGTCACTCGCGCCTACGAGGAGCTGATGCGCCGCTACCAGCGGACCCTCTTCAATGTGTGCGCAAGATATTTGGGGAACGAACGAGACGCTGACGATGTCTGTCAGGAGGTGATGCTCAAAGTGCTATATGGCCTCAAGAACTTCGAGGGTAAATCCAAGTTCAAGACCTGG
Source organism: Metapseudomonas otitidis (assembly GCF_900111835.1). GTDB lineage: Bacteria > Pseudomonadota > Gammaproteobacteria > Pseudomonadales > Pseudomonadaceae > Metapseudomonas > Metapseudomonas otitidis. The sequence continues at coordinate 225,866 of NZ_FOJP01000004.1, forward strand.
CTCTACAGCATCACGTACAACGAATGCATTACCCAGTACCGCAAAGAGCGACGCAAGCGTCGCTTGCTCGATGCCCTGAGTCTCGATCCGCTCGAGGAGGCTTCCGATGAGAAGGCTCCGAAGATCGAGGAGCGTGGCGGGCTCGAGCGCTGGCTGGTGCATGTGAACCCGATCGATCGTGAAATCCTCGTATTGCGTTTTGTTGCGGAACTGGAGTTCCAGGAAATCGCCGACATCATGCATATGGGCCTGAGCGCGACCAAGATGAGGTACAAGCGCGCTCTGGATCGCTTGCGCGAAAAATTTTCAGGATCGGCCGAAACTTAGTTGGGCAAAATCAATCTCTAAGAGCAGCGAGTTCTGGTAAACTTGCGGACCAAGTTGTCCATTGAGATTGTTCGACAACTTACTGACAACCAAGATGGGGATTTACGGATGAAACTGAAAAACACCTTAGGCGTAGCCGTTGGCTCTCTCGTTGCCGCATTTTCTCTGAACGCGCTGGCGCAAGGCCAAGGCGCTGTCGAGGTGGAGGCTTTCGGCAAGCGCTACTTCACCGATAGCTCGCGTGATCTGTCCAACGGCAACCTGCTGGGCGGCTCGGTTGGTTACTACCTGACCGACGACGTCGAACTGGCTCTGTCCTACGGCGAGTTTCACGACATTCGTTCGGAAAACGACACTGGTAACAAGAACATCAAAGGCAACCAGGCTGGTCTGGATGCGATCTACCACTTCGGTACTCCCGGTGTAGGTCTGCGCCCGTACGTGTCCGCTGGTCTCGCCCACCAGAACATCAGCAACGTTCCGGCTCGTACCGGTCGTGACCACAGCACCTTCGCCAACATCGGCACCGGCGTGAAGTACTACTTCACCGAGAACTTCTACGCCAAGGCTGGTCTGGACGGCATGTACAACATCGACGCCAACGAAGCCGAATGGGCTGCCGGCGTAGGTGTTGGCGTGAACTTCGGTGGTGGCTCCAAGCCTGCTGCACAGCCGGCTCCGGCTCCGGTTGCCGAAGTCTGCTCCGACAGCGACAACGATGGCGTCTGCGACAACGTCGACAAGTGCCCGAACACCCCGGCCAACGTCACCGTTGACGCCGATGGCTGCCCGGCCGTTGCCGAAGTGGTCCGTGTTGAGCTGGACGTGAAGTTCGACTTCGACAAGTCCAAGGTCAAGGAAGAAAGCTACGGCGACATCAAGAACCTGGCTGACTTCATGAAGCAGTACCCGGCCACCACCACCACCGTTGAAGGCCACACCGACTCCGTTGGTACCGACGCCTACAACCAGAAGCTGTCTGAGCGTCGTGCCAACGCCGTTCGTGAAGTGCTGGTCAACCAGTACGGTGTAGGTGCTGACCGCGTCAACGCCGTTGGTTACGGTGAGTCCCGCCCGGTTGCCGACAACGCCACCGAAGCTGGCCGCGCTGTTAACCGTCGCGTAGAAGCTGAAGTAGAAGCCCAAGCCAAGTAATTGGTCTGAGCTTCAGGAAAACCCGGCCTAGGCCGGGTTTTTCTTTGTCTGGGGAAAACTGCGTCAAATAAAAAAGGCGTTCCGCCTGGGCGGAACGCCTTCACGCAAGCTGCCCCTCTTGAGGCAAGTGCCACCTCGGAGGATGGGCGCTTCTTGTAGATTGTATGGAGCTCTAGGCACGCTCCGTGCCAGTTCGCTTATCAGCACGCCCTGCAGGCCTTTGAGAGGCCAGTGCTTCCCAGGTGGGCATGTTGTTGCACTTGAAAGGTGCGCGGTGGTCCGAAAGGGTGCGTCGTCAGTCCAGCCAGTTGGCCTGCGGAAAGGTTGCGCGGAAGGACTCCGGCATTTCCACCACCCGTGAGTGCGCGTAGTCGAAGAAGACGAAGCCGGACTTGGCCATGGCCACCAGCTTTCCATCGGCGGGGCGGGTGATACGGAAGATGATGTCGCCGCCGTAGCGGTTGAAGTCCATCACCCCCACCTCGAAGCACAGCTGGTCCCGCGCGTGGGCTTCGGCTCGGTAGGTGGTGGCGAGGTCGGTGACGATGATGCCGACGCGGTCGGCGCCCGTCTCGGTGATCCCGTAGTCGTACAGGAAGCGGGCGCGGGCCTCGGAAATCATCGAGATCATCGAGTCGTTGCCCAGGTGGTTCGCGCCGTTGATGTCGGTGACGCGTACGGTGAGGTGGGTGGAGTAGCAGAACTGGTCGTCTGGAAAGCTCAGCGTCAGGCGGGCCATCGTTGAAATCTCAGGGATAGGGCAGGCGCGGATTCTACCTGCCCCTGGCTTGGGCCCGCCTGGTCATTCGCCAGGTGAATGACTCAGCGATGCAGGCTGTTCAGCCAGTGGAACGTGACCCGGCCGCCTTCGTTGTTCGGGCCGTAGTTGTCCTGGATGTAGGCACCGGCCTTGAAGTACAGCTGTTGCTTGCTCCAGTAGCCGCTCAGTTGTCGGTACAGCCCGCCGTCATCGCCCTTGCTGCTGACCGTGATGCCCAGGCGGCCCGTCGGTGTCAGCCGCAGGTCGTAGCCGAAGCGCTCGCCCAGATCGACATGCTCGGCCAGGACGATGTTCTCCACCTCCGCATCACCGGGTCGCTTGCGCAGCAGGGCCTCGATACGGCCATTCCCGTTCTTGAAGTGGTACTGCAGCTTCAGCAGCGGATCGTTCTCGCTGCCGGCTTCGTCCTTGCTGTGGATCTGCCCGATGATCACCTTGTTGCGGTTGGGGACCTGTTGCACGGTCAGGACGGCGCTGAGGTAGTTGTCCGCGCTTGCGTAATACCAGTAGCTCAGCGTGCCATCTGCCTGGGTTTCCCTCAGTTCGCTGCGCGGATACCGGGCGTCTTCGCTCCGGCTCCCGGTCACGGGCACCCAGAAGGTGACGCTGCCGTCCCTGTTGCGTCGGAAGTACTGGCTCTCATAGCCGTTGTTCAGGCGCTGGGTGCTGATTTCGGTGGCGGAGGTGTGGGTGGGAATGTCCAGTTGCCAGGTGCTGAGATCGATCACGCGCGGTCCTTAATGCGGGATGGGAACCCCAGATCGGACCGGCGTGACGCCTGAAGTTCAGCAAGGTTCAGGTTTTGCGACGAACTGCGGCTGCTCAGAGGCGCAGCACGCCCAGGCTGCGCAGGAAGCGCTCGACATCCCGGGTGTAGCCGTTGTCCTGGCCGAGCTCGTGGTTGATCTGCCGGTGCGACATGTCCACCCCCATCACCTCGACACGCTTGCCCAGGCTGCGGCCCTTGCTGGCGAAACCGCGTGCTTGCGGGCAGGCATCGTCGCGACGGGTGGAGCAGACCGCCAGCAGCGGCGTGCCAGGTTGCTCCAGTCGCAAGGTCGGGGAGGCCGCCTGCCAGGTGGCGGGATCGGTCCCGAACGCCTTGTCGTACAGCTTCATGTGGGGCGCCTGCATGATGCTTTCGACATCGAAGGCCGCGCTGTCCAGGGCAACGGTCCCGATCCAGGGACGCGCACCTTGCTGGGCGGCGATTTCCGGCGCGGCATCCAGCAGGGCGACCAGATGCGCCCCTGCCGAATGCCCCATCAGGACGAAGCGCGCCGGGTTTGCCTGCCATCCGCTCGCCAGTTGCTGGGCATGCGCCAGGGCGCGAGCCACGTCGTCGGCCTGGGCCAGGGGCGGAGTGTCGGGCAGCATGCGGTAGTTGGCCGAGACCAGCACCACACCCTGGGGCACCCAGCGCAGTGCCTTGTTCAGGGCGACGCTGCCGTTGTCCTTGTCGCCGGTGACCCATGCACCGCCGTGGACCATGAAGATCACCGGCGCCGGCCCGCGTCCCGGATTGGCGGGCAGGTAGACATCGAGGCGCTGCCGCTCATCGTTGCCGTAGGCGATATCTCGCAGGACGCGGATTCCCGCCTGCTCCAGCTGGCGGGCTTCCCGGCGGTCCTGCAGCAGGCCGGCACAGGCGGGTTGCAGGGGGAGGGCGAGCAGCAGGGCAAGGCAGCAAAGCAAGCGAGTCATGGACATGGTGGGCTTCCGAAGTGGAGTGTCGTGCACCTGATACGCCGTTCGCCGAACATCCCTGCGTTTTTCCGCGCCCCAACGAAACAGCGCCCCGAAGGGGCGCTGTGTGGCGATCAGGAGGAGGCTTTGCGAGGCTTCGCCTCGATCAACCCATCGGCCCTGAACATCGCCTTGATGCCACGGATGGCCTGGCGGATGCGGTCCTGGTTCTCGATCAGGGCGAAGCGTACGTGGTCGTCACCGTATTCGCCGAAGCCGATGCCGGGGGAGACGCACACCTTGGCCTCGGCCAGCAGCTTCTTGGCAAACTCCAGGGAACCGAGGTGGGCGTAGGGCTCGGGGATCTTCGCCCAGATGTACATCGAGGCCTTGGGGTTCTCGACCATCCAGCCGGCCTCGTGCAGGCCCTTGACCAGCATGTTGCGGCGCTGGCGGTACTGCTCGGCGATGTCGCGCACGCACTGCTGGTCGCCTTCCAGCGCGGCGATGGCGGCCACCTGCAGCGGGGTGAAGGTGCCGTAGTCGTGGTAGCTCTTGATCCGCGCCAGGGCGCTGACCAGCTCCGGGTTGCCGACCATGAAGCCGATGCGCCAGCCGGCCATGTTGTAGCTCTTGGACAAGGTGAAGAACTCCACCGCGATGTCCTTGGCGCCGGGCACCTGCATGATCGACGGGGCCTTCCAGCCGTCGTAGACGATGTCAGCGTAGGCCAGGTCGTGGATCACCAGCACGTCGTACTGCTTGGCCAGGGCCACCACGCGTTCGAAGAAGTCCAGTTCTACGCACTGCGCAGTGGGGTTGGAGGGGAAGCCGATGATCATCATCTTCGGCTTGGGGATGGATTCGCGGATAGCGCGCTCCATCTCGGCGAAGAAGTCTACGCCGGGCACCAGCGGCACCGAGCGCACCTGGGCGCCGGCGATCACCGCGCCGTAGATGTGGATCGGGTAGCTGGGGTTGGGCACCAGCACCGTGTCACCGTGGTCCAGGGTGGCCAGCATCAGGTGCGCGAGGCCTTCCTTGGAGCCGATGGTGACGATGGCTTCGCTTTCCGGGTCGATCTCCACGTCGTAGCGGTCCTTGTACCAGCGCGAGATGGCGCGGCGCAGGCGGGGAATACCGCGGGAGGTGGAGTATCCGTGGGTGTCTTCACGCTGGGCGACCTGCACCAGCTTCTCGACGATGTGTGGCGGGGTGGCCCCATCGGGGTTGCCCATGGACAGGTCGATGATGTCCTCGCCACGACGGCGCGCGGCCATCTTGAGTTCGGCGGTGATGTTGAAGACGTAGGGGGGGAGACGATCGATACGCGCGAAACGGCGCGGAGAACGGGAGTCAGCCATGCTTTCCTCGGATACGTAAGCGCCCGGAACCGTCCGAGCGACGTCGGCCACATGGGTGGCCTGGCGGCGAAGATAAGCGCAGCGGAGGGGCGTTGTCGAGAAAAATCCGAGGCGCTGTGGGGCGCTGTCCTTCGGGGCGAATGTATGTGCCACATGGTGTTGCGCATCGCGGATGAATCCGCTCCCACAGGGCGGATTCCGCTCTTTGTATCCACCCGCGGTGCGGGCCTGGGCGCCGGTGGGGTGGACCGGTGAAGCGCGGTCCACCCCGCTAGAGCTAGGCGTGCAGGGTTACTGCGGGATGAGGATGGAGAACTTCTTGTGGTGGGTGTTGCCATTGGCATCACGCGCCTGGGCCACGAACCAGTGTGCGGTAGCAGAAGCGGTCCCGGCTTCCGGGGTGCCGCTGACCAGGCCGTCGGCGGCCAGCGTCAGGCCGGCCGGCGGATGGCCGCTGACCAGCTTCCAGGTGGCGCCACCGAGACCGCCGGTGGCGGACAGCTGGGCCTGGTAGGGCTGGCCGACGCGGGCCTCGGGCAGGGCGGCGGGGCTGTTGATCAGGAGACCGTCGTTGGGGTGGCTGGCGGCCAGGCGGTAGAACTTCACCCGCGCGCCTTCGGTGGCGCTGTCGCCGTGCATGTGCAGGTAGGCGCCGGCCTTGAAGTAGAAGGTCTCGCTGTTCCAGGCCGGGTCCATCGCCATGGTCGCCACCGGCCCGCCGTTGGCCGAGGCCATGGCGACGTTGTGGCTGACCTTCATCTGGTAGCTGAAGGTCTCGCCCAGGGCGATGTCCGTGGCCAGCACGTGGTTGGTATAGGGCAGGCCCTGTTCCGGCAGGCCCTGCAGCTTGGCGATGACGCGGCCGGTCTGCTTGGAGAAGTCATAGCGGTAGTAGAGGAGGATCAGCGGTGCGCTGCCGTAGCCGTGCACCTGGCCGACGATGACGATGCCATCGCGGGGCACTTGCATGACCTTGAGCAGTGCATCCTGCACCGATTCGCCAGCCCCGCTCCAGGTCACGCCCAGGTTGGTCGGGTCGAGCATTTCGCGCAGTTCGGCGCGTGGGCTGCTGGAGCCGCCGGCCGTAGCGCCATTGATGGGTGTCCAGAAGGTCATCGAGCCGTCCTGCGGGTCGGTGCGGAACCAGCGGGACTGGTAGCCATAGGGGCCGGACAACTGGTCCGGGCGTATGGTGATCGCTTTGCCGGTGGTGTTGCCGTCGGCGTCCTGGGGCACGGTGATGTTCCAGTTCTCCAGGGCGAAGTTGCCGCCCGGGGCGACGCCCTTGTAGAGCTCGGCCTGGGCTTCGCCGAGTAGCAGGCAGCCGAGCAGGCCGAGCCAGCGGGCAGGGTGGTTGTGCAGGAGATGGGTGTGGGGCGGTTGGAACCTGGGCATGCCTTGCATCCTCGTCGTTGGGCTGCACCCCGCTCGAGACCGCCTGCTTCGACGCGCGTGCCTTCCCTGGGCTTCGTGGGCCTGCCGATGGGCAGGCCTTTCACAGACCCGGCGAGGGCGGAGAAGGTTCGTTTGCAGCGCGATGCCGCTGCCTCAGGCTGTGACGCCGCGCTCAACCCGGATGCTGGTCCTTGAGGGTGATCAGCAGGTTGGCGAGCCGTTCGATGTCGGCGTCTGTGGTGCGCCAGGACGAGACGCTGAGGCGAAACGCCGGGCGCCCCTGCCACAGCGTGGGGCCGAACCACACCTCGCCCGTAGCCTGGGCGGCGAGGCGGATGGCCAGGGTCTGCTGGTCGCTGTCGGCGCGCACCAGCACCTGGTTCAGCACCACGCGGTTGAGTACCTGGTAGCCGGCGTCGCGCAGGCGTTCGGCAAGGTATGTGGCCTGGCGCAGGTGGCGGTCGATCAACGCGCGCAGGCCGTCGCGGCCGAGGCTGGCCAGGGCTGCCCAGATGGGCACGCCACGGGCGCGGCGGGAGAATTCCAGGTTGAGGTTCTTCTGCGCATCGCGGGAGGCGCTGGCGTAGGCGGCGTCGCTGTTCATCGCCGTGGCCAGGGCCTCGGCATCCCGGCAGATGGCCATGGCGCCGTCGTAGGGGGTGTTCAGCCACTTGTGGCCGTCGGTGGTCCAGCTGTCGGCCTGCTCGACGCCTTCGGCCAGCGCGGCGGCGGAGCTGGCCCGCGCCCAGAGGCCGAAGGCACCGTCGACGTGCACCCAGGCGCCAGCGGCACGGGCGCGGGGGATGAGCGCGGCGAAGGGGTCGAATTCGCCGGTGTTGACCTCGCCGGCCTGCAGGCAGAGGACGGTCATGTCGTCCAGCGGCGGCAGTTGCGCCGGGTCGATCCGGCCCAGCTCGTCGACGGGCGCCACTAGCAGACGGTTGATGCCGAAGCCGAGGATGCGCAGGGCTTTCTTAACGGTGATGTGCACGCTGGCGGAGACCACCACGCGCACCTCGGGCGCGCCCATCAGGCCGTCGCCGTCGAAGTCCCAGCCCTTACGTGCGAGCAGGGCGCGCCGGGCGGCACTGAGGCAGGCGAGGGTGCAGGCGGTGGCGCTGGTGCCGAAGCCCACGGCGCTCTCGGCCGGCAGGCCGAGGCTCTCCAGCACCCAGCGTGCGGCGGCCTTCTCGATGCGGTCGGCGGCGGGGGAGTTGTCGAAGGAGGACGCGCACTGGTCCCAGGCCAGCACCAGGCGCTCGGCAGCGGCGGCGGCCGGCAGGGTGGCGCCGATGACGAAGCCGAAGTAGCGACCGCCATTGGAGGCCGTGGTAGCGGGGGAGCCCAGCTCGTCCAGCTGCCGCAGCACCCCTTCGGGCGAACGCCCCTGCTGCGGCAGTGGTTCTTCGAAGCCGGCCAGGGCGGCGATGGCGTCGGGCGTGGGGAAGACGCGCCGGCCGGGGATGCCGTCGAGGTAGGCGAGGGCGCGGCGGTCGGCGTCTTCGAGGAGTTGGCGTTCGGTGTCCATGGCGGCCTCGGCGTGGAAAGAGGGCCACCTTAGCGCGAGGTGCGGGTTCGCAGCAGGTACAGCTCGAGCCCGAGATGCCTGTACAGCTGGGGCGGGGAGGGCGAGGCCGCTGCAACAGCGAGGGTTCTGACCCGTACAGTTGCCTCGCCGTCCTGATCAGCGGGGCATCACCTGCTTCACCTGGCTTTCGGGAATGCGCTGCTCACGGCCTTCGCTGTCTTCGAATTCGAGCATGCCGGTGTCGGCGTCCAGCTCGGGTTTGCCGTCGCTGGTGAGCATCTGTCCGTCGGTGGTCTGGACGAGGTACTCGCTGGAGCAGCCTGCCAGGCCCAGCAGGCAGACGAGGATGAGGGGCCAGCGTTTCATGGGGATTCTCCTGTTCCGGTGGTTGTCGCTTCGCCATGGCCGATGGCCAGTGCGGGCGTTCAGGCATTTGGGCCGTCGCCTGCGCCGGTGAGTTCAGGAAAAATCTGCGCCCAAGAAAAAGCCCCGCACGGGGCGGGGCTCTTTCAACAACGCGTGGATCAGGCCTGGATGACCGGGATCTTGGCGTTGGCTGCAGCTTCGCGGAACTCGGCGATCTGGTCGAAGCTCAGGTAGCGGTAGATATCGGCAGACATGCTGTCGATGTCCTTCGCATAGGCCATGTACTCCTCTACGGTCGGCAGCTTGCCGATGATCGAAGCGACAGCGGCCAGCTCGGCAGATGCCAGGAACACGTCGGTGGCATCGCCCAGACGGTTCGGGAAGTTACGGGTCGAGGTGGAGACCACGGTCGAACCGGTCTGGACGCGAGCCTGGTTACCCATGCACAGCGAGCAGCCCGGCATTTCCATGCGCGCGCCAGCCTTGCCGTAGATGCCGTAGTAGCCTTCTTCGGTCAGCTGGTGGGCGTCCATCTTGGTCGGCGGGGCCAGCCACAGACGGGTCGGAATGCCACCCTTGACCTTGTCCAGCAGTTTGCCGGCAGCGCGGAAGTGACCGATGTTGGTCATGCAGGAACCGATGAACACTTCATCGATCTTGCGGCCCTGGACGCTGGACAGCAGGCGAGCGTCGTCCGGGTCGTTCGGGGCGCAGAGCACGGGCTCCTTGACGTCGGCCAGGTCGATCTCGATGACGGCGGCGTATTCGGCATCCTTGTCGGCTTCCAGCAGCTCCGGCTTGGCCAGCCAGGCTTCCATCGCCTGGGCGCGACGCTCCAGGGTACGGGCATCACCGTAGCCTTCGCCGATCATCCAGCGCAGCAGGGTGATGTTGGACTGCAGGTATTCGGCGATGGCCTTCTCCGGCAGCTTGATGGTGCAGCCCGCAGCGGAACGCTCGGCGGAGGCGTCGGACAGCTCGAAGGCTTGCTCGACGGTCAGGTCGTTCAGGCCTTCGATCTCGAGGATGCGGCCGGAGAAGATGTTCTTCTTGCCTTTCTTCTCGACGGTCAGCAGGCCAGCCTGGATGGCGTAGTAGGGGATGGCATGCACCAGATCACGCAGGGTGATGCCGGGCTGCATCTTGCCCTTGAAGCGCACCAGCACGGATTCGGGCATGTCCAGCGGCATGACGCCGGTGGCGGCGGCGAAGGCCACCAGGCCGGAACCGGCCGGGAAGGAGATGCCGATCGGGAAGCGGGTGTGGGAGTCGCCACCGGTGCCGACGGTGTCAGGCAGCAGCATGCGGTTCAGCCAGCTGTGGATGATGCCGTCGCCCGGACGCAGGGAAACACCGCCGCGGGTCATGATGAAGTCCGGCAGGGTGTGGTGGGTCTTGACGTCGATGGGCTTCGGATAGGCCGCGGTGTGGCAGAAGGACTGCATCACCAAGTCGGCGGAGAAGCCCAGGCAGGCCAGGTCCTTCAGCTCGTCGCGGGTCATCGGGCCAGTGGTGTCCTGGGAGCCGACGGTGGTCATCTTCGGTTCGCAGTAGGTGCCCGGACGGACGCCCTTGCCTTCCGGCAGGCCACAGGCGCGGCCGACCATCTTCTGCGCCAGGGTGAAGCCCTTGCCGCTGTCGGCGGGGGCTTCCGGCTTCTTGAACAGGTCGGACGCGGGCAGGCCCAGTTCGGCGCGTGCCTTCTCGGTCAGGCCACGGCCCACGATCAGCGGGATACGGCCGCCGGCGCGGACTTCGTCCAGCAGGACCGGGGTCTTCAGTTCGAAGGTGGTGACCACTTCGCCGCTGTCATGACGCACGACCTTGCCTTCGTACGGGTACACGTCGATGACGTCGCCCATGGCCAGGTTGGTGCAGTCGAATTCGATCGGCAGGGCGCCGGCGTCTTCCATGGTGTTGTAGAAGATCGGGGCGATCTTGGTGCCGAAGCAGAAGCCGCCTGCGCGCTTGTTCGGTACGTAGGGGATGTCGTCGCCGAAGAACCACAGCACCGAGTTGGTGGCGGACTTGCGGGAGGAACCGGTACCGACCACGTCACCGACGTAGGCAACCGGGAAGCCCTTGGCCTTGACGGCTTCGATCTGCTTCAGCGGGCCGACGGAACCGGGTTGTACCGGCTCGATGCCGTCGCGGGCCATCTTCAGCATGGCCAGGGCGTGCAGCGGGATGTCGGGGCGTGACCAGGCGTCCGGAGCGGGGGACAGGTCGTCGGTGTTGGTTTCGCCTGGGACCTTGAACACGGTCAGGGTCAGCTTCTCGGCAACGGCCGGGCGGGCCTTGAACCACTCGCCATCGGCCCAGGACTGCAGCACGGCCTTGGCGGCGGCGTTGCCTTTCTTGGCGCGTTCGGCGACGTCGTGGAAGGCGTCGAACATCAGCAGGGTGTGCTTCAGCTGCGCGGCGGCGACTTCGGCCAGCTCGGCGCTGTCCAGCAGCTCCACCAGGGTGGCGATGTTGTAGCCGCCCTGCATGGTGCCCAGCAGCTCGACGGCGCGAGCCTTGGAGATCAGCGGAGAGGTGGCTTCGCCCTTGGCGACGGCGGACAGGAAGCCGGCCTTGACGTATGCGGCTTCGTCAACGCCCGGGGGAACGCGATTGGTGATCAGGTCGACGAGGAATTCTTCTTCGCCAGCGGGCGGGTTCTTCAGCAGCTCGACCAGGCCTGCGGTCTGTTCGGCGTTCAGCGGCTGGGGTACGACCCCCTGGGCGGCACGCTCTTCTACGTGTTTGCGATAGGCTTCAAGCACAGTTTTACCCTCATCAGTGGTCCCTAGTCTTGGTTCGGGACGCTCATCCAGGATTCCACCGAACACATGCGCCGCGCGGCTTTTTGGGCCGCCTGGCCAGTGTTTCGATGGTTCCATCCAGAAGCTGCTTTCAAAGTTTTACGCCGGAAGGAAGAGCCTGATGAGGGCTGGCGTTGGGTCTCATCGGGAGAGGAGAACCCAGCGCCAAGATTTCCTGCCGGATCGACTGTGCTCGTGACGCTTTGAAAACAGCTTCCAACGGATTTGGCGCCTAAAACGGCGGAACGATTCTAAAGGAAAGCGGAACCGAAGTTAAGACAAAAGCCCCGCCTATCTTGGGGTGACCCTGCTTAGACAAAGGGCTAAGATGCCGCGTCCGTACCTGCGTTACCCAATGTCCCCGCCATGCCCAACCAGCGCATCAAGACGCCTTGCGTCGGCCTCTGCTCCACCGTCTACGGCGATACCGTGTGCCGGGGTTGCAAGCGTTTCCACCACGAGATCATCAACTGGAATCTCTACAGCGACGAAGAGAAGCGCGCGGTCTGGCGTCGCCTGGAGCAATTGCTGGTGCAGGTGGTGGAGGCCAAGCTCGAGGTCTTCGATCCGACGCTGCTGCGGGGCCAGCTGGAGCAGCGGCAGATTCGCTTCGTGCCGGAGCAGTCGGTGTATTGCTGGGCTTACCAGTTGATCGCGCGGGGCTCGCGGGTGATCAACCGCCTGGAGGCCTATGGGCTGGTGTTGATGCCGGAGTTCCGCGACTGGCCGCTGCCGGACCTGCGCGAGGCCATCGACCGCGAGTTCTTCCTGCTCTCCGAGGCGCACTACGAGCGCTACATCGCCCCGCGCTTCCTGCGCGAGGGGATGGAACTCCGCGTTTGACCCGCCCATGAGAAAGCCGCCCGTCGGGCGGCTTTCCGTTCATCGCTCGATTCAGTGCTGGGCTACCAGCTCCTCCAGGTGGGCGATGATCTCGTCCGGCTTCAGCACCAGCACGTCGCTTTCCAGCGCATCCAGGACCACCTCGGCGGTGTTGCCGATCAGCGCGCCGGAGAGGCCGGTACGGGCGACGGTGCCGATTACGGTGACAGCTGCCTTCAGGGTCTTCGCCGCGTAGGGGATGATCACGTCCGCCGGGCCTTCGGCGATGTGCAGGTTGTCGTCACTGACGTCGAACTCCTCCTGGAATTCCTTGCAGGCATTGCGGTAGCGCGCCTCGATGCTCTCCTTGAGCTGGAAGGTCGGGTCCGCTGCCGAGAGCATGGGGGAGGGGTGGGCGCTGACCACGTGCAAGCTGCCCCGCGCCAGGCCGGCGATGTCGTAGCCGTGGCTGATGATGCTGGCGTGCAGGGTACGGTGCGGGCCGTCGTTGTTGCCCACGTCCACGGCCGCGAGGATCACGCCACCGGTCCAGGGCGTATCGGTCTTCACCATCAGCACCGGGCCGGGGCAGTAGCGCAGCAGCTTCCAGTCGTCCGGCGTGAGCAGGGCGCGCTTGAGCGGGTTCTCCGGCACGTGCTGCTTGATCACCAGGCCACAGCCTTCGGCCTGTTGCACGGTGATCACCGTCTGGTGCAGGTTCTCGTGCCAGGCCTGCTGGGTGCTGACGCTGTAGCCGTCGCCGGTCAGGGTGCCGGCCAGGTCGGCGAGCCAGGCGCTGTGGTCCTGCTTGCGATCGCAGACCAGCAGGTGCAGGTGGGATTGGGTCACGCCGGCGATCAGCGTGGCGCGCTTGAGCGCCAGGCTCTCGGGGTGGCTCGGATCGACTACCACCAGGATGCTGCGAATGGCTTGCATGGTCATGCTCTCCCTGTGAGACAGATGGCTGGGAGTCACTCTAGCGGCGATTGCACGAACGTGCTTGATGCATATCAATCGCGGATGGCTGGCCGGCGACCGGTGCATTCGTATAATGCGCACCTTTTTGCCGAGGCCTCGCCGTGAGTGCCCTGGCTGTCTGCTGCCCGAACTGGAGTGCCCGCCCGATGAACCTGCCGGAGATCCACGATTTCCTCCCCTGCCGCACCCCGCAGGCCTGGGTAGAGGCGGCGCTGGCCGATCAGGAAACCCTGCTGATCGACCACAAGAACAACGAGTTCAAGGCGGCGTCCACCGCCATGGCGCTGATCGCCAAGTACAATACGCACCTCGACCTGATCAATTTCATGTCGCGCCTGGCCCGGGAGGAACTGGTCCACCACGAGCAGGTGCTGCGGATCATGAAGAAGCGCCACATTCCCCTGCGGCCGGTATCGGCAGCGCGCTACGCCTCGGGCCTGCGCAAGGCGGTGCGCAACCACGAGCCGGCCAAGCTGGTGGACACACTGGTGGTGGGCGCCTTCATCGAGGCCCGTTCGTGCGAGCGCTTCGAGTCACTGGTGCCTCACCTGGACGAGGACCTGGGCGCGTTCTATTTCGGCCTGCTGAAGAGCGAGTCGCGGCATTACCAGGGCTACCTGAAGCTGGCCTACCAGTACGGTGAGGCGGCGGACGTGGACGCGACGATCGAGCGGGTGCGTGGCGTGGAACAGGAGCTGATCGAGAGCCCTGACGAGGAGTTCCGCTTCCACAGCGGTGTTCCGGCCTGAATCCGGCCCGCAATGAAAAAGCGCCCCAAGGGGCGCTTTTTTTGGGGCGGTGACTGGTCAGTCCTTCACTTTCAGGTCCAGGGCCAGGTCGCGGGCGGCCTTGGTGGCGAGCACCCCCATCAGCTGGCCGATCTCGTCCTGGCGGCTGGTGGCACCGTTCTGGCCGGCGGCCATCATCACGCTGGGTACCGGTGCCTGGGCCGCGGCCTCGGCCCACACCTTGTTGATGGCGATCAGTGCATCGAGCTTGGGCTGCAATGCGCCGTCCGCCTTGATCACCGCTTCGCGGGCATAGGCCTCGGCGTCGGCGGTGATCTTGGTGGCCTGGGCGGTGATGCTGGCCTTGTCACGCAGCAGTTCGGCGGTCTGCTTCTCGATCTCGGCGCGGCCTTTCTCGCGCTCGGCGTTGATGCGCGCGAGCTGCTTCTCGGTCTCGGCCTGGGTGGTGCGCTCGATCTGGTCGCGCAGGGTTTCCTGGCGGCGGGCCTCCACTTCCTTTTCACCGCGGGCGGTGACCAGCAGCTTCTCTTCCTCTTCCTTCAGGCGGTTCTGCCGCGCCACGGCCAGTTCGGCCAGGGCCTGCTGGACCTTGACCATGCGCTGCTTGTACTGCGGGTTGGGGTCGACGTTGGTGATGCGGGCCTCCACCACTTCCACGCCGTACTTGCGGAACTGCTGTTGCTTGCGCACCGGGATGCCCTTGGAGTCGATCACCTTCTCGGTGACGAACTGGCTGGCATTGTTGTCGCCGAAGGTGCCCTGCTCGGTGCCGGCCTGGAGGATGGCGGTCTGGTGGGGCATGGCGCCGCGCGGGCCGCGTACTTCCTTGCGCTTGATCAGGTAGAGGCCGTCATTGAGCTGGTTCTCGAACTCGGCGGCGAACTCGCTGCGGGCGCCGGCATAGAAGTCGTCGGCGGTCATCAGGGAGGCAGTGGCCTGCAGGGTTTCCTTGATGGCCGGAACCAGGGCGGTGCGGATGAAGTTCTCGGGGTTGCGGTATTCCTGGGCGATCTTCAGGAACTGGTCGCCGCCCGGCAGGCGGAAGCGCGCGGAGGACTCCACCTTGGCGTCGACGTTGCCGAGGAACACGATGGGGAAGGCTTCGATGGTGGCGCCGAGGGAGTCGTTGTCGCTGTTCTCGTCGATCTGGTTGAGCGCTTCGGTGAGCACCGACTGCACGCTCAGGGCCTTCTTCCAGGGGGTGGCGCGGCCGAACCACTTGGTGGCGTAGCCGACGTCGTCCACCACCTTCTCCTCGCCGAAGATGGTTCGCACGTGGGTGGCGAAGCCGGCTTCGTTATAGAAGAAGACGCCGTTGAACAGGGCGAAACCGAGGCCGGCAGCGGCAGCGCCGCCGACCAGGTACTTGATGTAGGGGGCGTTCGCAAAC
The DNA here is from genome assembly GCF_900111835.1 of Metapseudomonas otitidis. Classification (GTDB taxonomy): domain Bacteria; phylum Pseudomonadota; class Gammaproteobacteria; order Pseudomonadales; family Pseudomonadaceae; genus Metapseudomonas; species Metapseudomonas otitidis. The sequence continues at coordinate 241,214 of NZ_FOJP01000004.1, forward strand.
TGCATGGTCGCTCCTTGACGGTGTGGGGATGCGGAATGCTGGAGGCCGCATGCCGCCTCGTCAAGCAGCACTCACTCGGGCTGCGGGCAGGTTCTCGCTGCGGCAGTCAGTCGAGGGCGAATGGCGCCTGGCGGAAGCCGTCGGCGTCCACTTCCAGCGCCCAGCCCTGGCGGTCCCAGTCACCCAGCACGATGCGCTGTGCCGGCTGCCCGCCGATTTCCAGGGTGTGCACCGCCGGTCGATGGGTGTGGCCGTGGATGAGCGTGGGCACCTTGGCGTCGATCATCACCCGGGTGACTTCCTCGGGGGTGACATCGACGATGTCGTAGGCCTTCTGTCGGGTCTGGGCGCGGCTCTCGCTGCGCAGCTTGCGGGCCAGGCGGTGACGCACGCGCAGGGGCAGGTGGCGCAGGATGAAGAGGGTCAGCGGGTGGCGCAGGATGCGGCGCAGGCGCATGTACGCCTCGTCGCGGGTGCACAGGCTGTCGCCGTGCATCAGCAGCACCGGGTGGCCGGCCAGTTCGGCCTGGGCCGGGTCGCCCAGCAGGGTGCAGCCGGCCTCGCGGCAGAACCGCTCGCCGACGAGGAAGTCGCGGTTGCCGTGCATCAGGAACAGCCGCGTACCGCCGTCAGCCACCTGCCGCAGGGCACGGGCGATGGCGTGTTGGTAGGGGGTCATGGCGTCGTCGCCGATCCAGGCTTCGAAGAAGTCGCCGAGGATGTACAGCGCTTCGGCCTGGCGGGCGCGGGTGTCGAGGAAACGAAGAAACGCCCGGGTGATGTCCGGGCGTTCCTCTTCGAGATGCAGGTCGGAGATCAGCAGGATCACTCGACGATCTCGGCCTTCTCGATGATCACGTCTTCGACCGGGACGTCCTGGTGGCCGGCCTTCATGGTGGTGGCCACGCCCTTGATCGCGTTGACCACGTCCATGCCTTCGGTCACCTGGCCGAACACCGCGTAGCCCCAGCCCTGGGTGGTGGGGGCGCTGTGGTCGAGGAAGTCGTTGTCGGAAACGTTGATGAAGAACTGCGCGGAGGCGGAGTGCGGGTCCATGGTGCGGGCCATGGCGATGGTGCCGACCTTGTTCGACAGGCCGTTGTTGGCCTCGTTCTTGATCGGTGCGCGGGTGGATTTCTGCTTCATGCCGGGCTCGAAGCCGCCACCCTGGATCATGAAGTTGGAGATGACGCGGTGGAACACGGTGCCGTCGTAGTGGCCGGCCTTTACGTACTCCTTGAAGTTGGCGGTGGTTTCAGGCGCTTTGTCCTCGAAGAGTTCCAGGGTGATGACGCCGTGGTTGGTGTGCAGCTTGATCATGGGCAATTCGCTCTGAACGTGAAATCCGAAGGCCTGTCAGGGGGTTGACAGCTTCGGTATGATAAGCGCTTTGATTTGGCCGGCCTACCCTGAGCCGCAAAGCATGATCTTAAGGACACCATGAGCAAGCCAGAGACCCCCGTCGTCGCCACGAACTTCCTTCGCCCCATCGTCCAGGCCGACCTGGATGCCGGCAAGCACGCGAAGATCGTCACCCGCTTCCCCCCGGAACCCAACGGCTACCTGCACATCGGCCATGCCAAGTCGATCTGCCTGAACTTCGGCCTGGCCCAGGAATTCGGCGGCGACTGTCATCTGCGCTTCGACGACACCAACCCGGCCAAGGAAGACCAGGAATACATCGACGCCATCGAGCGCGATGTGAAGTGGCTGGGCTTCCAGTGGGCGGGCAAGGTTCGCTACGCCTCGGACTACTTCGACCAGCTGCACGACTGGGCCGTCGAGCTGATCAAGGCCGGCAAGGCCTTCGTCTGCGACCTCACCCCCGAGGAGATGCGCGAGTACCGCGGCAGCCTGCATGAGCCGGGCAAGAACAGCCCGTTCCGCGACCGCTCCGTCGAGGAGAACCTGGACCTGTTCGCCCGCATGAAAGCCGGCGAGTTCCCGGACGGCGCCCGTTCCCTGCGCGCCAAGATCGACATGGCCTCGCCGAACATCAACCTGCGCGACCCGATCCTCTACCGCATCCGCCACGCCCATCACCACCAGACCGGCGACAAGTGGTGCATTTACCCCAGCTACGACTTCACCCACGGCCAGTCGGACGCCATCGAGGGCATCACCCACTCCATCTGCACCCTGGAGTTCGAGGACCATCGCCCGCTCTACGAATGGTTCCTGGCCAACCTGCCGGTACCGGCGCAGCCGCGCCAGTACGAGTTCTCGCGCCTGAACCTGAACTACACCATCACCAGCAAGCGCAAGCTCAAGCAGCTGGTGGACGAAGGGCATGTCAGCGGCTGGGACGACCCGCGCATGTCCACCCTGTCCGGCTACCGCCGCCGGGGCTACACCCCCGAGTCGCTGCGCAATTTCTGCGAGATGATCGGCGTCAACCGTGCCAGCGGCGTAGTGGACATCGGCATGCTGGAATTCAGCATCCGTGACCACCTGGACGCCACTGCCGCCCGCGCCATGTGCGTGCTCAAGCCGCTCAAGGTGGTCATCACCAACTACCCGGAAGGCCAGGTCGAGCAGCTCGAACTGCCGCGCCACCCGAAGGAAGACATGGGCGTGCGCACGCTGCCCTTCGCCCGCGAGATCTACATCGACGCCAGCGACTTCGAGGAAGTCCCGCCTGCCGGCTTCAAGCGCCTGGTACCCGGTGGCGAAGTGCGCCTGCGCGGCAGCTACGTGATCCGTGCCGACGAAGCCATCAAGGACGCCGACGGTAACATCGTCGAGCTGCGCTGCTCCTACGACGAGAACACCCTCGGCAAGAACCCCGAAGGGCGCAAGGTCAAGGGCGTGATCCACTGGGTGCCGGTGGAAGGCAGCCTGGAGTGCGAAGTGCGCCTGTACGACCGCCTGTTCCGCTCGGCCAACCCCGAGAAGTCGGAAGAGGGCGGCAGCTTCCTCGACAACATCAATCCCGGCTCGCTGGTGGTGCTCACCGGTTGCCGTGCCGAGCCGTCCCTGGCCCAGGCCCAGCCCGAGGAGCGCTTCCAGTTCGAGCGCGAAGGCTACTTCGTTGCCGACCTCAAGGACTCCAGGCCCGGCCAGCCGGTGTTCAACCGCACCGTCACCCTGCGTGACTCCTGGGGGCAGTGATGGCGCTGACGATCTACAACACCCTCACCAAGGCCAAGGAAGCCTTCCAGCCCCTGGAAGGCAACAGCGTGCGCATGTACGTGTGCGGCATGACCGTGTACGACTACTGCCACATCGGCCATGCCCGGGTGATGGTCGCCTTCGACGTGGTCACCCGCTGGCTGCGCGAGCGCGGCTATGACGTGACCTACGTGCGCAACATCACCGACATCGACGACAAGATCATCAAGCGCGCCCAGGAGAACGGCGAGCCGTTCGAAGCGCTGGTGGACCGCATGATCGCCGCCATGCACGAGGACGAGGCGCGCCTCTCCGTGCTGCGCCCGGACATCGAGCCCCGTGCCACCGGCCATATCGCCGGCATGCACCAGATGATCCAGACCCTCATCGACAAGGGCTTCGCCTACGCCCCCGGCAATGGCGACGTCTACTACCGCGTCGGCAAGTTCGAGGGCTACGGCAAGCTCTCCCGCCGCCGCATCGACGAGCTGAAGATCGGCGCGCGCATCGAGGTCGACGAATCCAAGGAAGACCCGCTGGACTTCGTCCTCTGGAAGGGCGCCAAGCCCGGCGAGCCGAGCTGGGAATCCCCCTGGGGCCCTGGCCGTCCCGGCTGGCACATCGAGTGCTCGGTGATGTCCACCTGCTGCCTGGGCGAGACCTTCGACATCCACGGCGGCGGCCCGGACCTGGTGTTCCCCCACCACGAGAACGAGATCGCCCAGAGCGAGGCCGCCACCGGCAAGCTCTACGCCAAGGCCTGGATGCACGCAGGCGCGGTCCGTGTGGATGGCGAGAAGATGTCCAAGTCCCTGGGCAACTTCTTCACCATTCGCGAGGTGCTGGAGAAGTACCACCCCGAGGTGGTGCGCTACCTGCTGGTGGCCAGCCACTACCGCAGCCCGATCAACTACTCCGAGGACAACCTCAAGGAAGCCAAGGGCGCCCTGGAGCGCTTCTACACCGCCCTGCGCGGCCTGCCGGTCGTCGAGGCGGCAGGTGGCGAAGCCTTCGTCGAGCGCTTCGGCGCAGCCATGGACGATGACTTCAACAGCCCCGAAGCCGTCGCCACCCTGTTCGAGATGGCCCGCGAGGTGAACCGCCTGCGTGACAGCGAGCCGAGCACCGCAGCCGCCCTGGCGGCACGCATGAAGGCCCTGGGTGGCCTGCTCGGCCTGCTACAGCTGGAGCCGGATGCGTTCCTCCAGGCCGGTGCCACCGGCAAGGTGGACGCCGCCGAGGTCGAAGGGCTGATCCAGGCGCGCCTGACCGCGCGTGCGGAGAAGAACTGGGCCGAGTCCGATCGCATCCGCGACCAGCTCACCGCCATGGGCGTGGTGCTGGAGGATGGCAAGGGCGGCACCACCTGGCGCCTGGCTGAATAACAGCTGACCGACGGGGCGTTGCGGACAACGCCCCATCCAAGCGTCATAAAAAAACCGGGACCTGCGAAGGTCCCGGTTTTCTTTTGCCCGTTGCCTGGGGAATCAGGCGCGGCGGCGGAACAGCGGCAGTGGCTGGTCGGCGGAGGCCTGGTAGACCTCGCTGAAGTCCTCGAAGGCCTTCAGCGCGTCGTACGGGTCCTTGTCCTCGCGCAGGGCGAAGGCATCGAAACCGCAGCGCTTGAGGGCGAACAGCTGGTCGCGCAGCACGTCGCCGATGGCGCGGACCTCACCCTGGTAGCCGTAGCGCTGGCGCAGCAGGTAGGCGGTGGAGGAGTGGCGGCCATCGGTGAAGGCCGGGAAGTTCAGCGCAATGACCTGGAAGTGCGAGAGGTCGTCGGCGATCTCCTCGATCTCCTCGCCGGCATCCAGCCACACGCCCAGGCCGCCATCGCGGGCCTTGAGGGCGTGGCTGTGCTCGACCCAGAGGGCCAGGGGCACGATCAGGTCGTCGCAGTTGGACAGGCCATCGAGGGTCGCGTCCTTCGGCAGCAGGTGCCAGGTCTCGTCGATGACCTGGCCGTTCTTAATGATTCGCTGCATATACGCGCTCCTTGAACGGGTCGATGCCGATGCGGCGGAAGGTGTCGAGGAAAGGCTCCTCCTCGGTGCGGCGCTCGACGTAGACCTTGATGATCTTCTCGATCACGTCGGCCATTTCCTCCTGGGCGAAGGACGGGCCGAGGATCTGCGCCAGGCTGGCGTCGCGGCCGGCGCTGCCACCCAGGGACACCTGGTAGAACTCCTGGCCCTTCTTGTCCACGCCGAGGATGCCGATGTGGCCGACGTGGTGGTGGCCGCAGGCGTTCATGCAGCCGGAGATGTTCAGGTCCAGGTTGCCGATGTCGAACAGGTAGTCCAGGTCATCGAAGCGACGCTGGATGGCTTCGGCCACCGGGATCGACTTGGCGTTGGCCAGGGAGCAGTAGTCACCGCCCGGGCAGCAGATGATGTCGGTGAGCAGACCCACGTTCGGCGTGGCGAAGCCCTGCTCGCGCAGTTCGTTCCACAGGGTGAACAGCTGCGCCTGCTCCACGTCCGCCAGGATCACGTTCTGGTTGTGGCTGTTGCGCACTTCACCGAAGGCGTAGCGGTCGGCCAGGTCGGCGATGGCGTCCAGTTGCTTGTCGGTCACGTCGCCCGGGGCCACACCGGTGGGCTTCAGCGACAGGGTCACGGCCACGTAGCCCGGCTTCTTGTGGGCGAAGGTGTTGCGCTGGCGCCAGCGGGCGAAGCCCGGGTGCTCGGCGTCCAGGGCGGCGAGGGCGGCGTCCTGGTCCTCCAAGGCCTTGTAGGCCGGGTCGACGAAATGCCTGGCGACGCGATCGACTTCCGCCTGGGTCAGGGTGGTGGGGCCATCCTTCAGGTGGACCCATTCGGCGTTGACGCGCTCGGCGAACACCTCGGGGGTCAGCGCCTTGACCAGGATCTTGATGCGCGCCTTGTACTTGTTGTCCCGGCGGCCGTAGCGGTTGTAGACGCGCAGGATGGCGTCCAGGTAGCTCAGCAGGTGCTGCCAGGGCAGGAATTCGTTGATGAAGCTGCCGACGATCGGGGTACGGCCCAGGCCGCCGCCGACGGAGACGCGGAAGCCCAGTTCACCGGCTTCGTTCTTCACCGCTTCCAGGCCGATGTCGTGCACCTCGATGGCGGCGCGGTCGCCCACGGCGCCGTTCACGGCGATCTTGAACTTGCGCGGCAGGTGCGAGAACTCGGGGTGGAAGGTGGACCACTGGCGGATGATCTCGCACCAGGGGCGCGGGTCCACCAGCTCGTCACGGGCGACGCCGGCGAACTGGTCGGTGGTGGTGTTGCGGATGCAGTTGCCGCTGGTCTGGATCGCGTGCATCTGCACGGTGGCCAGCTCGGCGAGGATCTCCGGCACGTCCTCCAGCTCCGGCCAGTTGAACTGGACGTTCTGGCGGGTGCTGATGTGGGCGTAGCCCTTGTCGTAGTCGCGAGCGATCTGCGCCAGCTTGCGCACCTGGGCGGACGACAGCAGGCCATAGGGCACGGCGACCCGCAGCATGGGGGCGTAGCGCTGGATATAGAGGCCGTTCTGCAGACGCAGGGGACGGAATTCCTCGCCCGAGAGTTCCCCGGCCAGGTAGCGGCGGGTCTGATCGCGGAACTGCTTGACGCGGTCCTCTACGATGCGTTGATCGTACTCGTCGTATACGTACATGAATGGTCCTGTTGTCAGGCTGCTTACAGCTTTTCTGCGCGCACGGCCGCGCACCCCCTGCGGAGCCGGTGGAAGATACCAGCTCAGGTTTATGCGCAAAAGTGATGTTTGAGTATATGTAAAGAACCTGATCGCATAAGCAGGGGTGCGAGCATAACCTTCCCCGCGCGGCTGGAGGCCCCGGCCGGCGGGCGTCGAGAATGCTTCTCGACTGGCCCGGCGTCAGCCCAGGGCCAGCAGGCGGCTCATCAGGTGCGTCCCCCGCAGCAGGGTCCCGGAGGAGACCCTGGGCGACTCCGCCAATTGCCCCAGCGCTTGCGCCAGCACCGCCACCCCCGCTGCGTCGGCCAGCGCCTGCTGGGCCCGCAGCACTTCCCGGTGATGGGCAGAGGGCTGCTGGCGACCGCTGCTGGCCAGGCTTTCCAGCACGTCCAGGGCCGGCTCCACCAGCCGTCCGGCGAGGCTCGGCGGCTCCACCGCCGGCACGGGGCGGTCGGTGCGGCTGAGCAGGCGCTGGATGCGGTCGAACAGCCGGCGGTTGCGGCTCAACCCGCCGCGCACCAGGGATTCGAAGTCCAGCGACAGGCAGCGCAGCCGGTCGTGATCGGCCACCAGCAGCGCGAGGGGCTCCAGGCAGCGGCGGCGCCCGTCCAGCCAGGGCCGCACCAGCACGGCACGGATATCGTCCAGGGCCTTCTGCGCCCGCTCCAGGTTGTCCAGGCGTTCGCGGCGCTCGGCGGTGCAGGGCAGCTCCAGCAGCAGGGTGCGGCCGTTGCTGTCCTCCAGCGGCCAGGTCAGCACCTGCCGGGCTTCGTCCAGGCTCGCTTCGTGGCAGCGGGCGGGGCGCAGCAGCAGCCGGGTCGGCGGTTCGCTGGCGAGGGCGGCGCTGTCTTCCAGGGCCAGGCCCAGCTGTTCCCAGTCCGCCAGGCCAAGGTCGAGCAGGCGCGGGTCATCCGCTGGCCAGCCGCCCTGGGGGCGGGCAATGCCGCCGCCGGGGGCCAGCCGGCCATCCTCGGCCAGGCGCGGCCCTTCCAGCTGCAACGGCGCGCGGCACAGCAGCTCGGGCGTGCTGCGCCACAGCGCCTGCTGGGCCCAGACCGCGTCCCGGCGGAAGCCGGGGTCGCTGCCATCGGGGCGGGCCAGGGTGGTTTCCAGCACCTGGCCGTCGTTGAGGTCCCAGAACGCCAGGCTCAGGCCGCGGGCGCCGCCGGCACTGGTCCACCAGTGGCCGCCCAGGGGCAGCAGGTCGAGGGTTTCACCGGCCTGGTAGTCGCGCCGCAGGCGGCCGCGCAACTGGGGCAGGCGCTCGCCGTCGGCGCGCAGCAGGGCCTGGCAGAGGGCGTGGACGCGGGCCATCTGCACCAGTGCCTCCCGCTCGCTGCTGTGGTCGTCGCGCTCGGCCAGGCGGGTGATCTGCCCGCCCAGGGTGCGCAGGTGGCCGGCCAGGCGCGGCAGGCCTTCGGTGCGGGCGCCGAGGTTGAGCAGGCGCAGCTGCAGGGCGCTGGCCCGGCTGACGTGGGACAGCCCCTGGCCCAGCAGCTCGTGCAGCAGCTGCTGCACCGAGGCCAGCAGTTCGCGCTCGGCCTCGCCCAGGCCGTCCCGCGTGGTGTCGGCAGGGGCGCTTTCGGCGGTCCAGGCCCAGGGTTGGCCGTGGGCCTGGAAGAGCCCGGCGAGGGCCGCCAGGTGCAGGGCCTTGCGTTCGCTGTCCCGCGCTTCGGAGAGCATCCCCTCGAAGCCGGCACCCGCCAGGTAGCTGACTTCGCCCTCCAGGCCCTCGAAGGCGATGGCCAGGCGCAGGCCGTGGTTGCTCACCTGGGGTGTACCGAGGGTCTCGATCCATTGCCGGGCGCGGCGGGTGGCCACCTTGCCGGCGAGCTTCTGCAACTGCGCCGGGTCCAGCGCCAGGGCTTCCACCTGGGCGGCATCGGGCTCGGGCTGTTCCGTGCCAGTGGCCGCGTCGGGCGCTTCGCTGCGCAGCCACAGCACGGCGGCGAGTATGTGCTTGCAGCAGCCGCTGGCCGGGCAGGTGCAGCGCGCCGCCTCCACGCCGCCGGCGTCCAGGCGCACGGTCTGGCCGTCGGTCTCGATCAGCCCGTGTGCCTCGGTGCGCTCGCCCCAGGCCAGCTTGCCGGCCTCCACGTCCTTGCCGGCGCGGCGCAGCAGGCCGGCGTTGGCCAGGGTTTCCAGGGCCGCGTCGTCGTAGGCCCGGTAGCGGGCCAGCCAGGCGCTCATTGCATCACCTCCGCCAGCCATTCGGCGAAGTGCTCCGGGGTCAGCGCGGCGATCCGCATGCCCCGATCCGCCAGGCGCTGGCCCATGGACGGGTCGTAGACCGGCCGGGCGGCATCATCCAGGGCCGCCAGGCCCAGCAGGCGCACGCGGGCCTCGTTCAGCCGCGAGACGCAGGCCAGCAGAGGGCCGATGGCGGCGCCTTCTTCGAAGTCGCTGATCAGCGCCAGCACGGTGCGCTGGGGCGTGTCCACCAATTGCTCGCAGTAGCGCAGGGCCTTGCCGATGTCGGTGCCGCCGCCCAGCTGCACGGTCAGCAGCACCTCCACCGGGTCGTGGGCGAGGTGGCTGAGGTCCACCACCTGGGTGTCGAACAGCACCAGGCGCACGCGCACGCTGGGCAGGGTGGCGAGGATGCTGGCGCAGATGGCGCTGTACATCACCGAGTCGAGCATCGAGCCGCTCTGGTCGACGCAGAGGATCACGTCCCAGGGCAGCTGCCGGCGGACCCGGGCGTTGAAGCGCGGCGATTCGATCAGCAGCTGTTTGCGCTCCGGGTCGTAGTGCTTGAGGTTGGCGGCGATGGTGGCGCGCCAGTCGAAGTTCTGCGCGTGGCGGATCGGCGAGCGGCGGAAGCGGTTGCGCCGGCCGTTGAGGGCGTTGGTGAAGCGGCTGCGCAGGCGCTGGAGAATTTCTTCCACCACCTTGGCGATCAGCTGGCGCACCGCGTCGCGGGTGTCGGCGCTGAGGCGACCGCGCACGCTGAGCAGCGCCTTGGCCAGGGCCGGGCTGGGTTCCAGGCTGGCGAGGCTGGCCGGGTCGGTGAGCAGTGCGCTGATGGCGTAGCGCTCGATGGCCTGGGTCTGCAGGCGCTCGAAGGTGGAACGGGGGAACAGGTTGCGGGCCTGCTCCAGCCAGTTGAGGGCGGTCAGCTGGCTGTCGTCGAGGGAGCCGCCGCGCCCGCCCTGGACATGACCACGGCGCTGGTACTCGCGGTTGTAGAGGTAGTCGAGGGTCTTCTCCAGCCGCGCGTCGGTGGGGTTCAGGGCGGCCTGGTCGAGGGCGCGGTCGGCGTAGCGGCCGAGGATCAGGCGCCAGCGGCGGGCGGTTTCCAGGTCAGTCATGGTCGGCTTCCGTGGCCCAGTCGAGCAGGCCGTCGCGCGCCAGCGAGCGCCCGAGCGCCAGGTGCAGGGCGGCGCCGGCGAGCAGGTCGTGGCTGTCCAGTTCGTGGTGGGCGCTGTCCAGGGCACTGTCGCCCAGGCCGTTCAGCGCGGCCAATTGGCTGGCCAGGCGCCCGGTCTCCTGGGGCTTGAGGCGGGTGAAGGTCAGGCGCAGGTCGGGCAGGTGGCGGACGAAGGTGGCCTCGTCCCAGCCGGCCACCAGGGCGTTGAGTGCCTGGCCCAGGTGTTCGACCCGCAGGATCAGCTCCGGTGCGGCCTGCAGCAGCCCGCCGAGGTAGCGCACGGCGTCCTCGCTGTCGGCGCCCGGGCCAAAGCGGCGGCCCAGGGCTTCGGCCAGGCGGGCCTCGTCATCGAGATCGTCCAGGTAGCGCAGCGCGTCCAGGGCGCCGGCCAGGGTGGGCGGCGCCTCGTCGCGGAGACGGGCCAGGGCGCCCTGCAGGGCTTCGTCCTGGCCATCCAGGCCCACCAGGCCGCTGCCCAGGCGGATGAATTCGCGCAGGGCCAGCAGGGCATCCACGGCGGCGCCTTCCTGCTCGGGGGCGCAGAGGGCCAGGCCCGGCACCAGGAACAGCGCCGCCGGCACGATGCGCTGCAGCAGCGCCGGCAGTTGCGGTTGCTCCTCCAGCCCGAGCAGTTCGCGGCCGCGCCACAGGTGCAGCAGGCGCTGGCCGCAGGCGACCACCGAGGCCAGCTCGGGGTCTTCGTCCAGGTGTTCGGCCAGGCGCTGGAACAGCCTCGGCAGCTGCTCGCCCAGGCCGATCAGTCCGGCGCGGGCCACCAGCTGTGCCACGCGGCCGGCGCTGCGGCCCTGGCCCTGGCCGAGCAGCGCACGCTCTTCGTCCAGCAGGCGGCGCAGGGCGATGTCGCGCAGGTTGCTGCCTTGTTCAGCCCGTTCGATGAGGTTGGCTTCCACCAACGGCGACCAGGCGTATTCCCACTCCTCGAAGAGCAGGTCGAGGCCGCTGCCGTTGACGAAGTCCGGCCCGCCCTGGTGCCGGGCCAGGCCGCTGTCCAGGTAGGCCATGAGGTGCAGGAAGCGGCTGCGGGCACGGTGGCGGGGCTTGCGGTAGAGGTCCAGGCGGGTGCGCCGGGCCAGGCTGTCGCTGAGGTCCAGGCGGTGGGCGAGGGCCAGCCGCCGGGCTTCTTCCACCAGGGGCGGGGCCTGGGTCGAGGGCGGCACGTCGCCCAGGCGGTTGCCGCCCAGGTGGCGCTGCACGGCCCGCAGCAGGCCGTCCTGGCCTTCGTCCAGGCTGCCCTTGACGAAGCAGGCGTGCACCGCGTCGAGCAGGTCGTAGCGCCCCGGGCCGGGGTGCTGGCGCAGCCGGGCGAGGCCGGCGGCCTGTTCGGCGGCGTTGCTCACGCTGGCGAAGGTCAGGGCATCGGCCAGGCGCTGCTCGCGGGTTTCGGCGGCGATGCCGCTGAGCAGGCGGGTGGCGATGCGCTGGCGGGCGAGGGTGTCGTCCTCCTCGCCCAGCAGCGCGTCCCAGACCTGCTGGTAATAGGCCGGCGAGGGCATGCCGGAGGCATAGCCGTTGAGGGCGTCGAGGCGGTCGAAGCTGTAGCGGATCAGCCAGGCCTGGCTGTCCTCCGGGGCGGCGGGTCTTGCCGGTGCCGGGGTGCCGGCGGCCAGGGCCTCCACCAGCGCCAGGGTGTGGAAGCCGCCGGTGACCACCACCAGCGGGCCGTCCACACGGCCACGCCAGTCGCGGATGCAGCCGAGCATGTGGGCTTCACGGGCCAGGGAGCCCTCGGCGGCGAGCACGTCGTCCTCGTAGTCCAGGCGGGCCATGGCGCACCAGGCGAAGGCGTCGTCGAACAGCCGCTGCCAGTCGGCCAGCGCCGCGCGGGGGCGCAGTTCGAACAGGTGCTCCCAGAGTTCGTCGTGGTCCCGGCAGTGGGCCTCGCGGGCCAGGGCGGCGAGGTAGCGGCTGTGGGCCAGGTAGCGCTCGGCCATGAGGCTGCGCTGCTGGTCGGCGGCCTGCTCCTCGTCATGCTGGTGGGCCCAGGGCAGGTCGATGAAGGCCAGCTGCGCCCCCAGGCGCTGGCCGTCCTGCAGGGCCTGCCATTCCGGCGAGTAGTCGCAGAAGGGGAAGAAGGCCGAGCGCAGCGCCGGCTCGCCCTCGGCGTCGGGCCGGCGGTGCTGGGAGAGGATCGCCAGGGGCGGCCGGCTGCGGGAGTCCAGCAGGTCGGGGATGAGCCGGTCGAAGTCCGCCGGCCCCTCGATCAGGATGGCCGCCGGCTGCAGGGCCTGCAGTTGCTGGCGCAGGGCGAAGGCGCAGGCCGGGCTGTGGTGACGCACCGGCACCAGGTGAATGCCCGCCCGGGCCAGGGCCGCGCGCTCACGGGCGGCGGCCTGCAGCCGTTCGGGCAGGCGCGGGTCGCTGGCGAAGGCCTCTGCCATGGCTCAGTCCCAGAGGCCCTTGCTGGCGTCGAAGAAGCGCTTCCAGTGGTCGTCGCGGCGGGCACGCTCGCGCACCACGCTGTCCAGGTAGTGGCGCAGGCGGCGGGCGTCGTCCTGGCTGTCCTTGAACACCACGCCGAGCAGCTGGCGCGCCAGCTCGGCGGCGGTCAGGCGGCCGTCGCCCAGGTAGCGGGCCTCCAGGGCGGCGGCGTAGGCGACGCTGACCGCTTCGGCGGTGGACATCACCGCGTCCGGGGCCTTGATCGCCGTGCCTTCGCGGGTGCTGCCCTGGCGCAGCTCCTGGAACACGGTGACCAGCAGGGTGATGACGTCCCGCTCGACGGCGACCTTGCCGGCCTGCTCGCCCAGTTCGCGCTGCAGCTGGCGCATCACCAGCTCCACTTCGAATTCGCTGTCGGCGATGGGGCGCACCGTCTCGAAGTTGAAGCGGCGCTTGAGGGCGGCGGACATCTCGTGCACGCCGCGGTCGCGCAGGTTGGCGGTGGCGATGAGGTTGAAGCCGGGGCGGGCCAGCAGGCGGCCACCTTCGCCCAGCTCGGGGATCATCATCTGCTTCTCGGAGAGCAGGGAGACGAGCACGTCCTGGATCTCCGGCGGGCAACGGGTGATCTCCTCGAAGCGCACCAGCTTGCCGGCCTGCATGCCCTGGTGCAGCGGGGAGGGCACCAGGGCGCGTGGGGTCGGCCCCTCGGCCAGCAGCAGGGCGTAGTTCCAGGAGTACTTGATGTGGTCCTCGGTGGTGCCGGCGGTGCCCTGGATGGTGAGGGTGGAGTCACCGCTGATGGCGGCGGCCAGCAACTCGGAGAGCATCGACTTGGCGGTGCCCGGCTCGCCCACCAGCATCAGCCCCTGGCGGCCGAGCAGGGTGACGATGGCGCGGTCCACCAGGGCGTCGTCGCCGTAGAACTTGCGGCTGATGCCCAGGGCGTCGTCACCGAGGATGAAGCGGCGCACCGAACGCGGCGAGCGCAGCCAGCCCGGGGGCAGGTCGGCGCCGGCCTGCTGGTCGGCTTCGCTCAGGCGCGCCAGTTCGTCGGCATGCAGGTGTTCGGCGCTGTGGCGCAGGGCGGTGCTTACCATGGTGTCTTCTTCTTCCACTGGGGATCGAAGCCGACGCAGGCGTCGGCGGCGGCGCGGTAGTCGGCGTAGGTCTCGGCCAGCAGCACGGGCGGGATCTCCGCCAGGGGCAGGCTCTCGCCGGTGGACCAGCGCTGGGCCATGCGTTCGTAGCTGAGGTGGGTGAGCGCGGCGGGGACGTTCTCCTCGGGCAGGCAGTTGCCGGTGAAGCCGATGCACACCCGCAGGCCCAGGCTGGAAAACTCCTTGAAGTAGTGGTCGAAGAAGCCCCCGTCCTCGGCGGCGGCGCGCTGGTAGCCGAGCTTGGTGAGGGTGCCGCGCAGGGTGAAGGTGTCGCTGAGCCAGCCGAGGCGGTCGGCGATACGTTCGCCGCTGCCTTCGTCCTGCTCCGACGCTTCGCTGGCGGTGGGCTCGGGCAGCATGCGGCTCATCTGGGCGAACAGCGGTTTGACCTTGTAGTCCTTGAAGTGGGCGGTCCAGGCCTTGGCGGTGTCAGCGTCCACCAGGGCGGCGTGGGCCAGGCGTACGCGGCGGGTTTCGTCCAGCTCGACCTCGTCGTCGTCGAGGTCGATCAGGCTGCCGTCCTCGGTGGGGCGGAACAGGCGCAGGGCGCCGTCCTCGGCCACTTCGGCCCAGACCAGGCGCTGCACCAGGTGGGTGACCACCGGGTGGCGCTGCAGGTACTCGCGCCACTCGCCGGCAGGCCACAGGCGCTCGGCGCACATGGCTTCGTAGAGGCGCTGGGTCTGCAGTTCGATGACCTGCTTGAGCTCCTTCTTGCTGGTGGAGAGCTGGGTCTTGGCTTCCTTGATCAGCGCCGGGTCGTCGCTCTTGCGCGGCTCGGGCAGGGCCTTGACCACCTTGTCGTCGGGGTTGCGCAGTTCCAGCTTGAGGGCACCGTCCAGGCGTGCGGTGAACAGGCGCTCGCCGTACTGCAGGTTGAGCACGCCCTGTTCGTCGAAGCCGGCGCTGGGGATGGTGCGGTCGGCCAGTTCATCGGCACTCCAGCCGTTGCGCTGGGCGATCTGCTCCACCAGTACGCGGGCCAGGGCCTGGACCGAGGCGGTGCGGTGGCGGCGGGCGACGGCCAGCAGCAGCTGGATCACCAGCGGGTCGTTGCTGTTGGCGGCGGCGCTGAGCAGGGCCTCGACCTGGGCGCGGCGCTGGTAGTGGTCGCGCATGTAGGCCTGCAGCAGGCTGACCAGCTCGTGGCCGGCCATGGCCCAGGTAAGGGCGAGGATGCCCTTGTCGGCGATGGCGCTGCCCAGGTAGATGGACAGGTGCTCGCGCTTGAGGATCTCGAAGGCCTGCTCCTGGGTGATGTCGGCGTACTCGGGGGACCACTTGGCCCAGGCCTGGTAGCTCTGCATGCGCTGGGCGAGGTTGGCCTGGGCGTGGGCGATGGCCTCCTCCTGGCTCGGGTGGCGGGTGTCCTGGGCGATGAAGCCCAGCAGCAGGGCCTTGCCCAACGCTGCCCGGCTGGCCGGGGCCAGCAGCTCCAGGTAGCGGTTGAGCAGGGCGTTGCCGGCCGGCTCCTTGAGCTTGCAGGCGAGCACCACCCACCAGCGCACGATCTCCGGCTCCACTGCGCTGCCGTCCAGCCACTGGCAGGCGGGCAGCCGGTCCAGGTCGAGCCAGGCCAGGCTGGCCGGGGCCTTGCCCTGCAGGCCCTTGCGCGCTTCGGCGAGCAGTACGGCGGGGGCGAGGTGTCCGCTGATGTCGTCGCCCAGGGCTTCCAAGGCGGTGAGCAGGGCGGCGCGCACGGTCTCGCGCTTCTCCTTGGCCAGGGCGGCCTTGAGCGCGGGGACGGCTTCGGGGCGGCCCAGGCGTTGCAGCCATTCGGCGGCGAGGGTGCGGATCTCCTGCTTGCTGGAGCCCAGGGCCTCGATGGCGCGCTCGGCGATGTCGGGCAGGGTTTCCAGCAGGCGCTGTGCTTCGCTGCGGTTGGTCTTGCTGGCGCCCAGGGCCAGTTCCAGCAGCACCGGGATCAGCCGTTTCGGCAGCACCGGGAAGCGCTCCAGCAGGCTGAGGGCGGTGGGCACGTCGAACTCGGTGCGGCCATGGTTGGGGCGCAGGCCGAAGGCCTCTTCGAGGAACTGCGGGTGTTCGGCGAAGAATGGCCAGACGCGGTCGGGGTCGAGCTGGGCCAGCGGCGAGTTCCAGCCGAAGCACAGGCCGGCGGTCTCACGCTCAGGCTCTTCGCTGCCGCAGCGGCGCAGGGCGTCGGCCAGGGTGCGCAGGTCGAGACGGCGCAGGGCGTCGCCCTTGAGCCACTGCATGAGCTGGTAGGCGTTGAAGTAGCGGCGGCGGGTCACCCGCAGGGCGTGCAGCAGGTTGACGTCGGGGCTGGCGGCCAGGCGGCCACGGTAGGCGAGCACGTCGTCGAGGCCGTCGGAGAGCTTGCGGCCCTTGCCGTTGAGGAAGTCGAGGGCGGCCTGCAGGTCCTTGTCGGTCAGGGCCTTGAGCTTCTTGTAGGCCTTCTGCTGCCAGTCCCACTTGCGCTTGTGTTCCAGGTTGCTGCGGATCTCTTCCTCGGCGGAGAGACGGCTCTCCTCCAGCAGTTCGGTGAGGTTGCGGCGCAGCAGGTCGAGGGTGGCGGCCCCCAGTTCCACGTCGGGGCAGCGCTCGTAGTCGCCGGCCTCCGGCAGCACCTGTTCCTCTGCGCTGGACTGGCTGTCCAGGCGGGCCATGGCGCTGGCCAGGGCCTGCTGCACGGGCTTGGAGGTTTCCTCGGCCAGGCGCGCCTGGAGGATCGCCCGCGCGCCCTCGCCGCTGCGGGCGAGGAGGTCGGCGGCCAGGGTGCGTTCGCTGCTGCTGCCGGTCGCCAGCAGGAGGCCGAGCTGTTCCAGCTTGACGTCCTGGGGCAGGGTCTCCACGTGCGGGCCGGCGGCGGCGCGCACGGTCTTGGCGCTGTTCACCGCGAGGCGCACGAGGACGTCGGCGTAGGCCGCGGCCAGGCGCGGGTGGGGGCCGATCAGGCCCACCAGGGACAGGTTGCCGCTGGCCGAGAGGCGGGCCGGCAGGGCGCGGGTGGCCTCGGGGTGCTGCAGCAGGTGGTCGGCCAGGTCGGGCAGGCGCAGCAGGGCGTTGAGGTCGCGCCAGTGGTAGTCGCCGAGGTCGCGGCGGTCCAGCACCAGCAGCAGGGCGTCGTCGCCGGGCAGGTCGTCCACCGCCAGCAGGCGCGTGAGCAGGTCGAGGGTCCAGTGCTGGCGCAGGTCGCTGCTGATCTTGCTGCCGAAGTCCTTGCGGGTGGTGTGCAGGGCGTCGACCACCAGGTAGATGAACCAGTCGGGCACCTGGGCGATGCGCGTGAGGTTGACGCCCTGGCAGGCGGCGGCCAGCACCTTGCCGAAACGGGCCAGGGCGACGACATCGGGTTCGGCGCCGATCACGTAGAGGCGGGTGCGTGCATTGGTCGCGGCGTTGATGCGCTTCTTGTGCTTCTGGGCGTCGTTGCGCAGGTTGCCCGAGGGGTACCACCAGCCGAGGGTGGCGGGCTGGTCGAGGAGGACGGCGGCCTCTTCGCCATTGAGCCGGGACAGCTCGGCGAGGACCTGTTCCTCCCGCCCGCTGAGAACGAAGGCGGCGGCACGGGCGGCCAGGCCCGGCGCCAGGATGTCCAGCACCTCGAGGCTTTCGGCGACGTGCTTGGCGAAGGGGGTGGTGGGGGCGGTGATGCCGAGCTTTTCCAGCAGTGTCTGCAGCATGGGGAGGGCCTGTCCTTGGAATGCGAGGCGCCGATGTTAAAACATCGGGCCGGTCGCTCGCCTGCTCGCACGCAGGGTTTGCTGGCTGGCGCAAGTTTTCCTCCCGACGGCCTGCCTTGAGGGCCTGCCGGGGCTGGTCTTAACTGCTGGAGCGTGCCCATCCATAACCACAAGAAGGGGTTGCCATGAACGAACCTATTCAGCACCCGGGCGGGGACAGCCGCGCGGACGCCATCGCCATCTTCTGCCTGATCCTGATCGTCGTCTCCACGGCGGTGTTCTGGGTGAGCCACCAGTAGACGGACCCAGCGAGGCGGCGGGGCAGGGCAGACGTGGCGCGGGTATACTGCGGCGCATTCGACGAACAGGTTCTCCTTGATGCCCTTCCTGCGTTCCCTGGCCCTGTGCGTGGGCCTGCTCTGTTGTGGCCTGGCGCAGGCCGCCTCCGTCGTGTTCCTCAACCCCGGTCGCAGCGACGAGCCGTTCTGGCGCAGCTACGCCGACTTCATGCTGGCTGCCGCCGATGACCTGGGGATGGACCTGCGCATCGAGTTCGCCGAGCGCGACAAGGCGCGCATGCTGGATCAGGCCCGGGCGATCCTGCAGGGGCCGGAAGCCCAGCGCCCCGACTACCTGGTGTTCGTCAACGAGCAATACGCCGCGCCGGAGATCCTCCGCCTGGGGCAGGGCAGCGGCGTTCGCCTGTTCACCGTCAACAGCACCCTCACCGATGAGCAGCGTGAGCTGACCGGTGGCCCGCGCGAGCGCTACAGCAACTGGATCGGCAGCCTGGTGCCCAATGACGAGGAGGCTGGCGCGCTGATGGCCGAGGAGCTGATCCGCCAGCAGCGCCGCCTGCAGCCCCAGGGAACCATCGAGATGCTGGCGTTCTCCGGGGTAAAGCAGACGCCTGCTGCGCGCTTTCGCGAGGCCGGGCTGCGCCGGGTACTGGCCGCCAACCCGGATGTGCGACTGCGCCAGCTGGTGTACGCGGAGTGGGACCGGGGCCGCGCCTTCGAGCAGGCCAGCCAGCTGCTGCCGCGTTATCCGCGGGTCAGCCTGATCTGGGCCGCCAACGATGAGATGGCCTTTGGCGCCATGCGTGCCGCCGATGCGCTGGGCCCGCTGGTGCGCGGGCGCCTGCATGTTTCCGCGTTGAACAATTCACAGGAGGTGCTGCAGGCGCGCATCGACGGGCGCGTGGACGTGCTGGTGGGTGGGCACTTCACCCTGGGGGGCTGGGCGCTGGTGATGCTGGCGGATTACGACGCCGGGCTGGATTTCGCCCGCTACGGTGGCGTCGACCAGCATGCCCGGCTGTTCACCCGGCTGGATGTGCAGCAGGCGCGCCGGCTGCTGGCGCACATCCGCCAGCCGGGCTACGGGGTTCGCTTCCGCGATTTCGGCGCTCGGGGCAATCCCGGGTTCTCCGGCTACCGCTTCTCCCTGGCACCGCTGCTGGACTGAGGCGGCTACAGACCGGCCAGGTGCAGCACCAGCTTCACCACGCCGAACAGCATCAGCGCGAACACCAGGGTGAACAGCACGCCCAGCAGGATGAAGTGGCTGGGCTTGCCCCGGCTGAAATCACGGGCGCGGTTCTTGCCGCTCTGCACCCCGAACGCCGCAGCGGCGACGCTGTGGAGCATTTCGCGAAAGGTCAGTGGGCGGTCTTGCTGTGGGTCGTCCATGGGGCACCTCCTGCTGCAAGCGTAGGTGCTTTCCATGGAATTGCCGGGTCAGGAGGCGGGGGAATGCAGCCGGCGGGTGTTGACCCGCTCTACGGCGCGGGCGCGCAGTTGGCCGCAGCCACCTTCCACGTCCTGGCCGGCGGAGTTGCGCACCTTGGTCAGCACGCCGTTGCGGTGCAGGTAGTGCACCAGCTCGACGATGCGTTCGCCGCTGGGGCGGTTGTAGTCGTCGACTTCCAGGCTGTTGTAGGGGATCAGGTTCATCACCGCGTACTTGCCCTTGAGCAAGCGCAGGATGCCTTCGGCCTCTTCGAGGCTGTCGTTGATGCCTTCGAGCAGGGTCCACTGGTACTGGATGGGGTAGCCGACCTGGCGGGCGTAGGTCTCGCCCAGTTCCACCAGTTCGTCCGGGGTGATGCGCGGGGCCTTCGGCAGCAGTTGCTCGCGGACCTCGGCCTTGCTGCTGTGCAGTGACAAGGCGAGGGCAGGCTTGACCCGCAGGTGTGGCAGGCGCTCGAACACGCGGGGATCACCGACGGTGGAGAACACCAGGTTCTTGTGGCCGATGTCGCCGAGGGTGCCGAGCAGGTCGATGGCTTCCAGTACGTTGTCCAGGTTGTGGGCGGGCTCGCCCATGCCCATGAACACCACCTTCCTGACCTTGCGGTAGCGCCGCGCGAGCACCACCTGGGCGACGATCTCCAGGCTGGAGACCTGGCGCAGCAGGCCGCTCTTGCCGGTCATGCAGAACACGCAACCCACGGCGCACCCCACCTGGCTGGAGACGCACAGGCCGTCGCGCGGGAGCAGCACGCTCTCCACCATCTGCCCGTCGCCCAGGCCCACCAGCAGGCGGGCCGAGCCGTCGCCACCGGGGTGTTCGGAGCGCAGGCGCACCAGGCCGTCGAGGGTTTCGGTGAGGGCGGGCAGGGCTTCGCGCACCCGCAGCGGCAGGAAATCGTCGGCCTGCTGGCGAGGGCGGCCGCTGTCCAGGGGTTTGCCCTGCAGCCAGGCACGCAGCATCCGATCCCGGTGGATGGGCTTGGCGCCAAGGGCGGCGAGCTGTTGGTCGAGGTCGTGGATACGCATGGGGCGCGCATCCTACCACCGGCTTGGGCGCTTAAGTAGGGGCGCCGGGGGCTTCAGCGCTCGGCGGCGATGTCGTGGGGCAGCAGGGCGACATCCACCACCAGGTCCACCGGCACCGAGACCACGGTGGCGACCGGGCAGATCAGCGACATCCAGCAGACGGTGCTCATGGGGAAGGAGCCTTCGTCCAGGTTGCCGGTGAGCAACTGCACGTCGCCCTGGGTGCTGCGGAAGTAGTCGGCATCCACCAGGTGGACGTCCTGGCTGCGGGCGAGGATGGAGCCACAGCCGCCGAGCAGGGCGGCGACCAGGGCGAGGCCTGCAAGGCGGCCTGTGGGGAAGGGCATGGTGGGTCTCGGCGGCGAAGAAAGCGGGAGCCTAGCAGCTCCCGCTTCGCTTCGGTGGGCACCGTTCGCAGTCTCAGCGACCGCGGCTCAGCTCGGCCAGGCGGCTGGCGGCGTCCTGCACGGAGTGGCCGAGGGCGTCGAGGTCCACGGCGTCGCGGGCGTTCTCTTCGCTGGCGGAGTGGATGCGCACGGCCAGTTCGTTGATCTCCTGGGTGACGTGGCTCTGCTGCTGGGCGGCGACGGCGATCTGCTGGGCGCGCTGGGAGATGTCGTCGAAGCTCTGCACCGTGGCCGACAGGCTGCTGGCGGCGCCTTCGGCTTCCTCCACGGCGTGGCGGGTGCGCGCCTCGCCGGCCTGCATGGCCTGCACCGCCTGGCGCGAGGCCTGCTGGAGGTTGGCGATCATGCCGCTGATCTCGTTGGCCGAGCTCTGGGTCTTGCCGGCCAGGGAGCGCACCTCGTCGGCCACCACGGCGAAGCCCCGGCCCTGTTCGCCGGCCCGGGCTGCCTCGATGGCGGCGTTGAGGGCCAGCAGGTTGGTCTGTTCGGAGATGGCCTTGATCACGTCCAGCACGGCGCCGACCTGCTGGCTGTCCTGCTCCAGCTGGGTGATCACGGCGGCGGCGCTGGCCATCTCGCCGGCCAGGGCCTGGATGGCGCGGCTGTTGGCGGCCACCTTGTCCTGGCCCTGGCGCACCACGCTCTGGGAGCGCTGGGCGGTGTCGGCGCAGTCGTTGGTGTTCTGTGCCACTTCCTGGGCGCTGGAGGACATCTGGGTGATGGCGGTGGCCAACTGGGTGTTCTCCTGGCGCTGCTGCTCGGCCCGTTGCAGCAGGGCGCTGCTCAGGCGGCCGAGGCTGCCGGCCTCGTCACGCAGGCGCTGGGATTCGCTGGCGATGCTCTGCAGCATGCCCTGCAGGCGCCCGGCGTACTGGTTGACCGCCTGGCGCAGCTGGCCGATCTCGTCGTCGCGTAGCTCGCTGAGGGCGCCGCCCTGGCCGGACTGGCCATTGCCGAGGGCCTGGATCTGCGCGGTGGTCTCGCCGATCTGCTCCAGCAGTTTGCGCCCGGCCAGCCAGACGAACAGCAGCAGCAGGCCCAGCACCGGCAGCAGGAAGGCCAGCAGCTCATAGGTCAGCGCGCGAGCCAGGCCGGTGACGCGAGCCTGGGGGGTGACCAGCCCGACCACCCAGCCGGTTTGCGGCATGCGGAACAGGTTGGCCTGGACGGTGGTGTCGAGTACGGCGTCGGCGTCCAGCTGCACGCTGGAGTGGCCGTCGGCGGCGGCCTTGCGGCGGGCCTCCTGCAAGGGCGCGAGCCAGGCCTCGCGGCTGGCCAGGTCGTCGAACTTCTGCATGGTCACGTCCTGGCCGAGGGGGAAGAACAGGACGTTGCCGGCCTGGTCCAGGGCGAAGGCGTAGCCGCCGGTAACCGTGCCCTGTTCCTTGAGGAAACGGGCCAGGTCGTCCAGGCGCAGGTCGATGGTGCTGACGCCGGCGAAGCGGCCCTGCAATTGGTAGGGCACGCTGCAGGTGACCATGGGCACCTTGCTGACCGGGTCCTGGTAGGCCTCTGACCAGACGCAGGCATTGCCGGCGGCGCTGCGGGCGCCGGTGTACCAGGCGTCGTTGTGGTAGCCGGGGCCGTCGGGCTTGTTGTAGTCGTCGGAGTAATCCAGGGCGCCGCTGGTGTTGC
Source organism: Metapseudomonas otitidis (assembly GCF_900111835.1). GTDB lineage: Bacteria > Pseudomonadota > Gammaproteobacteria > Pseudomonadales > Pseudomonadaceae > Metapseudomonas > Metapseudomonas otitidis. The sequence goes on from NZ_FOJP01000004.1 coordinate 263,390, forward strand.
GTGCCCAGAAGAAGCTGCGGCGCTCGGTGCCGCTGGTGAAGGCATTGGGTTCCGGCCAGATGCCGCCGCCGGCGATGGCGGCGTCGCCGCTGTTGTCGATCAGCGGCGGGTAGGTGGTGCGGTAGAGCGCCTCGTCATGGGGCAGGGTCTGGGCCAGGTGGGCCATGCTCACCGCCAGCCCCTGGATGCCGGTGAGCTGCAGGCCGAGCTGGCGCACGATGGCACTGCCGGTCTGTTCGATCAGGGCGTTGCTCTCGGCGACGACGCGGGGCTGGCCGCGCAGCACCATCACGGCGAACACCGCGAGGGCGGTCAGCAGCAGCAGGAGGATGGCGCCCAGGGTCAGGCGGGTGGAAATACGATCAGGCAGCAGCGACATGCAGGTACTCCTCGTTTCCCGGTCTCGAAGGGGAGCGGAATGGCTCCTGGCGGGGGATTCAGCACAGCATGCAACAGGGGTGCCTGCTTGGACTTTTCTCCTAAATACTTATCGGTGATTTCGGATTCTTGTATGTGGATCGCACGCAGCACCGGTCAGTCTTGCAAGAGAATGCTGGCGAGCTTTGATGCATGTACACGTAATTCCGGTACAGCAATCGCCTCCCAATGGCTGGCTTTCAACATAGGGCTGAGCAAGAACAGACTTTCCTGAGGTTCATTCGCTTCAGATATCAACCGGTACTCAGCCGTGCTTTCCAAACCAAGGCCGATTGCATCGCGCTTGATTGCCGCTCTTGCCAATAAATTTTGAAACAGGGGCTCTTCGAGTTTGGTCACATCGCTGCACGGTCCCGTGCAATTGATGATGTAGTCATATTTCCTGGGGAGCAGATTTATCTTGGAGCGTGCCCGGATAGTTACTTCCAGCCCTGCGTTCAAGGCCCGTGCGTTGGCAATATTTCCCGCCAGAATTCGAAGCTGTTGTGTTTGAACAAGTTCTTCAACGCGCTGAGCAATAGCAGGAGCCGCTCTATGTCTGTGGACGTCCCAGTAAGGGCGTAGATGTCTCAGAAATCGGAGGCGTTCTGCTTCTTCTAGGTTGTGCCATAGCGTGGGGGTTACGGGACGTAGTGCTGCTAGGGAGTCGCGCCAGTCGAAACCATCATGCTGGGAAATTTTTATGAATTTTCTAATGTCAGTCAGCAATGCTCGAATGCTCGAGTGAGTGCTTAGTGACCGTGGAAGCTCGGGCAGGGAAGGTGGGTCCAAGTTGGCTCGATGGGGTTGTGGCAGCAACGCGCGACGTGAAAGCGCTTCCGTCATTCCCCTGTGGCCCTGATCTTGAAGCGAGAGCGCCACGTCGAACATGGTGAGGCCTGTGCCGATCATGAGAACGCTTTCATCTGGCTGGATTGCATCCAGAGCGCCAACTTTCCAAGGGTCGCGAATGAAGCGTGGGTTGTCGGCAACGGCGGTAAGTGCAACTGGAACCGCGGGAAGGAAATTCCCGGTGGCTACTACTGCCTTCGAGGCCTTGATGCGATGGCCATTAGATAGTTCAAGCTCTGCATGCGCATCACGCTGTATGAGATCAACCACCTGCTCTTTGAGAGCTTCAAAAGAGACGCTCGGGTGTCGCCGTGTGATTGCCTGAGCAAGACGTGCTTCAAGGTAGTCGCCGTATAGGCTGCGTGGAACAAAGTCGCCTCCGCTCGCTTCAGGCAAACCTGAGTGGACGAACGTGAGAAAGTCCTCGGGGTGCTCGTCGAACAGGCTCATTCTTCCGGCAGGGACATTGAGTAAGTGACTCTCAGAGCGCGTTCCGTACGCTAGGCCACGAGCAAGGCAGCCGGTTCTGTTGATGAGCTGTATGTGCAAGGGGGCTTTTGCATTGCGCAGCAAATGAATGGCAAGTGCCGTGCCGCAAAAGCCGCTACCAATAATACTGACGATAGGGGCTTCCATGTCCTGTTCCTTTTACGTGCTCGAAGCGCGAGATAGTAAGGGTGTTGTTGCTTCGAGTCCTGACGCTGATCAGTTGTCGTAGCCCAGGTTGGGCGCCAGCCAGCGCTCGCTGACCGTCTGCTCCTGGCCCTTGCGCTTGCTGTACTGCTCGATCTGGTCGCGCTCGACCTTGCCGACGGCAAAGTACTGCGCCTCGGGGTGGGCGAAGTACCAGCCGGAGACGGCGGCAGCCGGGAACATGGCGAAGTGCTCGGTGAGGAACACGCCGCTCTGGCCGGGCTTGCCGAAGTCAGCGGTCGGGTCCAGCAGGTGGAACAGGGTGGCTTTCTCGGTGTGGTCTGGGCAGGCCGGGTAGCCGGGGGCGGGGCGGATGCCCTTGTACTGCTCCTTGATCAGGGCTTCGTTGTCCAGCTGCTCATCGGCTGCGTAGCCCCAGTATTCCTTGCGCACGCGCTCGTGCAGCCATTCGGCGCAGGCTTCGGCCAGGCGGTCGGCCAGGGCCTTGACCATGATGGCGCTGTAGTCGTCGCCCTTGGCTTCGTACTGCTTGGCCAGCTCCTCGGCGCCGATGCCGGCGGTGGTGATGAAGCCGCCGACGTAGTCGGTGACGCCGCTTTCCTTCGGTGCGACGAAGTCGGCCAGGCTGAGGTTCGGCTTGCCATCGGGCTTGATGGTCTGCTGGCGCAGGTGGTGCAGGACGGCCAGCGGCTTGCCCTGCTCGTCGCGCACTTCGATGTCGTCGTGGTTGACCTGGCTGGCGGGCCAGAAGCCGAATACTGCACGGGCCTTGATCAGTTTCTGCTCGATGAGCGACTTCAGCATGGCCTGGGCGTCGGCGAACAGCGCGGTGGCGGCTTCGCCCACCACTTCGTCGGTGAGGATGCGCGGGTACTTGCCGGCCAGGTCCCAGGAGATGAAGAAGGGCGTCCAGTCGATGTACTCGGCCAGCACCGCCAGGTCGATGTCTTCCAGCACGCGCACGCCGGTGAAGCTGGGCTTGGGCGCGCGGTAGCCGGTCCAGTCGAAGGCCGGTTTGTTGGCGATGGCGTCGGCATAGGCCAGGCGCTCGGTGCGGGCGGCGCGGTTGGCGGTGCGTTCGCGGACTTCGGCGTAGTCGACGCGGGTCTTCTCGACGAACTCGGGCTTGAGCTCCTTGGACAGCAGGCTGGTGGCCACGCCCACGGCGCGGGAGGCGTCGGTGACGTAGACCACGGCGTCGTTGCTGTACTGCGGCTCGATCTTCACCGCTGTGTGGGCCTTGGAGGTGGTGGCGCCGCCGATCATCAGCGGCAGCTGGAAGCCCTGGCGCTGCATCTCGCGGGCGACGTGGACCATCTCGTCCAGGGAGGGGGTGATCAGCCCGGAGAGGCCGATGATGTCGCACTTCTCCTCGCGGGCGACCTGGAGGATCTTCTCCGCCGGCACCATCACGCCGAGGTCGACGATGTCGTAGCCGTTGCAGCCAAGCACGACGCCGACGATGTTCTTGCCGATGTCGTGCACGTCGCCCTTCACGGTGGCCATGAGGATCTTGCCCTTGGCCTCGGGCTTGTCGCCCTTCTCTTCTTCGATGAAGGGGATCAGGTGGGCCACGGCCTGCTTCATCACGCGGGCGGACTTGACCACCTGGGGCAGGAACATCTTGCCGGCGCCGAACAGGTCGCCGACCACGTTCATGCCGGCCATCAGCGGGCCTTCGATGACTTCGATGGGGCGCGCGCACTGCTGGCGGCACTCCTCGGTGTCTTCGACGATGAAGGCGGTGATGCCCTTGACCAGGGCGTGCTCCAGGCGCTTGGTCACCGGGTAGCTGCGCCATTCCTCGTCTTCGGCTTCCTTGACGGCGCCGCCGCCCCGGTAGTTTTCGGCGATGGCCAGCAGCGCCTCGGTGCTGCCTTCGTGGCGGTTGAGCACCACGTCCTCGACCTTCTCGCGCAGCTCGGCGGGGATCTCGTCGTAGATCTCCAGCTGGCCGGCGTTGACGATGCCCATGGTCAGGCCGTTGCGGATGGCGTGGTAGAGGAAGACCGAGTGGATGGCCTCGCGCACCGGGTTGTTGCCGCGGAACGAGAACGAGACGTTGGAGACGCCGCCGGAGGAGAGTGCATGGGGCAGCTCGTCGCGGATGTAGGCGCAGGCCTCGATGAAGTCGACGGCGTAGTTGTTGTGCTCTTCGATGCCGGTGGCGACGGCGAAGATGTTCGGGTCGAAGATGATGTCTTCCGGCGGGAAGCCCACCTCGTTGACCAGGATGTCGTAGCTGCGCTGGCAGATCTCTTTCTTGCGCGCGGCGGTGTCGGCCTGGCCGACCTCGTCGAAGGCCATCACCACCACGGCGGCACCGTAGCGCTTGCACAGGCGGGCGTGGTGCTTGAACTGCTCGACGCCTTCCTTCATGGAGATGGAGTTGACGATGCCCTTGCCCTGGATGCACTTGAGGCCGGCTTCGATCACCTCCCATTTGGAGGAGTCGATCATGATCGGCACGCGGGAGATATCGGGCTCGCCGGCGATCAGGTTGAGGAAGGTGACCATGGCCGCCTTCGAGTCGAGCATGCCCTCGTCCATGTTGATGTCGATCACCTGGGCGCCGGCTTCCACCTGCTGCAGGGCGACTTCGAGGGCTTCGGTGTAGTTCTCCTCGCGGATCAGGCGGGCGAACTTGGCGCTGCCGGTGATGTTGGTGCGCTCGCCGACGTTCACGAACAGCGAGTTGCGATCGATGGTGAAGGGCTCCAGGCCCGACAGGCGGCAGGCCTTGGGAATGTCCGGCAGGGCGCGGGGCTTGTGCTTGGCCACGGCCTCGGCGATGGCCTGGATGTGCGGCGGGGTGGTGCCGCAGCAGCCGCCGACGATGTTCAGCAGGCCGCTGGCGGCGAACTCTTCCACCACGGCGGCCATTTCCGCCGGGGTTTCGTCGTATTCGCCGAAGGCGTTGGGCAGGCCGGCGTTGGGGTGGGCGGAGACGTGGGTCTCGGCCTTGGCCGCCAGCTCCGCCAGGTAGGGGCGCAGCTCCTTGGCGCCGAGGGCGCAGTTCAGGCCCACGGAGATCGGCCTGGCGTGGCGCACCGAGTTCCAGAACGCTTCGGTGGTCTGCCCGGAGAGGGTGCGGCCGGAGGCGTCGGTGATGGTGCCGGAGATCATGATCGGCAGTTCGACGCCGTCCTCCTCGAACACCTGTTGCACGGCGAAGATCGCCGCCTTGGCGTTGAGGGTGTCGAAGATGGTCTCGATCAGGATCAGGTCCGCGCCGCCTTCGATCAGGCCACGGGTCGCCTCGGTGTAGTTCTCCACCAGCTCGTCGAAGGTGACGTTGCGGTAGCCGGGGTTGTTCACGTCCGGGGAGATGGAGCAGGTGCGGCTGGTGGGGCCGAGGACGCCGGCGACGAAGCGCGGGCGGTCCGGGGTTTCCAGGGTCTTGGCATCGGCCACCTGGCGGGCCACGCGGGCGCCGGCGACGTTCAGTTCGTACACCAGCGCTTCCATGCCGTAGTCGGCCTGGGATACGCGGGTGGCGTTGAAGGTGTTGGTCTCGAGGATGTCGGCGCCGGCATCCAGGTAGGCGCGCTCGATCTCGGCGATCACCTGCGGCTGGCTCAGCAGCAGCAGGTCGTTGTTGCCCTTCACGTCGCTGGGCCAGTCGGCGAAGCGCGCGCCGCGGTAGTCCTCCTCCTGCAGCTTGTAGCTCTGGATCATGGTGCCCATGCCGCCATCGAGGATCAGGATGCGTTCCTTGAGGGCTTGCTGGAGGGCGTTGAGGCGTGCGCCACGATCGGTGAGCGTGCTGGACATGAGGGACCTGTCTGGCTGGGCGGAAAAAGGGCGCCGATCATAGCAAAGATGAGGGGTTTACGGCCTGCGCTGCCTGGAACATGAATGTGGCTCATGTTGGCGGTGGGGTGTAGGCCTCTGGTAGGCCGGGCGCGCGGGATTCAGCGGGGGACGGCCGGAAACGGCCCGGAAGGCGGGCGCCGTGGATGAGGGGGGATCATCCACGGCGTGGCGGGCTTACCTGGCGCAGCTGACGGTTTCGTACACGAAGTACTTCACAAGGTCGCGGTCGGTGCGGTTCCACACTTCGCCGACCGAGCGTACGCCCTGGCTCTGGCCCACCGGGCCGGCGATGCTGCCGCACCAGCAGCGCGGGTAGGTGCCGCGATACAGGGTGCCGCCGATGACCACGGCGACGTGGCCGTTGTTGCGCGCGGGGTTGTGGTCGCTGCCTTTAAGGCCGGCGATCACGAACCAGCCCTGGGAGGCCTTCTGCGCGGCTTCCGCGCCGCTCTTCAGTTCCTTCCAGCCGCTGGCCTGGGGCAGGCCGGACATGATGGCGTCGGCATTGCCGGCGGGGATCGGCACGTTGAGGGTGGCGGCAACCGACTGGAGGAAGCCGGAGCAGTTGTTCTTGTTCTTGGTGCCGGCGATGAAGCTTTCATCCCAGGCGGCCGTGCAGGCGTTGACGATGCAGGTATCGAGGCTCATTGACGTTCCCTATCAGGGTTTGCAGAACGGTTGGACGGGTTGGCGCGCCTGTTTCTTGCAGCTGCCGAGCGAGTCGCCGTCGCACTGGCTGCCCAGCACCAGCTGCTCGCCCACCACGGCGGCGCGCTTGCCGGAGACGTCCAGGCGGTGGATGGCCTTGCAGGTGGCGGTGTCGTAGGCCACCAGTTCGCTGTTGGAGCCGCTGTACTCGAAAGTCACCAGGCGCTTCTCGTCACGGCTCAGGTACAGGGGTTCACGGGCCCAGATGCCACCGTCCTCGATGTTGCAGCCCTTGCCGCTGGCGGTGTCGCGCAGCACCACGGGGGGCTCGGGGAAGGCATCCGGCTCTTTGATCTCGGGGTTCTCGTTGGTGAAGCTGACCTCCAGGTGCTGGCCCTTGCCGACGAAGACGTTCGGCGCTGCGGCGCTGGCACTGAGGGGGAGCGGCGCGAAACCGCAATCGGCGGCCTGGGTGCAGGCACAGAGGAACAGGGCGGCAAGGCCACCGGCGAGGGCTTTCATGACGATCTCCTGTGGAGCATGCGATGGGGTGGCGACCCTCGGGGTGCGGCCGGGTGGCGAGCGGGCGTGGTGCCCGTCGACGTCCCTGTGGCTGCGCCGACTGTCCCTGATGGTCCGGCGTGGCGCGAAGGATACGCCTGGCGCCGTGTACGGAAAATGACGCGGTTCACGGATGCGAAGGCCTGCAGGGTGCCGCTTGACGGCGTATGCGCACAGCTAGTTTTGGCCTCGCGGAACTCTCTCGTGCGAGTGGTGTTCGGATTGGCGCGGATGCACTGCAAGCGCTTGTATCCCTAACCGACCGGGCCTTTGTCACTGCGCGACGGAGACGGGGCCGGTAGAATCCCTGCTTTCCGTTTCGCTTCGTTCAAGGATGAGGTCATGCGCCATCGCCTGTTGTCGTTCGTGTTCCTGCTCTGCGCAGGCTCTGGGGTGCAGGCTGCATCGGTGTCCTACACCCGTGATGTGCAGCCGATCTTCGAGAAGAAGTGCGTGGCCTGCCATGCCTGCTATGACTCGCCCTGCCAGTTGAACCTGGGCAGCGCCGAGGGGGCTGCCCGTGGGGCCACCAAGCAGCCGGTCTACGACGGCACGCGGACCCAGGCCCAGGCCACCACGCGGCTGTACTTCGATGCCCACGGCGAGGCGGCCTGGCGGCAGAAGGATTTCTATTCGGTGCTCAACGGCCAGGGGCCCCAGGCTGCCCTGATGGCGCGCATGCTGGAGTTGGGCCACAGCAACCCGCCGGCGCCCAATGCGAAGCTGCCGGAGGACCTGGACATCGGCATCAACCGGCAGAACCAGTGCCCGACGCCTGCCGAGTTCGACGACTACGCGCGGCGCTATGCCCATGCCGGCATGCCCTTCGCGGTGACCGGGCTGGACGCGCAGGAATACCAGACCCTCCAGCGCTGGCTGGGGGCCGGGGCGCCGGTGGAGGAGCAGGCGCCGCTGCCGACGCCGAGCGAGGCGGCCCAGGTGGCACAGTGGGAGGCGCTGCTCAACGCCCCCGGTGCCCGCGAGGTGCTGGTGGGGCGCTGGTTGTTCGAGCACCTGTTCCTGGCGCACCTGTACTTCGACGGTGGGCGCAGCGGCCACTTCTTCCAGTTGGTGCGCTCGCGCACGCCCAGTGGCCAACCCATCGACCCCATCGCCACCCGCCGGCCGAACGATGACCCGGGCACCACCTTCTACTACCGGATGTGGCCGATCCAGGGGGCCATCGTCCACAAGACCCACATCACCTACCCGCTGAGCGCGGAGAAGATGAAGCGGGTCCGCGAGCTGTTCTTCTCCAGCAACTGGAACACCGACAAGGTGCCGGGCTACGGCGCCCAGCGCCGGGCCAATCCGTTCGAGACCTTCGAGGCCATCCCGGCCCGGGCCCGCTACCAGTTCATGCTGGACAACGCGGAATACTTCGTTCGCACCTTCATCCGCGGGCCGGTATGCCGCGGGCAGATCGCCACCGACGTGATCCGCGACAACTTCTGGGCGATGTTCCAGGACCCGGCGCACGACCTGTACGTCACCGATGCCGCCTACCGTGGCCAGGCCACGCCGCTGCTGGCGATGCCGGGGCAGTTCGACGACATCGGCAACCTGCTGGGGCTGTGGCTGAGCTACCGGGACAAGCGCAACGCCTACGAGAAGCTGCGCCAGGAGGCCTATGCGGCGGCTCCGGCGCCCACCTGGAGCACCGTTTGGGCGGGCAATGACAATGCGCTGCTGTCGATCTACCGCCAGTTCGACAGCGCATCGGTGCGCAAGGGGCTGATCGGTCAGGTGCCGCAGACGATGTGGCTGTTGGACTACCCGTTGCTGGAGCGCACCTACTACCAGCTGGTGGTCAACTTCGACGTGTTCGGCAACGTGTCCCACCAGGCGCAGACCCGGCTCTATTTCGACCTGATCCGCAATGGCGCGGAGGTGAATTTCCTGCGCCTGATGCCGGCAGCATCGCGGGATGCGTTGCTGGATGACTGGTACCAGAACAGCGGCAAATTGAAGATGTGGCTGGATTACGAGGCCATCGACAACGACACCCCGACCGGGCTGTTCCTGCCGGTGGAGGGGGCCAAGGGGGCCTTTGCCGCCGAGCTGGTCAAGCGCTTCGAGGGCCTCAACGCCCGGCCGGACCCGATCAACCGCTGCACGGCGAATTGCTACCGCCCGGGCATCGACCCCGCGTTGCAGGACGCCGAGCAGGTGCTGAGCCAGTTGGTCAGTCGCCCGGCGGCAGGGCTGCGGGTGATCGAGCAGTTGCCCGAGGCGACCTTGCTGAGGGTGGAACTGCCCAACGGCAAGCGCGAGGTCTACAGCGTGCTGCGCAACCGCGCCCACAGCAACGTGGCCTTCATGATGGGCGAGGAGCTCCGCTACCAGCCCGGCCTGGACACCCTGACCATCTACCCGGGCGTGCTCACCAGCTACCCGAACTTCATCTTCGCTTTGCGCGCCGACGAGGTGCCGGACTTCGTCACCGCCCTGGGGCGGGTGAAGGACACGGCAGCCTTCGACAAGGTGGTGGAGCGCTGGGGTATCCGCCGTAGTCACCCGCAGTTCTGGTTCTACTTCCACGACCTGTCGGCCTACATCCGCGAGACCGAGCCGGTGGAGGCGGGCGTGCTGGACATGAACCGCTACCAGAACCTCTGAGGCGCGCTGCAGCGCTCTTTCCACCGGGAAGAGCGCTGTCTGGAGCTCGGGCTGAGCTAATCGGGAATAATTCCTACTAAATTACTGGGACTTTATCCGTCGGACCGGATTGGCGTACACTGCGCGCCATGTTCGCGAGGAGTTGCCATGAGCGCCATCACCATTACCCAGGCAGCCCAGGATTACCTGGCTGACCTGCTGTCGAAGCAGAACACCCCCGGCATCGGTATCCGCATCTTCATCACCCAGCCCGGCACCCAGTACGCCGAGACGTGCATCGCCTACTGCAAGCCCAGCGAGCAGAAGCCCGAGGATACGCCCCTGGCCCTGGCGTCCTTCACGGCGTGGATCGATGCCGTCAGTGAGCCCTTCCTCGAAGACGCGGTGGTGGACTATGCGACCGACCGCATGGGCGGCCAGCTGACCATCAAGGCGCCGAATGCCAAGGTGCCGATGGTCAACGAGGACAGCCCGCTCAACGAGCGCATCGACTACTACCTGCAGACCGAGATCAACCCCGGCCTGGCCAGCCACGGCGGCCAGGTGAGCCTGGTGGACGTGGTCGAGGAAGGCATCGCCGTGCTGCGTTTCGGCGGCGGCTGCCAGGGCTGCGGCATGGTCGACATGACGCTGAAGGACGGTGTCGAGAAGACTCTGATGGAGCGCATCCCCGAACTCAAGGGCGTGCGTGACGTCACCGACCACAGCAACCGCGAGAACGCCTACTACTGAGGCGATGCGCGAAGCAGAGAGAGGCAGCCTACGGGCTGCCTTTTTCGTCTTCGGGACTGGGGGCGGTTGGCGCCGAGGCTGCTGACTCGTCGGGCCCGACGTGGTTGCCGCCAGCGGGTGAGACGGGGCGCGGGGCGATGGCCTGGTCGAGGATGTCCAGGACACGCTGCAGGCCTTCGGGCATCAGTGTCTGGCGGGCGTGTACGTCTATGTTGTATTCGACGCCGTACTTCCGGCTTGTGTCGCTGCCTTTGACGTCAGGCGATGGTATCGCGACCGGGGCGCTGATCGTCCCCCAGACCGGCTGGCCCGAGGTTGGGCTGCACAGGTCGATTCCCGGGAGTGGAAGTTCGTGCGCCGATGCTTCTGTAGCGGTGGAGGCATCGTGCGGGTCGGGTATCGGCTTCGACATCGTGCTGGGCCTTGTAGTTGGGGGCGGTAGCGGGCAACTCTAGCCGTTGGCAAAGCGGCCAGCGAGCAAGGCGGCTGTGCTCAGTGCGCCTTGTGTGGGCGAACGCTGGCTGCCAGCAAGGCGATGACCAGCAGCGGCAGCATGCCGAGGTTCACGGCGGCCCAGCCCAGGCTAGTGATGAGGGCACCGGAGGCGAAGGACGCGCAGGCTGCCACCAGGCTGTTGCTCAGCTCCATCAGGGCCTGGGCCTGGCCCCGCTCGGCGCTGTCGTGGCCTTCCGCAAGCAGGGTGGTGCCGGCGACCAGCATGAGGTTCCACCCCAGGCCGAGGCACATCGAGCTGACCAGGAAATGGCTGCGCGCCAGGCCCGTGAGGGCGGTGGCCGCACTGATGGCCAGCAGCAGGATGCCGAGCCGTGCCACCTGGCGGCTGCCGAAGCGGTCCACCAGCGGGCCGGCGGCGAACGCCGGGAGGAACATGCCCAGGACGTGCCAGCGGATCACTTCCGAGCCTTCTTCGATCGACAGCCCGCACAGGCTCATGGCCAGGGGCGTGGCGTTCATCACCAGGATCATCAAGCCGTGCCCGATGGCGGTGGTGGCGATGGCTGCTCGCACGAGGGGGCGGGCCAGCAGTGCGCGTGTCGAGGCCCAGCCGGTTCGTGGGGCTGGGGGTGCATCGCCTTCACGCAGGCGATGAAGCAGCAGCAGGGCGAGCGCGGCCAGTGCCGCGATGGCGAGGTAGGCGCCGACGAAGGGTGTCGGCAGGGCGTTGCGCGACCACAGCGCCAGGCTGGGTGCCAGCAGGGCGGCGCAGATGCCGCCGCCGATCACGTAGGCGGTGGCACGGCCCTTCTGCTCCGGCGGGACCGCTTCCTGGGCGGCGAAGCGGTAGTACATCGCCGAGGCCTGGTAGGCCCCGATGGGCAAGGCGCCCAGGCACAGCAGGCTGAAGTCGCCGAGCCAGACGCCCAGGGCGCTGGTCAGGCCGCCGAGGATGCCCCCGGCCGCTCCGAGCATCAGCCCCGGGCGGCGGCCGTGGCGTTGCATGAACACCGACAGCGGCTGCACGGCGAGCAGGTTGCCCAGCACCAGCAGTGCCAGCGGCAGGGTGGCGAGGGCGTTGGCCGGCGCCAGTTGGAGGCCGATCAGCGCGGTGAGGGTGATGCCGATCAGCGAGCAGCTCCAGTACAGCGCTTGGCAGGCGAACAGCAGGCGGATTCCGGGGTTGCTCAGCAGAAGAGGCATGCGATGGCCTACCAGTACTTGGGGTGGCGGGCCTCGCGGCTCGCGTTGTTGTAGAGCAGGGCGACGAAGACCAGGAGCAGTGCACCGCTGAGGGTGGGGTAGAGCAGGAAGTCCCAGCCGGGCTGCAGCAGAAAGATGATCACCGGGTTGGAGCCGGCCGGTGGGTGCACGGTGCGGGTCACCATCATCAGGGCGATGGCGCTGCCGACGGCAAGGGCAATGGCCCACCAGTGGGGCCCGCAGAGGGCCAGGAATATCAGGCCTACCAGGCTGCTGAGGACGTGGCCGAGCACCACGTTGCGTGGCTGTGAGAAGGGGACGTCGGGGAAGCCGAAGACCAGTACGCAGGAGGCACCGAAGGAGCCCAGCAGCAGGCTGAGGGTGAGTGCGTCGCCCAGGCCGGCGATGCCGGCAATGGCCAGCACGCCGCCGAACCAGGCGAGGATCACCTGGCGCGAAGCGGGACGAGGGGGCAGGGCGGCGGCGTCGCCCCGGAGCTTCTTGGCGAATTCGAGCATGGTGACTCCAGCTTAGGCGCGCTTCAGGCAGCCATTGGGGTGGTGGATGCGTTGGGTAGACGGTGGGTTGGCCGCCAGCTTCGCGTCGGGCCGTATGGGGCGGCTCACCAGCGTGCCGGCGCAGTTGGGGCAGCGACCGTCCAGGTGGCCTTCGGCGCAGTCACGGCAGAAGGTGCATTCGAAGGAGCAGATCATGGCGTCGGTGGCGGCTGGCGGTAGGTCCTTGTCGCAGCATTCGCAGTTGGGGCGCAGTTCGAGCATCGAGGTTCTCCGGGTCAGGGGCGGCCGAAGCGCTCGGCGTATTCCTGGGGGCTGATGGACAGGTGCTTGTGGAAGGTGCGGCGCAGGTTCTCGGGGTGACCGAAGCCGGTGAGGCGGGAGACGGTCGAGATGGAGGCCTGGGCGTCCTGCAACAGGTTGCGCGCGGCCTCCAGGCGTACCCGCTCGACGTACTGGCCGGGCCCCATGCCCAGCTCCTGGCTGAAGAGCCGGGAGAGGGTGCGCGGCGACAGGTTCGCCTGGCTGGCGAGGGTGTCGAGGCTGAGGTCTTCGCCGAGGTGGAGGGGGATCCACTCCAGCAAGGCGGCGAGGCGTGATGTGCGGTGCGGGTCTGGCGCCAGCAGCGGGCTGAACTGCGCCTGGCCGCCGGGGCGCCGCAGGAAGAGCACCAGGCGCCGGGCGACTGCCAGTGCGATGGAGCGGCCGAGGTCGGCCTCTACCAGGGCGAGGGCCAGGTCGATGCCGGCGGTGACCCCGGCCGAGGTGAAGACATGGGGATCGCCGTCGCGGCCGCAGGCATCGTAGGTGTGCAGGCGGTCGCCCTGCACGTCCACGGCTTCGTGGCAGCGCAGTGTGTCGACGTCGGACCAGTGGGTGGTGGCGGTCCGGCCGTCCAGCAGGCCGGCGGCCGCAAGAATGAGGGCGCCGGAGCAGATCGAGCCGAGGCGGCGGACCTTGGGTTCGGCATCACGCAGCCAGCCAAGGAGGGGCGCATGGCTGCGTAGCGGCTCAACGCCGAAACCGCCCGGGATGAGCAGGGTGTCGAGGGTTTCCGCCGGGCAGTTGCTGCAGGCCTGCTCCGCCAGCAGGGCAAAGCCGGCTGAGGTGCGCACCGGCCCAGCCTCCAGGCCGAGCAGGAGGATGCGGTAGGGCGCGGGCAGGCCCTGGCGCTCTCGCTCGACATTGGCGGACGCGAAGACCTGCAGAGGGCCGGTCACGTCGAGGCTCATCACATCGGGGAAAGCCAGGCAGGCGATGGTCAGTGGGGTGTCCATGGCGTTCGCTTCAAGGGGGACGCCATCAGTGTGGAGGTCGGAGGTCTTGGCGACAACGACAACAAGCCCACGGATCTTGCCAATCCGCTGCTTGGGAAAGAGGGGAGTAGGTGGAGGTGATCAGGCCAGCGGCGAGCCGTGTGGACGGCTCGCCGGCGCAGTGGGCACAGCGCGGAAGAGGATTATTCCGGCATCTTCCACGGGTCGAGGCGGTAGCCCTGGCGCGACAGCTCCTCGCGGGACTGCTTGAGGACGCTGGCCAGTTGGGCCGGGTCGGTGTAGGTGCTGGTGGTGAGTTTCGAGCGGCCCAGCAGGCGGGTGCTGGTGCGGTCGATCACGCTGATGCTGAGTTCACCGCTGCCATCCTGGGGAGCCCAGGCGACGCACTGGTAGGGTTGGAAGGCGCGGCCGGCGATGATCAAGGCTTCGTTGACGCGGAGCGGAGCGTTCATTGGGGGATTCTCTCCATATTGTGCCCAAGGGTTGACTTGGCCGCCGCCAATGTGGCTGGGCGGTGTCGTGGATATGGATGGCTGATTCCCCGCTATAAGTCACAGCGAGTCGCGCTTTGGAAACAATTTGTCGCCAGGATGAATGGTGGAGTGTGCACAGGTCGCATTTCTGTCATCTGCCGGTGGGGCGAGGTCCCATAAAACATGGGGTTCCGGTTGGGGGCGAGCGCTATCATGCGGGCCTCTTCCCGGTTGCTAACAAGGTGGTTTCCTTGCGCCGTTCCCGATTTGTTGCCTGTTCCCGCCAGGTCGTGATGGCCTGCCTCGTTCCATTCCTGCTGGTGGCCTGCGCGGGGCACGATCCCGCCGATGATCCGCGCGTGCGGGCTCTGCCGATGGTGGTGGAGCTGAGCAGCGTGCCGTTCTTCGCCCAGCAGACTTATCAGAGTGCGCCGGCTTCCCTGGCTGCGCTGTTTGGCTTCCAGGGAGAAACGGTGACGCCGGGGATGGTGGAGAAGGCGTTGCAACTGCCTGAGGCCGAGGCGTCACTTGCCCAGCGGATTCCTGTGGTCGCCCACCAGCATGGTCTGTTGGTGTACCCGCTCGATAAGCATCTGGAGGACCTGCTGGTCCAGGTGGCGGCCGGCAACCCGGTACTGGTGCATCTGCGCCAGGGCTATGGCTGGCTGCCGTCGTGGCGTTATGCGGTGTTGGTCGGATTCGACCGGGAGCGTGAGGTGGTGCTGTTGCGGTTGGCCGGTGATCGTCGGGCCCAGGTCGGGTTTGCCGAGTTTGCGGCAGACTGGGCCGCCGCTGGGCAGTGGGCCGTGCTGCTTCAGGCGCCCAACGTGCTGCCAGTGGCGGCTGATGTGGCTCGCTGGCGGGCGGCGGCGGATGCATTGGCGGCTGCGGGTCAGGTGGATGCGGCGGACATGGCGAGGAAGCAGGTGCGCTGAATGTGCATCGCCCAAATGAAAACGGCGCCCTGTGGCGCCGTTTTCATTCAAGGATGGAGCATCAGAAGCCCAGCTTGTCGCGCAGGCTGTAGTACCAGGCGCCGAGGGCGCTGAACGGTACCTGGAACAGGTGGCCGCCCGGGAACGGGTAGTGCGGCAGGCTGGCGAAGGCGTCGAAACGCTCGGCCTGGCCACGCAGTGCCTCGGCCAGCACCTTGCCGGCGAGGTGGGTGTAGGTGACGCCGTGGCCGCTGCAGCCTTGGGAGTAGTAGATGTTGTCGCCAAGGCGACCCACCTGGGGCAGGCGGGACAGGGTCAGCAGGAAGTTGCCGGTCCAGGCGAAGTCGATCTTCACGTTCTTCAGCTGCGGGAAGGTCTTGAGCATCTTCGGGCGGATGATGGCCTCGATGTTCGACGGATCACGTGCACCGTAGACCACGCCACCGCCGTAGATCAGACGATTGTCGCCAGACAGGCGGAAGTAGTCCAGCAGGTAGTTGCAGTCTTCCACGCAGTAGTCCTGCGGCAGCAGGCTGCGGGCCATCTCGTCCGACAGCGGCTCGGTGGTGATCACCTGGGTGCCGCACGGCATCGACTTGGCCATCAGTTCCGGCAGCAGGTTGCCCAGGTAGGCGTTGCCGGCGACGACGACGAACTTGGCCTTTACCGACCCTTTGGGGGTGTAGACCACCGGGTTATCGCCACGCTCGACGCGGATGGCCGGGCTTTGCTCGTGGATCACGCCGCCCAGGGACTCCACTGCCGCCGCCTCGCCGAGGGCCAGGTTCAGCGGGTGGATGTGGCCGCCGCTCATGTCGAGCATGCCGCCAATGTAGTTCTCGCTCGCCACCACTTCGCGGATGCGCTTGCCGTCCAGCAGTTCCAGCTGGGTGTGGCCGTAGCGCTCCCAGAGCTTCTTCTGGGATTCCAGGTGGCCCATCTGTTTGGCAGTAAAGGCTGCGAATACGCCGCCGTCCTTCAGGTCGCACTTGATGTCGTACTTGGCAATGCGCTCGCGAATAATACGTCCGCCTTCAAACGCCATCTGGCCGAGCAGTTGGGCCTGCTTGGGGCCGACGGTGCGTTCGATGACATCTATGTCACGGCTGTAGCTGTTGACGATCTGGCCGCCGTTGCGCCCCGATGCGCCGAAGCCGACCTTGGCCGCTTCCACGACGGTGACCTTGAAGCCGTTCTCCAGCAGGAAGAGGGCGGTGGAAAGGCCGGTGTAGCCCGCGCCGATGATGCAGACGTCGGTCTGCGTCTCGCCTTCCAGTTCCGGGCGGGCCGGAACCGGGTTGGCGGAGGCGGCGTAATAGGATTGAGGGTAGGGAGTGTGCGTCATCTTGAATCTCTGTTTTTTATTTTTTACGGATGGCGAGATGCTACCCGAGTTGAAAATAGCCGGCTAGCCTCCGTGCAAGATAATTGACGAGGGGCTGAACAGTAAAAGCTCCACTTTTTCAGTCAGTTAGCGAAAAAAGTTGTTGACACCAAAATTTAACCCCGTAGAATGCGCACCCATCGAAGGCACATAGCTCAGTTGGTTAGAGCACCACCTTGACATGGTGGGGGTCGTTGGTTCGAGTCCAATTGTGCCTACCAAATCAAGCCGAAAGGCTTAGCAGAAAGGGCGATCCAAAAGGATCGCCCTTTTTGTTTTTGGCTTCGTGGTCACGCTTCAGGCGGCTGCGATATGGCCGATCAGCATGCCATGGGCAATCGTGTACAAATTGCCGTTTGCCCTGAGAGTGAGTGGCTCTCGGCTGAGAATTCGGCCGCCGCTCTGGATCAGTTCATCAATGTGCGCACGCAGTGCGAGGTATCTCCGTTGTTCTTTCATTGCGCGCCCTCCCGAGGGTGGCGGGTTACCCGCTTGAGCATAGGTGCGCGAGCGATCTGTCAGGTTGCGGTGCTGGGTTTGTGTGATCCGTGTCTCGTTTCGGCGTGAGTTACGGATGTGCGGTGGGGTGGTGAGGTGCTGCTGGCTAAATGCTCTGTAAGGCCTAATTCCTGCTTGTCACTGCGTTGTCTTTCTGAAAGCATCCGCGTTTCCCGAAATACCTCCAGTGACCCTGGTTCGGTCAGGTTGGCCTGAAAGGGCTCTGCCATCGTGTGGCAGGTATACCGCCGGATCATTTACTGGCTCATCCCAACCCATGTGGCCTTTGGTAGAGGTCACCACTAGGAGAGGAGGCGCCATGCCCATCATTACTCTTCCCGACGGCAGTCAGCGTTCGTTCGATAAACCCGTTTCCGTGCTCGAGGTGGCTCAGTCCATCGGTGCTGGTCTGGCCAAGGCCACGCTGGCGGGTCGGGTTAACGGCAAGTTGGTCGATGCTTGTGACCTGATCGAAGCCGACGCCACCCTGCAAATCATCACGCCGAAGGACGAGGAGGGGCTGGAGATCATCCGTCACTCCTGTGCCCACCTGGTCGGGCATGCGGTCAAGCAGCTCTATCCCAGTGCCAAGATGGTCATTGGGCCGGTGATTGACGAGGGCTTCTATTACGACATCGCGTTCGAGCGTCCCTTTACGCCGGACGACATGGCGGCCATCGAGAAGCGCATGGCCGAGCTGATCGACAAGGATTACGACGTCATCAAGAAGGTGACGCCGCGTGCGGAGGTGATCAAGACCTTCAAGGCGCGAGGCGAGGAGTACAAGCTGCGCCTGGTCGATGACATGCCGGACGAGAAGGCCATGGGCCTGTACTTCCATGAGGAGTACGTGGACATGTGCCGTGGTCCGCATGTGCCGAACACGCGTTTCCTCAAGGCCTTCAAGCTCACCAAAATTTCGGGTGCCTACTGGCGCGGCGACTCCAAGAACGAGCAGCTGCAGCGCGTCTATGGCACTGCCTGGGCGGACAAGAAGCAGCTGGCTGCTTATGTCCAGCGCATCGAAGAGGCCGAGAAGCGGGATCACCGCCGTATCGGCAAGCAGCTGGACCTCTTCCACCTCCAGGAAGAAGCGCCGGGCATGGTGTTCTGGCACCCCAATGGCTGGACCGTCTATCAGGTGCTCGAGCAGTACATGCGTCAGGTTCAGCGTGAGCATGGCTATGTCGAGGTGCGGACGCCCCAGGTGGTCGATCGCATCCTGTGGGAGCGCTCCGGCCACTGGTCCAACTACGCCGAGAACATGTTCACCACCGCGTCCGAGAGTCGCGACTATGCCGTGAAGCCGATGAACTGCCCGTGCCACGTGCAGATCTTCAACCAGGGGTTGAAGTCCTACCGCGATCTCCCGCTGCGCCTGGCTGAATTTGGTGCCTGCCACCGCAATGAGCCGTCGGGCGCGCTGCACGGCATCATGCGCGTGCGCGGCTTTACCCAGGACGACGCCCACATCTTCTGCACCGAAGAGCAGGTGAAGAAGGAGGCTGCGGACTTCATCAAGCTCACCTTGCAGGTCTATTCCGACTTCGGCTTCAGTGACATTTCCATGAAGCTCTCGACCCGCCCGGCCAAGCGCGTGGGGTCCGAGGAGTTGTGGGATCGGGCTGAAGGGGCTCTGGCTGACGCGCTGAACGAGTCGGGCCTGGCCTGGGAATACCAGCCGGGTGAGGGGGCTTTCTACGGTCCGAAGATCGAATTCACCCTCAAGGACTGCCTGGGTCGTAACTGGCAGTGCGGTACCCTGCAGTACGATCCGAACCTGCCTGATCGGCTCGATGCCAGCTACATCGCCGAAGATAACAACCGCAAGCGCCCGGTCATGCTTCACCGCGCGATCCTCGGTTCCTTCGAGCGCTTCATCGGCATGCTCATCGAGCACTATGCAGGGTCGTTCCCGGCGTGGCTGGCGCCGACCCAGGCGGTGATCATGAATATCACCGACAAACAGGCGGATTTTGCCCTTGAGGTCGAAAAGACTCTCAACCAAAGCGGGTTCCGTGCCAAGTCCGACTTGAGAAACGAAAAAATCGGCTTTAAAATCCGCGAGCATACTTTGCTCAAGGTTCCCTATCTCCTGGTTATCGGAGACAGGGAAGTTGAGACACGATCCGTTGCTGTGCGCACCCGTGAAGGCGTCGATCTGGGCTCCATGCCCCTCGAGCAATTCGTCACCACGCTCGCGCAGACGGTTTCCCGGCGTGGTCGCCAAGAATCGGAGTAATCACTATTAAGCGTGAAATGAGACAAGATAAACGAGCTGCACCCAAGGCCCCGATCAACGAGAACATCACGGCTCGAGAGGTGCGACTTATTGGTGCAGACGGCCAGCAAATTGGCGTCGTCTCGATCGATGAAGCGCTTCGCGCTGCTGATGAAGCAAAGCTGGACCTCGTAGAGATCTCGGCAGACGCGGTACCGCCTGTCTGCCGGATCATGGACTACGGCAAGCACCTCTTCGAGAAGAAGAAGCAGGCCGCTGCAGCCAAGAAGAATCAGCACCAGCAACAGATCAAAGAGATCAAGTTTCGTCCAGGGACGGAAGAAGGGGATTACCAGGTAAAACTACGCAACCTGGTACGTTTCCTTAATGATGGGGACAAGGCCAAGGTATCGCTTCGATTCCGCGGCCGTGAGATGGCTCACCAGGAGCTGGGTATGGAACTGCTGAAGCGGGTCGAAACCGACCTCGCTGAAATCGGAACCGTCGAACAGCATCCCAAGCTGGAAGGACGCCAGCTGATGATGGTCATCGCTCCCAAAAAGAAAAAGTAACCACCAGGGCACTGGCAGGCCTTGCGGTTATGCGTAATCACTCAATGCGGAGTATCCGAACATGCCAAAGATGAAAACCAAGAGCGGTGCAGCCAAGCGTTTCCTCAAGACCGCTTCCGGCTACAAGCACAAGCACGCTTTCAAGAGCCACATCCTGACCAAGATGTCCACCAAGCGTAAGCGTCAACTTCGCGGTAGCGAACTGATGCATCCGTCGGACAAAGCAAAAGTCGAGCGCATGCTGCGCGTTCGTTAATCGGTCAAGACTAGAGGAATACACTCATGGCTCGTGTTAAGCGTGGCGTTATCGCTCGTGCTCGTCACAAAAAAATTCTGAAACTCGCCAAAGGCTACTACGGTGCTCGCTCTCGCGTGTTCCGCGTTGCCAAGCAAGCGGTAATCAAGGCAGGCCAATACGCCTACCGTGACCGCCGTCAGCGCAAGCGTCAGTTCCGCGCTCTGTGGATCGCTCGTATCAACGCTGGTGCTCGTCAGAACGGTCTGTCCTACAGCCGCCTGATCGCTGGCCTGAAAAAAGCGGCCATCGAGATCGACCGCAAGGTTCTGGCCGATCTGGCAGTGAACGAAAAAGCGGCGTTTGCTGCGATTGTCGAGAAAGCTAAGGCCGTTCTGGCTTAAGTCCCCGACAATCACCGGGCCATCCCGGTGCTGAACGTCACCAATAGGGGAAGGGCCTTGGCTCTTCCCCTATTTCGTATCTGGAGTCAGTAAATGGAAAATCTGGATGCGCTGGTCTCTCAAGCGCTTGAGGCCGTGCAACAAACCGAAGACGTGAATGCTCTCGAACAGATTCGCGTTCAGTACCTCGGCAAGAAAGGCGAGCTGACCCAGGTGATGAAGACCCTGGGTGACCTGCCTGCAGACGAGCGGCCCAAGGTCGGTGCGCTGATCAATGCCGCCAAAGAGCGCGTCCAGGACGCCCTCAACGCCCGTAAGGACTCGCTTGAGCAAGCTGCATTGGCAGCCAAGCTCGCGGCCGAGCGGATCGATGTCACCCTTCCGGGGCGCGGCCAGGTATCTGGCGGCCTGCATCCGGTTACCCGTACTCTCGAGCGCGTCGAGCAGTTCTTCACCCGCATCGGCTACGGCATCGCCGAAGGCCCGGAGGTCGAAGACGATTATCACAACTTCGAAGCGCTCAACATCCCCGGCCACCACCCGGCCCGTGCGATGCACGATACCTTCTATTTCAACGCCAACATGTTGCTGCGCACCCATACCTCCCCGGTCCAGGTGCGCACCATGGAGTCCCAGCAGCCGCCGATCCGCATCGTCTGCCCCGGCCGTGTTTATCGCTGTGACTCGGATATCACGCACTCGCCGATGTTCCACCAGGTCGAAGGCCTGCTGGTCGACGAAGGCATCAGCTTCGCCGACCTGAAAGGCACCATCGAGGAGTTCCTCCGCGTCTTCTTCGAGAAGGACCTGGGCGTGCGTTTCCGCCCCTCGTTCTTCCCCTTCACCGAACCGTCCGCCGAAGTCGACATGCAGTGCGTCATGTGTTCCGGCAAGGGCTGCCGCGTCTGCAAGCAGACCGGCTGGCTGGAGGTGATGGGGTGCGGCATGGTCCACCCCAACGTGCTGCGCATGTCCGGCATCGATCCCGAAAAGTACCAGGGCTTTGCCTTCGGCATGGGCGTCGAGCGTTTGGCCATGCTGCGTTATGGCGTCAACGATTTGCGCCTGTTCTTCGACAACGACCTGCGCTTCCTCGCGCAATTCCGCTAGGTCGTAGTCCACGCAACGAATTCCTCAGGAGAGCAGGATGAAATTCAGTGAACAGTGGCTGCGGAGCTCGGTAAGCCCGCAGGTATCCCGCGACGAGCTGGTGGCTCGTCTGTCGATGGCCGGCCTGGAAGTGGACAGCGTCACGCCTGTCGCCGGCGCGTTCAGTGGCGTTGTGGTGGGCGAGGTGCTCAGCACCGAGCAGCACCCTGATGCCGACAAGCTGCGTGTATGCCAGGTCAGCAATGGCAGCGAGACCTTCCAGGTGGTGTGCGGCGCGTCCAACGTGCGCCCCGGCCTGAAGATCCCCTTCGCCATGATCGGTGCCGAGCTGCCCGGCGACTTCAAGATCAAGAAAGCCAAGCTTCGCGGCGTCGAGTCCTTCGGCATGCTCTGCTCTGCCAGTGAGCTGCAGATCAGCGACGAGAACGCCGGCCTGATGGAACTGGCTGCCGATGCGCCAGTCGGACAGGACATCCGGGCCTACCTCGGCCTGGATGACGTCGTCATCGAGCTGGGCCTCACGCCTAACCGTGGTGATTGCCTCAACATGTCTGGCCTGGCCCGTGAAGTGGGTGCCCTGTATGCGGCACCCGTCACCCCTGTAGCGATCAGCCCGGTCGCACCGACTCACGACGAAGTTCGCCCGGTGGACGTGCTGGCACCGAAGGCTTGCCCGCGCTATCTCGGTCGGGTGGTGCGTAATGTCGACCTCTCCAAGCCCACCCCGTTGTGGATGGTCGAACGCCTTCGCCGGGCGGATGTGCGCAGCATTGATGCAGCTGTCGATATCACCAACTACGTGATGCTTGAGCTCGGCCAACCGATGCACGCGTTTGACCTTGCCGAAATCAATGGCGGCATCCGCGTGCGCATGGCGGAGGAGGGGGAGAAGCTCGTCCTGCTCGATGGCCAGGAGGTCAGCCTGCGTGGTGACACCCTCGTCATCGCCGACCACAGCCGTGCCCTGGCTATCGCAGGGGTAATGGGGGGCGAGCACAGTGGCGTCAGCGACAAGACCCGCGACCTGTTCCTTGAAGCTGCGTTCTTTGACACCATCGCCGTTGCTGGCAAGGCCCGCTCCTATGGCCTGCACACCGACTCTTCGCATCGTTTCGAGCGTGGCGTGGACTGGCAGCTTGCTCGCCAGGCCATGGAGCGCGCCACTGCGCTGCTGCTGGAGATCGTGGGGGGTGAAGCTGGCCCGATCATCGAGGCTGTAAGTGAGGCGGATCTCCCGAGCGTTGCACCTGTCATCCTGCGTGCCGAGCGCATCGCCCAGATGCTGGGCATGGAAATGGACGCCGCCGAGGTCGAGCGCTTGCTTACCGCGCTGGGTCTGGGCGTCACCTCTATTGCGCCGGGTCAGTGGAAGGTTGCAGTGCCCAGTCACCGCTTCGACATCAGCCTGGAAGTGGATCTGATCGAAGAGCTCGGTCGTCTCTATGGCTACAACCGCCTGCCGGTTCGCTACCCGCAAGCGCGCCTTGCGCCTCGCGCTCGTGCCGAATCTGCAGTCGAGCTGCCGGCTTTGCGTCGCCTGCTGGTTGCCCGGGGCTATCAGGAAGCGATCACCTACAGCTTCATCGATCCCAAGTTGTTCGAGCTGTTCAATCCTGGCGCCAAGCCGCTCATGCTGGCCAACCCCATCTCGAACGACATGGCTGCCATGCGTTCCTCGCTGTGGCCGGGTTTGGTCAAGGCGCTGCAGCATAACCTCAACCGTCAGCAGAGCCGTGTTCGCCTGTTTGAAAGTGGCCTTCGCTTCGTCGGCCAACTCGAAGGCCTGAAGCAGGAAGCGATGATCGCCGGTGTCGTCTGTGGCAAGCGCCTGCCGGAGGCCTGGGCCCATGGCCGCGAAGGCGTGGATTTCTATGACGTCAAGGCCGACGTCGAGGCGCTGTTGGGTGCAGCTGGTGCGTTGGACGCATTCAGCTTCGTTCCCGGCGAGCATCCGGCGCTGCATCCGGGGCAAACCGCTCGCATCGAACGAGATGGCAAGCTGGTTGGCTACCTCGGCGCCATTCACCCCGAACTGGCCAAGAGCCTCGATCTTGACCAGCCCGTCTACCTCTTCGAACTCGTGCTGGCTGAGGTCATGAATGGACGCCTGCCCAGGTTCAGCGAGCTGTCGCGCTTCCCCGAAGTGCGTCGTGATCTGGCCGTCCTGGTTGATCGTGAGGTCGCCGCTGAAGCCGTCCTCGACACGATTCGCGAAGCCGCCGGGGAGTGGTTGACGGACCTCAGGCTATTTGACGTCTATCACGGTAAAGGTATTGATCCGCTTAGAAAAAGCCTGGCCGTCGGCTTGACCTGGCAACATCCATCGCGCACTCTTAACGACGATGAGGTGAACACCACAACCCAGAACATCGTCACCTCGCTGGAAGGTAGGTTCAACGCCACGTTAAGGAAGTAGCGTATGGGGGCTCTGACGAAAGCTGAGATGGCTGAACGTCTGTATGAAGAGCTTGGCCTGAACAAACGGGAAGCCAAGGAACTGGTCGAACTGTTTTTCGAGGAAATCCGTCAGGCGCTGGAGCAGAACGAACAGGTGAAATTGTCCGGTTTCGGCAACTTCGACCTGCGCGATAAACGCCAGCGCCCCGGACGCAACCCGAAGACAGGCGAGGAAATCCCGATCACGGCACGCCGTGTCGTGACATTCCGTCCGGGCCAAAAACTGAAAGCCAGAGTTGAAGCTTATGCTGGAACCAAGTCATAACGACGAACTGCCACCTATCCCTGGCAAGCGTTATTTCACCATTGGCGAGGTCAGCGAGCTCTGCGCAGTCAAGCCCCACGTGCTGCGTTACTGGGAGCAGGAATTTCCCCAGCTCAACCCAGTCAAGCGGCGGGGTAACCGCCGCTACTACCAGCGCCAGGATGTGCTGATGATTCGGCAGATCCGGGCCCTGCTGTACGATCAGGGCTTTACCATCGGCGGGGCGCGTCAGCGTCTCTCCGGTGACGAGGCCAAGGATGACACCACTCAGTACAAGCAGCTGATACGGCAGATGATTGCCGAGCTTGAAGACGTCCTCGTCGTACTGCGTAAGTGAAAAAAATCCAAAAAAAACCTTCCACAATTCAAAAGCTTAAAGTATAGTTCGCGTCGTTCCGGTGACGGAGCTAGCAACAAATGTCGGGGCGTAGCGCAGCCTGGTAGCGCACTTGCATGGGGTGCAAGGGGTCGAGTGTTCGAATCACTCCGTCCCGACCATATTTAGAGAAAGGCCCAAGTCGAAAGACTTGGGCCTTTTTCGTTTGTTTGGTCTGTTTTCCCTTTTCCAAGAGAGCTTCGCTGCAGAACTCTTTGCGCTAGTGAGGCCTGCTGCCAAAGACAAGTAAGTCTATGCGTGGTAGGTCGAGTGCAGGGACCGGCTAATACGGTCGGCCACGACGACACCTGCGTCTTCGCAGTGGTTGGATCTAGATGGCCGCCGATAGTTAAGCCCAGTCGCATTGGCTTGATCGAATGTCCCCCTCACTGATTATTGCAAACCCGCTGCACTGCCGCCTTCGCAGCCCGGAGATCGAACAGCTCCGGATCGAACGTGCCACCCGCCCACTCCAGTGCCTCCCGACCAGCAGGGCTGGTGGGAGAGTGGATGCTCTGCAAGAACGCCATGTACCCGTGTGGCCCGCCTACGTCCTCCGGCGGACATGCGCCGGCTCCGTCCAGCAGCTCGCACCAGGCCCCCGTAACCTCGCACGGCCGGACAGATTCCACTGCGATCACATGCAGCCATTCATCCCCGAAGTCGTAGATGTACTGCATCCGGTCCCCTGGTTTAAGCGCGCGCCGTACTTTCACTCGGCGATCGTCCGCTGTTCCCGCTTCCGGCAGTCCTATGTCGGGGTCAGGTGGCAGGTAGTGGTCGATGCCATTGGTGAACTCATGCAGATGGCGGCTCTCCCAGCCGAATGCTGCCTGGATGAAGTGGTGTAGCCGTCGTAGCGAGCAATCCCCCGTTACCGCCAGCCGCCGCCAGACGGGTGCCAGTACCACCAGGGGAGCCAACTGAACATGCAGCACATATATCGATGGAGTCGTTGCCATTCATTCTTCCTGTTGCCCTGGCTTTGAGCAGAAGCAGTCCTTACTTGGTCCGAGGCTCATCAGTGAGCCGCTCTTGATTGCAGACGAAGGACTGTCGACCAGGTAACGGGCTTAAGCAAGGTTTTCTGGGAAGCAAGGCCTGCACATTCGGATGCGAGGCGAGGGGGATTGATACCGGGCGATGGGGCGACGCGTTGCTACGGCTGTCGGCGGTGTCCTTCGTGTGGGAACGGGTCCTGTTGGCAACCTGGGGTGTTCGCTTTGAGCTGGGTACTTGTGCTTGAGGAGCATAGGCGGCTGTTTGATGGCTGCTGGTGGGCTGAAGCCCACCCCATGTTCCTTATAGCTCGTCGGACCTCCGGCGGATTTACTTTCCCTGCTTGCCTGCTATTGACCTCAACTTAGCTTGAGGTTTTATCGTCCTGCCTGTTCTTGCCTGCCACCCAGAGTGCGGCAAGCGTCTTTTGCAATCTACAAGGACCCGGAATGGACACCCAGACTTCATTGATGATCTTCCAAACTACGTGCTTCCTTGGGTTTGCGCTGTGGTTGAGCATTGCCCTGATCAACAACCTGCACGGTTTCGCCAGCTCGGTGAAGGCGGTAGGGGCGACGCTGTCGATGGCGCCCTTGCGCCAGCCGCCCGTGGTCGACATCCCCTTGCTCAGCCGGGCACTGGTTTCGCCGACGCTGCATCGCCTGGCGCTGGCGGTGATTGTGGTGCTGCAACTGGTAGCCGTTCTTGCCGTGTGGTTGGGGTGCTATCTCCTATTGCTCGGCGGTGGCCTGGAGGCCGCTCGACCCTGGTTGAACCTGGCGCTGAGCATGACCTTGGCGTCGCTCTTCGCCATGCTGCTGGGCGGGCTCTGGTTCGCCTACTGGATACGCCAGGAGGGCCTGCAATTGACGCACCTGATGCTGGTGATCTGGGTATTGCTGAACTTCCTCGTGCTCAATCTGCGCTGGAGCTGACCTTATGAAGATGATGGTGATAGGCGCTAGCAGGGGCCTGGGTCGTGCGTTGGTGGAGGGGCTGGGCAAGCCGGGGGACCAGATCGTGGGCGTATCGCGCAGTCGGCCGGATCGGCTGGCGGTCGCCGCAGGCGTCGACATCCAGTGGATCGAGGCCGACCTGACCGAGCCGAAGGTAGCCGTGGCGCATATCGAGGCCCAGGCACCGGCGGAGCTCGATGTGCTCATCTGCAACGTCGGCATCTGGGAGCCGCAGGCCTTCAGCGAGGGGTACGACTTCCTGAGCGATAGCGATGAGACGCTCGCCGGGTTGGTGGAGGTGAACATCACCGCCACGCTGTTGTTGCTCAAGCGCCTGATGCCAAGGCTGCTCGACTCTGCCAGGCCACAGCTGATCCTCACCGGCTCCACCTCCGCCCTGCACCGCAGCGGGTGACCCGAGGTAGCGTTCGGTGCCTCCAAGTTCGCGTTGAACGGGATGGCCGATGCGTTGCGCGAGGGCTTTCGCGACCAGCGGCTGGCAGTGACGGTGCTGCAGTTGGGGTACCTGAACACTGACGACCCACTGGCTGTGCCAATGGAAGAGGCAGCCGCGCGAGGGGAGGGGCAACTAGTGCCTGTGCACGATGTCGTCACCATGGTCAACGCGCTGCTGCGGCTGTCAGCGGCTTCCTTCGTGCGGGAACTGATCTTGCCGGCAATCGAGGACGGACGTTTTTGAGCTGAGTACTGGTACTGGAGGGGCACGGGCGGATGTTTGATGGCTATCGGTGGGCTGAAGCCCACTCTACCGGCCAGGTTGTCTTGCTCAGAGCGCTTACAGCCGCATGTTCACCAGGGTCTTGGTGTGCACCATCACGTCCCCGAGTGCCATGGCCCTCGGCGTGTGCCTGGTGTTGTCTGCGATGCGCTCCAGTTACTCACTCCCTGCCAAAAGCAGACGACGCATGACGGTGTGGTTGGCCTAGGCGATGAGGTAGACACCGTCTCCAGCAAAAACCTTCATGCTGCAATCCACGATGACTGCATCGCCTTCGTTGAGGGTGCTTTCCACATGAGGCTCTTGCCGGCGCGGAGCCTCAGCATTTCAAGCACGAAGGCAGTCGTTCCGTCCTTTCCCTTGTTAGCGGAAGTGATCGATCTCACCCGCCCCGCTGACGAGCCGCAGCTGCGCGCTGGGCTGCGTAGCTTATGGAAGTGGTGCCGTCGGATCAGCAGGTGGAGTTCCTGCACGAGCACGAGAAGCTGAGAGTCACCAGCCAGGTGCAACTGCTGGGGCTGTTCCTCAATGGGCTGATGGAGGAGGTGGCGACTCCCGGTATCCGGCCCTGCGGCCCCGACACCTAGGCAGTGCCTACCGCGCCATGGCAGCACCGGGTTCTGCAGCTCCGATTGTCCTCTCCATTCCCACTTTGCACGGGGCGGCGCCTTGCTGTGCGCCTTTGGTGGCCTTGGCGCGAAACGCATTGCGGTCTGCCGAGGCAAGGCCTACAGCGGTGCCCGAAGCTGGCTACTGTCCGAGTCGTACCGCTGCGTGCGCGTGCGTTGTTAGTGTGGCCCTTGCCGTGCCCGGCTCGCCTGATAGGAGATCTGCCCGAGCAGCCGCGCTCGCCGGTCTCCATCTTGTTCGAGGAGGGCCAGGCGCTGCGCACATTGATGCTGTGGCTGACCTTCTTCTGTGGCTTGTTCGTGTTCTATCTGTTGACCAACTGGCTTCCCACCATCCTGCGCTCCAGCGGCTACGGACCGAGCGAGTCGGCTCACGTGGCGTCGATGATTCCCATGGGCGGGGTCCTGGGCAGCATCGTCATGGCACTGCTGCTGGACTGGGTAGGGCCACGTTGGGTGCTGTCGCTGCAGGCAGTGCTCTCGGTCGTGGCGCTGGGGCTGATCGGCACCCGACTGGGTCGCGCGAGGTGGTGGCCAGCCTGGCGCTCGGGGTGATGGGCTGGCGTCGCGTGGCCAAGGTGGCAATGGCACGGCCTTGATGGGTTGCGCCTCGCCACTTGGCACGGTGACGAGAGGGCCGGCGGGGTAGCGTCGCCAGAGGTGCAGGTCTGGCGTGGCATATATGCAGCGGTTTGTGTGCCGCCCTGGATGGGCTGCATTGACGAGGAGAACCATGGGTACGGGAATGCTCTACATTGATGGCCGCTGGCTGGCTCCGGCCGCCTGTCGCCGTTTCACCAGCGTGGACCCGGCCACGGAGGCCCCCATCCAGACGCTGGTGATGGCCGGCCTGCGAGAGGTGGACCAGGCCGTATGCGCCGCGCGGCGGGCCTTCGATAGCCACTGGCGCTTCACCAGCGGGCGCGAGCGTGGTGCATTGCTGGACGGCATCGCCGACGACCTGGCCGTCCGTGCCGAGGCCCTGGCCCTGTTGGAGGTGCAGGACCACGGCAAGCCCTACCCGGATGCTCTGCAGGACGTGGCCGATGCCGCCGCCTGCTTCCGCTATTACGCGGGCCTGGCGCGGGCGCTGGATGAGCGCCAGGGCTTGGCGCTGGAGATCGACGACCCACGTTTCGAGTGCCGCGTGATGCACGAGCCGGTAGGCGTCGCGGCGCTGTTCACACCCTTCACCTTCCCGTTGCTGACAGCGGCCTGGTGCGTTGCGCCGGCACTGGCGGCAGGGGCCACCTGCGTCATCAAGCCATCCTCGCTGACGCCGCTCTCCACCCTGGAGCTGGCACGTTCGGCCGATATGGCCGGGCTGCCTTCCGGCGTGCTCAACGTGCTGCTGGGCTATGGCGCGGAGCTGGGGCCCGCGCTGGTGCAGCACCCGGAGGTGGACAAGGTGACCTTCGCCGGCAGCCTGGCCAACGGCACCCAGGTGATGGCCAGCGCCGCGCCGGACATCAAGCCGGTGAGCCTGGAGCTGGGCGGCAAGTCCTCGCTCATCGTGTTCGACGACGCTGACATCGAGACGGCCGTGGAGTGGGCGCTGTATGGCGCGTTCTGGAACCAGGGGCAGACCAGCAGCGCACTGTCGCGGCTGCTGGTGCAGGAGGCGCTGTTCGAGCCGCTGCTGGAATGCCTGGTGGCCCGCACCCAGGCCCTGCGTGTGGGGCCGGGAATGGAGCCGGGCGTGCGGCTCGGGCCCTTGGCCGGGCTTCGTCATCTGCACCGGATGATCAGCCTCATTGCCCAGGGCCAGCAGGATGCTCGCCTGCTTTGCGGTGGCCTGCGTCCCTCGCTCCTGGGGCGAGGCTATTTCATCCAGCCGGCGGTGTTCGCCGAGCCCGACGTGGCCAGCCCGCTGTGGCGGCACGAGTGCCTGGGCCCGGTGCTGAGCGTGAAGCGCTTCCGCAATGAGGAAGAGGCGCTGGCCCTGGCCAACGACACCATCTACGGGCTGGCGGCAGCGGTCGTCACGGGTGACCCCGCCCGCGCGGACTGGATGAGCCAGCGGCTGCGGGCCGGGGTGGTCTGGCTCAACTGCGCCCATGCCGGCTTCATCCAGGCGCCCTGGGGCGGCAACCGGCTCAGCGGCAATGGCCGCCAGCGCGGCCCCTGGGGCCTGCAGAACTACCTGGCGCCCAAGCAAGTGACCCGTTTCGTGGGGGCGCAGCCCTGGAGGTGGCGCCAGCCCTAGGCTGGTCGGGGTGCGCGTATGCCCGAATAGGGGCGTACTCATCGCAGCTGCATGAGGCTCCAGTACATGGAGAAGTGCCCGAGGTGATTGGGGTGAAACATGCCGTATTGCCAGGCCTCCCGACCGAAGCGCGAGTCGGCGTACTGGGTCAGCAGGGCGTCGTTGGGGGTGCGGAACCAGTGTGCGGTACTGGCCCAGGGCTCGGTCTGCCAGGGCTTGTACGGCCACCAGTAGCCGGCCGGTGTCTGTTTGTAGGTGGTGGGCAGCTCCAGGTCGTACCGTCCGCTACGTGCGCAAAACCCATGGGTGCGGAAGGGGGCGGCTATGTCGAGGGTCTGCACCTGTCCTCCGGCGCTGGCGAGGATGGTTCGCTGCAGTGGGTCCACGGTATGGCGTTCGACCTCTTTCACTTTCACGGCGAGCGGGCCAATGGTATAGCGGCCGTACCACTGGGCGACCGGGATCGGTAACTCTTCGTCCAGCACGCGGAACAGTTCGTTCTTCAGGGCCCTGGAAGCGGTAGTCGAAGCGCCGACATCGCACACCGCCCCGGATTCGTCACGGGTCGGTGAGGGGTAGTTCAACTGCAGCAGGCGTGCGGGCTGCAGGTACTGGTTGATCAGTCGATGGCTGAGGCGGATGTTCTGCCCGAGCCAGTCATCCGCGAAGGCCTTTTCGGCGCTGAAGATATCGCCGCAGCGTGTGTCGTTCAGACTGTTGTGTCGGGGGCAGGCCATCTTGCTTTTGGGTGTGAGCGCGCGGTTGACCTGGCTGACGCCGAACAGTGTGGTGACCGAGTTGTACCCGCGCTCTGGAAACGCGGTCCAGGCGATCAGGCCGGAGAAGGCCACATCGTTGCCGCCAATCGTCAGCAGCACTTCGTCGGGCGCTTTGAGCTTGCCGGAAGGGCACCGGCTGACCGTGACCTCATGCTGGATGCCGGTGCGCCGCTGCTCATGTGTGCCCTCGACCTCGCGTTGTGGCGGCTCGCTGCACAGCAGGCCCACCGCCTCATTGAGCTGGGAGTCGGGTGCCTTGTAGGTGCGCTTGCCATCCACCTGGGAGAGCTCCTGGCGGACCAGCAGGCCGTCGTAGATTTCAGCACCGGAGCAAGCGAAGGATGCGAACTTGACGAGAGTATGAGGGGCGCGGGTGGACTGCTTGAGGGCGTAGAGAAATTGCCAGGAATAGAGAGAGCGGTGGCAACTCACGTCCTGCCAATCGGCCTTGTCGTCGTCCTGAATATCGATGGCCTTGAAGGCCCAATCGCGGCGCAGCCCCCTGGCGGCCTTTGTGCTCAGCTGTTCCGGCCGCCAGCGGAACGGCCGGTCCGGATTGCCTTCGCCGGAAGAGAAGGAGTCGCCCAGGCCGATGATCAGGCGCTCTTTAGGTTGGACGCTGTAGGTGAAACGGCTGACCTCCTCGCCCTGCTCGACGAAGACCTGGAGGTTGTCCGGGCGAGCGGTATCGATTTCGACGCGTTGCTCGTGTTGGCACGGACCGGCTGGCGTGACGGTTAGGCCTTTCCATGTGCATGTGGCGTCGGTGAGGCTGTCCAGCCGGACCATCACCGCGGTGCGCGGTTGATGGATGTAATCGCGGGCATAACGTTGCTGCGTGCTGTCCCATTGGGTGTGTTGGTACGCGCTGAGTACGGCTTCGCTGTAGAGGGCGAAATCCTGCTGGCGCTCCATGGCATCCAGCCCACGGGTCAGGTACTCCACGTGCTTGGGGTTCTTGACCAGGGGAAATGGATTTTCCACGCGCCATACCAGCCCAGGCGCCGGATCGTCCGCCAGGGCGGGAGTGGGCGCGAGACAAATCGTGAGGACGACCAGGGCTGACAGGGCGGGCGTTTTCATGCGTGCTCCTTCACGAGTGATGTTGAACCAATATCACTAGCGTGTTTCGCGGGCATTGCAAGAATCGGGGCGCCCTGAGGGGCATCGTGCTCGATGGCTTTTCCGCTACAGGCCGCGCTGCCGGGTGGCCGCGGCTGTGGTCTCGCTGTGCTCCAGCGCCACTTCCTTGAGGGGCACCTCGCCGATGGCCAGGGCTCGCTCGATGGTCAACTCGTCGCCGTCGGCCTGGAGCAGCGCCTGCAAGCGCTGGAATTCCCCGCACCAGAGGGTCTCAATGTCTCGATCACGCCGGCTGTCTCGGTCAGGCGTCAGGGCCACCGCGCGTACTTGCAAGCGGCCGTTATCTGCCTTGCCGCCGACTTCGACACCGTAGCCGGGAGTGGCGGGCTTGCGCAGCACCACCCGACCGGTGTCGGCCCAGGCGGTGGCCATGCCTTCGCGAACTTCGTAGCCGAGGCTGGCCAATCCTTGCAGCACCGCTTCGCGGCGGGCAAGGGCGGCCTGCTGCTCCAGGTGCCGGGCCAGCGCAGCCTGGCACTGCCCGGTCAGTTCGACCACTGCCTGGGGCTGGGGTGAGGCCAGGCAGTCAGCGATGCGCTGGAGCAGGTCGCGATGGGTTTCATCGCCAAGGGAGGCGATCTCGCTGGCCAGGTCTTGCAGATGTTCGAGTTGCTCGCGCACCTGCTGATGGGCTCGGGTGGCCTGGGCGAGGTCGAGCACCAGGCTGTCGAGCAGGAGGTTGCGTTGTGCGGGTTGGTCCTGGGCCTCGGCCTTGGCCAGGCGTTCGAGAAAGCGCTGCGCGGCCTCAGCACCCTGCAGCAACTGCAACTCGGCGATATGCCGGTCGATGCGCGTCAGTCGCTCCTGGCGTGGAAGGTCCTGGGGTTGCTGGGCCAGCCATTGCGCCAGGGTGGGGCGAGCAGTGCCCTCTTGCAGGCGTTGGGCGAGGGCACGCTGAGTTTCGGTCAGTCGTTCTTCCGTCGGGGCTCGCGCCAGGGCCGCGAAGCCTTGGGCCAGAAGGGTATCGGCGTCAGCCATTGGTGCGCCCTGGGCAACGGCAGCGAGCGACTGACGCAGTGGCTCGGGCAGTGCATCGGGTCTGCCTGCCACGGCCAGTAGCAGGGCGCTGGCGTTTTCCTGGAGCCGACGTTGCCGCTGGCGTTCATCTGCCGCGCGGGTGATGACGCGGGCCTCCCGCTCGGCGAGGTCGCGCTTGAGGAACTCGATTTCGATGGGTACCGCCTTCTGCAGGGCCGCGAACTGCTCATCGGCGAGCATGGCGTGGAGCCGGTCGCGGCGGGCGAGGGTGGCGGCACGCTCGGTCTCGCTGAGCTCACCGATCCGTGTGGTTTGGGCCTGCCAGCGGGCGATGGCGCTTTCCAGGCGCTGCAGGTGGCCTTCACACAGGGCAATGATTTCTTCCCGGGTAACGATGCGTACGACTTTCGGTCCACTCATTGGGCGGCTTCCGTGGTTGGGGGCGGCGGGACGAGGGGGGGCATGGCCGGTTTCAGGGCGTTCTCGATGGCGGAGCGCAACCGGCTGCGCTCGTTTTCGCCGTCGTGGTACCAGGCCTGGGAGGAGACGCGGTGCACATGGGGGATCGCGCGGCGTAGTACCGAGGGGCGCCAGATCTCCCGGGCTCGGGCACGGGCCAGCAGGGGATGGCAGGGGGCATCGCATTCGATGCCGATGGCGTAGAGCCCGGTGCGTGGGTCTTCGATGGCGAAGTCGAGGCCGAAGGCGTCTCCTTCGCTGGCCGGAGCGGCCGCCCAGCCGAGGGAGGCGATGTACTCGCCCACCAGCTCGACGAAGCCGTCGCGCGCGTGGCGGGTACGCCGCAGGCTGTCGCTGCGGTCGGTGTGCAAGCGCTCGAGCAGGGCGCTGGTGCTGGCGAACTCACCGCTGGAGAGCGTCCGCGCGTACTCCAGGTAGCCCTGCAGGTAGTCGCGCGGGCTGCTCGGTGCGCGCTGTGTGCCGAGCATGTCGGATACATCGCCGATCGGCATCGAGGTGATCATCACCACCTTGTGCCTGGCACGGGTGACGGCCACGTTCAATCGCCGCTCGCCGCCGGTTTGCCCGAGTACACCGAAGTTGCGCCGGAAGCTGCCCTGGCTGTTGCGCCCGAAGGTGGAGGAGAAAACGATGATGTCGCGCTCATCGCCCTGCACGTTCTCCACGTTCTTGACGAAGACCGCCATGTCCTCGCCGTCTTCGCTGCGGTCGCGTTCCTGGGTATAGGCCAGGCGGAAGGCTTCATCGTGCTCGGCTCGACGTTCCAGGTGCTCTTCGATCAGGTCGGCCTGTTTGCGGTTGAAGGTCACCACGCCTACGGAGGGGCGAGCTTCATAGGGCTGTTGCCACAGCTCGGCCAGGTAGTCGACCACCCGTTCGGCTTCTAGCTCGTTGCTCTGGTTCTGGTACAGGCCGTTCACCTGGATCAATTCCACCGGCTTGATGCGCAGGATGTTGGCCTGCGGGTGGCGCACGGGGACGCTCAGGCGGTTGCCATAGAAGGAGGCATTGGAGAACCCGATCAGCTCGCGATAGGCCGAGCGGTAGTGGATCTGCAAGGTGGTGTTGGGCAAGGCGCTGCGGGCCAGTTGCAGCAGATCGGGGCAGTCCTTGATCTCGCGGCGGTTCCAGGTGTCCTCGAAGGCTTCGCGCTGTTCTTCGTCCACGTCCTCGTCGGGCGCTTCACCGTCGAACAGTTCCGCTTCATCGCTTTCGATCCGGCTGGAGAAGAAGGCCGTCGGTGGCATCTGCTTCTCGTCCCCGCTGACCACGGTGAGCTTGCCCCGGTAGAGCGTTGGCAGGGCGAACTCCACGGGCATCTGCGACGCCTCGTCATAGATGACCATGTCGAACAGGCCGGCCTTCAGCGGCAGCACGCGGCTGGCCGCGTCAGGGTTCATCAGCCAGACCGGGCGCAGGTTCATCAGCCCCAGCGGGCTGCCCAGTTCGATGAATTCCCGTAGGCGGCGGGAGCGCTTGCCAGTCAGGCGGGTCACGTCTTCCCATTGCTTGCGGCTGCCGAGGCGGCAGGTGTCGATGACCTTGCCCAGCAGCTCACGGTTGAGCGCACGCATCTGTACGTCGGCCTGCGCCAGGCTGGCGATCTTCGATTGTGCTTCGCCGTGGCCGAGTTGCAGCTCCGGGCGGGTTTGTTCGAGGCGGTACTTCCAGGCCAGCCGTGCCTCCCGGTTGAGCAACCGACGTACGGCAGACTCGAGCTGGTCGGGGGCGATGGCATCCAGCTGCGCCTGGCACTGGCGCAGCAACGCCAGGAACTGCAGATCGGCCGCGTCCAGCTGGCTGGCGCGGCCCCGGAAGCGCTGATAGGCCACCAGGCTCGGCAGGGCCTCGCGCAGGCGACCGAGCGTCGGCAGGTTGCTCTGATTGGTGATGATGGCGCGGTGAAGCTGCGCGAGCAGATCAGCGCCGAGCCAGTCGGCGAGTGGCTGCAGGCGTTCGAGGCTGTGCTGGCGAGCGGTATGGCGGATCAGGGCAGCATCCAGGTCGCTCAGCAGGGCTTCGAAGCGCTGCTTCTCGCCGGTGCGGATGACTGCGTCGAGCTGTTCGGCACGTGGAGCCTGGCCCAGTGCACGGGCCAGGGCCTGGACCTCACGCAGGTGTTGCAGCCCTTGGTTAGCCAGCTCTTTGAGGGCTGGGCCTGCACTGGGCTCCACGTCAGGCAGGCCGAGTGCCTGGTGCAGACGAGCCAGCGCCTGGCGCAACGGGCGCCACTGGCGCTCCAACTGGGCATTGGCGAGCAGGCTCGGCAGGCGTGCGTCATCGGAGGGTTCGCCTTGAGCCTGCAGGAAGGCACGCAGGCCGCGCCGGCGATAGAGCCGCAGGGGGTTGAGGCGAGCCAGCCAGCTGCGGGCGCTGAGAACTTGGGTCACGCGCTCAAGCAGGCTGGCCAGGGCTGGGTTGTCCAGTGCGCTGAGGGCGCCGGCGAGCGATGGCGCATGAGGCGCTGGGTCGATGGCCTGGAGCGCTGCCAGCACATCGTCGAGGGCGCGCAGCAGCTCATCGCCCTCGGGGGGCTCGCTGCGGAACAGGGGTAGCCAGCGCGCCAGGCGTTGGCGCTGTTCTTCCCCGAGTGCCAGCAGGGTGTTGACCTGGGTGGCCAGCCAGGTGCGGTAGGGGGTGGGGTCGTCCACCTCGAAGCTGGCGGGGTGTGCGGCCAACTGACGGTCACGCTCGATCTCCGCTTCGGCGAAATGCCGCAGGCTTTCGGTAAAGGCCCGTAAGGTGGCCGTATCGGTATCGAACGG
Organism: Metapseudomonas otitidis; assembly: GCF_900111835.1. GTDB lineage: Bacteria > Pseudomonadota > Gammaproteobacteria > Pseudomonadales > Pseudomonadaceae > Metapseudomonas > Metapseudomonas otitidis. Next base: position 299,744 of record NZ_FOJP01000004.1, read on the forward strand.
CCGCAGCAGTGCCAGTGGGCTGCCTTCATAGCGGGCTGGCAACCAGAGGGGAACCAGGGGTGCGCAGGCTTCCTCCAGGCGCGTAAGGCTGGCGATGTCCAGGCTGGCCAGGCGTTGCCGCAGCGCGGGAAAGTCCAGCGGGGCGGGCCCCTTCTCCAGTTCGATCAGCTCGCCGAGCAGGCGCCGATAGCTGAGCCCGGTCAGTTCGTCAGGCCGGTGAAGGCTCTGGTGATAGCGGTCCAGCTCGCCTTCCAGGGCTTCGATGCGTGCGGCCAGCTGTTCACGCTGGCGCTCCAGGCCCGGGGGGGCGTCGTTGCCGAGGAACAGGGCTTCGAGTTGTTCGCGAATGCTGCGTATGACCGGCTCGCGGTCGCGGTTGACGTCGTTGAGCATGACGATGCGCTGGCCCAGGCCTTCGGCAACCAGGCGCTTGTGCACCACCTCCAGGGCGGCGTGCTTCTGGCACACGATCAGCAGGCTGCGCTGGCGGCCGATGGCGTCGCCGACCATGTTGACGATGGTCTGGCTCTTGCCGGTGCCAGGTGGCCCTTCCACCAGCAGGCCCTTGCCTTGCCGCGTCTGGAGCACGGCGGCTTCCTGAGAGGGGTCGCTGGCGACGGTGAAGTAGCGTTGCAGCTCGGGCACTGGGGCATCGGCCTCGGCTTCGCCGGTCTCCTTGAGGCGCAGGGCGCTTTCCAGGGCGGTGCCCGCCGGGGAGAGGGTCTTCAGCTGGCGCAGGTCCTCGCCGATGGCCTGGCCCATGAAGGTGACGTGGAACAGTACGGCGGCACAGGCCAGCTCGTCCTTGTAGGGCTGGATGTCGAGACCTGCGGGTGACGGCAGGCCGGTGAGGCTGCGCGAACGCGCGGTGGCGAGCATGCCGAAGGCGTCCATCACATCGGCGGCGCGCAGGGCGGAGCGCCCGAGCAGTTCGTCGGCGGTCGTGCGCCAGCGCTTGCAGGGCTCCGGGCCGAGCACGCTTTCCAATGCCGGGTTGAGGCGTACCTCTTCACGCTCGCTGTCGAAGGCGAGTGCGGCCTGTCCGCGGCTGCCGACCTCCAGCAGCAGCTTCAGTGGCCACAGCAGTACGGGGATGATGCGCGGGCGGGCATTGCTGCGCGGGTCTCGGCTGAGCAGGAAGGGGAAGCCCAGGTAGAGGCCGTCGATCCCGGTATCACGTTTGTACAGGGCGCTTTGCCGGTAGAGCGCGTGCAGCCGTGACTCCAGCAGCGGATTGGCGAGGAAGCTTTCCGGATCGAGGTTCACCGCACGGGTGTTGCGTTGCAGCAGATGGTCGAGCAGTGCGGGCGCGGGGCGCCGCTCGCTGTGCAGTTCGTCCAGGTCGATGCGTGCGGTGCTCTTGCCGATGCTCATGCGTACCAGTGGGCCGCGCATGACGGCGGTGACCACCTTCTTCTCGAAGAAGTCGAGGATCTGCGAAACGTACTGCTGCTTCTGCGGTTCGAGCCATTGCTCCGGCGGTATCGCCAGCAACACCAGCACCCTGGCCAGGGGCATGCGCCGTTCCAGGCGGAACTGCTCGGCCCATTCGTCCACGGCGCTCACTCCGCTGCGAGCGAAGCCGCTGATGCGCTCGTCGACACTGCGATAGAGCGCCTGGCGGCTGTGCTGCTGCAACAGTTCTGCGGCGACCTCGCGGTCGAACAGCTGGACGTCGGCAGACCGCGCCAGTGCGGTGGCTTCATCGAGGATGGCGCTGGCGGCGCGGAACTGACCGATGTCGGCACTGAGCAGGACGATGAGGTCTTCTTCGGCGATCACCCGGCGCTCGGCCAGGGCCAGCAGGCCGGGGTGCTCGGTATCGGGCAGCAGGCGCTGACGCTCCTGCCATTCGGCGGCCAGCCGAGCCCGCGAAGTGGAGAGCAGGTAGATGCGCAGGGATTCTTCGGTCAGCGCGATGTGCTGGTGCAGGGCCCGCTGGCGAACGTTCTCGGCGCGCAGCTTGAGGCGCGAGAGCCAGCTTTCGGTCTGCAGTTGTTCGAGCAGGTCGGGCACGGAACCGCTGATCAGCCGGTAGCCCTCCTGAGGGTGCTCCAGCAGCCAGCCGGGGGTGACGATTTCGCCGCGATGGATCAGCGGGATCTCCGGGTTCAGCAGCTTGAGGGCAAGCATCAGACGGAAGTCGTCTTCCAGGCCTTCGTGCTGCACCACCTGACGCAGGCCGGCGAGCAGGCGTGGCGACAGGCCGGCCTGCTCGGCCCAGGTGACTATCACGCCGCGCAGCAGGTGGTCGAGGGCCTCGGTCCAGTGTTCGGCCTGGGCGGCGGCGATGGCGAATACCGAGGGTTTGCCGAAACGCCGGCTGCCAAGGATGATACTGGCCCCTTCGGCCAGGTCGGCTTCGTTGCCGGTGGAGGCGGGGGCATGCACGGCTTCGCCATTGAGCCAGGCCTGAACCTGGGGCCACTGCCAGCGCTGGTGCCGGTCCCGCGCCAGAAGGCCGCGCAGGAGCAAGTGCAGGTTGGAGTCGAGGTCGTCAGGGAGGGCTACGCCGTTGGCCAGCACATGGATGAGGAAGGCACTGGGGTGGATGCCTTCGAAGCAGGCGCCATGGGTCAGCTGCTCCAGCAGGATCATGCCCAGGCTCCACCAGTCGGAGGCGGCGGCAACGCCGCCTGCAATGGCTTCGGGGGCCATGTAGCGGCTGGTTTCCAGGGGCGAAACAATATCCAGGTCGAACTCCGACAGGCGCGCCGAGCCGAAGCCGCTGATCACCAGGTCGAGCGGGTCACGGCTGCGCACCAGCAGGCTGGCAGGGCGCAGGTCGCGGTGGCGCAGGCCAGCCTCATTGAAGGCATGTAGGGCCTGGCCCAGTTCGCGTACGACATGGCGAACGGTGGCCGTGTCGCTGACGACCATGCCCAGGTCGGCGAGTGTGCCGCCGGTGAGTTGTTCGATGACCTCGTAGGCGCGCTCGTTCCAGCGGCCGGTGGCGAGGATGTCGGGAACATGCTCGCGCGGCAGACGGCGGATGACGTCGTAGATTGCCGGATCGGGTTCGGCACCTGCCCGGTACAGAGTGAGGACGGCCTGCTGGCCGTCGTCCACCCGTTCGGCGAGGTAGCGCTCCCGCACACCGTCGGTGTGGCTGATCTGGCGCAGCAGGCGCCAGCCGTCGATCAGGGTTTCGCTGGCGGCGGCCGGCGTTGCATCGTCGGTGGGGCCGGCAGTGGCTGGGGACGTGGCCGGGGCGGCCGCACACTCCAGGCACATGAGATCGCCGGTCTCCATCGGGTGGCCGTTCTCGCACTGGAGCCTGGGGGCTGCGGCGGTGGGTTGAACGAGGGCGTCCTGGGTCACGACCGGCTGGGGGCGCCAGCCTTCAGGGTGCAGGGCTTCGCCGGAAAGGTCCCAGGCGCAGGGCTGGCCTTGAATGGTGCCTTCGCAGAAGAGTTCCGACAGCGCGCGTTCGGTCTGGCAGTTCGGGCAGAAACGTATCATCGGTGTCGTTCCGTTAGCGGGATCGCGGTCGGTGGGTGCTGATCTGTAGCTGGTGGCCCTGATCCTGAAGCAGCGTCTGCAGTCGTTGCAGGTCATCACGTCGGGGGATGCCGGCCATCCAGATGCTGCCGTCGTGGTCGAACATCAGGTCAAGGGCCTGGTCGCTGGCTTCGAGTGGGCGCTCGTACTGGCCCAGGCGGCCACGGCCGCGTTCGGTGAACAGGGTCAGGCGCTGGTTGTCGCTGCCACGCAGCGCGCGCGTCTGCGGGCTGTGCTGCTGGTAGGGGTCGCTGATCAGGGCGTCGATAAGGCCGGTGGTGCGTTCGAGCTTGTCCGCCAGGTGTTCCAGCGAGTAGCCGCTGTAGACGAGGATGTCGAGCTGGGGGTGTTGGCGCAGGGCCTGCAACAGGGCCAGCAGGGCCTCGAACTGGTCGAAAGGCTCGCCGCCGGACAGGGTGACGCCCTGGGCCTGGTCGAGCCAGGGGCGGATGTCGCTGAGCAACCTGTCCAGCGGCAGGCGGCGGTTGCCGGGGCCCCAGGTGTCGGCGGAGATGCAGCCCGGGCAGCGGATGCTGCAGCCCTGGAACCAGATGCCCAGGCGCTGGCCCGGGCCCAGGGTGGTGACCGGGAAGTGCACGCGGGAGAGGTTCAGCTCCATGTCAGCGGCGTTCCAGGGTGAGCCCGGCGGCGCCCAGCGAGGTAATCGCAAAATGCTCGCCGGGGCCGGCATCCTGGTCGAACAGGGCCCTGGACAGCGGGTTGAGCAGGTGGGCTTCGAGCTGGTTGCGGATGCCGCGTCCACCGTTGGACAGGTCCTGCAGGCAGAGGGTGTGCAGGGCCTGGCGGGCCGAGTCGGCCAGTTCGATGGTCAGTTGCTGCTGTTCGCGCAGGTCGGCCAGGGTGCCGTCGACCATCTGGGTGAAGATCTGCTCGGCGACATCGGGGCGGATGAAGTCGAAGACGATGATGTTCTCGCCGATGCGGTTGAGAATTTCCGGGCGGTTGAGAACCAGCTTGAAGTGGCGGTCTATTTCGCTGCGGACCTTTGCCTGCACACCTTCGAAGGCTTCGCCAGGGAGCACGTTGGCAACCCGCTCGCCGTTCTCGCCCTGACGGTAGATGCCGAGGTTGGAGGTGAAGACGATGAGCGCTTCGGAGAAATAGACCCGGTCGCCCCGACCGGAAGTGAGCACGCCGTCGTCGAGGATCTGCAGGAATTTGTCGAGGATACGCGGGTGGGCTTTCTCGATTTCGTCGAACAGCACGACGCTGAAGGGTTTTTCTCGGATGGCGTTGGTCAGCTCTCCGCCGACGTCGTAGCCGACATAGCCGGGCGGGGCGCCGATCAGGCGCTGGTCGGCGTGCTCGGCGCTGAACTCGGACATGTCGAAGCGGATGTAGGCGCTCTCGTCCCCGAACAGCAGGCTGGTGACGGTCTTGGCCAGCTCGGTCTTGCCGACGCCGGTGGGGCCGGCGAGGAAGGCGATGCCCCGTGGACGGTTGCCCTTGCGGCTGGCGCCGACGCCGGTCATGGCGCGTTTGACGATGTCCAGCATGTGGGTTACGGCATGCTGCTGGCCCTTTACTCGTCGGCGGACGAAGGTGTCGGCCTGGCGGATGCGGTTGCGGTCGATCTTCTGCCAGGGGTCTTCGGTGACCCCCACCTTGTAGCGCCGGACGGCGTCGGCGATGCGCTCCATGGCGACCCCTTCGACGCGTGCCAACTGGGCGATGGCGCTGAGGTCGAGCAACAGCAGGCCTTCGGTGTTTTCGACGAAGGTGTCGACGGCCTGACGCAGGCTGTCGTCGTTGCCGGGCTGTTGGCTCGACAGGCCTTTGAGCAGCGCCGGCGCCAGGGCCCGTCGGGCCATCTGATCGGGTTTGGAAACGGGGATGTGGCGCAGGCGCGGGTTGTCGACCAGCAGCCAGTCCGGCAGGTCGCCTTCCTTCTCCACGATCCAGACCAGGCTGTTGAAGAACGGTTTGCGTTGCTCGCCCGAGGGGCGGCTGCGGGCCTGGTGGGAGAGCACCAGGGCCTGGGTGAACAACTGGTGTTCGGCGGCGCTCAGGGAGTCGTTGCGTACGACGAGGCGGGAGGCAAAGTCGATCACCAGGGCCACCGGCTCACCGCTTCGGTTGACCAGGCGCTGCAGGGTGGCCGCAAGCAGGTCCAGGCCGGCCGGTGCGGTGCCGTCCACGGGCGTCAGCCCGAGTTCGATCAACAGCGGGTGACCGCTGTCGGGCGTCTCTCCCGGCCGCCCCGGGGCACGAAAACCGGTCAGCGGGTCCCAGGTCAGGACGCGGGCGTAGCCAGCGTCGAGCAGTTCGTTGCACAGGTGCTGGGTGAAGCCTTGGGCGGTCATGGTTCCGGGTATGACTTCGCAGGCCTGCAGGTCACGGATATTGCCCGAGAGCACGAATTGGCTCTTGAGCGGCAAAAAACGCAGCAGGTCGCGCAACCAGCGCGGCTTTTCGAACACGGCATTCCCTGTCATGGGTGGCTCCCCCTTGGATTCAGCGCACAAGCATATTGCTGGCGGGGCTGTGCTCCAAGCCTGGTGATGGTCGAGGGCTTGGGGTGAGGGGGCTTGCGGCCCGTGAGGAGGCCGAGGTGGACGAGCGCCTCCTCGCTACGGGCTTGAGGGAATGACGCCCTGACGTGCCCGCAATAAAAAACGCGGACACCCAGGTCGGGGCCGCGTCACGCTAAGGGGTCAGAACTGCTCGGCGGTGATGCCGTAGAGGGTGCGGCTGCCGGCGAGGATGCTGGCTTCGAGGCTGAGGGTGCGAGGCAGCAGGCGTTCGAAGTAGAAGGCGGCGGTGGCCTGCTTGGCGCTGTAGAAGGCTGGGTCCTGGGGTTGGCGTTCGCTGGCGATGCGGGCCATGCGGGACCAGAGCCAGGCATAGGCGACGTAGCCGAACAGGTGCAGGTAGTCGACGGAGGCGGCGCCGATGGCGTTGGGGTCGCTGGCGGCCTGTTCCAGCACGCGGGTGGTGGTGCGCTCCAGGCGGTCGACGGCGTCGAGCAGGGCGGCGCGGTGGGGGACGTCTTCCGTGGCGTAGCGGCGGATCTCGGCGGTGAAGCGGCGCAGGCTGGTGCCGCCATTGGCGACGACCTTGCGGCCGAGCAGGTCGAGGGCCTGGATGCCGTTGGTGCCTTCGTAGATCTGGGCGATGCGGACGTCGCGGACCAGTTGCTCCTGGCCCCATTCGCGGATGTAGCCGTGGCCGCCGAATACCTGCTGGCCGTGGACGGTGCTTTCCAGGCCGGTGTCGGTGAAGAAGGCCTTGGCGACGGGGGTGAGCAGGGCGACCAGGGCTTCGGCCGCTTGGCGTTCGTCGGCGTCGTCACTGAACTTGGCGAGGTCGAGTTGCTGGCCGACGTAGCAGGCGAAGGCGCGGCCGCCTTCGGTGAGGGCTTTCATGGTGAGCAGCATGCGGCGCACGTCGGGGTGGACGAGGATCGGGTCGGCCACCTTGTGCTGGGCCTGGGGACCGGTGGGGGCGCGGCTCTGCAGTCGTTCGCGAGCGTAGGCGACGGCGCTCTGGTAGGAGGCGTCGGCGCAACCGATGCCCTGGATGCCGATGGAGAGGCGCTCGTAATTCATCATGGTGAACATGGCGGCGAGGCCTTTGTTAGCGTCGCCGATGAGGTAGCCGGTGGCGCCGTCGAAGTTCATCACGCAGGTGGCGGAGGCCTTGATGCCCATCTTGTGTTCGATGGAGCCGCATGAGAGTGCGTTGGGCTGGCCGAGGCTGCCGTCTGCGTTCACCAGGACCTTGGGTACGAGGAACAGGGAGATGCCCTTGGGGCCGGCGGGGGCGTCGGGGAGCTTGGCGAGGACGAGGTGGATGATGTTCTCGGTGAGGTCCTGCTCGCCGCCGGTGATGAAGATCTTGGTGCCGGTGATGCGGTAGCTGCCGTCCGCCTGGGGTTCGGCCTTGGTGCGGATGATGCCGAGGTCGGTGCCGGCGTGTGGCTCGGTGAGGCACATGGAGCCGGCCCAGATGCCGGCGTACAGGTTGGGCAGGTAGGCCTGCTTGAGTTCGGCGCTGGCGTGGGCGTCGATGGCGAGGCAGGCGCCGGCACTGAGGGCGGAGTAGAGGGCGAAGCTGGAGTTGGCGGCGTAGAGCATTTCCTCGAACTGTACGGCGAGCATCTTGGGCATGCCCATGCCGCCGTACTGCGGGTTGCCGGAGAGGCCGACCCAGCCTCCTTCTATATAGGTGGCGTAGGCGGCCTTGAAGCCGGCTGGGGTGATGACCCGGCCTTCGACCCACTGGGCGCCTTCTTCGTCGCCGCTGCGGTTGAGCGGTGCGATCAGGCCGCCGGTGACTTTGGCGGCCTCTTCGAGGATGGCATCGGCGGTATCGGCATCCACGGTTTCGGCCAGGGCCGGCAGGCGGGCCCAGAGGCGCGGGGCTTCGAACAGTTCATGCAGGACGAAGCGCAGGTCGCGCAGGGGGGCGTTGTACTCGGGCATCGGTGTTCTCTCGGCGTGACGGGGCCGCCCGGGTGGGCGGCCTCTCTCGGGGTTCGCGGGGGTTGGCTCAGAGGGCCTTGGCCATGTCGCGCAGGACGTATTTCTGGATCTTGCCGGTGGAGGTTTTCGGCAGGGTGGTGAAGACCACGGTGCGCGGGACCTTGAAGCCGGCGAGGTGGTCGCGGCAGAAGGCGATGATGTCGCTCTCGCGGACGGACTGGTGGTCGGCCTTGAGGGTGACGAAGGCGCAGGGGGTTTCGCCCCACTTCTCGTCCGGGCGGGCGACCACGGCGGCTTCCAGTACGGCGGGGTGGCGGTAGAGGACGCCTTCCAGTTCGATGGTGGAGATGTTCTCGCCGCCGGAGATGATGATGTCCTTGAGGCGGTCCTTGATCTCGACGTAACCGTCGGGGTGCCAGACGCCGAGGTCGCCGGTGTGGAACCAGCCGCCGCTGAAGGCTTCGGTGGTGGCGGTGGGGTTCTTCAGGTAGCCCTTCATGACGGTGTTGCCGCGCAGGAAGATCTCGCCGATGGTCTCGCCGTCGCGCGGGGTCGGTTCGAGGGTCTTGGGGTCGGCGACCATGACGCCTTCGAGGGTGGGGTAGCGCACGCCCTGGCGGGCCTTGATGCGGGCACGTTCCTCGAGGGGCAGTTCGTCCCATTCGCCGTGCCAGGCGCAGACGGTGACCGGGCCATAGACCTCGGTAAGGCCATAGACATGGGTGACGCGGATGCCCATCTCCTCGACGGCGCCGATGACCTTGGCCGGCGGGGCGGCGCCGGCGACCATTGCGTGGACCGGGTGGTCGATGGCGGCCTTGGCTTCCGGCGGCATGTTCACCAGGGCGTTGAGGACGATGGGGGCGCCGCACAGGTGGGTGACCTGCTCGTCGCGGATGAGGGTGAGGATGCGTTGCGGGTCGACCCGGCGCAGGAAGACGTGGACGCCGGCGAGTGCGGTGATGGTCCAGGGGTAGCACCAGCCGTTGCAGTGGAACATCGGCAGGGTCCAGAGGTAGACGGGGTGGTGGCCGAGGCCCCAGGTCATCTGGTTGCCGAGGGCGTTGAGGAACGCGCCGCGGTGGTGGTAGACGACGCCCTTGGGGTTGCCGGTGGTGCCGGAGGTGTAGTTGAGGGAGATGGCTTGCCATTCATCTTCCGGCCATTGCCAGGCGAACTCGGGGTCGCCTTCGGCCAGCAGTGCTTCGTAGTCCAGTTCGCTGATGGCCTGGCCTTCGCCGTATTCGGGGTCGTTGACGTCCACCAGCAGGGGCGGGTGGTCGAGCATGCCGACGGCGGCGTGGATGACGTCGAAGAATTCGCGGTCGGTGATCAGGACCTTGGCTTCACCGTGCTGCAGCATGAAGGCGATGGCTTCGGCGTCGAGGCGCACGTTGAGGGTGTTGAGGACGGCGCCGATCATGGGAACGCCGAAATGCGCTTCCAGCATCTGCGGGATGTTGGGCAGCATCACGGCGACGGTGTCGCCCTTGCCGATGCCGCGCCCGGCCAGCGCCGAGGCCAACCGGCGGCAGCGGGCGTAGGTCTCTGCCCAGTTGCGGCGGATGGCGCCATGGACGACGGCGGGATAGTGGGGGTAGATGCTGGCGGTCCGCTCGATGAAGCTCAGCGGGCTGAGGGCGATATGGTTCACGGCAGCAGGGGCGAGGCCCTGTTCATAGATCGACATGCGGATTACCCGGTGGCTGATTGTTAGCTCTTGTGCCCCGGCCGTGTCGTTTTTGACCTGGGTCCGGGATCGTTCGGGGTCATTTATATATCGTTTGCTATTGGGTATGGAATTAATACCTGAGTAGTATCGTATATCTACTATATTGTTTCATTTTATACCTAAGGCGTAGAGGCCAAGGCTTCGAGCGCTGCTAGGCTGTCGCCGCTTTTGCCCTGGAGCCTGCCGTCCCATGAGCCGTAATCCTGTCCGTCTGCACACCTGGCTGCGCCTGCAACGCGAGGGCGTGGCGGTGTCTGCGCGGGCGGACGCGTTGTGCCGGGCGCTGCGAGGCTATCCGGAGGTGCGCCAGGCTTATTACCTGGTGTGGCAGGCGGGTGCGGGTATCTACACCCACGAGGGGAGCGGGCAGCACTTGCCGCCAGGGCAGGGGGACCCGCTGGGGGCGAGCGATGCGCGTCTGTTCGAGCGAGTGGCGGAACTGGGGCGCCTGAGCCTGTCTGCAGTGCGCGGTGTGGATTGCTGGCTGGCGGGGCGCCTGCGACGTGCCGGGATCAGCCATGGCCAGGTATTCGACCTGGCGCTGGCGGCCGCTCAGCCGGGCCTGCTGCTGGTGGAGGTACAGCCGGGGGTGGGGCTGGAGTGGCTGGGGGCGGTGGAGGAATTGCTGTCGACGGTGCTGGCGCAGTCGGCAGGCCTGATGCGGGCTTCGCCATTGCTGGGGCACGATCCTCAGCCGAGCCTGCTGCTGGACGAGGCGGGGGTCCCGCTGGAGCTGAACGCGGCGCTGCTGGCCTTGCTGGCGGAGCAGCCTCCGGGTGCGGTGCTGCGCTTCCTGCCGGTCAATCATGTGGCGCTGGTGCGGGCCTGCCTGGCGCAGTGCCGGGCCATCGAGGAAGTGGAGGCGCAGTGTGATGGGCGCATCCTGCTCTGGACCTTCGTGCCCGACCCCGAGAACCAGCGGGTATTAGGGCGCTGCCGTGATGCGACCCGACCGCTGTTGGCCGAGCGTGAGGCGGCGCAGGCGCGGCGCTTGTATCGGCTGATCACGGAGAACACCACGGATCTGATTTCCCGGCACACGCCGGAGGGGCGCTTCCTCGACGCGTCCCCCGCGTCCTGGACGCTGCTGGGTTTCTGGCCTGAGGAGTTGCGCGGGGTGCTGGCGCAGGGGCTGTTCCATGCGCAGGACCTGATGCCGCTGATCCAGCGTGCGCGGGATGCGCTGGAGACCGATGGCTACCACACCATGACCTACCGCATCCGTCACCGCGCGGGGCATTACCTGTGGTTCGAGACGGCGTGCCGGGCGATCCGCGAGACCTATACGGGGGCGGTGGTGGAGGTGGTGAGCGTCTCACGGGATATCACGGCGCGGGTACAGGCCGAGGAGCACAAGCGGCGCCTGGCGGAGGTGGTGGAGGCCAATACCGATCCGGTGCTGTTCTTCGATGCGCTGGGGCAGGTCACGGACCTCAATCCGGCTGCTCGTCGTGCGCTGGGGTTGGAGGAAGGGCTGGCGTTGCCGTTGCTGGCAGCGTTGTTCTCGTCAGACGACCTGACGCGGTTGCAGGCGGGGCAGGTACAGGCCGAGCGCGTGGGGGTGTGGAGCGCCGATGCGCGTCTGTGTGCGCTGGATGGGAGTGGGTCGTTGCCGGTCTCGCTGGTGCTGTTGGCGCATCGGGCGGCCGGGGGCGAGCGTTACTACTCGCTGGTGGCGCGGGACATGAGCGAGCGGGAGCTGCGCGAAGCCCAGCAGCGCCGCCATCAGGATGAGCTGGCCCATACGGCACGTCTGGTGACCCTGGGCGAGTTGGCCTCGGGTATCGCCCATGAGATCAACCAGCCGTTGGCGGCAGTGATGAATTACGTGGGCGCCAGCCAGCGTTATCTGCAAAGCCTGGGCAGCAACCCACAAGCGGCTGAGCGGGTGGTCCAGGGGTTGGAACGCATTGCCGAGCATGCGGAGCACGCATCGGAGGTGATCAAGCGGCTGCGTGCATTCTTGCGCAAGGGGCAGCGGCGCATGCAGGCGTTGGATGTGGCGGAGGTGGCGCGCGAGGCGGTCCGGCTCTGCGCCTGGGAGGCGGGGGCAGCGCAGGTGGTGATCGAGGAGCGATTGCCGGCGGGGCTGCCATCAGTCTTCGCGGATCGGGTGCTGCTGGAGCAGGTGCTGTTGAACCTGTTGCGCAATGCCATCGAGGCCAATCGTGAGGCGAATCCGCAGGCGGCTTCACGGGTAGTGATCAGCGCTCGGTTGATGCCGGGCGCCGGTATTGATGTGGAGGTGCTCGACGAGGGGCCGGGGCTCGATGCCGTGGCGCTGGAGCGCATCTTCACGCCTTTCTATACCAGCAAGCCGGAAGGGCTGGGGCTGGGGCTGTCGATGAGTCGCAGCATCATCGAGGGGTTCGGGGGCTCGCTGGAAGGCGAGCCGATGGAGGAGGGCGGGTTGCGTATGCGTTGCCGCCTGCCGCTGCACTGATAATCACAAGAATGGAGTAGTAAGGATGACGACAAGCGCCCGCCAGGTGGTCTATGTGGTGGATGACGACCAGGGGATGCTCGATTCCACGGTCTGGCTGCTGGAGTCGGTGGGGTTGGCGGCGCTGCCGTTCACCAGTGGCAAGGCCTTCCTGGAGGCGTGCGACCCGGCAGCGGATGCCTGTGTGTTGCTGGACGTGCGCATGCCCGGGATGGGCGGGCTGAATGTGCAGGAGGAGCTGCGGGCGCGGGGGATCGATCTGCCGGTGATCTTTGTCAGCGGTCACGCGGATGTGCCCATTGTGGTGCGGGCCTTCAAGGCGGGGGCGCAGGACTTCATCGAGAAGCCTTACAACGAGCAACTGCTGCTGGACAGCGTGCAGGAAGCACTGAACCGCTCGGCGCGGGTTCGCAATCTCGCTCAGGGGGATCTGCAGGAGCGCTTGGACAGCCTGACGCCGCGGGAGCGGGATGTGTTACTGCCGTTGGTGAAGGGCTACACCAATCGGGAGGTGGCCGAGCAGCTTTCTATTAGCGTGAAGACTGTCGATCTCTATCGCGCCAGGGTGATGAAGCGGATGCGGGCAGAGTGCCTGCCGGACCTGGTGGGGATGGCGATCGCCGCAGGGATGGTCGATCCGCTGCGGCTGAGAGGGTGAAGCTTCAGCAGGCGCGTGCTACCCGGTGGTCCGGGTTGATGCGCTTGTAGATCTCTTCGCGGTGCACGGCGACATGCTTGGGCGCGACGATGCCCAGTTTGATCTGCGAGCCCTGCGCGGCGACAACACGGACTACGACGCCTTCGCCCAGATCGAGGTGGTCACCGACCTTGATGTTCAGTTCCTGCACGATTCTTCCTCTTGTAGTTGGACAGCGGGTGGCGGGGTTGTCTGCCACGGGCTTGAGCGGGGTTTGATCACCCGCTGGGCCTCGGGTTCAACCGGTTCGTGGGGGAGTTTCGGGAACGCCGATCCCGTCTCAAAAGTACGTTTCGACAGCAAACTGAAAATAGATGTTGACGCCGTGGCTGAGGTCTCTATAATGCGCACCACTCCCACGGCGGACAACGAAAACTCCTTGAAAATCAATGAGTTAAGTGTTTGAAAGTGGGGTGCGGTTCCGGGGTGGTTGCGGATTCGCGGTGATTGATCTGCTGGCCAGGTTGATTGCCGAAAAGAGGTGTTGACAGCGAGTTTGAATGCTGTATGATTCGCCTCCCGCTGATGTTGAAGAGTGTTTCGACGGATGCGCAAGTTGTTGAGTAGAAAGAAAAAATTCTTCGAAAAACAGCTTGACAGAAAGAAAGGCTGCTGTAGAATGCGCGGCCTCGGTTGAGACGAAAGACTTGATCGAAACG
>NZ_FOJP01000007.1 GCF_900111835.1 Metapseudomonas otitidis
TGAATCATGGAGCAAGCTCCACTCATCCGCTCGACTTGCATGTGTTAGGCCTGCCGCCAGCGTTCAATCTGAGCCATGATCAAACTCTTCAGTTCAATACTGCTTGGGTTTTGAGAAAACCCTAAACTTGGCTCAGCAATCGCAAATAAACTCTCGAATTCACGAGTGTTACTTGTGTTGCTGATAATCAGTCGACTACCAGCCTCACATCACAAGCACCCACACGAATTGCTTGATTCAAATTTTTAAAGAGCGTTTCGATCAAGCCTTTCGTCTCAACCGAGGCCGCGCATTCTACAGCAGCCTTTCTTTCTGTCAAGCTGTTTTTCGAAGAATTTTTTCTTTCTACTCAACAACCTGCGCTTCGTTCGATTTCTCTTCCGAAGCGAGGTGCGCATTCTACAGCACCTCTTTCTTCCGTCAAGCTATTTTTCGAAATTTTCTTTTCTACTCAACAACTTAGCTCGCTTGGCAGAGCGTTCCGCTTCAGCGAGGCGCGCATTCTACATGAGTGAAGATGGGTGTAAACCCCCTTTTCGGAAAAAGTTTACGCCCGGCTTCCAGGCCTCTTTATAGAGGTGGCTACACCACCCCTTCCTGCCGCAGACGTTCGATAGCCTCCGCCGACAGCCCCAGCACACGCTCCAGTACGGATGCCGTGTGCTCGCCCAGGCGAGGCGGTGCCATCCGGTACTCCACCGGCGTATCGGAGAGGCGCAGCGGGCTGGCCACCTGGGCCACCGCACCGGCCAGTGCATGGGGCAGTTCGACTTTCAGCCCCCGGGCCAGCACCTGGGGATCCTCGAATACCGCCGCCAGGTCGTTGATCGGTCCGCAGGGCACGCCGACCGCCTCCAGTGCCGCCACCCACTCGGCCGTGGTCTTGAATACGGTGGCCTGGCGGATCAGCGGGATCAGCTCCGCCCGGTTCGCCACCCGTGCCTTGTTGCTGGCAAAGCGCGGATCGTCCGCCCATTCCGGATGCCCGGCCACCTCACAGAACTTACGGAACTGCCCGTCGTTGCCAACCGTGAGGATGAAATCACCATCCGCCGTGGGGAAGTCCTGGTACGGCACGATATTCGGATGCGCATTGCCCAGGCGCCGGGGAGGAACGCCCGTGGTCAGGTAGTTCATCGCCTGGTTCGCCAGGCAGGCCACCTGCACGTCCAGCAGCGCCATGTCGATGTGCTGCCCCCGGCCGGTGGTCTCACGGGCGGTCAGGGCCGCCAGGATGGCCACGCTGGAATAGAGCCCGGTAAGAATGTCCGTCAGCGCCACCCCCACCTTCACAGGCCCGGCGCCCTCTTCCTGGTCCGAACGACCGGTCAGGCTCATCAGCCCACCCAGCCCCTGGATCATGAAGTCGTAACCCGCACGCTTGGAATAAGGGCCGAACTGACCGAAGCCGGTAATGGAGCAATAGATGAGACGCGGGTTGATCGCCTTGAGCGACTCGTAGTCCAGCCCATAGGCCGCCAGCCCACCGACCTTGAAGTTCTCGATGAGGATGTCCGACTCCGCCGCCAGCTTTCGCACCAGCGCCTGGCCCTCCGGCTGGGTGAAGTCGATGGTCACCGACTGCTTGTTGCGGTTGGCCGAGAGG
The DNA here is from genome assembly GCF_900111835.1 of Metapseudomonas otitidis. Taxonomy (GTDB): domain Bacteria; phylum Pseudomonadota; class Gammaproteobacteria; order Pseudomonadales; family Pseudomonadaceae; genus Metapseudomonas; species Metapseudomonas otitidis. The sequence goes on from NZ_FOJP01000007.1 coordinate 1,607, forward strand.
AAGTACGCCGCCTCGCTGGTATCCCGCCCGCTTTCGTCCTTGAGGAAGGGCGGCCCCCAGGCGCGGGTATCGTCGCCACTCCCCGGCCGCTCCACCTTGATCACGTCGGCACCGAGGTCAGCAAGGATCTGTCCCGACCAAGGCCCGGCAAGCACACGGGACAGGTCGAGCACGCGGATATGGGAGAGGGCACCAGCCATGGAATCACCTGCGGAAGAAGAAATAAGCAGAGCCGGGCCCCTCTATATATAGAAGGGCCCGGACAGGGACCGGATCAGAAGAACGCCTGGATACCGGTCTGCGCGCGGCCGAGGATCAGCGCATGCACGTCATGAGTGCCCTCGTAGGTGTTGACCACCTCCAGGTTCACCAGGTGACGGGCGATGCCGAACTCGTCGGAGATGCCGTTACCGCCCAGCATGTCGCGGGCCATGCGCGCGATGTCCAGCGCCTTGCCGCAGCTGTTGCGCTTCATGATCGAAGTGATCTCCACCGCCGCCGTACCCTCGTCCTTCATCCGGCCGAGGCGCAGGCAGCCCTGCAGGGCCAGAGTGATCTCGGTCTGCATGTCGGCCAGCTTCTTCTGGATCAGCTGGTTGGCCGCCAGCGGGCGACCGAACTGATGACGGTCCAGCACGTACTGGCGCGCGGTGTGCCAGCAGAACTCGGCGGCACCCAGCGCCCCCCAGGAGATGCCGTAGCGGGCCGAGTTCAGGCAGGTGAACGGACCTTTCAGGCCACGCACCTCAGGGAACGCGTTCTCCTCCGGCACGAACACGTTGTCCATCACGATCTCACCGGTGATGGATGCACGCAGGCCCACCTTGCCGTGAATCGCCGGCGCGCTCAGGCCTTCCCAGCCCTTCTCCAGCACGAAGCCGCGGATGTCGCCGGCATCGTCCTTCGCCCAGACCACGAACACATCGGCGATCGGGCTGTTGGTGATCCACATCTTGCTGCCGCTCAGGCGATAGCCGCCATCCACCTTCTTCGCACGGGTCACCATCGAGCCCGGGTCGGAACCATGGTTCGGCTCGGTCAGGCCGAAGCAGCCGATCCACTCACCACTGGCCAGCTTCGGCAGGTACTTCTGCTTCTGCGCCTCGCTGCCGAACTCGTTGATCGGCACCATCACCAGGGACGACTGCACGCTCATCATCGAGCGGTAGCCGGAGTCGATGCGTTCCACTTCGCGGGCGATCAGCCCGTAGCACACGTAGTTCAGACCGCTGCCGCCGTACTCCACCGGAATGGTCGCGCCCAGCAGGCCCACTTCGCCCATCTCGCGGAAGATCGCCGGATCGGTCTGCTCATGACGGAAGGCCTCCAGCACGCGCGGCGCCAGCTTGTCCTCGGCGAACTGCTGGGCGCTCTCGCGCACCATGCGCTCCTCTTCGGTCAGTTGCTGGTCCAGCAGCAACGGGTCGATCCAGTTGAAGGAAGCTTTGGCAGCCATGGGCAAGTCCTCGAATAAGGGATGGGATCAGGCGGAGTGTCCGCGCGTTGTGGGGAACAATCCTAGACAGCGCCCCCAAGCCCGGCAAACGAGGTTTTCGCACCCTCTTGTGCTAATTTCTCACTCCGAACGCTTCATAGCCCCGCCAAAGGCCCGTCACTTGTGAGGTAGCCGTACACAATGCGCCGCAAGATTCCCAGCACCAGCGCACTGGTCGCATTCGAATCCGCCGCCCGCCACCAGAGCTTCACCAAGGCGGCCGAAGAGCTGGCCCTCACCCAGAGCGCCATCTGCCGCCAGATCGGCGGCCTGGAAGACTTCCTCGGCATCGAACTGTTCCGCCGCTCCCGACGTGGCGTGAAGCTCACCGAAGCCGGCCTCGCCTACTCCCGGCGCATCGCCAGCCAGCTCGACGCCGTCGAGCGGGACACCCTCGCCGTCATGGGCCAGCAGGGCGCCATGGCCATCGAACTCGCCGTGGTCCCCACCTTCGGCACCCAATGGCTGCTGCCCCGGCTGAAGGACTTCCAGCGCCTGCACCCCGAAGTCACCGTCAACCTCACCAACCGCACCCGCCCCTTCCTGTTCGCCGACACCGACTTCGACGCCGCCCTGCACTTCGGCACCGCCGACTGGTCCGGCACCCAGTCCCACTTCCTCATGCACGAGCATTCCGTACCGGTGTGCAGCCCCAGCCTGCTGGGCGGCCGGACCAGCCTCAGCGCCGAGGACATCGCCCGCCTGCCGCTGCTGCAGCAGACCACCCGCCCCTACGCCTGGCGCCAGTGGTTCAACTCCCTCGGCCTGAACGTCGCCCGCGACCTCAGCGGCCCACGCTACGAACTCTTCTCCATGCTCGCCCAGGCCGCCATGCACGAAATGGGCGTCGCCCTCATCCCCCCCTTCCTCATCCAGCGCGAACTGGAGGAAGGCCGCCTGGTCACTGCCCTCACCCACAGCTGCCGCAGCGACAAGGCCTATTACCTGTTCATCCCCGAGCGCAAGGTCGAGTCCGCCGTGCTCGGCGCCTTCCGCGACTGGCTGCTGGAAGCCGCCGCCCGGTATCGCCAGGAAGCAGGCGAATCCTGAGGCGAAACACCCCACCCAGCGCCCTGTCACGCAAGGTGACAGCCCAGCCCGAATCCCCGCCCGACGCACCAGAACAGGTCATTTCCCCGCGCCCCATCCCACCGCATCACCCACACGGGTGATGCCGCAAATCGCCCATTCAGGCAGTTATGGGCCCCGACCGCGCTGACTAGCATGAAGCCTCCCTCATTCCTTCACTGGAGAGCCGCATGACAACAAGAACAATGCGCGGAATCTTCCGGCCGCACGCGCTGGCCGCCGCCGTGGCACTGGGGCTGAGCGCCCCCGCCTTCGCCATCAACTTCAACATCGGGGAGATCGAAGGGCAGCTGGACTCCTCGCTGTCCGTCGGCGCCAGCTGGAGCACCCGCGCCCCGGACCGGGACTTCATCTCCACCGCCAGCGGCGGCACCGCCCTGTCGCGGACCAGCGACGACGGCCGCCTCAACTTCAAGAAGGGCGAGACCTTCTCGAAGATCTTCAAGGGCATCCACGACCTCGAACTGAAGTACGGCGACACCGGCGTCTTCATCCGTGGCAAGTACTGGTATGACTTCGAACTCAAGGACGAGCACCGCGAGTTCTACGACATCGACGACCACAACCGGAAGGAAGGTGCCAAGGCCTCCGGCGCGCAGATCCTCGATGCCTTCCTCTACCACAACTACAACCTCGGCGACCTGCCCGGCTCGGTCCGGGTCGGCAAGCAGGTGGTGAGCTGGGGCGAGAGCACCTTCATCGGCAACAGCATCAACAGCATCAACCCCATCGACGCCGCCGCCTTCCGCCGCCCGGGTGCCGAGATCAAGGAAGGCCTCATCCCGGTCAACATGATCTACCTGTCCCAGAGCCTCACCGAGAACCTCTCGGCCGAAGCCTTCTACCAGCTGGAATGGGACCAGACCGTCGCCGACAACTGCGGCACCTTCTTCTCCACCTCCGACGTGGTCGCCGACGGCTGCACCGACCGCCTGATCGTCAACGGGCCCGACCTCGCCCCCGGCGTTTCCACCAACACCGGCAGCACCCTCTACATCCCCCGCGCCGGGGACAAGGACGCCCGCGACAGCGGCCAGTTCGGCGTCGCCCTGCGCTGGTTCGTGCCGGAGTTCAACGACACCGAGTTCGGCGCCTACGCCATGAACTACCACAGCCGTGGCCCGGTGTTCAGCACCATCCGCACCACCAGCCCGAGCCTCGCGGTGATCCCCGGTGCACCGGGCGCCCGCTACTTCATCGAATACCCCGAAGACATCCGCCTCTACGGCCTGAGCTTCCAGACCAACATCGAAGGCACCTCCGTGGCCGGCGAGATCAGCTACCGCCCCAACATGCCGCTGCAGCTCAACAGCACCGACCTGTCCTTCGCCGCCCTGGCCGTACCCTCCTCACCGGTGTTCGAGAGTGGCCACAGCAGCAACACCGCCGGCGCCATCATCCACGGCTACGAGCGCAAGCCGGTCACCCAGGCCCAGGTCACCGCCACCCAGTTCGTCGACCAGGTCATGGGCGCCAGCCGTCTCACCCTGGTGGCCGAGGTCGGCTACAACCACATCAGCGGCCTCGACGACGACATCGGCTCCCTGCGCTACGGCCGCGACCCGATCTACGGCCCCGGCCAGCTCTCCTCCCAGGCCACCTGCATCGCCCTCACCGCCTCCAGCCCCGCCCAGCGCGAGTGCAACGACAAGGGCTTCTACACCAGCAACTCCTGGGGCTACCGCGCCCGCGCCGTGCTCGACTACCCCAACGTCATCGCCGGCATCAACCTCAGCCCGAGCCTCGCCTGGTCCCATGACGTCGACGGCTACGGCCCCAACTTCAACGAAGGCTCCAAGGCCATCAGCCTCGGCCTCACCGCCGAATACCAGAACACCTACACCGCCAGCCTCAGCTACACCGACTTCTTCGGCGGCCACTACAACCCCACCACTGATCGCGACTTCGTCGCCCTCAGCTTCGGTCTGAACTTCTGACCCCGCGCATAGGACTCGCACCATGAAAACCATAAGAATCCTGCAAGGTGGCGCACTGGTACTCGGCCTGCTGGCCTGCCAGGTCATGGCGGCCGTCAGCCCCGAAGAGGCCGCCCAACTCGGCACCACCCTCACCCCCCTGGGCGCCGAGAAGGCCGGCAACGCCGACGGCAGCATCCCCGCCTGGACCGGCGGCCTGGCGAAGAACGCCGCACCGATCGACGCCAACGGCTTCCTCGCCGACCCCTTCGCCAGCGAGAAGCCCCTGTTCACCATCACCGCCCAGAACGTCGACCAGTACAAAGCCAGGCTCTCCGAAGGGCAGCTGGCGATGTTCAAGCGCTACCCCGAGACCTACAAGATCCCGGTCTACCCCACCCACCGCACCGCCGCCGCGCCGGAGGCCATCTACGCCGCCGCCCGGCAGAGCGCCCTCAACACCCAGCCGGTGGACGGCGGCAACGGCCTCTCCAACTTCGCCGACAGCCACTACTACGCCTTCCCGATTCCCAAGGACGGCGTCCAGGTGCTGTGGAACCACATCACCCGCTACCGCGGCGGCAACGCCCGGCGCCTGGTGGTCCAGGTCACCCCGCAGACCAACGGTTCCTTCTCCCCCGTGCAGTTCCAGGACGAGGTCGCCTTCCCCGCCGACATGACCGACCTGGACAAGGACAAGGCCGCCAACATCCTTCTCTACTTCAAGCAGCGGGTCCTCGCGCCCTCGCGTCTGGCCGGCAACGTGCTGCTGGTCCACGAGACCATCGACCAGGTCAAGGAGCCGCGCCTGGCGTGGATCTACAACGCCGGCCAGCGCCGCGTGCGCCGTGCGCCCCAGGTCGCCTACGACGGCCCCGGCACCGCCGCCGACGGCATGCGCACCGCCGACAACTTCGACATGTTCTCCGGCGCCCCCGACCGCTATGACTGGAAGCTGATCGGCAAGAAGGAGATGTATATCCCCTACAACAGCTACAAGCTCGACTCCACCAGCCTCAAGTACGCCGACATCGTCCGCCCCGGCCACATCAACCAGGACCTCACCCGCTACGAGCTGCACCGGGTCTGGGAAGTGGTCGCCACCCTCAAGTCCGGCGAGCGGCACATCTACGCCAAGCGCCACATGTACCTCGACGAGGACAGCTGGCAGGTGGCCCTGGTGGACCACTACGACGGTCGCGGCCAACTGTGGCGCGTCGGCGAAGGCCACGCCGAGTACCACTACGGCCAGCAGGTCTCCGCCTACACCCTCGAAGCCCTCTACGACATCATCGCCGGTCGCTACATCGCCCTCGGCCTGAAGAACGAGGAGAAGCACGGCACCGAGTTCGGCTTCAAGGCCAGCGGCGCCGACTACACCCCCGCCGCCCTGCGCAACGCCGGCATCCGCTGAGCACACCGCGCCCAGGGACGGGCGCCCCCTTATGACCCGCCATCACGCCGGCGCATGGGCCTTTGCGCGATGGCAGCGGATGTCTAGCCTGAACGACCACGGTTCACCATAACGACAACACCGAGAACCGCCATGCCCCGCACCGCCCCCCGACCCGACCGTCCCGGCGTGCCCCGCCTGCCGCCCGCGCACGTGCCCCGGCCGCGCCTGGTGGCGCCGCTGCTGGAGCAACCGGCGCGCCTGCGCCTGCTCTGTGCCCCCGCCGGCTTCGGCAAGAGCGTGCTGCTCAGCGAACTGCTGCGGGCCGGCGCCGAAACCCACGACGCCATCGCCTGGATCGGCCTCGGTGGCGAAGCCCTCCCCGTGGAGCGCCTGGTCGCCCAGGTCGCCACCGCCCTGCAGCGCCCGGCCCCCGACCTGCCCCCGCAACAGGCCCTCTGGCAACTGCTGGGCGACCCCTCGCGGCCGCTGTGGCTGGTACTCGACGACTACCCCGCCGACCCGCCACCCGAACTGGACGCCTGCATCGACCTGCTGCTCGCCCGCACCCCACCCAACCTGCAGCTGCTGGTCAGCGCCCGCCAGCGCCCCGAATGGAACCTGCCGCGCCTACTGCTGGCCGGTGACCTGCAAGAGCTGGACGCCGCCCAGCTCGCCCTGACCCGTGACGAGCAGGAGCGCCTGGTGGACCTGATCGCCCCCCAGGCCAACCCGACCCTGCGCGACGAGCTGTGGGCGGAAAGCGAAGGCTGGTGCGCCGGCGTCCGCCTGCAACTGTGCAGCCGCTTCCCCCCGGCCGCCGCCAGCAACGTCGGCGCCCACCACTGCTGGCTCAAGGAATACCTCGACCACGAACTGCTGGCCCGCCTGGACGACGACGAAGCCCGCTGCCTGTTCGCCCTGGTGCACCTGCCCCGGGTCAGCGCCGAGCTCTGCCAACAACTCTGGGAGGACGGCGACGGCGCCGCCCTGTTCGCCCGTCTTCTCGCCCGCCATGCCTTCTTCATGCCGCTGGACGAAGAAGGCCGCTGGTACCGCGTCCTGCCCATCGTCGCCCGGGTGCTGCGCAACCGCCTCGCCCCCGCAGCCGCCACCCACCTGCACCTGGCCGCCTGCCGGGTCTTCATCGCCGCCGGCCAGGTGGAAGACGCCATCGAACAGGCGCTCTGCGCCCAGCAGCCGGAAGTCGCCGCCAACTACCTCGAACACCTCGGCCAGGAATGGCTCACCGGCGAACAGCACCTCGCCCACCTGCTCGCCTGGCGCGACCGCCTGCCCCAGGTGCTGCTGGAAAGCACCCCGCGCCTGCTCACCCTCAGCGCCTGGGCCCTGTTGCTGGCCTGGCGCCTGGACGAGGCCCAGGCCTGCATCGAGCACCTCGGCCGCTTCCTGCCCCAGGCCGACGCACGGCGCAACCGCAAGCTGATCGCCAACGGCCAGGCCCTGCAGGGCGTGCTCACCGCCCTGCGCGGACGCTCCGCCAGCGAAGCCCGGCAGCACTGCCGCGAAGCCCTGGAACACCTGCCCGAACGGGACTGGATGCCGCTGCTGCTGTGCCACTCCGCCCTGGCCCGGCTGGCCATGGCCGAAGGCGAACCCGACCAGGCCGCCGCCCTGCTCCACGACGCCCTCGAACTGGCCCGGCGCCAGGGCAGCGTGCTCTTCGAGGTGCTGATCAACCTCGACCGCATCCGCCTGCTGGTCCTGCGGGGCGAACTCACCCGCGCCCAGAGCCTGGTCACCCAGAGCTTCGCCCTCACCGCCCGGCGCCGGGGCGTCGACGGCCTGCTGCTGGGCCGCCTGCACCTGATCCAGGCCGAACTGCACCTGCTCCACGGTCGCCTCGACGAAGCCGGCCCCGCCCTGGACAGCGGCCTGGAACAGGCCCTGGCCTGCGCCGACCCCTTCGCCCTGCACGGCTACCTCGGCCTCGCCGAACGCAGCTCGCGCCAGGGCGAGTTCGACCAGGCCTTCCTGCACCTGCGCGAAGCCGAGCGGCAGATGCACTGCCGGCAGGTCTGGCGCCTGTGCTTCAACGGCGCCCTCAGCCTGCAGAGCATGCGCGTGCTGGCCCGCCAGGGCCGCTGGGAACGGGTCGAGCCAGTGGGCCTGCGCATCCAGCGCTACTTCGAAGGCGAACACCCCTGGATGGCCCCGCTCGACTACCCCACACTGCCCCTGCGCAACCAGCTGCTGCTGGCCCGGGTGCACCTCAGCGCCGGCCGCCCGCAGCAGGCCGAAGCGGCATTGCGCAGCCTCCTGCAACGCTGCGAGCGCCTGCAGTACCGGCCGCTGGCCTGTGAAGTCGGCCTGGTACTGGCCGAGGCCGCGCGGCAACTCGGCCAGGAGGACGCCGCCCAGCTGGAGCGCGAGGCCCGCCAGCAGGCCTCGGCCCTGGGCCTCAACGGCCTGCTGCAGGAATGGGCCGCCCTGCCGAACGGCACCCCGGCGGCCGTGACGCTGCTCAGCCAGCGGGAACAGGCGGTGCTGCACCTGCTGGCCGAGGGCTGCTCGAACGAAGAGATCGGCGGACGGCTGTTCATCTCGGTCAACACCGTCAAGACCCACACCAAGAAGATCAACAGCAAGCTCGGCGTGAAACGTCGCACCCAGGCCGTGATGCGCGCCAAGACCCTTGGCCTGCTGGTCTGAGGCACCATCGCGACAATCCGCCACACCCACCCCGCACACTCGGCTCAAAGCCCCGTCGCAGAGCGACCTGACCCTGTAGTCAACTATTCACGAAAACTACAGAAGCCCCGGATTTCCGGGACCTTATGGCAACTATAAAAAACGCTGACTAACAGTCACCACGCTGGACACGGCAGGATTGCGCAGCCTTCCCGAGGTTCCGGCGTGCCCGACGTTTTTCCACGAGCCCCGGCGCCTAACGGAAGACAAAAGAACGCCGAAAGGCCCATTAGACAAGGGCTGGAGGCAGATCGAACCTTATCACCGGGAAAACGGTCAGTAGGTGACTTGTAGTTCTTGTTGCGTTTTGCTCCAGAACTCCTTGATGGCCATTCGGTTCACCTGCAAAATGCCGCGCCCGTCCTGGTCGCGCCATGCGCACCCGGCGGCGTCGTGCTGATCCGCCCGCCAGAGCGCCATCGCAGTGCACTGGACTCATAAGTAAAACGATCACGCAGGAGGTTTTTACGTGCACATCGGTGTTCCTCTCGAAACCCAGGCCGGCGAAACGCGGGTTGCCGCGACGCCAGAGACCATCAAGAAGCTGATCGGCCAAGGCCATCAGGTCACCGTGCAGCGCGGGGCCGGCATCAACGCCAGCATTCCCGACGCCGCCTTCGAAGCCGTCGGCGCCACCCTGGGTGATGCCGCTGCCGCCTTCGGTGCCGACCTGGTGCTCAAGGTCGTGGCCCCCAGCGACGACGAAGCCGCCCTGATGAAGGCCGGTGCAGTCCTGGTGGGGATGCTCAACCCCTTCAGCAACGAAACCATCGCCCGGCTCAACGCCCGTGGCCTGACCGCCTTCGCCCTGGAGGCCGCCCCGCGTACCTCCCGCGCCCAGAGCCTGGACGTGCTGTCGTCCCAGGCCAACATCGCCGGCTACAAGGCGGTGATGCTGGCGGCCAACCACTACCCGCGCTTCATGCCCATGCTGATGACCGCCGCCGGCACCGTGAAGGCCGCTCGCGTGCTGATCCTCGGCGCCGGTGTCGCCGGCCTGCAGGCCATCGCCACGGCCAAGCGCCTGGGTGCGGTGATCGAAGCCTCCGACGTGCGTCCGGCGGTGAAGGAGCAGATCGAGTCCCTCGGCGCCAAGTTCGTCGACGTGCCCTTCGAGACCGATGAAGAGCGCGAATGCGCCCAGGGCGTCGGCGGCTATGCCCGTCCCATGCCCGCCTCCTGGATGGAGCGCCAGGCCAAGGCCGTGCACGAGCGCGCCAAGCAGTCCGACATCGTCATCACCACCGCGCTGATCCCCGGCCGCAAGGCCCCGACCCTGCTCCACGAGGCCACCGTCGCCGAGATGAAGCCGGGCTCCGTGGTCATCGACCTGGCCGCCGCCCAGGGTGGCAACTGCCCGCTCACCGAGCTGGACCAGGTGGTGGTCAAGCACGGCGTCACCATCGTCGGCCACGGCAACCTCGCGGCCCTGGTGCCGGCCGATGCCTCCGCGCTGTACGCCCGCAACCTGCTGGATTTCCTCAAGCTGGTCATCGACAAGGACGGCCAGTTCCACCTCAACCTCGAAGACGACATCGTCGCCGCGTGCCTGATGTGCCGCGACGGGCAAGTCGTCCGCACCAACGGCTAAGGGGCAGCGGACATGGACCTGATTTCTGACGGCATCTACAACCTGATCATCTTCGTGCTGGCCATCTACGTCGGCTACCACGTGGTGTGGAACGTGACCCCCGCCCTGCACACCCCGCTGATGGCCGTGACCAACGCCATCTCCGCGATCGTGATCGTCGGCGCCATGCTGGCTGCCGCGCTCACCGTCACCCCCCTGGGCAAGGCCATGGGCACCCTGGCGGTGGCCCTGGCCGCGGTGAACGTCTTCGGTGGCTTCCTGGTCACCCGCCGCATGCTGGAAATGTTCAAGAAGAAAGCGCCGAAAGCGGCTGCGGAGAAACACTGACCATGAGCATGAACCTGATCACTGTTCTCTACCTCGTCGCCTCGGTGTGCTTCATCCAGGCGCTGAAGGGCCTGTCGCACCCGACCACGTCCCGTCGCGGCAACCTGTTCGGCATGATCGGCATGGCCATCGCGGTGTTCACCACCGTCGGCCTGATCTACAAGCTCGGCGCCGAGCTCGCCACCCAGGGCATCGGCTACGTCATCGTCGGCCTGCTGGTCGGCGGCACCGCCGGCTCGATCATGGCCAAGCGCGTCGAAATGACCAAGATGCCGGAGCTGGTCGCCTTCATGCACAGCATGATCGGCCTGGCCGCCGTGTTCATCGCCATCGCCGCCGTGGTCGAACCCCAGTCCCTGGGCATCGTCGCCACCCTGGGCGACGCCATTCCCAAGGGCAACCGCCTGGAACTGTTCCTCGGCGCGGCCATCGGTGCCATCACCTTCTCCGGTTCGGTGATCGCCTTCGGCAAGCTCTCCGGCAAGTACAAGTTCCGCCTGTTCCAGGGCGCCCCGGTGGTGTTCAAGGGCCAGCACATGGTCAACCTGCTGGTGGGCCTGGCCATCCTCGCACTGGGCCTGTACTTCACCTTCACCGGTGACATCCGCGCCTTCGCCGTGCTGGTGGCCCTGGCCTTCGTCATCGGCGTGCTGATCATCATCCCGATCGGCGGCGCCGACATGCCGGTGGTGGTGTCGATGCTCAACAGCTACTCGGGCTGGGCGGCCGCCGGTATCGGCTTCTCGCTGAACAACTCGATGCTGATCATCGCCGGTTCGCTGGTGGGCTCCTCGGGCGCGATCCTCTCCTACATCATGTGCAAGGCGATGAACCGCTCGTTCTTCAACGTCATCCTCGGCGGCTTCGGTGCCGACGCGGACGCCGGCAGCTCGGGCGGCAGCCAGGAGCAGCGCCCGGTGAAGTCGGGCTCCTCCGACGACGCGGCCTTCCTGCTGACCAACGCCGACACCGTCATCATCGTCCCCGGCTACGGCCTGGCCGTGGCCCGTGCCCAGCACGCGCTGATGGAACTGTCGGAGAAGCTGAGCCACCGTGGCGTGACCGTGAAGTTCGCCATCCACCCGGTCGCCGGCCGCATGCCCGGCCACATGAACGTCCTGCTGGCCGAGGCCGAAGTGCCCTACGAGCAGGTGTTCGAGATGGAAGACATCAACTCCGAGTTCGGCCAGGCCGACGTGGTGCTGGTCCTGGGCGCCAACGACGTGGTCAACCCGGCCGCGAAGAACGACCCCAAGTCGCCCATCGCCGGCATGCCGATCCTCGAGGCCTACAAGGCCAAGACCGTGATCGTCAACAAACGCTCCATGGCCAGCGGCTACGCCGGCCTGGACAACGAACTGTTCTACCTGGACAAGACCATGATGGTCTTCGGCGACGCCAAGAAAGTCCTGGAAGACATGGTCAAGGCCGTGGACTGAGATCACACGCCTGCGCTCCACCTTTCCCAGCCCCGGCCTTCGTGCCGGGGTTTTTTATGGGTGGTGCCTAAGGCGGGTACTACGGCGTGCGCTCCTGAATAGCCCACCGGGGAAAGGGGCTGGAGAGCAGCCAAAGGTTGGCATAGCCCTTGGGAAATGACAGGCAGGGAGCGCCCGGTGGGTCGAGCAGGTACAGCCAGGGAAGCAACGGCCGGAAGGACAAACCAGACCCTCCCGGCCACACCGGCCTCAGAGCGGCTGCAACTTCGCGTAGGCCAGCATCAGCCACTTGCTGCCTTCGCTCTCGAACTTCACCTGCACCCGCGCCTGGGCGCCGGCGCCTTCGAAGTTGAGGATGGTGCCCTCGCCGAACAGCGCGTGCTGCACACGCTGGCCGAGGGTGAAGCCGGTCTCCGGCACTTCGGCACCGCTGAACATCGACGGCGTGCGCGGGGCGCTGCCGGCCATCGGGCGGCTGACGGTATTGCCCAGGCGCACTTCGCGCACCAGCGAGGCGGGAATCTCGCGGACGAAGCGCGAGACCTTGTTGTAGGTCTCGCTGCCGTACAGGCGCCGGGTCTCGGCGTAGGTCAGCACCAGGCGCTGCATGGCGCGGGTGACGCCGACGTAGGCCAGGCGGCGCTCCTCTTCCAGGCGGCCGGGTTCCTCCATGCTCATCTTGTGGGGGAACAGGCCCTCTTCCATGCCCACCAGGAACACCAGGGGGAACTCCAGGCCCTTGGCGCTGTGCAGGGTCATCAGCTGGACGCTGTCCTCGAAGGCATCGGCCTGGGCTTCGCCGGCTTCCAGGGAGGCGTGGCTGAGGAAGGCCTGCAGCGGCGTCAGCTCCTCGTCCTCCTCGCTGTTCTCGAAGGCGCGGGCGGCACTGACCAGTTCCTCCAGGTTCTCCACACGGGCCTGGCCTTTCTCGCCTTTCTCTTCCTTGTGGTAGGTGATCAGCCCGGTCTGCTCGATGACGGTCTGGGTCATCAGGTGCAACGGCATCTCCAGGACCTTGGCGGCGAGGTTCTCCACCAGTTCGACGAACACCGCCAGGGCCGACGCCGCGCGCCCCGACAGGCCCTTGTTGGCCAGCAGCAGGCGGATCGCCTCCCACATGGACACGTCCTGGGCGCGGGCGAACTCGCGGATGCTTTCCACGGTCTTCTCGCCGATGCCGCGCGGCGGCACGTTGATCACCCGCTCCAGCGCAGCGTCGTTGCCACGGCCGTCCAGCAGGCGCAGGTAGGCCATGGCGTTCTTGATCTCGGCGCGCTCGAAGAAGCGCTGGCCGCCGTAGATGCGGTAGGGGATCTTCTCCCGCAGCAGCGCCTCTTCCAGCACCCGCGACTGGGCGTTGGAGCGGTAGAGGATGGCGATCTCGCTGCGGGTCATGCCGTCCTTCAGCGCGCTCTCGATGCTCTCCACCACGTAGCGGGCTTCGTCGTGCTCGTTGTAGGCGGCATAGAGGCCCAGCGGCTCGCCGTCCGGGCCGTCGGTCCAGAGTTCCTTGCCCAGGCGGCCGTTGTTGTTGGCGATCAGGGCGTTGGCGGCCTTGAGGATGGCCGCGGTGGAGCGGTAGTTCTGCTCCAGGCGGATGGTCTGCACATCCGGGAAGTCGCTGGCGAACTGCTGGATGTTCTCGATCCGTGCGCCGCGCCAGCCGTAGATGGACTGGTCGTCGTCGCCCACCACCATCAGGCTCTCGCCGCCCTGGGCGAGCAGACGCAGCCAGGCGTACTGTACGGCGTTGGTGTCCTGGAACTCGTCCACCAGCAGGTGGCGGAAGCGCCGCTGGTAGTGCGCCAGCAGGCTCGGCTTGTCACGCCAGAGGTCGAGGGCGCGCAGCAGCAGTTCGGAGAAGTCGATGACCCCGGTGCGCGCGCAGGCGGCCTCGTAGGCCTCGTAGATCTTCAGCATGGTGGCGAGGAACAGGTCGCCGCCGGCCTGGATGTGCTGCGGGCGCAGGCCCTCGTCCTTCTGCCCGTTGATGAACCACTGCGCCTGGCGGGCTGGCCAGCGCTGCTCGTCCAGCCCGAGGTCGCGGATCACCCGCTTGATCAGCCGTTGCTGGTCGTCGCCATCGAGAATCTGGAAGTTCTCCGCCAACCCGGCCTCCTGCCAGTGCGCGCGCAACAGGCGGTGCGCCAGGCCGTGGAAGGTGCCCACCCACATGCCGGCCGGGTTGATGCCCAGCAGCTGCTCGATGCGGTGGCGCATCTCGGCAGCGGCCTTGTTGGTGAAGGTCACCGAGAGGATGGAATGAGGCGAGGCGCCCTCGGTGAGGATCAGCCAGGCGATGCGATGCACCAGCACGCGGGTCTTGCCGGAGCCGGCGCCGGCCAGCACCAGCTGGCGGCCCAGCGGAGCGGCCACAGCCTGCACCTGGGCATCGTTGAGGGACGCGATGAGGAGTTCGGGGTCGTTTTGCATCGCGGCATTCTAGGGGGGCGGCCCAGGCAGGGCAAACCGATGACCGGGCGGTCGGCCAGACGGCACGCAGCCTGCGTGCCAGAGCGCCCGCCAAAAGTTGGGAGGCGCAAGGGAGAAAGGCATCACATAACCCTTTGGCGACTCCGCAGGCTCGGGTAAGCTCCGCCGACGCCTAGGCAACCATTACAAGAACATCGCCTATGACCGCGACTCCTAACCAGGCTTCCCTTGCGTTTGCCGACGACGATTCCGCGCCGCTGCGCCCCCCGTTCGCCGCCGATCTGGCGATCGAGCGCACGCGCCTGCTCTACCAGGGCTCCCGGGTCCCGACCCTGTTCATGCTGCTCAACGGGCTGGCCTGTGCCTGCCTGCTGTGGCGCTCGGAACTGGCGGCCCTGCTCTCCGGCTGGCTGATCTGGCTGGTCCTGCTGGCCGTGCTGCGGCTGACCCAGGTCGCCGCCTTCAACCGCGCCCTGCCCTCGCGCCAGGCCCAGCCGCACTGGCACCGCACCTTCCTGCTCGGCGCCGGCGCCTCGGGGCTGACCCTGGCTTTCCCGGTGGTCTTCCTGGTGCCGGCGGACGCCTTCCTGCAGCAGGCGCTGGTCTACGGGCTCGTCGCCGCCGCCATCCTCTCCGCCAGCGTCGCCTATGCCGTCAGCCTGCCGGCCTTCCTCGCCTTCGCCCTGCCCTGCCTGCTGCCCACGGTCAGCTGGCTGCTCGCCAGCGGCCACCCGATGCTGCGCGGCTGGGGCCTGCTGAGCCTGACCCTGCTGGCGGCGCTGATGGTGGTGGCGCTGCAGGTCAACCGCCTGGTGCGCAACAGCCTGCTGCAGCGCCTGCAGAACCAGGCCCTGATCGACAACCTGGAGCACGCCAAGAGCCGCGCCGAAGGGCTCAATGCCGAACTGGCCCGCGAAGTGGAGCAGCGCCGCCGTGCCGAGCGGGAGCTGCGCGGAGCCCACGACGAGCTGGAGATCCGCGTCGCCCAGCGCACCCTGGAACTGGCCGACGCCACCCACGCCCTGGCCAAGAGCGAGGCGCGCCTGGCCCTGGCCCTGGAGGCCAGCGAGCTGGGCCTGTGGGACTGGAACCTGGAAACGGACGAGGTGCACCACACCCAGCTCAAGGCCATCTTCGGCCTGGAGAGCGACGAGGTGTCCCGGGTGCTCAGCGACCTGCGCCCCTGCCTGCACCCCGATGACGTGCCGCTGCTGCGCCGCGCCCTGGTGGACCACCTCAAGGGCCGCAGCGAGGACTACGCGGTGGACTACCGCGTGCGCCACCGCGACGGCCGCTGGATCTGGGTGGAAGACCGCGGCCGCGCCGTGGAGCGCGACGCGCGCGGGCGTGTGCTGCGCATGGTCGGCACCCGCCGCGACGTCACCGCCCGGCGCCAGGCCGAGGAGCAGCAGCGCCTCGCCGCCACGGTGTTCGAGGCCGCCAGCGAAGGCATCGTCATCCTCGACCCGGACTACCGCCTGCTGGCGGTCAACCAGGCCTTCACCCAGGTCACCGGCTACCGCGCCGAGGAAGTGCTCGGCCGCGCCGTGGCGGAAATCAGCGGCACCCGCGAGAGCCGCCGCCAGTACCACCTGATCCACCAGCAGCTGGAGCACGACGGCTGCTGGCAGGGCGAGCTGGTGGACACCCGCAAGAACGGCGAGCTCTACCCGCAGTGGCTGCAGCTCAACGTGGTGCGCGACTCGCGCGGCCAGGCCAGCCACATCGTCGGCTTCTTCTCCGACCTCTCGGCCCGGCGCGAGGCCGAGGAGCGCCTGCGCTACCTGTCCCACTACGACGACCTCACCGGCCTGGCCAACCGCACGCTGTTCCGCGATCGCCTGCACCAGGCCAGCGAGCGGGCCCGCGAGCACGGCCACGGCCTGGCGCTGCTGCACATCGACCTGGACCGTTTCAAGGTGCTCAACGACAGCCTCGGCCACGAACTGGCCGACCAGCTGCTGCGGCAGATGGGCCGGCGCCTGGCCCAGGCCGCGCCGGAGGCGGACACCATCGCGCGGCTGTCCGGCGACGAGTTCGCGCTGATCCTCGACCGCTACGGCAGCCTCTCCAGCCTCGCGCGCACCGCCAGCCGCCTGCTGGCCAAGCTGCGCACGCCGATGACGGTGGGCGGCGAGGAACTGGTGGTCAGCGCCTCCCTGGGCATCAGCCTGCTGCCGGACAACGCGCGGGAGATCACCACCCTGGTCAGCCAGGCCAACATGGCCATGCAGCACGCCAAGCACCTGGGCGGGAACACCTTCCAGTTCTTCACCGACAACCTGCAGGCCTGCACCCTGGAGCGCCTGCAACTGGAAACCCAGCTGCGCAAGGCCATCGACGAGGGTCAGCTGGAGGTCTTCTACCAGCCCAAGCTGTGCCTGGCCGACGACAGCCTCAACGCTGCCGAGGCCCTGGTGCGCTGGCGCCACCCGCAGATGGGGCTGGTCCCGCCGGGGGACTTCATCGGCCTGGCCGAGGAAACCGGGCTGATCGCCCCCATCGGCGAGTTCGTCCTGCGCCAGGCCTGCCTGCAGGCCCGCGACTGGCAGCGCCAGGGCGTGGCGGACATCCGCGTCTCGGTGAACCTCTCCGGTCACCAACTGCGCCAGGGCAACCTGGTGGCCCTGGTGCGCCAGGTGCTGGCGGAAACCGGCCTGCCGCCGCGCCTGCTGGAACTGGAGCTGACCGAGAGCCACCTGCTGGAGAACGTCGAGCACGTCATCGCCACCTTCCACCAGCTGCGCGAGCTGGGGGTGAAGCTGGCCATCGACGATTTCGGCACCGGCTACTCGTCCCTGAGCTACCTCAAGCGCTTCCCGGTGCACTACGTGAAGATCGACCAGACCTTCATCCGCGACCTGTCGCTGGGCGGCGAGGATGCCGCCATCACCCGCGCCATCATCGCCATGGCCCACGGGCTGGAACTGAAGGTGGTGGCCGAGGGCGTGGAGACCACCGAGCAGCTGGACTTCCTCAAGGAGCAGGGCTGCGACGAGATCCAGGGCTACCTGCTGAGCCCGCCGGTGGAAGCTTCGGCCTTCACCGCGCTGCTCCGCGAACAAAGCGCTACGCTGTGGCGCTGACCGGTTCCGGCAGGTCGCGCAGCAGCAGCCCGTGCTCCAGGTCGAGGTCGGCAGGCAGCGGGATGTAGAGGACGTGGCCGTCCCCCGGCGCCACCTCGCGGCGGCTGCCGTCGCCGGCCTGCAGCCCATGGAGGATGAAGCCGAGGTTGCCGGCGGGGGTCATCAGCTCCAGGCGGTCGCCGACCTCGAAGCGGTTCTTCACCACCACCTCGGCCAGTTCGCCCCGACGCACGCCGGTCAGCTCGCCGACGAACTGCTGGCGCGACGGCCGCGAGCTGCCGAAGGCGTAGTTCTGGTAATGGTCGTGGGTGTGCCGGCGCAGGAAGCCCTCGGTGTAGCCCCGGTTGGCCAGTGACTCCAGGCGCTCAAGCAGGCGCGGCTCGAAGGGCCGGCCGGCCACCGCGTCGTCGATGGCCTGGCGGTAGGCCTGGGCCGTGCGGGCCACATAGAAGTACGACTTGGTGCGCCCCTCGATCTTCAGCGAATGCACCCCCATGGCCACCAGGCGCTCCACGTGCTGCACGGCGCGCAGGTCCTTGGAATTCATGATGTAGGTGCCGTGCTCGTCCTCGAAGGCGGGCATGAAATCGCCGGGGCGGGTCTCGTCCTCCAGCAGGAAGACCCGCTCGGTGCTCGGCCCCTCGCCCAGGGTCGGCGCCGGCTGGCAGGCGTGGACGATGTCGCCGAGGGTGTCTTCCCGCGCTTCACCGGCCTTGTACTGCCAGCGGCAGGCGTTGGTGCAGGTGCCCTGGTTGGGGTCGCGGTGGTTGATGTAGCCGGAGAGCAGGCAGCGTCCGGAATAGGCCATGCACAGGGCGCCGTGGACGAACACCTCCAGCTCGATGCCAGGCACGGCCTGGCGGATCTCGCCGATCTCCTCCAGGGACAGCTCGCGGGAGAGGATCACCCGCTCCAGCCCCTGGCGGTGCCAGAACTCGACGCTGGCCCAGTTCACCGCGTTGGCCTGCACCGACAGGTGGATGGGCATCGCCGGGAAGTGCTCGCGCACCAGCATGATCAGCCCGGGGTCGGACATGATCAGCGCATCCGGCCCCATGGCCACCACCGGCTCCAGGTCCTTGAGGAAGGTCTTCAGCTTGGCGTTGTGCGGGGCGATGTTGACCACCACGTAGAAGCGCTTGCCGGCGGCATGGGCCTCGGCGATGCCCAGCGCCAGGTTGGCGTGGTCGAACTCGTTGTTGCGCACCCGCAGGCTGTAGCGCGGCTGCCCGGCGTAGACGGCATCGGCGCCGTAGGCAAAGGCGTGGCGCATGGACTTGAGGGTGCCGGCGGGGCACAGCAGTTCGGGGGCGGGAAGGCGGGACATGGGCGGTGCTCGTGACGCGAAAAATCGCGCATTCTAGGCAAGCCCCAAACCACGGGTATTGCGCTGGAGCAATGCCGCTGCACGCCCACAACGCCGTGACCGATCGATGCGGTTCGCCGAGCTCACCGCATCCTACGGGCCTGCTCGATTCGTAGGATGGGCTGAGCGGTGCGAAGCCCATAGTTGGCGCTGCGGCCCCCTTTAGTGGTCCATCAGCGGAGCCAGACCGAGCCCAGCCGGTGACGTCCAACCTAGGCAGCGGTCTGGCTCTTTTGTAGGAGCTAATTCATTCGCGAAGGGATGGGGCTCAGTCGTTCCACGCCCGTCCCTGCAGCTCCAGCAGGCTGTGGGCCTGTTCCGGGCCGCTGGAGCCGGCGGGGTAGCTGCGGGGGCTCTGGTAGTGCTCGTGCCAGCCTTCGAGGATCGGGTCGACCCAGCGCCAGGCGGCCTCCACCTCGTCGCGGCGCATGAACAGCGTCGAGTCACCCTCGATCACGTCCAGCAGCAACCGCTCGTAGGCATCCCAGCGCCGCTGGCTGAAAGCCTGGGCCAGGTTCAGGTCCAGCTCCACCGGTTCCAGGCGCATGCCCTTGCCGGGGTTCTTGGCCATCAGTTGCAGGCTGATGCGCTCCTCCGGCTGCAGGCGGATCAGCAGGCGGTTGGCCTCGCCGCCGTTGAACAGGCGGTGGGGCACCGGCTTGAACTGGATGACGATCTCCGAGTACTTGCGCGCCAGGCGCTTGCCGGTGCGCAGGTAGAAGGGCACGCCGGCCCAGCGCCAGTTGTCGATCTCCACCTGCAGGGCGACGAAGGTCTCGGTGTCGCTGTCGTTGTCGACGTTCTTCTCGAAGTAGTAGGCCGGCACTTCCTGGCCGCCGATCTTGCCGGCGCTGTACTGGCCGCGCACGGTCTTGTCCTGTACGTCGAGCCCGGAGATGGGCTTGAGCGCTTCGAGGATCTTCACCTTCTCGTTGCGCACCGCCTCGGCGTCGAAACGTACCGGCGCCTCCATCGCCACCAGGCAGAGCAGCTGCAGCAGGTGGTTCTGCACCATGTCGCGCATGGCGCCGGCCTGGTCGTAGTAGCTGCCGCGGTTCTCCACGCCCAGGGTCTCGCACACGCTGATCTGCACGTGGTCGATGTGGCCGGCGCGCCAGATCGGCTCGAACAGGGCATTGGCGAAGCGCAGCGCCATGAGGTTCTGCACCGTCTCCTTGCCCAGGTAGTGGTCGATGCGGAACACCTGGGATTCGCTGAACACCTTGCCGATGGCAGCGTTGATGGCGCGGGCCGACTCCAGGGAATGGCCGATGGGCTTCTCCAGCACGATGCGGTCGTCCGGCCCGCCGAGCCCGGCGATCTGCAGGTGCCGGGCGATGTCCTCGAACAGGCGCGGGGCGATGGCCAGGTAGTGGACGCGGGTGCGCCCCTCCAGCGGGCCGAGGTGGCGCGCCAGGCGGCCGAAGTCGGCGCTCTGGGACACGTCCATGGCGAAGTAGTCCAGCCGCTCGGCGAACCCGGCCCAGGCCTGCTCGGTGAACTCGGCACGGGCCACCTGGGCGCGGCAATGGCGCTCGGCCAGGGCGCGGTAGCGGTCGATATCCAGGGGATTGCGGGCAATGGCGAGGATGCGCAGCTGCGGATGCAGCCGGCCGTCGCGATGCAGGTGATAGAGCGCCGGCAGCAGCTTGTGAAGCGCCAGATCGCCGGTGCCGCCAAAGACCAACATGTCGCAAGGCTGGGTCACGTGTGCACTCCTGCGTGGTTTGCCTGGGCGGGGAAGCGGGTCATGTAGTATAACTACACGGTCACTACAGCCTGACCGTCGCCGATCATAACCGAGTTGCCCGGCCGAATAGATCGCGACCTGCGGCGTACTTCCCCACTTCGAAGAGCCTGCCCAGTGAATCTGCTGCAACATATCGCCCAATCGCGCCATCTGCTGCGCAAGTCGGAATTGAAAGTCGCCGATCACGTCCTGCTCGACCCCGCCGCCGTCATGCACAGCTCCATGGCCGACCTGGCGCAGAGCGTCGGGGTCAGCGAGCCCACCATCGTGCGCTTCTGCCGTGCCATCGGGTGTGGCGGCTTCCAGGACCTCAAGCTGAAGCTGGCGCAGAGCCTGGCGGCGGGCGCCAGCTTCGGCCAGTTCGCCATCCACGAGAACGACTCGGTGGCGGACTTCAGCCTGAAGATCTTCGACACCACCCTGCACACCCTGATGGACGTGCGCGAGAAGCTCGACCCGCAGGCCCTGCAGGCCGCCATCGCCGCCTGCGCCCAGGCCCAGCGCGTGGAGTTCTACGGTTTTGGCGCCTCCGGTGCGGTGGCGGCCGATGCCCAGCACAAGTTCTTCCGCCTGCTGCTGACCGCCGCGGCCTATTCCGACCCGCACATGCAGGCGATGTCGGCGGTGACCCTCAAACCCACCGACGTGGCCATCTGCATCTCCCAGTCGGGCCGCTCCAAGGACCTGCTGATCACCGCCAACCTGGTCCGCGAGACCGGCGCCACGCTGATCACCCTGTGCCCCAGCCAGACCCCCCTGGCGGACCTGGCCACCGTCAACCTGGCCATCGACGTGCAGGAAGACACCGAGATCTACACCCCGCTGACCTCGCGCATCGCCCACCTGGTGGTGATCGACGTACTGGCCATGGGCGTGGCCATGGCCCGTGGCCCGAGCCTGGTCAACCACCTCAAGAGCGTGAAGCGCAGCCTGCGCAGCCTGCGTCTGTCGCCGAAGTCGATCAAGAACGCCGAGGACTGAGCCGCCCGCTGAAAGCGACCGGCTAGAGCGTGCGGATCGAGGTGCGGATGGCCCGCGCGCACTCGATCACCGCCGGCGCCAGGCGGCGCTCAGCTTCCTCCTGGGTCCAGCGACTGGTGGGCGCCACCACGTGCACCGAGGCCACCGGGCGGCCCTGGCTGCCGAGGATCGGCGCCGCGATGGTCATGTCGCCCTGGAACAACTCCTCGTTGTTGATCGCGTAGCCCTTGGCCCGGGTGATCGTCACCTGCGCCAGAATCGCCTCCGGGTCCACCAGCGTCTGCTGGGTGTGCCGCTTCAGCTCGCTGGCGGCCAGTAGCTCGCGTACCTCCCCGTCCTCCAGCGCACTCAGGTAGGCCCGGCCGGAGCCGGTGCAGTACATGGGGATGCGGCTGCCGATGGGCATGTGGATGGGAATGAACTTGGGCGCCACGAAGCGCGCCACGTAGACCATCTCCACCCCGTCGGGCTCGGTGAGGTTGGTGGTCTCCCCGGTGATCTGCGCCAGCTCGGCGAGGAAGGGATTGGCCACGTCCACCAGGGTGTCGGCGGCGAGGTAGTTGTAGCCGATCTCCATCACCCGGGGCGTGAGCTGGAAGCGCTTGGTCTGCGGGTGCTTGCAGACGTAACCCAGGGCTTCGAGGGTGTGGATCATCCGCTGCGCGGAGCTCTTGTTGATGCCCGCGGCCTCGGCCACCTCCGCCAGGTTCATGGTGCGGCGTTGCGCGTTGAACGCCCGCAGCACGGCCAGGCCTTTCTCCAGGGATTGGTTGAACAGGGCATTGTCGTTGTCGTTCACAGCGGCTCTCTTGGTTATTCGCCACAAAGTATCGATATTCGATATTTATAAATCTCTTTACGATTTCTGTAAATCACTTATAGTCGGTTCAACGCCTCCTGCCGATACAGACGAGGCTATCCACACGCGCACAACGACAACAAGCAGCGTTTGATGGGAGAACCGCCATGCATCCTCGCCTCCGTGCCCTCACCTGTGCCTGCGCCCTGATCGCCGGCCTCGCCTCCTTCACCACCCAGGCCGACACCTTCCGCGTCGGCGCCACCGCCACCGGCGTGCCCTTCACCTTCCTCGACGTCAAGAGCCAGCGCATCCAGGGGATGATGGTGGACGCCGCCGAAGCCGTCGGCCGCGCCGGTGGCTTCGAGGTGGACATCCAGCAGACCACCTTCGCCGCCCTGATCCCCTCGCTGACCGCGAAGAAGATCGACGTCATCTCCGCCGCCATGCTGCGCACCCCAGCGCGGGAGAAAGTGGTGCAGTACTCCGACCCGGTGTTCAGCTACGGCGAGGGCCTGATCGTCCGCGCCGACGACGCCACCGCCTACACCCGCATGGAGGACCTCAAGGGCGAAGTGGTGGGCGCCCAGGTGGGCACCGTGTTCATCGACGAGCTGAACAAGCGCGGCATCTTCAAGGAAGTGCGTGGTTATGACTCCATCGCCGACCTGATGCGCGACCTGGCGCTGGGGCGGATCAAGGCCGGCTTCGCCGACCACCCGATCCTCGCCTACCAGATGGCCCAGGGCACCCAGGACAAGGTGCGCCTGGTGCAGGGCTACCAGCCGGTGATCATGGGCGACGTCTGCCTGATCGTGCGCAAGGGCGAGCCGCAGACCCTGGAACGGGTCAACCGGGGCATCGCCGCCATCAAGGCCGACGGCACCCTCGCCGGCATCATCGCCAAGTGGAAGCTCGACTGAGCCCACCCTGCCCGCCCCTCCCCGGGCGGGCCTTTCCTGAACCTTCTCTCGGGTAGCGCCATGTTTCTCCAGAACGCCCTGGACTTCCTCCCCATTCTGCTGAAAGGGGCGGTGGTCACCCTGCAGGTCACGGCCGGGTCCTTCCTGCTCAGCTCCGTCATCGGCCTGGTCTTCGCCCTGATGATGGTGTCCAAGGTCCGCGCCGTGTCGCTCTTCGCCATCGGCCTGGTCAACGTCATCCGCGGCCTGCCGATCATCGTGCAGCTGTTCTACATCTACTTCGTGCTGCCGGACTTCGGCATCCAGCTCAGCGCCTTCCAGGCCGGCGTCATCGGCCTCGGCATCGCCTACTCGGCCTACCAGGCGGAGAACTTCCGCGCCGGCATCCAGGCCATCCACCAGGGGCAGATCGAAGCAGCCGAATCCCTCGGCATGCGCGGCGCCATGGTGATGCGCCGCGTGGTGCTGCCCCAGGCCTTCCGCATCGCCCTGCCGCCCTACGGCAACACCCTGGTGATGATGCTCAAGGACTCCTCCCTGGTCTCCACCATCACGGTGGCCGAGATGACCCGGGCGGGGCAACTGATCGCCTCCTCCACCTTCGAGAACATGACCGTCTACACCCTGGTGGCACTGCTCTACCTGGCGCTGAGCCTGCCGCTGTCCTACGGCCTGCGCCGGCTGGAAGCGCGAATCGGCAAGAGGAGCAAGGCATGATCGAGATCAAGCAGCTGCACAAGAGCTTCGGCAGCCTGGCGGTGCTCGAAGGCATCGACCTGAGCATCGAGAGTGGCGAGGTGGTCTGCCTGATCGGCCCCTCCGGCTCCGGCAAGTCCACCCTGCTGCGGTGCATCAACGGCCTGGAGACCCACGACCGGGGCGAGATCCTGGTCAGCGGCCAGCCGGTGAACCGCCACCACGACAGCATCCATGAGATCCGCACCCAGGTGGCCATGGTGTTCCAGCGCTTCAACCTGTTCCCCCACCGCACCGCCCTGGAGAACGTCATGGAAGGGCCGGTGTACGTGAAGAAGGAAAACCCCCGCGAGGCCCGCGAACACGCCCGTGCCCTGCTGGAGAAGGTCGGCCTCGCCCACCGCATGGACGCCTACCCGGACGAGCTCTCCGGCGGCCAGCAACAGCGCGTGGCCATCGCCCGCGCCCTGGCGATGAAGCCCAGGGCAATCCTCTTCGACGAGCCCACCTCGGCCCTCGACCCCGAGCTGGTGGGCGAGGTGCTGGCGGTGATGCGCAAGCTCGCCGACGAAGGCATGACCATGGTGGTGGTGACCCACGAGATGGGCTTCGCCCGGGACGTGGCCGACAAGGTCTGCTTCCTCCACGGCGGCCGCATCGTCGAGGCCGGCCCCGCCCGCGAGGTGCTCGGCGCCCCCAGCCACCCGCGCACCCAGGACTTCCTCCGGCGCCTGCTGAACAGCGGCGAGGTGCCGGCATGAACGCACCACAGACCGCTCTGCCCGCCTCGCTCTGGGCCGCCACGGCAACGCCGGCACCGGCGACGCCCGCCCTCGCCGAAGACGCCCGGGTGGATGTCGCCATCGTCGGCGCCGGCTACACCGGCCTGGTCACCGCCCTGCACCTAGCCGCCGCCGGCACCCGCGTCTGCGTACTGGATGCCGGCGAGCCCGGCTGGGGCGCCTCCGGGCGCAACGGCGGCCAGGTGATCCCCGGCCTCAAGTACGACCCCGACGCCCTGCGCAAGCGCTTCGGCGGCGAACAGGCCGAGCACTTGATCGACGTGGCGGGCGGCGCAGCGGACGAGGTGTTCACCCTGATCGAGCGCCACGCCATCGACTGCGACGCCACCCGCCGGGGCTGGATCCAGCCGGCCGCCTCGCCGGCCGCGCTGCGCACCATCGAGGGTCGCGCCGAGCAATGGCGCCGGCACGGCGTCCCGGTGGAGCTACTGGACCGGGAGCAGGTCACCCGGCGCATCGGCAGCCCCCACTACCTGGGCGCCTGGGTCGACCCGCGCGCCGGCAGCGTGCAGCCCCTCAGCTACGCCCGTGGCCTGGTCCGGGCGGCCCAGGCCGAAGGGGCTAGCATCCACGGCCACAGCCGGGTGACCGGCCTGTCAGCGCAGGGCGGCGGCTGGCGCCTGGCCACGGCCGGTGGGCACAGCGTCCACGCCGAGCGGGTGCTGCTGGCCACCAACGGCTACACCGACGCCCTGTGGCCCGGCCTGCGCCAGACCGTGCTCGCCGCCAACAGTTTCATCGTCGCCACCCGCCCGCTGCCCGAGGCCCTGCGGCGCAGCGTGCTGCCAGGCGGCGAGGTGTGCTCGGACGCCCGCCGGCTGCTGCTGTACTTCAAGCAGGACGCCCAGGGCCGCCTGCTGCTCGGCGGCCGGGGCCCCTTCGCCGAACCCCGCCAGGCGGGGGACTGGGCCCATCTGGAGCAATCCCTCACGCACCTCTTCCCGCAACTGGCCGGGGTGCCCATCGACTACCGCTGGAGCGGTCGCGTCGCCCTGACCCAGGACTTCCTGCCGCACCTGCACGAACCGGCGCCGGGACTCTCGATCCTGCTGGGCTACAACGGGCGGGGCGTGGCCCTGGCAACTGCATTGGGCCGACGAATGGCACAGCGGATGCTGGGCTCGGCCGAGACGTTCCCGTTCCCGCCAAGCCCCGTGCGCCCGCTGCCTTTCCATGGACTGCAACGCCTTTACCTGGGCGCCGGCATCGCATGGTACCGACTGCTGGACGCCCTGTTCTAGCGGCAGTACGGCTTACCAGTCGTAGGTGACTTCAAGGCTCGCCGTGCGCTCCTGGCCGTAGTAGCAGCCGAAGGCATAGTTGCAGTCCGACACATAGTCGCGGTCGAAGAGGTTCTGCACGTTCAGGCTGGCCTGCAGGCCCTTGAGGTCAGCCGACAGTTCCCCCAGCTGGTAGCGCAGGGTGGTGTCGTAGACGACATAGGCGGGGGTACTGAAGCTGTTGGCCGCGTCGCCGGGCTTGCGTCCGGTGTAACGGGCACCCGCTCCCCAGGTGACACCGGGCAGCCCGACCAGGTGGTAATCCACCCAGGCAGCGGCGGATACGGGCGCCTGGGCCTCGCTGCGGTTTCCTTCGTTGCCGTAGGTGTCACGGGTGTAGAAGGCGTCGAGGTAGCTGCCGGAGAGCAGGACATCGAAGCGCCCGAGGCGCGCCTTGGCCTCCAGCTCCGCACCCCGCGTGCGCATTTGCCCGGACTGGATCTCGTACTGGGGATAGTCGACATCGCCGGTCCGCACGTTCTTCTGGGTGATCTCGAAGACCGATGCGGTCAGCAGCAGGTCCTCGTGGGGCTGGTACTTCACGCCCGCCTCGTACTGGATGCCCTCGATGGGCTCGAACGCCTTGCCACCCCGCTCCGGCGCGCCCGTCCCGACGGTGGGCATGAAGGACTCGGAATAGCTGATGTAAGGCGCCAGGCCGAATGCGGTCAGGTAGGTCAGCCCCGCCCGTGCGGTGAACCGGTTGTCTCGCTGCGTCGTCTCGGTACGCGCCAGCAGGTCCTTGTTCTCAACCTCCGCCCAATCCTGGCGACCGCCAAGAGTCAGCAACCAATTGCCCAGGCGCAGTTGGTCCTGCAGGTAGAGACCGGTCTGGCGGACCGTGTTGTCCCAGCGGGTATCCAACTGCGGGGTGACGCTGCTGGTGTCGTAGTTGTTGCGGCCGTACAGGTCGATGGGCAGCACGCTGTAGGCGTTGTAGCCCTGGTACTTGCGGTTGAAGTCGCGGTAGTCCACGCCCACCAGCGTGGTGTGCTGCACGGGCCCGGTGTCGAAGCTGTAGGTCAGGTTGTTGTCGAGGGTGTAGGTGGTGTTGTGCTGGCGCCAATCCAACTTCACGCGGTTGACCCGCGTGTAGTCGGTCTGGCCGAGTCCGTCGACAACGAAACCCCGCAGGTAGAAGCCCTTGTAGCGGTCACGGACATCGATGTAGCGCGCTGTGGAACGGAACTTCAGGTCATCGTCGAAACGGTGCTCGAAGTCGTAGCCGAGGACGTACTGGTCGCGCTGGTAGTCGTTGTAGTTCGAGTCTCCGGAGAAGAAGTCGCGGTCGATCCGCTGCCCATTCGGCCCCCGGACCAGGCTGCCGATCCTGGGCAGGGCCTGGTAGTCCGCCTTGCCATCGTCCCGCTGCACCTGCGCCAGCAAGGTCAGGTCGGTGTCATCCGACACCGCCCAGCTGAAGCTCGGCGCCAGCAGCAGACGGCCATTGCGGGTGTGATCGATCTGGCCATTGCCCTTGCGCGCCAGAGCCACCAGCCGGTAGGCCAGGTCCTGCTCGGTATCCAGTACACCCTGGGTGTCCAGCGCACCATTGACCCGATGGTCGTCGCCCAGGCCGAACTTGACCTGGTTGCGTGTTTCACCGGTAGGTCGCTTGGACACGAGGTTGACCAGGCCACCCGGCTGGTTCTGCCCATAGAGCACGGACGCCGGCCCCTTGAGGACCTCGGCCCGCTCCAGCGTGTAGGGGTCGATCTGCGGGGCTCCGCCCAGGCTGCCGGCATACGGGAGGTAGGCTCCATCCAGGTAAAGCGCTGCCGGCGCGAATCCGCGGCTGGTGATTTCGTCGGCAATCACGTTGCGATCGGTGAAACCGTTCACCCCGATACCCGGCGTATAGCGCAGGGCCTGGGTGAGGTCCTGCGCGCCCTGGGCCTGCATCTGGTCGGCGGTGACCACGTTGATGCTCTGCGGAACCTCCAGCAACGACGCGTCGGTCTTGGTTCCGGTGGCGCTGCGCGTGGCGATGTAGCCGACCACGGGGCCATAGGCCGACTCGCTTGCGGTGCTGGCGACGGTGGTGGGCGCCAGTTGCAGGCCAGCCTCGTCGCCCACCGGCTGCAATCCATAGAGCCCCTCACCCTCGCGAACAGCACGCAAACCGCTGCCATGCAGCAAAGCCTCCAACCCGGCTTCGATGCCGGTGTCACCGTTCAGGCCTGGGCTGGAACGCCCCTGAACCAGGGCCGGGTCGATAGGCAGTGTGATCCCGGCCTGCACGGCGAACTCGACCAGCGCCGTCCCCAGGGAACCGGCCGGTACGGCAAAGTGACGGACCCCATCCGCAGCATTGAGCGGAAGGGCGACGGCCGCCGTGCTGGTGGCCAGCACGAGAGCCAGGCAGCGGACCCGCTGGGCCAGTGGGTGGAGGGAGAAAAGAGTGGCGGGCTGCATCAGGGTGTCCCCGTGTTGTGGTTGGCAGTGTCGAGGAAGGGACACGCCAACCACGAAAACACGACAACAATTCTCATTAGCGCGTATGCAGCGCCTCAGGTACGGGGAGCCAGCGTCACCCAGTATCGGGTCCGGTAGTGGATATCCACAGGCAAGGTACGCGCCAGGGACTCCAGCACCTGGCCCGTATCGGCCAACTGGAAGGCACCGGAGATGCGCAGCCCGGCGACGGCAGGGTCACAGCGCAGCACACCGGGTCGGTAGCGTCCCAGCTCCTCGATGAATGCCCCCAGGGTGAGCCCTTCGGCCCGCAGCACACCACGCACCCAGTCGTCCGTTCCGGGCTGCAACGGCCTCACCTCGCCCATCCGCAGATCGTCGAACTCACTCTGGTAGCCCGCCCCCAGCAGAGTGGCCGAAGGGGCACCGACGGGCTTCAGCTCGACGGCGCCCGACTGCACTGCCACCTGGGTGAGCCCCTCGCGTTGTCGCACGGTGAAGCGCGTCCCCACCGGTCGCACCAGGCCCTCACGGGTCTGCACCCAGAACGGTCGGCCAGACGCGTCCACGGCGGTGGACACCTGGATTTCACCAGCGTGCAGGCGCAGCAGGCGTCGCTGCTCATCGAACGCCAGATCAAGGGCACTGGCGGTGTTGAGGACGACCTGGGTGCCATCGGGCAGTTGGATCTCGCGTCGCTCGCCGACTGCCGTACGCTCGTCTGCCACCCAGCTGCGCCAGGGCGTTGCCCGATAGCCGATGACCCCGCAGGGCGCGGCGAGGGCAGCCAGGGCCAGCAGCTTCAGCAATGCTCGGCGATCCGCTGTCGCCGGCCGTCCCAGGGCCTGACCGGCAATGGCAGGCGGAATGCCTTGTAGCCGCTGATGAAACTGTTCGGCAATCTGCCAGGCGCGTTCGTGCGCCTCATGGCTGGCTCGCCAGCGGGCGCACTCGGCGTGCACCGCCTCGCTGGCCCCGGCCTGCAGGCGAACGAACCAGCGCGCCGCCTCCCGGGCAATCCTCCTTTCGATGGGACCTGCGCTCACAACAGATCCCCTGCAATCACGATGCACTCCTCATACGCCTGGGCGAGATAGCGCTGCACGGAGCGCACATGCACACACAGGCGCTGGGCGATTTCCTCCTGGGTGCAACCTTCGAGCTGGGACAGCAGGAAGGCCTCACGGGCTTTTGCAGACAACCGCTGAAGCACCTGGTCGACCTCCTGCAAGGCCTCCAGCAGGAGCGCCTGCTGCTCCAGGGACGGCACCGCAGGCTCGGGCAACTCCGCCAGGGCATCGAGGTAGGCGCGTTCCAGCGACTTGCGCCGGTAGAAGTTGATCAGCAGGCGATTGGCCACGGTCGCCAGGTAGGCTCGCGGGGCGTCGATCGATTGCGGTCGGGCCACCAGCAGGCGAAGGAAGCTGTCCTGGGTCAGGTCGGCAGCATCGGCACCATTGCCCAGGCGTTTGCGCAGCCAGTTGAGCAGCCAGCCATGGTGTTCACGGTAAAGCTGCTGCAGCGGATCACCGGAGCAGCTCTGGTGGGGGGCGACTGGCATGGAGGACTTCCCTGGCGACATGCGCCTGACCGACATCAAATGAGAAAAAGTCTCATTCTATGTAGAGCCCCAGCAGCGAGCAATCACCCATCGGCGTCACGGGATGTTCAACGGCACGTCTTCAAACGGTCACCTGCTGCGCAAATGCTGGGGGCTCCGACAACGGAGCCCCTGGAGACCCGACATGACTCATCCCCATGACGTGCGTTCGGACGCCCCCGTCCTCGACAGCAAGACCCGCCGCAAACTCGAAGACCAGCGCCGGATGCGTTTCCGCCGCGCCATCGAGGCCCATGCCGAAGAACGGCGCCTGAAGGCCGAGATCGACGATTATCCCGACCTGATCGCCATCAACTACCTGTTGTCGACAACGGCAAAGCGCCGTCGAAACGCTGCGAAAGCGTGCTGATCTGGGCGCGTTCTTCGCGGATGTAGCTGATGAAGGCCTGGGCAACCGGTGACAGCCGTTTGCCCTTGGCATGCACCACGCACCAGCTGCGGTAGAGCGGCAGTTCCTCCACCGGCAGTTCCCGCAGCAACCCCGTGGCCAGTTCCAGGCTGACCGCATGACGGGGCAGCAGGCCGATGCCCAGGCCCGCCACCACGCACTCGCGCAACGCATCCAGGGAGGTGACTTCCTGGGTGTGGGCGAAGTGCGCGCGCTTCTGCTGGAAGTACTCCTCGCAGGCCTTGCGGGTGCCGGAGCCGGCCTCGCGCACCAGCAGCGGGAAGGGCTCCAGGTCCTTGAGGGTCAGGCTGCGGGCGTGGCACAGCGGGTGGTCCGGCGGGGCCACGGCGATGATCGGGTTGTTCAGGAACGGCAGGAACTCCAGGGCCATGTCCTGGGGCACCAGGGACATGATCACCAGGTCGTCGCGGTTGTCCGCCAGGCGCTTGATCGCCTGGGCGCGGTTGACCACCGTGAGGTGCAGGCTGACGTCCGGGTGCTGCTGGCGGAAGGCGGCGAACAGGTGGGGCACGAAGTACTTGGCGCTGGACTCCACCGCCAGGTTGAGCTGCCCCTGCAGCGAACCCTGCAGGTCGGAGAGCTGCATGTCGAGGCTCTCCAGCCGCTGGAAAATGTCGCCGCTGGCCACGTACAACGCCTCGGCGGCATCGGTCTGGTAGAGCTTCTTGCCCACGTATTCGAACAGCGGCTGGCCAACCAGCTCTTCCAGCTGGCGGATCTGCAGGCTCACCGCCGGCTGGGTCAACGCCATCTCCTCCGCCGCGCGGCTGTAGGAGCGGCTCTCGTACACGGCACGGAACACCTGGAGCTGGCGCAACGTCATGCGCAGCAGGGTCTTGCGCATCATGGACCTCGATAAATCGGGGGGTGCGGCGCCGGACTATAAGGCCTTCCTAATGGATATCCCAATAATTATTGATTTTGGTTATTCACAAACTTCGATTTAGGTTAGATACGCGACCGTCCAGCCTGGCTCGGTCACTCGCCGACCGGCCTACGCCGTTCGCCTGCCCACTTGGTCGAGGGAACACTCGTGATCAAGAAAATCCTCATCGCCAACCGGGGTGAGATCGCTGTCCGCATCGTGCGCGCCTGCGCCGAGATGGGCATCCGCTCGGTGGCCATCTACTCCGAGGCCGATCGCCATGCGCTGCACGTGAAGCGCGCTGACGAAGCCCACAGCATCGGTGAAGACCCGCTGGCCGGTTACCTGAACCCGCGCAAGCTGGTGAACCTGGCCGTGGAGACCGGCTGCGACGCCCTGCACCCCGGCTACGGCTTCCTCTCGGAGAACGCCGAGCTGGCGGAGATCTGCGCCGAGCGCGGGATCAAGTTCATCGGCCCGTCCGCCGAGGTCATCCGCCGCATGGGCGACAAGACCGAGGCGCGCCGCAGCATGATCAAGGCCGGCGTACCGGTCACCCCCGGCACCGAGGGCAACGTCGCCGACCTGGCCGAGGCCCTGCGCGAAGGCGACCGCATCGGCTACCCGGTGATGCTCAAGGCCACCTCAGGCGGCGGCGGCCGTGGCATCCGCCGCTGCAACAGCCGCGAGGAACTGGAGCAGGCCTACCCCCGGGTGATC
The DNA here is from genome assembly GCF_900111835.1 of Metapseudomonas otitidis. Classification (GTDB taxonomy): domain Bacteria; phylum Pseudomonadota; class Gammaproteobacteria; order Pseudomonadales; family Pseudomonadaceae; genus Metapseudomonas; species Metapseudomonas otitidis. The sequence goes on from NZ_FOJP01000007.1 coordinate 33,716, forward strand.
TCCGAGGCCACCAAGGCCTTCGGCTCGGCGGAAGTGTTCCTGGAGAAGTGCATCGTCAACCCGAAGCACATCGAAGCCCAGGTGCTGGCCGACTCCTTCGGCAACACCGTGCACCTGTTCGAGCGTGACTGCTCGATCCAGCGCCGCAACCAGAAGCTCATCGAGATCGCCCCCAGCCCGCAGCTCACCCCCGAGCAGCGCGCCTACATCGGCGACCTGGCGGTGCGCGCGGCCAAGGCCGTGGGCTACGAGAACGCCGGCACCGTGGAGTTCCTGCTCGCCGAGGGCGAGGTGTACTTCATGGAGATGAACACCCGGGTGCAGGTGGAGCACACCATCACCGAGGAAATCACCGGCATCGACATCGTCCGCGAGCAGATCCGCGTCGCCTCCGGGCTGGAGCTGTCGGTCAAGCAGGACGACATCATCCACCGGGGCTACGCCCTGCAGTTCCGCATCAACGCCGAGGACCCGAAGAACAACTTCCTCCCCTCCTTCGGCAAGATCACCCGCTACTACGCCCCCGGCGGCCCCGGTGTGCGCACCGACACGGCGATCTACACCGGCTACACCATCCCGCCCTACTACGACTCGATGTGCCTGAAGCTCATCGTCTGGGCGCTGACCTGGGAAGAAGCCCTCGACCGCGGCCTGCGCGCCCTCGACGACATGCGCGTGCAGGGGGTCAAGACCACCGCCGCCTACTACCAGGAGATCCTCCGAGACCCCGAGTTCCGCAGCGGCCAGTTCAACACCAGCTTCGTCGAAGCCCACCCGGAACTGACCCAGTACTCCATCAAGCGCAACCCGTCGCACCTGGCCATCGCCATCGCCACCGCCATCGCTGCCCACGCCGGCCTGTAGGGGAAGGATTCAGAACATGAGCAAAAAAGTCACCGTCACCGACACCATCCTGCGCGACGCCCACCAGTCGCTGCTGGCCACCCGCATGCGCACCGAGGACATGCTCCCGATCTGCGACAAGCTGGACAAGGTCGGCTACTGGTCCCTGGAAGTCTGGGGCGGCGCTACCTTCGACGCCTGCGTGCGCTTCCTCAAGGAAGACCCGTGGGAGCGCCTGCGCAAGCTCAAGGCCGCCCTGCCCAACACCCGCCTGCAGATGCTCCTGCGCGGGCAGAACCTGCTGGGCTACCGCCACTACAGCGACGACGTGGTCCGCGCCTTCGTGGCCAAGGCCGCCGTCAACGGCATCGACGTGTTCCGCATCTTCGACGCCATGAACGACGTGCGTAACCTGCGCGTCTCCATCGAGGCGGTGAAGGCCGCCGGCAAGCACGCCCAGGGCACCATCTGCTACACCACCAGCCCGGTGCACACCATCGACGCCTTCGTCGAGCAGGCCAAGCAGATGGCCGCCATGGGCGTGGACTCCATCGCCATCAAGGACATGGCCGGCCTGCTGACCCCCTACGCCACCGGCGACCTGGTCAAGGCCCTGAAGGATGCCCTGCCCCTGGAAGTGGCCGTGCACTCCCACGACACCGCCGGCGTGGCCAGCATGTGCCAGCTCAAGGCCGTGGAGAACGGCGCCGACCGCATCGACACCGCCATCTCCAGCATGGCCTGGGGCACCAGCCACCCCGGCACCGAGTCCATGGTCGCGGCCCTGCGCAACACCCCCTACGACACCGGCCTGGACCTGGAGCTGATCCAGGAGATCGGCCTGTACTTCCACGCCGTGCGCAAGAAGTACCACCAGTTCGAGAGCGAGTTCACCGGCGTCGACACCCGCGTGCAGGTCAACCAGGTGCCCGGCGGCATGATCTCCAACCTGGCCAACCAGCTGAAGGAACAGGGCGCCCTGAACCGCATGGGCGAAGTGCTGGAAGAGATCCCGCGCGTGCGCGCCGACCTGGGCTACCCGCCCCTGGTCACCCCCACCTCGCAGATCGTCGGCACCCAGGCCTTCTTCAACGTCCTGGCCGGTGAGCGCTACAAGACCATCACCAACGAGGTGAAGCTCTACCTGCAAGGCCGCTACGGCAAGGCCGCCGGGCAGATCAACGAAGAACTGCGCCGCCAGGCCATCGGCAACGAGGAAGTCATCGACGTGCGCCCGGCCGACCTGCTCAAGCCCGAGCTGGACAAGCTGCGCGCCGAGATCGGCAGCCTGGCCAAGTCCGAGGAAGACGTGCTGACCTTCGCCATGTTCCCGGACATCGGCCGCAAGTTCCTCGAAGAGCGCGCCGCCGGCACCCTCAAGCCCGAGGAACTGCTGCCCATCCCCAATGGCCAGGGCCCGGCTCCGGTCGGCGGCGAGGGCGTACCCACCGAGTTCGTGGTGGACGTGCACGGCGAGAGCTACCGCGTGGACATCACCGGCGTGGGCGTGAAGAGCGACGGCAAGCGTCACTTCTACCTGTCCATCGACGGCATGCCGGAAGAAGTGGTGTTCGAGCCGCTGAACGAATTCATCGGCGGCGGCGGCAACAAGCGCAAGAGCGCCAGCGCACCGGGCGATGTCAGCACCACCATGCCGGGCAACATCGTCGACGTGCTGGTCAAGGAAGGCGACAGCGTCAAGGCCGGCCAGGCCGTGCTCATCACCGAAGCCATGAAGATGGAAACCGAGGTCCAGGCGCCCATCGCCGGCACCGTCAAGGCGATCCACGTCGCCAAGGGCGACCGGGTCAACCCGGGCGAGGTGCTGATCGAGATCGAATGATCCCGACCCGAAGTCCCCGTGGGGAGCCGAAAGGCTCCCTTTTTTTGCCTATGCCCAACGGTTACAGCCCGGGGACCTGGAGCCGAACATCCCTGGGCTGAAGCCCAGGCTACGGGAGCTGCACAGGCGTAGGGTGGGCTTCAGCCCACCATCCGGACCCGCCGCAACTCCGCTGGTGGATCGATGAAGCGCGATCCCCCCTACGGGTGCCGGTCATTGCGTAGGGTGGATAACGCTCTTTTTATCCACCGACCGGACTCACACCCGACACCGAAGCCTCCCCGCTGTGGCATCTGCACCTACCAGCCGTAGCCCGGGCTTCAGCCCGGGGACCTGGAGTCGAATATCCCTGGGCTGAAGCCCAGGCTAAGCCGCACCGCGTAGGGTGGGCTTCAGCCCACCATCCGAGCCCGCCGCAGCACCTGCCCGGCTCATGAATTTCTCAATAGTCATCATGAAAATTCCCACTTGGCCGCCGCACCGGCTGCAGGTGCATCCTGCGCTTCCAGTCAGCGCCATCCCCAGGGAGGAGAAGCCATGAAAACCGTCGCCCAGATGCTTCACGCCAAGCCTCGCCAGCAGGTCCACACCATCGAGGCCGATGCCCCGATGCTCGAAGCCCTGCGCCTGATGGCGGAGCAGAACATCGGCGCCCTGCCGGTCACCGAAGGCGGTCGCCTGGTGGGCATCGTCAGCGAGCGTGACTACGCCCGGCGCGGCGTGCTCCAGGGGCGCTCCTCGGTGGCGACGCCGGTGCGCGAGTTCATGACCGAGCCGGTGTTCACCGTCCATGCCCGGCAGAGCATCCGCGAATGCATGTCGCTGATGACCGACCGCCACATGCGCCACCTCCCGGTGGTGGAAGACGGCCAGCTGATCGGCCTGCTGTCCATCGGCGACCTGGTGAAGGAAGCCATGGCCGAGCAGGACAACCTGATCCTGCACCTGGAGCAGTACATCCGCGGCGAAGTGGCCTGAGGCCCGTCAGAGGTCCTCGTCCTGCACCACCCGCACCTCGCCGGCGTCCATCGCGTAGGCGGCGTCGGCCAGGTCGTTGCTGACCGGCTCCACCTTGAGCGTGCCGCTCACCCAGAGCGGGGTGTAGATGTCGTCCAGGGCGATGCCCTTCGGGAAGCGCACCAGCACGATCTGGTTCGGCGGCGGCGGCGGTACGTGGATGCAGGCGCCCGGGTAGGGCACGAGGAAGAACAGCGTGTTGCGCCCCTTGGCATCGGTCTCCAGCGGCACCGGGTAGCCCCCCAGGCGGATCTTCTTGCCGTTGAGCGTGGCCACCGTCTTCGCCGAATACATCACCGCCGGCAGGTCCTTGTCCTGCTGCTTCAGCCCGCCCTTGTTGGTGAAGGTGCCTTCGCCTTCGGGGGTGTTGTGGCTGATGTCCGGCATCTCTTCCAGGGCCTTGCGGTCCTCCGGGGGCATCAGCTCCAGCCAGTCGGTCTCGGGGAGCTGGGCATGGGCCAGGGCGCTGCACAGCAGCAGGGGAAGCAGCAGGGTACGGCGCATGGTGCGGGCTCGCGGGCGGGAAACAGGCGCTAAGACTAGCCGCGCCCGTTCCCGGTTCCCAGCCCTCAGTCCTTCTTGATGGCGCTGTAGATCATCAGCAGGACGATGGCGCCGACCACCGCACCGATGAAGCCCGCCCCCTGCCCGGCGCGGTAGATGCCCAGCGCCTGGCCGCCGTAGGTGGCGGCGATGGAGCCGCCGATGCCCAGCAGGATGGTCCAGATCCAGCCCATGCTGTCATCGCCCGGTTTGAGGAAGCGTGCGACCAGGCCCACGACCAGGCCGATGAATAGCGTTCCGATGAGCCCCATGGCAGTCACTCCTGAATCCTGAATGAAAAAGGGCGTGTCCGTGGACACGCCCTTGATCAGACAGCAGCGCAGCGGCAGGGGTTCAGCCGGCGATCAGCGCCTCGACCTCGGCGATGCGCGCCTTCAGGGTCAGCAGGTCGGCGCTGCGCAGGGTGGCATGGCCGACCTTGCGCCCGGCCTTGAAGGCCTTGCCGTAGTGGTGCAGGTGGCAGTCGCCGACGGCGATCACCTTCTCCACCGGCGGCACTTCGCCGATGAAGTTGAGCATGGCGCTCTCGCCCACCTTGGCGGTGGAACCCAGCGGCAGGCCGGCAACGGCGCGCAGGTGGTTCTCGAACTGGCTGCACTCGGCGCCTTCGATGGTCCAGTGGCCGGAGTTGTGCACGCGCGGGGCGATCTCGTTGGCCTTCAGGCCGCCGTCCACTTCGAAGAATTCGAAGGCCAGCACGCCGACGTAGTCCAGCTCGCGCAGCACGCGGCCGACATAGTCCTCGGCCAGGCCCTGCAGCGGGTGGTCGGTGCTGGCGATGGACAGGCGCAGGATGCCGTTCTCGTGGGTGTTGTGCACCAGCGGGTAGAAGCGCGTCTCGCCGTCACGGGCGCGCACCGCCACCAGGGACACTTCGCCGGTGAAGGGCACGAAGCCTTCGAGGATGCAGGGCACGCTGCCCAGCTCGGCGAAGGCACCGGCCACGTCCGCCGGGCTGCGCAGGACCTTCTGGCCCTTGCCGTCGTAGCCCAGGGTGCGGGTCTTCATCACCGCCGGCAGGCCGATGGCGGCCACGGCGGCGTCCAGGTCCGCCTGGGACTGGATGTCGGCGAACTCGGGGGTGGGGATGCCCAGGTCCTTGAACATCGACTTCTCGAACCAGCGGTCACGGGCGATGCGCAGGGCATTGGCCGAGGGGTAGACCGGCACGAACTGGGAGAGGAAGGCCACGGTCTCGGCCGGCACGCTCTCGAACTCGAAGGTCACCAGGTCCACTTCGTCGGCCAGCTGGCGCAGGTGGTCCTGGTCGCCGTAGTCGGCGCGGATGTGCTCGCCGAGCGCCTGGGCGCAGGCGTCGGGGGCCGGGTCGAGGAAGGCGAAGTCCATGCCCAGCGGGGTGCCCGCCAGGGCCATCATGCGGCCGAGCTGGCCGCCGCCGATCACGCCGATCTTCATGGGTCAGGCCTCGCGCGGGTCCGGATTGTCGAGAACGGTGCGGGTCTGCTCCTCGCGGAAGGCCTTCAGCGCCGCGTGGTACTGCGGGTGCTGGTGACCGAGGATGCTGGCGGCCAGCAGGGCGGCATTCACCGCACCGGCCTTGCCGATGGCCAGGGTGGCGACCGGGATGCCCGCCGGCATCTGCACGATGGAGAGCAGCGAGTCGACGCCCGAGAGCATGGACGACTGCACCGGCACGCCGAGCACCGGCAGGTGGGTCTTGGCCGCGCACATGCCCGGCAGGTGGGCGGCACCGCCGGCACCGGCGATGATCACCTGGATGCCGCGGGCCTCGGCCTCTTCGGCGTACTGGAACAGCAGGTCCGGGGTGCGGTGGGCGGAGACCACCTTCACTTCATAGGGGATGCCCAGCTTGTCCAGCATCTCGGCGGTGTGGCTGAGGGTGCTCCAATCGGACTTGGAGCCCATGATCACGCCTACCAGTGCGCTCATCGTCGTACCTCATCAAGGGTCGAAAACCAACAAGCCACGCTCAAGGGCGTGGCTTGTCTGCGATGTGGGCCGGCGTGCGCTGCCGGCCGAAGGCCGCGCAGTATACCGCAAAGGCGGGCGCGGTAATCACCCGCCTCGACCGTCCGTCACGCGGTGCCCGACACGGGCCGTAACCTTGTCCCAGCGCAAGGTTTGTCACGCTCGGCGCGGCACACTCCCAGGCTCCACAGCCAGGAGGTGAAAGCCATGAACAAGACCATGAAAGCCGCCGTCGTCCATGCCTTCGGTGAACCGTTGCGGATCGAGGAAGTGAAGGTGCCGCTGCCCGGCCCCGGCCAGATCCTGGTGAAGATCGAGGCCTCCGGCGTCTGCCACACCGACCTCCACGCCGCCGAGGGCGACTGGCCGGTGAAACCCGCCCTGCCCTTCATCCCCGGCCATGAAGGCGTCGGCTACGTCGCCGCCGTCGGCAGCGGCGTCACCCGCGTCCGCGAAGGCGACCGGGTCGGCGTGCCCTGGCTGTACACCGCCTGCGGCTGCTGCGAACACTGCCTGACCGGCTGGGAAACCCTCTGCGAAGGCCAGCAGAACACCGGCTACTCGGTGAACGGTGGCTACGCCGAATACGTGCTGGCCGACCCGAACTACGTCGGGCTGCTGCCCAAGGACGTCGAGTTCGACGCGATCGCGCCGATCCTCTGCGCCGGCGTCACCGTCTATAAAGGCCTGAAGGTCACCGGCGCCCGCCCCGGCCAGTGGGTGGCCATCTCCGGCATCGGCGGCCTCGGCCACGTGGCCGTGCAGTACGCCCGCGCCATGGGCCTGCACGTGGCGGCCATCGACGTCGACGACGCCAAGCTCGACCTGGCCCGCAAGCTCGGCGCCAGCCTGACCATCAACGCACGCAACGAGAACCCCGCCGAGGTGATCCAGCGCGACATCGGCGGCGCCCACGGCGTGCTGGTCACCGCCGTGTCCAACAGCGCCTTCGGCCAGGCCATCGGCATGGCCCGTCGCGGCGGCACCGTGGCCCTGGTGGGCCTGCCCCCGGGCGACTTCCCCACGCCGATCTTCGACGTGGTGCTCAAGGCCATCAGCATCACCGGCTCCATCGTCGGCACCCGTGCCGACCTGCAGGAAGCGCTGGACTTCGCCGGCGAAGGCCTGGTGAAGGCCACCATCCACAAGGACTCGATGGACAACATCAACGGCATCTTCGACCAGATGCGCGCCGGCAAGATCGAAGGCCGCATCGTCATCAACCCCTGACCCGCCGGGGCCGGCTCAGCCGGCCCCTCCCCCCTCCAGCGTCGCCCCCAGCCCGCCCTCCAGCTTGCGCCACAGCAAGCGGATGGCCGCCTTGCGCACCAGCGCGCAGCGGTACAGGCGGATTTCCAGCGGCACGTGCCAGTGCGGCCCGCCGCACACCACCAGATCCCCCCGCGCCAGCGCCGCCTCGGCACTGAAGCGCGGCACCCAGGCCACGCCCAGGCCCTGCAGCGCCATGCTCTTGAGGCTGTCGGCCATCGCCGTCTCGTACACCGTGGTGGAACGCAGGGCCCGCTGGCGCAGCAGCAGGTTCACCGAACGCCCGAGGAAAGCCCCGGCGCTGTAGGCCAGCAGCGGCACGCTCTGCCCGCTGTCCAGCTCGTAGAGCGGCTTGCCCTCGGCGTCCACCGCGCACACCGGCAGCATCTCGGTGCGCCCCAGGCTCATGGACGGGAACAGTTCCGGGTCCATCTGCAGTGCCGCGTCCGGGTCATAGAAGGCCAGGATCAGGTCGCAGCCCCCCTCCCGCAGCGAGTGCACCGCCTCCCCCACGTTGGTGGCGATCAGGCGGCTGGAGATGTTCAGCCCCTCGGCCCGCAACCGCGCGATCCACTGCGGGAAGAAGCCCAGCGCCAGGGAGTGGGCGGCGGCGAACTGCAGCACCTCGCCCTGCTGGCCCTCCAGGTGGTGCAGGCGGCGCACCACCTCCCCCAGCTGCTCCACCATGCTGCGCGCGGTGACCAGGAACAGCTGGCCCGAGTCGGTCAGCTCGATCGGCGTGCGCGAGCGGTTCACCAGGGTCAGCCCCAGCGCCGCCTCCAGGCTGCGAATGCGCCGGCTGAACGCCGGCTGGGTGACGAAGCGCCGCTCGGCGGCCTGGGAGAAGCTGCGGGTGTTGGCCAGGGCGACGAAATCCTCCAGCCATTTGGTTTCCAGGTTCATGGGGCCTTCCAGGGAATGCTCGATTTTGGTGCACACGCTTGCCAGCGAAGCGGCGTCACACCTGCATTATGCCGATTGTGCATAGGGCAGCGAATAACAGCATTGGTCTAAAAATGCCTGGAGCCTTAGATTAGCGGGCATCGCGGCACTAGCCGTGTTCTTCCAGAGATGAATCGCATCATGTCCGCTGCTGCATCCTTCCGCGTCGAAAAAGACCTGCTCGGTACCCTCGAAGTCCCCGCCGATGCCTACTACGGCATCCAGACCCTGCGCGCCGTGCAGAACTTCCGCCTCTCCGGCGTACCGCTGTCGCACTACCCGAAACTGGTAGTCGCCCTGGCCATGGTCAAGCAGGCCGCCGCCGACGCCAACAAGCAGCTCGGCCACCTGCCGGCCGACAAGCACGCCGCCATCACCGAGGCCTGCGCCCGCCTGATCCGTGGCGAGTACCACGACCAGTTCGTAGTGGACATGATCCAGGGCGGTGCCGGCACCTCCACCAACATGAACGCCAACGAGGTCATCGCCAACATCGGCCTCGAAGCGATGGGCAAGCAGAAGGGCGAATACAAGCACCTGCACCCGAACAACGATGTGAACATGGCGCAGTCCACCAACGACGCCTACCCCACCGCCATCCGCCTCGGCCTGCTGCTCGGCCACGACGCCCTGCTGGCCAGCCTCGACAGCCTGATCCAGGCCATCGCCGCCAAGGGTGAAGAATTCGCCCATGTGCTGAAGATGGGCCGCACCCAGCTGCAGGACGCCGTGCCCATGACCCTGGGCCAGGAATTCCACGCCTTCGCCACCACCCTGGGCGAGGACCTGGACCGCCTGCGTCGCCTGGCACCCGAACTGCTGACCGAAGTGAACCTGGGCGGCACCGCCATCGGCACCGGCATCAACGCCGACCCCGGCTACCAGAAGCTGGCCGTCGAGCGCCTGGCCGAAATCAGCGGCCAGCCGCTGAAGCCCGCCGCCGACCTGATCGAAGCTACCTCCGACATGGGCGCCTTCGTGCTGTTCTCCGGCATGCTCAAGCGCACCGCGGTCAAGCTGTCGAAGATCTGCAACGACCTGCGCCTGCTCTCCAGCGGCCCGCGCACCGGCATCAACGAGATCAACCTGCCGGCACGCCAGCCGGGCAGCTCGATCATGCCCGGCAAGGTCAACCCGGTGATCCCGGAAGCGGTCAACCAGGTCGCCTTCGAAGTGATCGGCAACGACTTGGCCCTGACCCTCGCCGCCGAAGGCGGCCAGCTGCAGCTGAACGTGATGGAGCCGCTGATCGCCTACAAGATCTTCGACTCGATCCGCCTGCTCCAGCGCGCCATGGACATGCTCCGCGAGCATTGCATCGTCGGCATCACCGCCAACGAAGAGCACTGCCGCCGCCTGATGGAGAACTCCATCGGCCTGATCACCGCGCTCAACCCCTACATCGGCTACGAGAACTCCACCCGTATCGCCAAGGAGGCCCTGATCAGCGGCCGTGGCGTACTGGAACTGGTTCGCGAAGAGAAGCTGCTGGACGACTCCATGCTGGCGGACATCCTCCGCCCGGAAAACATGATCGCCCCGCGCCTCGTACCGCTGAAGGCCTGAGCCTTACCGTCTCACCAGGAGGGGCGTAGCCCCTCATTCCAGAGGATGGTCGTCTGACCATCCTTTTTTTTGCCTGTGGAAAAGTACCCCACCCGGCCAGACGTAGAGAGGGCTTCAGCCCACCATCCGGACCCACCGCAACACCCCTGGTGGATCGATGAAGCGCGATCCCCCTACGGGTGCCGATCATTGCGTAGGGTGGATAACGCTCTTTTTATCCACCGACCGGACTCACACCCGACACCAAAGCCTCCCCCTGCGGCATCTGCACCTGCCAGCCGTAGCCCGGGCTTCAGCCCGGGGACTTGGAGTCGAACATCCCTGGGCTGAAGCCCAGGCTACGGGGGCTGCCCAGGCGTAGGGTGGGCTTCAGCCCACCATCCGGACCCGCCGCAACTCCGCTGGTGGATCGATGAAGCGCGATCCACCCGACGGGTGCCGATCATTGCATAGGGTGGATAACGCCCTTTTTATCCACCGGCCGGGCTATCCCCCGACACCGAAGCCTCTACCGCACCTAAACCCGCCAGGCCCGGCGCAACACCCGCACCGCCTCGGCGATCTCCGGCTCGGGCACGGCGGCGAAGCCCAGCACCAGCCCGGCGCGGTTATCCACAGGCTCGTCACTGTCCTCCAGCCAATAGCTGCTCAACCCGTTCATCTCCACCCCCGCCGCCCGCGCGGCGCCCAGCAGTGCCTGCTCCCGCGCCAGGCTGTCGACCCGGATGCACAGGTGCAGCCCCGCTTCCACCGCCGGCATCGGTGCACAACCGGGAATCGCCGCCGGCCAGTCCCGCAGCAAGGCATCGCGACGCGCCCGGGCAGCCTGGCGCATGCGCCGGACGTGGCGCTGGAAGTGCCCGGCGGCGATGAACTCCGCCATCACCGCCTGGGTGCCGATCTCCGAATGGCGCATGTCCAGGGCCAGCCGCCGGGCGAAGGGCTGGGCCAGGGCCGGCGGCAGTACCAGGTAGCCCAGGCGCAGGGCCGGGAAGGCGATCTTGCAGAAGGTGCCGACGTAGAGCACCCGCCCCTGCCGGTCCAGCGAGGCCAGGGGCGCCAGCGGGACCCCGCTGTAGCGGTACTCCCCGTCGTAGTCGTCCTCGATGATCCAGCCGCCCTCGCGCTCGGCCCACTCCAGCAGCTCCAGGCGCCGCGCCAGGGACAGCGTCACCCCCGTCGGGTACTGGTGGGACGGCGTCAGGTACACCAGCCGGCAGTTATCCACAGCGGACAGCGCCGGGCAGACCAGCCCCTCGTTGTCCACAGGCACCCCTACCACTTGCGCGCCGGCCACCGCGAACGCGTGGCCCGCCGCGCGATAGCCGGGGTTTTCCACAGCCACCCGGTCCCCCGGCTGCACCAGCAACTGCGCACAGAGGCTGATGGCCTGCTGCGCACCGCAGGTGATCACCACCTGCTCCGCATCGCAGGCCAAGCCCCGGCTGCTGCGCAGGTAGGCCGCCACCAGCTCGCGCAGGCCGCGGTCGCCCGCCGGGTCGCCATAACCCAGGCGCGCCAGCGACGGCTTGCGCCAGAAGCGCGCGGACAGTCGCGCCCAAGTCTCGAAGGGAAACAGGTCGAAGGCTGGCACGCCGATGCGAAAGGCCCGGGGCGCGCGCTCCGGCGAAGCCGGCAGGTGATGCCGCTCCAGGCGCTCCAGGGCCACGCTCGGCGCCGGCCCGGGCGGTTCGGGCAGGGCCACCGGCGGGCTTGTGGATAACTCCACCACGTAGGTGCCGTCGCCCACACGCCCCTCCACATAGCCCTCGGCATAGAGCTGGTCGAAGGCGCGGGTCACGGTGTTGCGGGAGATGCCCAGCAGCGCCGCCAGGTCGCGGCTGGCGGGCAGGCGCGTGCGGCTGCCCAGGCGCCCGTCGAGGATGCGTTCGCGCAGCGCCTCGTAGAGCTGGCGGGACAGCCCCCGCGCAGGGTCCAGGCGGATGCCGGAGAGGTCGACGGGCAAGGGGGGCGTGGCGGTCATGGCGGCCTCGATTGGCTCTATGAAAGTGGCGGCCAATGGATCTTACACAAGGCCAATTCCCTGCCTAGCATGAAGCCATCGCCGAGGAGACCGACCATGTACTGCCCCGCCGCCTTCCGCCAGGACGACCTGGCCCAGCTCCACGCCCAGATCGACGCCAGCGGCCTCGCACTGCTCACCAGCGCCGGCCCCCAGGGCCTGCAGGCGAGCCACCTGCCGCTGCTGCTGGCCCCCGGCGAAGGCGAGTTCGGCACCCTCTACGGCCACTTCGCCCGGGCCAACCCGCACTGGCGCGACCTGGCCGCTGGCAGCGAAGCCCTGGTGGTGTTCAGCGGCCCGGACGCCTACGTCCACCCCGGCTGGTACCCGAGCAAGGCCGAGCACGGCAAGGCGGTGCCCACCTGGAACTACATCGCCGTGCACGCCTGGGGCCAGGCCGAAGTGTTCGACGACCCCGAACGCCTGCTGGCCCTGGTGCGCCAGCTCAGCGACCGCCACGAAGCGCGCCAGGCCCGCCCCTGGTCCGTGGACGAAGCCCCGGCCGACTACCTGGCCGGCATGCTGCGCGCCATCGTCGGCTTCGCCTTGCCGATCCGCCGCCTGGAAGGCAAGTGGAAGCTCGGCCAAAACCGTTCCGCTGCCGACCAGGCCGGTGTCCGCGCCGGCCTGGAGGCCTCCGCCGACCCGCGCGACCAGGCCCTGGCGGCCCGGCTGCAGCCCACTTCCTGATCCTCAACCGAGCCCACAAGGACGCCCCATGAGCCTCGAGATCCGCCCCGTCACCGCCGATGACCACGCCGCCTGGCTGCCCCTCTGGCAGGGCTACCAGCGCTTCTACAAAACCGAGATCCCCGAGGCCACCAGCGCCGTCACCTGGCAGCGCTTCCTCGACCCGGCCGAACCCATGCACGCCGCCCTCGCCTGGCAGGACGGCCGCGCCGTCGGGATGGTGCACTGCATCGACCACCGCAGCTGCTGGACGGTGGGCAACTACTGCTACCTGCAGGACCTGTTCGTTGCCGAGGGCCTGCGCGGCGCCGGCATCGGCCGCGCGCTGATCGAATACGTCTACGCCCGCACCGGGGCCGCTGGCGGCTCGCGGGTGCACTGGCTGACCCACGAGACCAACACCGACGCCATGCAGCTCTACGACCGCATCGCCAACCGCTCCGGCTTCGTCCAGTACCGCAAAGTCCTGTGAGGACCGCCCCATGACCGACCTCAGCCACTGGCAACCCCGCCCCACCCCCGACCACCGCGCCCTGCCCGGGCGCTTCGTGCGCCTGGAAGCCCTCGACCCGGCGCGCCACGGCGACGACCTCTGGCACGCCCTGCAAGGGCCCGGCCACGACCCGGCACTGTGGAACTACCTGCCCTACGGCCCCTTCCCCGAGCGCGCGCCCTTCGACGCCTGGCTCGCCGGCCACGCCGCCAGCCGCGACCCGCTGTTCTACGCCGTCTTCGACCTGGCCAGCGGCCGCGTCACTGGCCTGCTCAGCTACCTGCGCATCGCCCCGAAGGACGGTGCCATCGAGATCGGCCACATCGCCTTCGGCCAGGCCATGCAGCGCTCGCCGGCCTCCACCGAAGCAGTCTGGCTGCTGGCCCGCCACGCCTTCGACGACCTCGGCTACCGCCGCCTGGAATGGAAGTGCAACGCCGCCAACGCCCGCTCCATGCGCGCCGCCGAACGCCTGGGGTTCCACTACGAAGGGCTGTTCCGCCAGCACATGGTCATCAAGGGCCAGAACCGCGACACCGCCTGGTTCTCCATCATCGACAGCGAATGGCCCGCCGTGCGCAGCGCCTTCGAGGCCTGGCTGTCTGTGGATAACTTCGACGGCGAAGGCCACCAGCGCCGCCGGCTGGAGGATCTGCGGCCGGCGTAGGCCGCAACCGGTGCCATCCCGCCCCGTTACAGCCCGTCACCTCGACGGGCGACGCGGGATGGCCCGCCCTCACTCCCTTATTCCCGTCACACCATTGTTACGGAACGGTAAGACTTCTTCCTTATAAAGAGCGGCCAGCCAACAAGACCCCCAACAGGTTGCCGCCATGCTCCGCTCGCCGTCCCCGCTCGCCCGCTGCATCACCCTCGCCCTGGCCGGTTGCACCGGCCTGGCCAGCGCCGCCACCGTCACCGTGAACAGCGCCACCACCACCGGCCAGGTGCTCAGCGGCGAGACCACCCTCCAGGTGGGCAGCAGCGGCAGCATCACCACCAGCGGCAAGAGCGTGGAGCTGAAGAACGCCACTAGCGGCACCGGCGTGGTCGTCGACAACAGCGGCCTGATCAGGTCCACCGCCGACCGCGGCCTCGACGCCTCCGGCAGCAACCCCGCGCGCACCTACCAGATCATCAACCGCGAAGGCGCCACCCTCGACGCCGCCAAGCAGGCCATCCGCATCAGCGGCGACCTGGCCGGCACCCGCGTGTCCATCGACAACGCCGGCACCGTCATCTCCCAGACCGACCGCGCGATCATGCTCAAGGACCTCAAGACCAACGTGCAGATCGATATCACCAACCGCGCCACCGGCCTGATCCGCGGTGTGCGGGAGGACGCCATGCGCGTCGGCAACAACGCCACCATCACCAACTACGGCACCATCAGCAGCGGCGACATGACCAGCGCCGACGCCAAGTTCGACGGCATCGACTTCGACGCCTCCACCGGCGGCAAGGTGGAGAACCACGGCACCATCACCGGTGGCCGCCACGGCATCACCACCGATGCCGGCGCCGAGCTGGTCAACTACGCAGGCGGCGTGATCATCGGCCGCAACGGCTCGGGCTTCGGCTCCGACGGCAACGGCCGGGTCACCAACTACGGGCGCATCACCGGTGCCTACAACGGCCTGGTGCCCGATGGCGACGGCGATGGCGTGGACATCGACGGCCAGGGCTGGATCGACAACCACGGCATCATCGAAGGCACCGGCGCCGGCGGTTCCAAGGACGGCTCGCCGAACACCAGCGAAGGCATCGCCATGGGCGGCGGGACGATCCTCAACCACGCCGGCGCCACCATCAGCGGGGCGGCCAACGCCATCCTCATCGACGACAGCGCCACCGGCGGCGCCCCCTATGCCACCCACCTGGAGAACTTCGGGCAGATCCTCGGCCTGGGCGGCGACGCCGTGCGCATCATCGGCGAGCAGGCCGACAGCGTGATCAACGGCGGCCTGATCAGCAGCACCGGCGGCGTGGCCCTGGACCTGGGCGGCGGCGCCGACAGCCTCACCCTGCGCAGCGGCAGCCACTTCGTCGGCCGGGTGGACGGCGGCGCCGGCCGCGACGTGCTGACCCTGGACGACGTCGGCGGCAGCTTCGGCAACAGCACCCGCTTCGAATGGCTGCAGGTCAGCGCCGGCCGCTGGACCCTCGACACCGACGACTTCAGCGAAGGCGGCCAGGTGCTGGCCGGCGCCGAGTTGGTCAACCTCGGGCGCATCGGCGGCACCCTGGGTGTCGCCTCGGGCGCTACCTACGCCGGCGGCGGCCATGTGGATAACCTCGACCTCGCGGCCGGTTCCACCCTGGCCTTCGCCGTCGCGGCCGACGGCAGCCACAGCCCGCTGCAGGCCGACGGCCGGGTCAGCCTCGACGGCGCCCGCCTGGATGTCCGTGCCAGCGCCGGCACCTACCCGAACACCAGCCGCTACCAGGTGATCCAGGCGGCCGGCGGTGTCAGCGGGCGCTTCGCCAGCGTCACCAGCACCTTCGCCTTTCTCACCCCGAGCCTGCGCTACGGCACCAACAGCGTGGAGCTGGAGCTGACCCGCAACGACGTGGCCTTCGCCAGCGTCGCCGGCAACAGCAACGCCGCCACGGTCGCGGGCAGCATCAGTGCCCAGGGCAGCCCGCAGTTGTACAACGCCCTGGTGGTGCAGGACGGCGCCCGCGCCGGGCAGGCCCTCGACCAGTTGGCCGCCGCCGGCAACGCCAGCCTCGCCGGCAGCAGCCTGGCCAGTACCGGCCAGGTCACCGGCGCCATGCTCGGCGCACTGCAAAGCGTCGGGGCCAGCGGCACCGGCGGGCTGCTCAGCGCCCGCTCGCTGGAAGACGGGCCGCAACTGGCGGCCCTCGGCGTGCCTGAAGCGGCACGCAACCTCAACGACCCCGCCGCCCGGGGCCATCTGTGGATGCAAGGCCTGGGCAGCCACGGCCGCCTGGACGGCCAGGCCGGCAGCGCCGACCTGGACAGCGATACCCGGGGGGCGGTGCTCGGCGCCGACTGGGCCCTCGACGGCCAGTGGCGCCTCGGCGTACTGGGCGGCTACTCGCGCACCCGCCTGGATGCCGGACGCAGCCTGAAGGGTGATGTGGACAGCCTGCACCTGGGCCTCTACGGCCTGCGCCAGGACGGCCCGCTGTCCCTGCGCCTGGGCGCCGCCTACAGCCGGCATGACGGCGAGAGCCGCCGTACGGTTGAGTTCGACGGATTCAGCGACCGCCTCAAGGGCCGTTACGACGCCCACAGCCTGCAGGCCGTCAGCGAACTGGGCTACGCCCTGGGCAGCGGGCGCTGGCAGGCCGAACCCTTTGCCGGGCTGGGCTACCAGTACTACGCCCGCGACGGCTACGCCGAACGGGGCGGAGCCGCCGCCCTGCGGGTGGACGACCAGCACCAGGGCAACTTCACCAGCAGCCTCGGCCTGCGCCTGGCGCACCTGGGCACCCTGGACAACGGCATGACCCTGGTGCCGCGCCTTTCCCTGGCCTGGCGCCACGTCTACGGCGACGTCGACAGCAGCACCCGCCAGGCCTTCCTCAGCGGCGGCAGCGCCTTCCGCGTCGAAGGCACCGCCCTGGACCGCAACAGCCTGCTGGTGGAAACCGGCCTCGACCTCGGCCTGAGCAGCACCCAGCGCATCGGCCTCGCCTACAGCGGCGAACTGGGCAACAACGCCCGCAACAACGCCCTCATCGCCCAGTGGCAGATGGGGTTCTGAACAGGCAGGGGAGCGAGGTCCGCGTGGATCGATGAAGCACGAGATCCACCAGCCGTCTCCGGTTGGCCCTCGGGCGAACCGTAGGATGCGCTGAGGCCACGAAGCGCATCACATCGCGGCCAAGTGGCGGCACCACGGATAGCCTCGGCGCTCGGATCGATGGGCTTCGCTGCGCTCAGCGCCATCCTACGGGTGCCGATTGAAGCGTTCGGCACCGCACCCGACGTCTCCCGTTGGCCCTCGGGCAAACCGTAGGATGCGCTGAGGCCACGAAGCGCATCACATCGCGGTCAAGTGGCGGCACCACGGATAGGCTCGGCGCTCGGATCGATGGGCTTCGCTGCGCTCAGCGCCATCCTACGGGTGCCGAGCCAGATCGGAACGACGCGAGGGAGCGCCCCGCTTCAATTGACCCGGCAGGCACCCTCGGAGAGACGTTCCAGGAAGCGGTCGCGCAGGCGGCTTTCGCCGTCGAACTCGGCGGCGGGCGGGCCTTTGTGGACGGGGTCGGTGAAGGACAGGTTCACCAGCAGGCGGTAGACCTGGTAGCGCTCGCGCACCGGGCGGGAGCCGGGGCAGTCGCGGAAGTAGTCGGTGCGGGTCACCTGCTCGCGCCGGCAGTTCTGATCGTCGAGGTGGTCGCCGTAGCGCTCGGTGCCGCTGAGGTAGCGCTTGCCGTCGCAGTTGAGGACGCTCACGGTGCGGGTGCAATAGCCCGGCGCGGTGCAGGACTCCTGGCGATCGCGCTCGGTCTGCAGTTCGCGCTCCTCGCGCCAGCGGGCCTGGATGTCGTAGTTCAGCCCGGCCTCGCGGCCGTCGATGAAGAACGAGCGCTTGCCGTAGGCGCTGCGGGGCACGTCGATGCTGACGTCGTCGCGCTCGTCCTTCAGCCGCAGGGTCCCGAAGAAGCTCGGCGTGGGGCTGAACTCCAGCTCCTTGTGGCCCTGGTGCAGGGTGGCCTCGTCGTTCAGGCGCAGCGCCTGGCTGTCGCGGGTGAACAGGTAGCCCTTGCCCTTCACGCCGCCGCCGCAGCCGGCGAGCAGGAGGCCGGCGAACAGCAGCACGAGGGCACGGGCGAGGGAACGGGGGTGACGGAGAGCGTCCATGGTCGGGGGGTTCCTTGAAGCAGGTGGGTCATTCGATTTCGAAGAGGTTGTTCTGCAGCGGCCCGACCTGCAGGCGGCGGCGGATGTCCTCGTCGACGCGCGGGTCGTCCGGGCGGTAGAGCATCACCTGGCGGTAGGCGCTGACGCGGTTGATCTCCGGCCCCAGGTATTCCCACACCACGCGGGTGCAGGCGGGGTTGCGCCGGTCGCCGCTGGAGACGCCGGTCTTGAGGCCGTTGAGGCGGGTGATGCGGCTCTTGAAGCTGGGGATGAGGATGGTCTGGCTCATCTCGTTGAGGGTGAGCGACTCGAAGTCGGCGAGGAACAGCCGGTCCTGCAGCTGGAACGCCGCGCCGAGGTAGCGGCAGCGCACCCAGTCCTCGGCCTCGACGTTGGAGGCGCTGGAGCGCTCCTGGCGTTCCTGGCGCTCGAACAGGAAAGTGCCGCGCTCCTCCCACAGGTGCACCAGCGACAGCAGGATGGTGCCGGGCACCGACATGCAGTTGGAGTATTCGAAGTAGTAGCCGCAGTAGCGCGACAGGTCGCCGGCGTGCTCGCGCAGGGGGCGCAGCATCTGCATCAGCGGGTCGTCGCTGGGGGCACTGCTGTCGTGGGGGCGGCGGGCACCGATCAGGCGGGCGAACTGCTCCGGTGGCAGGCCCAGCTCATAGTCCTCGACACCGAAGAAATCACCGATGCGCTTGAGGTTGTAGGCCGTCGGCGCGCTCTGGCCGCTGAGGTACTTGTTGAACTGCGCACGGTTGATCGACAGCTTCCGGCAAACCTCCGAGATAGAGCGGTAGTGGCTGCACAGCAACTTCAGGTTGGCACCCAGATTGTTTGACAATTCCCGCCCCTCCAGCTGACGCGAGCGGCGCGATTGTAGCGTCAACTCGCATCATTTTGAGCCAACCTGCGAAATTGCCTGACCGACGGCCATGCCCAACCATGCGCGCCTCTGCCTCGACCCGCTCGCGGCACTCCATCGTTCGAACAATAAGAATCGAGGAATTCTCCAATGCTCGAAGCGCTCAACGACTTCCTGTCCGGGAAACTGCTTATCGTGCTGATCGTCGGGTTGGGCGGGTATTTCACCCTCCGCTCCCGTTTCGTCCAGTTCCGCCACTTCGGCCACATGTTCAGCGTTTTCAAGGAATCCATCCGCGGCCAGGCAGGCCAGCTGAGCTCCTTCCAGGCCCTGATGCTGAGCCTCGCCGGCCGCGTCGGCGCCGGTAACATCGCGGGCGTCGGCATCGCGGTGACCCTGGGCGGCCCGGGCGCCGTGTTCTGGATGTGGGTGACCGCCCTGGTCGGCATGTCCAGCAGCTTCTTCGAGTGCACCCTGGCCCAGGTCTACAAGCGCGCCGATGGCGACGGCCTGTACCGTGGCGGCCCGTCCTACTACATCGAGCACGGCCTGAAGCTGCGCTGGATGGCCGTGACCTTCGCCGTGCTGCTGCTGGTGACCTACGGCTTCGCCTTCAACGGCCTGCAGTCCTTCACCGTGACCCACTCCCTGGAGAACGCCTTCGGCCTGCCGGTGCAGTACACCGGGATCGGCCTGGCCGTGCTGCTGGGCCTGGTGTTCATCGGCGGCATCAAGCGCATCGCCGCCGTCTCCGACCTGCTGGTACCGGTCAAGACCCTGGCCTACATCGGCGTGACCCTGTACGTGATCGCCACCCAGATCGAGCTGGTCCCGGGCATGCTGGTGACCATCGTCAAGAGCGCCTTCGGCCTGGAACCGGCCTTCGCCGGCCTGCTGGGCAGCGCCATCGTGATGGGCGTGAAGCGTGGCGTGTTCGCCAACGAAGCCGGCCTGGGCAGCGCCCCGAACGTGGCCGCCGTGGCCGCCGTGAAGCACCCGGCCGCCCAGGGCGTGGTCCAGGCGTTCAGCGTGTTCCTCGACACCTTCGTGATCTGCACCTGCACCGCGCTGCTGATCCTGCTGTCCGGCTTCTACACCCCGGGCTTCGAAGGCGACGGCATCGTCCTGACCCAGAACTCGCTGGCCGCCGTGGTCGGTGACTGGGGCCGGATCTTCGTCAGCGTCGCGCTGAGCCTCTTCGTCTTCACCTGCATCCTCTACAACTACTACCTCGGCGAGAACGCCCTGCAGTTCCTCGCCGGCCGCAGCCGCGCTGCCCTGCTGACCTACCGTGGCCTGGTGCTGGCACTGATCTGCTGGGGCTCCATGCAGAACCTGGGCACCGTGTTCGCCTTCGCCGACATCACCATGACCTGCCTGGCCTTCGTCAACCTGCTGGCCCTGGCCCTGCTGATCAAGGTCGGCCTGCGGGTGATGCGTGACTACGACGAGCAGCGCAAGGCCGGCATCGACCAGCCGGTGTTCGACGCCAGCAAGTTCACCGACCTGGACCTGGACCGCGCCGCCTGGCCGATCAACCCGGTCACCGAAGCGGCTCCGCAGCAAGTCCCGGCCGGCCTGGCGGAAAGCCACCGCTAAGCGCCCCGCGCGTCACCGGATGCCGCTTCTCCGCCCTGCGGGGAAGCGGCATTTTCATATCAGGCAACCTTTTCTGGTGGGATCGGCTCGCGTTCGCGGCCGTATTCAGCGTTATGCTGGCCCACCGTTTTACTCCCCGTACGACCAGGGCAAGGCATGAGCGCAGTCAAGAACCTCTTCGTCCTCTACACCGGCGGCACCATCGGCATGCTGCAGAGCGCCCAGGGCCTGGCCCCGGCCGGCGGCTTCGAGGCGCGCATGCGCGAGCACCTGGCGAGCCAGCCCACTGCGCCGGCCCTGGACTTCACCTTCGCCGAGATGCTGCCCCTGCTGGACAGCGCCAACATGACCCAGGCCCAGTGGCTGGCCATGCGCGACGTCATCGTCGACGCGGTGCGCGAAGGTGGGCACGACGCCGTGCTGCTGCTGCATGGCACCGACACCCTGGCCTACAGCGCTGCGGCCCTGAGCTTCCAGCTGCTCGGCCTGGGCGTGCCGGTGGTGCTCACCGGCTCCATGCTGCCGGCCGGTGCCGAGGGCAGCGACGCCTGGCCCAACCTGTGCGGCGCCCTGGCGGCCCTCGCGGCTGGCGTGGCGCCCGGCGTGCACCTGTGGTTCAACGGCGCGCTGATGCACGGCGCCCGCGTCAGCAAGCTGTACAGCGAGGCGCTGGACGCCTTCACCGTGTTGCCGCGCCCGCGCCACGGCGAGCACGCACCGGTGCCTGCCGAGCTGGGCTTCGCCGTCCGTCGGCAGCCGGTCAACCTGGCGGTGGTGCCCCTGTTCCCCGGCCTGCAGGCCGCGCACCTGCGGGCCCTGCTGGGCAGCGGCGTGCAGGGCCTGCTGCTGGAGTGCTACGGCAGCGGCACCGGCCCGTCGGACAACGCCGAGCTGCTGCAGGTGCTGCGCGAGGCGCGCCAGCGCGGCGTGGTGCTGGCGGCCATCAGCCAGTGCCCGGCCGGGCACGTGGAGTTCGGTGTCTACGCCGCCGGCAGCCAGCTGGCCGCCAGTGGCCTGGTGTCGGCCGGCGGCATGACCCGCGAGGCCGCCCTGGCCAAGCTGTTCGCCCTGATCGGTGCCGGCCTGGACGCCGAGGCGACGGAACGCTGGTTCGCCCTGGACCTGTGCGGCGAACGCGCCGACTGACCCCCGCAGGGGCCTGCCCGGGCCCCTCGCCATGCCCCGCGCGGCCGTCTGCGCCGCGCCAATCCGCCGCATTCAAAAGCGCCCTCCGAAGCACCACCATGGCGCGCGCAAAGGCCCCGTCCAGAGCGGCCTCTTCGACCTTGGTATAGAAGTCGCCCCGCGCCGCAGCCCCTAGACTGCGCGCCTTCCTCCCCACCCTGAAGCCCTGAGGTTTTCCTCCATGTACCCTGATCGCGTACGCCTGCCCTCGTTGTTGGACAAGGTCATGAGTGCGGCCGAGGCCGCGGCCCTGATCGAAGACGGCATGACCGTCGGCATGAGCGGCTTCACCCGCGCCGGTGAAGCCAAGGCGGTGCCCCGCGCCCTGGCCGAGCGCGCCAAGGCCTCGCCGCTGCGCATCACCCTGATGACCGGCGCCAGCCTGGGCAACGACCTCGACAAGCAGCTCACCGAGGCCGGCGTACTGGCACGGCGCATGCCGTTCCAGGTGGACAGCACCCTGCGCAAGGCGATCAACGACGGCAGCGTGATGTTCATCGACCAGCACCTGTCGGAAACCGTCGAGCAGCTGCGCAACCACCAGCTCAAGCTGCCGGACATCGCCGTGATCGAGGCCACCGCCATCACCGAGCAGGGCCACATCGTGCCGACCACCTCGGTGGGCAACTCGGCCAGCTTCGCCATCTTCGCCAAGCGCGTGATCGTGGAGATCAACCTCTCCCACCACACCAACCTGGAAGGGCTGCACGACATCTACATCCCGACCTACCGCCCGACCCGCACGCCGATCCCGCTGACCCGCGTGGACGACCGCATCGGCAGCACCGCGATCCCGATCGACCCGGCGAAGATCGCCGGCATCGTCTTCACCAACCAGCCCGACTCGCTGTCCACCGTGCTGCCGCCGGACCACGAGACCCAGGCCATCGCCGACCACCTGATCGCCTTCTTCGGCCGTGAAGTGGCCGACGGCCGCATGAGCAACAACCTCGGCCCGCTGCAGGCCGGCATCGGCAGCATCGCCAACGCGGTGATGTGCGGCCTGATCGACTCGCCCTTCCAGGACCTCACCATGTATTCCGAGGTGCTGCAGGACTCCACCTTCGACCTGATCGACGCCGGCAAGCTGCGCTTCGCCTCGGGCAGCTCCATCACCCTCTCCGCGCGCCGCAACGCCGACGTGTTCGGCAACCTGGAGCGCTACAAGGACAAGCTGGTGCTGCGCCCGCAGGAGATCTCCAACCACCCTGAAGTGGTGCGGCGCCTGGGCATCATCGGCATCAACACCGCCCTGGAGTTCGACATCTACGGCAACGTCAACTCCACCCACGTCGGCGGCACCAGGATGATGAACGGCATCGGCGGCTCGGGCGACTTCGCCCGCAACGCCCACCTGGCGATCTTCGTCACCAAGTCCATCGCCAAGGGCGGCGCCATCTCCAGCGTGGTGCCCATGGTCAGCCACGTGGACCACACCGAGCACGACGTCGACATCCTGGTCACCGAACAGGGCCTGGCGGACCTGCGCGGCCTGGCCCCGCGCGAGCGCGCACGGGTCATCATCGACAACTGCGTGCATCCGGATTATCGTCCGGCGCTCGATGCGTACTTCAGCGCCGCCTGCGCCAAGGGCGGGCACACACCGCACCTGCTCCGCGAGGCTATGGCCTGGCACATCAACCTGGAAGAAACCGGCCGCATGCTGGCCAGCTGAGCCCCCGCCGAACGGCCTTTTACCTGACAAACAGGTCAAAAAACTGCATCAGGTAAAAGGCCAACTGTACTGCTCCAAACCCCTGCCAAAAGGCACTTCCCCAGAGGAAAATCCGGTTTCCCGTTGAATGCCGAGGGTTTCAACGGGTAACCGATACAGCTGACTAAAATTTTACCAATACAGTTAGTTAGCTTGCTTTCTAGTAGCCATACAATTTTCGGTAGCTGTGACTACTGGGTCGGCTGTTCCGGCTAGAAAATAGCCACCAGACAACCCCTCTAGCCCCGCCACAAGCGGGAAGGAAGCACCGCCATGGAACGTACCCTCAGTTCCGACCTGATCTTCAACTCCCACGAGTCGAGCGCCAAAGCCTCCTGGCCGCTGCGCGTCATCTCCACCCTGCTGCTGTGGCAGCGCCGCATCGCCAGCCGTCGTCAACTGGCCATGCTGGACGCCCGCCTGCTGGCTGACGCCGGCATCAGCGAAGCGCAGCGTGAACTGGAGCTGAACAAGCCCTTCTGGCGTTGAGCCAGCGCGGCGCAAGCCGCACCGCAGTACCGACAGAACCCGCCGCTCAGCCGGCGGGTTTTCGTTTTTACAGCCCCGGAAAAACGGGCGCTGGTACAGATGTGCCGGATCCGGGCGTAACAGTTCGCGGATATCCGCACCTGGACCCGTACAATTCCACCCCGCTGTGCCTGCCCAGGCTCCCCCCGCCGCGCGACCATGGACTGCCCCACACCAACAGGGAAGCCACAACCATGGAACGCCACCTCCACGCCCGCCCTGCCCCGCTGCCGCCCGCACCCCGTGCGCCGCTGTTCCTGCGCCTGTACGCCCGCGTCGTCGAATGGCAGCGCAACGCCCGCACCCGCAGCCACCTGGCCCAGCTCAACGCCCAGCAGCTGGCCGACATCGGTCTCAGCGAAAGCGACCGCCGCGTCGAGCTGGACAAGCCGTTCTGGCGCTGAAACGCGACCCGGCGGTCATCTGCTCTGCCGCTGCGCTTGGCCCTGTGCGAAAATCGGCGCCGCCCCGCTCCGGGGCACCGTGTCGATGGGGCGCCCTGGCGGGCGTCCCCCTGCCGTACAGGAGTTTCCCCATGCCCTCGTTCCGCCTGCTCGGTGCCGCTGCGCTCCTGGCCTTCTCCAGCGCCACCTTCGCCTCCAGCCTTGCCGTGACCACCGACTCCCTGGTCGGCGCCCTCAGCGCCACCGCCGACGCCACTTCGGACGCCTCCTCCTCCCTGCGCGACAGCAAGCTGGTACGCGCCGCCCGTGACGACGCCGCCAGCTTCGTCGCCAGCGAAGGCGCCATCCGTGGTGCCCGCCTGGAAGCCGCCCTGGCGCACATCCGCACCCAGGCACCGCAGCTGCAGGCCAGCGACCTGCAACTGGCCGAGGCCATCCTCGCCCTCTGAGGCACCCGATCGGCGCCACCCGGTTCACAGCCGCGACAGCAGGCTATGGCCGCGCCTGGCGCCTTTCGCTAGCCTTGGCGCCCGCCGCGCCGGTACCGCTGCGCTTGCGCTGAACCGGGCGGCCGCTTTGACGTCCAATGACCCGTACAGTTTTCACCTCCGGAGACCCTCCATGCGTCGCACGCTGATCGTCGCTGCCACCGCCCTCACCCTGTTCACCGGCATCGCCCAGGCCCAGACCCTGGTCGCCACCAGCAACATCGTCGTCCGTGCACTGGGCCGCAGCATCGACTTCACCTCCGACACCACCACCTCCATCCGCGACATGAAGGTCATCCGCGAGGCCCGCGACGACGCCGCCAGCTTCGTCGCCAGCGAAGGCGCCATCCGTGGCGTGCAGCTCGAAGCCGCCTTCGACACCCTGCGCACCCGCCTGCCGGAAGCCCGCGACGCCAGCGACGAAGCCCTCGCCCAGGCCATCCTCGCCCTCTGAAGCGGCGCCCTTGAGCCTGCGTCTGTGGCGCCTCGGCGCGCTCGGCCTGGCCGCCCTGCTGGCCTGCGCCAGCACCCGGGCCGACCTGCGCCTGGCGCTGAAGACCGACGGCCTCGACGCCGCCCAGCGCCAGGCCAGCCAGGCCCTGCTCGACGAAGCCCTGCAGAAGCTGCCGCCGCGCTTCGTCGAACGCCTCGACCGCCAGGTGGAAGTCACCTGGGCCGATGACCTGCCGGACAACGCCTACGGCCGCGCCACCCGCATCGACGCCCTCGACCTCAACCGCGCCCTGCTGCCCGCCCTCGCCGACGGCAGCGCCGCCCGCGAGAAGACCACGCGCCCCCACGGCACCGTGCGCCGCGAACTGCTGGCCACCGTGCTCCACGAGCTGACTCACCTCTACGACCGCGCCCACTACCGCGACGCCGCCCAGCGCAGCCTCGGCTTCCGCTGCCGCAGCGCCCAGGCCAGCACCGGCGCCGTCGGCCTGCGCAGCGAATGCCGGGGGCAGACCGCCCGCCGCTTCACCTTCAGCGACGACCCGCGCCTGCTGGACCTCGCCGGCTGGCCCCAGCGCGTCGGTCAGCGCGGCGAGCGGGAAGCGGACAACCACCAGGCCGCCCGCAGCCCCGACCTCTACGAGCTGACCAACCCCCGCGAATTCGTCGCGGTGAACATGGAGTACTTCCTCCTCGACCCCGACTACCGCTGCCGACGCCCCGCGCTGTACCGCTACTTCCGCGACCACTTCGGCTGGGCCCCGGACGCCGCCGGCACCTGCGCCAGCGAACTGGCCTACCTCAACGCCGGGCGCGACTTCGGCCGCGAGCCCCTGGGGCGCCTCGACCCCGAGCGGGTCTACGAAGTGGACTACCTGTTCGCCGAAGCCAACGACAACTGGGCCAGCCGCTGGGGCCACACCATGCTGCGCCTGGTCATCTGCGCCCCCGGTCGCCCGCGCGGCCCGGACTGCCGGCTCGACCTCGACCAGCACCTGGTGCTCTCCTACCGCGCCTTCGTCGGCGACGTGCAGCTCTCCAGCTGGGACGGCCTCACCGGCGCCTACCCCTCGCGGCTGTTCGTCCTGCCGCTGGCCCAGGTGATCGACGAGTACACCAAGGTGGAAATGCGCAGCCTCGCCTCCGTGCCCCTGCGCCTGGACCGCGAGCAGGTACACAACCTGGTAGAGCGCGCCGCCGAAATGCACTGGAGCTACGACGGCAACTACTGGTTCCTCTCCAACAACTGCGCCGTCGAGACCCTCAAGCTGCTGCGCAGCGGCACCGCCGACCCGCGCCTGGACGACCTCGACAGCATCATGCCCAACGGCCTCCTCGCGGTGCTGGAAGGGCGCGGCGTGGCCGACCCCAGCCCCCTGCGCGACCCGAAGGAAGCCTTGCGCCTGGGCTACCGCTTCGACTCCTTCCGCGACCGCTACCAGGCCATGTTCGACATCGCCCGCCAGCGCCTGGGGCTGCCCGAGGCCGACGTGGAAACCTGGCTCGCCCAGGACGCCACCCGCCGCCGCCCCTACATCGAACACGCCGACCTGCGTGGCAGCGCCGCCCTGCTGCTGCTGGAGCAGGCCGCCATGCGCCGGCAGATGCTGCTCGCCCAGGACGACCTCAAGCGCCGCTACCTGGACAACCGCGCCACCCTCGGCCAGACCGAGTTCTCCCGCGCCGGCGGCACCCTCGAACAGATCCTCGCGAACAGCGGCTTCCTCAGCCGCCCGGCCGACCTGCTGCAAGGCAGCGGCTACGGCCTGCCCCAGGCCAGCGAATGGCAGCGCCTGCAGGAAGAGAGCGCCAACCGCCAGCGCACCCTGCGCCAGCTCACCGACAGCCTCGACCGCGAACTGCGCGAACTGATCGACCCGCGCATCCTCACCGAACTCGACGCCACCCAGGCCAACCTCGACCAGCTCAGCGCCCACCTGCGCCAGCTGCACAAAGCCGCCGGCGGCCTCGAACTGCCCTGAGCCCGCTTCCACGGATACAGGGTGGATCGCGCACCATAGCCACGACCAACACCCCTGCGGGATGGCGCTCAGACCGGGAATGCCCGGCGCCGCTCCCGGGCTGAAGCCCGGGCTACAGCCTGAGCGCAGCGATGCCCATCATGCCGAGCGCAACATGTGGTGCCACGGCCTGGCGTGGACGCGATGCGCTTCGTGGCCTCAGCGCATCCTACGGATCGTGCCCAGCCCGACCGGGGGGGCGGCGGGAGTTGGTGGATGCGAAGAGCGGCATCCAACCTACGCGACCAGGCAGCACCAACCGTAGGGTGGATCGCGCTTCATCGATCCACGCGGACTCCGCGCCAAAGCCTCGGTCAAGGCCCCCGCAGGACGGCGCTCAGACCGTAGCCCGGACTTCAGTCCGGGAATGCCCAGCGCCGCTCCCGGGCTGAAGCCCGGGCTACAGCCGTACGCTTCACCGATCCACGCACCCGCGCCAAAGCCATGGCCAGCCCCCCGTAGGATGGCGCTGAGCGCAGCGAAGCCCATCAAGCCGGGCGCAACATGTGGTGCCACGGCCTGATATGGACGCGATGCGCTTCGTGGCCTCAGCGCATCCTACGGATCGTGTACAGCCCGACCGGGGGTGGGCGGTGGGCGTTGGTGGATGCAAAGAGCGGCATCCAACCTACGCGGCGGGCGGCATCTTTACGTGGTTTCCTACAGCGCGGGATGAGGACGTTGGGGGAAATGGGCGGGTGTGCCTCCGTACAATCCGATTCCCCTGTGATCACGTTGTTTGGCCTGGTTCGGCTCTCTAGTGTCCGTCGCCGGTGCTCAACACACCTCTCACTTGGCGGTCCTCCGCACCCGATAGTCGCGGCGCTGGTCAAACAGCGGTCGTTCTGGCCGGGTAGCGCGCAGCCATAAAAGACTCCTTCGGGGGGAAATCTGCGGGCCGTTCCAAGTGCGGTGTTGAAGTACCCGGCCGCCCTCTCAACAAGGGCCCTCTCAACGACACTTGGAAATGCACTCATGAACGAGCTGCTCGACGACACCCCCATCCTCCAACCCCGTGTCTTCATCCGCCATCGCCGCCAGTTGCGGGCCTTTCTGCTGGATGACCAGGCCTGGTTCTGCGTGCGCGACCTCGGGCGGCTGATGCAGCACCCGCTGCTGGAGGACCGCATCCGCGCCAACCTCGACCCGGACCAGTGGCGCTGGGCCTGGTACCCGGATGGCGGCGGGGTGGCGGAGGAAGGTTTGCTGGTGAGCGAGTCGGCGGCCTATGGGGCGCTGATCCACTACTACCACCCGGAGAACCGCAGCATCCGCCAGTGGCTCACCCAGGAGGTGGTGCTGACGCTGCGCAGCGAGTGCCGGGGCGACCCGGTGCAGCCTCGGCAGGTGCAGCTCCACGGCGCGGGCCAGCCGGTCAGCGTGCTGGAGTGGCAGGGCCGGGTCTGGGTGCCCTGTGGGGAACTGCCGAGGGTGCTGGCCGTGCGCTGATGGGGCGCTGTGGATAACTCACAGCGCCTCTTCCTGCTCCTCCGGCAGGTGCGGGTCGAGGGTCACCCAGGGCAGGCGGCTGCGCACCCAGATGTGGCGGTCGGCCGGGGCCTGGTGGACGTCGTCGAGGGTGGCCACGGTGACGTCGAGGCTGTCCGGGCTGAGGCTGGTGTAGAGCGCCAGGTGGCAGCCGCAATGGCCACAGAAGTAGCGGCTGCAGGTGGCGGAGGAGCGGTATTCCGCCGGCTGCCCGTCGAGCCAGGTGAACGCCGCGCGGGGCACGGTGATCCAGGTGGTCACCAGGCCGCCGGTGATGCGCCGGCAGTCGCTGCAGTGGCAGTGGGCGATGTCGGCCAGCGGGGCGTCGAAGCGGTAGCGCAGGCGGCCGCAGTGGCAGCCGCCGGTGTGTGCGGTGGTCATGGCGTACTCCTTGGCAAAGGCGCAGCCTAGCGCGTTGCGGGTTGCGCCGTGAGGGCCGCGGCGGACAAGATGCGGCCTTCGCCACCGGACAAACGGACGCGCCCGTGCTGACCCTGCTCCAGGCCCTCTGGCCCCTGTTCGCCCTGATCGTCGCCGGCCATGTGCTGCGGCGGGTCGACTTCCCCGGCGAGGCCTTCTGGCCGGCCGCCGAGCGTTTGAACTACTTCATCCTGTTCCCCGCGCTGCTGTTCAGCAGCCTGGCCACGGCGCCGCTGGACAACCCGGCGCTGCCGCGCCTGGCACTGGCGGTGCTGCTGGGCCTGGGCCTCGGCTGGGCGGCGTTGCTGCTGGCGCGGCGCCTGCTGGGCTGGCCGGCGGCGCGCTTCGGGGCGATCACCCAGGGCGTGCTGCGCTTCAACACTTACCTGGGGCTGGCGGCCATCGGCAGCCTGTTCGGCAAGGAGGGGCTGGCCATCGCGGCGCTGATGCTGGCGCTGATGGTGCCGACGGTGAACCTGCTGTCGGTGTGGTCGCTGACTGCCGAGCGCGGCGTCAGCGCACGGGGCCTGCTGCTGCCGATGGTGAAGAATCCGCTGATCCTCGCCTGCCTGGCCGGTGCCGCCTACAACCTGACGGGGCTGGGCCTGGGCGGCGGGCTGGACCGGCTGCTCAACCTGCTGGCGGTGGCGAGCCTGCCCCTGGGCTTGCTCTGCGTGGGGGCGGCGCTGCAGCCCCGCGAGCTGGGTGGCGAGCTGCCGGCCCTGGGCTGGAACTGCGCGGCGCGGCTGCTGGCGATGCCGGCGCTGGCCTTCGTCGTGGCGCGAGTGCTCGGGCTGCCGGCGATGGAGAGCAGCATCCTGGTGCTGTTCTTCGCCCTGCCGACGGCGCCCACCGCCTATGTGCTGACCCGCCAGCTGGGCGGCGACGGCCACCTGATGGCGGGGATCATCACCCTGCAGACGCTGCTTTCCGGCGCGACCCTGGTGGCCGTGCTGGCATTGCTGCAAGCCGGGGCGGGCTGACCGCCCGTCCGGATTTCGCTGCACGTTCGCTGCCGGTTCGCAGCGAAAGCTGGCTGAAAGCTTCGCCCCTTAGCATCGCCCCACCGCCGGCACAGACCGGCCGCCCGGCGCTGCCCGTTCCGCGCCAGGCACCCCGACAACAACAAGATGGGTGATTGCCATGTTCCGCTCCTGCCGCCTCCCCGGCCTCGTTCCGCCCCCTCTCCGTACCCGACCCGCTGCGCGCTGACCGGCGCCCGTCCTCGTCGCCTTTCGTCCGGAGATTCCCATGCTGACCTTCCTCGGTTTCGCCATGGTCATGACCTTCATGTTCCTGATCATGACCAAGCGCCTGTCCGCCCTGATCGCCCTGATCATCGTGCCCATCACCTTCGCGCTGATCGGTGGCTTCGCCGCCGGCATCGGCCCGATGATGCTGGAGGGCATCACCAAGCTGGCGCCCACGGGCGTGATGCTGATGTTCGCCATCCTCTACTTCGCCCTGATGATCGACTCGGGCCTGTTCGACCCGCCGGTGCGCGCGATCCTGCGGCTGGTGAAGGGCGACCCGCTGAAGGTGTCCATGGGCACGGCGGCACTGGCGCTGATCGTCTCCCTCGATGGCGACGGCGCGACCACCTACATGATCTGCGTGGCGGCGCTGCTGCCGCTGTACAGCCGCCTGGGCATGAGCCCGCTGATCATGGCGGGGCTGATCATCCTGGCCGGCGGGATCATGAACATGACCCCCTGGGGCGGCCCCACCGCCCGTGCGGCCAGTGCGCTGCACGTGGACCCGTCGGACATCTTCGTGCCGATGATCCCGGCGATGGCGGCCGGTGCCGTGGCGCTGTTCGGCCTGGCCTGGGCCTATGGCAAGCGCGAGCGCGCCCGCCTGGGCGTGCTGCAGCTGCCTGACCTGCCAGAAAGCCATGTGGACATCAGCGTGTCGCAGTTCCCCGAGGCGCGCCGGCCGAAGCTGCTGTGGGTGAACGCGGCGCTGACGGCGGCCCTGATGGTGACGCTGATCCTCGGCCTGATGCCGCTGCCGGTGCTGTTCATGGTGGCCTTCAGCATCGCGATGATCATCAACTACCCCTGCCTGCAGCAGCAGAAGGAGCGCGTGGCGGCCCACGCCGGCAACGTGCTGGCGGTGGTGGGGCTGATCTTCGCGGCCGGCATCTTCACCGGCATCCTCTCCGGCACGGGGATGGTGGAGGCGATGTCCAAGAGCCTGCTGGCGGTGATCCCGCCGTCCATGGGGCCGTACATGGCGGTGATCACGGCGGTGGTGAGCATGCCGTTCACTTTCTTCATGTCCAACGACGCTTTTTATTACGGCGTGTTGCCGGTGCTGGCCGAGGCGGCGGGCCATTACGGCATCAGCCCGGTGGAGATGGCGCGGGCCTCTATCGTGGGCCAGCCGGTGCACCTGCTGAGCCCGCTGGTGCCCTCCACTTACCTGCTGGTGGGCCTGGCGAAGATCGAATTCGGCGACCACCAGCGCTTCACGTTGAAGTGGGCGGTTCTGATCTGCCTGTGTATCCTGCTCGCCGCGCTGCTGCTCGGGGTCTTCCCGCTGTTCGGCACCCCGTGAGGGTCAGGCGCCTCCTTTAATTCATTCACGCCGGAAAGGCTCGCACTTTCCGGCGTGGCCGTGCTCCAACCTAGCCGTCGACACCACGAGGTACACGCATCATGGAATGGCTGACCAGCCCGGAAATCTGGGTCGCCTTCTTCACCCTGACCGCCCTGGAGATCGTCCTGGGCATCGACAACATCATCATGATCGCCATCCTCGTGGGCCGCATGCCGCCGCACATGCAGGCACGTACCCGGCTCTTCGGCCTGGCGCTGGCGATGGTCACGCGCATCCTGCTGCTGCTGTCGATCACCTGGATCATGCGGCTCACCGCCGACCTGTTCCATGTGTTCGACCAGGGCATCTCCGGCCGTGACCTGATCCTGTTCTTCGGCGGCCTGTTCCTGCTGTGGAAGAGCAGCACCGAGATGTTCCACAGCCTGGAAGGCGAGGACGAGGCCAGCGAGGCGCCCAAGGGCAAGGGCGGCAACTTCATCGCCACCATCATCCAGATCGCCATCATCGACATCGTGTTCTCCCTGGACTCGGTGATCACCGCCGTGGGCATGGTTTCCCACGTGCCGGTGATGGTCGCCGCGATCATCGTCGCCGTGCTGGTGATGATGGCCGCCGCCGGCACCATCAGTGCCTTCATCGACAAGCACCCGAGCCTGAAGATGCTGGCCCTGGCCTTCCTGGTGGTGGTGGGCACCGTGCTCATCGCCGAGGCTTTCGAAGTCCACGTGCCGAAGGGCTACGTCTACTTCGCCATGGCCTTCTCCCTGGGCGTGGAGGCGCTGAACATCCGCATGCGCATCGCCCGTGGACGCAAGGAAGAGGCGGTGAAGCTGCGCAAGGACATCCCGGGGGAATAAGCCCGGGCGTGACCGCCAGCTGAAACAAGAACGGGGCCGAAGGGCCCCGTTTTTTATTGCCGACCGCACCATCGCGGATTTCCTAAAAATCTAATGCCGCTCCGCTATTCGTCCTAACTGATCCAGTGCCTGGCATCCGCCGGGTCATCACGACAAGGACAAGGAGGCAGTTATGAAAAAGATTTTGAGTATCGACGGTGGCGGCATCCGGGGGGTTATCCCCGCGACCATTCTCTGCAAGATCGAGGAAATGACCGGCAAGCGAACGGCCGAGTTGTTCGACCTGGTGATCGGGACATCCACAGGCGGCATCCTCGCCCTGGGCAGCTGCGCCAGGGACAGTGCCGGCTCGCCCCGCTATTCGGCCAGGGAGCTACGTGATCTCTACGAAAAGCATGGCAAGGACATCTTCGCCCGCTCCTTCTGGAGCGGCATCACCTCCACCGGCCTGTTCGACGAGTTGTATTCGGAAAAGGGCCTGGAAACCGTGCTGGGGAAATACTTCGGCGACAGTACGCTGGGCCAGTTGCCTGCTTCCCCCAAGGTGGTGGTGACCACCTATGATCTCCACCAGCGCGAGCCGCTGTTCATCAAGAGCTGGTACCCGCAGCACGGCGGCATCAAGCTCCGGCAGGCGGCTCGTGCAACATCGGCGGCCCCCACTTACTTCGAACCGCTGCGGCTCACGGTCAACGAGCGGGATTGTGCCCTGGTGGATGGCGGAGTGTTCATCAACAACCCGGCCGTGTCGGGCTATGCGGAAGCCCGGAAGGTCTTTCCGAATGACGACTACTTCGTCCTGTCCCTCGGCACCGGGGAGCTGACGCGCAAGATCCCCTACGAGGAGGCCAAGGACTGGGGCAAGTTCGGCTGGGCCCTGCCGCTGCTGAGCTGCATGTTCGATGGCGTGTCCGACGCGGCGGACTATCAGCTCCGGCAACTGCTGGGCAGCCATGAGTACTACCGGATGCAGGTCCGGCTGGTGAGCGCCAATGACGACATGGACGATGCCACTCAAGCCAACATCCGCAAACTGATCGCCTTGGCCGAGGAACTGATCGACCAGCGCAAGGACGAGCTGGCGGCCATTTGCGAGACCTTGATCCATTGAGCCGGGGAGGCACGTCGAGCATGCAGAGACTGGAAATAGGCCAACAGAGTCCGCTCATCCGGGTAGACGCCGGCAAACGCTGGAACCCTTCGAATATCCAGGTCAGCGCAGGGGAGCGCTATCGAGTGACGGCGTCGGACCATGAGTGGTTTGACGCTGGCCTGGAGGCCACTGCAGCAGGTTGGGACGGTAATTGGCTACTGAAAGCATCCAAACCACTCATCCGCTGCAGAGAAGGACGCTGGTTCCAGCTGATAGGTGCGCTGGGAACGTCCGAGCGACCGCTGTTCCCGCTTGGTATGGATGCCGAATGGGTGATCCCTGCTGGAGAAGATGTCGAGCTGACGTTGTTCGCCAATGATGTGATCGGTATGTATTGGAACAACCGCGGTTTTGTTGAAGTCACTGTCACTCGCCTGGCTTAAGTCACGGGGCTAAAAGGCGGACTCCAAAGAGTCCGCCTTTTCTATTGCGGTCTTTACGTGTACGGCTCGAACCGCTCTCCCTTGAAGCAGCGCACCGGGTTGCCCCGCTCCACCCGGTGGTGGAACAGGCGGCGCTCCGCGCGCAGGGCGCCGTCCGCCTCGTCGGCCCGTTGCGCCAGGCGCTGGCCGATGAGGAGGATGGCCAGGCGCTTGTTGGCGTGCTGGCTGCGCTCGCTCTGCACCTTGACGCTGATGCCGCTGGCCAGGTGGGTGGCGCGCACCGCCGAGTCGGTGGTGTTGACGTGTTGCCCACCGGGGCCGGAGGCGCGCAGGGCTTCGAAGCGGATCTCGCCTTCAAGGCTGGCCGGCGGCGGGGCGAAGCGGGCCCCGCCGAAGAACCAGTTCTTGCGCCCGTGGTTGGGCCGGTAGGGGCTGGGGCAGGTCCATTGCAGGGTGCCTTCCCAGTCCCGGGCGAGGCCGTCGGCCTGGTCGCCGTCCAGGGCCAGGAGGGCGGAGACGAGGGTGCCGCGCCGGGCACCCTCCTCCCGCTCCAGCACCTGCACGCGCACCTGCCGCTGCGTGGCTTCGTGCGTCAGCCGCTGCAGCGCCTTGGCCACGGCCAGGGCGCATTCGTCCGGCCCCTGGGCCGCCGAGAGTTGCAGGAGGATCATCAGCAGCACCCTCCGCGTGTCTTGTAGGTCAGCACCGGCTTGAGCCGCGCCAGCACCTGCACCAGCCCGGCATCGCGCAGGGCGCCAACCACCGAGTCGATGACCTTGTAGGCTTCCGGCGCTTCCTCGTAGATCAGCGCGCGGTCGGCGCAGATCACCCGGCTGCCGAGGGCGGTGCGTTCCAGCTGCTCGACGCTGTAGCGCTTGGCGAGGCGGTCCTTGCACTCGCTGCGCATCCACTTGCGCCCGGCGCCGTGGGCCAGGGAGTTGAGGCTGCGCTCGTCGGGAACCGGGGCCACCAGGTAGCTGTAGTCACCCCGGGAACCGGGGATGACCATCACGCCCTGGTCGGCGGGGGTGGCGCCCTTGCGGTGCAGCCAGCCATCGACGCCACCGAGGGTCGCGGCGGAGACGAGGTTGTGGTTCACGTCCAGCAGTTGTTCGCCGTCTGCACGCAGGCGGTCGAGGATGCGTCGGGCGATCAGTTGCCGGTTGGCTTCGGCGAAGCGCAGGGCACCGTCGTGGCGGGCCAGGTAGTGCTCGGCCTCGGGGCTGCCGGCCTCCAGGCCGGCGTGGCTGAAGCGGTCCACCTGCTCGCGCAGGATGGCTTCGCCCAGGCCGCGCGAGCCGCTGTGCACCAGCAAGAGCAGGTGCTTGCGGTCGATGCCCAAGGCCGCCAGAGCGTCGGCGTCGTAGGCTTCGTCGAGCTGCTGCAGCTCGGCGAAGTGGTTGCCGCCACCGATGGTGCCCAGGGAACGCTCGTGTCCGCAGGGCGGCAGGCCGAAGGCGGCGATCGCCTCGTGCCAGCTGTCGTCCAGCGGTGCGTCGAGGGAGCCCAGGCGCTTCTCCAGCTTGTCCAGGTGGAGCTTGGCGACGGGGATGTCGGTGCGCCAGAAGGCCATGCCGCAGCCGATGTCGTTGCCCACCAGGGCGGGGTAGAAACGGCCGCTGGAGAAGAACGCGGCGCCCACCGGGTAGCCGCGCCCCGGGTGCAGGTCCGGCATGCCGGCCACCCGTTGCATGCCCGGCAGGCGGGCGGTGGTTTCAAGTTGCTGGATCGCTTTTCCTTCGATCCAGGTGTCGTCCGCGGCGATCAGGGTGATGCCGTCGGCCAGATTGCGAATGCAAGTGCCCATGGTCCAATCCAAATGGGTTGAAACGAAAATGCTTGGATTTGGCAGGCCTGGGGCCGGGCGATGCGGAACCGTCGCGAAGAAGGACGGAAGGGGCGATTAAGCCAGGCGCGACCTGCAAAGGGTGATCAGTGTTTGCATGATGAACCTCCTTTGCTGTCGGGTTGGGGGAAAGGCGCGCATCTTAGGCGCGCCGACCGGGGTGACGCAAGCGCTGTCATTGGCTCTTTCTGCGTTAGCTGTTGTGGTTTCAACTCAAGCGTTCTAGCACGGCCCTTCCCGGAATCCCTAGGGTTTGCGCGCTGGTTTGGTGCCCACATCGATGTGAGGATCCGAGCATCGATGTTGAAGCAGCCACCAAACGCCCCTTCCCAGGAGGCTGAGCGAATCGTCGTGGAAGGGGTTGAGCGACATGGATGTCGCGAGAGCAGCGATGGGCCAGGGATGGCCCTTCGCGACGTGCCCCTGGAGCGATGATGGAGCGAGGGAAGTCTGGCTTAAGCCAGACCCGTATGGAGGGGCAAGCCCTTTTGGTTACTTTTCTGGCGATTGAGAAAAGCGACTCGCCCGGGAGGGCGAAACCAGAGTCACCCGCAAAGCTCGGCAATCAGCTGGGCTCAAATCTTCTAGCAACACTTAACGCAGACAGAGCGCTGTCATTCACCGCCAACGGCGAAGTTGGGCAGGCTGTCCACCGGCTGGGCGAAGTCGAAGGGGATGGACTCCAGGGCCAGGCCGACGTTGCGCTGGATGACGAAATGCAGGTGCGGGCCGGTGCTGTTGCCGGTGTTGCCGGAGCGGCCGATCTGCTCGCCGAGCACCACACGCTGGCCTTCCTGGACCTGCACCGAGCCCTTCATGAGGTGCAGGTAGACGCCCATGGTGCCGTCGTCGTGGAGGATGCGCACGAAGTTGCCGGAGGGGTTCTCGCCCCGGCCGCTCTGGCGGTTCTCGGTCTTGACCACCATGCCGGCGCGGGCGGCGACGATGGGCGTGCCCTCGGGCATGGCCACGTCCTGGGCATAGCGGCCCTTGGGGGTGAAGTGGCTGTACTGGCCGTTGGCGCCCTGGGTCAGGCGGAAGGGGCCGCCGAGCCAGGGCAGCGGGTAACGGTACAGCGAGGGTTGCTGCCGGGGGTCGCCCAGGGCGTAGCGCAGGCGCGGCTTGTAGCGCAGGGCCTTGCCGGGGTTCTCGGGGCTGAGGGTGACCAGGCGGATCTTGCTGCGCGGTGGCAGCACCCAGCGGATCGGCCGGCCGGGGTCGCCGACGGCGTTGCTGACGTTCTCCAGGCTCAGCTCGACTTCCACCGGGGCGAACAGGTCGTTGCGCACCAGCAGGGTCTCGCCGGCGTCGTGTTTCTGGGTCTCCAGCTTCACCGAGCGGTCCAGCCGCTCCACCATGCGGTCGCGGAAGACGAACACCTGGGCGCCGGAGACGGCCTTGTCGGTGTAGGTCACCACGCCGTTGGCGTCGGTGTACTTGTAGATGGTCAGTGCGCTGGCGGGCATGGCGGCCACCAGCAAGCAGCAGAGGAGTAGAGCGCGCCCTGGCATGACTGCACGTTTCATGAGTGTTATGAGCTGGCAAGCCTAGCAGCGCCGCCGGTCCTGTGCGAGGCGCCGGCGGTCGGGCTGTGACGGGGTTGGCTGGGGGGCCGGTCCGGGCGGACCGGCGGGCATCAGGCGCCGGGGACGAAGTGCTTCTGGGCGGTGCCGCGGGCGATCAGGCGCGACAGGTAGTCGAGCTTCTGCGGGTCGCGGTCGACGAAGCGGAAGGTGAGCTGCAGCCACTCGCTGTCGGGCTTGGGCTCCAACGCGGCGACGGCGTGCAGGTAGCCGTTGAGGCGCGCCACTTCGCCACCCTCGCCCTGCTCCAGGTCGAGCACGGCGCTTTCCAGCACCTGGGGCAGCGGGTCGCCGCGCTTCACCACCAGGTGGGCATCCTTGAGGCTGATGGTCTTGATCACGCAGGAGAGCACCGCCGAGGGCAGGCGCAGCTGGGCCTGGCCTCGGCCGGCGGGCACCTTGGGCGCGGCGCTCTTGGCTGGCGCGGCGAAGGCAGCGGCGGCCTGGACCGCCGGCTTGGCGCTGGGGCTTTTGGGCTTGACCACGTCGGCGCCCTTGCCGCCGGTCAGTGCCGCCAGGGAATCGTTGGCGAAGCCGCCGGTGCTGAGCATCTTGGGCGGTGCGGAGGCGGCCAGAGCTTCGAGGCGGCCGGCGCGGGCCAGCTGCTTCTTGACCTTGGTCACCAGCTGGTCGTTGGAGAAGGGCTTGCCGATGTAGTCGGAGACGCCGGCCTGGATGGCCTGCACCACGTTCTCCTTGTCGCCACGGCTGGTGACCATGACGAAAGGCGTGGTCTTGTGGCTTTCCTCGGCGCGGCACCAGGTGAGCAGTTCGAGGCCGGACATCTCCGGCATCTCCCAGTCGCAGAGGATCAGGTCCACCGACGAGCGGCTGAGCATCTGCTGGGCCTTGCGGCCGTTCACTGCTTCTTCGATCTGGATACCCGGGAAATGGTCGCGCAGGCCCTTTTTCACCAGGTCACGAATAAAGGACGCGTCGTCCACCACCAGCACAGTAACTTTGCTCATCAACCACTCCTCTCAGACCGGACCTAAGCATAGCTGCGGGCGATAGCGCTGTGCCAAATAGAATGCGCCCCGGGCAAGCCGGGGCGCGACGGGTCCAGCGGGAAAAGGGCGACCGGTCCGTAGGCGAAGCTTACTCGGACTTGGCCGAGCCCTTCACCTCTTCCTGCATGCGGGCCAGGCCCATATGGCGCACGTCGGTGCCGCGAACCAGGTAGATCACCAGTTCGGCGATGTTGCGCGCGTGGTCACCGATGCGTTCCAGCGAGCGCAGGGCCCAGATGACGTTGAGCACGCGGCTGATGGCGCGGGGGTCTTCCATCATGTAGGTGACCAGCTCGCGCAGGGCGGTCTTGTACTCGCGGTCGATGTTCTTGTCGTACTGGGCCACCGACAGGGCCAGGTCGGCGTCGAAGCGGGCGAAGGCGTCCAGCGCCTCCTGGACCATCTTGCGCACCTGGTCGCCGATGTGGCGCACCTCGACGTAGCCCCGGGGCGAGACACCCTCTTCGCACAGCTGGATGGCGCGGCGGGCGATCTTCGAGGATTCGTCGCCGATGCGCTCCAGGTCGATCACCGACTTGGAGATGCTGATGATCAGGCGCAGGTCGGAGGCGGCCGGCTGGCGACGGGCGAGGATGCGCACGCACTCCTCGTCGATGTTGCGCTCCATCTGGTTGATCTGGTCGTCGATCTCGCGCACCTGCTGGGCCAGGCCCGAGTCGGCGTCGATCAGCGCGGTGACGGCGTCGTTCACCTGCTTCTCCACCAGGCCGCCCATGGCCAGGAGGTGGCTGCGCACCTCTTCCAGCTCGGCGTTGAACTGCTGGGAGATGTGGTGGGTAAGGCTGTCTTTGTCGATCATTGTTCGCTCCGCGAAAGCTGCAGGCTCCACGCCGCCAGCTACAGGTCATTCGTGTTGTCCGGGTCCACCCGTGGGCGCCCGCGCAGGCGGGGCGCCCCGGCCACTAGCCGTAGCGGCCGGTGATGTAGTCCTCGGTCTGTTTCTTGGCCGGGTTGGTGAACAGCGTATCGGTATCGCCGAACTCGATCAGCTTGCCCATGTACATGAACGCCGTGTAATCGGAGACGCGCGCGGCCTGCTGCATGTTGTGGGTGACGATGACGATGGTGTACTTGCTCTTCAGCTCGTAGATCAGCTCTTCCACCTTGAGGGTGGAGATCGGGTCGAGGGCCGAGCAGGGTTCGTCGAGCAGCAGCACTTCAGGCTCGACCGCGATGGTGCGGGCGATGACCAGGCGCTGCTGCTGGCCACCGGAGAGGCCGAGGGCGGATTCGTGCAGGCGGTCCTTGACCTCGTCCCACAGGGCGGCGCCCTTCAGGGCCCACTCGACGGCCTCGTCGAGTACGCGCTTCTTGTTGATGCCCTGGATGCGCAGGCCGTAGACGACGTTCTCGTAGATGCTCTTGGGGAAGGGGTTGGGCTTCTGGAACACCATGCCGACGCGACGGCGCAGCTCGGCCACCTCCTCGCCCTTGCGGTAGATGTTGTTGCCGTCCAGGCGGATCTCGCCGTCCACGCGGCAGCCGTCCACCAGGTCGTTCATGCGGTTGAAGCAGCGCAGCAGGGTCGACTTGCCGCAACCGGACGGGCCGATGAAGGCGGTCACGCGCTGCTTGGGGATGTTCATCTGCACGTCGTACAGGGCCTGCTTCTCGCCGTAGAACAGGTTCAGGCCAGGTACCTCCAGCGCGACGGTCTCGTCGGCCAGGTTCAGGCTCTGCTTGCCGCGGCCCAGGGCGGAGATGTTGACGCCGTGGCTGTGGGTCTCGTGTTGCATGGTCTCGCTCCGTTCGTAGCCGGTGGCTACGCGCTCAGGTATTCAGGCGCGGCGGCCCAGGGGGCCGCCGGGCGTTCGATCAGTTTTCCAGCGCCTTGTACTTCTCGCGCAGGTGGTTGCGGATGGCCACGGCCGAGAAGTTCAGCAGGGCGATCACCAGCACCAGCAGCAGCGCGGTGGCGTACACCAGCGGGCGGGCGGCCTCGACGTTGGGGCTCTGGAAGCCGACGTCGTAGATGTGGAAGCCCAGGTGCATGATCTTCTGGTCCAGGTGCAGGTACGGGTAGTTGCCGTCCACCGGCAGGCTCGGCGCCAGCTTCACCACGCCCACCAGCATCAGCGGCGCCACTTCGCCGGCGGCGCGGGCCACGGCGAGGATCAGGCCGGTCATCATGGCCGGGCTGGCCATCGGCAGGACGATCTTCCACAAGGTCTCGGCCTTGGTCGCGCCGAGGGCCAGGGAGCCTTCGCGCACCGCACGGGGGATGCGTGCCAGGCCTTCCTCGGTGGCGACGATCACCACCGGCACGGCGAGGATCGCCAGGGTCAGCGAGGCCCAGAGCAGGCCCGGGGTGCCGAAGGTCGGCGCCGGGGCGGCTTCGGGGAAGAACATGCGGTCCAGCGAGCCGCCCACCACGTAGACGAAGAAGCCCAGGCCGAACACGCCGTAAACGATGGCCGGGACGCCGGCCAGGTTGTTCACGGCAATGCGGATGATGCGGGTCAGCAGGCCCTGCTTGGCGTACTCGCGCAGGTAGATGGCCGCCACCACGCCGAAGGGGGTGACGATCACGGCCATGATGAGGGTCATCATCACGGTGCCGAAGATGGCCGGGAAGATACCGCCCTCGGTGTTGGCCTCACGCGGGTCATCGGCGAGGAACTCCCAGAGCTTCTTGAAGTAGAAACCCAGCTTCTCGAACAGACCCATGGCGTTGGGCTGGTAGGCGTGTACCACCTTGCCCAGGGTGATTTCCTGTTCCTGGCCACCGGCTTCGCGCACCACCACGCTGTCGCGGTTGAAGGCCTGGTGCAGCTCGGTCAACTGGCCTTCGAGGGTCTTGTAGCGGGCCTCCAGCTCGGCGCGACGGGCCGCCAGGTCAGCCTGGGCCACGGCGTCCAGCTCACCCTTGAGTTCCAGCTTGCGGCCTTCCAGGCGCAGGCGCTCGAGGCCGTGGTTGATGCCGCCAATCTCCTTCTTCTCCAGCCGGTAGAGCTGGGCGTAGAGGTCGTCGACGCGCTTGAGGCGCTCCTGCAGCACCGGCATGGCGGCCTCGCCTTCGGCGATCACCTTGCCGTTCTCCTTCACGCTCACCAGACGGCCGTAGAAGTTGCCCCACTCGCGGCGCTCCATGGCGATCAGGTCGGCGGGCTTCTGCGGGTCCTTCAGCCACTCGCCCACCACCCAGGTGAAATCCGCACCATAGACTT
The DNA here is from genome assembly GCF_900111835.1 of Metapseudomonas otitidis. GTDB lineage: Bacteria > Pseudomonadota > Gammaproteobacteria > Pseudomonadales > Pseudomonadaceae > Metapseudomonas > Metapseudomonas otitidis. The sequence continues at coordinate 75,506 of NZ_FOJP01000007.1, forward strand.
CGCGGTTGCCCACCTTGAGCAGTTCGCGGGTCATGAACTCGGGGCTGTCGTCCTGCACCGGCAGGCCGGCGCTCTTGAGGCGCGCGCTGGGCACTTCCTCGACCTGCACCGCTTCACCGATCACCGCCTTGGGGGCCTGGCCGGGGATGCTGTACTGCGCTTCGACCAGGTCGGCCGGCCAGAAGTGGGCCAGGCCGCGCACGGCGATCACCGAGAGCAGGCCGATGGTCATGATGACGGCGATGGCCACGGCGCCACCGCTCATCCAGACGCCCGGCGCGCCGCTCTCGAACCAGTTCTTGAGGGAAACCTTTTTCACGGATGTCTCCAACTCGTGAGTCTTCCAGTGCCTCCCGCCCGGGGCCGGAGGCGCTTGTTTGTCCACACCCCCTCCCGCCGGGAGGGGGCCGCCTTACAGGGATGCGTACTTCTTGCGCAGACGCTGGCGGATCAGCTCGGCCAGGGTGTTCATCACGAAGGTGAACGAGAGCAGCACCAGCGCGGCGAGGAACAGCACGCGGTAGTGCGAGCCGCCCACTTCGGATTCCGGCATCTCCACCGCGACGTTGGCCGCCAGGGTGCGCATGCCTTCGAAGATGTTCACTTCCATCACCGGGGTGTTGCCGGTGGCCATCAGCACGATCATGGTCTCGCCCACCGCACGGCCGAGGCCGATCATCAGGGCGGAGAAGATGCCCGGGCTGGCGGTGAGGATCACCACGCGGGTCAGCGTCTGCCAGGGCGTGGCACCCAGGGCCAGGGAGCCGTAGGTGAGGCTCTTGGGCACGCTGAAGATGGCGTCTTCGGCGATGGAGAAGATGTTCGGGATCACCGCGAAGCCCATGGCCAAGCCGACGATCAGGGCGTTGCGCTGGTCGTAGGTGATGCCCAGGTCATTGCTGATCCACAGGCGCATGTCACCGCCGAAGAACCAGGTCTCCAGCAGCGGGCTCATGCCCAGGGCGAACCAGCCCACCAGCAGCACGACGGGGATCAGGATGGCGGCTTCGAAGCCGTCCGGCACGCGCAGGCGCACCGACTCTGGCAGGCGGCTCCAGATGAAGCCGGCCAGCAGGATGCCGATGGGGGTCAGCAGCAGCAGGCTGAAGATGCCCGGCAGGTGGCCTTCGACGTAGGGCGCCAGGAACAGGCCGGCGAAGAAGCCGAGGATCACCGTCGGCAGCGCTTCCATCAGTTCGATCACCGGCTTGACCTTGCGGCGCATGCCGGGGGCCATGAAGTAGGCGGTGTAGATGGCGGCGGCGATGGCCAGCGGGGCGGCCAGCAGCATGGCGTAGAAGGCGGCCTTGAGGGTGCCGAAGGTCAGCGGCGCCAGGCTCAGCTTGGGCTCGAAGTCGGTGTTGGCGGCAGTGGACTGCCAGACGTACTTGGGTTCGTCGTAGCTCTCGTACCAGACCTTGCTCCACAGCGCGCTCCAGGAGACTTCCGGGTGCGGGTTGGACAGGCGGAACGGCAGGAACTTGCCGTCGGCCTCCACCACCACGCGGTTGGCGCGAGGCGACAGGGCCAGCACGCCGGCGCCTTCGGTCACCGGCTCGATCAGCAGGGTGCGCTCGGCGGTGCTGTGGAAGACGCCGAGCTTGCCGCTGGCATCCAGGCCGAGAAAGCCCTTGCGGCGCTCTTCCGGGGCGATCTGCACCACCGGGGCGCTGCCCAGCTGGAAGCTGCGGATGAGGGTCAGGCGTGCTTCGCCGTCGGCGCCACGGACCATGAACCACTGGCCGATGCCACCCTTGGAGTCGCCCACCATGAGGGAGATGCCGCCCAGCAGCAGGGCGCTGGCGGTGGTTTCGCGCTCTCCGTCCTCGAACAGCTTGTAGCGACCGTTGAGGGCGTGCTCACGCAGGCTGAAGACGTCGGCCTGGGCGCGTCCGTTGATCACGTACAGCCACTGCTGGCGCGGGTCGACGTAGATGGCCTTGATCGGCTCGACCATCTGCGGCAGGGCGATGGCGTTCTGCTCGACGGTGGTCTCGCCGGTGAGCATGTTCTCCTGGCTCACCAGCTCCTGCACGTAGAGCTGGTTGCCGGTGGAGCCGGCCAGGACCAGGGTTTCGTCGTTCTGGTTGACGGCCACGTGCTCCAGCGGCTTGCCCTCGGGGTTCAGCGCCATGGGCTTGTCGCCGAAGGGGAAGTCGATGCGCGGGGTGATCACGCGCTTGTTGTCCGGGTAGGTCACCTGGTAGCTGTGCTTGAACAGCAGCACTTGGCCGTTGGACAGGCCGAGCGCCACCAGCGGCTGGCCGGGCTGGTCCTGGCCGATGGAGGCGACGCTGACGCCTTCCGGCAGCGGCAGGGCGACGCGCTTGAGCTCGGCACCGTCCTTCGTGGCGAAGAACACCGCCTCGCCCTTGTCGGAAACGCGCATGCCCACCTGGTTCTGCTCTTCCAGGGTCAGCAGCAGCGGCTTGCCGGTCTCCTGTTGCAGCCAGGCAGGCGCCTGCACCTGCTTCGCGGTCAGCTCGGCACCCTTGAACAGGGGCAGCACCACGTAGGCGAGGTAGAAGAAGATCAGGGTGATGGCCGCAAGGACCGCCAAGCCACCCACCAGCACATACCAGCGGGTCAGGTTGTCTTTCAGCGCGCGGATGCGACGCTTGCGCTGCAGCGCCGGCGTATTGAAGTCGATGCGCGCGGGGGGATTCGTCGAGGTCATGGGGGAACTGGCCAGGTCATTCATGGGGCACACCCTAAAGCCTTCGTATGACAGAAAGATGACAGCGTGGTGACGCAACGAAGCCCGCCCGGGGCGTGATGCCGGGGGCGGGCCTTCGCGCCGGGGATCACCCGACGCCGTCGCATCCTTGCGGGGCGGCCGATGGGGTAGGCCGCCCCTTCATCTGTCCTGGATTACAGGCCCAGATCCTTCAGGGTCTTCTCGGCCACCTTGGCCGGCAGCGGGATGTAGCCGTCTTTCACCACAACCTGCTGACCCTGCTGGGACAGCACCAGCTTGATGAACTCGGCTTCCAGCGGGGCCAGAGGCTTGTTCGGGGCCTTGTTGACGTAGACGTAGAGGAAGCGGGACAGCGGGTAGCTGCCGTTCAGGGCATTCTGCTCGTTGTCTTCAACGAACTCGCCGCCTTCCTTCTTGGCCAGGGCCACGGTCTTCACGCTGGACGTCTTGTAGCCGATGCCGGAGTAGCCGATGCCGTTCAGGGACTGGCTGATGGACTGCACCACGGAGGCGGAGCCTGGCTGCTCGTTGACGTTGGCCTTGAAGTCGCCTTTGCACAGGGCTTCTTCCTTGAAGTAACCGTAGGTGCCGGATACCGAGTTGCGGCCGAACAGCTGGATCGGCTTGTCGGCCAGGTCGCCGGTCACGCCCAGCTCACCCCAGGTCTTGATGTTGCTCTTGCCACCGCACAGGCGGTTGGCGGAGAAGATGGCGTCGACCTGCTGCATGGTCAGGCCTTTGATGGGGTTGTCCTTGTGCACGAAGATCGCCAGGGCGTCGACGGCCACCGGGACGGCGGTGGGCTTGTAGCCGTACTTCTGCTCGAAGGCCTGCAGCTCGACGTCCTTCATCTTGCGGCTCATCGGGCCGAGGTTGGCGGTGCCCTCGGTCAGGGCCGGCGGCGCGGTGGAGGAACCGGCAGCCTGGATCTGGATGTTCACGTTGGGGTATTCGCGCTTGTACGCTTCGGCCCACAGGGTCATCAGGTTGGCCAGGGTGTCCGAACCGACGCTGGAGAGGTTGCCCGACACACCGGTGGTCTTGGTGTAGGACGGGATGGACGGGTCGACGGCGGCAACCGCGCTGGCGGTGGCAACGCCGGCGGCGACGAAGGTCAGGGCCGCCATCAAACGCTTCAGTTTCATGCCTTGCTCCTAGCAGAGGATAGGGTTGGATGAGTCGGGGGCCAGTATCGGAAGGCCGTGTGAACACTCTATGACCCGAATATGACAATTGGATGAATGGCCATCATGCCGGTCCAACCCCTGGCGACCGCCACTCATCCCGACAGGAAGCCCACCAGGCCCGCTCAAGGAGAACACCATGAAAGCGCTGCACCTGCTGCCCCTCAGCCTCGCCGTCCTCTGTGCCGCCTGCGGCGAGCGTGCCGCCCTGCAGGTGGCCGACGGCACCGGCCCCACCCCGCAGCTGCCCCCGCCGAACAAGACCCTGGTCCCCACGGTGAACATCGCCCCCGCCACCGGCTGGCCCGCAGGCGGCCGTCCCCAGGCCACCCAGGGCACCGAGGTGAAGGCCTTCGCCGAAGGCCTGGACCACCCGCGCTGGCTGTACCTGCTGCCCAACGGCGACGTGCTGGTGGCCGAGAGCAACGCCCCGGCCAGTGACGGCGGCTTCAGCCTCAAGGGCTGGATCGCCGGCAAGATCATGGAGAAGGCCGGCGCCCGCACCCCCAGCGCCGACCGCATCACCCTGCTGCGGGACACCGACGGCGACGGCGTGGCCGACCTGAAGACGCCCTTCCTGGAAAACCTGCATTCGCCCTTCGGCATGGCCCTGGTGGACGACACCCTGTATGTCGCCAACGCCGACGCCCTGGTGCGCGTGCCCTACCAGGAAGGCCAGACGCGCATCGACGCCACGCCGCAGCAGGTCACCGACCTGCCGGCGGGCATCAACCACCACTGGACCAAGAACGTCATCGCCAGCCGCGACGGCACCCGGCTCTATGTCACCGTCGGCTCCAACAGCAACGTCGGCGAGAACGGCCTGGAGATGGAGCAAGGCCGCGCCGCGATCTGGGAAGTGGACCGCGCCAGCGGCACCAAGCGCCTGTTCGCCGGCGGCCTGCGCAACCCCAACGGCCTGGCCTGGGAACCGGACAGCGGCGCGCTGTGGACGGCGGTGAACGAGCGTGACGAGATCGGCAGCGACCTGGTGCCCGACTACATCACCTCGGTGAAGGACGGCGGCTTCTACGGCTGGCCCTGGAGCTACTACGGCCAGCACGTCGACGAGCGCGTGCAACCGGCCAACCCGGAGAAGGTCGCCAGCGCCCTGGTGCCGGACTACGCCCTGGGCCCGCACACCGCCTCCCTCGGCATCGCCTTCGGCCGCGGCAGCGCCCTGCCGGATTTCCAGAACGGCCTGTTCGTCGCCCAGCACGGCTCCTGGAACCGCAAACCCCACAGCGGCTACAAGGTGATCTTCGTGCCCTTCAAGGATGGCAAGCCCAATGGCCAGCCGGTGGACGTGCTCACCGGCTTCCTCGACGCCGACGGCAACGCCCAGGGCCGCCCCGTGGACGTGCGCCTGGACGCCCAGGGCGCCCTACTGGTGACCGACGACGTGGGCAACACGGTCTGGCGGGTGACCCCCACCGCCCGGTGATAACCGGGCCAACCCCGCAGCGCAAAGAGCCGCCCCGTACGTGACGGCCATGTAGGGTGGGCCGGGCGGCGTTCCGCTTCAGCCCACCAGCGGTGCTCAGCGTGGGCTGAAGCCCAGCCTACGGGAATACCCCAGAAGTGCTCCCTGCAGGCGCATGGCGCCCGTCACCGCGGCGCCATGCGCTCGATCAGCGCTTCTGCCCGATCAGGTACAGACCGATGAACACCGCCACCCCGCACAGGGCCGCCACGTAGTAGGCCGGCCCCAGCGGGTCCCACTTCATCAGCAGCGACACGATCATCGGCGTCAGCCCGCCGAAGATGGCGTAGGCGAGGTTGTAGGAGAACGACAGCCCGGAGAAACGCACCACCGGCGGGAAGGCCTTGACCATCACGTAGGGCACCGCACCGATGGTGCCGACGAACAGCCCGGTCAGCGCATAAAGCGGGAACAGCCAGTCCGGGTGCGCCTTGAGGCTGGAGTAGAAGGTCCAGGAACTGGCCGCCAGCAGCAGCCCGCCCACCAGGAAGGTACGGCCCGCACCGAAACGGTCGGCCAGGGCGCCGGAGGCGATGCAGCCGACGGTCAGGCAGACGATGGCCAGGCTGTTGGCCTTGAGCGCGGTGGCCGCGTCGAAGCCGTACACCGTCTGCAACACGGTGGGGGTCATGAGGATGACGACGACGATGCCAGCCGACAGCACCCAGGTCAGCAGCATGCTGATGGCGATGGCGCCCCGGTGCTCGCGCAGCACCGCCTTCAGCGGCACCTCCTCGGCCAGCGCCTTGCGCTGCTGCAGCTCGGCGAACACTGGCGTCTCGTGCAGCCAGCGGCGCAGGTACACGGAGAACAGGCCGAACACACCGCCCACCAGGAACGGCACGCGCCAGGCCCAGGCCTGCACCTCTTCCGGGGTGTACAGGGTGTTGATCAGGGTCGCCATCAGCGAGCCCAACAGGATGCCGGCGGTGAGGCCCGAGGTGAGCGTTCCGCAGGCGTAGCCGACATGCCGCGCCGGCACGTGCTCGGCCACGAACACCCAGGCGCCGGGGACCTCGCCACCGATGGCCGCGCCCTGGATCACCCGCATCAGCAGCAGCGCCAGCGGCGCCCAGATGCCGATCTGCGCGTAGGTGGGCAGCAGGCCCATCACCAGGGTCGGCACCGCCATGAGGAAGATGCTCAGGGTGAACATGCGCTTGCGCCCCAGCAGGTCGCCGAAGTGCGCCATGACGATGCCCCCCAGCGGCCGCGCCAGGTAGCCGGCGGCGAAGATGCCGAAGGTCTGCAACTGGCGCAGCCACTCGGGCATCTCGGCGGGGAAGAACAGCTTGCCCACCACGGCGGCGAAGAACACGAAGATGATGAAGTCGTAGAACTCGAGGGCGCCGCCCAGGGCGGACAGGGACAGGGTCTTGTAGTCGCTACGGGTCAGGGGACGCGCGGGCGCCTCGGAGGCGGAAACGGTGGCCATGTGGGGTCTCTTGTTCGGGGGGCAGGCAAAGCGTGCCCGCCACTGCGTTGGCGGCGGGCCGGTCCGCAACATAGCAAAAAGGCCTACCGGGCACACAATCTCTGACGTATGACCGCGACAAAGCCCGACCGGGCGGTCGTCGCCCGCCACGCCGACCTATATACTGCGCGCTGTTGCGCACGGACGACGGGCAGTGGGTCGACGGGCGCCCGGGGATTCTTTGCAGGGCAGCGTGCCCTTCCCCGCCCACCGAAGCCAAATCAGAGCAGCACAGGGGTAGAGGCACCCCAGGCATGATCGAGATCGAAGAAGAAGAAAACCTGACTCCCCAGGGCGACCTGGCCCTGCAGATCACCGCGCTCCCGCGCGAAACCAATGGATTCGGCGACATCTACGGCGGCTGGCTGGTCTCCCAGATGGACCTGGCCGGCACCGCCATGGCCAACAAGGTCGCCGGCGGACGCGTCGCCACCGTGGCCATCGACCGCATGGCCTTCCTCGTCCCGGTCGCCGTCGGCGCCCAGCTCTCCTTCTATACCCAGACCCTGGAGATCGGCCGCAGCTCGATCCAGATGCTGGTGGAAGTGTGGAGCGACGACCCCCTCTCCAGTGAATGGCGCAAGGTCACCGAAGCGGTGTTCGTGTTCGTCGCCATCGACGGCAGCGGCCGCACCCGCCCGGTTCCCCGCCGCAGCTGATGCACCGGCCGGCGGGAACCTCGCCGGCCCTGCCCTTGCCCAAGCTCGGTCCATCCCCCACGAGAGAACGCCGATGACCCGCGCGACCACGCAGATCGAACGCATCGAAATGGACCAGCTCGCCTGCTGGCGGGTACTCACCGCCGAAGCCGAGCTGCTGGTCGCCCAGCAGGGCGCCCAGGTGCTCAGCTACCGCCGCCACGGCGAGCAGCCGCTGATCTGGCTCAGCGAACAGGCCGGCTACCAGCGCGGCCAGTCGGTACGCGGCGGCGTGCCGGTGTGCTGGCCCTGGTTCGGCGACCTGCGCCGCAACCCCGATGCCGTGCAGGCGTGCTACCCCGGTGACGGCAACGCCCCCGCCCACGGCCTGGTACGCGGCCTGGACTGGGAGCTGGACGGCGTCGAAGCCCTCGACGGCGAGGTGCAGCTGCGCTTCAGCCTCGACACCCGACGCCAGCCCCTCCCCGGCTGGCCCCACGCCGCCCGCCTGGGCCTCACCCTGCGCCTCGACGCCCAGCGCCTGCACCTGGCCCTGGACACCGAGAACCTCGGCGACGCGCCCCTGGCCATCAGCCAGGCGCTGCACACCTACTTCGCCGTGAGCGACATCCACCAGGCCCGCGTCGAAGGGCTGGACGGCTGCGACTACATCGAGACCCTGGACGGCTGGAGCCGCCGCCGGCAGGCCGGTGACGTGGCCTTCAGCGGCGAGACCGACCGCATCTACCTCGGCGTCCCCCGCCGTGTGGCCATCCACGATGCCGGCTGGAACCGCCGCGTGGTGCTGGAGGCCGAGGGCTCGTCCTCGGCGGTGGTGTGGAACCCCTGGATCGACAAGTCCACCCGCCTCTCCCAGTTCGCCCCCGACGCCTGGCAGCGCATGCTCTGCATCGAGACCGCCCAGGTGATGGACGACGTCCTGCACCTGGCGCCAGGCGCGCGGCACCGCCTCGCGTTCAGCCTGTGGAGCGAAGCGCTCTGATCCCCTCCGGGGGCCGGCATGCGCCCGCCCCCACGCCTCGCTAAAAATCCCGATACATTCTCTCGCTGGTCATCACCCCGGTGACTGGGCAGCATGGCGCGCGTGATTCCCAACCCTATAGAGAGCCTGTGATGCGCCGATTCCTCAGTATCGCCCTGGCCCTGTGCGTCGGCCTGACGCTCAGCCTGGACGCCAACGCCAAGCGGATGGGCGGGGGCAAGACCTCCGGTGCCGCGCCGACCCACCAGACCCAGCAGACCCGCCAGGCCCAGCCCAACACCCCGGCCGCCGCCCCCAACGCAGCGGGCCGCCCGGCTGCCGCCAGCGGTGCCTCGCGCTGGCTCGGCCCGCTGGCCGGCCTCGCCGCCGGTGGCCTGCTGGCCTCCATGTTCATGGGCGACGGCTTCGAAGGCATGCAGATCTTCGACTTCCTGATCATCGCCCTAATCGCCTTCGTCATCTTCCGTTTCATCGCCGCCCGCAAGCGCCAGCAGATGGGCCAGCCGGCCATGGCCGGTGCCGCCGGTGGTGCCCCCTTCCAGCGTGAAATGCCGCAGCAGCAGGCGCCGATCTTCGGCAGCGCCGCCCCGACGGCCCCGGCTCGCGCCTTCAACGCGCCGAGCTGGTTCGACGAAGCCCGCTTTGTCGAGGCCGGTCGCGAGCACTTCCTCGCCCTGCAGCAGCACTGGGACGCCGCGGAGATGGACAAGATCGCCGAGTTCGTCACCCCGCAGATGCTCAACTTCCTCAAGGAAGAACGTGCCAGCCTGGGTGAAGGCTTCCAGTCCACCTACATCGACAACCTGCAGGTGCAGCTGGACGGCATCGACGAACTGGCCGACAAGACCGTCGCCACCCTGACCTTCAGCGGCGTCTCCAAGACCTCCCGCTTCGACCAGGGCGAAGTGTTCAGCGAAAGCTGGCGCATGGAGCGCGTCAACGGCGACAACCAGCCCTGGCTGGTGGCCGGCATCCGCCAGAACTGATCGCGACACTGGCATGAAGAAACCCCGGGCTTGTCCCGGGGTTTTCTTTTGTCGGGCTTGAGGATGAAGGGTGGATAACGCTCTTCGCATCCACCAATTCCCGCCGCCCACCCCCGGTCGGGCTGTACACGATCCGTAGGATGCGCTGAGGCCACGAAGCGCATCGCGTCCACGCCAGGCCGTGGCACCACATGTTGCACCCGGCCCGATGGGCATCGCTGCGCTCAGCGCCATCCTACGGGGGCGTTGACCATGGCTTTGGCGCGGGCCGGGACGCTGCGCGGCATCACACCGTCTCGGTCATCCCCGCGCCCGCCGCCTTGCGCATGCCGATATGAGGGATGTCGTCCTCCAGGTACACCTCGGTCACCGGCTCGAAGCCGAACCGCCCGTAGTACCCCTGCAGGTGCGCCTGGGCCGACAGGTACACCGGCATTCCCGGCCAGAGCCGTTCGCAGGCTTCCAGCGCCTGGGCCATCAGCGGTCGGCCCAGGCCCGCGCCGCGCGCGCTCGCCTCGATCACCACCCGGCCGATGACCACCTCGCCGCCCTGGCGAACCGGGTCCAGCAGGCGCAGGTAGGCCACCAGGCGTTCACCGTCACGGGCCATCAGGTGGTGGGTGTCGCCCACCAGGTCCAGCCCATCCACCTCCAGGTAGGGGCATTTCTGCTCCACCACGAACACCTGGGTGCGCAGGGCGAGGATGGCGTAGAGCGCCTCCTTGGTCAGGGCGTCATGGTGCTGGCAGCTCCAGTCCAGGGTCATGTGCGGGCCTCGCGTAGTCGATCAGGCCGGGCAGTATGCCGGCGCAGCACGTCGCCCCGCGACGGTTTTTCCGACACGCCGGCTACTGTATAAAGCGCATCCCAATGCACGAGGGCCTGTCGCCGTGGAAGAAGTCATCGAACAGCTGCGCGAACTCAACGAACCGGTTCCCGTCCCGCTGGAGCTGCCCGACGAGGAGCTGCTGGTGGAGATCGAGGAACAGTTGCTGATCAACCTGCCCTTCGAACTCCGCGAATTCCTGCTCAAGGTCAGCGACGTGGTCTACGGCCGCCTGGAGCCGGTGACCGTCACCGACCCGCAGTCACACACCTACCTGCCGGAAGTCACCGCCGTGGCCTGGGACCTGGGCCTGCCCCGCGACCTGGTGCCGATCTGCCAGGATGGCGACGACTACTACGTGGTCGACGCCGAGGGCGAGGTGCTGCTGTGGTCCGGCGCCGAGGGCGAGATGACCGACGAGAGCTGGGACTCCGTCTGGCACTGGGCCCGGGACGTCTGGCTCGCCAGCTGAGCCGGCGGGCCTCAGTGGGGCGGCCTGGGCGGGTTCTGCTCCAGGGTCTCCATCAGCGCGATCTGCATCCGTGAATGCACGCGGATCAGCCAGCGCCAGGCCAGTGCGATAACGCCTGCCGCCAGCAGGGCGATGAGCACCAGCAGCTCCACGGTCGGCAGGATGCTCGCCGACAGCGCCATCAGCAGCGGCATGAAGCCCACCAGGGCGAGCAGCGGGATCAGCTCGGCGATCACCTTGCGCACCCGCGCCGTGTGCCGCCCGGCCTTCTCCGGGCGCACGCCCATCTCCGCCAGGAGCATCGACAGCGCCTTGAGCTTGCGGTACGCGGCGATCAGGAAAGGCAGCGAGAGCAGCAGCGCCGCCCCCCAGACCAGCCCCTTCTGCAGGTTCTCCGCAGCCACCCAGTTCGCCACGTGCCCGGTCAGGGCACCGGCGAAGTAGGCGCCCGAGAGGAAGATAGCCACCACCAGCGCGATGTTGATCCCCACCTGCAGCAGGATCTTGCGGATCATCCCCGCCAGCAGCGCGCCCTCGCCGTGAGGCTGGATGCTGCGCAGCCAGTCGCCGTAGTGGTTGAACACCCGGGCGATGCGCGGCGGCACCAGGCTGGCGAGCCGCAGTGACAGCGGGTCGGCGGCACGGATCAGGTAGGGCGTGAGCAGCGTGGTGATGGCCGACACGGCCACCGCCACCGGATAGAGGAAGTCACTGGTCACCTTCAGGGTCATGCCCAGCGCCGCGATGATGAAGGAGAACTCGCCGATCTGGGACAAACCCATCCCCACCCGCAGCGAAGTGCGTCCGTCGTTGCCGGCGATGAAGGCGCCGACGCCGCAGGAGAGCATCTTGCCCAGCACCACGGCGACGGTTATCACCGCGATGGGCCAGGCGTAGTCCAGCAGGATGGCCGGGTCGATCATAAGGCCGATGGCGACGAAGAAGATCGCGCTGAACAGGTCCCGCACCGGCTCCACCAGGCGCTCGATCTGCGCCAGCTGGCGGGACTCGGCCATGATCGCGCCGATCAGGAAGGCCCCCAGCACCATGCTGTACTCCAGCTTCACCACCAGCAGGCAGAAGCCGAAGCACAGCCCCAGCACCGTCACCAGCAGCATCTCGTTGCTCTCGAACTTCGCCACGTAGGCCAGCAGGCGCGGCACCAGCAGGATGCCGATGACCAGCGCGACCACCATGAACAGGCTGAGCTTGCCGACGGTGGCGAACACCTGGCCGGTCTCTACCGAACCGGACAGGGCGATGCCGGACAGCAGCGCAATGATGCCGATGCCGAGGATGTCCTCAACGATCAGCACGCCGAAGATCAGTTGGGCGAAGCGCTCGTGCTTCATCTTCAGGTCGCCCAGGGCCTTGATGATGATGGTGGTGGAGGAGATCGCCAGGATTGCGCCGAGGAATAGCGAGTCCATGGTGCTCCAGCCGAAGAAGCGCCCGATCTCGTAGCCGATCCAGATCATCAGGACGATTTCCAGGAAGGCCGCGATGAAGGCCGTCGCCCCCACCTGGAAGAGCTTGCGCAGGCTGAACTCCAGCCCCAGGCAGAACATGAGGAAGATCACCCCCAGCTCGGCGAGGATCTTGATCGTGTGTTCATCGTGGATCAGCGCGAAGGGCGGCGTATGCGGCCCGATGAGGAAGCCGGCGAGGATGTAGCCCAGCACCACCGGCTGCTTGAAGCGATGGAACAGCACCGTGACCATGGCGGCCACCAGCATGATCACGGCCAGATCCTGGATGAAACTGATGGCATGCATGGCGCACCGGCTCCTCTTGCTCGTCAGTGCGCAGGCGTGGTCGCCGCGCCCGGGGTTACTCCCTTGGCCCCGAAGAGCCACGTAAGAACTCTGGAATGTCTATGTAAGACTTTTCCGGAGAGTAACACCCGGTCTCACGCCATCATTTCCGCGAAACAAACCGAAACAGGTTTCAACCGCCGCTGCGGGCCTGGCTGGTTTCCAGCGCCAGCAGGTTCATCAGGAAGTTGCCGAAGAACTGCATGTCCTGCTCGATGGCCGCCCGCGCGCCACGGGCGTCGCCTGCTCGCGCGGCCTCATAGGCGTCTTCATGGAAGTCGTTCAGGCGCAGGGACAGGTCCGCCTCGGTGAACAGCTGGTTGAAGAAGGGCCCGACCTGCAGCCAGAGGGATTCGATCATGCGCAGCAGCGTCGGGTTGGCGCAGGCGCGGTAGAGGGTCAGGTGGAACAGGCTGTTGTCGTCCAGGTAGCCCTGCACGTCGCGGCGCTCCAGGGCCTTTTCCATGCGCTCGACGCAGCCTTGCAAGGTCGCCAGCTCATCGGTGCTCAAGCGCGGTACGGCGGTTTCCACCGCCAGCCCTTCCAGCGCCAGGCGCACCTGGAACACCTGGGCGAAGCGTTCCCGGGTCATCACCGGCACCCGCACCGAGCGCTGCGGCTCGCCTTCCAGGGCGCCTTCGGCCACCAGGCGCTGCAACGCGGCGCGCACCGGCATCGGGCTGGTGCCCCAGGCGGCGGCGAGGTCGCGGATCTTCATGCGCTCGCCGGGTTTGAACTGGCCTGCCAGCAGGCCTTCACGGAGTCGGAGGTACAGCTGTTCCTGCAGGTTCTCGGCCATGGCGGATCACCGTGCGGAAACCGGCGGGGCCGGCAGTTGGCTGAGGGTCAGGCTGCAATCGCGCATCGTGGACACCGTCTATATCAAGGGTTGGGGAGGCCCGCACGGGCTGTGCGGGCACGGGATTCGATCAGCAGGGGGACGGTTGCTTTCGCCTCCTTGTGATCACAAAGCAGGTAAAAGGCTACTCCAAACGGCGTATCCGGCCAATGCTTGACACAAATGTGATCACAAATCACGATGTGCGGAAATTCGAACGAGGTGTTCAGCATGACCGCCAGTGGTATCAGCCAAGCCGCCGTGGAAACCTTCGCCGCCCGTGAGCGCACCCGCTTCATCGAGCGCAACCCGACGTCCGTCGCCCTCGCCGAGCGCGCCCGCAACTCGCTGTATGCCGGCGTGCCGATGCACTGGATGGCCGACTGGTCCACCCCCTGCCCGCTGTTCGTCGAGCGCGCCAAGGGCGCCCGTTTCTATGACGTGGACGGCCACGAATACATCGACTTCTGCCTGGGCGACACCGGCACCATGTTCGGCCACTCGCCGGACCCGGTGGCCCGCGCCATCGCCGAGCAGGCCGGCAACGGCCTGACCACCATGCTCCCCGGCGAAGACGCCGTGGTCTGCGGCGAGCTGCTGGCCGCCCGCTTCGGCCTGCCCTACTGGCAGGTGACCGCCACCGCCACCGACTCCAACCGCTACGTGCTGCGCTGGGCCCGTGCCGTCACCGGGCGCAAGACCCTGCTGGTGTTTGACGGCTGCTACCACGGCACCGTGGACGACGTGATGGTGCGCAGCCGCGACGGCCGCACCGTGCACCGCTCCGGGCTGGTGGGCCAGGCCTACGACCTGACCCAGTACAGCCGCGCCATCCCCTTCAACGACGTCGAGGCCCTGGAGGCCGCCCTGGCCCAGGGCGACGTCTGCGCCCTGCTCTGCGAGCCGGCCATGACCAACATCGGCATGGTCCTGCCGGACCCGGGCTTCATGCAGAAGTGCCGCGAGCTGACCCGAAAGTACGGCAGCCTGCTGATCATCGACGAGACCCACACCATCTCCACCGACATCGGCGGCTGCACCCGCCTGTGGAACCTCGACCCGGACTTCTTCGTGGTCGGCAAGCCGATCGCCGGCGGCGTGCCCTGCGGCATCTTCGGCTGCAGCGCGGAGATGGCCGAACGCATGGCCGCCTCGCGCAGGCAGGCCCAGGAAGACAGCCATGGCCACGGCCACAGCGGCATGGGCACCACCCTCTCGGCCAACGCCCTGGCCATGCACTGCATGCGCGCCAACCTCGAAGCGGTCATGACCCAGGCCGCCTACGACCACATGCTGCCCCTGGCCAAGCGCCTGGCCGACGGCTTCCGCCGGCTCATCGCCCAGCACGACCTGAAGTGGTCGGTGACCGAGCTGGGCGCCCGCAGCGAATTCCAGTTCTGCCCGGTGTCCCCGCGCACCGGTGCCGAGGCCGAGGCCGCCTTCCATGACGAGCTGCAGATGGCCCTGCACCTGTACCTGATCAACCGCGGCATCCTCATCACGCCGTTCCACAACATGACCCTGTGCTGCCCCGCCACCTCCGAGGCGGACGTGGACCAGCTGATCGCCACCCTGGACCAGGCCATCACCGAGCTGCTGGCCATCCCCGGCGCCCGCGAATAGTCCGTAGACCGGTCGGGCGGATGGCGCTGTCATCCGCCCACACCCAACCACCGGTGGCTGGAGGACGCGCCAGCCACCCGACGCGAGAACCCCCATGCCCTTCGCCCATCCCCAGGAAGCCCGCGACTTCCTCGAACGCCACCCCGAAGTCCGCAGCATCGAGCTGATGCTGATCGACGCCAACGGCATCCCCCGCGGCAAGCTGCTGCACCGCGACGAGCTGCTGGCCATCTACGAGAACGGCCGCCCGCTGCCCAGCTCCATCCTCTCCCTCACCCTGCAGGGCGAGGACGTGGAAGCCAGCGGCCTGGTCTGGGAAGTGGCCGATGCCGACTGCTGGACCTACCCCCTCGCCGGCTCCCTGTGCCTGCAGCCCTGGCGCGCCACCCCCACCGGCCAGGTGCAGGTGAGCATGCACCCGACCCAGGGCCAGCCGGCCGCCGCCGGCGACCCGCGCCACGTGCTGGCGCGCACCATCGACCGGCTCAAGGCCGACGGCTACCACCCGGTGATGGCGGTGGAGCTGGAGTTCTACCTGCTGGACAAGCAGCGCGACGCCAACGGCCGCCCGCAGCCCGCCCTGCAGGCCAACGGCGTGCGCCCGCAGGCGCCCCAGGTCTACGGCGTATACGAGCTGGAACAGCTGCAGCCCTTCCTCGACGACCTCTACGCCGCCTGCGAAGCCCAGGGCCTGCCGGTGCGCACCGCCATCTCCGAATACGCCCCCGGCCAGCTGGAACTGACCCTGGAGCACCGCTTCGACGCGCTGCAGGCGGTGGACGAAGGCCTGCGCTACAAGCGCCTGGTCAAGGGCGTGGCCAACAAGCACGGGCTGATCGCCTGCTTCATGGCCAAGCCCTTCGGCGACCTGGCCGGCAGCGGCCTGCACATGCACGTCAGCCTGGCCGACGCCGAGGGCAACAACCTGATGGCCAGCGAAGACCCCCACGGCACCCCGCTGCTGCGCCACGCCATCGGCGGCATGATGGCCACGCTCAACGACGCCCTGGCGATCTTCTGCCCCAACGCCAACTCCTACCGGCGCTTCCAGGCCAACAGCTACGCGCCGCTGGCCAAGAGCTGGGGGGTGAACAACCGCACCGTGTCCTTCCGCGTGCCCGGCGGCCCGACGAAAAGCCGCCACGTGGAGCACCGCATCTGCGGCGCCGACGCCAACCCCTACCTGGCGGCCGCGGCCATCCTGGCCGGCATCCACACCGGCATCCGCGAACAGATCGACCCGGGCGAGCCCATCGTCGGCAACGGCTACGAGCAGGCCCGCGAAACCCTGCCCACCGACTGGCTCACCGCCTTGCGCAATCTTGAGCAGTCCGCCTGGGCGAAGGATGCCCTGGGCGAGGCGTTCCTGAAGATCTACCTCGCCATCAAGTGGGAGGAGTTCCGCCAGTTCGTCAGCGAAGTGGGCGAGCAGGACTGGCGCTGGTACCTGACCCACGCCTGACCGCTGGAAGCCCTGCCGACCCAGGGGCCGGCAGGGTTATCCACAGCGTCAGCGCAACGGCAGGCAGCGGGCGTTTGGCTTGGGTTCGAGGGGCCCGGCGAAGCACACCCGGTTCCCGCCCTCCAGGCGCGCCGGCTGGCCGGGGTAATAGGGGTTATCCACAGGCGAGGCCGCCAGCGCCGCCGCCCAGCCGGACGGCTCGGCGGGCAGATCGTCCAGCAACGCCAGCAGGCGCAGCTTCGCGTCCAGGTCCTGGATGCGGCCGGCATAGGCGCGGTAGTCCGGCCCGGCGGTTCCCACCAGTCGATCGCCCATCCAGTTGCGCCAGCCCGTGGGCTTGGGAAGGAGCCGGGGCTGTGCCTTCACCTCGCGGGCAAAATCCTTTGGTTCCAATCGGGACAGTTCGGCAACCTGGCGGAAGGGCGGAAACGTGGCGTTGAGGCTCATGTTCGGCCGCATCAGCAGCGCCATGCCGATGCGCTCCTTCAACGGCGCCCCCTCACCACCGGGCAGGCTCTGGAACAGCGTCGCGATGTACAGCAGCTCCCGCTGCAACGGCTTGACCAGGGCGCGCTCCGCCTCGTTCAGCGGTGCCGGCTGCTGTGGTGCAGGCATCCAGCCCTGACGGTACAGGCGGGCCTGCAGCTCCAGGTTGCGGTCGATCAGCTTGCCGGCCATGACTTTCGCGAGGAGTTGGTCGGCCCGCGCCAGCAGGCGACGCAACACCACCAACTCCTGCGCCAACCGCTCACGAGCCTCTTCTCCCGATCCCTGGCGGGCCTGCAGCAATACCTGGGCTCCGAACACGCGCTGAGCGTGATCAAGGTACGCCATTGACGGCCAGGGCTCGGCCGCACCTGCGGTAGTCAGGGTCTGGTAGTCGTCCAGGGCAAGCAGCTCGCTGTAGCGCGCAGCCAACAGGATGTGGCTCCGGACCTGGGCCTCCAACTCGACCGGATGCGCCAACTGGTTCGCCCAGCAGCCGTTCTGCTCGATGCTGCACAGCAACGGGTCGGTCGGCAAATCCAGCGTGGGCAGCTGTGGCGGGCTGTACTCGTCCACCGCCGAATGCCGAGCACGCCAGCGCTGGTAGGCGTCCAGCCGCTCGCGCCCGTAGGCCTCCGGCGCCTGGTCGGCCGGCGCATCCATGCCCATCAGGTAAAGGAATGCCGCGCTGTCGGCGCCCTCGTGGCGGGCATCCCGCAGCCAGTCGGCCACCTCCGGACGCAGCGGGTCGTCCCGCAGCAGCAGCGCGCCCCCCGTCACCAGAGCGCCCACCAGCACCGCACTGCCGAGCAGCCCGATCACGGCGCGCTTCATGGCTGCACCCGGGCGATAGGAAGGAGGATGAAGTTTTCGCAGCGCCACGTGGGGCGCCAGGTGTAGCCTGCCGGCATGGGAGGGCGTCCTTGCTTGGGAAAAAGACGCCCATCATACGGGCGCCCGTCCCGGCGCGGTCGGCACCGCGTCACGCATCCTGATTCACACTGCCTCTGGAGCCCCGATGGAACCCGGCAACGCACAACTGACGATGACCGTCCTGATGACCCCGGACATGGCCAACTTCTCCGGCAACGTCCATGGCGGCACCCTGCTCAAGTACCTCGACGAGGTGGCCTACGCCTGCGCCAGCCGCTACGCCGGGCGCTACGTGGTGACCCTCTCGGTGGACCAGGTGGTGTTCCGCCAGCCGGTGCACGTCGGCGAGCTGGTGACCTTCCTCGCCTCGGTGAACTACACCGGCACCACCTCCATGGAGATCGGCATCAAGGTGATCACCGAGAACATCCGCGAACGCTCGGTGCGCCATACCAACAGCTGCTTCTTCACCATGGTGGCGCTGGACGACGAGCGCCGCCCGGCGCCGGTTCCGCCGCTGGAGCCGCAGACCCCCGACCAGAAGCGTCGTTACGTGCAGGGTCAGCAGCGGCGGGAGATCCGCCAGGAACTGGAACGCCGCTACCGCGCCTTGCGCGGCGAGGACGACGTCCAGGGTTAAGGACCCGGCCTGCACCCGGCAGGGGCGAGCGCCCCTGCCGGCGGGTGCAGGCCGGTAGGCGGTTACTGGTCGTGACCGCTGTGCTGGCTGTGGTCGCCCTGCTCGGCGTGCTCGCCGTGGGCGTGGGCCTTCTCGGCAGCGGGGGCGGCCTTCTGCACGGCGATCTCCACCTTGAGGTCGCCGGCCTTCTCGAAGTGCAGAGTCAGGGGGAAGCGCTCGCCATCCTTCAGCGGCTGCTTCAGGCCGAACATCATCAGGTGGTAGCCACCCTGCTCCAGGCGCACCTCGCCCCCGGCAGGAATGGCCAGGCCACCTTCCACTTGCTGCATCTTCATCACCCCGTCCTTGTGTACGTGCTCGTGGATCTCGGTCTTGCCGGCACGGGGGGTGTCGGCACCCACCAGGCGGTCCGGGGTGTCGCCGTTGTTGTGCACCACCAGGTAGGCCGCGCCGTTGGCGGACACCGGCGGCAGCTCCAGGGCCCACGGGTGGTCGATGTGCAGCTTGGCCACCTGGTACTCGTGGGCCAGGGCGGCGGTGCTGAACAGGCCCAGCAGGGCAGCGGCGGAAATCAGGGTCTTGCGCATGGGGTCACTCCTTGGAAAGTCGATCGGCGCCGGGCCTGAAAACGGCCATCCGGACGCCGGAAACGCCGCGCACAGGGGCGCGCGGCGGCAAACGGCTTCAGGCGAGCGACGGCGGTGCGCGGGGCCGGGCGCCGGGGAATACCGAGGCGGCACCATGGCCCGCCTCCGGCTCCAGCGGGGCGAAGAACGCCGTGGCCGGCAACAGGGCGGGCAGCAGCGGTGCGGGCGTGAGTGCCGGGGAGGCGGAGAGCAGCGTGCAGTAGCCGCACTTGGCCAGCAGGTGGTCGGGGTGGGCCGGGAGCTTGGCCGAATCACGCCCGGAGGCGCAGGCCATCTCCGCCAGCCAGGCCGGCAGTTCGCCCGCCTGGGCGCGGACCTGGGACAGCAACGGACCGGCCACCACCAGCCACAGGGCCAGCAGTCCGAGCCAGGCGCCGAAGCGCATGCGTCCGTGATGAGCCAATCCCGTCTCCCGGGTCCGTTGGAGAGTGGCGTGGGCAACCACGCCGGAAACCGCGCCATGCTAGCGATACAGCGCCGGCAAGCATAGCCGCTGAAGGGCACCTCCAAACACGGCCTGCGTTGTCATCGCGGCGTTGAAAACAGCCTCAAATGCTCATTTACCGCACGTAAACTGCGCTTTTTCGCCGGTTTTTGCCTTCGGCTTCCGGCCTCGCCGACGTTTTTGGACGTGCCCTGAGTCAGATGGCCGCAGGTCAGCCCAGGCGACGCGCCTCGAAGCGCACGCGCGGGTGGGCGATGCGGTCCTGGGCCCGCACCAGCTCCAGTTCGTAGCTGCCGCAGGCCTGGGTTTCCAGCAGCACCTCGTGCACTGCGGAAGCAGCGAATTCGAAGGCCGCCACCAGGGTGTCCCCCAGCAACAGACGGGCGAGGAACACCCCTGACGTCAGGTCGCCCACACCCACCGGCTGGCGCGGGAAGGCCAGCAGCGGCCGGCGCAGCAGCCAGCTACCGTCGGCACTGACCAGCAGCATTTCGAAGTCCTCCGGGGCGCGGCCGGGGTAGTCCAGGTGCTTCACCAGCACTGCACGCGGGCCACGGGCCAGCAGCGCGCGGGCCATGGCCACGCAGTCCTCCAGGGAGTCCGGGCGGCGCCCGGCGAAGCTGTTCAGCTCCAGCTGGTTGGGGCACAGGTAGTCGGCGGCGGCCGCGGCTTCCTCCAGCAGGAAGCGGCTCACTTCGGGGGCCACCACGCAGCCCTTCTCCGGGTGGCCCATCACCGGGTCGCACAGGTACAGCGCGCGCGGATTGGCCGCCTTGATGCGGGCCACCGCCTCGAGGATCTCGCGGCCCTGGGCGGCGCTGCCCAGGTAGCCGGACAGCACCGCATCGCAGTTGCCCAGCTCGCCGATGGCGGCAATGCCCTCCACCAGCTGGGGGATCTGCCGGGGCGGCAGCACCTCGCCGGTCCACTGCCCGTACTGGGTGTGGTTGGAGAACTGCACGGTGTTCAGCGGCCAGACCTTCACCCCCAGGCGCTCGACCGGGAACACCGCCGCGCGGTTGCCGGCGTGGCCGAACACCACATGGGACTGGATGCTGAGGAGATGGGGCGTGCGCGACATGGAAGGTCCTTCGGGTCGGGGTGGATCGAATGCCAGGAGGTGCGGGCTCGGTTCGCCGGCCATAATGGCAGGATTCTCCAACCTGCCGGCACCCACCGTCACCATGGAATCCCTGTATTTTTCGCCCATGCTGCTCGGGCTCAACCTGATGCTGGGCAGCGCCCTGGCCTGCACCGGGCTCTGGTACGTCTCGCGCCCCTATCGCGGTCCCGGCTTCTGGGCGGCCGGCGCCTGGCTGCTGATCCTCGGCATCCTCGCCTTCTTCGTCTTCGTCGCCACCGGCAACCGCGTGCTCAACGTCCTCGGCAACGCCACCCAGCTGGCCGGCGAGGCAGTGCTGATGCTCGGGGTGTTCCGCTTCCTCGGCCGGCCGTTGCCGGTCTGGACGGTGCCGGCCAGCGCCGGGCTGATGGCCGCCTTCAACAGCTGGCACTGGTGGGTGGCACCGCTCAACAGCGAGCTGCTGATCGCCGTCTACGCCGCCATCGGCGGGGCGCTGCCCCTGCAGGCCGCCAGCGCCCTGCTGCGCCACCCGCGCGAACCCCAGCTGCGCGGGGTATGTGCCGGCGTCGGCGTGGTGCTGCTGGGCTACGCCCTGGTCACCCTGCTGCGGGGCGGCATCGCCGTGCACGACTGGCTGAACGCGGTGGAGCACCCCGACGTGACCCGCTCGGTGGCCTACCTGCTGCCCTACAACTTCGGCATCCCGCTGTGGGTCATCGCCCTGGTGGGCCTGGCGCTGATGACCATGCGCCGCATCCTCCTCGACAGCCAGCGCCACGCCGAGCAGGCCGAGGCCGGCGCCCAGCGCTTCGAGCGCCTGATGGGGCTGACCAGTGTTGGCCTGATGGTGCTGCAGGACGGCCGCATCCAGGACAGCAACCCGGCCCTCGACAGCCTGTTCGGCCTGCCCCGCGACGGCCTGCGCGAGCGCACGCCCCAGACGCTGTTCCCGGCCAGCGAGCAGGCTGCGCTGGAGCGCCTGCTGACGGAGGCCGACGGCACCCCGCGCGACTTCGCCGTGCAGCGCCAGGACGGCACCCTGCTCGCCGTCGAGTGCTCGGTGACGGCGCTGGACGACCGCCAGCGGCTGATGGAGATCCGCGACGTCAGCCACCGCAAGGCCCTGGAGGAACGCCTGCGCCTGCAGGCCACCACCGACCCGCTGACCGGTGCCCTGAACCGCCGGGCCTTCGACGCCCGCGCCGAGCAGGAGCGCCTGCGGGCCCTGCGCCAGGGCCAGCCGTTGTGCCTGGCGATGCTCGACATCGATCATTTCAAGCGCATCAACGACCAGCATGGCCACGCCGCCGGCGACCAGGTACTGCAGGCCTTCAGCCGCCTCTGCCAGGCGGCCGCCCGCAGCACCGACGTGTTCGCCCGGATCGGCGGCGAGGAATTCGTCTTCCTGCTGCCCGACACCCCGGCCGATGCCGCCCGTCGTTTTCTTGAACGGTTGCGTGAGGCCGTGGAGCAGCTGCGCATCGAAATCGACGGCCAGGCGCTGGCCGTCAGCGTCAGCATCGGCCTGGCCGAAGCCCCGGCGGAGCGGGGTCTGGAGGCCCTCCAGGAGGCGGCCGACCAGGCGCTTTATCGGGCCAAGCAGCAGGGTCGCAACCGCCTCGAGCTGGCCTTCTGATCGGCCACGGATGGGTTAAGCTTCAGCGCATCCGAGGGGAGTGATCATGATCAGTCTGGCCGATGTCTTCCTGTTCCTGCTGCTTGCCGCCGGCGCCGCCTGGCTCTGGCGCGGCCACGGTGTGCGCGAGCGCGCCCTGGTGCTGGTGAAACAACACTGCGCCCGTTTCGACGTGGACCTGCTGGACGGCAACGTCGCCCTGCAGCGCATGGCCATCGTCCGCGATGCCAAGGGCCACCGCCGCCTGGCGCGCATCTATGGCTTCGAATTCACCGTCACCGGCGAGCAGCGCCTGACCGGCACGGTGCAGATGTTCGGCAACCACCTGGGGCGCATCCAGATGGACCCGCACCCCTTCCAGGCCCCGCGCGAGCCGGAAGTCGTCGCCAGCAACGTCATCCAGCTGGACACCTGGCGCCGCAACCACCCGCGCCAGGACGAGCAGCGCCAGGTGGAATGACCCGCCGGGCTCAGCCCTCGCCGAGCCCCTCCAGCCTGTGGATAACCCCGTTCCAGTCCGCCCGCGTGGCGCCGGTCATGGCGCCGCGCAGCAGCCGGCAGCCCAGGCGGAAGCCGAGCCGCGCCCGCCGCGCCTGGTTATGCCGGCAGCGCTCGAACAGCCAGTCGGGATCGAACCCCTGCCACACCCCCGCCACGCTCCAGGCGTTGAGCCAGACGGCGGGCGCCACTTCCAGCGCGTAGATCGCCTCCAGCTCGGCCTGTGGATAACCGCTCTCGTGCAGGCAGCGCGCCAGCCGCAGCAGGTCGCCCGCGTCCAGCTCGGTGTCCAGCCACAGCTCCGAAAGCGCCAGCCAGACCGCCTCGCGGCGCGGGTCGCTCACAGGCCGCGCCCGAGGAAGTCCGCCACCCGCTCGGCGGCGGCGTCCGGGTCTTCCTGCATAAAGCAGTGGCCGCCCTCCACCACCTGGGCGCTGACGTGGCCGTTGAGGGCACAGAGCCGCGCCACCGAACGGGCGACGAAGGGGTAGCTGGCCTCGCCGTGGAGGATCAGGGTCGGCGTGGCGATGCGTGCCAGCGACGGCCAGAGGCGTTTCGGGCAGGAGCTGAACACCTCCGCCTCGCGGCTGGGGCGGCACTTCAGCTCGACGCCACCCTCCACCGCCTTGATCGCATGGTCCACGTAGGCCGCCAGGGCATCGTCGCGCCAGCCACGGAAGATGCCGCGCCCCTGCAGCGCCTTGAACGCTGCATCGCGGTCACTCCACTGGTGGCGTCGGGCCCGGGCGCGCTTGGCCAGGGTGGTGCGCCGGTGCAGGCCGAGCACCTCGCTGAAGGCCATCACCCCGATCATCGCCGGGGTGAAGATCACCGGGTCCAGCAGCACCGCACGCTGGAACAGCGCGGGATGGCGGGCCAGCACCAGGCTGGTGAGCACGCCGCCGAAGCTGTGCCCCAGGGCCAGGCGCGGCACCTCGCCGAAGCGCCCGCGACCGGCCTCGAACGCCTCCACGGCCAGCTCCGCGTTGCGGTTCCAGCCCAGGAAGCGCCCCCCGTGATCGCTCTCGCCGTGCCCCTGCAGGTCGCACAGCCAGAGGTCGAAGTGCGCCTCCAGGTGCGCCAGCATCGGCGCATAGGCGCGGGTGCAGAAGCCGTTGCCGTGCAGGAAGTGCAGCAGCGGCCGGCCGCTGGGCGGGCTGTGCCAGCCACGCAGGGTGAAACCGGCGGACGTGGAATGGGACCAGGCGATCAACGACATGGGACAGGCTCGCAACGGGAAGCGCGCAGTGTATCGCCGGATGCCGCCCACCGGCAGCCTGTGGATACCCGTGCCGACCCGCCGGCTCCGGGCTCCAGGGGTTATCCACAGGCCGCCGCCGCCCCGCTCGTGCTATCGTCGCAGCCCCCCTGCACCACCCCGGACCCGCCCGTGCCCAGCCTGTCCCCGCGCATCGTCCCGCTGACCCTGCTGTTCGTCATCGGCCTGCTGCTGTCGATGCACCAGGCTGGGCGCCAGGCCGAGTACGCCGCACTGCGCGAGGAAGGCCTCCAGGCCGGCGCCCAGCTCGGCCTCTACCGCAGCGCCCTGAGCACCCTGATCGAGCGCTACCGCGCCCTGCCCGCCGTGCTGGCCCTGGACCCGGAGCTGCGCCAGGCGCTGCAGGCACCGCTGACCGACGACCTGCAACGGCAGCTCAACCTCAAGCTGGAACGCATCAACGGCGCCGCCCACTCCTCCACCCTGGAGCTGATGCGCGAAGACGGCCTGGCCATCGCCGCCAGCAACTGGCGCCTGCCCACCAGCTACGTCGGCCACAACTACGGCTTCCGCCCCTATTTCCTGGAAACCCGCACCCAGGGCACCGGACGCTTCTACGCCGTGGGCGTGGTCAGCGGCATCCCCGGCTACTTCCTCTCCCACGCCATCCACGACGATGCCGGGCGCTTCCTCGGCGCCATCGTGGTCAAGCTGGAGTTCCCCGAGCTGGAGCAGCAGTGGCGCGAACGCCCCGACGTGATCCTGGTGAGCGACGCCAAGGGCATCGTCTTCATCGCCAACCAGCCGGCCTGGCGCTACCGCGAGCTGGCGCCGCTGGACGCAGGGCAGCGTGCCGAGCTGGCAGCCACCCGGCAGTACGACAAGAAGCCCCTGGTGCCCCTGGAGCACCAGACCCGCGAGGACTTCGGCGAGGGCAGCCGCCTGGTGCGGGTCAACGGCCCGGACGGCGAACAGGACTACCTCTGGGAATCCGAGGCGCTGCCCAGCGAGGGCTGGACCCTGCACCTGCTGCACCGCCCCCAGGGCGCCGCCAGCAGCGCCCGCACCGCCAGCCTGGCCGCCGGCGGGGTGTGGGCGGCGCTGTTCTTCCTCGGCCTGTTCCTGCAGCAGCGCTGGCGCCTGGCGCGCCTGCGCCAGCAGAGCCGCGAGGAGCTGGAGCGCCTGGTGGAGCAGCGCACCGCCGACCTGCGCACCGCCCAGGACGGCCTGGTGCAGGCCGCCAAGCTGGCCGCCCTGGGGCAGATGTCGGCCGCCCTCGCCCACGAGATCAACCAGCCGCTGACCGCCCTGCACATGCACCTGGGCAGCCTGCGCCTGATGCTGGACAACGGGCAGCTGGAACCGGCGCGCAAGGCCCTCGACCGGCTCGACGAGCTGCTGCGGCGCATGGCCGCCCTCACCGGCCACCTCAAGACCTACGCCCGCCGCACCCCCGGCGGCCTGCGGGAAACCCTGGAACTCGGCGACGTGGTGGGCAAGGCCCTGCAACTGCTCGCCCCGCGCCTGCGCGACAGCGACGCCCACATCGTCCAGCGCCTGGAGCAGCCGGCCTGGGTCCAGGGCGACGCCATCCGCCTGGAACAGGTGCTGGTCAACCTGCTGCGCAACGCCCTGGATGCCGTCGACGGCCAGGCTTCGCCAAAGGTGGAGATCAGCCTGCGACGCGACGGCGAGCACTGGTGCCTGGAGGTCGCCGACAACGGCGGCGGCATCCCCGCCGAGGCCCTGCCCCAGGTCTTCGATCCCTTCTTCACCACCAAACCGGTGGGCGACGGCCTGGGCCTCGGCCTGGCCGTGTCCTACGCCATCGTCCATGAACTGGGCGGGCGCCTGTCTGCGGAAAACCGTGGCCCCGGCGCGGTGTTCCGCCTCAGCCTGCCGGCCAGCCCCCCCGAGGAGCGAGCATGACCTCCCCCCACGTGATCTTCGTCGACGACGAAGCCGCCATCCGCGAAGCCGTGCGCGAATGGCTGGAACTCTCCGGCTTCGCCGTGCGCCTGTGCGCCAGCGCCGCCGAGTGCCTGCACGCCCTGGAACCGGACTTCCCCGGCGTGGTGGTCAGCGACCTGCGCATGCCGGGCATGGACGGCCTGGCCCTGCTGGAAGCGGTCCAGGCCCGCGACCGCGACCTGCCCTTCCTGCTGGTGACCGGCCACGGCGACGTGCCCCAGGCGGTGGAGGCCATGCGCCTGGGCGCCTATGACTTCATCGAGAAGCCCTTCACCCCCGAGCGCCTGCTGGGCAGCCTCAAGCGCGCGCTGGAGAAGCGCCGCCTGCAGCAGGAGAACCGCCGCCTGCGCCAGCAGGCGGACAGCCGCGCGCAACTGGACGGCCGCCTGCTGGGCATCTCCCGGCCCATCCTGCACCTGCGCAAACAGGTGCTGGACCTGGCGCAGACCCCGGTGAACGTCCTGCTGCGGGGCGACACCGGCAGCGGCAAGGAGCTCGTCGCGCGCTGCCTGCACGACTTCGGCCCGCGCGCGGAACGGCCCTTCGTCGCCCTCAACTGCGCCGCCATCCCCGAGAACCTCTTCGAGAGCGAGCTGTTCGGCCATGAAAGCGGCGCCTTCACCGGCGCCCAGGGCAAGCGCATCGGCAAGCTGGAGCACGCCAACGGCGGCACCCTGTTCCTCGACGAGATCGAGAGCATGCCCCTGGCCCAGCAGGTGAAGCTGCTGCGGGTGCTGCAGGAGCAGCAACTGGAGCGCCTGGGCTCCAACCAGAGCATCCGCATCGACGTGCGGGTGGTGGCCGCCACCAAGCCGGACCTGCGCGACGAAGTACGCGCCGGGCGCTTCCGCGAGGACCTGCTCTACCGCCTGAACGTCGCCGAGCTGCAGCTGCCGCCGCTGCGGGACCGCCGCGAGGACATCCCCCTGCTGTTCGAACACTTCGCCGCCCTGGCCGGCGAACGCCTGCAGCGCCCGGTGCCGAACCTCACCCCGGCCGAGCTGGCGCACCTGCTGGCCCACGACTGGCCCGGCAACGTGCGCGAGCTGGGCAACGCCGCCGAGCGCCACGTGCTGGGGCTGGCCGCGCCGCTGGACGCTCCCCGCGAGGACAGTGCGCCGTCCCTGGCCGAGCTGATGGAAGCCTACGAGGCGCAATGCCTGCGCCAGGCCCTGGCCCGCAGCAAGGGCGACATCAAGGCGGTGATGGCGCTGCTGCAACTGCCGCGCCGCACCCTCAACGAGAAGATGCAACGCCACGGCCTGGCCCGTGGTGACTTCCTCCCCGGCGAAGACGACTGAGCCATCCACAGGGCCTTCCGGCCCTGTGGTCATAAATCCACCTGAATGCCGAAGGCCCCGTCAATCGGGGCCTTCAGCACTGTGGACACAGCTTTTCAACAGGTTGATACACGCTATCTGGGGACAGCTCCCAGGCGGAGCTTTTCCACACTCCGCACCCCCTTCACTCCGCAAAATCCCTTGTATGGCGTGGCCTTGCGAAAAACATGATCAGTAAATGCACAGTTTGCTCCGTGCCGCGCCCGACACGGCCTGTGTACAACTGAAAACAGTTTATCCACAGATTTTTCCCCTTTAAGCGAGGACAATTGTGGACAGTACCGCCAGCGCGTCGCTCGCTGTGTGCATCCAATCGTCCTCGCGCCCCTGGTCAAAACGCGATCAGATCGATGAAAGCCTTATGAATAAAGGCCTGAAAGCAATTGAGCACAGCTTATCAACAGGCTGTTCCACCTGATCTGGGGACTGTTGATAGCGTGATGAACAGGCAAACACCACCGCTGCGTGCGGTGCGCCCGGGCCATCGCTCAGAATTCGTACAAACCCTTGGAGGCCTTGCAATCCCTGGTCTTCAGAGAGGTACAGACAGCTTGTACACAGGCCCTTCCACCGTTATTGGGGACGGTGTGGATAGCAGGGAGAACGCCCCTTCTGACAGGCCGACTGCCGCTCCGGCCCGGCCTGTACGGCACACGCCAGATGCCGGCCAGCAAGGGCTCAATTAATGATCAATCGGCTGAACAGCCCGCCAGCCGTGGGTAGCAGACAGGTGCGTACAGTTTTTCCACAGGGTCTTCCCCGGATACTGGGGGCAATGTGGACAGCGAGGCCACCGGCGCAGGGCCTTTTCCACACGACTGGAGAGCCCGCGCATCGATCAAAAAATAATCTAAACGCCAAAAGCCCCGCCAAATCAGGCCTCCGACGGTCTGGCTACAGCTTGTCCACAGGCTCATCCCCGGCGTTTGGGGACAGGTGGGGATCATGCAGCGGTTTTGTCCACAGTTCACAGCCGCGGAAAACCGGCGCATGGCAGGGCCCAGCTACTGATCAGAATCTGTACGAACGTCTGAAAGGCCCATCGATACTGGGCTTTGTCGATCTATCCACAGCTTGGGCACAGTACCGTCCACGGGAATTGGGGACGATACCCAACAGGCCGTATCCGCTAACTTATCCCGTTGGACATTAAGTGATCAAACCTCCACAGGCAGCGTGCAGCCTGGCCTCTGGCGTGGTGGCTACAGCTTTTCCACAGGCTAATCCAAGCCATTTGGGGACAGTCGCCCACAGGGCGGACGCCCATCCACAGGCCCTGCCCTGTGCAAATCCTGATCGAATGCCTAAAAGCCACGGAAGACGGGGTATACGGGAAGCTGCCCACAGCTTGTCCACGCTGTGCTCCACCGGAATCGGGGATGAACACCTGCCCCTGGCGCTTCCCATGTGCGGCGCGGTGCCCGGAAGCCATGCCGAAGGCATGCGCACACCAGCACCGGGCACTCGGCAAGAACCCGCTCATGGCCCGTTCCGGCATCGGCGGGATTCCGCGCAGCGATGCCCCTCCATCGAGCCGAAACCCAGCAACGGCGCGGCCTCCGGTGCCTGGCACAGGTCCTGCTATGGCGCCTGTCCAAGCCCGGCCAGTCCGTGCACACAACAACAACGACTCGAGGAACCACGATGGAAAGCTCCAGCACCCTGACTGCCTCAGCAGCAACCCGCACCACATCCCAGCGCATCAAGTCGATCTTCAGCGGCTCGGTGGGCAACCTGGTGGAGTGGTACGACTGGTACGTCTACGCCGCCTTCTCGCTGTACTTCGCCAAGGCCTTCTTCCCCCAGGGCGACCTGACCGCCCAGCTGCTGAACACCGCCGCGATCTTCGCCGTGGGCTTCCTGATGCGCCCCATCGGCGGCTGGCTGATGGGCATCTACGCCGACCGCAAGGGCCGCAAGGCTGCCCTGCTGGCCTCGGTGCTGCTGATGTGCTTCGGCTCGCTGATCATCGCCCTGACCCCCAGCTACGAGAGCATCGGCATCGCCGCGCCCATCCTGCTGGTGATCGCCCGCCTGCTGCAGGGCCTCTCGGTGGGTGGTGAATACGGCACCTCCGCCACCTACCTGTCGGAGATGGCCACCAAGGAACAGCGCGGCTTCTACTCCAGCTTCCAGTACGTGACGCTGATCTCCGGCCAGCTCATCGCCCTGGCGGTGCTGATCGTGCTGCAGCAGACCCTGACCACCGAGCAGCTGGACAGCTGGGGCTGGCGCGTACCCTTCTTCATCGGCGCGGCCTGCGCCGTGGTGGCGATGTTCCTGCGTCGCGGCATGGAGGAGACCGACTCCTTCACCCAGAAGAAGGACAAGCCCAAGGAAAGCCTGCTGCGCACTCTGATGCGCCACCCCAAGGAAGTGCTGACCGTGGTCGGCCTGACCATGGGCGGGACCCTGGCCTTCTACACCTACACCACCTACATGCAGAAGTACCTGGTCAACACCGTGGGCATGAGCAAGGACGACTCGACCATGATCTCGGCCGCCACGCTGTTCCTGTTCATGCTGCTGCAGCCCATCGTCGGCGCGCTCTCGGACAAGATCGGCCGGCGCCCGATCCTGATCGCCTTCGGCGTGCTGGGCACCCTGTTCACCTACCCGATC
Organism: Metapseudomonas otitidis; assembly: GCF_900111835.1. Lineage (GTDB taxonomy): Bacteria > Pseudomonadota > Gammaproteobacteria > Pseudomonadales > Pseudomonadaceae > Metapseudomonas > Metapseudomonas otitidis. Next base: position 105,468 of record NZ_FOJP01000007.1, read on the forward strand.
CTCAGCACCCTGCACACCATCGAGACCTGGTGGGGCGCGTTCTTCCTGATCATGGCGGCGCTGGTGATCGTCAGCGGCTACACCTCGATCAACGCCGTGGTGAAGGCCGAGCTGTTCCCCACCGAGATCCGCGCCCTGGGCGTGGGCCTGCCCTACGCGCTGACCGTGTCCATCTTCGGCGGCACCGCCGAGTACATCGCGCTGTGGTTCAAGAGCATCGGCATGGAGAGCGGCTTCTACTGGTACGTGACCGCCTGCATCGCCTGCTCGCTGATGGTGTACCTGTTCATGAAGGACACCCGCACCCACTCGCGCATGAACGACGACTGATTCCCTTGGGCCGCCCTGGCCCTGGCTGCGGTTTGCCGTAGCCGTTTTATTCCGCAGACGGGCCCGCAAGGGCCCGTTTTCGTTTCTGTACGCCTCGCGCTCTGTATCCAGGCGCCCAGCTCCCTCCCGAGTACTGGAGAGGCATCACTCCCGCAACCGACAGGCCTCAAGCCCCGCCGAGAGGACGGCCGCCTCCTGCGGCTCGCTGAAGATCAGCTCCAGCCGCGAATCCCGCCGCCACTCACTGGGGCGCCAGTGCAGCGGGGCGCCGTCCAGGGCGTTGGCCGAGACCCAGCCTTGCGCGCTGTGGATAACCAGCTTGGCGCGGCGCCAGTCCAGGCCCTGGAGCCAGGCGGCCAGGTGCTCCGGGTCGAAGCGTTGGGACGGGTGCCAGCGCCAGCCGATGCTCCAACCCTCCCCCTGGCCACCCGCCTGGCAGAGGGGTCGGGTGGGGTCTGTCCACAGGGTCGGCAAAGACGGCGGGGCACTGGGCAGCGCGAGGTTATCCACAGCCGCGCCGACGCGCGCCGCCAGGCCGGGCAGGCGTTCCAGCGGCAGCTGGCCCTGCTGGGTCCAGCACTGGGGTACCGCCGGCAGGGCCTGGGCGATGCGCTGGCGAACGTCGGCTTGCAGGCCCTCGGCCTTGTTCAGCACCAGCAGCCCGGCACCTTCCAGTGCCGCCTGCTGGCTGGCGGGCAGCGGCTCGCCCCGGGCCAGGGCCTGGGCATCCAGCACCACCAGGGTGGGCTGCAGGGCCAGCACCTCGGTCCAGGGCGCCGCAACGAGCTGCCGACGCAACTCAGCGGGATGGCCCAGCCCGGACGGTTCGATGAACAGCCGGTCCGGCCGCGCCTTGCGCAGCAGGCGCCCGAGCCCGACCTGGAAGGGCGCGCCGTTGACGCAGCAGAGGCAGCCGCCGGCCACCTCGGCCAGGCTGATGCCGTCCTCGCCGGTTTCCAGCAGCGCGGCATCCAGGCCGACCTGGCCGAATTCGTTGATAAGCACCGCCCAGCGTTCGCCCACGGGGCGTTGGGCCAGCAGGTGGCGGATCAGGCTGGTCTTGCCGGCACCGAGAGGGCCGGCCACCAGGTGGGTGGGGATGTGGGTCAGCATGGAGGCCATGGTGCGGTGTCACAGTCTGTGAATAAAGGGCCGTGATAAAGTCGCGCATCTCAACGATCTTGGTCGGTGCTTCATGCGTGTGTTCCTGCTGCCCCTGCTGCTGCTCGCCTCGTCCCAGGCCCTGGCGGAAGCCTGCATTGTCCACAGCCAGAGCGACCGGCTGGACGTGAAGGTCTGCCAGGCCAACCGCAGCATTCCCTCCCAGTTGTTCCGCGACGGCTTCTGCAAGCCGGAGATGCCGGGCCAGAAGGTGGAGGTGAGCTACGCCGAGCAGTGCCCCGAAGGGGCCTTCGGCGTCTGCCGCAACAGCCAGGTCAGCAACATCGCCTACCGCCAGGACCTCTACTACTACGGCGTCGCCAGCGACGCGCGCTACCTCAAGCCGTTCTGCGAGGGCCAGGGCAAAGGCACCTGGGAAAGCCCGTCGTCATCAGCCGGTAACAGCCAGGCGGTGAAATAGCCTCGGGTACCTCGCTCATGCCGGCCCAGCCGGCAGGGCCTCGGTGATGCAGGGCCACCTTCGGGTGGCCCTTTTTTTGACCTGTGGATAAGCACCGGCCGACCCGGCACCTGCCGCCCCACCCCATCGAGCACAACCACACCTGCCGCTCAGGCCAACCAATCCAGCGTCAGCAGCAAGCGCGCCTCGCCCGGAAGGACGTCCGGCGACCTGTGGATAACCCCTCGCCCCTCATTGCCCAGCCACTTCTCGCCCTTGAACAAGGCCACATGGCCGGCCGCCAGGGTCTGCCCGGCGGGTACGGCTGCGGGCTCGGCGGCGGGGTCGCCCAGGCGGCTGCGGGGCATCTGGCCTTCCTGCAGCCAGTGGCTGCCGGCCCCGGCGTAGGTGGTGATCAGCCGCAGGGGCACGTGGTCGACGTGGTAGCGCGGGCACATGGCGCGGTCCAGGCGCCGCAGGCGCAGGCCGATGCGCCGGGCATCCAGCAGGCAGGCGAAGGCGCGCACCAGCCAGGCCACGTCGGCGAGGAAGCCGGCATGGCCGTCGATGTCGGCGAAGCGCCGGGCCAGGTTGCTCAGGTCGAGGGGCGCCTCCGGGTCCGGCAGCTCCAGGGTCAGGGACTCGCTCAAGGGTTCCCCGAGCCCCAGCAGGCAGCGGGCGTAGTCGCTGATGTGCAGGGGCAGCTGGCGCTCCCAGACGGCGAGGTTGACCTCGTCCCGCAGGGCTTCGCCCAGCACCGCCGGGTTGTCGCCGATGGCCGCACGGGGCGGCGGGCGCAGGGCCAGGGCTTCCATCAGGCCGCCTCCCCGACCAGGCCGCCGAAGGGGTCGGGCAGACGCGACCAGCCTTCGACGCCCTGGGCCATCTCGGCATCGTCCAGCAGGCAGTCATCCAGCTCGGCGTGCAGGCGCGCAAAGTCGATGCCCTGGCCGATGAACACCAACTCCTGCCGGCAGTCACCCACCTGCGGGTCCCAGTGCTTGAAGATCGCTTCCAGGCCTTCTTCGTCCTGGGGCCACTGCTCGCGCGGGACGAAGCGCCACCAGCGCCCGGCATGGCCGTAGCGCATCAGGCCGCCGGCCTGGGACCAGCTGCCGGCCTCGCGCCAGGCGCTGGCCAGCCAGAAGAAGCCCTTGGAGCGCAGCAGCCGGCCGTTGCGCCATTCGCGGTTGAGGAAGGCATGGAAGCGCTCGGGGTGGAACGGCCGCCGGGCCCGGTAGGCGCTGGAGGCGATGCCGTAGGCTTCGGTCTCCGGCTGGTGTTCGCCGCGCAGTTCCTTGAGCCAGCCCGGCGCACGGGCGGCCCGTTCGAAATCGAAGCGGCCGGTATTGAGCACCTTGTCCAGCGGCACGCGGCCCATGCTCATGGGCAGGATCTCCGCCTCGGTGTTGAGCCGCTGGAGGATGGCGGTGAGCTCCTCGCGCTCGGCCTGGCTGATGAGGTCGATCTTGCTGATGAGGATGACGTCGGCGAACTCCACCTGGTCGATCAGCAGGTCGGTGATGGAGCGCTCGTCGTCTTCACCCAGGGTTTCGCCACGGCTGGCCAAGCTCTCGGCCTGGTGGAAGTCGCGCAGGAAGTTCACCCCGTCCACCACGGTGACCAGGGTGTCGAGGCGGGCGACGTCGGACAGGCCACGACCGTCCTCGTCGAGGAAGGTGAAGGTCTCGGCCACCGGCAAGGGTTCGGAGATGCCAGTGGACTCGATCAGCAGGTAGTCGAAGCGGCCTTCGCGGGCCAGCCGGCCGACTTCCTCCAGCAGGTCCTCGCGCAGGGTGCAGCAGATGCAGCCGTTGCTCATCTCCACCAGGCGCTCTTCGCCCCGGTTGAGGCTGACGTCGCGCTGGACCTCGCTGCCGTCGATGTTGATCTCGCTCATGTCGTTGACGATCACGGCGACCCGCAGGTGCTCGCGGTTCTTCAGGATCTGGTTGAGCAGGGTGCTCTTGCCGGCTCCCAGGAAGCCGGACAGCACGGTGACGGGAAGACGCTCTTGCATGGCGGAATCCTCTTCAGGGCACGGTTATGAGTTCAGGCGTCGCGCAGGTGCCGTTCGCGACGCTCTTCGCGCTCCTTGGCCTCGATGCACAGCTCGGCGGTGGGCCGCAGCAGCAGGCGGCGCAGGCCGATCGGCTCGCCGGTCTCCCGGCACCAGCCGTACTCGCCACGGGCGAGGCGGTCCAGGGCGCTGTCGATCTTGTCCAGCAGCTTCTTTTCCCGTTCCAGGCGGCGCAGTTGCCACTGGCGCTGCTCTTCGCGGGCGGCCACGTCCACCTCGTCGCTGGCGGGCTCGATCTCCCGCAGCTCGTTCATCTCGTTGTCGATGCGCGTACGCAGGTCGTCCCGCTGGGCCTCCAGCAGGCGCTGGAAGAAGGCTTGCTGGGCGTCGTCCATGTACTGCTCGTCCGGTTGGCTGAGCAGGTCGTCTTCGCTGGTGATGAGGTGCATGGCTTCGGCAAGGGTGGCTTGATTTTCAAGTGTTATAACATAACATATCGAATTTCCCGCAAGCCGAGCCCGACGATGAACGACCTCTCCCTGCCCGACGTGGCCAGCCAGACCCAGGCCACCCTCGCCCCGCTGGACCGCGTCGGCATGGCCGGCATCCGCTTGCCGTTGCAGGTGGCCGGGCAAGCCGTGCAGGCGCGGGTGGAAGCCAGCGTCAGCCTCGACACCCCAGGCGTACGCGGCATCCACATGTCGCGGCTGTACCTGGCGCTGGAGGCCCTGGCCGGCGAGGAGCTGACCCTCACCGCCCTGCAGGCGCTGCTGCAGCACTTCCTCGACAGCCACCAGGGCCTGTCCCTCTCGGCACACCTGCGGGTGGCCGGTGAGCTGCTGCTCAAGCGTCCGGCGCTGGTCAGCCCGCTGTCGGGGCACAAGGCCTACCCCTTCGAAATCGCGCTGAGCCTGGATCCACGGGGGTTTCACGTGGAACTCATGCTGGAACTGGGCTACTCCTCCACCTGCCCGTGCTCGGCGGCGCTGTCACGGCAGATGACCCAGCGTGCCTTCAGCGAACGCTTCGCCGGGCAGGCACCCACCTGGGAAGCCCTGCATGAATGGCTGGGCAGCGAAGCGGCCATGCCCGCCACGCCCCACAGCCAGCGCAGCAAGGCGCGGCTGTGGCTGCGCCCGGCGGACCCGCTTCAGGCGCCGGACTGGATCGAGCTGGTGGACCGCTGCGAAGCCGCCCTGGGCACGGCGCTGCAGACTGCCGTGAAGCGCGCCGACGAGCAGGCCTTTGCGCTGGCCAATGGCCACAACCTGATGTTCTGCGAGGACGCCGCGCGGCGCCTGGCCGAGCCCCTGCGGGCGCTGCCGGACCTGGCTGCATTCAAGGTGCGTGTGGAGCACGAGGAAAGCCTGCACGCCCACGACGCCGTGGCGGAAATCCACTGGCTCTGGACCTGAGCCCCCTTCCCCGCCCGGCCCCCTCCAACTGCCCTTCCCGCTCCCAGGCCGTGGCATTGCGCCCGGCCTGAGGCCCCCGGCTGCCCCTGTCCCCCTGGCGGGCGGATTACGGAATTGTAATCAGCGCCTCATCTCCGGGTTATCCGGCGCTTGCCACGATAGCCCCGCCGCGCGCCGCCCGCGTGAGCGTCGGCGTGTTCGATAACAACAACGACATGGCCTCCACGACCTGCCATACACGAACAGGAGCATCCGATGATCCAATCCGCCCGGGCCCCCCTGGCCCTCTTCGTCGCCCTCGCCGCCAGCACACCCCTGCAGGCCGCCGAGCAGAAGCCCGAAGGCTTCATCGAAGGCAGCAGCCTCACCATCCTCAACCGCAACTTCTACATGAACCGGGACTTCCGCCACGGCCAGTCCAGCCCCACCGGCAACGGCTACACCGAAGCCTGGGCCCACGGCGTGATCGCCACCTTCCAGTCCGGCTTCACCGAAGGCACGGTAGGGGTCGGCATCGACGCCTTCGCCATGCTCGGCCTGAAGCTGGACACCGGCGACGGCCGCTACGGCCCGGGCGGCAGCGTCAACCTGCTGCCGGTGAACAGCCGCGGCGAGGCCGAGGACCGCTATTCCAAGACCGGCGGCGCCCTGAAGGTGCGGGCCTTCGACACCGTGCTCAAGGCCGGCGACGTGTTCCCCACCACCCCGGTGGTGCACTACGGCGACGCCCGCCTGCTGCCGGAGAGCTTCCGTGGCGTGACCCTGGAGAACACCAGCCTGGAGGGCCTGAAGGTCCAGGCCGGGCGCCTGCACGCCATGAGCCAGCCCCAGGAAAGCGGCATGCGCGGCAACTTCGCCACCTTCTACGCCGGCCGCGTGGACGCCCCCTGGGTGGCCTACCTGGGCGGTGACTACCAGGTGAACGAGTACCTGGGCCTGAGCCTCTACAGCAGCCGCCTCAAGGACGCCTGGAACCAGCACTACGCCGGCCTCCAGCTGGAGTACCCGCTGGGCGAGGACCTGGCCCTGATCGGCGGCCTCAACCTGTACAAGGCCACCGACGAAGGGCGCCGCCTGCTGGGCACGTTCGACAACACCATCTACAGCGGCAAGGTCGGCGTGCGCTACGGCGCCCACACCCTGGCGCTGTCGCACCAGCGCAACACCGGTGACGACGACTTCGACTACCTGCGCCAGTCCGACTCGATCTTCCTCGACAACTCCATCCAGTACAGCGACTTCAACTCGCCGAAGGAGCGCTCCTGGATGCTCCGCTACGACCTGGACATGGCCGCCTACGGCGTACCGGGCCTGAGCTTCATGACCCGCTACGCCCGTGGCACCGACGCGGACTACTCCCACGCCAACAGCACCTACATGCGCCGCGACGGCAACGGCGACCCGCTGGTGGACCAGAAGCGCTGGGAGCGCGACATCGAGGCCCGCTACGTGGTGCAGAGCGGCTCGCTGAAGGACCTGTCCCTGCGCCTGCGCCAGGCCACCACCCGCGCCACCGACTTCGAGTCGGACCTGGACGAGGTGCGCCTGATCGTCGAGTACCCGCTGAACGTGCTCTGACGGGGCGTCCGGGCCGCCCCACGGGGGTCGGCCCGGATATCAAAGATGTAATCCGCGCCTCACCGTCCTGTTAGCCTCCGCTCCTTAGCATGGGCCTCGTGGTTCGACGCCAATCCCGAAAGATGAACGAGGTTACCCCCATGAAAGCCAGTCTTCTCCTGATCGCCCTGCTTGGCCTGAACGCCACCGCCGCCCTCGCCGAAGACGGCTCGGAGCGCGCCCAGCAGATGGTCCAGGCCGCCCGCGATGCCCAGCTCGCCCGCCCGGCCGACGACAGCCAGACACTCACCGCCCAGCGCGACGCCGACAAGGCCGAAGCCAGGGGCGCCGAACGCGCCAACAACTGATTTCCCCAGGCAATACGTCCACCTCCCGCTTCCGCTCCTTTGGATGTGGTGGACCCTGAGGCGCCCCGGATGGGCGCCTTTTTTTGTGGCCGTCCGGTCGCAAATCCTCTCCCTCCTCTCTCCAGCGACCGATTGCCGCGCCACGGCCCGCCGTGCGCCAGGTCCGCTTCTTGCCCCGGCAAACCCGCTACAGTCTCGCCACCCCAACAGGGAGGGAGACTGATGACCGAGAACTGGGATTTCTATTTCGCCCGGGTGGATGACCGCCCAGCATCGCTGTTTGTCGACCTGGGTGCCGTGGAACAGGCGCCGATCGAGCGCCTGCCGGCCATGGCCTACGTGCGCGTGGAGATGAACGCGCCACGGGGCGACGGCCTGTCGAGCAACGAGGAGTACGACGCGCTGATCGCGCTGGAGGACGCCGTGCTGCCGAAGCTGGAGGATGCCGACCACGCCTACGTCGGGCGTTGCACCACCAACGGCTGCCGCGATTTCTTCTTCTACACCGCCCATCCGCAAGGCTGGGAAGCCCGCGTGGCCGAGGCGTTCCGGGGCTTCCCGGACTACCGCTTCGAGGCCGGCAGCAACCCCGACCCGGGCTGGTCGACCTACCTGGAGTACCTGTACCCCAGCGCCATCGACCACCAATGCATCCAGAACCGCCGGGTCTGCCAGACCCTGGAACAGAACGGCGACCGCCTCGACACCCCGCGTGACATCGACCACTGGGCCGAATTCGCCGAGGCCGGCGACGCCCAGGCCTTCGCCAACCGCGCCCAGGCCCTGGGCTTCTCGCTGCGGGTGCCGATCGCGGCCAACGAAGACGGGCAGTACAGCGTGCACCTGTGGCGCAAGGACCTGCCCTCCTTCGCCGAGATCGACAGCGTCACCCTGCCGCTGTTCCACCTGGCCGAGGACCACGGTGGCCGCTACGACGGCTGGGAAACCCAGCTGGTCAGCGCCGACTGACGCCACCGGCGCCACCCGCGAACACGGGTGGCGCCGCCCGGGTCAGCCGCGCTCGTCGGCTTCGTCCTCTTCCTCGTCGCGCTGGTGCGCACGCAGGTAGAGCGCCGGCAGCACCAGCAGCGTCAGCGCCGTGGACGAGAGGATGCCGCCGATCACCACGGTGGCCAGCGGCCGCTGCACCTCCGCCCCGGTGCCGGTGGCCAGGGCCATGGGCACGAAGCCGAGGGAGGCCACCAGGGCCGTCATCAGCACCGGCCGCAGCCGGGTCAGCGCCCCTTCGTTCACCGCATCCACCAGCGAACGCCCCTCCTCCCGCAGGTTGCGGATGAACGCCAGCATCACCAGGCCATTGAGCACCGCCACCCCGGACAGGGCGATGAAGCCGACCCCGGCGGAGATCGACAGGGGGATGTCCCGCAGCCACAGCGCCAGCACCCCGCCGGTGAGGGCGAAGGGGATGCCGGTGAACACCAGCAGGCCGTCCTTGACGTTGTTGAACATCATGAACAGCAGGGTGAAGACCAGCAGCAGCGCCACCGGCACCACCACCTGCAGGCGCCGCGCGGCCGATTGCAGCTGCTCGAACTGGCCGCCCCAGGTGGTCCAGTAGCCGGCCGGCACCTGCACCTCCGCCTGGATGCGCGACTCGGCCTCGGCCACGAAGGAGCCGATGTCGCGGCCGCGCACGTTGGCGCTCACCACCACCAGGCGCTTGCCGTTCTCGCGGCTGACCTGGTTCGGCCCCAGCTCCAGGTCGAGGGTGGCCACGTCCCCCAGGGGGATGAAGGCGATGCCGTCCGCCGCGCCGCCGGGCAGCGGCAGCAGCAGGCGCGACAGGCCCTGCGGGTCGGTGCGCAGCCCCTCGTCGAGGCGCACCACCAGATCGAAGCGGCGGTCACCCTCGAACAGGGTGCCGGCCTGGCGCCCACCGACGGCCATGGCCAGGGTGTCCTGCACGTCGCCGACGTTGAGGCCGTAGCGCGCGGCCTTGTCGCGGTCGATGTTGACGGTGAGCACCGGCAGACCGGAGGTCTGCTCCACCTTCACCTCGGAGGCGCCCGGCACCTGCTGCAGGGTCGTGGCGATGCGCTGGGCGGTGCTGCCGAGCACGTCCATGTCGTCCCCGAAGACCTTCACCGCCACGTCGCTGCGCACCCCGGAGATCAGCTCGTTGAAGCGCAGCTGGATCGGCTGCGACAGCTCGTAGTTGCTCCCCGGCACGCCGGCCGCCACCTGCTGGATCTCGGCCACCAGCGCCTCGCGGCTCTTGCCCGGGTCCGGCCATTGCTCGCGCGGGCGCAGCATCACGTAGGCGTCGGAGATGTTCGGCGGCATCGGGTCGGAGGCGATCTCGGCGGTGCCGGTGCGGGCGAACACCCGCAGCACCTCCGGCACCTGCGCCACCAGGGCGCGTTCCAGGCGCTGCTGCATGTCCAGCGACTGGCCGAGGCCGGTGCCGGGCACGCGCAGGGCCTGCAGGGCGAAATCACCCTCGCTGAGGCTGGGGACGAACTCGCTGCCCATGCGGCTGGCCAGCACGCCGGCACCGAGCACGCTGGCGGCCGCCAGGGCGAAGGCCAGGTTGCGCCGGCGCATCACCCAGGCCAGCACCGGGGCGTAGCCGCGCCGGGCGGCACGCATCACGGCGTTCTCTTCCTCGCGCACGCGGCCGGTGATGAACAGGGCGATGGCCGCCGGGACGAAGGTGACCGAGAGGATCATCGCGCCGAACAGGGCGATCACCACGGTAAAGGCCATGGGGTGGAACATTTTCCCCTCGACCCCGGTGAGGGCGAAGATCGGCAGGTACACCACCATGATGATCAGCTGGCCGAACACCAGGGCCCGACGCGCCTCGCGGGAGGCGGCGAACACCTCGTGCAGGCGCTCGCTGCGGGTCAGCAGGCGGCCGTGGCGCTGCTGGGCGTGGGCCAGGCGGCGGATGGCGTTCTCCACGATCACCACCGCGCCGTCGACGATGATGCCGAAGTCCAGCGCGCCCAGGCTCATCAGGTTGGCGCTGACCTTGTTGGCGAACATGCCGGTGAAGGTGAAGAGCATCGACAGCGGGATCACCAGGGCGGTGATCAGCGCCGCGCGGATGTTGCCGAGGAACAGGAAGAGCACGGCCACCACCAGGATGGCGCCCTCGATCAGGTTCTTCTTCACCGTGGCGATGGCCTTGTCCACCAGGTGGGTGCGGTCGTACACCGGCACCGCCACCACGCCGGTGGGCAGGCTGCGGTTGATGCTCTCCAGGCGCTCGGCCACCGCCTGGGAGACGCTGCGGCTGTTCTCGCCGATGAGCATGAACACGGTGCCGAGTACCACCTCGCGGCCGTTCTCGGTGGCGGCGCCGCTGCGCAGCTCCTCGCCGATGGCCACCCGCGCCACGTCGCGCACGCGGATGGGCGTGCCCTCGCGCTGGGTGACGACGATGGCGGCGATGTCCTCGATGCCCTCCAGCTGGCCGGGTGCGCGGATGGTCAGCTGTTCGCCGTTGCGCTCGATGAAGCCGGCACCGACGTTGGCGTTGTTGCGTTCCAGGGCGGTGACCAGGTCCGCCAGGGTGATGCGGTAGGCGGCCAGGCGCGCCGGGTCGGGGGCGACCTGGAACAGCTTGGCGTGGCCGCCGATGGTGTTGATCTCGGCGACGCCGGGCACGGTGCGCAGCTGCGGCTTGATGATCCAGTCCTGGATCACCCGCAGGTCGGTGGCGCTGTAGGGCGTGCCGTCGGCCTTGAGGGCGCCCTCCTCGGCTTCCACCGTCCACAGGAAGATCTCGCCGAGGCCGGTGGAGATCGGCCCCATGACCGCCTCGGCGCCTTCGGGCAATTGCTCGCGGGCCGTCTGCAGGCGCTCGTTGACCAGTTGCCGAGCGAAGTACAGGTCGGTGCCGTCTTCGAAGGTGACGGTGACCTGGGACAGCCCGGAGCGGGACAGCGAGCGGGTCTGCTTCAGGTGCGGCAGGCCGGCCATGGCGGTCTCGATGGGGAAGGTGATGCGCTGCTCGGTCTCCAGGGGCGAAGACCCGGGCGCGGCGGTGTTGATCTGCACCTGGACGTTGGTGATGTCGGGGACGGCGTCGATGGGCAGCTTCTGGTAGCTGGCGATGCCCAGGCCGGCCATCGCCAGCACGGCGAGCATCACCAGCAGGCGCTGCTCGATGGCGAAGCGGAGAATGCGTTCGAACATGGTGGCTACTCGTCAGTGGGCGTGGTCGGCGCTGGCCTTGCCCAGCTCGGACTTGAGGGTGAAGCTGCCGGCGGCGGCCAGCTCGACCCCCGCCTCCAGCCCGTCGCTCACCTCCACGAAGCCCTGATCGCGGGCCCCCAGGGTCACCGGGCGGGTGGCGAAGCCGGTGTCGGTGCGGACGAACACCACGCTGCGGTCCTCCACCGTCTGCACGGCGGCCTCGGGCACGGCGACGGGCACTTCGCGGGTGTCGGTGGCCAGCTGCACGCTGACGAACAGCCCCGGGCGCCAGGCCAGTTCCGGGTTCTCCAGGGTGGCGCGGGCGGTGGCGGTGCGGCTCTGCTCACCCAGCAGGCTGCCGACGTAGGCCACCGAGCCGGCCACTTCGGCCCCCAGGTCGCGGGCGCTGACGGTGACCGGGCGGCCCACGCGGACCCGCGCCAGGTCACGGGGCGAGACGCTGAAGGTGGCCCAGACGCGGGACAGGTCGGAGAGGGTGAAGGCGGCGCTGCTCTCGTTCACCACCTCGCCGGGCACCAGGTGCTTCTCCACCACCATGCCGGCGAAGGGCGCGCGCAGCTCGTAGCGGTTGCCGCCGCCCTGGGCGAGGCTGCCGCTGAGGGCGCTGACCTTCTGCCGGGCGTTGCCCAGGGCGATCTCGGCCTCGTCCAGGGCCTGGCGCGCCAGCAGGTAGTCCTGCTCGGCGGAGATGCCTTCCTGCCACAGCTGGCGCTCCCGCTCGAAGGTGGTGCGGGCCAGGCGCACGCGGCGTTCGGCGGCGGCCAGTTCGCTGCGCTGCTCGGACACCTGGGGGCTGGCGATCACCGCCAGCAGGTCGCCCTTCTGCACCGCCTGGCCGAGGCCGACGCTGACCTGCTCGACCACGCCGGCGGCACGGGGGAACAGGTGGGCGGTGCGGTCCTCGTCCAGGCGGATCTCGCCGGGCAGCGCCAGGCGCTGGCTGAGGGCGCGGGGGGCGGCCTTCACCAGCTCGATGCCGGCGGCCTGGATCTGCGCGGGGCTGAGGGCGATGGCGCCCTCCTCCTCGTCGTGGTCGCCGCCCTCCTCGTCGGCATGGGCCGAGGGCGGCGGGTCGTCGGTGGCCTGGGGCGACGGGCTGCCGATGGCCGGCAGCAGGGTGGCGCCCGCGCCCAGGCCGAGGGCGAGCAGCAGGCCGAGGGCGAGGCCTCGTTTCATGTCCATGGGGTGTCCTCTCGAAGGGAAACGATGATGTGCAAGGCGCGGTAGAGGTCGTGGCGGCACCAGTGGCCGTCGGGCTCGCTGGGTACGCCGGGGGCGTAGCCGCAGCCCGCCACCAGCACCAGCAGGCCGAGCCAGGGGTGGCGACGGGGCATGCTTCAGGCCGGGCCGTCGAGGCCCGACAGGTCGCCGTAGAGGCGCTCCAGGCTGGCCCAGGCCTCGGTGGCCTCGGCCATGGCCTGCAGGTAGCGGTTGCGCGCGTCGATCAGGGTGCGCTGGGCGTCGAGCACGTCGAGGAAGGCCAGCTTGCCCATGCGGAAGCCGCGGGTGGCGCTGTCCACCGCCTGCTGGGCAGCCGGCAGGATGCTGCGGTCGTGGGCGTCGATGGCGGCCTGGGCACGGCGCCATTGCTCCAGGGCCATGGCCACGTCGCCGCGCAGGCGCAGCTCGGTGGCGTTGCGCAGGTCGCGGGCCTGGTCGGCGCGGCGGCTGGCGGAAAGCACGTTGCCCTGGTTGCGGTCGAACAGCGGCAGCGGCAGCGACACCCCCACCAGGTTCACCCGCTGGCGGTCCTCGGCGCTGTACTGGCTGCCGATGCTGACGGTGACGTCGGGGTAGCGCCGGGCCTTCTCCAGGTCCAGGCCGGCCTCTTCCCGCGCCACGTCGGCCAGCGCCAGGCGCAGGTCGGCGGTGTCACCCAAGCGGGCCAGCAGGCGGGCTTCGGCCGGGGGGGACGGCAATAGGCCGAGGCGCCCGGCGACCCGCTCGAAGCCGGGCCGGGGCTCGCCCATGAGCGTGGCGAGGCGCTGGTAGGCCTGGCGCTGCTCGGTGCGGGCACGGTCGCGCTCCAGGGTCAGCTCGTCCTGCTGGACCTGGGCCCGCAGTGCTTCCATGGGGGCGGCCTTGCCGGCGCGGATGCGTGCCTGGGCCACCGTCAGGCCGCGCTCGGCCAGGGCCAGGGAGGCGTCGGCCAGCTCGCTGCGCGCCTGGGCACGCAGGGCCGCCTGGAAGGCCAGCAGGGTGTCGGCGCGCAAGGCATTGCGGCGCTGCTCCAGGGTCAGCTCGGCCAGGGCCTGGCCGCGCTCGGCGTAGGTGACACGGGCACCGCGCTTGCCGCCCAGTTCGAGGGGCTGGGCCAGGCTGACGCTGGTGGTGCGGGTGGCGCTGCGGGTGTCCTCCATCTCCCAGGAGAGTTCCGGGTTGGGCAGCAGCGCGGCCTGGCGGCGTTCGCCGGCGGCGATGCCCGGTCCCTGGCTGGCGGCCGCCAGTTCGGGGTTGCCCTGGTAGGCGGTGGCGAGGGCGGTGGCGAAGTCCAGCTCGGCGGCCGTGGCGAAGGGCGGCAACGCCAGGCACAGGGCCAGGACGGCCAGGCTCGGGCGCAGGCGCTTGGGGGGCTTGGGTCGGTACACGGTGGAAGTCCTCTGCGTCTCGGAAGCGATCAACGCCTGGCAACTTCCAGGGGTTGATCCGATAACGCCGGGGACTCTAGGGCGGGGCACTTATCCCCAGGGTGACGCACGGATTACAAATATGTAATGCCCGTTCCGGGGGCACTTATCTGGTTTAGCATCGCGCCGCGCCGAACAACTTCCGGGCAACTTCCGTAGCAACTTGAAACAACTACCGGTGTTATCCACAGGCCTTACGCCGTGCTGAAAGCCTCGTGGCAGGCGGCGCTGACGGGTCTGATCGCTTGACATTGAAGTGACTACAGGGTTTAGCCTGCGCAACTTTCCGGTCGTTTTTCTTAATTGACTTATTTATCGCTGCCCTCTTGTTCGAACAATGAGCCGGGCACTTTTCCTTCTATATGCAGGATGAATTCCCATGCGGATCCTTATTGTCGAGGATGAGCCCAAGACAGCCGATTACCTCTACCAGGGCCTGAGCGAAAGCGGTTATGTGGTGGACGCTGCCCATACCGGCGTCGACGGCCTGCACCTGGCCCGCCAGCACCAGTACGACCTGGTCATCCTCGATGTGAACCTGCCGCAGATCGACGGCTTCGGCGTGCTCGGCCAGTTGCGCCAGGACACCGCCACGCGGGTGCTGATGCTCTCGGCCCGGGGCCGCCTGGCGGACAAGGTGAAGGGCCTGGACCTGGGCGCCGACGACTACCTGGTGAAGCCCTTCGAGTTTCCCGAGCTGCTGGCACGGGTGCGCAGCCTGCTGCGGCGCGCCGAACAGATCGCCGTGCCGGAGGTGCTGCGGGTGGCCGACCTGGAGCTGGACCCGGGGCGCCACCGGGCCTTCCGCGGCAGCCAGCGCATCGACCTGACCACCAAGGAATTCGCCCTGCTGCACCTGCTGATGCGCCGCACCGGCGAGGTGCTGTCGCGCACCCAGATCATCTCGCTGGTGTGGGACATGAACTTCGACTGCGACACCAACGTGGTGGAGGTCTCCATCCGCCGCTTGCGGGCGAAGATCGACGACCCGTTCGAGAACAAACTTATCCACACCCTGCGCGGCGTCGGCTACGTGCTGGAAGACCGCGGATGAAGCCGGCCAGCCTGTCCGTCCGGCTGGGGCTGGCGGTCGGCGCGATGGGCGCCGTGCTGGTGGTGGTGCTGGCCCTGCTGGCCGCCTATGGGCTGGACGGGGCGCTGGATGCCCGCGCCCGCGAGGCCCTGGAGAGCAAGCTGAAGCAGATCGAGCACAGCCTGGCGCTGGACCTGGGCAACAGCCTGCGGCCCCACGTGGTGGGCGACCAGATCAAGGGCCACGACGACCTCAGCCTGGCGCTGTTCGATGCCCGCACCGGCGGGCCGGTGCGCCTGGAGCTGGGGCGCCTGCCGCTGTCGGAACGCCTGCGGGACCTGCCGGCGGGCCCGGAGGTGCGCTACCGCACCCTGTACCTGGAGGACGGCAGCGAGGTGCTGGCGGCCTACCGCGAGCTGGTGCTGCCCGACGGCCAGGCGGTGCGCCTGTTCCTCAACCTGGACCGGCGCAGCGACCGCGCCCTGCTGGCGGCCTACCTGCGCTCGGCGCTGGCGACGCTGCCGCTGGTGCTGTTGCTGATCGGCTGCGGCGCCTGGCTGGTGGTGCAGCGCGGCCTGGCGCCGCTGGCACGCTTCCGCCGGGTGGCGGCGAAGGTCTCCACCGAGGACCTCTCCCACCGCCTGCCCGTGGCGTCGCTGCCCCGGGAGCTGGGGGAGCTGGCGCAATCCATCAACCTGATGCTGCACCGCCTGGACGGCGGCGTGCAGCAGCTGGCGCAGTTCTCCGACGACCTGGCCCACGAGCTGCGTTCGCCCATCAGCAACCTGATGGGCCAGGCCCAGGTGACCCTCTCCCGCGAGCGCCCACCGGAGGTCTACAAGGCGGTGCTGGAGTGCTGCACCGAGGAACTGGAGCGCCTGGCGCGGATCGTCACCGACATGCTATTCCTGGCCCAGGTCAGCCACCCGGCGGCGCTGGTGCCCATGACCCCGCTGGATCTCGGCGCCGAGGCGCGCCGGGTGGCCGACCTGTTCGCCCTGCCCGCCGACGACAAGCAGCAGGTGCTGGTGGTGGAGGGCGAAGGCCAGGTGCTGGGGGACCGGCTGATGGTGCAGCGGGCGCTGTCCAACCTGCTGTCCAACGCCATCCGCCACAGCCCGCCGCGCAGTTGCATCCACCTGGAGGCCCGCCGGGAGGGCGACAGCCTGGTGATGGCGGTGCGCAACCCGGGCCCGGGCATTCCCGCGCAGCACCTGCCCCACCTGTTCGAGCGCTTCTACCGGGTCGACCCCGGCCGCGCCCGGGCGGACGGCGGAACCGGCCTGGGCCTGGCCATCGTGCGTTCGATCATGAGCCTGCACCGGGGCTCGGTGGAGGTGAGCAGCGAACCGGCCGGCCCGACGGAGTTCCGCCTGCGCTTCCAGGCGGCTGGCTAAGAACGACGCCCTCACCGGGTTGCCGCCTCGATCAACAACCAAGGCCCTGGCGGGTCGCTAGAATGGCGACCCATTTTCCAGGCCAACACGGACGTTCCATGCATCGGCACACCATCGCGCCGCGCCACGACTGGTGCGAGCAAGCCTCGACGCTCGGCTTCCACTTCCACTCCATCGGCGGCGAACCCTACTGGGATGAAAGCGTCTGCTACCGGTTCAACCTGCGGCAGATCGAGGACGACATCGAGGCACCCAGCGCCGAGCTGGAGGCCATGTGCCTGGCCCTGGTGGAAGACGCGGTGGAGAGCGAAGCCCTGCTGCGGCGCATGGCGGTGCCCGAGGCGCACTGGACGCTGATCCGCGACAGCTGGCGTACACGCGAGCCGGCGCTGTACGGGCGCATGGACCTGACCTACGACGGCCAGGGCCCGGCGCGTTTCTACGAGTACAACGCCGACACCCCGACCGGCCTCTACGAGGCGGCCTTCTTCCAGTGGGTCTGGCTGGAGCAGTGCCGCGAGCGGGGCGTGCTGCCGGAGCGGGCCGACCAGTACAACCTCGTCCAGGATGCGCTGGTCGAGCGCCTGCAGCGCATCGGCCTGGCGGGTGAGCCCTTCCACCTGGCCTGCTGCCGTGACCACATCGAGGACGAGGGCACCGTCACCTACCTGGCCGACTGTGCCAACCAGGCCGGCCTGCAGCCCAATCTGCTGCACATCGACGACATCGGCCACGTGCCTGGCAAGGGCTTCGTCGACCTGCACGACCAGCCGATCCTCCAGCTGTTCAAGCTCTACCCCTGGGAGTGGCTGCTGGAGGAGGACTTCGCCCACCATCTGGCCCGGAGCCGGACGCGCTTCATCGAGCCCGTCTGGAAGACCCTGCTGTCGAACAAGGCGATCTTGCCGCTGCTCTGGCAGCGCCATCGCGGCCACCCCAACCTGATCCCGGCCTGCTTCGCCGATGAGCCGGATGCGGCTCTGCTGGGCCCGCGCTGGGTGCGCAAGCCGTTCTTCTCCCGCGAGGGGGCGAACATCCAGGTGGAAAGCGAGGGCGGAGTGGAGCTTGCGACGCCCGGCCCCTACGAGCAGGGGCCGGCGATTCTGCAGAGCTGGTGCCCGCCGCCCTGCATGGGCGGGGAGCACCCCATCATCGGCAGCTGGCTGGTCGGCGGCCGGCCCGTGGGCATGGGCATTCGCGAAGACCGCAGCGCCATCACCCAGGACAGCTCACGCTTCGTTCCGCACTACATCCTCGATTGAGCGCCCACGCAGCAGGGCCTCGGCCCGCCTGGGTGCCTGGTGCTGCAGGCAGAAGGCGGCCAGGGCGCTGGCCAGCCAAGCAACTGCCAGGACCCATACGGCGAGGAACACGCCGCCGAGCGATCCGACGACGAGCAGGATGATCAACAGGAGGATGCCGACCACCAGACCCGCCAGCTTCCAGGCATCCGGGCTCCAGAAGCCGCGCAGGTAGGCACCCAACGGGCTGGTCTGGTAGGGCGGCAGTGCGCGCAGCTGCTGTTCGTCGAGCACCAGCAGAGACTCCGCCAGCGAGAGGTCGAAAGTGGCAGGGTCGTCAGGGGCCTGTCGGGTACGCGCACGCTCGGCCAGTGTGGTCAGGTCGACCATCTCCCCACTGTTCAGGTGCCACAGCCAGCGTTGCCGCGGGCTGATCAGGTAGGTCTCCACGTAGCTGCCCCACCCCAGGTTGTAGAGCAGGAAGCCCAGCCAGAGGGCCATCCAGACCAGCAGTGTCAGTTCGTAATTACCCACAGGCCAGGGCCACAGGTCGAAGGCCAGTTGTGCGGCGAACAACAGTCCCACCACCAGTGGCACCAGGCAGCACAGCATCAGGGTCAGGCCATGGGTGGCGCCAACCAGCAGGACGCCGCCGCTGGTCGGGTCGATGCGCACGACGTGCGGGAACGACACCTCGGACAGGGCCTGTTCATCTACCCCGCGATCATCTTTTGCCATCGGTACGCACCATCAGCAGTTGCCAGTTCTCGTCACGCCAGAGCGCCCGCTCATCGCGAGGCTGCTGGTCGGCCGGCAGCAACACCACGGCAAAGGGCGCCCGAGACAGGGTCAGTTCGCCCAGTTGCAGGGCAGGCGTCTTGCCTTCCAGCTGCAGGTCGACCCCGACCAGCGCGCTGACGCCCTGGGGCTTGGGCTGGGTCGCCCACCAGCTCTGCCAGGCATGCAGGCCCGCCAGGTTCGACCCGGCCAGCTTGATCCGGCCATCGGCATGCAACGCCACCAACCCGGAGGGCCAGGCCTCGGCTGCCCCCCACGGGCCGTCCGGCCTGGCTGGCAGGGGCTGCTGGCGGAGGCTCGCCCAGAGCCCGGCCAGCAGATCCAGCTCACGCAGGTCGGCGCCCGCCAGGGCCCTGATCAACGGCGTCTCGGTGCGCAAGTCAGCGTCATCGGTGGGGGCGCCCTGGCGAACGAGGCTCCTGGATTGCAGGCGCAGCGCCCTGCCCTTTTCCCAGCGACGGTCATGGGTCCAGAAGATCGAGACCATCGTCCACACCGCTCCCGAATCGGTCATCTGCACACCGCTGCAGTGCGTCAGGGCCTGCAGCGGGGCGGTGGGGCTTACCAGCACGGGCGCCCGACAGCTCGGGGCGAGGCCGAGCGACGCGAGGCTCTTCCATTCACGGCTGTTCGGCAGGCGCACCTGCAGGCTGTCGGGCTTTTCGGCGATTAGCTGGCGCAGTTCCTTGAGCCGTGCATCGGCCTCGCCAACGCTGCTGTCCAGGCTTGTGGCCTGGGCGATCGAGCTGGCGAAAAGGCAACCGAGCACCAGGCCAATCCGTATCCACATGATCGGCTACCCGCTGGCCATGGCCAGGCTGCTGCGGGCGGTCGCGCCGAACCCGCCGCGGCTGGCAGCGCCCTGGAGGCGCGTCGGCAATTGTCCGCTCTGGAACTGCTGGGCGTAGCCGGATGCCTGCAGCTGGCTGCGGTGCAGGCTGGCCTGGCGAGCACGCTGGTCGCCCAGGTACTGGCCCTGGCCGGTGAACAGGTGCAGGTTGCGAGCACCACCGCCGCCGCTGTAGCTGCCAAAGTGGCCGCCGCCATAGGTGCTGCTGCCATAGAGCGCGTCTTCGCTCATGCCGAAGACCGGCTGCAGTTCATCGAGGCCGATCTCGCTCCAATCGTCCGGTTCGCCACTGCGCAGGCGTCTGATCAAGGCATCGCTGACCAGGAACGCCACCGGCTGGGGGCGGGCCAGGCCGTCGTCGCCCTGTGTGCAGCTCTGCACGGCGTCGGCCACGCACCACTCACCGACCTTGCAGTTGCCACTGATACGGATGAAGTCGCGCTCACAGGCCATGAAGCTGGTGTAGACCGGCGCCATCAGGGTGGTGCGCCGGAACGCCTCGTCGCGCAGCCGCAGGCATTGTTCGGCGGTCAGGGTGGTGCCCTGCTCGCAGACCGCCAGGCTGTCGAAGACCCGCACCTCACGGTACATCGGGTCCCAGGCCAGCAGGACGAGGGGGGTGGCGCCCATAAGGCTGAGGGTCAGCAAGCCGGCGCGCTTCTGCCGGCGAGCGGTGTCAGGCAGTGGCTGGGAGGGGGCGGCAGCAGGTGCCGAGGGCGCTTCGGCGGAGGGCATAAACAGTCCATGTTCAAGATCGAGGGGCGGATTAGAAGATGACGCTCCCCTCGGGTCAACCGCCTTTGAACGGGATGTGATCCAGTCCCGGCGGCTGTGCACGGCCCACGGCGCCCGTGGCTGGAGGCCTGCCACGTGGATAGCCGAAACATAGTTTGACACAGCGGGTCGCAAAATCCGCTAGCTTCAGCGCTAGGATCTTCATCTACGACTGAATCATAGTTTGACACAGCACAGCCCGCACACGCTAAAAGCCAGCTACTGTCAGGAACATAGTTTGACACCTTCCGCCAACAACGCATGCCGGTAATGTGCCTGAACTCTGAAGACGGCTCGGGATTTCACCAGTGGCCGACCCTAGGACATGTTTGTGGCAATCAACTCTGCTGGGGGCATCCAAAATCAGTACCGATTTTCCACGTAAGCCACTGGACATCCTGTAAAAAATCATGCAAAAACTGGCGACATCACTAATCTACATTCAGACTTAGTGCATATGCTCGATTATCACGAGAGTCCCGTGATCCCGCGTTCGAAATATGGATATTTCAATGCAAAGCCCGCTACAACTCAGCTACCTCCGCCACCGCCAACGAGCGCTAATTCAGCGAGCGTTCACATTGACACGTGTCGCCGATAGGAACCTCTACATTCTATGAATTATTTCACCGAAACGGCGGCCAATATCCTTGGCAATAAAAAGCTGCGTAGTCCCCAGATTGAAGCCTACATCAAGGCCCAAGAACACTTCGAGAGTTCCAGCGAGGATGCATTGATCGTTTTGCCTACCGGAACGGGAAAAAGCGGGCTTATCTCCATATTACCGTTCGGCCTGGCAAAGGGACGTGTGCTGATCATTACACCCGGCTTGGTCACTAAGCAGAGTATTCGCCGGACACAGGAGCTTCTAGAAGACAACTTCTGGATAAACTTCGATGTAATTTTCAGTGCCGAAGATCTTCCGGTCACATGCGAGTTCGCTTCTGATACTCATCAGGCAAGCCTTGAACAGGCCCACTTCGTTTATTCAAATATCCAGCAGATATATAACGAGCGTGGACAGTCACTGACGAAGCGGGTGCCATCCGACTTTTTCGATCTCATCATCATTGATGAAGGGCACCATGCGCCGGCAGGTAGCTGGCAAAAGACATTGGCGCACTTTTCAAAAGCCAAAAAGATTTTTGTGACAGGTACTCCATTCCGCGGCGACAACCAAGATGTACCGGGAAAGCTGATCCACAAAACGCCTCTTTCTGAAGTGATGCGTGATCGATATGTTAAGTGGCTCAGGAAAGAGACAGTTAATGCTCATGAGCTCTATTTCACAATTGCCGAACAGCCAGGTGTCCGGCTCTCTAAAGAGCAAGTTCTAGAATTCAAAGAAATTGAGTGGGTGGAGCGCAGCGTAGCCCTGTCAGCAGAATGCTCAATGGACGTGATTGACCTGAGCATTCAGAAACTGGATGAGCTACGGAAAATATCTCCAGATGTACCACACAAGATTCTCGCGGTCGGTTGCAGCATCACCCACGCAGAGGACCTGCGCGCCTGGTATAAATCCAAGAAGCTGACTGCAGTCGTGGTGCATAGCAACATGGAGTCAGCGGATATCGATGCGGCATTCCGGTTGATCGATAACCACCGATGCGATGTCGTAATTTCCGTGAACATGCTGATGGAAGGCTACGACCATCGGTACCTCACTGTTCTTGCGCTCTTCCGTCCTTACCGAAGCGAAAATGCCTTTGCACAAATCGTGGGCAGGGTTTTGCGGGCAATCCCTGCCGACGAGATAACGGCTTTTGAGATCGATAACAACGCCGTAGTGATCTATCACCAGGAGACCGGGTTGGATTCGATGTGGACGGCCTTCCAGACTGAAGTTGATCGAGCCAAGCACCAGCGTACCCGCGACTACACCATCACGGATGAGGACTACATCCGTAAAGAGCAGGATCTAGGTGGTGTTTCCACCTCCGAAGCATTTGTGAGTGACCGTGACTCTTACCTTGGAGATCTGGATTTCAATAAGATTTTTTCGGAGAAAAGGGCCGAAGTCGAGTCCATCGCAACGCAGAAGGTCCAGGCGCTTCCGGGGATTGAAGGCTACGACGCAGATGTTCTTGCACAGCTCAAGAGTGTTTTCTTGAACGCTGAGACAAAAAAAGCAGCCCAGACCATAGACCCAAACCTTATGGAGAAGCGGCCTGAAATCGCCCGTAAACAGCTGCGCGAGATCCTTACGAAGAAGGCTCAGGACGAGGTCGCAACCTTGCTCAGCGATCTGAAAATCGAAGAAAAAACCTCTACCCTTTATCCGATATTCAAAAACCACCTACCGATGGCGAAACCCAACATGCCTAACGACGGTATACTGGTGAGCTTTATCAACAACAAGCTGTTGAAAAAATTCGGTAGGGTTGTTGACCGTGACAACAGCTCACTGACCAAGTCGATTGAGTACGTGGCGGTGATCATCGATGAATTGAGGAGAATGCTGAAATGAGTCTAGAAACCATCAAAATACTGGTTGATGAGCTCTCGACTCTCCACGTCAGCCGTGGTGTTCAGCCCAGCGAGCTCATCGATAATCTCTTCGAAAACGACTACGTAGGGTCCTCTGCGCGAAAGACTTCGCAGGGCCTGGTGTTCGAGCTTACTTTCTCCGAGCTAGATGAAGACGGATCCTTGAGCAATGTAACCATGCGCTATACCTATGACCGCAGCCGTTTTTTGGTGCTGGTTGAGCAGAAGGTAGCGACCAAGCGGTTCAGCATTCAATGGGACCGCTCCTACGCCATCCAGGAACGGCTCCGTAAGCTTGAAGCGCAACTCTCTAGCCTGCTACCCCGAGAGAAAGTAGCCGAAATCCTGTCAACCATACCCCAAGACTACCTTGCACTTGCCCCGCAACTACGGTTGGCTGCCTAACCTAGTCTGCCTTGGAACGGGGAGAAAGCTAGTTAAGAGTCATTGCTCGGGCTGAGTTAGCCAAGCGTCGGTGCATCGCCAACTGACGACTGAGCGCGAGAGCACAACGACGCGACACAGTCAGCTGTTGTGCAGCCCGCACGTCGGTAATGTCCAGCACCCAGCTCTGGGTGATTCGACACTATGAATTGATCCTGGCAGCCGCTGAAGACCAATCACTTGTGCTTGCGTGTATGAACACATAAGCCGGCTTGGCGCATCATTGGCTCGCTTGATGAGGAGGACTTCTGACCTGTATGGAAGTCCTCAGCACCGAGGCATCAGTGGCAGTGATAGTCACCGGTCTTGTGGTTGCGATGACAGCCCTTGGAGTCGGTGCCGCCACTGTGGGCCAATGCAGAGGCAGATACACAGGCGAAGAGCAGGGCAAGGAAGGCAGCGGACAGTTTCTTCACGGTAGAACTCCTTTTCTAGTTGGGCGCCAGAACTGGCCAGCTGACGATATGGCAGCTAGCCACTAGCTCGCAACCCCTTACGCAATTAGGGCCAGCGCCGATGCTGGTCGTCAATCACATAGACGTGGGAGTGGGTCTTACCCTCAGCAACGTGCTCGTGGTCTTCTGCGAGGTCGTCATGGGTGTGTTCGATCACTGTCCGGTCGTGCTCAGGCTTCCAGATCCGGAAGCTGACCACCAGGGAGGTGGCAGCCAAGGCACTCAAGCCTATGAACGACGCCTGCAGGCTGACATTGGCGCCCAGCCAGCCGGCAAGGGGATAGGTGATCAACCAGCAGGCGTGGGACAGCGCGAACTGGGCGGCGAAGAGGGCGGGGCGGTCCAGCGAGCAGGAAGATCGGCGGAGAATCCTCCCGGAGGGTGTTTGCGCCATCGAGTAGCCCGCGCCCAGGAAGAACCAGAGCCCGAGCATAAAGGTGTAGCTAGGCAACAGAATGCCAATGCAGAGGCCGATCACCAGCGCGCTGGCGCCGCCGAACATCACCTTGCGGTCATCCATGCGATCCAGCAGCCGGGGCAGTATCAGAGCCACCAGCATGGAGCCGGCACCGAAAGCCATCAACGCGGTTGCGGTGGAGGTCTGCGGCAGGCCGAAACGCGATTGCACAAGAACCACGGTGTTCACGATCACCATCGCACTGGCTGAGGCAATGGCGAGGTTCAGCGCGAGCAGGCCGCGCAGGCGCGGTGTGGCGAGGAAGATGCGCAGCCCCCGTGTCGTCCTGTCGTAGATGCCGCGCTTGGGGCCTGGTTGGGCGATGGGCAGGGTGACGGAGACGACCATCGCCGCCGAAACGAGGAAACCGACTACGGTGCCGCCGAACAGGCTGTGGAAGCTGACCATCGTCAGCAGCAGGGCTGCCAACATTGGGCTGATGACGCTTTCCAGATCGTATGCGAGACGCGACAGCGACAGGGCGCGGGTGTACTCGCGCTCATCAGGGAGGATGTCCGGGATAGTGGCCTGGAAGGTGGGCGTGAAGGCTGCGGATGCGGACTGCAGCACGAAGATGAGCACATACACCTGCCAGATCTCGGTGACGAAGGGCAGCAGCAGCGCTACCGCCGCTCGCACCAGATCCAGGGCTACCAGCATGGCTCTGCGTGGCAGGCGCTCGGCGAACGCAGCGGCGATGGGCGCGACACCGATGTAGGCAGTCATCTTGATTGCCAGGGCGGTACCTAGCACGGCTCCAGCCTGGGCGCCGGCCAGGTCATAGGCAAGCAGGCCCAGGGCGACTGTCGCGAGGCCCGTGCCCACCAGCGCGATGACTTGCGCGATGAAGAGGTGCCTATAGGTGCGGTTGGCGAGAACGGAAAGCATGTCAGCCCCCTCGTGAAGGTGGATTGATCATCCCCCTGGGGGGATGGGTGGAACGGTTGATCGCGAAACGGTGTTATGTCACTGCGTACCTGAGCAACACCAAGGCCAGCAGGTGTCCCGGGTAGAAGGAGTAGCCCCAGCGGGTGACGGGCGGGACCTTGAACGACCATTCCTTTCTCAGCAGCCAGAGCCCATATAGCGGGGCACTGAACGCGATGATCGCCACTACGATCGGGTAAGGCTGAATGCCCCACTGCAGCATCCAGCTGTCCCTGTTGTTGGCCATTACGCAAAGGATGGCTGGCAGCAGGGCGCTGAGGCCGGGTTTGCGGATGGCCAATACCAGGGCCGCCGGGATCAACACGCCACTAACGCCGTACATGAACAGGTCATGGAAGGCGACGCTGCTGGCAATGGCTATGGCGGCAGCAACGATGGAGACGACATCGCGGTGATAGCAACCCCAGGCAACAATGAGCCCGAGCATTAGAGTGGGCATAACGCTGAAGGTCGAACTGCCCGACGACAGCATCCGGTAAGGAGGTTCCGAGATGACAACAAACAGCAGCATCCAGGTCAGGTAGCGTACGTTCGCTTCCGTGTAGAGCTCCCCACGGCGGCTGCGTGCCACATTCGCGGCTATGGCGAGGCAGAACAGGGGGAATGACAGCCTGCCTATCAGGTAGAGCGGTGCCATGTCGTGCCAGAGGTAGCGCAGGTGGTCCAACACCATGGTTGCCATGCCCAGCCATTTGACGATGTCCAGGCCCGTATCCCGGTTCTGGTTGGCTTCGTTCATGCGAGCCACCCCAGAGTGAGGGCTGTGAGGACCAGGTAACGGGCTGTCTTGGCGAAAATCACGATCAAGAGAAAGCTCCAGAACGGCTCGCGCAGCACACCGGCGAGCAGCGTAAGTGGGTCACCGATCACGGGCACCCAGCTCAGGAGAAGCGACCAGCGGCCATACCGGTGGTAATAACTGCCCGCTCGCTGCAGATTCTTTTCCTTGAGGGGGAACCAGCGATGGGACCCCCAGCGGGAAACGTGACGCCCGAGCCACCAGTTGACGCTGGAGCCCAGAACATTTCCGAGGCTGGCAACTAGCAACAGAAGCCATACCGAATAGTTCTCTGTCAGCAGCAGGCCTACCAGGACGGCCTCCGACTGCAGCGGCAATAGCGTCGCGGCACCGAACGCGGTTAGAAACAGGCCTGCATAGGCCGATCTCTCCACTGGTCTTCAGCTCGTAAGGTTGAGCCAGCCATGCCAGCCGACGTACACGCCCACCGCGATGATCAGAACGCTGGACAGGTAGGGCGCCCGACGGGCGACGGTGCTGAGCCAGGGCCAGCGGTTCGAGGCGTGACGTGCGCCCAGTGCAGCGGCGACCCCGACCGTTACCAGCGTGAGTGCAAGGCCCATGCTGAAGCACAGGACCAGAACCGCTCCCAGCGTCATCTCCTTCACCTGCAGGCAGAGCAGCAGGACCGTGATAGCAGCGGGGCAGGGAATCAGACCGCCGGTCAGGCCGAACAGGATGACCTGGATCGTGGTGACGTCGCGGTTGGCGAAACGACGCTTGATGTCATTGGCATGCGCCCTTTCGTGAGCATCCTGATAGCCGTCAGCAGCCAGCTCGAGCCCTTCGAGTTCACTATGACCATGGTGGTGATGGGCGTGCTCCTTGTACTCGACGTCGTAGTCGTGGGAGTGGCCGCCATGGCCCAGGCTGACCCGAACACTGAACTCGTGGGGCTCCGGGATCACGTCGCGGGACTCAAGGAAGCCGACCTGCTGGACGAAGGTGAACGACTGCTCCACGCCATCCGGGCGGCGAGTCATGAGGTGGGTTTCTTGCGCTACCCAGGGCAAGCCACTGAGTGTCTTGATGCGCCAGCGGGGCGGTACGCCTTCCTCGAAGATCGACAGCTCGATCCGTCCATGCCCGGTATCGATAACCCGAGTTTCGTCATGGGCGTGGTCATACTTATGATCGTGATCGCTTTCTGCCAACCAGCTGCGTTCACCCCGCCAGGTGCGCCAGAGCATCCATAGGGCGATGGCGATGATCAATGCGGCAGAGCCCAGTTGAAAGTAGGGTTCGGTGGTCTCCGCATCCAGGCCCTGGCCTAGGTACATGCCGCCGACGGCCACTGCCCAGACTACAGCCGTATGGGAGACGGTAGCTGCCAGCCCGAGCAGGATCGCCTGCTTGGCAGTGCCACGGATAGCGACGATAAAGGCGGCCATCATCGTCTTGGAATGGCCAGGCTCCAACCCGTGCAGCGCTCCAAGAAGGATGGCGCTGGGGAAATACAGCCAAGCGTGTGCCGCTCCCTGCTGCAGGAGTTGCGAGAAACTGCCCATGGATGGACCTCAAAGGTATTTGGTGATCTGCTTGAACTCTTCAAGCGGCGCCCGCTCATCGCTGGTCATGGCGCCGATGGTGTGTTCGAGGCAGTGGTCGATGTGATCCTGAATCAGCGTCCGTTTCGCCTGGCATACGGCCTTCTCGACTGCATGCATCTGTTGGGCAATATCCACGCACTCGCGGCCGTTCTCGATCATGGTGATGATGCTGCGCAGATGCCCCTCCGCTCGCTTAAGACGCTTGACGATATCGGTGTGGCTTTCGTGGCGATGCCCATGATCGTGGGTCTGATCGAGTTCGCTCATCGGTGGCTCATATTCTGTGGCTGATCACCAAATCCTATCCCCCCCGGGAGGATATAATCAACAGGTGGCCGGCACTTGGATCCTTGTTGGCACGGAACCTGGGTATCGGGGCAGTCCGCTCTCATGCATTCGTCTTTTAGCCATCTCTTATGTGGCGGCTTGCCTGGTGCAGAGTGCTGACATCCAAGGAAATATTCGGGTCGCCCATAGAAATACTTAACACTTGATCACATCCTCCCCCAGGGGATAAATTGTCGGTCAACTCAGTATTTCGGCCGTCAACTACGATGTCTCGAACCGCCTCCACCCGCACAGCACTAACGCTGGTGTTCGCGCTTCTGATGGCGTGGGTCGGGCACACCTATTCTCTACTTTCCTCGGCTGGCCTGCAGAACGTTGGCATAGAGGCCCACCATCACTCCCATGATGACGATTCGTTCAGCAACGCCGATCTTGGCGACCACTACCACGCGCCTTTCACAGCTGATCACGTCCACGAAACTCCATACCTCGGCTCGCTGATCATCCTGCCCCCGATGAGTGGGCCTGGACAGCTGCAGTCTTCCCCCCGCTTCACCATGCCCATCGGGCCCATCTTCCTTATCGAGCGCCCTCCGCGCGACACGTCCGTGCTTTGAATCGGGCTGCTTCGCAGCTCTCGTTTTCAGCAATCTAGGACGTAAGCAATGAATGCACTTCTATGGAGTGGTGCGGACGCATTTCTGCGCCGCCCGCTTTTCCTGCTGACCCTGGTCGCGGCGCTGCTGCTCGTGACTCCGGACGCACTCGCCCATGGCGTTGCCGAAGGTGACAAGGGGTTCATCCAGGAGAGCACCGGCGTGATGCTCATGCCGTTTATCTACATGGGCGCCAAGCACATGATCACCGGATACGACCACCTGCTGTTCCTGTTCGGCGTGATCTTCTTCCTGTACCGCCTCAAGGATGTGGGACTCTACGTAACGCTGTTCGCCGTGGGCCATTCCGTGACGCTGCTGTTGGGCGTACTGGCCGACATCAGCATCAGCTCCTACGTGATCGACGCGATCATCGGCTTCTCGGTGGTCTACAAGGCGCTCGACAACCTCGGTGCCTTCAAACGCTGGTTCGGCGTACAGCCCGATACCCGCGCCGCCACCCTGATCTTCGGTCTGCTCCATGGTTTCGGCCTGGCTACCAAGATCCAGGAGTTCGAGATATCCCCAGACGGGCTGATCGTCAATCTGATCGCTTTCAACGTCGGTGTCGAAATCGGCCAGCTTCTGGCGCTCGGCAGCATCCTCATCCTCATGGGCTACTGGCGTCGCACTGCCAGTTTCTGGCAGCACGCGTATTCCGCCAACGTCGCCATGATGAGCGCCGGCTTCCTGCTGATGGGCTACCAGCTCACCGGCCTGGTTATTTCCCAGTAAGGACAAGACATGTTCAATTCGAAGCTTCCTACCCTCAATGAGCTGCCCAGCAGCAAACAACTGCTCCGCTCCACCGTCATCGCCATGGTTGCCGCCGGCGCACTGCTGGTCACCGTGGTCATGCCATCGGAGTACGCCCTTGACCCCACCGGTGTCGGTAGCGCCCTGGGCCTGACTCAGATGGGCAAGATCAAGATTCAACTCGCCGAGGAAGCGGCGGCGGACGCCGCTGTCGACAGTGCTGCACTGCAGGCAGCCGCTCCGGTTCAGCAAACCGCACCGGCCGCTCCGGTGGCGCCCGCACAACCGGCCATCGCGGCAACCCCTGCACCCGCTGCTGCTCCGGCGGCACCGAGTGCTCCAGCCAAGGCGGCTGGCCAGCAGCATCAGATCAGCATCACCCTGGCCCCGAACCAGGGGGCAGAAGTGAAGCTGGAAATGCTCAAGGGTGCCCGTGTCGATTTCACCTGGAGCGTGGCTGATGGCGTCGTGAACTACGATACCCACGGCGATCCCTACAACGCGCCCAAGGGCTTCTATCACGGCTATGGCAAGGGCCGTGCGACCCAGGAAGACAAGGGTACGCTGGAGGCGGCGTTCGACGGCAAGCACGGCTGGTTCTGGCGCAACCGTGGCAACGAGCCGGTAACCGTCACCCTCAAGACCGAAGGCGACTATCTGCAGATTAAGCGCGTGATCTGACGTGCTCATGGCCGGCTCACCCGAGTCGGCCTCCTACTCGTCCATGGAGACATACCACCATGATGAAGATCGTCGGGATGATTGTCGTACTGGCGAGCGTGATCGCCGGCTACATGCTGTCTGGAGGTGCAATTGCAGCACTCATACAACCCTATGAGGTCCTAGTAATCGGTGGTTGTGCACTAGGCGCCTTCCTGCAAGCAAATCCTGGTGGTACCACCATGCATGTCTTCAAGAAGGCGTTGAAGATGTTCAGCAGTCGCTTCAGTCACGCCTTCTATGTAGAGATCCTCACTGCGCTCTACGAAATCCTCAACAAGTCACGCCGGGAAGGCATGATGGCAATCGAGGCGGATATCGAGGACCCCAACGCGAGTCCCATCTTTAGTAAGTATCCGCGATTGGTGCAGGACACACGGATGCTGTCGTTCACCTGCGATCATCTTCGGATCATGTCATCCGGGAACATGGCTCCTCACGAGTTGGAGGGGCTGATGGATGCAGGTCTGGGTAGTCTGAAAGAAGAGCTGGAACACAATTCCCATGCGGTGAGTCGACTCGCCGACGGCTTACCGGGCTTCGGTATCGTTGCTGCGGTGCTAGGTATCGTTGTTACCATGGGCCTGCTGGGTGAGGGCGATCAGGCTGCTATTGGTAAGCATGTGGCCGCCGCACTGGTGGGCACTTTTCTCGGCATCCTGGCAGCCTACGGCTTCTTCGGCCCCCTGGCGACCTGCCTAGAGCACGATGCCAAGGAGGAGCTGAATGTGTTCGAAGCGATCAAAGTGACTTTAGTGGCTGCGGCTTCTGGCATGCCCCCAACATTAGCTGTGGAGTTTGGCAGGAACGTGATTTTCCCTGCACACCGGCCCTCCTTCAGCGAAATGGATGAGGCCTTCAGGAGTGCCAAGTAAAGTCGAGTGCACGCAACCCAGCGTCTTTGCCCGCGCGAATTCACTCCGCATGATAGTCTCTGGAAAATAGACCGAACTGCAGAGGTTGAACATGAGCAATGTCGAGCAGCCAGATCGCAGCATTGCCGACATGTTGGAGGAAAAAGCTCGGCGACGCGAAGAGCTGGTAAAGGCCATTTGGGAGGCTGATCCTGCTGTCCTTGCTGAAGCCGCCGAAAAGCTCAGGGAGGCGATGCGCAAAGAAGACCCCAGTCAACGATGCCGCAGGCTGGGACCACGTTTGTTCCGCAAGTGATCTGGCCCTACCTAATATTGAGTAGATCTAGCGATACATGAAACCGCGAGAACTATAAAAAGCCGTATTAAGTGCGAAAATTAATCGTGCCCTTTAATTATGGCTTCAAATTCCCAAACGCGGCAAATTCAGCAAAAACTCTAGCGAGCCCATACTCCCAAGATCAAAGGGAGCTCGACAGGCTTCACTCCGCACTTTTTCTTTCCAGTCGCTTAGCTACGGATTTTTTCCGATAATATGCGGTTCCGCCCAGAACTTGGTTGAAACCTGGCGGACCCTGCCAGTTCCTTGGAACTCCCGTCGATTTAAGCAGGGACTCGGAGTCAACGCCGTTTCTCACAAACCCCTCCAAGTCCCACTCGAAAAAGCTGACAAGGACTTGAAAAACCGTATTCGGCAGACTGGAAACCACACCCAAGCTGCCAGTGTTCATCGGAAGATTTAGTCTCCTGATATCGGCAAGAGCACCGATTAGCCGCCTCAGTCGAAAGTGCCAGACAGACTCCATGAGCAGTTCAGCCTGCTTGGAAGCCAAGGGAAATCTGCGCTTACGTAATTTTGGGCAGGGTGGAAGACGCACAGGTAGTAGTTTCTGCAGGTTGCTGAGATTAACCCGCTTCTGCCCTTTGGAAATTCGATAGAGATCCTCAGCACCCGCTAAGAGAATAGCAGCGTATGCGCTGTCTCGGAGATCACTAACCTCCTTAACTACGTCAGGTACGGGCGTGCAGAGCCTTGCCATCAACCAAGAATTATCATGTTTCGTCAACCAACGAGTTGCTTGGTAAGCATTATCCCAGAGGTACTCCAAATCGGCGTTCACTCGCACAGCCAAAATCGTATTTATTTTCTGACGATGTTGCGCCTTCCTACCGACCTGCGGCTTTTCCGGATTTGAGCGTGATTTTTCACCTGCGGCGCTATGATAAATAACTTCATTCTTCAAAGCTTCCTCAAATTGATCTGCGCTACCGAACAGATGCTGCGCAATGATCATATGCCTCGCAATTGGCATATCCATTTGGCCATTGCAAGATCCAAACCGTATCCATTGGTTGTGCTTACCTGTTTCATAAGCTTTATCCATTCGCGACAAAGCTTCATCTCCATACATTGAGCGGATACTGTTAAATAGTTTCGCAGTACTTGTAAATTTTCCGTGTATAAAACCGCGCGCCCTGCATTGCCGCACATAGCTTCCCCCCAATGCCTCACAACTGACTAGTGGAAAGCTCCGCTGTAGTACCTCGTAGGCAAACTGAGCAAAATTCCTTTCTTGCGCAGTACCCTGTTTAACTGTCGAAGGATCAAGTGCGCTCCAACCGCATACGCAAGGCTCAGTCGGATTAGGAAGTAGACGAAGCTTACGGAAGAACGGATGAGAGCACTTGGGGCACGCGTGCATTAGCGACTCACCATGACGCCAACAAACGCTCACACCGGGCAAGTGATGTGAGCGATGCCAGTATGCGGAACCTGTTTCAAGCAGATCTTGCTGCACACAGGTTAAGCAAAGCTTAGCCTTCCCGTGGACCGCTGCCTCTCGACGGGGAATACGAGCAACCCCAGACAAGCGGGAACCTGCATAGGCAGAATCCGCATCGTGGCCTACCCCTAGAAAGGGTCTATACGCTGGAAATATAGTATTAGCGCAAATTAATTCGTCGAGATTACGTGCCGGATCACCAGGCAGTCTGGAGGCAAGCTCTTCAATCTGCTTTGGCAAAATCCCCATACTGAACGGCGCCGAGCCGAACAGGTCTTGGAAGGTTTCAGTCGCAGTTCTGTTACCTGACAGGAAGTGGTAGCGCGTGATACGAGAATGCAAAATCTCGTCCGGCATCGACATGGGAAAAAATAGCAGATCAGACATCGAAAATTGACTAGCCAAATAGTGCTTAAAAAGTACACGAACTCTACAGCGCAGTGTATTTCCAACACACTATATCGTGTTTCGGAGAGGAAAATATAAAAAAATGCCAACCCATGACATACAAGAGCTATGTTGATTTTACACCCTCACACTTTTCTTGCACAAAGCAGATAGCCAACATAAGCCGTCTTCACACTAGTATTATCGCGGACTCCCTCCTAAAAAACGCCTGCCGGGGCTCACACTCTCTTATAAATATGCATGGGATATTTTCCTCTCAGAGGACATAACTACGGCCGAATGCAAGCTGTTCGATACAACGCTGACCGAGTTACGCTTCGCTGCTCGTTTTCCAACCTCGCCTTGGCCCACTCTAAGCGCCGAACGTGAAACTCCTCGATAGACTCACACGTCTGCTCCAATGCCAAGGCACACAGGGGTAGCTTGGAGAGCTGTTTTTCGAAACGTGAGAGGACGTGTAGATCCCGCCCTATTCTAGAGCGCGAGATGTAGACAGGCTTTCCTGGTGCAGTCCGAAGGCGCTGCCCACAGCACCGGATCTGTTCTGCAAGTATCGCGTCAATAGTAGTGAATGTAGTGGTGCTATCAGCACGGCATGTATGAGTATCTGCATGTTTGGCGATGTAGCCTGAGAGCCAGGCTCGATCACAGCGATAAAGCCACATGTAATCCTTGCACTTGTGAGCTTGCAGGGTCACATATTCGACCTCGAAGGTTGCTCGGCGCCTAAGGCGCTCGCTTTGAAATTTTGCGTTTTTCCAGGCCGGCGAACCGCCGTTGACACCACGGATGGTTCGATAAACATATACCCTGGAGACACCAAGCGCAGAGGCGATCTGCCGAGCCTCACATCCGGCAAGTGCTAGTCTCCAAACAACAGCAGGCAAGCCCTCCATCCCCTCTAGCAGGTCCTCAGAAAGCTTGGCTTTTGTATAACCGAGACCAGTTGGCGATGGTCGCTTAACAACTGGCGTGGATCGCTCGTTGCAGCATTGGAGATGAGCCAGATCGACCCCCAGGGCAGTGGCCAGCACAATGTATTTGAGTGGATGATGCGTATGCCTTGGCCTGCGTAGCAGCTTGGTGACCCAAGTCGCGGGTTGGCCTGCGGGTGACTCTCTGAGGATCGAGTATTCCCAAGCTGCAGGCAGAACGTTGAAAACGCCGACCATATGTGCGGCCAAACGGCATAGATCCAGCCGCTGCGATTTACCCCGGGTTAGACCTACCTCAGTAGCTCTCTGCATCAGGCAAGCGCGCAAGGCAATGGGTGAAATGGGATTGAGGGCTAGCGTAAGCAATTGCATTGATTGGAGCGCGATCTGATGCAGCGTTGGAAAAGCCTCCAAACCAACAGTGACCTGGTGTGAATGAGCTTGTACTTCCGCATCATCAGGCAGGTGGAGCTGCCATGAGTTACGGCTGCACCAGCTCGGATCCACCATCCTGAGCGAATCGCCGTGGTGAGGGCATACCAACACGCCGGGAAGCTGGTGAACGCGGTGCCAGTACGCTGCGCCAACCCCAACGAGGTCCTCATTGAGGCAGGCCGGACAGAAGCGTACCCTCGAAGCTCCTTCGAGCCGACTGGCATTGACTCCTAGTTTCAGCATTAGCCACTTGCCGTCCCCGGCCATTGAGGTGCGGGCATGCAGCATCTGATCATCGGTGAGAAAAGGCGCGTAATAGGGCAGAACTGTATGGCGCGTGATGATTTTGCATACCGAGAGGTCTGTGCC
The DNA here is from genome assembly GCF_900111835.1 of Metapseudomonas otitidis. GTDB lineage: Bacteria > Pseudomonadota > Gammaproteobacteria > Pseudomonadales > Pseudomonadaceae > Metapseudomonas > Metapseudomonas otitidis. The sequence goes on from NZ_FOJP01000007.1 coordinate 139,990, forward strand.
TGGGGGAAGCGACTCGACTAAATCATCCAATCGACAGGGAAACGCTACATTTTGCGTGAACGAGACCGCAGCTCTGTTGCCGATGAACGCAGCTTTGCGGCTATGCCCGCCACAAAGCCGGGCATAGCGAGATAGAACGCTGTGTAGCGTCTCATCGGGGAATGCTGTAGGGAAGAAATGGAATTTCAGCTCCATTACACGACCCTCGAATCATGATCGACGGTAGGCCGGCGAGAACTCGAAGATATCCTTGGTGACCCAGCCAGCTGACTTCAGCTCTGCAAGAGTGTCAGGATGCTCACTGAACGCCTTTGCTTGCGACGCCTCAACGGCGACGGCTACAGGCGTACCGGACTTCTTAACAGCAGGTTCTGGTACCGCGTTGTTTGCACGTGCGGGTGGGGTCACACTTCGAAGCAAAGCAAGACGGTCAGCTCGCCCAAGCCCACTGAACGCCATCATTTCCATCAGCTGCTCCTCAATGGGAAGCAAGTCGTCGAACTTGCGCATGCGATTAGGATCACGACTACGCAGAGCAGATAGCGCTGGCCTGAGTATTTGCATCTTGGAATTGCTTACTTTGGCGATCGTCTCGGCAGTCACACACTCGGAGCCACTCTGAATGGCATAGCGCTGGCTCAGCACCAATAACTTAACCAGGAAGTCAGTCACTCCCTGGGTGTGCTCGTACAGTGCGTCAAAAATCTCCGAAGTCAGTTCAGTCGTCTGCTTACACCACTGATAGCTCCAAAGGTTCTCGACCAGAAAGCGCCACTCTTCATCCTCCCTCTCGAAGCGCTTGAATTCGATCATCCCCCCACCGCAACTGCGCCTGGCGACACGCATTACGTCCGAGAACAGGCTGATCATCGAATTCGTCCCGATGAACACGACCGGGATACCGATGTTGTTCACCAGGTGAAGGAAGAAATTCAGCATGCTTTCCTTACCCCCGGTCTTGGCCAGGTGAAGGTTCTGCAGCTCATCAATGAGCAAGGCGCCGATAAAAAACGTGCTGGCTACCTGCTCCATCTGCTGAAGCGCATCGTTGATGTTTCGATGCCGGTGGCGCTTGTGGTAGTCCTGGTCGCCCAGTGCTTGGCCGACCGCGTGGAAGAACTGCTGACAAAATCCAGCCAACGAGCCATCTCGTGGACAATCAAGCTTGAGCCAGGTGATCTGGGTGTGGACGAATTGCTGGCCCTCATAACGCTCATGCCGGATCGTCTGAGGGTACAGGCTTAAAATGGCATGCAGTGCAGTGGACTTCCCAATACCACTCAGGCCCACAACGCTGAAGGTGTCAGCCGTTGATTTGAAAGCATCGTGATAGCGCTGAGCCCCTGACAAGGAATGCAAGTGCCTAACCGTGGAGGCACTAGTTGGATTACGGCCAACGTATCCACGCCGGATCAGCAGTGACAACAACGACTCTAGCTCTAAATGCAGCAGAAACGGCTGCACAACCGTCCTCAGACGATCAATGCAGTGAATACGCGTTGCACCATCTAGCTCAAGCTCTTCCGGTGTTACCGGCTGGGGAAAATTTGATATCAGCTCGGCAGCTGTCATTTCATCAAGAATTGGTGGCAGCGCTTCGATCAGAGGGTTTCCCGCGTATTCAGTTATGGACTGCCTTGAATAGCTCGCAAGAGCTTTAGCACCTCTCACTTGACCTGTCCCGGCCGAACTCTTTTGATCAAATCGATAACCTGCGCGGTGCGCGGTCCAGCATACGAGTCTCGGACAATGACAGAGCTCTGATCTTCAGATTGACCGGGAACCGTACGTACACCGTCAGGGACAGTGGCCTGCTCTCGTTCCATGAGTCGCTCTCGCGCGCGATTCTCGCGAATGTTCGCCAACGCTTCAGCTTTAGAGCCGGCCGCTGGTTCAAGCTTTCTCTCGGCTCTTGCATTGCTTAGAATTTGATCAACCGTCTCGACCAAGCCTACTCGGCTTTCTAGTTCGGCGCGTTTATGAGCTGGCGGCATCTGCCTATTGGCCTCCAGAAGATCATAGACCTCGTCCGAACGATATCCCGCATATTTGGCATCCGACCGCCGCAGGTCGCAACGCAAAAACTCCTTGTTCTCGCCCTTAATCCAGATGTGCGCTGCAGAGTTCGGATCAAACCAGCAGTCAATCGACCAAACGCCATTTCGACGCGCTTTGGCGAACCATTTTTTCTCGATAGCCATCTCACAGAGATAGTGCATGCCGCGGAACAATACACCTCCCTTCTGGACCGTGGCTCTTTCCTTAGGCAGCAAGTTGAGATAAATCAATTCGTCAGGTCGATTGTTGGGCTGGATAAGTTGGTTCTCCAACGCCCACCCCCAGATTTCTATCGGAGTGGGTTCCACACCATCATTCATCATTGCTTGAGTAAGACGATCCGGCTGCCGATGGAAACGGTTGTAGTGGAGGATGCACTCGATGATGATCTGGGTGAATTCCTTCAGATTCAGCGTGGCATCAAGCCGATAATCTCGCTCGCCGCGTTCCTTTTCTCGGGCCGCCACTCCGCCAGGGAGCCATCTAATACCTGTTAGATCGTTCAAGATGCCGAAGCGACTCTCGACCATGGGTTTCCAATCTGGTCGATACGGCGGTGCTGTCCCCATATCGATACCTAGGCCGGCTGCGAGCCCTTCTGCAGCCGCCCCCAGCATTTCACCTCTGTCGGCGTAGATTTGATGCGGCAGGTGACGACAGTCCCAATCCTCTGGTCTGATATCGACGCCGTTCTGCGCACAGAACTCAACCTTGGAGGTAAATGCGTTGAACAGTGCTTGCCTAGCACCATTCCAGCTAGGTCCCTCAAGGCCTACATACAAACCGACAATCATCCCTGAAAAACTGTCGACCACGATGTACACCACAGGACGGCCGATGAGCATTCGTCGGGTGTAACTGTTGACCAAGTAAATGTCAGCAACAGTCGCGTCTATTTCAAATTGATGACAAGGCCCTCTAAGCCAATCGCGGACGGTACCGGATAATGGACGGCAATCCTTTAGCCACTTCCTCATACCCTTACGCCCACGATCAGTCTCGATGTCATCGAAAAACTGCTTGCCCCAGTAAATAAACTGGTTGAATGTGGGAATTTCAGACTGAGGAAGTAATCTAACTTTACCTTCTGGATTTTTAGAAAGCTGTTTCTCCGAATAGTATTTTTCAAGCATTTTTTCGTAAGCTCTACTAATCGTTGAGCTTTTGTTCTTTGCGTAAAGAGCGTAGGAAACCCGAATACATCGCTTATCAGTATCACTTAGCAACTTAGCAGGCGAAACTAGCAAGCCCTGATACTTAGGCTTTCGCCCTGGCTTTTTGTCAGCAGAATAATTACGAACTCCAACGCCTACCGCAGAATAATTTTTAAGAAACGCATTTCTTACTTGACCATAAAACCAATATCTATACAGCAACCGATACAGCGTCTTACGCTGAACGCCCACCTCAGCGGCACGATCACCGACCAACCTACCCATCTCGCCATGAAAAAATATTTGCCCTGGGTATGCCTGATCAAAAAATGGTGCAATCAAAGCCCACTTTTGATCCCTATCTCGTTTCGCACGGTCATCAAGCTCATCTTCCAAAACCAATAGAAACTCTGGTACAGCTATCACTACAGACTTAGTATCTCCTGACTCCAAAGACCCTCTAAACTCTTCAAGGCTAATCGAGTAGGGTTTCTTGGGGGGATCTCTCAGGTCCATAACAACTAGTACGTCGTTCTTCTCATCGACGTATAAGGCTCTCGCCATAGTAGGGAGCATAGAGAAATCTGTAACGGGCTCAAAGACATCATTGACTGATATTTTCATGAAGACTTCTCGCCCTGTTTGACCGCTTCGATAGGAAAGACAATGCTGAAGTCTGGCAACGGCGACTTTAAGTGTAATGGCGCGCCACTTAAGTCAACCCTTATAATTTTCCGCCAAATTAAATTAAAAAATATATCCCGAGCTTCAGCATACGGTATGGATAATCTGTGCCCAATCCGCCTCAGACTCTCTGAGGTAGACCAAGAGCAACCTTTTACTGATTCAAGAATCTCAACAAATTCAAAATGCAGCGAAACATCCATTAGAGCACGAGACAATTTTGCATATTTTCGAAGAGCTACGAGATTCAAGATTAAATCAGACGTAAATAACTCCTCCGTTACTATGCTCCAGTCTACACCTTGGCTCATCCAGAAACGTCTCTCGACCTCTAATTTCTCCAAGGTGCGAGCACAGCCCTTACCTTGAAGGTCTTGCTGATACTTTATAGTCCTTGCAAAAAATTTTAGGTCGCCGTTTGGCTGCTTAACTGTGAGCAGAAAGTCGGTGGTCATTACGAGCGGGACAGAGGTTGTCTTATACCTTGGATATGGAACACCGATAGCTCTTGCGATTGCCTGGGTGCTGTCCAACGGCAACAACGGATACTGCTCACGGATGTCTACTACATCCTCTGAAAACTCACAGAGCAGAAAGTAAGCTCTTTCAAGATCGGATAAGAGGTGATGAACTCGATCAATCTTAACGCCTTGGATTTTCCAGGACCGCCCCATTGAGGGGACATCCTGAACACGCAACCAAGGCACATAATCGGCTCCGGCACCTGCTCCAAAACCATTGGCGATGTGCCGTTCGATATCCTGATTTGAAGCAAACCTACGACCCCGCACCCTCTCTCCTCACCCGCCAGGAACTCTCCCTTCACTCGGCAAGAAAAATAGTTAAAGGAAAACACGGGCTGCTGAGCCCCCATTCTGAACAGCCTTCCAGACTACTCCTATCAAAAACTCAAGGGCCAACCGCTGATAAACGGCTGAGGATAAAAAGAAAAATCCCTGCAAATACAGGGACCTAGAGTTTGTGTCAAACTATAATATCTCGTGTCAGACTTTATTCTTTTGTGTCAATCTTTATTCCATGAAGCCACCACGGGCGCCGTGCGGGCGGCCCGTCACTCCACGGTGACGGACTTGGCCAGGTTGCGCGGCTGGTCGACGTCGGTGCCCTTGAGCACGGCGACGTAGTAGGACAGCAGTTGCAGCGGCAGGGTGTAGAGGATCGGCGCGAGGATGTCGACGGTGTGGGGCATGGCCACTACGTGGGTGCCGGGGCCGTTGTCGATGCCGGCCTGGCGGTCGGCGAAGACGATCAGTTCGCCGCCACGGGCGCGGACTTCCTGCAGGTTGGACTTGAGCTTCTCTACCAGCTCGTTGTTCGGTGCCACGGTGACCACCGGCATGTCGGCGTCCACCAGGGCCAGGGGGCCGTGCTTGAGTTCGCCGGCCGGGTAGGCTTCGGCGTGGATGTAGGAGATCTCCTTTAGCTTGAGCGCGCCTTCCATGGCCACCGGGTACTGGGCGCCACGGCCGAGGAACAGGGTGTGGTGCTTCTCGGCGAACAGCTCGGCGACCTTCTCCACGGTCTTGTCCATGGCCAGGGCCTCGCCCAGGTGGGTGGGCAGGCGGCGCAGGGCTTCCACCAGTTCGGCTTCACGGGCCTTGTCGAGGTTGCCGCGCACCTGGCCGAGGCTGAGGGTGAGCAGCAGCAGGGCCACCAGCTGGGTGGTGAAGGCCTTGGTGGAGGCAACGCCGATCTCGGGGCCGGCCAGGGTCAGCAGGGTGAGGTCGGACTCCCGCACCAGGGAGCTGGTGCCGACGTTGCAGATGGCCAGGCTCGCCAGGTAGCCGCCGGCGCGGGCATTGCGCAGGGCGGCCAGGGTGTCGGCGGTCTCGCCGGACTGGGAGATGGTGACGAACAGGGTGTCGGGTTGGACCACCACCTTGCGGTAGCGGAACTCGCTGGCCACTTCCACCTGGCAGGGGACGCCGGCCAGCTCTTCCAGCCAGTAACGGGCGACCATGCCGGCGTGGTAGCTGGTGCCACAGGCGACGATCTGCACGTTGCGCACCTTGGCGAACAGCTCGGCGGCACGGGGGCCGAAGGCGTTGACCAGCACGTGGTCGGCGCCCAGGCGGCCTTCGAGGGTGCGCTGGACGACCTTGGGCTGCTCGTGGATCTCCTTGAGCATGAAGTGGCGGTACTCGCCCTTGTCTGCGGCCTCGGCGCCTTCGTGGTACTGCACCTGCTCGCGCTGCACGGGCTGGCCGGCGCTGTCCCAGATGCGCACCTGATCGCGGTGGATCTCGGCGATGTCGCCCTCTTCCAGGTACATGAAGCGGTCGGTGACCTGGCGCAGGGCCAACTGGTCGGAGGCGAGGAAGTTCTCCCCCAGGCCCAGGCCGATCACCAGCGGGCTGCCGCTGCGGGCGGCCACCAGGCGGTCGGGCTGGCTGCGGCTGATCACGGCCAGGCCGTAGGCGCCGTGGAGTTCGCGTACCACCACCTTGAGCGCTTCGGTGAGGTCGCCGAGGTTGGACAGGTGGTGGTCGAGCAGGTGGACGATGACCTCGGTGTCGGTGTCGGAGGTGAAGACGTAGCCCAGGCCCTTGAGGTGCTCGCGCAGGGGCTCGTGGTTTTCGATGATGCCGTTGTGCACCAGGGCGAGGTCGCCGGAGAAGTGCGGGTGGGCGTTGTGCTCGGTGGGCGCGCCGTGGGTGGCCCAGCGGGTGTGGGCGATGCCCAGGCGGCCGGCCAGGGGCTCGGCGGCCAGGGCCTGTTCCAGTTCGCTGACCTTGCCGACGCGACGACGGCGCTGCAGGCCACCCTGGTTGTCCAGCACGGCGACGCCGGCGCTGTCGTAGCCACGGTATTCGAGGCGCTTGAGGCCTTCGACGAGGATGGCGGTGATGTTCCGTTCAGCCACTGCGCCAACGATGCCACACATGGGTTGTCTCCTCAGTTATCCACAGGCGCGCAGACCAGCGTGATGCCGCGCGCTTCTATCTGTTGGCGAGCGTCCTGGGGCAGGCGCTCGTCGGTGATCAGGGTATGGATGCTGCTCCAGGGCAGCTCCAGGTTGGGGATGCGCCGCCCGACCTTGTCGGCCTCGGCCATGACGATCACCTCGCGGGCGACCTCGGCCATGACCCGGGACAGGCCCAGCAGCTCATTGAAGGTGGTGGTGCCACGGGCCAGGTCGATGCCGTCGGCGCCGATGAACAGCTGGTCGAAGTCGTAGGAGCGCAGCACCTGCTCGGCGACCTGGCCCTGGAAGGACTCGGAATGCGGGTCCCAGGTGCCGCCGGTCATCAGCAGCACCGGTTCGTGCTCCAGTTCGCGCAGGGCGGTGGCAACATTCAGCGAGTTGGTCATCACCACCAGGCCGGGGCGGTGGCCGAGTTCGGGGATCAGCGCGGCGGTGGTGCTCCCGCTGTCGACGATGATCCGCGCGTGCTCACGGATGCGCTCGGCGGCGGCGCGGGCGATGGCCTGCTTGTAGCGGGACACCGGCTGGCTGGTTTCGCTGATGAACTCCTGGGGCACGGGCACGGCGCCGCCGTAGCGACGCAGCAGCAGGCCGTTGGCCTCCAGGGCGGCGAGGTCCTTGCGGATGGTCACTTCCGAGGTGGCGAAGGCTTTGGCCAGGGCGTCGACGCTGACCTCGCCCTGCTCGGCGAGCAGGGCGAGGATGGCATGGCGACGCTGGGGCGTATTGCGCTTCGACATCTCGTAAGTTTCGATTCGAAAGAAAAAGTGGGCGAATCAAAACTCAACGAAGCTTTTGCGTCAACCCCGGAAACGACAGAAGGCGACCTCGGTCGCCTTCTGGAGGGCCTGCGGTTTATCCACAGGCGGGGTTATCCACAACTCACTTCTTCTTCACGGGGCGCTTCCAGCCTTCGATGTTGCGCTGCTTGGCGCGGCCGACGGCGAGGCTGTGGGCGGGTACGTCCTGGGTGATGGTGGAGCCGGCGCCGGTGGTGGCGCCGTCACCGAGGGTCACGGGCGCGACCAGGGCGCTGTTGGAGCCGATGAAGACGTCTTCGCCCATGACGGTGCGGGACTTGTTGGCGCCGTCGTAGTTGCAGGTGATGGTGCCGGCACCGATGTTGGTGCGTGCGCCGATCTCGGCATCGCCCAGGTAGCTCAGGTGGCCGGCCTTGGCGCCCTCGCCCATCACGGCGTTCTTCAGTTCGACGAAGTTACCCACATGGGCCTTGGCACCCAGCACGGCACCGGGACGCAGGCGGGCGAACGGGCCGCAGTCGGCGCCTTCGCCCAGCTCGGCACCGTCCAGGTGGCTGTTGGCCTTGACGATGGCGCCACGGCGCAGGGTGCTGTCCTTGATGACGCAGTTGGGGCCGATCTGGACGTCGTCTTCGATCACCACGCGGCCTTCGAGGATGACGTTGACGTCGATGAGCACGTCGCGGCCCACGCTGGCTTCGCCACGCAGGTCGAAGCGCGCCGGGTCCAGCAGGGTCACGCCTTGGGCCATGAGGCGACGGGCCGCCCGCTGCTGGTAGTGACGCTCCAGTTCGGCGAGCTGGATGCGGTCGTTGGCGCCCTGCACTTCCATGGCGTCCTGGGGCTGCTCGGTGGCCACCACCAGGCCGTCGGCCACGGCCATGGCGATGACGTCGGTCAGGTAGTACTCGCCCTGGGCGTTGTGGTTGGACAGCCGGCCCAGCCAGTCGGCCAGGCGCTTGCCGGGGACGGCGAGGATGCCGGTGTTGCCTTCGCGGATGGCGCGCTGCTCGGGGCCGGCGTCCTTGTGTTCGACGATGGCCTTCACCACGCCCTGGGCGTCCCGCACGATGCGGCCGTAGCCGGTGGGGTCCTCGAGCTCGACGGTGAGCAGGGCGAGCTGGTCGTCCTGGACCTTGTCCAGCAGGCGGCGCAGGGTGGCTTCCTCGATCAGCGGCACGTCGCCATAGAGGATCAGCACGCGCTCGGCACTGAGCTGCGGCAGGGCCTGGGCCACTGCGTGGCCGGTGCCCAGCTGCTGGGCCTGCAGGACGAAGCCGAGGTCGTCTGCGGCGAGGCGCTCACGCACGAGGTCGGCCCCATGGCCGATGACCACGTGGATGCCCTGGGGCTGCAGCGCACGGGCGCTGTCGATGACGTGCCCGAGCATGGGTTTGCCGGCAACGGGGTGGAGAACCTTGGGCAGCGCCGAGCGCATGCGGGTGCCCTGGCCTGCGGCGAGGATGACGATATCGAGGGACATGAAAGGACGCTTCCGAGCCTGTGGATAACCGGCGATGCCGGAAAAGAAAAAGGGTAGCCAAGGCTACCCTTTTACTTGCATGCGATGAAGAGCGGTGGCTTAGCCGCCGAACTTCTTGCGCAACTGCTGGACGGTACGCAGCTGGGCCGCGGCCTCTGCCAGACGGGCGGCAGCGGAGCTGTAGTCGAACTCCGAGCCCTTCTGGTTCAGCGCCTTCTCAGCGGCCTTGAGGGCCTCCTGAGCAGCGGCTTCGTCCAGGTCACCGGCGCGGACCACGGTGTCGGCCAGGACCTTCACCATGCTCGGCTGCACTTCGAGGAAACCACCGGAGATGTAGAACACCTCCTCCTCGCCGCCCTGCTTGACCAGGCGGATCGGACCCGGCTTGAGATCGGTGATCAGCGGGGCGTGGCCCGGCGTGATACCCAGGTCGCCCAGGTTGCCGTGGGCGATCACCATCTCGACCAGACCGGAGAAGATCTCCGCTTCGGCGCTGACGATATCGCAGTGGACAGTAATAGCCATACGCTTGCCTCACGTAAGCGCCCGTTGCCGGGCGCTCAGGGGGTTACAGTTTCTTGGCTTTCTCGATGGCTTCATCGATGCCGCCGACCATGTAGAACGCCTGCTCGGGCAGGTGGTCGTAGTCACCGTTGAGGATGCCCTTGAAGCCCGCGATGGTGTCCTTCAGGGAAACGTACTTGCCCGGGGAGCCGGTGAAGACTTCGGCCACGAAGAACGGCTGGGACAGGAAGCGCTGGATCTTACGAGCGCGGGCTACCAGTTGCTTGTCCGATTCGGACAGCTCGTCCATGCCGAGGATCGCGATGATGTCCTTCAGCTCCTTGTAGCGCTGCAGTACGTACTGCACGCCACGGGCGGTCTCGTAGTGCTCCTGGCCGATTACCAGCGGGTCCAGCTGACGGCTGGTGGAGTCCAGCGGGTCAACGGCCGGGTAGATGCCCAGGGAGGCGATGTCACGGGACAGTACGACGGTGGCGTCCAGGTGGGCGAAGGTGGTCGCCGGGGACGGGTCGGTCAGGTCGTCCGCAGGTACGTATACGGCCTGGATGGAGGTGATCGAACCGGTCTTGGTGGAGGTGATGCGCTCTTGCAGAACGCCCATTTCCTCGGCCAGGGTCGGCTGGTAACCCACAGCGGACGGCATACGACCCAGCAGCGCGGACACTTCGGTACCGGCCAGGGTGTAACGGTAGATGTTGTCGACGAACAGCAGTACGTCGCGGCCTTCGTCACGGAACTTCTCGGCCATGGTCAGGCCGGTCAGTGCAACGCGCAGACGGTTGCCCGGCGGCTCGTTCATCTGGCCGTAAACCAGGGCGACCTTGTCCAGTACGTTGGAGTCCTTCATCTCGTGGTAGAAGTCGTTGCCCTCACGGGTACGCTCGCCCACGCCGGCGAACACGGAGTAACCGCTGTGCTCGATGGCGATGTTACGGATGAGTTCCATCATGTTCACGGTCTTGCCCACGCCGGCGCCACCGAACAGGCCTACCTTGCCGCCTTTGGCGAAGGGGCAGACCAGGTCGATCACCTTGATGCCGGTTTCCAGCAGCTCGTTGCCACCCGCCTGGTCGGCGTAGGACGGAGCAGCGCGGTGGATTTCCCAACGCTCTTCTTCGCCGATGGGGCCGGCTTCGTCGATGGGGTTGCCCAGGACGTCCATGATGCGGCCCAGGGTGGCCTTGCCAACCGGGACGGAGATGGCTGCGCCAGTGCTGGTGACGTCCAGGCCACGCTTCAGACCTTCGGTCGAGCCCATGGCGATGGAACGAACCACGCCGTCGCCCAGCTGCTGCTGAACTTCGAGGGTGGTTTCGGCGCCTTGAACTTTCAGCGCCTCGTATACGGCCGGTACCTGATCACGCGGGAATTCCACGTCGATAACGGCGCCGATGATTTGAACGATACGTCCGCTACTCATCTTTGGTTCCTCTGAATATTTGAACCGTTCTTAAACCGCGGCAGCGCCGCCGACGATTTCCGAAATTTCCTGGGTGATCGCTGCCTGACGCGCCTTGTTGTAGATCAGCTGCAGATCGCTGATCAGTTCACCGGCGTTGTCGGTGGCGTTCTTCATCGCGATCATCCGCGCAGCCTGCTCGGCGGCGTTGTTCTCGACCACCGCCTGGTACACCTGCGACTCCACGTAACGCACCATCAGCCCGTCGAGGAGCTGCTTGGCGTCGGGTTCGTACAGGTAGTCCCAGTGATGCTTGAGCGCTTCATCCGGAGTCGCCACCAGCGGAACGAGCTGTTCCACAGTGGGCTTCTGCACCATGGTGTTGACGAACTTGTTCGAAACCACGGACAGACGATCGATGCGACCTTCGAGGTAGGCATCGAGCATCACCTTGACGCTGCCGATCAGATCGTTGATCGACGGCTCTTCGCCGAGGTGGCTGATCGCAGCAACGACATTGCCACCAAAGTTGCGGAAGAACGCCGCACCCTTGCTGCCAATCACGCAGAGATCGATCTCCACGCCTTGCTCGCGATTGCTCGCCATGTCCTTGACCAGGGCCTTGAACAGGTTGGTGTTCAAGCCACCGCACAGACCACGGTCCGAACTCACCACGACATAGCCGACGCGCTTGACGGGGCGCTCGATCATGAAGGGGTGGCGGTACTCGGGGTTGGCGTTGGCCAGATGACCGATCACCTGGCGGATGCGCTCCGCGTACGGACGGCTGGCAGCCATGCGCTGCTGAGCCCTGCGCATCTTGCTGACGGCCACCTTTTCCATGGCGCTGGTGATCTTCTGCGTGCTTTTGATGCTCGCAATCTTGCTGCGAATCTCTTTTGCGCCTGCCATTTGACACCTTTCGGGTTAGCAGGCGGGGGCCCTGGGGCCCCCGCTGCGGCTTACCAGGTTTGGGTGGCCTTGAACTTCTCGATGCCGGACTTGATGCCTGCGTCGATTTCGTCGTTGAAGTCACCTTTCTCGTTGATCTTGGCCATCAGTGCGGCCAGCTCACGGTTGAAGTAACCCAGCAGGGCTGCTTCGAAGGCGCCAACTTTGTTCACGTCCACATCGGTCAGGAAGCCACGCTCGGCAGCGTACAGGGACACGGACATGTCAGCGATGGACATGGGCGCGTACTGCTTCTGCTTCATCAGCTCGGTAACGCGCTGACCGTGTTCCAGCTGCTTGCGGGTGGCTTCGTCCAGGTCGGAGGCGAACTGGGCGAAGGCCGCCAGTTCACGGTACTGGGCGAGTGCGGTACGGATGCCACCGGACAGCTTCTTGATGATCTTGGTCTGGGCGGCGCCACCCACGCGGGATACCGAGATACCGGCGTTGACGGCCGGACGGATACCCGAGTTGAACATGGCGGATTCCAGGAAGATCTGACCGTCGGTGATGGAGATCACGTTGGTCGGAACGAACGCGGAAACGTCACCGGCCTGGGTTTCGATGATCGGCAGGGCGGTCAGGGAACCGGTCTTGCCTTTCACTTCGCCGTTGGTGAACTTCTCGACGTATTCCTCGGAAACGCGGGATGCGCGCTCCAGCAGGCGGCTGTGGAGATAGAACACGTCACCCGGGTAGGCTTCGCGGCCCGGCGGGCGGCGCAGCAACAGGGAGATCTGGCGGTAGGCGACGGCCTGCTTGGACAGGTCATCGTAGACGATCAGGGCGTCTTCACCGCGGTCGCGGAAGTATTCGCCCATGGTGCAGCCGGCGTAGGGAGCCAGGAACTGCAGCGCAGCGGATTCGGAAGCCGAGGCAGCCACCACGATGGTGTTGGCCAGGGCGCCGGTTTCTTCCAGCTTGCGTACGACGTTGGCGATGGTCGATTGCTTCTGACCGATGGCCACGTAGACGCAGCGGATGCCGCTGTTCTTCTGGTTGATGATGGCGTCGACAGCCAGGGCGGTCTTGCCGATCTGACGGTCACCGATGATCAGCTCGCGCTGGCCACGGCCGACCGGGATCATGGCGTCAACCGACTTGTAGCCGGTCTGTACCGGCTGGTCGACCGACTTACGCCAGATCACGCCCGGAGCCACTTTCTCGACAGCGTCGGTGGCTTTGGCATTGATCGGGCCCTTGCCATCGATCGGGTTGCCCAGTGCGTCGACGACGCGGCCCAGCAGTTCCGGACCAACCGGGACTTCCAGGATGCGGCCGGTGCACTTGGCGCTCATGCCTTCGGCCAGGCTCAGGTAGCTGCCCAGTACCACAGCACCTACGGAGTCCTGCTCCAGGTTCAGTGCCATGCCGTAGACGCCACCCGGGAACTCGATCATCTCGCCGTACATCACGTCGGCCAGGCCGTGGATGCGGACGATACCGTCGGAGACGGAGACGATGGTGCCTTCGTTGCGGGCTTGGGAAGAGACGTCGAGTTTCTCGATACGCCCCTTGATGATTTCACTAATTTCGGAAGGATTGAGTTGCTGCATTGCTCTGCTGCCCCTTCAAACTCAAGATTTCAACGCTTCGGCCAGCTTCGCGATCTTGCCGCGAACCGAGCCATCGATAACCAGGTCGCCGGCACGGATCACGACACCGCCGATGAGGCTGGTGTCTTCCGCAGCGTGCAGTCGCACTTCCCGGCCAAGCCGAGCGCTGAGAACCTTGGCGAGTTTGTCTTGCTGTTCAGTGTTCAATGCGAAGGCACTGGTGACTTCCACGTCGATCGACTTCTCCTGCTCGGCCTTGTACAGCTCGAACAGTTCGACGATCTCCGGCAACAGGCCGATGCGGCCGTTTTCGGAGAGGACGCGGATGAAATTGCCTACCTGAGCATCGAATTTGTCGCCAACCACCTCGATGAAGGTGTTGGCTTTCTCTTCGCTCGTCAGACGCGGGGCTTTGAGCACCTGCTGCATGGTGGTGTCCTGAGACACCGCAGCGGCCAGGCCAAGCATGGCCGACCAGGCGGCCAGCTGCTGATGGGCCTGGGCGTACTCGAAAGCCGCCTTGGCGTAAGGTCGGGCCAGCGTGGTCAGTTCTGCCATGATCGCCCTCGCTTAGATTTCGGCGGCCAGTTTGTTAACCAGCTCCGCGTGCGCGTTTTGATCGATAGTGGCACCCAGGATCTTCTCGGCACCGCTGACGGCCAGGCTACCCAGTTGGGCACGCAGCGCGTCTTTGACACCGTTGAGTTCCTGCTCGATCTCGGCCTGAGCCTGCGCCTTGAGGCGCTCGCCTTCGGTGCGGGCCTGATCGCGAGCTTCGTCGACGATCTGGGTAGCACGCTTCTTGGCTTGCTCGATGATTTCAGCTGCCTGAGTCTTGGCCTCGCGCAGTTGCTGGGCCACTTTCTCGTGGGCCAGCTCCAGGTCACGAGCCGCGCGGTTGGCAGCGTCCAGGCCGTCGGCGATCTTCTTCTGACGGTCGCGCAGTGCCGTGATGACCGGAGGCCACACGAACTTCATGCAGAACAGTACGAAGATGAAGAACGCGACGGACTGGCCGATCAGGGTTGCATTAATATTCACGCCAACACCTCGCTCGTTCGTTGTCAGTCCAATTCCCTAAGGAAGGGATTACTGGGCTACCTGAGCAATGAACGGGTTAGCGAAGGTGAAGAACAGAGCGATACCAACGCCGATCATGGTCACGGCGTCCAGCAGGCCGGCGACGATGAACATTTTGACCTGCAGCATCGGGACCATTTCCGGCTGGCGAGCAGCGCCTTCCAGGAACTTGCCACCCAGCAGACCGAAGCCGATAGCGGTACCCAGGGCACCCAGACCAATCAGCAGAGCTACGGCGATCGCGGTGAGACCTACTACAGTTTCCATTTTTCCTCCCGACTTTATGTCGTGTTGGTTAGGTTTAAGTGAAGCGGTAGAACGAAATCGTTTTGGTGTTCCCATCGCCCTTTCGGGCATTCCCGCGCGGACTGCGGCGGGACCATCGCTAGCTTGAGACGCCTCCTGCTGTTCCTCCCCGTGGGGAAGACAGCCAGGAGGCGCCGCGCGCTATCAATGGTTGTCTTCGTGCGCCATCGACAGGTAGACGATGGTCAGCATCATGAAGATGAAGGCCTGCAGGGTGATGATCAGGATGTGGAACACGGCCCACGCCCACTGCAGGGCGATGCCGAGGCCGCTGAGCAGCAGGATGCCGGCGCCGAACATCACGGCGATCAGGATGAACACCAGTTCGCCGGCGTACATGTTGCCGAACAGTCGCAGGGCGAGGGAGATCGGCTTGGCGATCAGGGTGACGAATTCGAGCAGGAAGTTCACCGGGATCAGCAAGATCTGCACGGCGATGTTCTTGCTGCTGAAGGGGTGCAGGGTCAGTTCGCCGATGAAGCCGCCGATGCCTTTCACCTTGATGCTGTAGAAGATGATCAGGGCGAACACGGAGAAGGCCATGCCCAGGGTCGCGTTCGGGTCGGTGGTCGGTACGGCGCGGAAGAACAGGTGCTCGTTACCGGAGATCTTGGCGGCCAGCATCGGGATCCAGTCCACCGGGACCAGGTCGATGGCGTTCATCAGGAAGATCCAGACGAAGATGGTCAGCGCCAGCGGGGCGATCAGCGGGTTACGGCCGTGGAAGGTGTCTTTGACGTTGGTGTCGACGAAGTCGACCATCACTTCCACCAGGTTCTGCAGGCCACCGGGAACGCCGGAGGTGGCCTTCTTGGCCGCCATGCGGAACAGGAAGACGAACAGCAGACCGAGGCCGATGGACCAGCCCAGGGTGTCCACGTGGAACGCCCAGAAGCCCATTTCCTTGGCTTGTTCGGCGGTGTGGGCGAAGCCCCACTCGCCGGACGGCAGCTTACCGAAGGTCAGGTTTTGCAGGTGGTGCTGGATATAGCCCGAAGCGGTTTGCTCTGCCATGTTTGCCTCAAACGCCCTAAGGTTTCGAATATCTTGTTCTCATCAGCAGGGGAGCGAACCAGCTGACCGATTGCGTCAGCAGGAAGGCACCGAACAAGGCCGGCGCCTCCAGTGGTTTCACGCCTGCAAACGTCAGTGCGAAAAGCACTGCCGTCAGAATCAACTTGCCCATCTCGCCGGCGTAGAACGACCGGACGATCGCCTGGGCTGCCCGGGCACCGCTGTAGCGGAAGGCCTTGTGGGCGAAGTACAGGTTCGGCAACCAGGCGATAAGCCCCCCGCACAAGCCAGAGTACCCGGCGACCGTGCCGCGCCACTGCCAGAGAACGACGGTGGCGATCAGCAATACGACCCCTTGGACGAGCAGCACCGGGAAGACCGGTAGACGATGGAAGGGCAAGCGATTCGGCGTGCGGATATCCATCGCAGCATGTCCTCTGAGTCGGCGCCTTGAATCAATGACTTGGCATACTTTGTGCCGACAAAATTGCGCGCAGAGTATAGGGGCCTAACCCCCCCCGTTCAACTGCCCGGTAGTGAAATCCGACTATCCGCTACATGCCCAGATGTTTCAGCGGATGTGGGCCAGGACACCCTGCAATTCGTCGAGGGAGTTGTAGCGGATCACCAGCTGTCCCTTGCCCTTCTGCCCGTGCTTGATCTGCACCGGAGCGCCCAGGCGCTCAGCCAGGCGCTGTTCGAGCCGGCTGATGTCCGGGTCGGACTTGACCGCGTCGACAGGCTTCTCGCGGGTGTTCAGCCACTGCCTCACCAGTGCCTCGGTTTGGCGCACGGTGAGCCCGCGTGCGACAACATGTCGCGCGCCTTCCACCTGGCGTTCCAGGGGCAGGCCGAGCAGTGCACGGGCATGGCCCATTTCCAGGTCGCCATGGGCCAGGAGGGTCTTCACCTCTTCCGGCAGGCCGATCAGGCGCAGCAGGTTGGTGATGGTGACGCGGGACTTGCCCACCGCTTCGGCCACCTGTTGCTGGGTGAGCTGGAACTCCTGCTGCAGGCGCTGAAGCGCCACGGCCTCTTCGATAGGGCTGAGGTCTTCACGCTGGATGTTCTCGATCAGCGCCATGGCGATGGCGGCTTCGTCCGGTACCTCACGCACCAGGGCCGGGATGCGGTCCAGACCGGCCTGCTGGCTGGCACGCCAGCGGCGCTCACCGGCAATGATCTCGAAGCGGCCGCCACCGATGGGGCGCACCACGATGGGTTGCATGACGCCCTGGGCCTTGATCGACTGGGCCAGCTCTTCGAGGGCGGTGGGATCCATGTCCCGGCGGGGTTGGTACTTGCCGCGCTGGATCAGGTCCAGAGGCAGGTTCTGCAGCTCGCGAGTATCGGCCTTGCTGGCCTCCTCCTGCAGGACGGTGGCGTTGTTGCCGCCCAGCAGGGCGTCCAGGCCACGACCCAGGCCTCGTTTTTTCGCTGCCATGCGGTTTCCTTATGCGGTAGCTGTTCTGGCGCCGGCGCGCTGTCGGCGAACCACTTCGCCAGCCAGCGCAAGGTAGGCGATGGCGCCACGGGATTGCTTGTCGTACACCAGCGCCGGCATGCCGAAGCTGGGTGCCTCGGCGAGGCGTACGTTGCGGGGGATGACGGCGTCGTAGAGCTTGTCGCCGAAGTGCTCCTTGAGCTGGGCGCTGACGTCGTTGGTGAGGCTGATGCGCGGATCGTACATGGTGCGCAACAGGCCTTCGATCTTCAGTTCGGGGTTCAGCAACTGGCCGATGCGCTGGATGCTGTTGATCAGGTCGGACAGCCCTTCCAGTGCGTAGTACTCGCACTGCATGGGGATGATCACACCATCGGCCGCCACCAGGGCGTTGATGGTGAGCATCGACAGGGACGGCGGGCAGTCGATGAGGATGTAGTCGTAGTTCTCCCGCACCGGTGCCAGGGCATAGCGCAGGCGGCTTTCCTTCATCTTCATTTCCAGCAGGGCCACTTCCGCCGCGGTCAGGTCGCGGTTGGCCGGCAGCAGCTGGTAGCCACCGTGCTCGGAGAACTGTATGGCGTCGGCCAGGTCGCACTCACCAATCAAGACGTCATAGATGGAATGCTCCAGGGCGTGCTTGTCGATGCCGCTGCCCATGGTGGCGTTGCCCTGGGGATCGAGGTCGATCAGCAGGACACGACGCTTGGTGGCGACCAGCGACGCAGCCAGGTTGATGCAGGTGGTGGTCTTGCCCACTCCGCCCTTCTGGTTGGCGATCGCGAATACCTTGGCCATGGCTGCCTTACCCCCCTTCATTCCGTGCGGCGCAGTATCAGCAGATGGCGTTGGCCTTGGCAACCGGGAACCGCGAGGGTGTGCTCCGCTTCGACCTTGAAGTCTTCGGGCATGCGCGCCAGTTCGTCATCCGGGCGCAGCCCCTTCATGGCCAGCCAGTGAGTGTCGCGGTCGCCCAGGTGGCGGGTCCAGCTGGCGAAGTCCTCCAGGGCACTGAATGCGCGGGAGACGATGCCGGCGAAGGGTTGCTCAGGACGGAAGGCTTCGACGCGTGCGTTGACCACACCGAGGTTCTCCAGACCGAGCTCCAGCTTCACCTGGGTCAGGAAGCGGGTCTTCTTGCCGTTGGAATCCAGCAGAGTGAAGCGACGCTCGGGGAAGAGGATCGCCAGGGGCACGCCGGGCATGCCGCCGCCGCTGCCGACGTCGAGCCAGTCATTGCCGCGCTCGGCGACGAAGGGCACCACGCTGAGGCTGTCCAGCAGATGGCGCGACACCATCTCGTCCGGGTTGCGCACCGCGGTGAGGTTGTAGGCCTTGTTCCACTTGATCAGCAGGGCCAGGTAGCCCATCAGCAGCCCATGCTGACGGGCATCGAGCGTTACGCCCAGGGTCGCGGCGCCCAGGGTCAGTTCTTCGGCGTGCCGGGAGGTGACGAGGGACATCAGGCACTTCTCTCCAGCGACTGACCGGCACCACGCTTCTTCAGGTGGATCAGCAGCAGCGAGATGGCCGCCGGGGTGACGCCGGGGATGCGCGAGGCCTGCCCCAGAGTCTCCGGACGGGCGTTGCCCAGCTTGTGCTGGATCTCCTTGGACAGCCCGGAGATGGCGGCGTAGTCCAGGTCATCGGGCAGGCGGGTGTTCTCGCTGGCGCGCAGGCGAGCGATCTCGTCCTGCTGGCGGTCGATGTAGCCGGCGTACTTGGTCTTGATCTCCACCTGTTCGGCCACCTGCGGATCCTCGGCGCCGTTGCCGGTCACTTCCACCAGGCCGGCGTAGTCGATCTCCGGGCGGCTGAGCAGGTTGAGCAGGTTGTATTCGTGGGTGAGCGGCGTGCCAAAACGCTCGGCGATGGCATCGCCCTGGGGCGTACCGGGACGTACCCAGGTGCTCTTCAGGCGCTGCTCTTCCAGGGCGATGCCCTCGCGCTTGGCCTCGAAGGCGGCCCAGCGGCGGTCGTCCACCAGGCCCAGTTCGCGACCTTTTTCGGTCAGGCGCAGGTCGGCGTTGTCCTCGCGGAGGATCAGCCGGTACTCGGCCCGCGAGGTGAACATGCGGTAGGGCTCCTGGGTGCCCAGGGTGATGAGGTCATCCACCAGCACGCCGATGTAGGCCTCGTCACGACGGGGGCACCAGGCTTCACGGCCCTGGGCACGCAGTGCGGCGTTGGCGCCGGCCAGCAGGCCCTGTGCACCGGCTTCTTCGTAGCCGGTGGTGCCGTTGATCTGCCCGGCGAAGAACAGACCGCCGATGACCTTGGTCTCCAGGCTGTACTTGAGGTCGCGCGGGTCGAAGTAGTCGTACTCGATGGCGTACCCGGGACGCACGATGTGGGCGTTCTCCATGCCACGGATGGAGCGGACGATGTCCAGCTGTACATCGAAGGGCAGCGAGGTGGAGATGCCGTTCGGGTACAGCTCGTGGGTGGTCAGGCCTTCCGGCTCAAGGAACACCTGGTGGCTGTCCTTGTCGGCGAAGCGGTGGATCTTGTCCTCGATCGACGGGCAGTAGCGCGGGCCGACCCCTTCGATGACCCCCGAGTACATCGGCGAGCGGTCGAGGTTGCTGGCGATGATCTCGTGGGTGCGGGCATTGGTGTGGGTGATCCAGCAACTGACCTGGCGCGGGTGCTGCTCCTTGTTGCCCAGGAAGGACATCACCGGGATCGGTGTATCACCGGGTTGCTCGGTCATCACCGAGAAGTCGACGGAACGGCCATCGATGCGCGGGGGAGTGCCGGTCTTCAGGCGTCCGACCCGCAGGGGCAGCTCCCGCAGGCGATGAGCCAGGGCGATGGACGGCGGGTCTCCGGCACGACCACCTGAATAGTTCTGCAGCCCGATGTGGATAAGTCCGCCGAGGAAGGTGCCAGTGGTCAGTACCACGGATTCGGCATGGAAGCGCAGGCCCATCTGGGTCACGACCCCCTTCACCTGGTCGTTTTCCACAATCAGGTCGTCGCAGGCCTGCTGGAATATCCACAGGTTCGGCTGGTTTTCCAGGATCTCGCGAATGGCCGCCTTGTAGAGGACACGGTCAGCCTGGGCACGTGTAGCGCGTACTGCCGGGCCCTTGCGGCTGTTGAGTACGCGGAACTGAATGCCGCCCAGATCGGTGGCAGTGGCCATGGCGCCGCCCAATGCATCGATTTCCTTGACCAGGTGGCTCTTGCCGATGCCGCCGATGGCCGGGTTGCAGCTCATCTGGCCCAGGGTTTCGACGTTATGGGTCAGCAGCAAGGTCTTAACGCCCATGCGGGCGGATGCCAGCGCGGCCTCGGTACCGGCATGACCGCCGCCGATCACGATCACGTCAAAACGGGAAGGGAAATCCACCACGCACCTCGTGCCTGTTCTGGAAGGGGGAAATAGGGAAGGCCGCAAGTATAGGGATTTAGCCTTCTTGAATGAAGCCTTCTGCACAAAAAATAGCCAATAGGTGATTCCGCAAGTTTTCCACAACCGCTTCTCCTGACTAACCCTTCTTGTGGAAAACCCTCGTGAGTAGAAAAAAGAAAAGAGAAGAGAATTTCTTAAAGAGCTTGTTCTTGTGTTTATGTATGGTGAAACGCCTTTCTGTGGATAAGTGCCTGTCAGCCACTAAACACAATGCGTGTAGCCAAGGATAAGCCTGTCGAGTTCCTGGCGGTTTCCTGGGGGATGCCCGTGTCGGGCCTGTGGATGAAAAGTAAGCTTATTCACAGGGCAGTTATCCTCCGTCTTTTACCCAGGGTTATGGACGGGGTTCAGGCCAGGTTATCAACAGGGTTTATTCGGCGCGCAGGTGCCCATTCCACGCTGCCGTGGGTTGGCAGCATGGGGAGGGGGAAGTGGTCGTGGAGGGGGGAGCGGCTACTTGCCGATGCAGAAGCTGGAGAAGATCCGGCCCAGGAGGTCGTCGGAGCTGAATGCACCGGTGATTTCGCCCAGGGCCTGCTGTGCAAGGCGCAGGTCTTCCGCCAGCAGCTCGCCAGCGCCCAGGTGGGTGAGCTGATCACGGCCATGATCCAGATGGGTGCCGGCCTGCCGCAGGGATTCCAGGTGCCGGCGGCGGGCGCTGAAGCTGCTCTCGGCGGTCTGCTCGTAGCCCATGCAGGCCTTGAGGTGATCCCGCAGCAGCTCGAGGCCGGCGCCGGAGCGTGCACTGAGGCTCAGGGTGGCGTGGCCGTCGGCGGAGATTTCCAGCCCCACGGCTTCGCCGCTCAGGTCCGCCTTGTTGCGGATCAGCGTCACCCGCGCGGGGTCGGGCGAGGTGTCGAGGAACTCCGGCCAGAGGGCGAAGGGGTCGGCCGCTTCCGGTGCACTGGCGTCCACCACCAACAGGACGCGGTCAGCCTCGTTGATGGCCTTCAGGGCACGTTCCACGCCGATCTTTTCCACATGGTCGTCGGTGCTGCGCAAGCCGGCGGTGTCCACCACGTGCAGGGGCATGCCGTCGATGTGGATATGTTCACGCAGCACGTCTCGGGTGGTGCCGGCGATGTCGGTGACGATGGCTGCCTCTCGCCCCGCCAGGGCATTCAGCAGGCTGGACTTGCCGGCGTTGGGGCGCCCGGCGATGACAACGGTCATGCCGTCCCGCAGCAAGGCGCCCTGCCCTGCTTCCTTGAGGACTGTGGATAAGTCCGCGCGAACGCCGTCCAGCAGGCCGACCACATGGCCATCGGCGAGGAAGTCGATTTCCTCTTCCGGAAAGTCGATGGCGGCCTCCACATAGATGCGCAACTGGATGAGTCGCTCGGTCAACCCGTGTACCCGAGCCGAGAAAGCGCCCTGCAGGGAGCGCAGGGCATTTCGCGCGGCCTGTTCGGAGCTGGCTTCGATCAGGTCGGCGATCGCCTCGGCCTGCGCCAGGTCGAGCTTGTCGTTGAGGAAGGCGCGCTCGCTGAACTCACCAGGGCGTGCCAGGCGTGCGCCCAACGCGAGGCAGCGTTTGAGCAGCAGGTCGAGCACCACGGGGCCGCCGTGCCCCTGCAACTCCAGGACGTCTTCCCCGGTGAAGGAGTTCGGTCCGGGGAAGTACAGGGCAAGCCCTTCGTCCAGGGCGCCGTTCTCGCTGTCCCGGAAGGCGCCGTAATGGGCGAATCGGGGCTTGAGCGAGCGACCTGTGACGGCCTCGCCGATCTGTCCCGCCAGGGGACCCGAGACGCGCACGATACCGACACCACCCCGACCCTGGGCGGTGGCGACGGCGGCGATGGTTTCACGGGGCGCGTTCATGGGCTCTCCTTCAACGAGCGGATAGCAAGACGCCCCACGATGGGGGCGTCTTTTTTCAGGCGGTTCTGGCGTCAGGCACTGGCCTTGGTGGACGCTTCGATCTGCCGCGTAATGTACCACTGCTGTGCAATGGACAGGCAGTTGTTGACCACCCAGTAGATCACCAGGCCGGCCGGGAACCACAGGAAGAAGAAGGTGAAGATCACCGGCATCAGCTTGAGGACCTTGGCCTGCATCGGATCCGGCGGGGTCGGGTTCAGGTGCTGCTGGATGAACATGGTGGCGCCCATGATGATCGGCAGGATGAAGAACGGATCCTTGATCGACAGGTCGGTGATCCAGAACATCCAGGGGGCCTGGCGCATCTCGACGCTTTCCAGCAGTACCCAGTACAGGGCCAGGAAGACCGGCATCTGCACCAGGATCGGCAGGCAGCCGCCCAGCGGGTTGATCTTCTCTTTCTTGTACAGCTCCATCATCGCCTGGGACATCTTCTGGCGATCGTCACCGAACTGTTCCTTCAGCGCCTGCAGCTTGGGCGATACGGCACGCATGCGGGCCATGGACTTGTAGCTGGCGGCGGAGAGGGGGAAGAAGGCGAGCTTGATCAGCACGGTCAGGGCGATGATCGACCAGCCCCAGTTGCCGATCAGGCTGTGGATATGTTGCAGCAGCCAGAAGATCGGCTGGGCGATGAACCACAGGAAGCCGTAGTCGACGGTCAGTTCCAGGCCTGGGGAGAGTTCCTTCAGGTGGTTCTGGATCTTCGGACCGGCGTACAGCACGGCCGAGCTTTCACCCTGGCCACCCGCGGCGACGTTGAGGCTGGAGCCGACGAAACCGACGATGTAGTTGCCCTTGGTGTCCTTGCGGGTCTGGATGGTGTTGGTCTGGCCTTTTTCAGGAATCCAGGCCGTCACGAAGTAGTGCTGAAGCCAGGCGACCCAGCCGCCATCGACGGTTTCCTTGAACTCCTGCTTGTCGATGTCCTTGATGGAAATCTTCTTGTAGGGCTCGCTCGGGGTCCAGACGGCGGCACCCAGGTAGGTGGAGACGCCGGTGGCGGTGCTGGAGGACGGATCACCGCTGCCGTCACGCTTGAGCTGGGCATAGAGGTTGCCGGTCCAGGGCTGGCCGCTCTGGTTGTCGATGCGGTAGGTCACCTTGAGGTCGTACTGGCCGCGGGTGAAGGTGAAGCGCTTGGTGTAGTTCACACCGGCGTCGCTGTAGGTCAGGTCGACCACCAGTTGATCCTGGCCGTCGGCCAGCTTGTACTGGCGCTGGGCAGAGGCATACATCGGGCGACCGCTGGCACGACCATCCGGGCCGTTGGCACCGATCAGACCGCTCTGGGCCAGGTAGGTACGCTCGTTGCCGTTGTCGAACAGCTGGAACGGAACATCCGGGTGATCCTGGCGACGGGGGTACTTCGGCAGCGTCAGCTGGACGATGTCACCACCGTTCGGATCGATGGCGATGTTCAGCACGTCGGTGTCGACACGGATCAGCTCGTTGCTTGGCGCGCTCTGTGCCGTCATGGGGGCGCTGGCTTGGCCAGGTCCCTCGGCGGTGGGCACGTCGTCGCTGCTGCGTTGGGCCGGCGAACCGGTTTCCGGCAGGGAAGACGGTGCACTGGAGGCAGCGGTGCTGGTGGTCGGCAGTGCGGCCTGGCCGTAGTCCTGGTTCCACTGGAGAACCATGAGGTAGGACACGATCGCCAGGGCGACTATCAGGATCGAGCGTTGGATATCCATGATTACTCGGCCATCGAAGAGGATTGGGATGTGTTGGCAGGGGGAACCGGGTCATAGCCGCCGGGGTTCCAGGGGTGACAGCGACCCAGTCGGCGCAGGGTCAGCCAGCCACCACGCAGGACGCCATGACGTTCGATGGCCTCCTGTGCATAACAGGAACAGCTGGGATAGAAGCGGCAGTGACTGGCCATCAGCGGGCTGATGGCGTAGCGATAGAACTGGATCGGAACGAGGGCCAGTTTACGCATGAGGGGTGTCGGCCATCCCTGGTTCGGTCGGAGACTCAGGGCGAGGCCGGCTGCGTGCAAGGCGCTTCCAGAGTTTGCCGAATTGCTGCTTGAGCTCTTCGTTCTCCAGATCGCCCAGGCCTCGCTTGGCCACGATCACGATGTCCCAGCCGGCCAGCAACTCGAGGTTGTGGCGGAAGGATTCGCGTATCTGGCGTTTGAGGCGGTTGCGCTCGACGGACAGCTTGACGCTCTTCTTGCCGATCACCATGCCCAAGCGGGGATGATCGAGGGCGTTGTCACGTGCGAGCAGCAGGACATTCCTGCCGGGGACCTTGCCGGAAGGGGAGTCGAAGACCGCCTTGAATTGCCGGGGGACCAGTAGTCGCTTTTCCCGGCCGAAGCCTCGACTCACCACCTGTTCCGGGTGAATCAGACGGTCAGGCGCTTGCGGCCCTTGGCGCGGCGACGCGACAGGACTTGGCGGCCGTTCTTGGTGGCCATACGAGCACGGAAACCGTGGGTACGAGCGCGCTTGAGGGTGCTGGGCTGGAAAGTGCGTTTCATGATTCGTTACCTGGTTGATCACAACGGGCCGAGGTGGCCCCCGTTTAAGAGACCGGCAATTCTAGAGAAATGGCGTGAGCAGGTCAATTTCCAACCAGCGATGAATCCCAGGCAGGAATAGATAGAAAAGAAGATGGATTAAAGAAGGATGAATGAGCTTATAGATGTAGTGAGACCCTCTGCCTGTGGAAAACTGCCTCAAGGGGCCGGGTTGCGCACAAGCTGGCCCGGGAAAAGCCTGTCAGCAAGTCGGGGAGCAGCTGTGCCGGGGCTGTTGGCAAGCGGGGCATAATTCGGTCTGTTGTCCACAGGCTCTTTGTGCACTGGGTTATCCAGGGCCTTGTATACCGAGCTAAGCGGTCGTTATCCACAGCTTTCACGGGCTATCCCAGGTGCTGCGTGGTGCGTCAATAAGGCATTGATTTTCCTTGGCGAATCGACGAATTGCATGTGGATAACTTGGCCGCTGACCGCTACACTATGCGCCAGCTTTTTCACCGCACTCCTTTCCTACCTGGGGGACATCCGTGTCAGTGGAACTTTGGCAGCAGTGCGTCGATCTTCTGCGCGACGAACTGCCCGCCCAGCAATTCAACACCTGGATCCGTCCGTTGCAGGTCGAGGCCGAGGGTGACGAACTCCGGGTCTACGCCCCCAATCGTTTCGTATTGGACTGGGTCAACGAAAAGTACATGGGCCGCCTGCTGGAGTTGCTCAGTGAGCGAGGCAATGGCCTGGCGCCTGCCCTGTCGTTGCTGATCGGCAGCAAGCGCAACCGGCCGCCGCCCCGTGTCGCCCCCGTTCCCGTTTCCGCGCCGCCTGTGATTACCCCTGCGCCCGTGGCGCCGGTGGCTGCACAGCGTGTCGAGACGGTCGAGGAAAGCCGCGCGAGCCTCGATCCGCTCGCTTCCGTCTCGGCACCGCCTGCCGTTCGTACCGAGCGCTCGGTACAGGTAGAAGGTGCGTTGAAGCACACCAGCTACCTGAACCGTACCTTCACCTTCGAGAACTTCGTCGAAGGCAAGTCCAATCAGTTGGCCCGTGCTGCAGCCTGGCAGGTGGCGGACAACCCGAAGCACGGCTACAACCCGCTCTTCCTTTATGGGGGCGTGGGTCTCGGCAAGACCCACCTGATGCACGCAGTGGGTAACCACCTGCTGAAGAAGAACCCCAACGCGAAGATCGTCTACCTGCACTCCGAGCGTTTCGTCGCTGACATGGTCAAGGCGCTGCAGCTGAATGCGATCAACGAGTTCAAGCGCTTCTACCGCTCGGTGGACGCGCTGCTCATCGACGACATCCAGTTCTTCGCCCGCAAGGAGCGTTCCCAGGAGGAGTTCTTCCACACCTTCAACGCCCTGCTGGAGGGCGGCCAACAGGTGATCCTCACCAGTGACCGCTATCCGAAGGAGATCGAGGGGCTCGAGGAGCGCCTGAAGTCCCGCTTCGGCTGGGGCCTGACGGTGGCCGTGGAGCCGCCGGAGCTGGAGACCCGTGTGGCGATCCTGATGAAGAAAGCCGAGCAGGCCAAGGTCGACCTGCCCCACGATGCCGCGTTCTTCATCGCCCAGCGCATCCGCTCCAACGTCCGTGAGCTGGAAGGTGCGCTCAAGCGGGTCATCGCCCACGCGCACTTCATGGGGCGCGAGATCACCATCGAGCTGATCCGTGAATCCTTGAAGGACCTGCTGGCCCTGCAGGACAAGCTGGTCAGCATCGACAACATCCAGCGCATCGTCGTCGAGTACTACAAGATCAAGATGTCGGACATGCTGTCCAAGCGCCGCTCGCGCTCCGTCGCGCGGCCGCGCCAGGTGGCCATGGCACTGTCCAAGGAACTGACCAACCACAGCTTGCCGGAAATCGGCGACGCCTTTGGTGGACGAGACCACACGACTGTTCTGCATGCCTGTCGTAAGATTGCGGAACTCAGGGAATCCGACGCGGATATCCGCGAGGACTACAAGAACCTGCTGCGTACACTGACCACGTGACCGTTCAAGCGCAGCCCATTGAGGCAAGGGACTAGACCATGCATTTCACCATTCAACGCGAAGCCCTGTTGAAACCCCTGCAACTGGTCGCCGGCGTCGTCGAGCGCCGCCAGACCTTGCCGGTCCTCTCCAATGTGTTGCTGGTGGTTGAAGGCCAGCAGCTGTCGCTGACCGGTACCGACCTTGAGGTCGAGCTGGTCGGGCGCGTAGTCCTCGAAGAAGCGGCTGAGCCGGGTGAGATCACCGTACCGGCGCGCAAGCTGATGGACATCTGCAAGAGCCTGCCCAGCGATGCGCTGATCGATATCCGCGTCGACGAGCAGAAGCTGCTGATCAAGGCCGGCCGGAGCAAGTTCACCCTCTCCACCCTGCCTGCCAATGACTTCCCCACCGTGGAAGAAGGCCCGGGCTCGCTGAACTTCAGCCTGGTGCAGAGCAAGCTGCGTCGTCTGATCGAACGCACCAGCTTCGCCATGGCCCAGCAGGACGTGCGCTACTACCTCAACGGCATGCTGCTGGAAGTGAACGCCGGCGTGCTGCGTGCTGTTGCCACCGATGGCCACCGCCTGGCGATGTGCGCCATGCAGGCTGGCATCGAAGGTGTGGATCGTCACCAGGTGATCGTGCCGCGCAAGGGCATCCTCGAACTGGCTCGCCTGCTCACAGAGCAGGATGGCGAAGTCCGCATCGTGCTTGGCCAGCACCACATCCGTGCCACCACCGGCGAGTTCACCTTCACCTCCAAGCTGGTCGACGGCAAGTTCCCGGACTACGAGCGTGTGCTGCCCCGTGGCGGCGACAAGCTGGTCGTCGGTGATCGCCAGGCTCTGCGTGAGGCCTTCAGCCGTACCGCGATCCTGTCCAACGAGAAGTACCGTGGTATTCGCCTGCAACTGGCGGCCGGCCTGCTGAAGATCCAGGCCAACAACCCGGAGCAGGAAGAGGCGGAAGAGGAAGTGGCCGTCGAGTACGGCGGCAGCAACCTGGAGATCGGTTTCAACGTCAGCTACCTGCTCGACGTGCTGGGTGTGATGACCACCGACCAGGTGCGCCTCATCCTGTCCGACTCCAACAGCAGCGCCCTGCTCCAGGAAGCCGACAACGACGACTCTTCCTATGTCGTCATGCCGATGCGCCTGTAACACGCTCGATGTCCCTCAGCCGCGTCACCGTCACCGCGGTGCGAAACCTGCACCCGGTGACGCTCTCCCCCTCCCCCCGCATCAACATCATCCATGGCGACAACGGCAGCGGTAAGACCAGCCTGCTCGAAGCCATCTACCTGCTCGGGCTTGCCCGATCCTTCCGCAGCAACAAGCTGCAGCCTGTCATCCAGCACGACCAGCCAGCCTGTACCGTCTTCGGCCAGGTCGAACTCCTGGAGGGGCGTAGCAGCAGCCTGGGCATATCCCGGGAGCGGAATGGGGAGTTCCAGATTCGAATCGACGGGCAGAATGCCAAGAGCGCTGCTCAGCTTGCCGAAACCTTGCCGCTTCAAGTCATCAATCCGGACAGCTTCCGTCTTCTGGAAGGTGCTCCAAAGATTCGTCGGCAGTTTCTCGACTGGGGAGTGTTCCACGTGGAACCTCGTTTTCTCCCCGCCTGGCAGCGCCTGCAGAAGGCCCTGAGGCAGCGGAACTCGTGGCTCCGGCATGGTACACTTGACGCCGTTTCGCAGGCGGTCTGGGACCGTGAGCTGACCCTCGCAAGTGCGGAAATCGATGGCTATCGACGGGCCTACATCCAGGCGTTGAAGCCGGTTTTCGAACGCACCTTGCAGGAGCTGGTACAGATCGAAGGGCTCACCCTCAGCTATTACCGCGGATGGGACAAGGACAAGGAGCTTGCCGATGTGCTGGCCACTTCCCTTCTCCGCGACCAGCAAATGGGGCATACCCAAGCCGGCCCCCAGCGCGCCGACCTGCGATTGCGATTAGGCGGGCATAACGCCGCCGAGATTCTTTCCCGAGGCCAGCAGAAGCTGGTGGTCTGCGCGTTGCGCATCGCCCAGGGGCACCTGCTCAACCAGGCCAAACATGGCCAATGCATCTATCTGGTGGACGACCTTCCGTCTGAACTGGATGAACAGCACCGGCGCGCCCTTTGCCGTTTGCTGGACGAATTGGATTGCCAGGTATTCATCACCTGCGTCGATCACGAACTAATGAGGGACGGCTGGCGAACGGATACGCCGGTAGCCATGTTCCACGTGGAACATGGTGGTATCACCCAGACCTTTGATCATCGGAGTGAAGCATGAGCGAGAACAACACGTACGACTCTTCCAGCATCAAGGTGCTGAAGGGACTGGACGCCGTACGCAAGCGCCCGGGTATGTACATCGGCGATACCGACGATGGGACCGGTCTGCACCACATGGTCTTCGAAGTGGTGGACAACTCCATCGACGAAGCCCTGGCGGGTTACTGCTCCGAGATCAGCATCACCATCCACACCGATGAGTCGATCACCGTCCGTGACAACGGCCGCGGCATTCCGGTGGATATCCACAAGGAAGAAGGGGTCTCCGCTGCCGAGGTCATCATGACCGTGCTCCACGCCGGCGGTAAGTTCGACGACAACACCTACAAGGTGTCCGGTGGCCTCCACGGCGTGGGGGTTTCCGTGGTCAACGCCCTGTCCGAGGAGCTGCGCCTGACCATTCGCCGTGCAGGCCAGGTCTGGGAGCAGATCTATCGCCACGGCGTTCCCCAGTTCGCCCTGCGTGCCGTTGGCGAGACCGACGGAACCGGTACCGAGGTGCACTTCAAGGCCTCTGCCGAGACCTTCACCAATATCCATTTCAGCTGGGACATCCTCGCCAAGCGTCTGCGCGAACTGTCCTTCCTCAACTCCGGCGTGGGCATCCTCCTGCGTGACGAGCGCAGCGGGAAGGAAGAAATGTTCAAGTACGAGGGCGGCCTGAAAGCCTTCGTCGAATACCTGAACACCAACAAGACCATCGTCAATGAGGTCTTCCACTTCAACATCCAGCGCGAAGAAGACGGCGTGGGTGTCGAGGTGGCGCTGCAGTGGAACGACAGCTTCAACGAGAACATCCTCTGCTTCACCAACAACATTCCCCAGCGTGACGGCGGTACCCACCTGGCAGGCTTCCGCTCTGCCCTCACCCGTCACCTGAACAACTACATCGAGCAGGAAGGCCTGGCGAAGAAGTACAAGATCGCCACCACCGGTGACGATGCCCGCGAAGGCCTGACCGCCATCATCTCGGTCAAGGTGCCGGACCCCAAGTTCAGCTCGCAGACCAAGGACAAGCTGGTCTCCAGCGAGGTGAAGACCGCCGTTGAGCAGGAAATGGGCAAGTACTTCGCCGACTTCCTGCTGGAGAACCCCAACGAAGCCAAGGCCGTCGTCGGCAAGATGATCGACGCCGCCCGTGCCCGTGAGGCTGCGCGCAAGGCCCGCGAGATGACACGCCGCAAGGGCGCCCTGGACATCGCCGGCCTGCCCGGCAAGCTCGCCGACTGCCAGGAGAAGGACCCTGCCCTTTCCGAACTCTACATCGTGGAGGGTGACTCCGCGGGTGGCTCGGCCAAGCAAGGCCGCAACCGCAGGACCCAGGCCATCCTCCCGCTGAAGGGCAAGATCCTCAACGTGGAAAAGGCCCGTTTCGACAAGATGCTGTCCTCCCAGGAAGTCGGCACCCTGATCACCGCGCTGGGCTGCGGGATCGGGCGCGAGGAGTACAACATCGAGAAACTGCGCTACCACAACATCATCATCATGACCGACGCCGACGTGGACGGTTCGCACATCCGTACCCTGCTGCTGACGTTCTTCTTCCGTCAGATGCCGGAGCTGATCGAGCGCGGCTACGTCTACATCGCCCAGCCGCCCCTGTACAAGGTCAAGCGTGGCAAGCAGGAGCAGTACATCAAGGACGACGAGGCCATGGACGAGTACATGACCCAGTCGGCCCTGGAAGACGCCAGCCTGCACGTCAACGAGAACGCCCCGGGCCTGTCGGGCGAAGCCCTGGAGCGTCTGGTCAACGAATACCGCGCCGTCATGCGCACCCTCAAGCGTCTGTCCCGCCTGTACCCGCAGGAGCTCACCGAGCACATGGTCTACCTGCCCCGCGTCAGCGTGGAGCAGCTGTCCGACCAGGGCGCGATGGAGGGCTGGCTCAAGCAGTTCGAAGAGCGCCTGAAGGGCGCGGAGAAGTCCGGCCTGACCTATTCCATCAGCCTGCGTGAAGACCGCGAGCGCCACCTGTGGCTGCCCGAAGTCCAGCAGACCGCTCATGGCCTGTCGCACTACGTGACCTTCAACCGCGACTTCTTCGCCAGCAATGATTACCGCCAGGTCACTACCCTCGGCGAGCAGCTCAACAGCCTGCTGGAAGAGGGGGCCTACGTGCAGCGTGGCGAGCGTCGCAAGCCCGTCAGCAGCTTCAAGGACGCCCTGGCCTGGTTGATGACCGAAAGCACCAAGCGCCACACCATCCAGCGATACAAAGGCCTTGGCGAGATGAACCCGGAGCAGCTGTGGGAAACCACCATGGACCCGAACGTCCGCCGCATGCTCAAGGTGACCATCGAGGACGCGATCGCCGCGGACCAGATCTTCAACACCCTGATGGGCGATGCGGTGGAACCCCGCCGCGACTTCATCGAGAGCAACGCTCTGGCGGTGTCCAACCTCGACGTATAACCCACCCGAGTGCTTGGCTATGCTTCCAGCCCCGGCCCTGTGCCGGGGCTTTTTATTGGGAACAGGAAAGGAGTGCACCTCATGCAGGAAACCCAAGGCTCGCCGGAGGCGCCCGTCAGCGATGACGTGCTGATGGACTATCTCGAGCGACAGCTGCGCAGCGGCAGGGTAAAGGTCGGCGTGCTGATGGTGCAGTTCGAGAAGGCATTTCCCGGTGTGGAGCGGGATCGCCTGGTGCGCTGTTTCAATGCACTGGAATCGCGCTATCTGAAGCGCTGAATCCCGTCCGGGCAATCAGCTTATGCACCAATCGTCGGTTTTCCAGAGGAAAGCTGTGAGGCCCGACTGACGCGGGCCTCAGGCAGGAAACAATCAATTGCCGGGATTTTTATCCACAGCTTTTCAACAGATCAGGCAGGCGTGGAATCCGCCGCTTCCACAGGCTGGGGGGCGGCGCCTTCGATCCGCTGCTGGGCCTGCTCGACCCAGGCGTAGGCGCGGTCGTTCAGCTCGGCAATGGCACGAGGCCCCTCCCCTTCTGCGTACATCGCCGGGCCTATCTCCACCTGGATGGTGCCGGGGTACTTGGCCCAGCCCACCTTGGGCCAGAACAGCCCGGCGTTGTGCGCTACCGGCAACACCGGCAGCCCTGCGTTGACTGCCAGTGCAGTGCCGCCGCGGGAGAACTTGCCCATCTGCCCCACCGGAACCCGGGTTCCTTCCGGGAACACCAGCACCCAGGCCCCCTGGCGCAGGCGCTCGTCGCCCTGGCTGGCGAGCTGCTTGAGCGCAGCCTTGGGGTTGCTGCGGTCGATGGCGATGGGGCGCAGCAGGGCCATTGCCCAGCCGAAGAACGGCACGTAGAGCAGCTCGCGCTTCACCACCTGGCTGAGGGGTTCGAAGAAGCCGGAGAGGAAGAAGGTTTCCCAGGTGCTCTGGTGCTTGGAGAGGATCACGCAGGGCGTCTGCGGAATGTTCTCCATGCCCCCAACGCGGTAGTCGACACCCGCCACCACCTTGGCCAGCCAGACCGCGAAGCGGCACCAGCGCCAGATCACGAAGCGGTAGCGTGCGCGGAACGGCAGGAAGGGTGCGACCAGGAAGCTGATCGTGCCCCAGACGAAGGCACTGGACGACAGCAGCAGGTAGAAGAGGACGGTTCTGATGGCCTGCACTGTCGTCATGGTTCCTTGCCTTGGCTAACTGAGGAGATGGTTGGCGACGGCCGCCAGGTCGTCGAATACGAGGACGTCCCCGGGCACGCCTTTGGCCAGGGTTCGCTCGCCCTTGCCGGTTCTAACCAGCACAGGCTGACAATCGACGGCTCTGGCCGCCTCCAGGTCACCGCTGCTGTCGCCGACGAACCAGATGCCGCCCAACGGTACGCCGTAGTGCTCGGCAATCTGCAGCAGCATGCCCGGCTTGGGTTTGCGGCAATCGCAGCCGTCGTCGGGCCCGTGGGGGCAATGGACGATCAGGCCGACGTCGCCGCCCTGCTCCGCCACCCGCTCACGCAGCCGCGCATGCATGGCGTCGAGGGTTTCCAGGGGGTAGTAGCCACGCGCGATGCCCGACTGGTTGGTGGCCACGGCCACGGTCCAGCCCGCACGCGAGAGGCGCGCAATGGCCTCGATGGCGCCCGGGATCGGGATCCATTCATCGAGGCTTTTGATGTAGGCGTCGGAGTCATGGTTGATGACGCCGTCGCGGTCGAGGATGAGCAATTTCATGGTGCGTCCTGTCAGCCAACCGCAGGCGTGTCGCCTGCGGTTGGCTCAGCCTTTAGCCGAGAACGGAGATGTCGGCGGCGCCGAGGAACAGGCCGCGCAGCTTCGCCAGCAGGGCGTAGCGGTTCGCACGGACGGCCGCGTCATCGACGTTGACCATCACCGCCTCGAAGAACGCATCCACCGGCTCGCGCAGGCTCGCCAGGCGGCCCAGGGCTTCGCTGTAGCAACGGGCGGCTGCCATGGGGGCGACGGCACGCTCGGCCTCTGCCACGGCTGCGGCAAGGGCCTTCTCGGCGTCTTCCTGCAGCAGGGCGCTGTCGACCACGGCCGGTACTTCGCCTTCGGCCTTGCCCAGCAGGTTGGAGACGCGCTTGTTGGCGGCGGCCAGGGCTGCGGCTTCGGGCAGGGCGCGGAAGGCCTGCACGGCTTGCACGCGCTGGTCGAAGTCCAGGGCCGAGGTCGGCTTGAGGGCACGGACGGAGAGGTACACCGCCACGTCCACGCCTTCGTCTTCGTAGCGGGCGCGCAGGCGGTCGAAGATGAAGTCCAGCACCTGGGTGGCCAGGCCGTCCGCCTTCACCTTGTCGCCGTACTGGGCGATGGCGAAGCCGACGGCGTCGTCCAGGTCCAGGTCCAGCTTCTTCTCGATCAGGATGCGCAGTACGCCGAGGGCCTGGCGGCGCAGGGCGAAGGGGTCCTTGCTGCCGGTGGGCAGCATGCCGATGCCGAAGATACCCACCAGGGTGTCCAGCTTGTCGGCCACCGCCAGCGCAGCACCGGTCAGGGTCTGCGGCAGCTCGGCGCCGGCGCCACGCGGCATGTACTGCTCGTTCAGGGCGTGGGCGACGTCGTCCGCTTCACCGTCGTTCAGGGCGTAGTAGTAGCCGGCGATGCCCTGCATTTCCGGGAACTCGCCGACCATCTCGGTGGCCAGGTCGCACTTGGCGAGGATGCCGGCACGGGCGGCTTTCACCGGGTCGGCGCCGACGCGCTCGGCGATGTGGGCGGCCAGTGCGGAAACGCGCTCGGCCTTCTCGTACACGGTGCCGAGCTGGGCCTGGAACACCACGTTCTTCAGGCGCTCGTTGAAGGTTTCCAGCTTCTGCTTCTTGTCCTGCTTGAAGAAGAACTCGGCGTCGGTCAGGCGCGGACGCACGACCTTCTCGTTGCCCGAGATGATCTGCGCCGGGTCCTTGCTCTCGACGTTGGCCACGGTGATGAAGCGCGGCAGCAGCTTGCCGTTGGCATCCAGCAGGCAGAAGTACTTCTGGTTGTCCTGCATGGTGGTGATCAGGGCTTCCTGGGGCACTTCGAGGAAGCGCTCCTCGAACGAGCACACCAGCGGCACCGGCCACTCGACCAGTGCCGTCACCTCGTCCAGCAGGTCCGCCGGTACCACGGCGCTGCCCTTCTGCTCGGCAGCCAGTTGGTCGACGCGCTTGGCGATCAGCTCGCGGCGCTCGGCGAAGTCGGCCAGCACGTAGGCGGCGCGCAGGTCCTCCAGATAGCTGGAAGGCTTGCTGATGCGGATGTTCGCGGGGTTGTGGAAGCGGTGGCCACGGGACTCGCGGCCCGCCTTCTGGGCGAGGATCTCGCAGTCCACCACGTCATCGCCGAAGAGCATCACCAGCCACTGGGTCGGGCGCACGAACTCTTCGCGGCGAGCAGCCCAGCGCATGCGCTTGGGAATCGGCAGGGCGGCCAGGGAGGCCTCGACGATGCCGGCCAGCAGGCCCTTGGCGGGTTGGCCGGGGATGGTCTGGCTGAACTTCAGCTTCGGCCCGCTGGTGTCGATCTGTGCCAGGTCGACGCCGCACTTCTTGGCGAAGCCGAGGGCGGCCTGGGTCGGGTTGCCGGCGGCGTCGAAGGCGGCCTGCAGCGGCGGGCCGTCGAGGTTGACGCTGCGGTCGGGCTGCTGGGTGGCCAGTTGCTCGACCAGCACCGCCAGGCGGCGCGGCGCGGCGTAGACGCGGGCGGCGCCGTGGCTCAGGCCAGCCGTCTTGAGGCCACCGAGGATGCCGGCGAGGAAGGCGTCACCCAGGGACTTGAGGGCCTTGGGCGGCAGCTCTTCGGTGCCCAGTTCGACGAGGAAATCTTGTGCACTCATTCTGCCGCCTCCAGCTTGGCCAGTACTTCGTCACGCAGTTCGGGGGTCGCCATGGGGAAGCCCAGGCGCGCGCGCGCCTGCAGGTAGCTCTGGGCCACGGCGCGGGCCAGGGTGCGCACGCGCAGGATGTAGCGCTGGCGCTCGGTCACGGAGATGGCGCGGCGGGCATCCAGCAGATTGAAGGTGTGGGAGGCCTTGAGGACCATCTCGTAGGTCGGCAGCGGCAGCTGCAGCTCGATCAGGCGGTTGGCCTCGCTCTCGTAGAAGTCGAAGAGTTCGAACAGCTTCGGCACGTTGGCGTGCTCGAAGTTGAAGGTGGACTGCTCCACTTCGTTCTGGTGGAACACGTCGCCGTAGGTGACCACGCCGAAGGGGCCGTCGGTCCACACCAGGTCATAGACCGAGTCCACGCCCTGCAGGTACATGGCCAGGCGCTCCAGGCCATAGGTGATCTCGCCGGTCACCGGGTAGCACTCGATGCCGCCGACCTGCTGGAAGTAGGTGAACTGGGTGACTTCCATGCCGTTCAGCCAGATTTCCCAACCCAGGCCCCAGGCGCCGAGGGTGGGAGACTCCCAGTTGTCCTCGACGAAGCGGATGTCGTGCACCAGCGGGTCGATGCCGATGGCCTTCAGGGAGCCCAGGTACAGCTCCTGGAAGTTCTCCGGGTTGGGCTTCAGGACCACCTGGAACTGGTAGTAGTGCTGCAGGCGGTTGGGGTTCTCGCCGTAGCGGCCGTCAGTGGGGCGGCGCGAGGGCTGCACGTAGGCGGCGTTCCAGGTCTCCGGGCCGATGGCGCGGAGGAAGGTGGCGGTGTGGAAGGTACCGGCGCCCACTTCCATGTCGTAGGGCTGGAGCACCACGCAGCCCTGCTCGGCCCAGTACTGCTGCAGGGCGAGGATCAGGTCTTGGAAGGTGCGCACGGCGGGCGTAGTCTGGCTCACGAATTTCACCTGTGCTGGGTATTCGACTGAAAGGGCGCGAGTATACCCGATCCGACCCGCCGCAACCGCATGGAAAGCCTTATGCCACGCTGCTTCTGGTGCAACGAAGACCCCCTCTACATCGCCTACCACGACCAGGAATGGGGCGTGCCCCAACGGGATGCCGGGGCGCTGTTCGAGATGCTGTTGCTGGAGGGTTTCCAGGCCGGCCTGTCGTGGATCACGGTGCTGAAGAAGCGTGCCCGCTACCGCGAGGTGCTGTTCGGTTTCGACCCACAGCGCCTGGCGCAGATGACCGACGAGGAAATCGAGGTGCGCATGCAGGACCCGGGCATCATCCGCAACCGCGCCAAGCTGCGCGCGGCCCGGCAGAACGCCCAGGCCTGGCTGCGCCTGGAGGACCCCTCCGCCCTGCTTTGGTCCTTCGTCGGCGGCGCACCACGGATCAACCGCTTCGTCGACCGCAGCGAGGTGCCGGCGGTGACGGCCGAGGCCGAGGCGATGAGCAAGGCGCTGCGCAAGCTGGGCTTCACCTTTGTCGGGCCGACCATCTGCTACGCCTTCATGCAGGCCACCGGCATGGTCATGGACCACACCCTCGACTGCGATCGGCATCCTCACCTGGCGGGCTGACGGTCCGTCCCGCACCTGAGCGCGCGTCACGGTAGAATGCGCGCTTTTCCTTGCCCTGGAGTTGCCTGTGGACAAGCTCAAAGGCGCCCTCGTGGTCGGCTTCCTGCGCCTCTTCGCCCTGCTGCCCTGGCGGGCCGTACAAGCCGTGGGCGCGGCAATCGGCTGGCTGATGTGGAAGCTGCCCAACCGCTCCCGCGAGGTCACGCGGATCAACCTCGCCAAGTGCTTTCCGGAACTGTCCCCGACCGAGCTCGACCAGCGTGTCGGCCAGAGCCTGATGGACATCGGTCGCACCCTCACCGAAAGCGCCTGCGCCTGGATTTGGCCGGCGGAGAAGTCCATCGGCCTGGTGCGCGAAGTGGAAGGCCTGGAGGTGCTGCACGAGGCATTGGCCAGCGGCAAGGGCGTGGTGGGCATCACCAGTCACCTGGGCAACTGGGAGGTGCTGAACCACTTCTACTGTGCCCAGTGCAAACCGATCATCTTCTACCGCCCGCCGAAGCTGAAGGCCGTGGACGAACTGCTGCAGAAGCAGCGCGTGCAGCTCGGCAACCGCGTCGCGCCGTCCACCAAGGAAGGCATCCTCAGCGTCATCAAGGAAGTGCGTCGGGGCGGCGCGGTGGGCATTCCGGCCGACCCGGAACCGAGCCTGTCCGCCGGCGTGTTCGTGCCCTTCCTCGGCACCCTGGCGCTGACCAGCAAGTTCGTCCCCGGCATGCTCGCCGGCGGCAAGGCGCGCGGGGTGTTCCTGCATGCGTTGCGCCTGCCGGATGGCTCCGGCTTCAAGGTCATCCTCGAAGCTGCGCCGGAGGGGATGTACAGCGACAACGTGGAAGAAGGCGTGGCGGCGATGAGCGCCGTGGTGGAGCGCTACGTGCGCACCTACCCGACCCAGTACATGTGGAGCATGAAGCGCTTCAAGAAGCGCCCCGAGGGCGAAGCCCGCTGGTATTGAGAAAAGGCGCCTCGGCGCCTTTTTTGCGTCTTCTGCTGGGCGAGTCGGTGGTTTTAGGCTAAAAACCGCTCAGACCAATCCAAGGTGTGTCGCGATGTCCTCCAACCAGCGCCAGCATCCCCGTACGCCGATGAAGTGCCGGATCAAGATCAGTCACGAGAGCTTCGGGGATCTCTTCGCCCAGACCCGCGACCTGTCGGACGGCGGCGTGTACGTCCGCCACCCGGACCTGGTGGCCCTGCCGGTGGGCACCATCCTCACCGGCCAGGTGCAGGACCTGCCCTTCGAAGCGCCGATCCTGCAGATGGAGATCATGCGGGTGGACGCCGAGGGTGTCGGCCTGCGCTTCGTCGAGTCCTGATCCGCTACCAACCGCTCCCGGAAATCCCCCTAGCCTTCCTCGTCCGCCGTCAGCAGCACCAGTGGTTCGCACGCCTGACGACGGCAGCCCCAGCGATACTCCTCCCGGGTCGGCCCTTCACCGCGCCAGGTCGTTGCCGTGGCGCCGCCGTTGATGCGGAAGTTCCACACCTGGCCGCGGCCGTCATGCAGGCGCCCCTCGATGCTGCAGGGCACCCAGGAGAACGCGTGGTGCAGCACCACGCCGTCCAGCAACTCGGCCAGGGTGAAGAAGCGGCTGGCACCCCGCGCGTCCAGCTTCCAGGCGCGGCAGGCTTCGGTCAGGGCGGGTTCGGCCGAAGGCGGGGCTTCCAGTATCGGTGGCTTGATCGAATCGACCTGGTAGGGCGGCACCGGTTGGGCAGCGACGCCATCCAAGGCGAACGCCGCAATCCCCAGGGCGAGCACGGTGCGCACCATGTCACTGCCCTCCCTGGCGGCGGGCGAGGCGCTTGAGGAACACCCCCATCTCCTTCTCCGCCTGCTTGTCGCCCTTGGCCTGCGCGGCGCTCAGGCCCTGCTCCCAGGCCTGGCGAGCCCCCTCACTGTCACCGTTGCTCTCCAGTGCCTTGCCCAGCAGCTTCCAGGCGGCCGAGTAGGCTGGGTCCTGCTCGACGCAGCGTTGCAGGTGCAGCGCCGCCGCCGTCGCATCACCCTGGTCGAGGTAGCCCTTGCCCAGGCCGAAGCGCAGCAGCGCGTTGTCCACGCCCTTGGCGAGCATTTTCTCCAGTGAATCGATCATGGTCCTGTCCCCGGGCTGTCGAGGCGCTCACCCTACCCTGATCGACGCGAGCACCCAACCCCAAGGCTCAGAACCGCCAGAAGGCCGGGCTGAGCAGGATCAGCAGGGAGAACACCTCCAGCCGCCCCAGCACCATGGCCAGGCTCAATACCAGCTTGGCGCCATCGGGCAGGTTGCCGTAGTGCGCCGCCGCCTCGCCCAGGGCCGGGCCCAGGTTGTTCATGCAGGAGGCCAGGGTGGAGAAGGCGGTGAGCTGGTCCAGCCCCATGGCCATCAGCAGCAGGAGCAGCACCACGAAGGTCATCAGGTAGATGGAGCAAAAGGCCCAGACCGACTCCACCACCCGCTCTGGAATTTGACGGCGCCCCAGCTTGAGGGTGAACACCCCGTTGGGGTGCAGCAGCCGCTGG
This sequence comes from Metapseudomonas otitidis, assembly GCF_900111835.1. Taxonomy (GTDB): domain Bacteria; phylum Pseudomonadota; class Gammaproteobacteria; order Pseudomonadales; family Pseudomonadaceae; genus Metapseudomonas; species Metapseudomonas otitidis. The sequence continues at coordinate 179,730 of NZ_FOJP01000007.1, forward strand.
AACTCCCGCACCCCTTGGCGCAGCACCAGCAGGATGCGCATCACTTTCATGCCGCCGCCGGTGGAGCCGGCGCAGGCGCCGATGAAGGTGGTGTAGAGCAGCAGGTGCGGCAGCAGGGTCGGCCAGGTGCTGAAGTCGGCCAGGCCGAAGCCGGTGGTGGTGGCCACCGAGACCACCATGAACGCGGCATAGCGGATCGATTGCAGCGGCGCCTCGTAGTGCTGGTGGACGATGAGCGTGGTGGCGCAGATCACGAAGGTGCCCAGCAGCAGCAACAGGTACGCGCGGCATTCCGCGTCGCGCAGGTAGTGCCGCAGGCTGCGCTGTCGCCAGGCGAGAAAGTGCAGGCCGAAGTTCACCCCCGAGACCACCAGGAAGAACATGCACACCGCCTCCACCAGCGGACTGTCGAAGTAGCCGATGCTGGCGTCGTGGGTGGAGAAGCCGCCGATGGCGATGGTGGAGAAGCTGTGGCAGATGGCGTCGAACAGGCTCATCCCGGCGGCCCAGTACGCCAGCGCACAGGCCAGGGTCAGGCCGCAGTAGATCAGCCACAGGGTGCGCGCGGTTTCCGCGATGCGTGGCGAGAGCTTCTGCTCCTTCAGCGGGCCGGGCATCTCGGCGCGGTACAGCTGCATTCCGCCGATGCCGAGCATGGGCATGATCGCCACCGCGAGGACGATGATCCCCATCCCGCCGAACCACTGCAGCTGCTGGCGGTAGTAGAGGACCGCCTTGGGCAGCTGGTCGAGCCCGGTGAGTACGGTCGCCCCGGTGGTGCTGATGCCCGAGACGGACTCGAACAGCGCGTCCACCAGGCCCATGCGCGGCGTGTCGATGAGCAGGAAGGGAATGCAGCCGAAGGTGCCGAGCACGGTCCAGAACAGCGCGGTGATCAGGTAGCCGTCGCGGATCTTCAGGTCCCCGTTGGCACCGCGCACCGGTAGCCAGATGAGCAGGCCGATGCTCAGGGTGATCAGCAGCGCCATCAGAAAGCCCTGCCAGGCGCCTTCGCCGTAGTACAGGTCGATCAGCAAGGGCGGCAGTTGGGTGCTGCTGAACAGCATCAGCAGCACGCCGAGGATCCGGCGGATCACCGCATGGCGCTGGGCTCGTCCGGTCACGGCGTTAGGCAGGTAAGTGTTCTGGCGCAGCGGCAGGAGGGGTTCGAAGCGGGACATGGCGGGCCCTCGGAACGGGAGGGTCCGAACCCTACCGCCGGCTCGCAGGGAGGGGATGTAGGAAGTGGCTGAAAACCGGGCGGCCGGTATCTGGATACCGCGCGCGCCCGGTTGGCGGCGTCAGAAGAAGGTCAGGCCGACCTGGAACAGCCGCTCCACGTCGCGGATGTACTTCTTGTCCACGAGGAAGAGGATCACGTGGTCGCCGGACTCGATCACCGTGTCGTCGTGGGCGATCAGCACCTCGTCGTCACGGATCACCGCGCCGATGGTGGTGCCCGGCGGCAGGGCGATGTCCTCGATCATCTTGCCCACCACCTTGCTCGACTTGGCGTCGCCGTGGGCGATGGCCTCGATGGCTTCGGCCGCGCCCCGGCGCAGGGAGTGCACGCTGACGATGTCGCCCCGGCGCACGTGGGTGAGCAGGGTGCCGATGGTGGCGAGCTGGGGGCTGAGGGCAATGTCGATCTCGCCGCCCTGCACCAGGTCCACGTAGGCGGGGTTGTTGATGAGGGTCATCACCTTGCGCGCTCCGAGCCGCTTGGCCAGCAGCGAGGACATGATGTTGGCCTCGTCGTCGTTGGTCAGGGCCAGGAAGATGTCGGCGTCGTTGATGTTCTCTTCCACCAGCAGGTCGCGGTCCGAAGCGCTGCCCTGCAGCACCACGGTGCTGTCGAGGGTGTCCGACAGGTAGCGGCAGCGGGCCGGGTTCATCTCGATGATCTTCACCTGGTAACGGCTCTCGATGGCCTCGGCCAGGCGCTCGCCGATGTTGCCGCCGCCGGCGATGACCACGCGCTTGTAGCTGTCCTCCAGGCGGCGCAGCTCACTCATCACCGCGCGGATGTGGGCCTTGGCAGCGATGAAGAACACCTCGTCGTCCGCCTCGATCACGGTGTCGCCCTTGGGGATGATCGGCCGGTTGCGGCGGAAGATGGCCGCCACGCGCGTGTCGACGCTGGGCATGTGCTCGCGGATCTGGCGCAGCTCCTGGCCCACCAGCGGGCCGCCGTAGTAGGCACGGACGCCCACCAGCTGGGCCTTGCCCTCGGCGAAGTCGATCACCTGCAGGGCGCCGGGGTACTCGATCAGGCGCTTGATGTAGTTGGTGACCACCTGCTCGGGGCTGATCAGCACGTCGACCGGGATGGCCTCGTTGTCGAACAGCGCCTCGCGGGTCAGGTAGGCCGACTCGCGTACGCGGGCGATCTTGGTGGGGGTGTGGAACAGGGTGTAGGCCACCTGGCAGGCGACCATGTTCACCTCGTCGCTGTTGGTCACGGCCACCAGCATGTCGGCGTCGTCGGCACCGGCCTGGCGCAGCACGGTGGGGAACGAGCCCTTGCCCTGCACGGTGCGGATGTCCAGGCGATCGCCGAGGTCGCGCAGGCGGTCGCCGTCGGTGTCGACCACGGTGATGTCGTTGGCTTCGCCGGACAGGTGTTCCGCGAGGGTGCCGCCGACCTGGCCGGCCCCGAGAATGATGATCTTCACTGATTGCTCCGTTAGCCGCGGGGAGACGCGGCGATCTTCATCAGCTTGGCATAGTAGAAGCCGTCATGGCCGTCTTCCTGGGCCAGCAGCTGGCGGCCATGGGGTTGCTTGAGGCCGAACCCGCCGGCGATATCCAGCTCCCGCGCGCCGGGGGTGCGGGCGAGGAAGGCGGCGATGTTCTCGCTGTTTTCCGCCGGCAGCGCCGAGCAGGTGGCGTAGAGCAGGATGCCGCCCACTTCGAGCGTCGGCCAGAGGGCGTCCAGCAGCTCGCCTTGCAGGGTGGCCAGGGGCGCGATGTCCTCGGCCTTGCGGGTCAGCTTGATATCGGGGTGGCGACGGATCACGCCGGTGGCCGAGCACGGGGCATCGAGCAGGATGCGCTGGAAGGGCTTGCCGTCCCACCAGCTCGCGGTGTCGCGGCCGTCGGCGGCGATCAACTGGGCATCCAGGCCCAGGCGCGCCAGGTTTTCGCGCACGCGCACCAGGCGGCTTTCCTCCAGGTCCACGCCCACCACCTGGGCCAGGCCGGGTTCGGCTTCCATCAAATGGCAGGTCTTGCCGCCGGGGGCGCAGCAGGCATCCAGCACCCGCTGGCCGGGTGCCAGTTCCAGCAGGTCGGCGGCCAGTTGCGCGGCTTCGTCCTGGACGCTGACACGCCCTTCGGAAAAGCCCGGCAAGCCGGTGACGTCGCAGGCTTCGGCCAGGCGGATGCCGTCGCGGCTGAAGGGGCAGGGTTCGGCTTCGATCCCGGCCTGGCGCAGTTCGGCGAGGTAGGCATCGCGGTCGCCGTGACGGCGGTTGACCCGCAGGATCAGCGGCGGGTGGGCATTGTTGGCCGCGCAGACGGCTTCCCACTGTTCCGGCCAGGCAGCCTTCAGGGCCTTCTGCAGCCAGCGTGGGTGGGCGGTGCGTACGGCCGGGTCGCGTTCGAACTCGGCGAAGATCGCCTCGCCCTGGCGCTGGGCATTGCGCAGCACGGCGTTGAGCAGGCCCTTGGCCCAGGGCTTCTTCAGCTTGTCGGCACAGCCGACGGTTTCGCCGATGGCCGCGTGGGGCGGGATGCGGGTGTGGAACAGCTGGTAGAGGCCCACCAGCAACAGGGCTTCGACGTCACGGTCGGCCGCCTTGAAGGGCTTCTGCAGCAGGCGCTCGGCCAGGGCCGACAGGCGGGGTTGCCAGCGGGCGGCGCCGAAGGCGAGGTCCTGGGCGAGGCCGCGATCGCGCGGGTCCACCTTGTCCAGCTGGGCAGGCAGGCTGCCGCCGAGGGAGGCCTTGCCGTTGAGCACGGCCGCCAGGGCACGGGCGGCGGCGAGGCGCGGGCTCATGCGCCGAGCACCTGGCCGGGGGCGAACTGTTCGCGGCGGCTGTTGTAGAGGTCGGCGAAGGCCAGGGGCTTGCCGCCGGGCAGTTGCAGGCGGGTCAGGCGCAGGGCGCCTTCGCCACAAGCCACGGTGAGGCCGTCCTTGCTGGCGTCGAGGATCTGGCCGGGTTGGCCGCGGCCTTCGGCGGGCTCGGCAGCGAGCACCTTCAGCGGCTGGCCGTCAAGGGTGCTGTGGCAGATGGGCCAGGGGTTGAAGGCACGCACCAGGCGCTCCAGCTCGTCGGCCGGGCGGCTCCAGTCGATCCGCGCCTCGTCCTTGTTGAGCTTGTGGGCGTAGGTGGCCAGGGCGTCGTCCTGCACCTCGCCCTGCAGCGTGCCGGCAGCAAGACCGGCGATGGCCTGGACGACGGCCTGGGGGCCGAGCTGTGCAAGGCGGTCATGCAGGCTGCCGCCGGTGTCGCCGGCGGTGATCGGGGTGGTGACCTTGAGCAGCATGGGGCCGGTGTCGAGACCCGCCTCCATCTGCATCACGGTGACGCCGCTCTCGGCGTCGCCCGCCTGCACCGCCCGCTGGATCGGTGCGGCGCCGCGCCAGCGCGGCAGCAGCGAGGCATGGCTGTTGATGCAGCCGAGGCGCGGGATGTCCAGCACTACCTGCGGCAGGATCAGGCCGTAGGCGACCACCACCATCAGGTCCGGGGCAAGGGCGCGCAGTTCCTCCTGGGCGGCAGGGTCGCGCAGGGTCGGCGGCTGCAGGACCGGGAGGCCGTGCTGCAGGGCAAGCTGCTTGACCGGGCTGGGCATGAGCTTCTGGCCGCGGCCGGCGGGGCGGTCGGGCTGGGTGTACACGGCAACGATCTGGTGAGGGGTGTCGAGCAGGGCCTTGAGGTGTTCGGCGGCGAACTCCGGGGTGCCGGCGAAGACGAGGCGCAGGGCTTGGGTCATGCGGGGCTCACTCTACTAAAAAGAAAAAGGCTTGCCGGAGCAAGCCTTTGGGGTTCGGGGATCAAGCCTGCTGGCGGTGCTGCTTTTCCAGCTTCTTCTTGATCCGGTCGCGCTTGAGGCTGGAGAGGTAGTCGACGAAGAGCTTGCCGTTGAGGTGGTCGCATTCGTGCTGGATGCACACCGCCAGCAGGCCTTCGGCAATCATCTCGAATGGCTGGCCATCGCGGTCCAGGGCCTTGATCTTGACCTTCTGCGGGCGGTCGACGTTCTCGTAGAAGCCGGGCACCGAGAGGCAGCCTTCCTGGTACTGGTCCATCTGGTCGGTCAGGGACTCGAACTCGGGATTGATGAAGACCATCGGCTCGGACTTGTCCTCCGACAGGTCCATCACCACCACGCGCTTGTGCACATTCACCTGGGTCGCCGCCAGGCCGATGCCGGGGGCTTCGTACATGGTCTCGAACATGTCGTCGATCAACTGGCGCAGCGCGTCGTCCACCACCTCCACCGGTTTGGCGATGGTGCGCAGGCGCGGATCAGGGAATTCGAGGATGTTCAGGATCGCCATATGGGTTTGTGATGCACTTGTGGAATAAAGTCAAAATCCGCTGCTAAGATGATGAGCAGCATTGAAAAACGCCTGAAAAGCCCGGTTGGGGCGGCTTTCAGGCCGTTTCGCGTGAACGCACATAATAAAGGGATTCACCGCATGAGGAAATCACTACTCGCCCTGCTGCTCCTGGCTGCCAACGGGCTGGCACAGGCTGCGGTGGAGCTCAAGGACGGCCATCCGGAACGCTATACGGTGGTCCGTGGCGACACACTCTGGGACATCTCCGGCAAGTTCCTCAGCGAACCCTGGAAATGGCCGGAAATCTGGCATGCCAACCCGCAGATCCAGAACCCGCACCTCATCTACCCCGGTGACACCCTGAGCCTGGTGTATGTCGATGGCCAGCCGCGCCTGGTGCTGGATCGCGGCGCGTCCCGCGGCACCATCAAGCTGTCGCCTCGTGTTCGCAGCACACCGATGGCCGAGGCCATTCCGACCATTCCGCTGGAGGCGATCAACAGCTTCCTGTTGTCGAACCGCATCGTTGATACCCCTGAGCAGTTCGAGGGTATTCCGTACATCGTCGCGGGTAACGCCGAGCGTGTTGTCAGTGGCGCGGGTGACCGCGTCTATGCACGCGGCAAGATCGACCCCGCAGGTGCCTCCTACGGCATTTTCCGCCAGGGCAAGACCTACATCGACCCGGATACCGAGGAATTCCTGGGCATCAATGCCGATGACATCGGTGGCGCCAACGTGGTTGCCCAAGAGGGGGATGTCACCACCATGGCCCTGACACGCTCGACCCAGGAAGTTCGCCTGGGGGATCGTCTTTTCCCCACCGAAGAGCGCTCCATCACCTCGACCTTCATGCCGAGTGCGCCCGACCGCGAGGTCAAAGGGCTAATCCTCGATGTACCTCGAGGTGTGAGCCAGATCGGCCAGTTTGATGTGGTCACCCTGAACAAGGGCAAGCGCGATGGCCTGGCCGAAGGCAACGTACTGGCGGTCTACAAGACCGGCGAAACCGTCCGCGATCGGGTCACCGGTGAGATGGTGAAGATCCCCGACGAGCGTGCCGGCCTGCTGATGGTGTTCCGCACCTACGACAAGCTCAGCTATGGTCTGATTCTCGCGGCGAGTCGCCAGTTGCAGGTGATGGACAAGGTACAAAATCCGTAGTGCCAATCAGCCCCCGCCTAGCGGGGGCTTGTTGTATACAGGGCGGCCAGCCGCGCCATGCGGCACCGGTCAAGGACGAATCCCATGCCGCCCGCCCTCTCCCCCGCCGAGCTGGAAGCCCGGCTCCGCCTGCACAGCCTCCCCGAAGTCGGCCCTCGCCGTTTTCATACCCTGATCGAAGCCTTCGCCAGCGCCTCTGCCGCGCTCAGCGCCCCGGCTGCCGCCTGGCGCTCCCTCGGCCTGCCGGAAGCCTGTGCCGGCCCGCGCCGGGATGCCGCCATCCGCGAGCGGGCCGCCCATGCGCTGGCCTGGCTGGAAGGGCCGGACTGCCACCTGATCACCTGGGATGATCCGCGCTACCCCGCCCTGCTCGCCGAACTGCCGGACGCCCCGCCGCTGCTCTTCCTCCAGGGCGACCCCGGCCTGCTGGAGACCCCGCAACTGGCCATCGTCGGCAGCCGTCGCGCCTCCGCCGCCGGGCTCGACAACGCCCACGCCTTCGCCTGTGCCCTGGCTGGCGGAGGGTTCACCATCACCAGCGGCCTTGCCCTGGGCATCGACGGTGCCGCCCACCAGGGCGCGCTGGATGCCAGCGGCAAGACCATCGCCGTGCTCGGCACCGGCCTGCAGCGGCTCTACCCCCGGCGCCATGCCGGGCTGGCCCGGGACCTGCTGGCCAGGGGCGGCGCCCTGGTGTCCGAACTGCCCCTGGACTGCCCGCCCCAGGCCGCCAACTTCCCCCGTCGCAACCGCATCATCAGCGGGCTGTCCCTGGGCGTGCTGGTGGTGGAAGCCAGCCCCTCCAGCGGCTCGCTGATCACCGCCCGGCTGGCCGCCGAACAGGGCCGCGAGGTCTACGCCCTGCCCGGCTCCATCCACCACCCTGGCGCGCGGGGTTGCCACCAACTGATCCGCGAAGGCGCCGTGCTGGTGGAGACCACCGAGCACATCCTCGAAGCCCTGCGGGGCTGGCAGCAGGTGGCACCGCTCCCAGTTGCCAAGCCGATCGAAGCCCCCCACCAGCACCCGCTGTTGGACCTGCTGCGCGCCGCCCCCTACAGCAGCGAGGCCCTGGCCCATGCCAGCGGCTGGGACCTGCCCCGCGTACTGGCCAGCCTCACCGAACTGGAGCTCGACGGCTGTGTCGCCTGCGAGGCGGGGCGCTGGGTTCATCGCTGCGGGTGAGCCCTGTACACTCGCGCCATCGTTTTTCCGGGAGCAGGCGATGGTCAACAAATGGCAGGTTCAACGCGTGGCGCGGATCGTTCGAGAAGGCGGCGTGATCGCCTACCCCACCGAAGCGGTGTGGGGCCTGGGCTGTGATCCGTGGAATGCGGACGCGGTCTACCGCTTGCTGGCGCTCAAGGACCGGCCGGTGGAAAAGGGCCTGATCCTGGTGGCCGACGACATCCAGCAGTTCGACTTCCTCCTCGACGGCCTGCCCGACGCCTGGATCGACCAGCTCACCGCCAGTTGGCCGGGCCCCAACACCTGGCTGGTGCCCCACCAGGGCCTGCTGCCCGAATGGATCACCGGCCAGCACGACAGCGTCGCCCTGCGCGTCACCGACCACCCCCTGGTGCGCGCCCTGTGCGCTGAAGTCGGGCCGCTGGTCTCCACCTCCGCCAACCCCGGCGGGCGGCCCGCCGCCATGTCGCGCCTGCGGGTCCAGCAGTACTTCCCCGGCCAACTGGACGCCGTGCTCGGCGGCGCCCTGGGGGGCCGCCGCAAGCCCAGCACCATCCGTGACCTGGCCACCGGACGGGTGATCCGCCCCTCCTGAAGACCGCCTCCGGCCTACAGGCCGGAACAGCCCCGGCACTGGCCGGGGCTGATGCGTTCAGGGCAGCAGCACACTGGAGCCCTGGGTGCGTCGCCCCGCCAGGTCGGCATGGGCCCGCGACACCTCCGCCAGGGCATAGCGCTGGCCGATCTCCACCCGGATCGCCCCGCTGGCGATCATCCCGAACAGCTCGTCCGCCATCGCCTGCAGGCGTGCCGGCGTGTCCGCGTAGCCGCCCAGGGTCGGACGGGTGACGAACAGCGAGCCCTTCTGGGCCAGCACCCCCAGGTTGACCCCGGTGACTGGCCCCGACGCATTGCCGAAGCTCACCAGCAGCCCGCGCGGCGCCACGCACTCCAGCGAGGTCGCCCAGGTGTCCTTGCCCACCGAGTCGTACACCACCCGGCACTTCTGCCCATCGGTCAGCTCCAGCACCCGCTGCACCACGTCCTCGCGGCTGCTGTCGATGCACGCCCAGGCGCCCAGCGCCTTGGCCCGCGCGGCCTTATCCGCCGAGCCGGCGACGCCGATCAGCTTCGCCCCCGCGGCCTTCGCCCACTGGCAGGCGATGGAGCCGACCCCGCCGGCTGCCGCGTGGAACAGCACCATCTCGCCGGCCTCCAGCGCATGGGTCTGGCGCAGCAGGTACTGCACCGTCAGCCCCTTCAGCAGCACCGCCGCCGCCTGTTCGAAGCCGATGGCATCCGGCAGCGTCACCAGGTGCCCCTCGGGCAGCACGTGGAACTCCCCGTAGGCGCCCAGCGGGCCCGTGGCGTAGCCCACCCGGTCGCCCACCTTCACCCGTGCCACGCCCTCGCCCACCGCATCGACCACCCCCGCGCCCTCGCTGCCCAGCCCGGACGGAAAGCCCGGTGCCGGGTACAGGCCGCTGCGGTAGTAGGTCTCGATGAAGTTCAGGCCGATGGCGTGGTTGCGTACCCGCACCTCGCCCGGCCCGGGCTGTGGCAGCGCCACCTCCGCCAGTTCCAGCACCTCGGGACCGCCGTATCGGGAAAACTGGATGCGTCTGGGCATGGTTCAGGCTCCTGCATGGGAAAGGCCCTCATCCAAGCCTTCCGCTTGATCGCCGTCAAGCCACCGCCAGCCCCCGGCGGTGGTATGCTTGCGCCCTCTTTTTTCCCCGCAAGCCCCGTCCGGCGGCGCTCGCAAGCCGACTCAAGGTGTATCCGACGTGAGTGAACACATTGCGGCCGTGAAGGCCTACCTGCTCGATCTGCAAGACCGCATCTGCACCGCCCTCGCCGCCGAGGATGGCCAGGCCAGCTTCTTCGAGGACGCCTGGGACCGCCCCGCCGGCGGCGGTGGTCGCACCCGCGTGATCGAGAACGGCGCGCTGATCGAGAAGGGCGGGGTCAACTTCTCCCACGTGTTCGGCACCAGCCTGCCGCCCTCGGCCAGCGCCCATCGCCCGGAGCTTGCCGGCCGGGGCTTCCAGGCCATGGGCGTGTCCCTGGTGATCCACCCGGAAAACCCCCACGTACCCACCTCCCATGCCAACGTGCGCTTCTTCATCGCCGAGAAGGAAGGCGAGGCCCCGGTGTGGTGGTTCGGCGGCGGCTTCGACCTCACCCCCTACTACGGCCACGAGGAAGACTGCGTGCACTGGCACCAGGTGGCCCGCGACGCCTGCGCCCCCTTCGGCGAGGACGTCTACCCGCGCTACAAGGCCTGGTGCGACCGCTACTTCCACCTCAAGCACCGCAACGAGCCGCGCGGCATCGGTGGCCTGTTCTTCGACGACCTCAACGAGTGGGACTTCGACACCAGCTTCGCCTTCATGCGCGCCATCGGCGACGCCTACCTGGAGGCCTACATGCCGATCATCCGCCGTCGCCGCCACACCCCCTTCACCGAACAGCAGCGTGAATTCCAGGCCTACCGCCGCGGCCGCTACGTCGAATTCAACCTGGTGTTCGACCGCGGCACCCTGTTCGGCCTGCAATCCGGCGGGCGTACCGAGTCCATCCTCATGTCCCTGCCGCCCCACGTGCGCTGGGGCTACGACTGGAAGCCCGAGCCGGGCAGCGAAGAAGCGCGCCTGACCGAGTACTTCCTCCAGGACCGCGACTGGCTGGCCACCCAGCCCTGACGCCCCGCGCCCGGCCAGGCGCGCCGGCCCGGACCCGGCAAGCGCATCCACCGATGTAGACTCCGCCGCTGATCCGGGCCCGCCCTGCCGGGCCTTCCAACGTGACGCGCCGAAGCGGACTTCCGAACCGCCCCGGCCCTGCCCCAAGGACTTCCCATGGACCGCTACTGCGTCTTCGGCAACCCCATCGGCCACAGCAAGTCGCCGCTCATCCACCGCCTCTACGCCGAGCAGACCGGCCAGGTGCTGAGCTACGAAGCGGTCCTCGCCCCGCTTGACGACTTCACCGGCTGCGCCCGCGCCTTCTTCGCCACCGGCCTGGGCGGCAACGTCACCGTGCCCTTCAAGGAGCAGGCCTTCGAACTGGCTGACCAGCTCAGCGCCCGCGCCCAGCGCGCCGGTGCGGTGAACACCCTGAAGAAGCTCGACGACGGCCGCCTGCTCGGGGACAACACCGACGGCGCCGGGCTGGTCCGCGACCTCACCCGCAACGCCAGGCTGTCCCTGGCCGGCAAGCGCATCCTCCTGCTGGGCGCCGGAGGGGCCGCGCGCGGGGTGATCGAACCGCTGCTGGCGGAAAAGCCGGCGTCCCTGGTGATCGCCAACCGCACCGTGGAAAAGGCCGAAGCCCTCGCCCGCCTGTTCGCCGACCTCGGCCCGGTGTCCGCCAGCGGCTTCGACTGGCTGGAAGAACCGGTGGACCTGATCATCAACGGCACCTCCGCCAGCCTGGCCGGCGACCTGCCCCCCATCGCCCCCAGCCTCATCCAGCCGCGCCACACCGCCTGCTACGACATGATGTATGGCAAGGAACCGACCGCCTTCAACCGCTGGGCCGCCAGCCACGGTGCCGCGCGCACCCTCGACGGCCTCGGCATGCTGGTGGAGCAGGCCGCCGAAGCCTTCCTGCTGTGGCGTGGCGTGCTGCCCGACAGCGCCCCGGTACTGGCCGAACTGCGTCGCCAGCTCGCCGAGGGCTGAGCGACCCCCGGCCTGACGCCGGGCTACGGCTCGATCAGCAGGCCGCTGCCCTCGCCCTCCAGCTTGCGCAGCTCCCGCTCCACCTGCGGGCGGGCCCGGCGCAGCACCAGGCAGCGGCCCTCCCCGCCCAGGCGACGGGCCTCGTCGTGGAGCAGGCTGACCCCCGCGTAGTCGATGAAATTGACGTGGTGGGCATCCAGCACCAGGCGCCCGGCCTGGCTCTTCTGGATCAGCCGCTGCAGGTACGGGCAGGCCCCGAAGAAGATCGACCCCTCGATGCGCAGCACCTCCTCCTCACCCTGCCGGGCCTGCAGCACCCGCGGCTGCGAGGTGCGCTTGAGGTAGAAGAACAGCGACGCCAGCACCCCGGCATAGATGGCCGTCTGCAATTCCAGCAGCAGGGTCGCCGCCAGGGTCAGCGCCATCACCGCGAACTCCGCCCGGCTCACCCGCCACAGCTGGCGCACCCCGCGCCCGTCCAGCAGGCCCCAGCAGATCATCAGGATGCCGGCGGCCATCGCCGGCAGCGGGATGTGGCCGATCAGGTCCGCGCCGCCCCACGCGAACAGCGCCACCCACAGCGCCGAGAACACCCCCGCCAGGGGCGAGCCGGCGCCCGCCTGCAGGTTGAGCCCCGACCGGGTGAAGGAGCCCGCCGACAGGTAGCCGGAAAACCAGGCGCCGACCAGGTTGGACAGCCCCTGGCCACGGGTTTCCTGGTTCACGTCCAGCACCTGCCCCGAGCGGCTGGCCAGGGCGCGGGCGATGGACAGGCTGGTGACCAGGCCCAACAGCCCGCACGCCACCGCCGACGGCAGCAGGCGCAGCATGTCCTCGGCATCGAAGCGCAGCGTCGCCAGTGGCGGCAGGCTGCCCTGGAAGGCCGCCACCCGCGCCACCGCGCCGAACGGGCCGGGCAGCGCCATCACCAGCAGGCTGCCCGCGAGCAGGCCCAGCAGCAGGGCCGGCAGGCGCGGCGCCAGCACCCTCGCCAGAATCGACACGCCGAGGCTCACCCCCGCCACGGTGAGCGACGGCCCGCGTGCCTCGCCCAGGTGGGCGGCCAGTGCCAGCGCGCTCTGCCAGGCTGTGGCGCGACCCTCCGGCGGCGCCAGGCCGAGCAGGTTGGGCACCTGCCCCAGGGCGATCACCAACGCCGCACCCAGGGTGAAACCGAGCACCACCGACTGCGAGACGAAGTTCGCCAGGGCGCCGAAGCGCAGCAGCCCCATGAGGAACTGGAAGGCCCCCGCGAGAAAGGTCAGCAGCAGCACCAGGCCGATGTAGTCCTGGCTGCCCGGCAAGGCCAGGGGGCTGACGCTGGCCATCAGCACCACCGAGATGGCCGCCGTGGGCCCGCCGATCAGGTGCCGCGACGAGCCCCACAGGCAGGCGACGATCACCGGCACCACGGCGGCATACAGCCCATAGGTCGCCGGCAGCCCGGCGATCAGCGCATAGGCGATGGACTGGGGCAGCGCCAGCACCGCCCCGGTCAGCCCCACCAGGGCGTCCCGGCCGACGGCCCGGGGGCGCAGGCCGGGTAGCCAGTGGAGGAAGGGGAAGAGACGGGATGGGCGCATGGGGCGTCGCTGTGGCTCGGTTGCGGGAGCGCGGTCATTCGGGAAGGGCAACGCTGCCAGCCCGCCCGGTGGGCGCGGTTTCGACCGTGAAAGCGCCCCGGGCCTGTGAGCGGTCGGGCTCAGAGCTTCGCCTTCACCGCCGCCAGCCCATCGCCGCCCTCGCGGGTGGTCACGCCGTTCAACCAGGCCTCCAGGGCTGCCGGGTTGGCCTTGATCCAGGCCTTCACCGCCGCCTCGTTGCTGGCCTTGCCGCTCAGCACCTGGTCCATCACGCTGTTTTCCATCACCTGGGTGAACTGCAGGTTGGCCAGCAGCCGGCCCACGTTCGGGCACTGCTGGGCGTAGCCCTTGCGGGCCAGGGTGTTCACGCTGCCGCTCTCGCCGAAGTAGCGCTCGCCACCCTTCAGGTAGACCAGGTCGTACTGCACGTTCATCGGGTGCGGCGTCCAGCCGAGGAACACCACGAACTCGTTGCGCTTCACCGCCCGGCCCACCTGCACCAGCATCGCCTGCTCGCTGGACTCCACCAGCTTCCAGTCGCCCAGGCCGAACTCGTTTGACCGGATCATCTCCTGGATGGAAACGTTGGCCGGCGAGCCGGCGGCGATGCCGTACAGGGTGTGCTTGAACCGCTCGGCATGGCTGTCCAGGTCGGCGAAGGTCTTCACCCCGGCCTCGTAGGCGTAGCGCGGCACCGCCAGGGTGTACTCGGTGCCCGTGAGGTTCTCGGCCAGCTTGTCCACCTCGCCGCTGGCGACGAACCGGTCGTAGTTGCTCTGCTGGGCCGGCATCCAGTTGCCGAGGAAGGCGTCCACCTGGCCCTTCTGCAACCCGGCGAAGATGATCGGCACCGCCAGGGTCTGGGTCTCGGCGCGGTAGCCCAGCCCGTCCAGCAGCAGGCGTGCCACGCCGTTGGTCACGGCAATGTCGCTCCAGCCCGGGTCGGCCAGTTTCACCGTGGCGCAGCGGGCGTCCTCGGCCTGCGCCGCCAGGGCCAGGGTGGTGCTCAGCAGGCCGGCGGCCACGGCAGGGATCAGCGTCTTCATGGGGCGGTCCTCAGGGTTGGGGGAAGCGCGCGCGGCGCTCCAGGTCGTCCAGGTCGATGTGGTTGCGCATGTACTGCTGGCTGGCGTCGACGAAGGGCTGGTGGTCCCAGCTGGTCAGCGTGCCCTGGGCCAGGGCCTCGGCGACGAAGCGGCGGCGGCGCTGGCTGGCGAGGGTCGCCTCGGCGATGGCCGCGACGTTCCAGCGCGCCCGCGCCTCGTCGAGGAAGGTCGCCAGCAGCGCCTGGTGTTCGGCGGAGCCGGCCAGGTTCTCCAGCTCCAGCGGGTCGTTGGCCAGGTCGAACAGCAGGCACGGGTCCTGCTCCGAGTAGATGAACTTCCACTGCCGGCGACGGATCATCATCAGCGGGCTGGTGGTGCCTTCGGCCATGTATTCGCCCAGCACCTCGTCGTGGCCTTCGCGGCCTTCCAGGTGCGGCAGCAGGGAGCGACCGTCCAGCGGCAGGTTCGCCTCCAGGTGGCCGCCGGCCAGTTCCACCAGGGTCGGCAGCAGGTCCACGGTGGACACCGAGGCCGCCACCCGGCGGGCCGCGAAGCGCGCCGGGGCGTGCACCAGCAGCGGCACCCGGGCGGCCATCTCGAACCAGTGCATCTTGTACCAGAGGCCCCGCTCCCCAAGCATGTCGCCGTGGTCGCCGGAGAACACCACGAGGGTGTCCTCGGCCAGGCCGCACTCGGCCAGGGTCTTCAGCAGCGCGCCGACCTGGTCGTCGACGTAGCTGCAGGCGCCGAAGTAGGCCCGGCGGGCATCGCGGATCTTCGCCTCCGGCAGCGGCTTGCCCCACAGGTCGATGACCTTCAGCAGGCGCTGGCTGTGGGGGTCCTGCTCGTGGTCGGCGAAGCGCACCCGGGGCATGGGGATCGCCGCTTCGTCGTGGCGGGCCCAGTAGTCGGCCGGGATGGTGTAGGGGTCGTGGGGGTGGGTCATCGACACCGTCAGGCAGAAGGGCTGGTCCGCCCGCTGGCGCACGTGGTCGTAGAGGTACTGGCGGGCCTTGAACACCACCTCCTCGTCGAAATCCAGCTGGTTGGTGCGCACGCTCGGCCCGGCCTGCAGCACCGAGGACATGTTGTGGTACCAGCTCGGGCGCACGTCCGGTTCGTCCCAGTTCACCGCCCAGCCGTAGTCGGCGGGGTAGATGTCGCTGGTCAGGCGCTCCTCGTAGCCGTGCAACTGGTCCGGGCCGCAGAAGTGCATCTTGCCCGACAGCGCCGTGCGGTAGCCGAGGCGGCGCAGGTAGTGGGCGTAGGTGGGGATGTCGGCGGGGAACTCGGCGGCGTTGTCATAGGCGCCGATCTTCGACGGCAGCTGCCCGCTCACCAGGGTGAAGCGCGAGGGGGCGCACAGCGGGCTGTTGCAATAGGCCGAGTCGAACACCACGCCCTCGGCGGCCAGGCGTGCCAGGTGCGGCACCTTCAGCGGGGAGGACGGGGTGTAGAAGGGCAGCAGCGGCGCGGCCATCTGGTCGGCCATGATGAAGAGGATGTTGGGGCGTTTCATCGTGCGCTTATCCATACCGATGAATTATGCGAGAGTGCTGGCGCTGATGATTGCGTCAGCCCTTCGTCCCGGTAAACCGCACGGGGAGACATGACTCGGATAAGCAAGACTTATGGCAGATTTCCCTGACATCGCCCTCGACCTGCTGCGCGTGTTCGAGGCCGCCGCCCGCCACCTCAGCTTCACCGCCGCTGCCGTGGAGCTGGGCACCACCCAGCCGGCGGTGAGCCAGCAGATCCAGCGGCTTGAGAAACAGCTGGCGACCCGGCTGTTCGACCGCGTCTACCGCGGCATCGAGCTCACCGATGCCGGGCGCGTGCTGTTCCTCCACGTGCAGGAAGGCCTGCAGGCGATCCAGGCCGGCCTGGAGGCCGTGGGCGCCCGCAGCCAGCACGAGGTGCTGCAGGTGGCCACGGATTTCGCCTTCGCCGCCTACTGGTTGATGCCGCGCCTGCACCGCTTCCATGAAGCCAACCCGGACATCGATGTCAGCCTCGTCACCAGCGACCGCACCATGAACATGCTGCGCTCGGAGGTGGACATCGCCATCGCCTTCGGCGACGGCCGCTTCAAGCACGGCGATGCCCTGCTGCTGTTCCGCGAGGAGGTCTTCCCCATCGCCAGCCCGCGCCTGCTGGCCGGGCGCGCCACGCCGCTGCCGGCCGCCGCGCTGGCCGAGCTGCCGCTGCTGCACCTGAAGCCGGAGGTGCGCACCCGCTGGTTCGACTGGAGCAGCCTGTTCCGCGAGCTGGGCATCAGCCAGAGCCCGCCCTCCGGCGCACTGCGCTTCGACAACTACACCCTGCTGATCCAGGCCGCCATCGCCGGCCAGGGCGTCGCCATCGGCTGGCGCTACCTGGTGGACGACCTGCTGGAGCAGGGCCTGCTCGCCCCGCTGCTGGAAGGCCGGGTGTGCTCGGACCTCGGCTACTACCTGGTCCAGCCCGAGCGCAAACGCCGCGCCCGGCTGATGAAATGCTTCGTCGACTGGCTGCAGCAGGAGCTGGGCGATGCTGCTCGACAGGCACATCTGATCCGCAATCGCGAGGGCATCGCAATCTGAGCGCGAAACGTCTGCAGACCCGAACCATCGTTTGGGCGCCGCTATTATGTGATGCCCGTCACGGGGCGCCGGCCTGAGCGTCATGCAAAGGCCACAACCTTCGCCCATTACTGACACACCACCACTCCAAAGAGCGCTGCCCCCAATGAGACCGACCTCCCGCCTGGTCGCCAGCCTTGTGCTGTGCGCCCTCGCCGGCCAGGCCCACGCCTGGTCGCAGCCCACCCACAAGAACATCGTCAAGGATGCCCTGGCGTACATGAACTCCGCCTACGCCACCGAGGAGATGCGCCAGGCCTATGCCTTCTACGTCGGCGCTGCCGGCAGCGAGGCCAAGGCCGGCGAGATCCTCGGCCAGGCCGCCTATGACGTGGACGACTTCCGCGACACGCGCCTGGGTGGCTGGTGGGTCGGCTACGAATACGCCCCGGTGTGGAATGCCGCCGCCAAGCTGGTGAACTACACCTCCTACTGGCACTTCCTCAACATGGGCCGCCAGGGCGATGCCCACGGCAACCCCCACGGCGGCTACGACTACCGCTACCACAAGGTGGACGGCACCATCGCCGACGTGGACTGGTACGCCAAGGTCTACCTGTACAACCGCGAGCTGAAACGCGAGGACTTCGACACCACCGAGGCCCACTACCGGCGCGGCAGCCGGTCCAACTGGCAGGAGCACTACGGCGACTTCCAGACCGCCGCCTTCCAGCCCATCGATAACCTCGCCGGCTACTGGTTCGACCAGTTCCGCGCCGCCCCCTCGCTGCAGACCATCGGCTATGCCCTGCACGCCACCGGCGACGTGGCCCAGCCCCACCACGTGTGGATCACCTCGGCCAACGGCCACGTCAGCTGGGAAGGCTGGGTCGACGACCACTACGCCAGCGAGAAACTCAACGACCCCACCGCCGTGGCCAACCTCATCAGCCGCTACGACCCGGCCCGCAGCATCCGCGAGCTGCTGACCCAGACCGGCCAGGTCGCCTACGCCCATCCCGAGCCGCTCTACGACACCAGCTACGCCACCCGGCTGCGGGTCGCCCGCGAGCTGATCCCCGAGTCCATCGCCCTGACCGTCACCGTGCTGACCAAGGGCGCACGCAGCTTCAATGCCCGTGAAAGCCTCTGATCGCCCCTGGCGCCGGCGGGGCCTGGCGCTGCTGCTCGGCGCCTGGCTCGGCGGCGCGCAGGCCATGCCCAGCGCCCCGGACCTGCGCATCGACGGCCAGTGCCTGCCCGGGCGCAGCATCGCCCTGCTGGAACAGGTGCTCACCCGGGTCAAGTTCAACACCGACCCGCGGCAGCTGCGTCGCGGCCTGGTGGAGAACCACCTGCTGGCGCGGGAACTGGAGCCGCAGCTGAACGAGCAGAACCGCCGCGACCTCGACGCCAGTGTCGAGATCGAGGCCGGCAACCTGCTGGAGCAGTACTTCGGCCGCCGCGCCGAGGAAGACCTCAGCCCCTACCTGCGCCAGCCCCGGCCGCTCAGCGCGGAGCGCCTGCGCCAGGTGCTGGCCCCCGCCTCCCGGGTGCTGGTGGTGGACAGCCTGCAGTTGGACCCGACCCAGACCCGCGAAGCAGCAGCCACCGAGCTGATCCGCTGGCAGTTCCCCGGCGAAGCCGAACAGCGCCTCGACCTGCTCGACCTCTACCAGGGCGACAACGTCCAGGGCCGCGTGGAGCTGCAGCAGGGCAACCTCGGCTACCTGGCGCGCCAGGTCCAGGCCCGGATTCAGCGGGACCGCCTCTGGTACCGCCTCGGCCAGGAGGGCTTCAGCGCCGAAGAGCGCCAGGGCCTGCGCACCCTGGTGCGGGATCGCCTGGTGCGCCAGCGCTACCTGCACCAGGTCGGCCTCTACAGCGACTTCCACCATGAGTCCGACAACCTGCGGGCACGGGCCGCCCGGGTCAGCGACGCCGACGCCGAGGCCTACTACCAGCGCAACCTGGCGAACTACCGCAACGTCGCCCAGGTCCAGGCCGCGCACCTGCGCGTGGGGGACCAGGCCAGCGCCGACCGCCTCTACGCCGAACTGCAGCAGGGCCTGGATTTCGACGAGGCCGTGCGCCGCCATTCCCTGGCGGACGACAAGGCCCGCACCCCGCCGGGGGACCTCGGGCTGATCCGCGCCGACGACCCGAAGCTGGACCTGCTGCACAAGACCGCGCTGATCCAGAAGGCCAACACCCTGTCGCAGCCGATGCTGATCGACGGTGCCTTCGAGATCCTCCGCGTGCGCAGCCGCGAGGACCGCCAACTGCCCCTGGCGGACCCGAGCGTGCGCTACGAGGTGAACCAGGCCGTGGCCCGTGAGCAGCTGGCCGCCGAGTTCGAGGCGCGCATCCGCCAGTTGCTGGCCGATGCCCGCGTGGAGGGCTTGTGAAGGGCTGGCTGGGGCTGGCCCTGGCCAGCGTGCTGGTCAGCGCCGGCGTGGGTGCGGCCTGGAGCTGGCGCGAAGCCCCGGTGGCCGTGGCGTCGCCTGCCCGGGCGCCGTCCGTGCCGGCCAGCCTTCCGCCCGTGCCCGTTTCGGCGGCCTCGCAGCCGCCGGCCTCCCCCGCACCGGCGGCCCCCGTGGCCGCCAAGGCCGTGGACGAGGCCCCGCCATCCCCGGCGCCCCTGGATCTCCAGCAGGCCCAGCAGCTCATGCAGTGGACGGCGGAACACGGCGACCCGCGCAGCCCGGCCCTGGGCGGGCTCAAGCCACGCCAGGCCGCCAGCGAGGCCGAACGGGCCGATCCACAGGCCTACACCGCCCTGGAGGAGCGCCAGACCCGCGAGCTGGTGCAGGCCTATGCCGCCGGCGTGCAGCAGATCCCCGAGATCCGCGCACGCATAGAGGCCGCCGCCCAGAGCGGCGAACGCAGCCCCGCCGAGCTGGACGAGGCCCGCGCCGCGCTGGAACAACTGGAGGCCATGCAGGCGCACCTGGAGCGTGAAGCGCCGGAGCTGCTGCCCGGCAGCACCCGCGCCGACTGAGCAGCCCCGGGCGCAAGCGGCTACCATGGCAGCCTCCGTTTTTGGGAGACCGCCATGTCGGCCTTTGCCACCCCCCACATCAAGGGCTTCCACGCCCACGTCTACTTCGACGCCGAGACCCTGCCCCAGGCCCGTGCGCTGTGCGAGGAGGCGGCCCGCCGCTTCCCGCTGAAGATGGGCCGCGTCCACGAAAAGCGGGTCGGCCCGCACCCGGACTGGAGCTGCCAGCTGGCCTTCAAGCCCGAACTGTTCGGCGACGTGGTGCCCTGGCTGGCGCTCAACCGCGGCGGCCTCAACGTGCTGGTGCACCCCATCACCGGCAGCGACCTGAAGGACCACCGCGACTTTCCGCTGTGGATGGGCGAGGTCCGTCCGCTGGACCTGGCTGATCTGCAGGATGGGGCCATCGAGTACGACCTTTAGGCCCGCCCCAGCGCCACCAGCACCTCCTGCGCGACCCGTTCGCCGGCGCGCACCGCCCCTTCCAGGTAACCGCACCAGATCGGCGAGGCTTCGCTCCCGGCCCAGTGCAGCCGGCCCAGGGGCGCCCGCAGCCAGTGGCCGTTGCGTGCCAGCACACCGGGCGGCAGGGGCGACACGCAGCCGGCGCTCCAGCGCTCCTGGGACCAGTCCTGCTCCACATAGGCCAGCGGCCGCGCGGCTTCATCACCCAGCAGACGGCTCAGCTCGCGCAGCACCCGCTTGCGCCGCCGGGCCGGGTCGCCACCCGCGCGGGCCGGATCGAGGAAGGCCAGCAGCACGCCGTCCCCCTGGCCTTCCGGTGTGCTGTCGACCGTCATCTGCACCAGCCCGTCGGTGACCAGTCCGGCCCCCGAGAGACCGGCCGCGCGCCAGAACGGTGTCGGGTAGCGCAGGTGCACCTTGATCCCGCCGCTGGCGGCCCAGTTGCGCTGCAGGGCCTCGCGACCCGGCGGCAGGGCGGGGCTGAAGCCGATGCGGCTGACATCGGCCGGCATCATCGCCACCACCACCTGTTCGGCGCTGATCACCGCCCGTTCGCTGTGGACCCGCAGCGGGCCCTCCAGCCAGCCGTCGATCCGGCTCACCGGGCTGCCGG
Organism: Metapseudomonas otitidis; assembly: GCF_900111835.1. GTDB lineage: Bacteria > Pseudomonadota > Gammaproteobacteria > Pseudomonadales > Pseudomonadaceae > Metapseudomonas > Metapseudomonas otitidis. The sequence goes on from NZ_FOJP01000007.1 coordinate 200,549, forward strand.
TGAGCAGGCTGTCGCCCAGCGGCTCGGCCAGCAACAGGGACAGGCGCTGCGCCCCGCCCCGCAAACGGTATTGCTGGGCCTGATCGTCCAGGGCGGTGAAGCCGCCCGCTGAACGCAGGTAGAACAGGAACCACAGCAGCGAGACCCGACCCGGCTCGCTGGCCAGGGTGGTGGAAAGGGTGGTCGCCACCGCTTCGACGGCTTCCTCGTCCGCGCGCTGGGCCTTCAGCCAGGCCGCCACGCTCATGGCGTCCCAGGCTTCTGCGCGAGGTGCCTTCCAGGGCGCCTCCGGCGGCACCCGCGCCGCCATGGCTTCGAGCCGGTCCATCAACGCCCGCGCCTTGGGGCCGGGGCCTTCGGGCGGGAAGGTGTAGCGCTGGCCCTGGATCAGGGCCGCCATCTCGCCCTGGGTGTACTGCGGCACCAGCGGCACGCCCAGTTCACCGGCCAGGCGCATCACCGCCTGCTGGCTGCCGCCGACCCACTGGCCACCGCCGTCCACCTCGATGCCTTCGCCCAGGGGCTGGTTGAGGGTGCGCCCGCCGACCCGCTCGCGGGCCTCCAGCACCTGCACGCGGCACCCTGCGGCCACCAGGCGTCTAGCCGCCACCAGGCCGGAGAGGCCCGCACCCACCACCACCACGTCCACCTGCCGGTCCGGCGGCCCGCCGGGCGAGGCCTGTCCACCCCGGGCCAGCCCGGTCAGCAGCGCCGCGCCGCTCAGGCGCAGCAGGGAGCGGCGGGAAACACCCAGGGCATCGAGCAATCGCGTGTACATCCTGTACCTCCACTTGGTTACCAAGTTGATCGGGTCGAAAAAAAGCCACCCAATCCGGGGTGGCGACGGGTTCAGGCGGCCGGTGTACGCACCGAGGCCAGGTAGAACGGGATCGGGTCCTGCCGGGCGTGCAACTGGCGCGCCAGGGTCAGGTAGAACCAGCGCAGCTCTGCCGGGTCACCCGCCGAAGGCGGCTCCTCGCCCAGCCAGCGCTGCCACAGGGCCATTTCCATCTGCAGCACACGGTTGCGGCCGAAGGCGGTGAGCCGCTGCCACACGCGTCGCTCCAGGGCCTGCAACTGCTCCGGGGTCGGTGTGGCGGGGCAGCCTTCCACCTCCGCCAGCAGTTCGGCCCGCTCATCGTCCGTGGCGTGGCGCGCCGCCGCCTCCAGCAGGCCGATGGCATAGAGCTGCTGGTACTCGTCCAGGTCGTGCAGCAGACGGCGGGCAGCGTCCGAGCGCAGGCGGGCGCCGTAGCGCAGCAGCAGCTCGAACACCCGCGCATCGGCGCGGGCCGGGTCCAGCACCCGGCTCGCGCCGCCCTGGCGCACTTCCACCAGGCCGGCGTCCTTCAGCTTGTGCACCGCCTGGCGCACGGTGATGCGCGAGACGCCGTAGCGTTCGGCCAGCAGCCGTTCCGCAGGCAATGCCTCGCCGGGGGCCAGGTGGCCGTCGAAAATTTCGACGAACAGCCCTTCCAGGGCGTCGTCAGCGGCATGCCGCGTGGGGGGATTCGCTGTGCTCATGGGGCGCCACTGTACTTGGTTACCAAGTACAGTCAAGCACCCGCGATGACGAACGACGAGGCAGCGCCTATTATCGCGGCCCGCGTTTCCGGAGGCCGTCCATGCCCTTCCTGCTCATCGTCACCCTGCTCTGGGCCTTCTCCTTCAGTTTGATCGGCGAGTACCTGGCCGGTCGGGTGGACAGTGACTTCGCGGTGCTGGCGCGGGTGCTGATCGCGGCGCTGGTGTTCCTGCCCTTCACCCGCTGGCGTGGCCTGCCGACCCGCCTGCTGGCCGGCTTCTGGCTGGCCGGTGCGCTGCAGTTCGGCATCACCTACCTGTGCCTGTACCGCAGCTTCGCGGTGCTCACGGTGCCGGAGGTGCTGCTGTTCACCGTGCTCACGCCGATCTACGTGACCCTGCTGGACGATGCGCTGGCGCGGCGCTTCAGCCCCTGGGCGCTGCTGGCCGCACTGGTGGCGGTGGGCGGCGGGGTGATCATCCGTTTCGACCGGCTGGAGGGGGAATACCTGCTGGGCTTCATCCTCTTGCAGGTGGCCAACGCCACCTTCGCCGCCGGCCAGGTGCTGTGCCGCCGGCTGCTGGTGCGCTACCCGGTGGAGCAGCCGCTGCACCGCTTCTTCGGCCACTTCTTCCTCGGCGCGCTGGTGCTGGCGCTGCCTTCCTTCCTGCTCTTCGGCAACCCCGAGCGCCTGCCGCAGACGACTGTGCAATGGGGCGTGCTGCTGTGGATGGGGCTGTTCGCCACGGCACTGGGGATGTTCTGGTGGGTCAAGGGCAGCACCCGTGTCAGCGCCGGCACCCTGGCGGTGATGAACGAACTCCACGTACCCGCCGGGCTGCTGGTCAACCTGCTGATCTGGAACCGCGACGCCGACCTCCCCCGCCTCGCCCTGGGCGGCGCGGTGATCCTCGCGTCCCTGTGGATAAGTCGCCTGGGCCGGAAGCCGGCCATGCAGCAGCCCTAGGACTGGGCGCTGCCCTCACCTATCGCGCTCGGCCTATCGGGAGGCGCTGGGTCAATCGACGAACTCGGTCAACAATCTGTGCCCGGTTTCAGTGACCTCAACCATGACGGACAACACAACAGCATCCCCTCTGTCTCCGGTGTAGTACTGGAAACCCTCTTCTCCCCTGACGCGTGTACGAACTTGCGCTCTTTGAGCCAGCACCTGGATGTTCAATACCTGGCCAGCCTCCATACAGGTCCCACGGGAAGGTATACCGCGGAGGCCATAGCCCAGGATCTGCGGCTCTTCGACACGTTGCGCACCCATCGTGTACCCGCATAGCTCGCGGATCGGGAAAAGGTCGTTTTCATCGAGCACCTTGGAGATCGCATCGCCGATGGTGTCGATCCTGGCCCCATGGCGTACCGGCTCGATGCCCTTGCGCAGTGCCAGCCGCGCTTTGTCGAGCATGAACAGTTGCAGCGGTGTGGCGTTCCGGCCAGCAAAGGTCCAGGTCTGCGCCAAGTGCGAAACGGGAGTGCCTGCGATCAGCTCGACCTTGACCAGTGCCGACTCCGGGATCGGCTTGTCGGTCGGGATAACACCTCCGACGCCATAGTTGACCGAGACGGGGACCGCCGCCGGATAGCCGTGGTAACCCACCAGCATCGGGCGCCAACCCCGTTCCAGATAAGCGTTCAGCAGGTGCTCCTGGATCTCTAGTCCATTGGCCCCTTGGATGATCAATGGCGCCAGCGAACGCAACAGGCGGCTCGCCTCGGGGGCTTGTTCCCGCTGGTCCTTGAGGCGCTCGGCAGCTGATCGTCGGGCGATGCTTTTCGCCAATCGCTGATTACCGGCGGCGTATCGATCCCATAGCGGGCCTTTTGAGGGGAGTCGGGGGCGTCCTGTCAGGGCGTGAAGTGCGTTGAACAGGCGCTTCATGGTGGGGAGCATGAATTACATCCGTGGGACTGGAGCGGAGAACGGAGATTATCGGAGAGTACGCCGCCTGAGACGGGATCTTGATCGCAGGGCTACGTCATTCGATGGCGGAATGATCGGGTGCGATGATGCTGGCTGCTCTCGATGTGGGGCCTCGCTCGCACGTGCTTCAACATGAAAAGCCGCTGCTCCCAACTGGGGGCAGCGGCTTCTATTGCGGCTGTATCGTGATCAGGCGCGAGCGCTGCGCACGCCGTCGGCCAGGGCCTTGCAGAGGGTGAGGACGCCGTCGACGGCCTGTTCGGCGGTTTCGGCCTTGGCGATCTGGTCCACCAGGGCGGAGCCCACCACCACGCCGTCGGCGAGGCGGGCGATGCTGGCGGCGTGTTCGGCGGTGCGGATGCCGAAGCCGATGGCCACCGGCAGGTCGGTGTGGCGGCGCAGGCGGGTCACGGCGGCCTGCACGTGCTCCAGGGTGGCGGAGCCGGCGCCGGTGACGCCGGCCACCGAGACGTAGTAGACGAAGCCGGAGCTGCCGGCGAGCACCGTCGGCAGGCGGGCGTCGTCGGTGGTCGGGGTGGTCAGGCGAACGAAGTCGATGCCGGCGTTCTGGGCCGGCAGGCACAGGTCGTCGTTATGTTCGGCCGGCAGGTCGACGACGATCAGGCCGTCCACGCCCGCAGCCTTGGCGTCGTTGACGAAGCGCTCGACGCCGTAGTGGTGGATGGGGTTGAAGTAGCCCATCAGCACCAGCGGGGTGCTCTGGTTGCCCTCGCGGAATTCCCGGACCATCTGCAGGGTCTTGGCCAGGTTCTGCTTGCCGGCCAGGGCGCGGATGTTGGCCAGCTGGATCGAGGGGCCGTCGGCCATCGGGTCGGTGAAGGGCATGCCCAGTTCGATCACGTCGGCACCGGCCTCCGGCAGGCCCTTGAGGATCGCCAGGGAGGCGTCGTAGTTCGGGTCGCCGGCGGTGACGAAGGTCACCAGGGCTGCGCGGTTCTGCTGCTTCAGCTCGGCGAAGCGGGTCTGCAGGCGGCTCATCAGTGCTTCTCCTGGTTCTGTTGCATGTGGTGCATCACGGTCTGCATGTCCTTGTCGCCGCGGCCGGAGAGGTTGACCACCATGATGTGGTCCTTGGGCAGCGTGGGCGCGCGCTTGAACACTTCGGCCAGGGCGTGGGAGCTCTCCAGGGCCGGGATGATGCCTTCGAGGCGGCAGCACTGGTGGAAGGCTTCCAGGGCTTCGTGGTCGGTGATCGAGGTGTACTCGACGCGGCCGATGTCGTGCAGCCAGGCGTGTTCCGGGCCGATGCCGGGGTAGTCCAGGCCGGCGGAGATGGAGTGGGCGTCGATGATCTGGCCGTCGTCGTCCTGCAGCAGGAAGGTGCGGTTGCCGTGCAGCACGCCCGGTACGCCGCCGTTGAGGCTGGCGGCATGCTTGCCGGTCTCGATGCCGTGGCCGGCGGCCTCCACGCCGACGATCTGCACCGAGGCGTCGTCGAGGAAGGGGTGGAACAGGCCCATGGCGTTGGAGCCGCCGCCGATGCAGGCGACCAGGGAGTCGGGCAGGCGGCCTTCCTTCTCGGCCAGCTGCTCGCGGGTTTCCTTGCCGATCACGGCCTGGAAGTCACGGACCATGGCCGGGTACGGGTGCGGGCCGGCGACGGTGCCGATCAGGTAGAAGGTGGTGTCGACGTTGGTCACCCAGTCGCGCAGGGCTTCGTTCATGGCGTCCTTGAGGGTGCCGGTGCCGGCGGTGACCGGGATCACGGTGGCGCCCAGGAGCTTCATGCGGAACACGTTGGCCTGCTGGCGGTCGATGTCGGTGGTGCCCATGTACACCACGCATTCCATGCCGAAGCGGGCGGCCACGGTGGCGGTGGCCACGCCGTGCATGCCGGCGCCGGTCTCGGCGATGATGCGTTTCTTGCCCATGCGGCGGGCCAGGAGGATCTGGCCGATGCAGTTGTTGATCTTGTGCGCGCCGGTGTGATTCAGCTCTTCGCGCTTGAGGTAGATCTTGGCGCCGCCGCAGTGCTCGGTCAGGCGCTCGGCGAAGTACAGCGGGCTTGGGCGGCCGACGTAGTCACGCTGGAAGTAGGCCAGCTCTTCGATGAAGGCCGGGTCTTCCTTGGCCTTCTCGTATTCGCGGGCCAGGTCGTGGATCAGCGGCATCAGGGTCTCGGCGACGTACTGGCCGCCGAAGGCGCCGAACAGGCCCTTGGCGTCCGGGCCGTTGCGATAGGAATTCTGTGAACCAGGCATGGCGGTCATCCGTTGGGTGGCTGGGACAATGGTGGCCAGTCTACGACTGGACGGGGCGGTAGAAAAACCGATAATTCCGCCTCGACGTGTGATTTTTACTCACAGGAAGATCGACACATGAAACTGGGATGGTTGTGGGTGTTTCCCGCCCTGGGCGGTCTGATGATCGCGGGTGCGGTGGCGGTGCAGGTGGCGCGGCTGAGCGACCAGGCACGCATGACGCTGGCCTCGGCGGAGGTGATCGATATCAGCGGCGGCTGCCCGACGGTGGCCTTCCGCACGGCGGCGGGTGAGGCGGTGGAGCACACCAGCAGCGGCTGCAGCAGCCCGCCGGCCTTCGAGCTGGGCGAGTCGGCGAGGGTCTACTACGACCCGGCGAACCCCCGCGATGCGCACCTGGACAGCTTCGTCGACAACTGGGTCGGCTCCCTGGTGCTCGGCGGCATCGGTGCGGTGTTCGCCCTGATCGGCTCGTGCTTCGTGGTGCCGCCGCTGCTGGCCCGGCGCCGCGCCGCGCAACTGGCGGTGAGCGGCCAGGCGGTGATGGCCGAGGTGGTCGACGTACGGCTCAACGGCTCGCTGAGCGTCAACGGCCAGCACCCCTGGCGCATCGTCGCCCAGTGGAAGAACCCGGCCACCGGCAAGCTTCATGTGTTCAACAGCGAGAACCTCTGGTTCGACCCGTCCCGCTTCCTGCCCGACGATGGCTGGGTGCGGGTGCTGATCGACCCGGCCAACCCGCGCCGCTATGCCATGGACACGGCCTTCCTGCCGGAACTGGCGGACTGAGATGAGCCAGGACCTACCCTCCCTCAACGCCCTGCGCGCCTTCGAGGCCGCGGCGCGGCTGCAGAGCATGAGCCGCGCCGCCGATGAACTGCACGTCACCCACGGGGCGGTGAGCCGCCAGGTGCGGCAGCTGGAGGAGTCCCTCGGCGTGGCGCTGTTCAGCAAGGACGGGCGCGGCGTAAAACTCACGGATGCCGGCCAGCGCCTGCGGGACGCCACGGCGGAGGCCTTCGAACGCTTGCGCGGGGTCTGTGCCGACCTCGCACGGCGCAGCGACGAGGCGCCTTTCGTCCTCGCCTGCCCCGGCAGCCTGCTGGCGCGCTGGTTCATTCCGCGCCTGGACCGCCTCAACCGAGAGCTGCCGGACCTGCGCCTGCAGCTGTCCGCCAGCGAGGGCGAGCTGGATCCACGGCGACCGGGGGTGGACGCCACCCTGTGCTTCGCCGCGCCGCCCTGGCCGGCGGACCTGCGGGTGGTGGAACTGGCGGCGGAATCCATCGGCCCGGTGCTGAGCCCGCGCTACGCGCGGCATGACCGGCTGGCCGGTGCGCCCCCCGTGGCCCTGCTGGACGAGGCGCTGCTGCACACCACTTCGCGGCCCCAGGCCTGGCCGCAATGGGCCGGAGCCCAGGGCCTGGCGGTGGAACGGCTGCGCCTCGGCCAGGGCTTCGAACACCTCTACTACCTGCTGGAGGCGGCGGTGGCCGGCCTGGGCGTGGCCATCGCCCCGCAGCAGCTGGTGGCGGACGAGCTGGCCTCGGGCCGCCTGGTGGCGCCCTGGGGCTTCGTCGAGACGCCCGCGCGCCTGGCGCTGTGGATCAACGGCCGGCAGGCCGATCGCCGCGCCGATGCCCTGGCGGACTGGTTGCGCCAGGAGCTGGGGCGCTGACGTCTACGGCGTCACGCTTCTGCCCAGGGCGTGCAACTTTCCCGGGCCACGGCCGGTCACAGCGGGGCATGCCCAATGGAAGAAGGACGCGTCCATGCCCAAGTTTCCCCTCGCCGGCGCCCTGCTGGCCCTGACCCTTGCCCCCCTCGCCCAGGCCGAACCCGTGAGCATCGACGGCGTCGGCTTGACCCGTGACGTGCCCTGCCAGGGGCAGGACGTGGAGATCACCGGCTCCGCCAATCACATCCGCCTCACCGGCACCTGCGGTGCCGTCACCGTGTACGGCTCGGACCACCAGGTGAGCCTGGAACAGGGTGGGGCGCTGAGCGTTTCGGGTATTCAGAACCAGGTCACCGCCGGGCGCGTCGAGCGCCTGGAGGTGGACACCGCGAAGAACCGCGTCCAGGCGGCCCTCGAAGGCCGCGCCCCGAATCACGCGCTGTTGGAGGTCAGCGGCGCCGACCACAACCTGGAGCTGGTCTTCAGGGGGCCGGTCGTGGCGACCCTGTCGGGGGCTGACAACCTGCTGCGCTGGAGCGGTTCGGAGCCGCGGATCAGGGTTCAGGGCGTGGACAACCGTATCGAGCACCAGCCCTGATCACTCAGCGCCGCTGGGCGCGCGCCTGCAGCAGGCAGGCCAGGGCCACGGCGCCTGCCGCACCCACGGCCAGGCCCGTCGCGGCCAGCGGGTGCCGGCGACCATAGGCGAGCGCGCCGCGCCCGGCCGTCCAGGCGCTGCGGGTCACCCATTCGCGCCCGTGGTCCAGGGCGCGGGCCATCTGTCCCGTTTCCGCCTTCAGCGTGGCCACTGCCTGCCCGGTGGCGGCCTCGGTGCGCCCGCGGATGTGGTCGATGCGGCCGCGCAGGTGGTCGATCTCCCGCTGGATGTCGTCGAGGGCGCGCTGTTTGCGCCGGTTCATGAAGAACGCCATGGGGTGTCTCCTCTGTCGTGGGGTGTACGTTTTGCGACCACGGCAGCGCGAGTGAGTGCAGCTAATCTGAACTTATCGCCCGAGGCACGTGCCAGAACTGGCAGGCGAATCATCGTTAAGGCAAGGAGAACGGCTATGTCGGATCACCACACCTACAAGAAGATCGAGATCGTGGGCTCGTCCCGCACCAGCATCGAGGACGCCATCGGCAACGCGCTGGAGCAGGCGGCCAAGACCATCAAGCTGCTGGAGTGGTTCGAGGTGGTGGAAACCCGCGGCCACATCGAGAACGGCAAGGTGGGCCATTACCAGGTGACGCTGAAAGTAGGCTTCCGACTCAGCGATAGCTAACTGTCTGACAGAAATCCCCGGCACCTTGAGCTAGGCTGTTCGCGTTCGGCCGGGCCTGGGTGCCCGGCCAACCCCGGAGACGGGTCGTCTCCATGGCTCGCACGAGCCGTTTCTTTTCTGCAACGAGGGAGCGTTACCGATGAAAAAACTGCTGTTGGCTGCTGGTTTGTTCGCGCTCGCCGGTTCGGCCATGGCCGCTGGCAAGCCCTGTGAAGAGCTGAAGTCCGAGATCGACGCGAAGATCAAGGCCAAGGGTGCGACGTCCTACACCCTGGAGATCGTCGACAAGGGCAGCGTCACCGACAAGAAGGTGGTGGGCAGCTGCGAGGCGGGCACCAAGGAAATCGTCTACCAGCGCAAGTGATTCACCGTATCTGGGAAGAAGCCGGCTCGATGCCGGCTTTTTTCTGCGCGTTACCTTCAACTTGCAGGCATTCCTTCTTTGCCGGAACGACCCGTCCGCAGCGGTGAGGGGCTTACCAGAAGGTGCCTGAGGCACGGAAAAGTGCCTTCTGGTCCGATCGAAAGGGGCAACTTAGAGTAGGCGCATCCTGTCCTACGGAAGGTCTTCCGCCTTCCCCTCGCAAGGCCCGATCACCATGACTGCGCTTTCCTCGCTTCCCCTTTCCGTCCTCGACCTGGCGCCGATCCGCGACCACGGCGGCCCCGCTCAGGCCCTGCACAACTCCCTGGCCCTGGCGCAGCACGTCGAGCGGCTGGGCTTCTCGCGCTTCTGGGTGGCCGAGCACCACAACATGGACGGCATCGCCAGCTCGGCGACCGCCGTGCTGCTGGGCTACCTCGCCGCCAACACCTCGACCCTGCGCCTTGGCTCCGGTGGGGTGATGCTGCCCAACCACGCGCCGCTGGTGGTGGCCGAGCAGTTTGGCACCCTGGCCACCCTCTACCCGGGCCGCATCGAGCTGGGCCTGGGGCGCGCGCCAGGGGCGGACCACTTCACCGCCCAGGCGCTGCGGCGCGACCGTCTGGGCAGCGCCGACGACTTCCCCCGTGACGTCGAGGAGCTGGAACAGCTGCTGGGCCCGCGCCAGGAGGGTCAGAAGGTGATCGCCATGCCCGGCATGGACACCCGCGTGCCGATCTGGCTGCTCGGCTCCAGCCTGTTCAGCGCCCAGCTGGCGGGCATGAAGGGCCTGCCCTACGCCTTCGCCTCGCACTTCGCCCCGCGCTACCTGCACGAGGCGATCCGCGTGTACCGCAACCATTTCCGCCCGTCCGAGGTGCTCGATGCACCCTATGTGATGCTCGGCGTGCCGCTGGTGGCGGCGCCCACCGACGAGGAGGCGGAGTTCCTCGCCACCACCGTCTACCAGCGGGTGCTGGCGCTGATGCGCGGCGAGAGCCTGGTGCTGCGCCCGCCGGTGGAAAGCATGGCCGGGCGCTGGCTGCCTCACGAGAAGGAGGCGGTGGGCAGCTTCCTGGGCCTGGCGATGGTCGGCGGGCCGGAGAAGATCCGCAGCAAGCTGGAGGTGCTGCTGGAGCAGACCGGGGCGGACGAGCTGATCTTCACCTGCGACGTCTACCAGCACGAGCACCGCCTGCGAGCCTTCGACATCCTCGCCGGGTTGCGCGGCTGAGCCTCAGAGCGGGCCGCAGCCGAGCACGTCGCCCCGCGCCACCACCTGGCCCTGGGCGTCGCGCAGCAGCGCCTGGGCGCTCATCACCACCGGTCGGGCTTCCAGGCGATAGCGCTGGCCGGCGGCAAAGCCGTCGTAGCGGAAGCGGATGTGGCAGGTGAGCTGGGTCGGGCCGCTGCTGGTGTTGAAGCCGCCCCCGCCGGGGATGTCGAACTGGAAGCGGGTTTCCAGTTCATGGGCGCCGGGGCTGAGCTGGTAGAAGCGCCCGTCCCGGGTGCGCTCGCCATCCTGCCGGTTGGCCATCAGCGTGGTGCCCGGATCACTGCGCAGCTCCACCCAGGCCTGGTTCGGGTCGGGCGTCGGCAACGGGCTGGCGCAGGCGCCGAGGCTGGCGAGCAGGAGCAGCAGGGCGGGCTTGTGCATGGCGATCACCTCGTGGGGCGGGCTCTCAGGATAAACCCGCCGGTGCGTGACGGCAGCCCCGTTCAGACATCACCGCAGCGGCCTTCACGGGCGCGGGCCACTTCTCGCTGGCGCTCGTCGTAGAGCCGCACCCAGGGGCGGAAACCGATCTCCCCGGCGCGCATCTCATAGCGCTGGCCGGCGGCGAAGTCGGCATAGTCCAGCGTCAGCAGGCAGGTGCGGGCAAGGCTCGGCTGGGCGGTGCCGATGGTGCTGCCGTCCACGTCGAAGCGGTAGCGCACCTCCAGGGCGTGGCGCCCGGGCTGGACCTGGAAGTAGCGGTCGTCCTCCAGCGGGCGTTCGTCCACCCGTGCGGCCTCCAGTACGGCCCGCTGCTGCGGGGCGAAGGCGATCCAGGCCTGGTCCGGGTCGGGGCTGGGCATGATCAGGCCGCATCCGGCCAGGTTCAGGGGCAGGGCAAGGACGAGCAGGCGACGCATGGGCAACTCCTTCTGGCGTGGTCGGGGGCGTTGCGCTAGCTTCGGCGCATGCCGCCCTCCTCTTTTCTCGCCTTTCTCGACCGCTGCCGCACCCTCGCGGTTCCCTGTCTGCTCGCCCTGGTGCTGGGCGGTTGCTCGACGCTGGACTACTACGGGCAACTGGCCGCCGGGCAGTGGCAGTTGCTGCGCGCCCGCGAGCCGGTGGCGCGCATCGTCGCCGACCCGGCCCGTGACCCGGCGTTGCGCCAGCGCCTGGCCCTGGCGCAGGAAGCGCGGGACTACGCCAGCCAGCAGCTGGCCCTGCCGGACAACGGCAGCTACCGGGTCTATGCGGATATCCACAGGCCCTTCGTGGTGTGGAACCTGTTCGCCACGCCGGAGTTCTCCCTGGCGCCGGTCACCCACTGCTTCCCCATCGCCGGCTGCGTGGCCTACCGCGGCTACTACCAGCAGGGCCGGGCCCGGGGCGCGGCGGCGCTGATGCGCGAGGACGGCTTCGACGCCTGGGTCGGCGGCGTGGAGGCCTATTCCACCCTCGGCTGGTTCGATGACCCGATCCTCAGCAGCATGCTCGGTTGGGGCGAGGATCGGCTGGTGGCGGTGATCTTCCACGAACTGGCCCACCAGCGGCTGTACGTGACCGACGACAGCGCCTTCAACGAGTCCTACGCCAGCTTCGTGGAGCGCGAGGGGCTGCGCCAATGGCGCGCCGCGCGGGGCCTGGCGACCGGGGAGGACCCGTCCCTGCGCCAGCGCGAGCAGTTCACCGCGCTGGTGCTGGCCAGCCGCGAGCGGCTCCAGGCGCTCTATGCCAGTGGTCGCCCGGACGCCGAGCTGCGCGAGGCCAAGGCCGCCGAGTTCGAGCGCTTGCGGCGCGACTACCGTGCCCTGCGCGATGGCCCCTGGGGCGGCGTGGGGCGCTATGACGGCTGGATGGCGGGGCCGATGAACAACGCCAAGCTGTTGCCTTTCGGCCTCTACGACCGCTGGGTGCCGGCCTTCGCTGCGCTCTATAGCCAGGCGGACGGCTGGGGCGACTTCCACGCCCGGGTGGCGGCACTGGCAGCCCTGCCGGTGGCGGCACGGGAGGCGCGTCTGGCCGAGCTGCAGGCGGCGAACTCCGCCCCGGCGGCTCCGGTCGAATGACAGCGGATTCGAGACAAGGGAGAGACGCACGATGAAGCGGTGGATGCTGGTGATGCTGTGTGGCCTGGCCTCGGGCGCGGCGATGGCCGCGCCCAAGCCGTGCGAGGAGCTGAAGGCCGAGATCGAGGTGAAGATCCAGGCCGCCGGGGTGACGGCCTACACCCTGGAGATCGTGCCCGCCGGCGAGGTGGAGGACCCCAACATGGTGGTCGGCTCCTGCGAGAACGGCACCCGCAAGATCCTCTACCAGCGCAACGGCAACTGACTTCAGCCGAAGGCGCGGTCCAGTTCGCCGAGGGTGGCGAAGTAGTAGGTCGGCGCCTCGGCCATCAGTTCCTCGCGGCTGCCGAAGCCATAGCCGACGCCGGCGGCGTGCAGCCCGTTCTGGCTGGCGCCGATGAGGTCGTGCTTGCGGTCGCCGATCATCAGCGTGTCCGCCGGGTCCAGCCCCTCTTCCGCCAGCAGGTGGGCGATCAGCTCCACCTTGTGGGTGCGGGTGCCGTCCAGCTCGCTGCCGTAGATGTGCCGGAAGTGCCGGTCGAAGCCGAAGTGCCGGGCGATCTCCCGGGCGAACACGGTGGGCTTGCTGGTGGCGATGTACAGGGTGCGGCCCTGCTGGGCGAGGCGCGCGAGCAAGGGGTCGACGCCGTCGAACACGCGGTTCTCGTAGAGGCCGGTGACCTTGAAGCGGTCGCGGTAGTGGTTCACCGCGTCCCAGGCGCGTGCCTCGCTGAGGTCGTAGGTCTGCATGAAGCACTGCAGCAGCGGCGGGCCGATGAAGTGCTCCAGCTGCGCCAGGTCCGGCTCGTGGATGTCGAGCTGGGCCAGGGCGTACTGCACGGAGCGGGTGATGCCCTCGCGCGGGTCGGTGAGGGTGCCGTCGAGGTCGAAGAGGATGTTCTGGTAGCGCATGCGGTCCTGCTGTCTGGAAGGGGGCGGCTCAGGCGCCGGGGTGTTCGGCGAGGTGGTGGTCCTTCAGCTTCACGTAGTTGGCGGCGCTGTAGGTGAAGAAGGCCTTTTCCTTGTCGGTCAGCGGGCGCGCCTGGCGCACCGGGCTGCCGACGTAGAGGTAGCCGGTGACCAGGCGCTTGCCCGGCGGCACCAGGCTGCCGGCGCCGAGCACCACGCCGTCCTCGATCACCGCGCCGTCCATCACGATGCAGCCCATGCCGATCAGCACCCGGCTGCCGATCCGGCACCCGTGGAGCAGGGCCTTGTGGCCGATGGTCACGTCGTCGCCGATCTCCAGCGGGAAGCCGTCGGGGTTGAACGGGCCGGCGTGGGTGATGTGCAGCACGCTGCCGTCCTGCACGCTGGTGCGGGCGCCGATGCGGATGCGGTGCATGTCGCCGCGGATGACCGCCAGCGGCCACACCGAGCTGTCCTCGCCCAGGTGCACGTCGCCGATCACCACGGCGGACGGATCGACGAAGACCCGCTCGCCCAGCTGGGGCGACAGGCCGCGGTAGGCTCTAATCGGGCTCATAGAAAGTCCTGTGGCTGTGGTGGAAGGCGATTGTAATTAAGATGCGGCCCACACGGTTCGGAGAACCCCTCTGGCACGTCGGTTTCCGGCTGTCGGAACACTATTTCTGCAAAGCTGTCAAGAATCTGGCATACTGGCTGGCCGCCTTTGGATAAGGAGAGTGTCATGTCCACCCTGCGTATCAGAGCTTCCGCACGTAAGGCTGAAGCCGAAGTGGCCCTGGAAACCCGTGCAACCCTCGATGATCAGGTCGCAGCATTCCTGCGCCAGGGAGGGGAGATCCAGAAGGTCGCCAAGGGGGTCAGCGGTTTACCACAGAACGGCGCCTGGTCCATGTCGCGGACCAGCAAGAAAAAGTGATTCGTCGAGGGGGCCTTGCGCCCCCTTCTTGTTTTTCCGAGCCTAGAACCCTTTTCCAAGACGCTACAGGTGAATGCCGTGAGTTCCAGCAATCCCCTCCTGCAAGATTTCGACCTGCCCCCCTATTCCGCCATCAAGCCCGAGCACGTCGAGCCCGCCGTCGACCAGATCCTGGCCGACAACCGCGCCGCCCTCGCTGCGCTGCTGGCCGGGCAGGACGGCACCCCCAGCTGGAAGGGCCTGGTGCTGGCGCTGGACGAACTGGGTGAGCGCCTGGGGCGTGCCTGGAGCCCGGTGAGCCACCTCAACGCCGTCTGCAACAGCGCCGAACTGCGCAATGCCTACGAGGCCTGCCTGCCCAAGCTGTCCGAATACTGGACCGAAATGGGCCAGAACCGCGCCCTGTTCCAGGCCTACGAGGCCCTGGCCGCCAGCCCCGAGGCCGCCGGCTTCGACGTGGCGCAGAAGACCATCCTCGAACACGCCCTGCGTGACTTCCGCCTCTCTGGCATCGACCTGCCCGCCGACAAGCAGCAGCGCTACGGCGAGATCCAGATGAAGCTCTCCGAGCTGGGCAGCCGCTTCTCCAACCAGCTATTGGACGCCACCCAGGCCTGGACCAAGCACGTCACCGACGAAGCCGCCCTCGCCGGCCTCACCGACTCGGCCAAGGCGCAGATGAAGCAGGCCGCCGAAGCCAAGGGCCTGGACGGCTGGCTGATCACCCTGGAATTCCCCAGCTACTACGCGGTGATGACCTACGCCGACGACCGTGCCCTGCGCGAAGAGGTCTACACCGCCTACGCCACCCGTGCCTCCGACCAGGGCCCCAATGCCGGCCAGAACGACAACGGCCCGGTGATGGCCGAGATCCTCGACCTGCGCCAGGAGCTGGCCCGCCTGCTGGGCTTCGCCCACTTCGCCGACCTGTCCCTGGCCACCAAGATGGCCGAGACCACCCCCCAGGTGCTCGGCTTCCTGCGGGACCTGGCCCAGCGCAGCAAGCCCTTCGCCGCCCGCGACCTGGACGAGCTCAAGGCTTTCGCCGCCGAGCGTGGCGTTGCCGACCTGAAGAGCTGGGACGTCGGCTACTTCAGCGAGAAGCTGCGCGAGCAGCGCTACAGCATTTCCCAGGAAACGCTGCGCGCCTACTTCCCCATCGACAAGGTGCTCACCGGCCTGTTCGCCATCGTGCAGAAGCTCTACGGCATCGAGATCCGCGAGCTCAGCGGCTTCGACACCTGGCACCCGGACGTGCGCCTGTTCGAGATCCGCGAGAACGGCGAGCACGTCGGCCGCTTCTTCTTCGACCTCTACGCCCGTGCCAACAAGCGCGGCGGCGCCTGGATGGACGGCGCCCGCGACAAGCGCCGCAACGCCCGTGGCGAACTGGTCGCCCCCGTGGCCAACCTGGTGTGCAACTTCACCCCGGCCGTCGGCGACAAGCCCGCGCTGCTGACCCACGACGAAGTCACCACCCTGTTCCACGAGTTCGGCCACGGCCTGCACCACCTGCTCACCCGCGTCGAGCACGCCGGCGCCTCCGGCATCAACGGCGTGGCCTGGGACGCCGTCGAGCTGCCCAGCCAGTTCATGGAGAACTGGTGCTGGGAGCCGGAAGGCCTGGCGCTGATCTCCGGCCACTACCAGAGCGGCGAACCCCTGCCCCAGGACCTGCTGGACAAGATGCTGGCGGCGAAGAACTTCCAGTCCGGCCTGATGATGGTTCGCCAGCTGGAGTTCTCCCTGTTCGACTTCGAACTGCATGCCACCCACGGCGACGGCCGCAGCGTGCTGGATGTGCTGGAAGCGGTGCGTGACGAAGTGGCAGTGATGCACCCACCGGCGTTCAACCGCTTCGCCAACAGCTTCGCGCACATCTTCGCCGGGGGTTACGCCGCCGGTTACTACAGCTACAAGTGGGCTGAAGTGCTCTCCGCCGATGCCTTCTCCAAGTTCGAGGAAGAAGGCGTGCTCAACCCGGCCACCGGCCGCGCCTTCCGCGACGCCATCCTCGCCCGGGGCGGTTCCCAGGCGCCCATGGTGCTGTTCGTCGACTTCCGTGGTCGCGAGCCCTCCATCGACGCCCTGCTGCGTCACAGCGGCCTCACGGAGGACGCGGCATGACCGCCACGCCGAAGCGCTTCATCGCCGGGGCCGTGTGCCCCGCCTGCAGCGAGATGGACAAGATCCAGATGTGGGACGAAGACGGCGTGCCGCACCGCCAGTGCGTCGGCTGCGGCTACGCCGACACCCTCAACGCCCAGGGCCAGTCGGTGCCCAAGGAGCTTGGCACCCGGGTCAACCAGGCCAAGCCCAAGCCGGCCGACCCCAAGGTGCAGAGCGTGCAGTTCTTCCCCAATCCCAAACTGAAGAAATCCAGCGAGTAGCGAAAAGGCCAAGGAGGGCGTCATGTGGCACCTGGTATGCGGTGACAGCGCGGCCGAAGGCGTCGGCATCGTCCTCGGCGATTCCGTGGCCCATGAGTGGCTGCGGGTGCTGCGTGACGACCTCGCCGTCGGCCCGCTGAAGGACATCGAGCAGCCGCCCTGCGCCCGCCGCGCCGCCTTCTGGCGGGCGGTCTGGCCGGAGGGTGTGCACCCGATGCCGGACTTCGAGCGTGACCTGGGAGCGGATGCACAGTGGCTCGCCGGGTTGGCCGATCAGGACCATGGGGTGACCGTCTGGCACGGCGACAGCGCCTCCGAGCAGTTGCTGCTGGCCCGCGTTGCAGCGGTGCTGGAGCACAGCGGCCTGCCGTTCTGGGAAGTGCCCTGCGGCAGCGGCGACAGCAGCGTCACCCACCGCCGCGCGGTGGCCATGCACACGCCGACCGACCTGGCCGAGCGCTACCTGCCGAGGCAGGTGGGGCCCGAGCGTCGCCATTACCTGGCGACCCAATGGCGCAGCGTGCTGGCCGAAGGTGCCGGCATCCGCCGTTGGCGGCAGGAGGTCTTCCATGGCGAGGACTTCAGCTTCATCGATGCCGATCTGCTGCAGCACTGCAGTTCCGACTGGCAGCCGCTGGCGCGGGTGATGGCCGACGTCATGGCCAGCTGCGATGGTTTCTTCGCCACCGACTTCTTCCTCTTCTGGCGGGCGCGGGAACTGGCCGCCCAGGGCCGGGTCGAGATCGGTGGTGAGCCGGCCGCCAACGGCTACGGCAACCTTCGGGTGCGTCGCCTGCCGGGCTGATTCCTGCGGCGCTCCTTCCCCCCTTCGCAGCGCACAGGAGGTGCCATGTACGGCCCCGACCCTCGCAACCCGCACCCCATGGCGGGCTTCCCCCAGGTCTGTTTCATCCGCAACACGGTGAGCAACCCGCAGATCGAGATCGGCGAATACACCTACTACGACGACCCGGAGGATTCGGAGCACTTCGAGCGCAACGTGCTCTACCTCTTCCCCTTCATCGGGGACCGCCTGGTGATCGGGCGCTTCTGCGCCATCGCGCGCGGGGTGAAGTTCATCATGAACGGCGCCAACCACAAGCTCTCCGGCTTCTCCACCTACCCCTTCCAGATCTTCGGCGGTGGCTGGGAACACCACATGCCCGACCTGTCGGAGTTCCCCAACAAGGGCGACACCCTGATCGGCAACGACGTGTGGATCGGCTACGAAGCGCTGATCATGCCCGGGGTGAAGATCGGCGACGGCGCCATCATCTCTTCGCGCTCGGTGGTGACCCGCGACGTGCCGCCCTACACCGTGGTCGGCGGCAACCCGGCCGAGCCGCTGAAGCAGCGCTTCCCCGACGCGGTGGTGGAGCGCCTGCTGGCCATCGCCTGGTGGGACTGGCCGGTGGAGAAGGTCAGCCGGCACCTGGCGGCGATCATGGCGGCCGACCTCGATGCCCTGGAGCGCTGCGCCTGCGAGGCGTGAGGCGAACTGCGTCACTTCCGCCGTGCTGTCGCCTTGCCCGGACGCGGGGCCGGGAGTAGTTTTCCCGGCTGTGCCGCCGCGCACAGGGAGCTGCAGCACGACGCAGCGACAGCGCAAGGAGATTCCCCCAGTGCCCACCTTCACCCGAAACAACAAGCCGGTCGTCGGCACCCTCGACCTCGTGGTTGGTAACACGTTGCGACTGAAGCTCAACGGCCTGGGGCCGGGCAAGAAGCACTACCGCATCAAGAGCGCCAACGCCTGTCTGGAAATCACCCAGAACGCTAACGACCGTCAGGCCGAGCAGACCCTTGCCATCAAGGCGCTGCGTGCATGCGAAGGGGTTCGGGTCGAGGCCTTTTCCGCCGTCGACGACCTGCCGTCCGGCATCCATGTGGTCATCAACGTTCTGGAAGCGCTCCAACTGCCCGATGGCAAGACCGACGAGGGCTGTCTCGCCCGCCTGCTGCTGGCCGAATCGGTGGTGCCGCCGAATGCCGCTGGCCTGGAGGAAGCGCTCTACTCCATGCAGCTGATGCGCCAGGTCATCGAGAACCGCATGGCATTTTCCGAGCCGAAGCACTTCGGCAAACCCGCCGGCAAGACCATGACGGCGTTCATCACCGCCAAGGACCCGCTGCAGTTCGAAGGGTTCGGCAACTACCCCGCCATCGGCTCCAAGCAGGTCAAGGTCGACGGCTACGTGAAACTGGCCAACGACGGCTCCGACCTGCGCTTCGCCTTCCTGCGGCAGCATGTGCAGAACGCTCTGGACGTTGCAGCGGGCAGAAGCGTGGCCAAACCCTACAAGCCAGCGCTCTACGCCTGGATGACGGCTGGCAACGATCCAGGCGGCTACTTCGTCAAGGCTCTCGATAAGGGCGGGCAAGTGTTCTTCAGCCTCCAGCAGGCTTTCATCGACAACCCCAACAACCCGGGTAAACCGAAGAAATGAACAGTTCACGCCTGGCGGGATGGCTTTCCAGCACACTGCTTTTCGTTGCGCTCGGCGCCTGCGCGGCTGGCGCCTTCGGGCCGTCGATCTATACCGACCAGGTGGCCCGCTTCGACATCAACGCGGACAAGGCCTTCGCCAACCCCGAGCAGGACATGCGCTACCTGCTGGTGCAGGCCCAGCGCAACGACCGGCCCAATCACTTCTGCGTGGTCGGCTACCAGTGGGCGGACGGCTCGCGCAGGGCGGCGGTGCACTGGCAGGAGGGCGAACGCATCGTCCTCTGGGGTGGCAAGTCCGGCTGGGGCGATGAGTTCAAGTACGCCGACTCCATGGCCATGGCCAATTCGGTGGACCTCAAGAACGGCTTGGTGGACACCGACGAGCAGCGCTTCGGCAGCAGCTTCCTGCAGCTGCGCGCCTCCGCCGAAGGCACGCTGGCCGACTGCAAGGCCCATGGCCGGCAGTACCTGATCGAGCCGTTCACGCCGCCGAGCGAGGACGAGTAGGGCTTTCCGACGAAAACCGTCTGGCGCATGGCGCTGTCTGAATATACTGTTCATGCATACAGTATTTTCGGAGCGCCCCGCCATGTCCGTCACCCTCCCGCCCCGTGGTCGGGGAACCGGCAGCAACCCCTACAACCGCTTCGCCCCGACCCTTTCGGTGGCCGAGGACGACGGCTGGTACCAGGAAGTACCGCCGACCCGCGCCACCGAGGTGCGCATCGAGACGGCCAAGAGCATCATCGCCCGCAACCAGTCGCCGGACCTGCCCTTCGACCGCTCCATCAACCCCTACCGTGGCTGCGAGCACGGCTGCATCTACTGTTACGCGCGGCCCAGCCACGCCTATTGGGACCTGTCGCCGGGCATCGACTTCGAGACCCGGCTGATCGCCAAGACCAACGCCGCCGCCCTGCTGGAGCAGCAGCTGAGCAAGCCCGGCTACCAGTGCGCGCCCATCGCCCTGGGGGCCAACACCGACCCCTACCAGCCCATCGAGCGCGAGCACCGCATCACCCGCCAGGTGCTGGAGGTGCTGCTGCGCTACCGCCATCCCCTGACCATCGTCACCAAGGGCTCGCTGCTGCTGCGCGACCTCGACCTGCTGACCCAGCTGGCCGAGCAGCGCCTGGTGAAGGTGATGATCAGCCTCACCACCCTCGACGACGAACTCAAGCGCATCCTCGAACCGCGCGCAGCGGCGCCCTCCGCGCGGCTGCGGGCGATTCGCGTGCTGCGCGAGAACCGCGTGCCGGTGGGCGTGCTGTGCTCGCCGATGATCCCGATGATCAACGACAGCGAACTGGAGAGCCTGCTGGAGGCGGCCCGCGATGCCGGCGCACGCAGCGCCTCCTACATGCTGGTGCGCCTGCCCCGGGAGGTGGCGCCGCTGTTCGAGGAATGGCTCCAGGCCCACTACCCGCAACGCGCGGCCCACGTGATGAGCATCATCCGCCAGTGCCGGGGCGGCGAGGTGTACGACAGCCGCTTCGGCAAGCGCTTCACCGGCGAAGGCGCCTTTGCCGCGCTGCTGGCCCAGCGCTTCGCCGTGGCCATGCGTCGCCTGGGGCTGGAGAAGCGCGGTGACGTGGCGCTGGACTGCTCGCGCTTCTGCCCGCCCGGCGGGCAGATGGCCCTGCTGTGAGCGATGGGATGAACGGCACGGGTTTTACGCGCCCGGTGTGTGACCGCAACGCGCCGAACGGTGTCCTGTAGGGGGTCGGATAAATCCGACCGTATCGGTAAAGTAATCCCACTTACCCCTACAGAGTCCAAGGCGAACGAGGTCGGCATGAGCGACGAGCACGATACCCCGCAACCCCAGGAAAGCGCCGAAGAAGCGCTGCGCAACATCGTCGAAGGTTTCCAGCGTTTCCGCGACCAGGTCTATCCGGAGCAGGAAGAGCTGTTCAAGCGCCTGGCCCATGAGCAGAAACCCCGCGCCATGTTCATCACCTGCGCCGACTCGCGCATCGTCCCGGAGCTGATCACCCAGAGCTCGCCGGGCGACCTGTTCGTCACCCGCAACGTCGGCAACGTGGTGCCGCCCTACGGCCAGATGAACGGCGGCGTCTCCACCGCCATCGAGTTCGCCGTCATGGCCCTCGGCGTGCACCACATCATCATCTGCGGCCACTCCGACTGCGGCGCGATGAAGGCGGTGCTCAACCCCGAGCAGCTGGAGCGCATGCCCACCGTCAAGGCCTGGCTACGCCACGCCGAAGTGGCCCGCACCGTGGTCGCCGAGAACTGCGGCTGCGCCAACCACGAGACCCTGGGCGTGCTGACCGAGGAGAACGTGGTGGCCCAGCTGGACCACCTGCGCACCCACCCCTCGGTGGCCGCACGCCTGGCCAGCGGGCAGCTGTTCATCCACGGCTGGGTCTACGACATCGAGACCGCCGCCATCCGCGCCTACGACGCCGAGAGCGGCCGTTTCCGCACCATCGGCGACGGCCCGCTGCCGATGGCCACGCCCCGCGCCCGCTACCTGTAAGCCCCCGGCGCCCCGGCTGCGGCCGGGGCCCTGCGGGTCTCCTCCCTCTTCCCGTCCCCGCTGTTCCCCCTCCGTTTCGCACCCTTCCCGGCGCGTTGCGCCCTTGGCCGACGCTGGCGGCGTGCCATCGTCCGCTCGTCTGTAAGCCGCGTGCCAGAGCGGTTTATTCAGGTTGAGTTAAGGCTCGTGCTTAAGGTCTGTAGGGGCTTCGACCGCCTAGTTGAAGCGCCATCCGCCAACCCGTGCGGAGCCCATCGGGCATGACGCCCATCCGACCTTCAGGAGGACCCATGAAACAGGACATTCACCGCATACGACCCGGGCAGTCTGCCGGCCTCGGCGGCCACCCCGCCGAGGCCACCTTCGCCGCGCTGGTGGACGGCTGCCGGCGCTTCCGCGAGCAGGTATTCCCCGAGCAGCGGGCGCTGTTCCAGCGCCTGGCCCGCAGCCAGGCACCGCGCACCCTGTTCATCACCTGCGCCGACTCCCGCGTCGCCCCCGAGCTGATCACCCAGAGCGCCCCCGGCGACCTGTTCGTCACCCGCAACGTCGGCAACCTGGTGCCGGCCTACGGGCAGATGAATGGCGGCGTCTCCACCGCCATCGAATACGCCGTGCTTGCCCTTGGCGTGCAGCACATCATCGTCTGCGGCCATTCGGACTGCGGCGCCATGAAGGCGGTGCTGGCCCCCGAGACCCTCGGCCCCATGCCCACCGTGCGCGCCTGGCTGCGCCATGCCGAGGTGGCCCGCAGCCTGGTGGAGCGCAACTGCACCTGCGCTGCCCACGACACCCTCGGTGTGCTCACCGAGGAGAACGTGGTGGCCCAACTGGACCACCTGCGCACCCACCCCGCCGTCGCCGCCCGCCTGGCGGCCGGCCAGCTGTTCATCCATGGCTGGGTCTACGACATCGAGACCGCAGCCATCCGCGCCTACGACGCCGAGACGGGCGGCTTCCGCCCGCTGGAGGAGGCCAGCGCGAGCATGGCCACCCCGCGTCCCCGCTACCTGGCGTCCTGACGCCCGCCCCTTGCCACGGCACCCGCTCGGCTGCCGTGCCCCTTGCTGCGCTCAGGAGAACTCGCCATGCGCCTTGCTGAACTCAAGAACACGTTGCCACGGGAGGCGCTCGCCTCGGTGGTGGTCTTCCTCGTCGCCCTGCCGCTGTGCATGGGCATCGCCATCGCCTCCGGCATGCCGCCGGCCAAGGGCCTGGTCACCGGCATCATCGGCGGCCTGGTGGTGGGCTGGCTGGCCGGCTCGCCGCTGCAGGTCAGCGGCCCGGCGGCCGGGCTCGCCGTGCTGGTCTTCGAACTGGTGCGCGAGCACGGCGTGGCCATGCTCGGGCCGATCCTGGTGTTGGCCGGCGCCCTGCAACTGCTGGCCGGCCGCTTGCGCCTGGGCTGCTGGTTCCGCGTCACCGCCCCGGCGGTGGTGCAGGGGATGCTGGCCGGCATCGGCATCCTCATCGTGTTGTCCCAGATCCACGTGATGTTCGACGCCAGCCCCCAGGCCTCCGGCCTGGACAACCTGCTGGCCTTCCCCGCCACGCTGCTGGAGGCGGCCCGCCAGTTCGGCCCCGGCGGCGACCTCGATGCCGCCCTGCTGGGGCTCGGCACCATCCTGGTGATGCTGGCCTGGGAACGCTGGCGGCCGGGCGCGCTGCGCTTCCTGCCCGGCGCGCTGGTCGGCGTCGGCCTGGCCACCCTGGCGGCCAGCGGGCTCGACCTGCAGGTGAACCGCGTGCAGGTGCCGGCCACCCTCGGCGAGGCCATCGACTGGCTGCAGCCGGCGGACCTGCTGCGCCTGGCCGATCCGCAGCTGCTGCTGGCGGCGCTGGTGCTGGCCTTCGTCGCCAGTGCCGAGACACTGCTCTCCGCCGCCGCCGTGGACCGCATGCACAGCGGCCCGCGCTCGGACCTGGACCGCGAGCTGTCGGCCCAGGGCGTCGGCAACCTGCTGTGCGGGGTGCTCGGCGCGCTGCCGATGACCGGGGTGATCGTGCGCAGCTCGGCCAACGTCCAGGCCGGCGCGCGGACCCGCCTCTCGGCGGTGCTGCACGGCGCCTGGCTGCTGGCCCTGGTGGCGCTGCTGCCGGGCCTGCTGCAGCAGATCCCCATCGCCAGCCTGGCCGGTGTGCTGGTCTACACGGGGATCAAGCTGGTGGACTTCAAGAGCCTGCGCGGCCTCGGCCGCTACGGGCGCGCACCGCTGGCGATCCATGCCGCCACGGCGCTGGGCATCGTCGCCTTCGACCTGCTCACCGGGGTGCTGATCGGCTTCGGTTTGACCCTGGCCAAGCTGGCCTGGAAGGCCTCGCGGCTGAAGATCGTCCTGGCGCCCATCGGCCCGAACGAGGCGGAGCTGCGCCTGGTGGGCGCAGCCACCTTCCTGCGGGTGCCGCAGCTGGCCGCGACCCTGGAGGGCGTGGCACCGAGCATGCGGCTGCATGTACCGCTGGACCGGCTCAGCTACATCGACCACGCCTGCATGGAGCTGCTGCAGGACTGGGGCCGCAACGCCGAGCGTCAGGGTGGCGAGCTGTGCATCGAGGCGCACGGGCTCAACCGGCGCCTGGAGGGGCGACGGCTGAGCCTGCGGGGGCGGACGGTCTGAGGGTCAGGCGGTGGCGCAGGGCGCCGGGTCCAGCTGCAGCTCGACGCCGAGCTGGCGCGACAGGCAGGGCCAGCGCTTCCACGCCGCCTCCACTTTCGGGTCGTGCAGCCGCGCGCGGTACTGCTGCACCGACTCGCGCTGGAACACGCCCGGGTCCAGCATGCCGTCCACCGCCAGGTGGACGGCCTCGTCCAGCTGGTTGGCGAAGGGCTCGCCGATGAGCTGGTGGGCGATCAGGTTGGCCACCGTGGTGTCCAGCGGGATCAGCGGCTCGCCCAGGTGGGCGATGTAGCGGTCGTTCACCTCCTCCACCAGGCGATGGGCCAGGTAGGCCTCGTCCAGCAGGCCGTCCAGCCCCTCGTGCCCGTGTACCACGCTGGGCGGCTGCAGGAAGAAGTGCTCGGCCACCTTCAACACCGGCTTCACCTCCGCCTCGATACCGGCTTCGGCCGCGACGCTGGCGGCGGCGTCGAGCACGTCCGGCACCTGGTCGATGTAGGCCGCGACGAAGCGCGAGAGCACCCCGTGGGCATCGTCGCCGGGCAGGCGGATGGCCGGGTGCAGGCGGGACAGCTGGGCATCGAGCAGGCGCGCCAGGTGGCCTTGGACGGCTTCCTGGGCGTGGGCCTGGCGGATCAGTTCGCGCAGGGCGAGGGTGTTCATGACTGCTCCTGATTCAGGACATGGGATGGGAAGAACAGACCTTAGCCTGCCGTGGCCGGCGGCTAAGACCGGATTGTCATAATCGCTTAACGCTTATGCATCCAAGCGATAACGGGTCCCATTTACTTTACCAGCGAAGCCACGTCCGGCGCGGTCTGCAGCGTTGGGAACGTTCCGCACAGGATAAATTTCCCCGCGAATTGCCAGGTCGGACCCCCTGTCTATACTCCGACCCGAAGGCGTTACCTGATGACACCCGACTGTGCACCACGTGCTAGAGGTCGGCCGTTAAAGTCAGCCGTATTGACGACCGTCCCCCAGCCGCTGGCCCAGCCGGCGGGAAGAACAAGAACGATAAGGGGAACCCGCAATGATGCGACATCCGCGTGCCTGGATGGGATTCCTGCTGTGGTTGACGTTGACCCCGGTCCAGGCGGCCTGGACGGTCAACATGACGCCCGGCGCCACTGAAGTCAGCCAGACCGTTTTCGACCTGCACATGACGATCTTCTGGATCTGCGTCGTGATCGGCGTGGTCGTCTTCGGCGTGATGTTCTGGTCGATGCTCGTCCACCGGCGCTCCACCGGCCAGGAACCGTCCCACTTCCACGAAAGCACCACGGTGGAGATCCTCTGGACCGTCGTGCCCTTCGTGATCCTGGTGGCGATGGCGGTGCCGGCCACCCGCACCCTGATCAACATCTACGACACCTCCGAGTCGGAGCTGGACATCCAGATCACCGGCTACCAGTGGAAGTGGAACTACAAGTACCTGGGCCAGGACGTGGAGTTCTTCAGCAACCTGGCCACGCCCACCGACCAGATCCACAACAAGGCCGAGAAGGGTGAGCACTACCTCTTGGAGGTGGACGAGCCGCTGGTGATCCCGGTGGGCACCAAGGTGCGCTTCCTGATCACCGCCGCCGACGTGATCCACTCCTGGTGGGTGCCGGCGCTGGCGGTCAAGCGCGACGCCATCCCCGGCTTCGTCAACGAGGCCTGGACCCGCATCGAGAAGCCCGGCCTCTACCGCGGCCAGTGTGCCGAGCTGTGCGGCAAGGACCACGGCTTCATGCCCATCGTGGTCGAGGCCAAGTCCCGCGAGGACTTCGCCAAGTGGCTCGACGAGCGCAAGGCCGAGGTGGCCAAGGTCAAGGAACTGACCGAGAAGGACTGGACCCTCGACGAACTGGTGGCCCGTGGCGACAAGGTCTACCACACCACCTGCGCCGCCTGTCACCAGCCCGAAGGGCAAGGCATGCCGCCCATGTTCCCGGCGCTCAAGGGCTCGAAGATCGCCACCGGGCCGAAGGAAGGCCACCTCGACATCGTCTTCCACGGCAAGCCCGGCACCGCTATGGCCGCCTTCGGCAAGCAGCTGTCGGAGGTCGACATCGCCGCCGTGATCACCTACGAGCGCAATGCCTGGGGCAACGCCAAGGGCGACATGGTCACGCCCAAGGAAGTCCTGGCCCTCAAACAAGCCGAGGAGAAATGACATGAGTGCAGTGATCGATCCGGACCACACTGGTCACGATCATGCCGGGCATGATCACCACCACGGCCCGGCCAAGGGCCTGATGCGCTGGGTGCTCACCACCAACCACAAGGACATCGGCACCATGTACCTGTGGTTCGCCTTCACCATGTTCCTGGTGGGTGGCTCCATGGCCATGGTGATCCGCGCCGAGCTGTTCCAGCCCGGCCTGCAGATCGTCGAGCCGGCCTTCTTCAACCAGATGACCACCATGCACGGCCTGATCATGGTCTTCGGCGCGGTGATGCCGGCCTTCGTCGGCCTGGCCAACTGGATGATCCCGCTGATGATCGGCGCGCCGGACATGGCCCTGCCGCGCATGAACAACTTCAGCTTCTGGCTGCTGCCGGCGGCCTTCGGCCTGCTCATCAGCACCCTGTTCAGCGCCGGCGGCGGGCCCAACTTCGGCTGGACCTTCTACGCCCCGCTGTCCACCACCTACGCGCCGGAGAGCGTCACCTTCTTCATCTTCGCCATCCACCTGATGGGCATCAGCTCGATCATGGGGGCGATCAACGTGATCGCCACCATCCTCAACCTGCGTGCCCCGGGCATGACCCTGATGAAGATGCCGCTGTTCGTCTGGACCTGGCTGATCACCGCCTTCCTGCTGATCGCGGTGATGCCGGTGCTGGCCGGCTGCGTGACCATGATGCTGATGGACATCCACTTCGGCACCAGCTTCTTCAACGCGGCAGGGGGTGGCGACCCGGTGCTGTTCCAGCACGTGTTCTGGTTCTTCGGCCACCCCGAGGTGTACATCATGATCCTGCCCGCCTTCGGCGCGGTCAGCTCGATCATCCCGGCCTTCGCCCGCAAGCCGCTGTTCGGCTACACCTCGATGGTCTACGCCACCGCCTCCATCGCCTTCCTCTCCTTCATCGTCTGGGCGCACCACATGTTCGTGGTGGGCATCCCGCTCACCGGCGAGCTGTTCTTCATGTACGCCACCATGCTGATCGCCGTGCCCACCGGGGTGAAGGTGTTCAACTGGGCCACCACCATGTGGCAGGGCTCGATGACCTTCGAGACACCCATGCTGTTCGCCGTGGCCTTCGTCATCCTCTTCACCATCGGCGGCTTCTCCGGGCTGATGCTGGCCATCGCCCCGGCGGACTTCCAGTACCACGACACCTACTTCGTGGTGGCCCACTTCCACTACGTGCTGGTGCCCGGCGCCATCTTCGGCATCTTCGCCTCGGCCTACTACTGGCTGCCCAAGTGGACCGGCCACATGTACGACGAGACCCTCGGCAAGCTGCATTTCTGGATGAGCTTCATCGGCATGAACCTCGCCTTCTTCCCCATGCACTTCGTGGGGCTGGCCGGCATGCCCCGGCGCATCCCGGACTACAACCTGCAGTTCGCCGACTTCAACATGGTGTCCTCCATCGGCGCCTTCACCTTCGGCGCCACCCAGCTGCTGTTCCTGTTCATCGTCATCAAGTGCATCCGTGGCGGCAAACCCGCCCCGGCCAAGCCCTGGGACGGTGCCGAGGGCCTGGAATGGAGCGTGCCCTCGCCGGCGCCCTACCACACCTTCAGCACCCCGCCCGAGGTGAAGTGACATGGACGGCGAGCTGGGAACCCGCCGCCTGATCCTGCGCCTGCTGGTGCTGGTGGTGGCGATGTTCGGCTTCGGTTTCGCCCTGGTGCCGATCTACGACGTCATGTGCGTCGCCTTCGGCATCAACGGCAAGACCAACGCCAGCGCCTACGAAGGCAGCCAGGTGCAGGACGCCCAGCGCCAGGTGCGGGTGCAGTTCCTCGCCACCAACGCGGCGGACATGACCTGGGAGTTCCGCTCCAAGGCGGACGACCTGGTGGTGCACCCGGGGGCCAGCAACGAAATGCTGTTCATCGCCCACAACACCACCGACAAGCCCATGACCGCCCAGGCGATCCCCAGCATCTCGCCGTCCAAGGCCGCCGCCTATTTCCACAAGACCGAGTGCTTCTGCTTCACCCAACAGGTGCTGCAGCCGGGCGAACGCATCGAGATGCCGGTGCGCTTCATCGTCGACCGCGACCTGCCGGCGGACGTGCACCACCTGACCCTCGCCTACACGCTGTTCGACATCACCGCCCGCAAGCCGCCAGTCGCCAAGAACTGAGGCGCGCAAGGAGAACGACACGATGGCTAGCCACGAGCAGTACTACGTCCCCGCCCAGAGCAAGTGGCCGATCATCGCCACCCTGGGCATGCTCATCACCGTCTACGGACTGGGCACCTGGTTCAACGACCTCAAGGCCGCGCGGCCCGAGTCCAACGGCCCGCTGATCTTCTTCATCGGCGCCCTGTGCCTGGCCTACATGCTGTTCGGCTGGTTCGGCGCGGTGATCAAGGAAAGCCGCGGCGGGCTCTACAGCCCACAGATGGACCGCTCGTTCCGCTGGGGCATGAGCTGGTTCATCTTCTCCGAGGTGATGTTCTTCGCCGCCTTCTTCGGCGCCCTGTTCTACATCCGCATGTGGTCCGGCCCCTGGCTCGGCGGCGAGGGCGCCAAGGGCGTGGCCAACATGCTCTGGCCGAACTTCCAGTACACCTGGCCGCTGCTGAACACCCCCGATCCCAAGCTGTTCCCCGGACCCAAGGCGGTGATCGACCCGTGGCACCTGCCGCTGATCAACACCATCCTGCTAGTGTCCTCCAGCTTCACCGTCACCTTCGCCCACCACGCGCTGAAGAAGAACAACCGCAAGCTGCTGAAGATCTGGCTGGCCCTGACCATCCTGCTCGGCGCCAGCTTCCTCGCCCTGCAGGCCGAGGAATATGTGCACGCCTACCACGAGCTGGGCCTGACCCTCGGTTCCGGCATCTACGGCGCCACCTTCTTCATGCTCACCGGCTTCCACGGCGCCCACGTGACCATGGGCACCCTGATCCTCACCGTGATGCTGGTGCGCATCCTGCGCGGCCACTTCGATGCCGAGCACCACTTCGGCTTCGAGGCCGCCAGCTGGTACTGGCACTTCGTGGATGTGGTCTGGGTGGGGCTGTTCATCTTCGTCTACGTGCTCTGAACCGCACGCAGGCATTACCAGGTGGCGTGGGACACCAGCTGGCCGCTGTAGAAGCCCCAGGCCACCAGCGCCAGGATCGACGCGGCCAGCACCACACGGAGGGTCAGGGCGTTCACCAGGCGGGGGCCCTTGCCGGCGTCCTTGACCAGGAAGAACAGCCCGCTGAACAGGCTGGCCACCATGGCCAGCAGCAACACCAGGATGAGCGCCTTGAGCATGGGGCGACTCCGTCGACAGAAGGGGGACGTCGTGCAGTATAGCCAGCCCTACCCGGGCACCCGGCGACCCCGGGCCCGGCGCTTCCGACCCGGCTGGGGCCCCACCCTGGCGGTGCTCCTGTTGCTGCCGCTGCTGGTCGGCCTGGGCCTCTGGCAGCTCGGCCGCGCCGAGGAGAAGCGCCAGCTGCTGGCCGGCTACGAAGCCCGCCGGCAGGCCGACCCGGTGAGCGTGCTGGACCTGGAGCGCCAGCCCGACCCCGCCTTCATGCGGGTGCGCCTGCAGGGCCGCTTCGACGCCCAGCACAGCCTCCTGCTGGACAACCGCATCCGCAACGGCCGCCCCGGCGTCGAACTGCTGCAACCCTTCTACGACCCCGCCAGCGGGCTCTGGGTGCTGGTCAACCGGGGCTGGCTGCCCTGGCCCGACCGCCGCACCCCGCCGACCTTCGACACCCCCGCCGCCGCCCAGGTGCTCGATGCCTGGGCCTACGTCCCGCCCGGTGCCAGCCTCGAACTGCGCCACGTGGAGAGCCGCGACTGGCCGCAGCTGATCAACCAGGTGGACGCCACCGCGCTCTGGCAGCGCCTCGGCCGTGGCGGCCTGCCCCTGGAACTGCGTCTGGAGCCCGGCAGCGCCGCCTACGACACCGACTGGCCGGTGGTGGCCATGGGCCCCGAACGCCACCTGGGCTACGCCGTGCAATGGTTCGCCATGGCCGTCGCCCTCTGCGCCCTGTACCTCTACCTCGGCATCCGCCAAGCACGGGAGCTTCCTGATGACGCCCGCCCTCGCTCTGCCTGAACGCCCGCGCCGCGCCCGTGGGCGCCTGCAACTGCTGCTGATCCTCGCCGTGGTGATCGGCCCCATGGTGCTGGCCTCGGCCATGTACCACCTGCGCTTCTGGGTGCCTGACGGGCGCAGCTACCACGGCACGCTGATCGGCAACGGCCAGCAGCGCGAAGACCTCGGCGTGCAGGGCGCCGCCGCCCCCGAGCGCTGGCAGTTGCTGGTGACCGCCCCGGCCGGCTGCGCCGCCGACTGCCAGCAGCTGGTCTACCTCGCCCGGCAGATCAACATCGGCCTGGGCCGCGAAGCCAATCGCGCCGACCACGCCCTGGCCCTGAGTGGCAGCCTCGACGAAGCCTTCCGCCAGACCCTGGAGCGCGACTACCCGCGCCTGGCCCGCTACGGCCTGGACCCGTCCATCTACAGAAAGGCCAGCGGCGGCAGCGTCCCGCAGCTGTGGATCGTCGACCCCCACGGCAACCTGGTGCTGCGCTACGACGGCCAGGTACCCGGCAAGCGCGTGCTCGACGACCTGCGCCACCTGCTGAAGCTGTCCAACATCGGCTGACCCGGCCCGCAGGAGACTGCCATGCCCCGCACCTCCCGACCCGGTTTCCCCCTCGCCGCCGTCGCCACGGTACTGGCCCTGGTGGTGGTGCTGCTCGGCGCCTACACCCGGCTCACCCACGCCGGCCTCGGCTGCCCCGACTGGCCGGGCTGCTACGGCTTCATCGGCGTACCGCAGACCGACGCCCAGCTGGCCCACGCCGAGCGCCACTTCCCCGAAGCCCCGGTGGAGGCGCAGAAGGGCTGGAACGAAATGGTCCACCGCTACTTCGCCGGCACCCTCGGCCTGGCCATCCTCGGCCTTGCGGTGCACGCCCTTGTGCGGCGCGGGCGTGACGGCCAGCCCCTGCGCCTGCCGCTGGTGCTGCTCGGCGTGGTCATCACCCAGGCCGCCTTCGGCATGTGGACGGTCACCCTCAAGCTCTGGCCCCAGGTGGTCACCGCCCACCTGCTCGGCGGCTTCACCACCCTGGCCCTGCTGTTCCTGCTCAGCCTGCGCCTCTCCGGTGCGCTGCCGGCGCTCGGCCTGCCGGCGGGCCTGCGGCGGCTGGCGGCAGCGGCCCTGGCCCTGGTGATCGGGCAGATCGCCCTGGGTGGCTGGGTCAGCTCCAACTACGCGGCGGTGGCCTGCGTCGACCTGCCCACCTGCCACGGCCAGTGGTGGCCGGCGATGGACTTCGCCAACGGCTTCCACCTCACCCAGCACATCGGCCCCAACTACCTGGGCGGCCAGCTGGACAGCGACGCCCGCACCGCCATCCACATGACCCACCGCCTCGGCGCCCTGGTGGTGACCCTGACCCTGCTGGCGCTGGCTTGGCGCCTGCGCGGCGAAGGCCTCGGGCGCCTCGCCGGGCTGCTCCTGGCGGTGCTGGCGCTGCAGGTGGGGCTGGGCATCAGCAACGTGCTCTTCCACCTGCCGCTGCCGGTGGCCGTGGCCCACAACGGCGGCGGCGCCCTGCTGCTGCTGACCCTGGTGCTGGTGAACTACCGCGTGCGCGCCCCAGCCCTGGCAACCGAACCGGGCGACCCCGCCCTGCGCCTGCCTGCCGGCAAGCCCGCCTGACGACAAGAAGAAGGAGAGACGCCATGGCCACGCTGCTCCAGCATGGACACACCCAGGTCCACGCCACCTGGCGGGACTACCTGGAACTGACCAAGCCCAAGGTCGTGCTGCTGATGATCATCACCTCCCTGGTGGGGATGTTCCTCGCCACCCGCGCCGGCGTGGCCTGGGAGGTCCTGGTATTCGGCAACCTGGGTATCGCCCTCTGCGCCGGCGCGGCGGCGGCGGTGAACCACGTGGTGGACCGGCGCATCGACGCCATCATGGCGCGCACCCTCAAGCGCCCCGTCGTCAGCGGGCGCGTCTCGCCGCTGGCGGCCCTGGCCTTCGCCCTGTTGCTGGCGGTGGCAGGCCTGGCCCTGTTGCTGCGCTTCACCAACGAACTGGCGGCCTGGCTCACCCTCGCCTCGCTGCTGGGCTACGCCGTGCTCTACACCGGCTTCCTCAAGCGCGCCACGCCGCAGAACATCGTCATCGGCGGGCTGGCCGGGGCCGCCCCGCCGCTGCTGGGCTGGGTTGCCGTGACTGGCCACGTCTCCGCCGAGCCGCTGCTGCTGGTGCTGATCATCTTCGCCTGGACCCCACCGCACTTCTGGGCCCTGGCCATCCACCGCAAGGCCGAGTACGCCAAGGCCGACATCCCGATGCTCCCGGTCACCCACGGCGAGCACTACACCAAGGTGCACATCGTCCTCTACACCCTGGTGATGTTCGCCGTCAGCCTGCTGCCCTACGCCATCCACATGAGCGGGCTGCTCTACCTGGCCTGCGCCGTGCTGCTCGGCGGGCGCTTCCTGCAGTGGGCCTGGAGGCTCTACCGCGACAGCCGACCGCACGCCGCCATCGGCACCTTCAAGTACTCTATCGCCTACCTTTTCCTGCTCTTCATCGCCCTGCTGCTGGATCACTACCTGCTGCTGGCGGTCTGAGCCCCCGGGCCCTGAGCAGGTCCTGATGCATCGCCCCTCGCGCCCCGTGCCGCGAGGGGCAGGCCGCATCCCCGCGTTCGGACGAGCCCCGGCCCACCGGGCCTGATAGGCTTGCCGGCACCGCCCATTCCAAGCGAAGAGCAACCATGACCCGCGTGCAGAAAACCGTATTCGTCCTCATCGCCCTGGTGGCCCTGGTCCTGGGCCTGACCGTGAACAAGGTGCTCAACGGCCAGCGCCAGGCCGACCCCACCCGCCTGCTCGACGCCGGCATCGTCCTGCTGCCCCAGCCGCGCACCGTGCCCGCCATCAGCCTGACCGACCAGGACGGCAAGCCGATCGCCATGAACGAACTGAAGGACAAATGGAGCCTGCTGT
Source organism: Metapseudomonas otitidis (assembly GCF_900111835.1). GTDB lineage: Bacteria > Pseudomonadota > Gammaproteobacteria > Pseudomonadales > Pseudomonadaceae > Metapseudomonas > Metapseudomonas otitidis. The sequence goes on from NZ_FOJP01000007.1 coordinate 233,811, forward strand.
TCTTCGGCTACACCTTCTGCCCCGACATCTGCCCCACCACCCTGGCGCAGATGCGCGAGCTCAAGGGCCTGCTGCCCGAGGCCGCGCGTGACCGCGTGCGCATCGTCATGATCAGCGTCGACCCCAACCGCGACACCCCGCAGCAGCTCAAGCAGTACCTGGGCTACTTCGACCCGGCCTTCCTCGGCGCCACCGGCGAGCTGGCCAGCATCCAGAAGCTGGCCAACGCCGTCAGCATCCCGTTCATCCCGGCCGACACCAGCAAGGAGAACTACACCGTCGACCACAGCGGCAACCTGGTGGTGATCGGCCCCGACGGCACCCAGCGCGGCTTCATCCGCGCCCCGCTGAACAACCAGAAGCTCAAGGAACAGCTGCCGGTTCTGGTGACCCCAGCCAGCTGATTCCGTATCGATTTCTTATTTGAAATTGATTCTCAATAAAACTAGGATGGCGCTCCCTTCTCCTGTCAAAGCCAGGGAGCGCGCTTGTCGGAGCCCGATCTCAAGAGCCTGTTCATCCAGCACGCCAAGGCCCTTCGCAGCCTGCTGACGCGCAAGGTACGGGACCCGCAACTGGCCGCCGACCTGGTGCAGGAAAGCTTCCTGCGCCTGGCCGAGCAGCGCGGCAAGGACGCCATCGACAACGGCCCCGCCTACCTCTACCGCACCGCCCACAACCTGCTGGTGGACCACGTGCGCCAGCAGGCCCGCCGGCGCACCGACCTGGTCCCCCAGGAAGCCCTGCACGAGATCGTCGAAGACGCCCCGCCCCTGGACGAACAGGCCGCCGCCGAGCAGCATCGGCGCCGCCTGCGTGAGGCCCTGGCCGAGCTGCCGCCGCGCACCCGCGAGATCTTCCGCCTCAACCGCCTGCACGGCCTGACCCACGCCGAGGTGGCGCGCCAGCTGGATATCTCAGACAGCTCGGTGCAGAAGCACCTGGCCAAGGCCCTCGCCCACGTCATGCAGCGCCTGCAGGACGGCCCGCGGAGCGACTGACGGATGGTTTACGGTGAATGGCGTCCCCGAACGTCAGCCTTCCTATAACGAGAAACGAGAGACCGACGTGATCAGCCAGCACCTGCGGGAGCAGCAAATACGCGAGGAAGCCGCCGACTGGGCGGTGCGCCTCAGCCAGGGCGACCCGGACCCGGCGACGGCCGAGGCCCTGGCGCGCTGGTGCCAGGCCGACCCGCGCCACCCCGAGGCGCTGGCCTTCGCCCAGGCCACCTGGGACGCCCTCGGCCAACTGGCCGACGGACCGGCTGCCGGTGAACCGCCGCGCCGCCGTGCGCCCAGGGACGCCGCGCGCCCGGCCACCCGCACGCGCCGTCGCTGGCGCTGGGCCAGCGGGGTCGCCGCGCTGCTGCTGGTGGCGGTGCTGGGCGTGGACGCGGGCCGCCCGCTGCTGATGCCCCTGCTGGCCGACTACGCCTCCGGCACCGGCGAAGTGCGCCGGGTCACCCTGCCCGACGGCAGCGAGGTGGAGCTGGACTCCCGCAGCGCCATCGACGTCCTCTACAGCGACGGCGAGCGGCGCGTCCGCCTGCTGGCCGGGGAAGCCTGCTTCAGCGTCGCGCCCATGGGTGGCGACGAACGCCGGCCCTTCGTGGTGGAAAGTGCCGGTGGCACCACCCGCGCCCTCGGCACCCGCTTCCTGGTGGGGGAGCGCGGGCAAGGGGCCTGGGTCGGCGTGCTCGAACACAGCGTCGCGGTGAACCTCGAAGGCGTTCCCGGTGAACGGGTACTGAGCGAGGGCCAGAGCGCCCGCTACGACCGCGTCCAGGGCATCCAGCCCCTGCTCGGGCTTGATCTGCAGCGGGCCAGCAGCTGGCGGCGCGGGGTGCTGGTGTTCGACCGGGTGCCCCTGGCCGAAGTGGCCGAACAGCTCAACCGCTACCGCACCCGCCGCCTGGTGGTCACCGACGCCCGCCTGGCGCGCCGGGAGGTCAGCGGCGTGTTCCGCCTCGACATCCTCGACGAGGCCCTCGACACCCTCACCCACGAACTGCACGCCCAGCGCCTGGACGTGCCCGGCGCCACCTTCCTCTACTGACCCTCCCGTGCCCGTATCGACGGGCCTGCGGCCTGCCCTCCCACCCGCGCGGAAATTTCTTTTACTGACTTTGCGTGAGTGGCGCGTCTTGCTGTTGAGAGTGATTTGCATTCACCGAACAACACCAAGCAGCCACAGGAACACACGATGAACGCACGCAAAGGGATGGGCCGGCGATTCCGCCGTTCGCTGCTCGTCTTGGGGGGACACTGGGCCCTGATCGGCGCGGGGGCCCTGCCCCTGGTCGCGGTGGAACAGGTCCACGCCGAAGCCGTCCAGGTCGCCTTCGACATCCCGGCCCAGGCCCTCGACCAGGCGGTGCTCACCTTCGCCGAACAGTCCGGCGTGCAGGTGATCTTCGACGCCTCGCGCTTCGCCGACCTCCAGGGCGCCCCCGTACAGGGCCGCTACGCCGCCGACGAGGCCCTGCGCCGCCTGCTGCGGGGCACCCCGGTGAGCTTCCGCTTCACCTCCCCGCGTGAGGTCAGCCTGGTGCGCGAAGCCAGCGGCGACGCCCTGGAGCTGGGCGCCACCCAGGTGCAGGGCCAGGCCAACGCCCACGACTGGGTCTACGAGTCCCCCCGCTCGGTGGCGGTGATCGACCGCGAGCAACTGGACCGTAACCCACCGCGCCACGCCGCCGACATGCTCGAACAGAGCGCCGGCGTCTACACCGCCGTCAGCCAGCAGGACCCGGGCCTCTCGGTGAACATCCGCGGCCTGCAGGACTACGGCCGGGTCAACATGAACATCGACGGCATGCGCCAGAACTTCCAGCAGAGCGGCCACCAGCAGCGCAACGGCACGATGTACATCGACCCGGAACTGCTCTCCGCCGTGACCATCGAGAAGGGCGCCACCTCCGGCATGGGCGGCGCCGGGGTGATCGGCGGGGTGGCCGAGTTCAGCACCCTCAACGCCCGCGACTTCATCCACGAAGGCAAGGAGTTCGGCGGCCGCGTGCGCGCCACCACCGGCCTGGGCGGCTACGCCAACGGCACCGACTTCATCGGCAGCAGTGCCTTTGCCCTGGGCAACGAGGTCGGCGACCTCCTCTTCGCCGCCAGCGAGCGCCACCTGGGCGACTACGACCCCGGCACCCACGGCAGCATCGGCCAGCTGCGCACCGGCTCCAGCTTCAACCCCGGCGTCGAGGAGCGCATCAAGCACTCGCCGGTGGCCTACTCCGGCTCCACCATGCGCTCGCGCCTGGCCAAGCTCGGCCTCAACCTGCCGGCCGACCAGCGCGTGCAGCTCAGCTACCTGCGCACCCAGGTGGCCTACGACGACGCCAACATGATGAACGTGGAGAACGCCGAGCTCTGGGAGAAGCTCGGCAGCAGCAACGTGGTGTCGCAGAACGTCGCGCTGGACTACAGCTACAGCCCCGACGACCTGCTGGTGGACTTCAAGGCCAAGCTCTACCACGTCGACAACCGCAACCGGCAGACCACCCTGGCCCGTGGCAGCAGCGCCGGCTACGCCATCACCTACCAGACCGACACCTACGGCCTGCAGCTGGAGAACACCTCCACCTTCCTGCTCGGCGAGCTCACCACCCTGAAAGCCAACTACGGCCTGGAGTACTTCCAGGACAAGGTCCGCCCCGACTCCACCCAGGCCGTGGCCAGCGGCTCCGCCGTGGGCTTCCCGGTGTCCGAAGGCATGACCCCCAAGGGCGACCGCGCCATGGGCAGCCTGTTCGCCAACCTGCAGCTCGACTACGACGACTGGCTGACCCTGGACGCCGGCCTGCGCTACGACCGCTACCACCTGGAGGGCGAAACGGGCTTCAACATCACCCTCTATCGCCTCAACACCCCCGGCAACCCCACCTACAGCGTCCCGCTGCGCTACGAGGTGGACCGCGAGGAAGGCGCGTTCTCGCCCACCTTCGGCATCGCGCTCAAGCCCGGCCCGGACTGGCTGCAGCTCTTCGCCCGCTACGGCGAGGGCTGGCGTCCGCCGGCGGTGACCGAGACGCTGATTTCCGGGCGCCCCCACGGCAGCAGCGCGGAAACCATGTACCCCAACCCCTTCCTCAAGCCGGAAAGCTCCCAGTCCTGGGAAGTGGGGTTCAACATCTTCAAGCAGAACCTCTTCACCGACGGCGATGCCCTGGGCCTGAAGGTGGCCTACTTCGACACCCGCATCGACGACTTCACCTACATGTCGATCGGGCTGCAGCGCCCGGGGGTGGGGGTGGCCGCCCTGGGGGTGTCAGCCTACGTCAACGACCGCACCAGCACCCGCTTCCGGGGCGTCGAGTACGCCCTCGACTACGACATGGGCGCCTACTACGGCAACCTCGCCTACACCCACATGATCGGCGAGAACGAGTACTGCTCGAACGAGGCCTGGCTCGGCGGCGCGGTGTCCCCCGTCTACGGCAGCGGCCGCCGCCCGCCGGTGACCGGCTACGTGCCCAACGCCACCGCCAACGCCATGGTGAGCTGCGGCGGCCACATGGGCAGCGCCGAGCACATGCCCATGGACCGCGGCAGCCTGACCCTCGGCACCCGCCTGCTCGACCGCCGCCTCGACCTCGGCGCGCGGGCCCGCTACAGCGAGGGCTACGCCCTGGACGCCGGCGACGCCGCCGCGCGCGAGCAGGTCTACCCGGCGGACTGGAAGGCCTACACCGTCTACGACCTCTACGGCAGCTACAAGGCCACCGACAACCTGACCCTGCGCCTGGCCCTGGAGAACGTCACCGACCGCGCCTACCTGGTGCCCCTGGGGGACGTCCTCGCCTTCACCCTCGGCCGGGGCCGCACCCTGCAGGGCACCGTGGAATACACCTTCTGACCCGGATTTGCCCATGACGGGCAAAGCCGTCGCGCAGCGCCGTGCCGCGCGGCGGAAACCTCAACTGGAGACACTGCATGAGCCTTTCGATTTCCTACTCCGCCACCTACGCCAGCTGGACCATCACCGACTACCTGGCCGACTGGGCCGGCTACTTCGGCGATGCCAACCACCGCCCCGGCCAGGTGCAGGACGGCGTCAACACCGGCGGCTTCTACCCGGGACGGCTCGAGGGTACCGAGTACGCCCTGACCAGCCCCAATAGCAACGCAGCCTTCATCGCTGAGGGCAATCTCAAATACACGTTGTTCTCCAGCCCGGCCCACACCCTGTATGGCGACCTGGACAGCGTGTCCCTGGGCAGCGACCTGACCAAGAACGCCTCGGGCTTCGATTTCAGTGCGGGCAAGGAAGAGGCCAGCTTCAGCGGTCTGGGGCTGTCGAGCCTGCTCAACGAAGGCCACGCCGGCGCGGTCCACCAGGTGGTCTACGGCCTGATGGGCGGCAACACCAGCGCCCTGGAAAGCGTGCTGAACGACCTGCTGGACGACTACGGCGTGTCCACCGCCAGCACCTTCGACGCCGTGGCGGCCGCCCTGGCAGCCGGCCCGCTGAGCGTGGCACCGGCCGAAGCGGTGGGCCTGCAGCAGCCGCTGGACGACCTGGCCCTGGCGGCCTGATCGGCGGGAAAAGGAGACGCGAATGGAGGGTGACCCCCATTCGCGTGGAGTGACCCCCGCAGCCCGAGTCTTGGCGGGCGAGGGCTGCGGAGGGTGCGAATTCTGTGAGCCGCCGGGGTGGGCGTCAACCTGCCGCCGGCGCCTCTGGGGCCGTCCATGACCACCCTTCACCCTGATGACCTGCGCCAGGCCCTGGCCGCCAGCCGCCCGGCGCTGCTCAACGTCGGCCTGTTCACCGCCGTGATCAACCTGCTGATGCTGGTGCCGGCGCTGTACATGCTGCAGGTCTACGACCGCGTCCTGGCCTCGGGCAACGCCATGACGCTGCTGATGCTGACCCTCATGGCCCTCGGCCTGTTCGCCTTCATGGGCGCGCTGGAGTGGCTGCGCAGCCTGGTGGTGATCCGCCTCGGCGCACGCCTGGACATGGCCTTCAACGCCCGCATCCACGATGCCGCCTACCGCGCCGCGAGCCGCAGCGGTGCCAGCCCGGCCCAGGCCCTGGCCGACCTCAACAGCCTGCGCCAGTTCGCCACCGGGCCGGCGCTGTTCGCCTTCTTCGACGCCCCCTGGTTCCCGGTGTACCTGGTGGTGATCGGCCTGTTCAGCCCCTGGCTCGGCCTCTTCGCCCTGGCCGGTGCCCTGGCGCTGGTGGCCCTGGCCTGGCTCAACGAGCGGGTCAGCCACGGCCTGTTGCAGCAGGCCGGGCAACTGGCGCAACAGGCCAGTCAGCAGGCCACCGGGCACCTGCGCAACGGCGAGGCCATCGACGCCATGGGCATGCTCGGTCGCCTGCGGGCGCGCTGGCTGGCGCAGCACCGTGGCTTCCTCGCCTGCCAGGGGCTGGCCAGCGAACGCATGGCCGCCGTCGGTGCCCTCTCCAAGGGCGTGCGCCTGGGCCTGCAGTCCCTGGTGCTGGGGCTCGGCGCCTGGCTGGCGCTGGAACACCTGATCACCCCGGGGATGATGATCGCCGGCTCGATCCTCATGGCGCGGGTGCTGGCGCCCATCGACCAGCTGATCGCCGTGTGGCGCCAGTGGAGCGGCGCCCGCGACGCCTGGCAGCGCCTGCAGGCCCTGTTGCAGGCCGAGCCGCCACGCCGCGCCGGCATGCCCCTGCCGGCGCCACGGGGGGCGCTGGAGGTGGAGCAGCTGTCCGCCTTCGCCCCCGGCAGCCGGCGGCCCTGCCTGGCCGCCATCGGCTTTGCCCTGGAGGCCGGGCAGTCCCTCGGCATCATCGGCGCCTCCGGTTCCGGCAAGTCCAGCCTGGCGCGCCTGCTGGTGGGTGCCGCTGAGCCGGCCGGCGGCAAGGTCCGCCTGGACGGCGCCGACCTCGCCCTGGCCGACCGCGAGCGCCTGGGCGACCACATCGGCTACCTGCCCCAGGACGTGCAACTGTTCGCCGGCAGTGTGGCCGAGAACATCGCCCGCTTCGCCGAGCCGGACCCCGAGCAGGTGGTGGCGGCCGCGCGCCTGGCCGGCGTGCACGAACTCATCCTGCGCCTGCCCGAGGGCTACGACACGCGCCTGGGCGAGGGTGGCGCCGGCCTCTCCGGCGGGCAGCGCCAGCGCATCGGCCTGGCCCGCGCGCTCTACCGGCTGCCGGCCCTGGTGGTGCTGGACGAGCCCAACGCCAACCTCGATGAAGACGGCGAGCGCGCCCTGCTGGAGGCCCTCGCCCGCCTGGGCGAAGCCGGCCGTACCCGGGTGCTGATCACCCACAAGCCCAGCCTGCTGGCCAGCGTCGACCACCTGCTGGTGCTCAAGGGCGGCCAGATGCAGGCCTTCGGCCCCGCCGCGCGGGTGCTCCAGGCCCTGCAGCGCGAGCCCGCCGCTGCACCGCCCGCCGTCGCCCCGGCCCCTGCGCCCGCCCCCCGCCGGGCCGCCTCCGCCTACAGCCTCAACTACCGCCTGGATGCCACCCGCTCTTGAGCCGAGGATTGCCATGCCCGCCTTGCCCGATGCCCCCCGCCCCCTGGCCGATGTGCTGCCCCTCGACGACCACCGCCCCGCGCGGCTCGGCCGCTGGCTGGTGCTGGCCGGCTTCGGCGGCTTCCTGCTCTGGGCCGCCCTCGCCCCTCTGGACAAGGGCGTCGCCGTCAGCGGCAGCGTGGTGGTCGCCGGCCACCGCCAGGCCGTGCAGCACCCCACCGGCGGCGTGGTGGCGCGCCTGCTGGTGCACGACGGCGAGGCCGTGAGCGCCGGCCAGGTGCTGCTCACCCTCGACGCCACCCGCCCGCGCGCCGAACGCGACACCCTGCGCCAGCAATACCGCGACGCCCAGGCCGCCGCCGTGCGCCTGGCGGCCGAAACCGAAGGGCAGGCGCAGCTGCGCTTCCCGCCGAGCCTGCCGGCCGATGACCCCGACATGCAGGCCAGCCAGGCCCTGCACCAGCAGCTGTTCGCCAGCCGCCGCGAAGCCCAGCGCCTGCAACAGGCCGCCCTGCGCGAGGGGCTGGCCGGTGCCCGCGCCCACCTCGCCGGGCTGGAAAGCGCCCAGCGCTACCGCCGCGAGCAGCGCGAAGCCCTGCTGCAGCAGCTTCAGGGGCTGCGCGGGCTGGCGCAGGAGGGCTACATCCCGCGCAACCGCCTGCTGGAGAACGAGCGCCTGCTGGCCCAGCTCGACGGGGAGCTGGGCGAAGCCGTCGGCGCCATCGGCCACGCCCACCAGCAGGTGCAGGAGCTGGGCTGGCGCGAACGCCAGCAGGCCGAGGAGTACCGCCGCGACCTGCACCAGCAGCAGGTGGACAACCGCCTGCGCCTCGGCGAACTGGCCAGCCGCCTGGCCAGCGCCGAATTCGAACTGGTCCACACCGAGGTGCGCGCCCCGGTGGCCGGCACCCTGGTGGGGCTGGCGGTGTTCACCCCCGGCGGGGTCATCGCCCCCGGCCAGCAACTGATGGAGGTGGTGCCCCGCGATGCGCCGCTGCTGGTGGACGCCCGCGCCCCGGTGGAGCTGGTGGACCGCCTGCGCCCCGGCCTGCCGGTGGAGCTGCTGTTCGCCGCCTTCAACCAGAGCAGCACGCCCCGGGTGCCCGGCGAGCTGGTGCTGGTGTCCGCCGACCGCCTGCTCGACGAGCAGACCCGCGAGCCCTACTACCAGGTGCGCATCCGCGTCAGCGAGGACGGTGCCCGGCAACTGGCCGGCCTCGACATCCGCCCGGGCATGCCGGTGCAGGCGTTCGTCCGCACCGGCGAGCGCTCGCTGCTCAACTACCTGTTCAAGCCCCTGGCCGACCGCCTGCACCTGGCCCTGTCGGAGGACTGATGCGCGCCCTGCTCCCCGCCCTGCTGCTGGCGCTCGCCTGGCCGGCCAGCGCCCTCGACCTGCGCGACGCCTACGCCCTGGCCCTGCGCAACGACCCGACCCTGCAAGCCGCCCTGGCCGAGCGCGATGCCGGCCAGGAGGCCCGCGCCATTGGCCGGGCCGGGCTGCTGCCGACGCTGTCCTACAGCTACAGCAGCGCGCGCAACGACTCCGAGGTGACCCAGGCCAGCACCCAGGGCAACGTCACCAGCCAGCGTGACTACCGCAGCCGCGCCTCCACCCTCACCCTGCAGCAACCGCTGTTCGACTACGCCGCCTGGGCCGCCTACCGCCAGGGCGAGGCCGAGGCGCTGATGGCCGACGCGCGCTACCGCGGGCGCAGCCAGGAGTTGCTGGTGCGCCTGTTCAGCGCCTACAGCGAGGCGCTGTTCGCCCAGGACCAGATCGCCCTGGTCCAGGCCCAGCGCCGCGCCTATGCCGAGCAGCTGCAGCTCAACCAGCGGCTGTTCCAGGCCGGCGAAGGCACCCGCACCGACCTGCTGGAAACCGGCGCCCGCCTGGAGCTGGCCCGCGCCCAGGAAATCGAGGCTGTGGATAACCTCGACGCCGCCCTGCGCCAATTGCAGGCCATCGTCGGCGAGCCCCTGGCGGTGCAGGACCTCACCCCGCTGGCGGAGGACTTCACCCTGCAGCCGCTGCAACCGGCGCGCTTCGAGACCTGGCGCGACCTCGCCCTGGCCGCCAACCCGGAGCTGGCCGCCCAGCGCCACGCCCTCGACCGGGCCCGCTACGCGGTGGAGCGCAACCGCGCCGGGCACCTGCCCACCGTCAGCGCCTACGCCAGCACCAGCAAGACCCGCTCCGGCTCCGAGAGCACCTACAACCAGGAATACGACACCGACAGCATCGGCCTGCAGATCAGCCTGCCGCTGTTCGCCGGGGGCGCCGTCAGCGCCTCCACCCGCCGCGCCGTTGCCGAGGTGGAGCAGGCCAGCCACAGCCTCGACGCGCAGACCGCCGAGACCCTCAACCAGCTGCGCCAGCAGTTCAACCTCTGCGCCAGCAGCGCCGCCAAGCTGCGTGCCTACGCCCTGGCGGTGGAGTCCGCCAGTACCCTGATCGAGGCGACCCGGCGCAGCGTGGCCGGGGGCGAGCGGGTCAACCTCGACGTGCTGGATGCCGAGCAGCAGCTCTACAGCGCCCGCCGCGACCTGGCCCAGGCGCGCTACGGCTACCTGCGCGCGTGGCTGCAGCTGCGGTATCTGGCGGGGCAACTGGTGCCGGGGGACCTGGAGGCGCTGGCGGGGTATTTCGAGGGGAGCAGGAGGACTCCCGAAGCCTGAGCGGAGCAGCTTCGGGAATGGGGCTCGGCTGCTTTTCGCGTTCTGCGGATGTTTTCCGTTTCGCCCTCCCGGGCGAGCCCCTTTTGGCAGTCGCCCCAAAAGGGGCCAAAAGGGCTTGCCCCTGCATACGGGTCCCGCTGCGCGGGACTTCCCTCGTTCCGTCTTTGCTCCAGGGGCACGCGCTGACGGGCCACCCATGGCCCGGCAGCGCTCTCGCGACATCCATGTCGCTCAACCCCTTCTACAACGACTCCACTCAGCCTCCTGAAGGGGCGATTCCGCCGCCCCACCCTCGAGGGCAAGCCACATACATCAATGTGGGCGTCACATCCTGGGTAGCACTTACCGGCTTCTCTGCGTTGGAATCAGCCCAGTCTTCGGCGGTGGTGTTCTGAAACTGGCAGCTGTCCAATTATTTTTACTGAGTCTCGTTCGCTAAAACGTCATGTGTGAAAGGCCCGGCGCTTCGCCTGGGCAGTTCACTCGAATCGAGACATCGCCATGACCGCATCCCAGCCGCAACTGTCCCATCCCCTGCGCTCCCAGCGCCTGAACCAGGTCACCCACGAGCCCCACAGCCGCCTGGACGCGCTGGTGAAGAGCCACGACCCGTTCGGCAAGCGTGAGCACTTCGCCCGCTTCGTCGCGGCGCAGTACCTGTTCCAGATGGACCTGGCCGGGCTGTACGCCGACGCCAGCCTGGGCCAGCTGTTCGAGGACCTGCCGGCCCGTGCCCGTCACGAGCAAGCCAAGGCCGACCTGGCGGACCTGGGCCACCCGCTGCCGGCGGTCGAGGGCGAGGCGCCCACCGTGGGGCTGAGCCTGGGCGCGGCCCTGGGCTGGCTGTTCGTCTCCGAGGGTTCCAAGCTCGGCGCGGCGTTCCTCTACAAGCGTGCCGAGGGCCTGGGCCTCTCCGACACCTTCGGCGCCCGCCACCTGGGCGAGCCGGCCGGCGGCCGCGCCCAGGGCTGGAAGTCCTTCGTCGCCACCCTCGACGGCCTGGCCCTGGACGCCGAGCAGGAGCGCCTGGCCGAGGCCGCCGCCATCGCGGCGTTCAACCGCTTCACCGACCACCTGGAACGCTGCTTTGCCTGATACCCCCGCCCCCACACCTGGCCGCCTGCGCTGGCTGTGGATGGCCCTGGCCTACCTGGCCATCGGCCTGGCGCTGCTGGGCGTGGTGCTGCCGGGGCTGCCCACCACCGAGTTCGTGCTGCTGGCGGCCTGGGCCGCCTCCCGCGGCTCGCCGCGCCTCAGCGCCTGGCTGGAGAACCACCGCCTGCTGGGCCCGCCGCTGCGCAACTGGCGCCGTGGCGGGGTGATCACCCGCCGCACCAAGCTGGCGGCCAGCGTCAGCATGAGCCTGGGGCTGACGCTGATGGCCTGCACCGTGTCGCACACGCCGTCGGTGATCATGGCCGGAGTGGGGATGGCGTTCGGGGCCGCGTGGATCTGGTCGCGGCCGGAGCGGGTGGTCGCATCGCAGTGATGCCAACTGCTTGAGGTATTCGAGCCCAGCTCGTTATCGCGTGTGCTGATGCGTTCTGTTTCGCCTTCCCAGGCGAGTCACTTTTCTCAATCGTCGGAATGCCGCCCACAGAAAAGTAACCAAAAGGGCTCGCCCCTGCATCCGGGTCCCGCTTCGCGGGACTCCCCTCGCTCCGTCGCTGCTACGGGGGCCGGCGCGATGGGCCATCCCTGGCCTGGCGCGCCTCTCGCGGCATCCATGCCGCTCGTCCCCCTGCGCAACGACTGCTCTCGGCCTCCTGAAGGGGCAGTGTCCCCGCCTCCCCTTGGTCGCCTGACACGACGTCAGCGTGCGCTTCGGATCTGCACCACTCTGCCCTCCAAGAGGAGTGCCGGGAGCGCGTGGCTGCAGGGTTCTCAGGGGGTGGCAACCGAGGAACGGCGGCACAGCCACAAAAAAGCCCGCTCGATGAGCGGGCTTCTTCATGACCGGGAAGCGATCAGAACGCCGGTACCACGGCGCCCTTGTACTTCTCCTCGATGAACTTCTTCACCTCGGGGCTGTGCAGGGCCTTGGCCAGCTTCTGCATGTCGGCGCTGTCCTTGTTGTCCGCACGGGACACCAGGATGTTCACGTAGGGCGAGTCGCTGCCTTCGATGGCCAGGGCGTCCTTGGTGGGGTTCAGCTTGGCTTCCAGGGCGTAGTTGGTGTTGATCAGGGCCAGGTCGACCTGGGTCAGCACGCGCGGCAGGGTGGCCGCTTCCAGTTCACGCACCTTGATGCCCTTGGGGTTCTCGGCGATGTCCTTGGGGGTGGCGGTGATGCCGGCCTCGGGCTTGAGGGTGATCACGCCGGCCTTGGCCAGCAGCAGCAGGGCGCGGCCGCCGTTGGTGGCGTCGTTGGGGATGACCACCGAGGCGCCCTGGGGCAGTTCGTCGAGCTTCTTGATCTTGCTGGAGTAGGCGCCGAAGGGCTCGATGTGCACGCCGGCGACGCTCACCAGCTGGGTGCCCTTGGACTTGTTGAACTCATCCAGGTACGGCTGGTGCTGGAAGAAGTTGGCGTCCAGGCGCTTCTCGGCCACCTGCACGTTGGGCTGCACGTAGTCGGTGAAGACCTTGATCTTCAGGTCCACGCCTTCCTTGGCCAGCTGGGGCTTGATGAATTCGAGGATCTCCGCGTGGGGCACCGGGGTGGCGGCCACGGTCAGGGTGTCGGCCTGGGCGGAGAGGGCGGCGAAGGCGGCAGCGGCCACCAGCAGTTTTTTCATGGAACGCTCCTTATGGGAATGCGAGGGCCGGGTCGGGTGGACGCCGGCCATCCTTTCATTTGCGGGAGAAATGCACCACCAGCTTGTCGCCGACGGTCTGCAGTATCTGCACGAGCACCAGCAGCAGGACCACGGTGACCACCATCACGTCGGTCTGGAAGCGCTGGTAGCCGAAGCGGATGGCCAGGTCGCCGAGGCCGCCCGCGCCCACCACGCCGGCCATGGCGGTGTAGGACACCAGGGTGATGGCGGTGACGGTGATGGCGGCGATGATGCCCGGCCGGGCTTCCGGCAGCAGGGCGTTGACCACGATCTGCCGGGTGGTGGCGCCCATGGCCTGGGTGGCTTCGATGATGCCGCGGTCCACTTCGCGCAGGGCGGTTTCCACCAGGCGGGCGAAGAACGGCGTGGCGCCCACCACCAGCGGCGGGATGGCGCCGGCGACACCCAGGGAGGTGCCGGTGATGAGGACGGTGAAGGGGATCATCACGATCAGCAGGATGATGAACGGCAGCGAGCGCAGCACGTTCACCACCAGCGACAGCAGGCTGTAGACGGCGCGGTTCTCGAACAGCTGGCGCGGGCTGGTGAGGAACAGCAGCACGCCCAGCGGCAGGCCCAGCAGGACGGTGAACAGCAGCGAGCCGCCCAGCATCATGAGGGTGTCGAGGCTGGCCAGCCAGATTTCGTACCAGTCGATGTTGGCGATGAGTTCGTTCATCAGCGCAGGACCTCCAGGTGAACGTCCGCTTCACGGAAGCAGGCCAGCGCGGCCTCGATGTCGCCGCCGGTGAGGGCCAGGGTCAGCTGGCCGTAGGGGGTGTCCTTGATGCGGTCGATGCGCCCGGCCAGGATGCTGAAGTCCACCCCGGTCTGGCGGGCGACGGTGCCCAGCAGCGGGGCGTAGGTGGCTTCGCCCTGGAAGGTCAGGCGCAGGATGCGGCCCTGGACGTGGGCGAAGTCCTCGCGCTGCTCGCCTTCGTCCACCTGCTCGTCCTCCTGGACGAAGCGCTGGGTGGTGGGGTGCTGCGGGTGCAGGAAGACGTCGGCCACCGGGCCCTGCTCGACGATGACGCCGGCGTCCATCACCGCGACGCGGTCGCACACGCGGCGGATCACGTCCATCTCGTGGGTGATGAGGACGATGGTCAGGTTCAGCTCGCGGTTGATCTCCGCCAGCAGCTGCAGGACCTGGCCGGTGGTCTGCGGGTCGAGGGCGCTGGTGGCCTCGTCGCAGAGCAGGATCTTCGGCCGGGTGGCGAGGGCGCGGGCGATGCCGACGCGCTGCTTCTGCCCGCCGGAAAGCTGGGCGGGGTACTTGCGGGCGTGGGCGGCGAGGCCGACCCGGGCCAGCAGTTCCTCGACGCGCTGCTCGATCTCGGCGCGGGACAGCTCGCCGGCCAGCTTCAGCGGCAGGGCGACGTTGTCGGCGACGGTCTTGGAGGACAGCAGGTTGAAGTGCTGGAAGATCATGCCGACGCGCTGGCGGAAGCGCCGCAGGCCTTCGGCGTCGAGGGCGGTGATGTCTTCGCCGTCAATGACGATGCGCCCGCCGCTGGGCTCCTCCAGCCGGTTGATCAGCCGCAGCAGGGTGCTCTTGCCAGCACCGGAATGGCCGATCAGGCCGAACACTTCGCCTTGGGCCACGCTCAGGTCGGTCGGTCGCAGCGCGGGGATGTCGCGGCCTTCGACTCGATACGCCTTGTGGACGTCATGGAATTCGATCACGTAGGGAAACCTTGTGGGGCTCTCGGGGGCCCGATGGGGCCTAAAAAGCCGCGTAGTCTACCGCTTCGCGGGGGGTGGCCGAAAATCTTTGTCGGCCTAGGGGTATAGCCACTTGGAATAACGCGGGGGCGAAAGCGGGGTTTTGCGGCCCGGCCCGCGAGGGGGCCGGGCGCGGGGATCAGCGTGCGGGGTTCAGTTGCAGGCGCGGGGTCTGGCTGGGGTCGATGCTGTGGGCCAGGCGCAGTTTGTAGGCGGGGTCGAGCTTCTTCACCCGGGCCTGGAGCAGGGCCACCACCCAGGGGTACTGCTTGGCTTCGCGCACATGCAGGCGCACGTCGCAGTCGAAGGCGACCACGTCGGCGGCCACTGCGTCGAGCAGGCTGCGCAGGCGCTCGTTGTCGTCGTTGTCCAGCATCGGCAGGGCCACGTCGTTGGCGACGCGGCGCACCGGGCGTGCGGGGGCGGCGGGCTTCTCCTCCACCGGCTGGGCCTGGGGCGCCGGGGTGGCGGCCTGGCGCTGGGCGGCGAGCTGCTGCTGGCGCGCCTGCTCGGCACGGGCGGCGGCTTCACGGGCGGCGGCCAGTTGGGCGGCACGCTCGCTTTCGCTGGCTCGGGCGTGGGCGATGGCGCCGTCCAGGCCGGTGGTCAGCGCCGGGGCCTGGGGCATCAGGCTGCGGGCGTGGCTGAGGGCGGTGGTGGCGCTGTTGAGGTCACCCTGCTGCAGGGCGGCCTGGCCCTCCTTCAGCCAGGCTTCGGAGAGCTGGCGCTGGTACTGCTCGAGGCGGGTGTCGCCGGCGGCGCTGGTCTGCAAGGCCTTGAGCTGGGTCTCGGCCTCGGCGAGCTGGCCGTTGGCCAGGGTCAGGTCGAGCTGGCGGAAACGGGTGACCAGTTCATCGGCGGGGATGACGGTGTCCTGGGGTTTGCTCTGGCACGCGGCTAACAGCAGGGAAATCGCGATAACGGGAAGGTATCGGGTTGCGAACGGCTTCATTCCTGCGATTCTCGGTTTGTTCAAAAAACGCGCAATTCTACACGGCGCGACCGGGCAGGACAAAAGTGTAGGCGCGGGCCTGCCCTCAGCGTGCTATCAGACCCGTTGCCTGGCCTGGCGTTCGCCGGCCGTCGGGAAAATCAGCCGAGGCGGGTCCGACCTTTCCGGCCGACCGGGCCGGCGGCCTGCTAGGCTCGGCCCTGCCCGACAAAACGACAATAAGAGGAAGGCCCCATGGACCTCGAACCCCTCCCCTACGACTACCTGATCGTCGGCGCCGGCCCGGCCGGCTGCCTGCTGGCCAACCGGCTGTCGGCCGACCCGGCCTGTCGCGTGCTGCTGCTGGAAGCCGGCGGGCGCGACAACCACCCGTGGATCCACATTCCCGTGGGCTACCTGTTCTGCATCGGCAACCCGCGCACCGACTGGTGCCTGCGCACCGAGGCCGAGCCGGGGCTGAACGGCCGTTCCCTGGGCTACCCGCGCGGGCGGGTGCTGGGGGGCAGCTCGTCGATCAACGGGATGATCTACATGCGCGGCCAGGCGGCGGACTACGACCACTGGGAGGCGCTGGGCAACCCCGGCTGGGGCTGGGGCGAGGTGCTGCCGCTGTTCAAGCACTGCGAGGACCACTTCGGTGGCGCGTCGGCGCACCACGGCGCCGGGGGCGAGTGGCGGGTGGAGCGGCAGCGCTTGTCCTGGGCGCTGCTGGAGGCCTTCCGTGCCGCCGCCGGAGAGACCGGCATCGCCCCGGTGGATGACTTCAACACCGGTGACAACGAGGGCTGTGGCTACTTCCAGGTGAACCAGCGCGGCGGCGTGCGCTGGAACGCCTCCAAGGCCTACCTGCGGCCGGTGCTGGGCCGGCCGAACCTGCGGGTGCTGACCGATGTGGAGGTGGAGCGGGTGGTGCTCGAAGAGGGCCGCGCCTGCGGCGTGGTGGCGCGCTGGCGGGGCGACCTGTGCAGCTTCGCCGCGCGGGAGGTGGTCCTCGCGGCGGGAGCCATCGGTTCGCCGACGCTGCTGCAGCGCTCGGGGATCGGCCCGCGCCCGCTGCTGGAGCGCCTCGGCATCGGCGTGCGGCACGAGCTGCCGGGGGTGGGCGGCAACCTGCAGGACCACCTGCAGCTGCGGCTGATCTACAAGGTCAGCGGCGTGCCGACCCTCAACCAGATGGCCGGCAGCCTGTGGGGCAAGGCCGGCATGGGCCTGCGCTACCTGCTCAGCCGCAGCGGCCCGCTGGCCATGGCGCCGAGCCAGCTGGGCGCCTTCGCCCGCTCCGGCCCGGAGCAGGAACGGGCGAACCTGGAGTACCACGTACAGCCGCTGTCCCTGGAGCGCTTCGGCGAGCCGCTGCACCCCTTCCCTGCCTTCACCGCCTCGGTGTGCAACCTGCGTCCGGCCAGCCGGGGCCGGGTGGACATCCGCGCTGCCGAGGCGAAGGCGTCACCGCTGATCCAGCCGAACTACCTGAGCGAAGAGGAAGACCTGCGGGTGGCCGCCGACGCCATCCGCCTGACCCGGCGCATCGCCGCCGCGCCGGCACTGGCGCCGTACCGGCCGGAGGAGTACCTGCCGGGCCCGGCGTTGCAGAGCGAGGCGGAGCTGCGCCAGGCGGCGGGCGACATCGGCACCACCATCTTCCACCCGGTGGGCACCTGCCGCATGGGCGCGGACCGCGAGGCGGTGGTGGACGCGCGCCTGCGGGTGCACGGGGTGCCGGGGCTGCGGGTGGTGGATGCGTCGATCATGCCGACCATCGTGTCGGGCAACACCTGCTCGCCGACGCTGATGATCGCCGAGAAGGCGGCGCGGATGATCTTGGAGGATCGCCGCTCAAGCGTCCGCCAGCCCGCGCGCAGCGAGCCGGCGACGGTCGGCTAGGTGCGGCGCGGGGCGGCGAAGCTGAGCAGGAACAGCGCTGCCGCCGAGACCACGATGGACGGGCCGGCGGGGGTGTCCTTGAACCAGGACAGCGCCAGGCCGGCGCACACCGCCACCAGGCCCAGCAGGCTGGCGCCGACGGCCATCTGCTCGGGGGTGCGGGCGTGGCGCTGGGCAGCGGCGGCGGGAATGATCAGCAGCGAGGTGATCAGCAGCACGCCGACGATCTTCATGGCCACGGCGATCACCACGGCGATCAGCAGCATCAGCGCCAGGCGGATGGCGGTGACCGGCAGCCCCTCCACCCGCGCCAGCTCCTCGTGCACGGTGATGGCCAGCAGCGGCCGCCACAGCGGCACCAGCAGGCCCAGCACCAGGGCGCTGCCGCCGAGGATCCAGGCGAGGTCCGTGGGGCTCACCGCCAGCAGGTCGCCGAACAGGTAGCCTATCAGGTCCACCCGCACTTCGCTCATGAAACTCAGGGCCACCAGGCCGAGGGACAGGGTGCTGTGGGCGAGGATGCCCAGCAGGGTGTCCGAGGCCAGCGGCTGGCGCTGCTGGAGGGTCACCAGCAGCACGGCCAGCAGCACGCAGCCGACGGTCACCGCCAGGGTCGGGCTGATGTCGAGCATCAGGCCCAGGGCGACGCCCAGCAGGGCGGCGTGGGACAGGGTGTCGCCGAAGTAGGCCATGCGCCGCCACACCACGAAGGAGCCGAGCGGGCCTGCCACCAGGGCCAGCGCAAGGCCGGCGAGCAGGGCGTTGACGAGGAAATCAGCCATGGTTGCAGTCGGGGCCGTGCGTGTGAACGGGGGTGAAGCGGGTGCCGGTGGGGAAGCCGGGGCGCTCGATCACTTCGCCGTGGAGGTCGTGTTCGTGGTCGTGGTGATGGTGGTAGACGGCCAGGCTCTGTGCGTCCTTGCCGAACAGCTCGACGAAGGCCGGGTCGAAGCTGACCTGCTCGGGGTGGCCGGAGCAGCACACGTGGCGGTTCAGGCACACCACCTGGTCGGTGGTGCTCATCACCAGGTGCAGGTCGTGGGAGACCATCAACACGCCGCAGCCGAGGCGATCACGCAGCTGGGTGATGAGGCGGTACAGCTCGGCCTGGCCGGCGACGTCGACGCCCTGCACGGGTTCGTCCAGCACCAGCAGCTCGGGCTCACGCAGCAGGGCGCGGGCCAGCAGCACGCGCTGCAACTCGCCGCCGGAAACGGTCTGCAGCGGGCTGTCGATCACCTGGGGGGCGCCCACTTCACTGAGGGCGGCGAGCGCCGCGGCGCGGTCGACCCCCGGCACCAGCCGCAGGAAGCGCAGCACGGTAAGCGGCAGGGTGGCATCCACCTGGAGCTTCTGCGGCATGTAGCCGATGCGCAGGCGCGGCTTGCGCCAGACGCTGCCGCGCTGGGGCTGCAGCAGGCCGAGCACGGTGCGCACCAGGGTGGTCTTGCCGGCGCCGTTGGGGCCGATCAGGGTGACGATCTCGCCGGGGCGCAGGGTCAGCCCCACGTCCTGCAGCACCGCCTGGCCGGCGAAGGTGACGCCGACGCCCTCCAGGCGGATCAGCGCGTCCTGGCTCATGCCTTGCCCCGGCAGGTGGCGCACAGGCCGACCACTTCCACGGTCTGCCCTTCCACGGCGAAGCCGACGGCCTGGGCGCTGGTGATGATGGCCTCGCTGATAGCCGGCTGCTCCAGCTCGATGGCGGTCTGGCACTGGCGGCAGATCAGGAACTGGCCCTGGTGGGCTTCGCCGGGGTGGTTGCAGCCGACGAAGGCGTTGAGCGAGGCGATGCGGTGCACCAGGCCGTTCTCCAAGAGGAACTCCAGGGCGCGGTACACCGTGGGCGGTGCGGCGCGGCGGCCGTCTTCCTCGGTCAGCACGCCGAGGATGTCGTAGGCGCCCAGGGGCTTGTGGCTGGCCCAGACCAGCTCCAGCACGCGCTTGCGCAGGGCGGTCAGGCGCAGGCCGTCGCGGGCGCAGAGGGCTTCGGCCTCGGCCAGCGCATCCCGCACGCAGTGGGAGTGGTCGTGGGGGCGGCAGGCCAGGGGGGCTTGGGTCTTGATCGGCTTGAGCATGGCGGCGACGTTGAGTCAAAGAGACGTTATTCTATTACGCCTTTGTGTCGGAGTCCTCCCCGTGTCGCGTCTCGTCCTGCTCGCCCTCCTTGCCTGCCTGGCGCTGCCGGCTGGCGCCGACGTCCGTGTGCTGACCAGCATCAAGCCGCTGCAGCTGATCGCCGCTGCCGTTCAGGACGGCGTGGGCGAGCCCGAGGTGCTGCTGCCGCCGGGGGCCTCGCCGCACCAGTACGCGCTGCGACCGTCCGACGTACGGCGGGTGCGCGAGGTGCCGCTGCTGTATTGGGTCGGCCCGGACCTGGAAGGCTTCCTGCCCAAGGTGATCGCCGGGCGCAGCGCGCCGGCCGTGGCGGTGCAGGACCTGCCGGGCATGCAGCTGCGTCATTTCGAGGCCCTCGGCCACGACGAGCATGAGCACGAGGACGCCCACGAGCACGACCATGACCACCGCCCCGGCTCCCTGGACGCGCACCTCTGGCTGCTGCCGGCCAACGCCCGGGTGATCGCTGCCCGCATGGCGGCGGACCTGTCGGCGGCGGACCCGGCCAACGCGGCGCGCTACCAGGCCAACCTGAAGGCCTTCGGCGAGCGTCTGGACCAGCTCGACGTTCGCCTCAAGGCCCGCATGGCGGCCGTCAGCGGCAAGCCGTTCTTCGTCTTCCACGAGGCCTTCGACTACTTCGAGAGCGCCTACGGCCTGCGTCACGCCGGGGTGTTCAGCGTGGCGGCCGAGGTACAGCCGGGTGCCCGCCACGTGGCGGCGATGCGCGAGCGCCTGCGGGCGGCCGGCCCCAGCTGCGTGTTCAGCGAGCCGCCGGTGCGCCCGCGCCTGGCCGAGACCCTGACCCAGGGCCTGCCGGTGCGCCTGGCCGAGCTGGACGCACTGGGCATGCAGGTGCCGGTGGCTGCAGGCGGTTACGAGCGCCTGCTGGACGACCTGGCCCAGGGCCTGGCGGGGTGCCTGGAGGCGCTTTGAGGCGCCCCGGGCCACTTATCCACAGCGCGTAGCCTGCGCGCGCCCACAAGCCACACCATCGGTCGAGTCGCGACGACTTTTCGTTGGTCGACGGTCTAACTTCCTCTCGGGACATCCCCGCCCCGGCGACAGGAGGCTCCGACCCCCATGACCCGCACCGGCTCCCCCGCGAAGACCCGCCTGCCGCTGCCCTTGCAGGCGGCCTCCGAAGACATCTGGGACAGCAAGTACCGCCTGCGTCGGCGCGACGGTACGCCGCTGGACGACACCCCGGACCACAGCCTGCAACGGGTGGCCCGGGCCCTGGCCGAGGTGGAGCCGAAGGACGTCGAGCACTGGTACGAGCGCTTCCTCTGGGCCCTGCGCCAGGGTGCGCTGCCGGCCGGGCGCATCCTCTCCAACGCCGGTGCCCAGGCCCACAAGCCGGCCACCTCGACCATCAACTGCACCGTCTCGGGGGTGATCCATGACGCCATGGACGACATCCTCGGCAAGGTCCACGAAGCCGGCATGACCCTCAAGGCCGGCTGTGGCATCGGCTATGAGTTCAGCACCCTGCGCCCCCGGGGCGCCTTCGTTTCCGGTGCCGGGGCGCACACCAGCGGGCCGCTGTCGTTCATGGACGTGTACGACCGCATGTGCTTCACCGTCAGCTCCGCCGGGGGCCGGCGTGGGGCGCAGATGGCCACCTTCGACATCGCCCACCCGGACGTGCGCGAGTTCATCCGCGCCAAGCGCGAGGACGGCCGCCTGCGCCAGTTCAACCTCAGCCTGCTGGTGACCGATGCCTTCATGCAGGCCGTGGAGCAGGACGCCGAGTGGCCGCTGGTGTTTCCCCTGCATGCCCGCGAGCTGGACGAGGTGGACCTGGACGACCCGGCCCAGGTGCTCTGGCGCGACTGGCCGATCCACGCGGGCTACCAGGTGCGGGAGGACGGCCGGGTGGCCTGCCGCATCTACGGCCGGCTCAAGGCGCGGCACCTGTGGGACATGGTGATGGCCTCCACCTACGACTACGCCGAGCCGGGCTTCATCCTCATCGACCGGGTCAACGCGCTGAACAACAACTGGTGGTGCGAGGCGATCCGTGCCACCAACCCCTGCGGCGAGCAGCCGCTGCCGCCCTACGGTTCCTGCCTGCTGGGCTCGATCGACCTGACCCGCTTCGTCGACGACCCGTTCACCGACCAGGCGCGGTTCGACTGGGAGCGCTTCCGCGAGGTGGTGAAGGTCTTCACCCGCCTGCTGGACAACGTGGTGGAGATCAACGGCCTGCCCCTGGCGCAGCAGCGCGAGGAGATCACCGGCAAGCGCCGCCATGGCATGGGCTTCCTCGGGTTGGGGTCGGCGCTCGCCCTGCTCGGCCTGCGCTACGGCAGCCCGGAATCCTGCGTGTTCACCGAGGAAGTGGCCCGGGAGATGGCCCTGGTGGGCTGGCAGGCGGCCCTCGACCTGGCGAAGGAGAAAGGCCCGGCACCGCTGCTGGCGCAGCGCTTCACGGTGACCGAGGCGATGCTCCGGCAGCGCCCGGAGATGGCCACCGACGGCTACAAGGTGGGCGACTCGGTGCCCGGCAGCGTGCTGCACGCGCGTTACTCGCGCTACATGCAGCGCATCGCCGAGCACGCGCCGGAGCTGGTGGCGCAACTGGCCGAGGTGGGTGCGCGCTTCACCCACCACAGCTCCATCGCCCCCACCGGCACCATCAGCCTGAGCCTGGGCAACAACGCCTCCAACGGCATCGAGCCGAGCTTCGCCCACGTCTATTCGCGCAACCTGATCCGCCCCGGGCGCAAGACCAAGCAGAAGGTCGAGGTGGTCAGCTACGAGCTGCTGGCCTACCGCGCCCTGGTGGACCCGCAGGCGGCGCCCGGGGCCGAGTCGGCGGGCCATGGCCTGCCGGAGTGGTTCGTCACCGCCGAGGACATCACCCCCGCCCAGCATGTGGACATCCAGGCGGCGGCGCAGAAGTGGGTCGACTCCTCCATCTCCAAGACCGCCAACGTGCCCACCGACTACCCCTTCGAGGCCTTCAAGGACATCTACCTCTACGCCTGGCGCCAGGGCCTGAAGGGCTGCACCACTTTCCGCTTCAACCCGGCGGCCTTCCAGGGCGTGCTGGTGAAGGACGCGGACCTGGAGAAGACCCGCTACCGCTTCGAACTGGAGGACGGCAGCGTGGTGGAGCTGAAGGGCAACGAGGAGGTGGAGTACGACGGCGAGGTGCACACGGCGGCGAACCTGTACGAGGCCCTCAAGGAGGGCTACTACGGGCGTTACTGAGCGGAGGCGGCGATGAGCGTGAAGATCAACCAGCGGATCAAGGGTTTCCAGGTGGTGGACGTGGAGGCCGAGCGCGCCCGCCGCGCCGCCGAGGAAGCGGCCGCCGTGGTGCAGATGGACGAGACCCTGCAGCGCCCGGAAACCCTGGTGGGGGCGACCTACAAGATCAAGTCGCCGCTGTCGGAGCACGCGCTGTACGTGACCATCAACGACATCGTCCTCAACCCCGGCACGCCCCACGAGCAGCGCCGGCCCTTCGAGATCTTCATCAACTCCAAGGGCATGGAGCACTTCCAGTGGATCGTCGCCCTCACCCGCATCATGTCGGCGGTGTTCCGCAAGGGCGGCGACTGCACCTTCCTGGTGGAGGAGCTGAGCGCGGTGTTCGACCCCCGTGGTGGCTACCTCAAGCGCGGCGGGCTGTACATGCCCTCCCTGGTGGCCGAGATCGGCGCCGTGCTGGAACGCCACCTGGTGGCCATCGGCCTGATGCAGGGCCCCCAGCCCGACCCGGAGCAGCAGCGCTTCCTCGCCGAAAAGCGCGCCGCCTACGAAGCCAGCCTCGGCACCACCACCGCCGAACCCGGCGAAGGCTTCCCCCCCGGCGCCCAGCTCTGCGGCAAGTGCAACACCCAGGCCGTCGTCCGCATGGACGGCTGCGCCACCTGCCTCAACTGCGGACACTCGAAATGTGGGTGAGCCCGTTCAAAACGCATGCGTTTTGAAGGGCGAACGACCGGCCATGGATGGCCGGGCCGGGGTTGAGCTTGGGCAGCGGAGTACCGACAGGGATGTCTGCGCCTCAGTGGATCTTCACGCCAGACGAGCATGCTTCGCCCCGGCGAACGACCGGCCATGGATGGCCGGGCCGGGGCTGAGCTTGGGCAGCGGAGCAGCGACAGGGATGTCTGTGCCTGAGCGGATCTTCACGCCAGACGAGCATGCGTTTTGAAGGGCGAACGACCGGCCATGGATGGCCGGGCCGGGGCTGAGCTTGGGCAGCGGAGCAGCGACAGGGATGTCTGTGCCTGAGCGGATCTTCACGCCAGACGAGCATGCGTGTCCCGGCGAGCACCACCAAAATCGTTATGCATGACCGTCGACACCCCGCCATCCCTGGGCTGAAGCCCAGGTACGGTTTGCGGTGTGCCCGAGCTTGGGCAGAGGGATGCGTACGACAGACCGGCAATCGCGTGGGCTGAAGCCCTCCTTACGGTCCATCCCGACATGCTCGACAGACCCGGTGCTTAATCCACTCGGACCCGGCACCATGGCCGCTTCGTCATTCCACGGAAAGGAGTCACCTGCATGATCCGTTTCACCCTTTCGGACGTGGCGCAGGGAGCGCGCTATCCACGCCTGCCGGCCGACGCCGTCATGCGTGCGCTGCTCAATCGGCCGGTGGAAGCGCTGGACTGCATGACCGCCGAACTGCTGGAGGAAGACAACTGCAACGCCTTCGCCAAGGCCGCATGCCGTGCCTTCTATGGTCACCACCCGCTGGTCATCCGCCCGGACGATATCTGGTTCTGCATCGCCCAGGGCTTCGCGAACCATATGGCCCTGCATGGCGAGCAGTTGCGCCCTGACCTGGTGAGCCACCAGGGCAAGAAGACGCTGAGGGTGCTCTGCCCGGACTATCCCTTTGCCGACAAGAGCCGCTGGGTCGAGCTGTTCGGTGACTTCTCCCGGCAGATCGCCGGGGAGATCCCGCAGTTCTCCGGCTTCATAGTCACGGCCTTCTCCACCACCGGGCCCGTCGAGCAGGCGGCCTTCTCGCTGTGCTGGATGGATGCCTTCAGCGGCTACTTCGACTACGAGATGCTGGCCGGTTGCGGCATCCCCGAGATCGAACTGCAGGGCACCGAGGACGACTGGCGCCTGATCATCGAGCGCTTCACCGCCCTGGAGGGCTACGGCCTGGGCCATTGGGTGGCGAGTCTGAAGCCGGTGCTGGAGGTGATCGCCCGCACCGCGGCCGGCGAGGTGGACCGTGCATTCTGGGAGTCCTTCTTCCGCTATCGCAGCGGCTCGGGCCCGTCGGAGCTGACGGGCTGGATCCTGACGCTCTTCCCCTACATCGTCGACACGGCCACCGACGCGCTGCGGCCGAACCCCTACCTGGGGGATTGGCAGGTGCGTTTCGAGCGGGCGGGCGTGGCGGCGCTGAGTGGTGACTGGCTGATGGCGGACCAGGCCCAGGGGCCGGACATGCAGGCCATCCCCAAGAGCCTGGTGAGCGCGGCGCTGCTGATCAATGAGTTCACCATCGGCAAGAAGCGCAATGCACGGTTGGTGGGCGGGCTATTCGGCGTGGCCCAGCGCGACGAGGACGGCGCGCTGTACCCCGCCTTCGGCTGGGCGGTGGTGGAAGAGCCGGCCGCCTAGAGCGCAAAGGGCAGCGGCAGCTCCACCACCTGGCGATGGGCCAGGCGGCGCTGGAATTCGGCGGGGTCGTGGATCAGCACGTCCTGGCCGGCGAAGGCCTCGGCGGCGATCAGGCGCGACAGCCAGAAGCGCACGCAGGCGACGCGCAGCAGTGTCGGCCAGAGTTCGGCCTCGGCGGCGGTGAAGGGGCGCAGGGCAACGTAGGCGCCGAGCAGGGCGCGGGCGCGGGCCTCGTCGAGCTGGCCGTCGTCGTCGGAGCACCAGTCGTTGAGGGTGATGGCCAGGTCGTAGAGCATCGGGCCGGAGCAGGCGTTGTAGAAGTCGATCACCCCGGCCAGGTGCGGGCCGTCGAACAGGGCGTTGTCGCGGAACAGGTCGGCGTGCAGGTTGGCTCGTGGCAGGGCCTGGATGCGGGGCTTGAGGCGTTCGATCTCGGCCAGGGCCTGCTCCAGCAGCGGGCGGGCCTGGGCGCCGAGGCGCTCGGCCTGGTGCGGGCCTTCGCTGAGCATCCAGTCGAGCCCACGGTCGCTCTTGCGTTCGATGGGCTGGTCGCGGGTGGCCAGGTGGATGCGCGCCAGCAGCGTGCCGACTTCGCCGCAGTGGTGTGGGTTGGGTTCGCGCAGGTGGCGCCCGGCGAGGCGCGGCTGCAGCAGCGCGGGCTTGCCGGCGAGGCTGCGCAGGGCCTCGCCGTCTTCGCTGCGCAGGGCGTAGGGCACCGGCAGGCCGGCGGTGTGGAGCACGTCCAGCAGTTCGATGAAGAACGGCAGGTCGGCCACCGGACCTCGTTCCACCAGGGTCAGGACGTATTCACCCCGCTCCAGGCTGACGAAGAAGTTGCTGTTCTCCGAACCTTCGGCGATGCCCTTGAAGTCCCGGAGCCGGCCCAGCCCGTAGGGGGCGAGGAAGGTTTCGAGTTCGGGGCGCTGCAGCGGGGTGAAAACGGACATTCGACTACCTTGTTACGGCCACCGTGGCGGCCTTACCAGCTGAAGATCTCCCACTGCGGGATCAGCATGTCGGGGTTGTCCGACCGGATGAAGTTGCTGTCGCCGTCAGCGCGGACCAGGAAATAGGGTTTGCCACCCTTGGGGGTGACCTTGATCGCATAGAGGAAACCGTTCACACGGTATTCCTGGATGGTCTTGTCGCCGTCCTGGCGGATGGTGACGTCGGGTTCCGGCGAGGGGGCCTCGTCGTCGGCGAAGACACTCACCGGCAGGAGGGCCAGCAGACCGGCGAGCAACAGGCGGTTGAAAGCGCGCATGGTGGTAACCTTGTCCCTTATCGTCAATGACCGGGCCATTCTACTGCGGGTCCGGTGAATAAAGGTTGAATTCACGCATGAGCCAAGCCCCTCTCGTCCTCGTCGACGGTTCCTCCTACCTGTACCGCGCCTTCCATGCCCTGCCGCCGCTGATGACTTCGGCGGGCCTGCCCACCGGTGCGGTCAAGGGTGTGCTGAACATGCTCAAGAGCCTGCGCAAGCAGTACCCGGACAGCCCGTTCGCGGTGGTCTTCGATGCCAAGGGCGGGACCTTCCGCGATGCGATGTTCGCCGAGTACAAGGCCAACCGGCCGTCCATGCCGGACGAGCTGCGGGTGCAGGTGGAGCCGCTGCACGCAACGGTGCGGGCCCTGGGCCTGCCGCTGCTGTGCGTCGAGGGCGTGGAGGCCGATGACGTGATCGGCACCCTGGCCCGGCAGAGCGCGGCGGGCGGGCGCCAGGTGGTGATCTCCACCGGCGACAAGGACATGGCGCAGTTGGTCGATCCGCACATTACGCTGGTCAACACCATGACCGGTAGCACGCTGGACATCGATGGCGTGAAAGAGAAATTCGGCGTCGGTCCTGAGCTGATCATCGATTACCTGGCCCTGATGGGCGACAAGGTCGACAACATCCCCGGCGTGCCCGGCGTGGGCGAAAAGACCGCCCTGGGCCTGCTCACCGGCGTGGGCGGCGGGCTCGATGTGCTCTACGCCAGCCTGGACAAGGTGCCCGAGCTGCCGATCCGCGGTGCCAAGGGGCTGCCGGCCAAGCTGCTGGAGCACAAGGACATGGCCTACCTGTCCTACCAGCTCGCCACCATCAAGTGCGACGTGGAGCTGAACGTCGAGATCGATGCCCTGCACCCCGGCGAGCCGGACCGCGAGGCCCTGGCCGAGCTGTACCGCACCCTGGAGTTCAAGAGCTGGCTGGATGACCTGCAGCGCCAGGCCAAGTCGGACGGCGAACAACTGGCCCTGCTGGATGCCCCCGCGGAGCCGGCCGTCGAGACGCGCTATGAAACCGTGCTGGAGCAGGCGCAGTTCGACGCCTGGCTGAAGAAGCTGGAGGCGGCGCCGCTGATCGCCTTCGACACCGAGACCACCAGCCTCGACGCCCAGCAGGCGCAGGTGGTGGGGGTGTCCTTCGCCGTGGAAGCCGGCGAGGCCGCCTACGTGCCCCTGGCCCACAGCTACATGGGCGTGCCCGCGCAGCTGGACCGCGACGCGGTGCTGCAGGCCCTGAAGCCGCTGCTGGAAGATCCGGCCAAGGCCAAGGTCGGCCAGCACGCCAAGTACGACATGAACGTCCTGGCCAACGCCTCGACCCCCATCACTGTCCAGGGCATCGCCTTCGACACCATGCTCGAGTCCTATGTGCTGGACTCCACGGCCACCCGCCACGACATGGACAGCCTGGCCCTGAAATACCTGGGCCACAGCACCATCCGCTTCGAGGACATCGCCGGCAAGGGCGCCAAGCAGCTGACCTTCGACCAGATCGCCCTGGAGCAGGCCGGCCCCTACGCCGCCGAGGACGCCGACGTGACCCTGCGCCTGCACCAGGCGCTGTGGCAGAAGCTGGAGGCTGTCCCGTCCCTGGTCACGGTGCTGAAGGACATCGAGATGCCGCTGGTGCCGGTGCTGGCGCGCATCGAACGCAACGGTGCGCTGGTGGACGGCAAGCTGCTGGGCCAGCAGAGCCTGGAGCTGGGCGAGAAGATGGTGGCCCTGGAGCGCCAGGCCTACGAGCTGGCCGGGCAGGAGTTCAATCTGGGTTCGCCCAAGCAGCTCGGCGCCATCCTCTACGAGAAGCTCGGCCTGCCGGTGCTGGCCAAGACCGCCACCGGCCAGCCCTCCACCGCCGAGAACGTGCTGGCGGACCTGGCCGAGCAGGACTTCGAGCTGCCCAAGGTGATCATGCAGTACCGCTCCCTGAGCAAGCTCAAGAGCACCTACACCGACAAGCTGCCGGAGCAGATCAACCCGCGCACCGGGCGCATCCACACCTCCTATCACCAGGCGGTGGCGGCCACCGGGCGCCTGTCCTCCAGTGATCCGAACCTGCAGAACATCCCGATCCGCACGGCCGAAGGGCGGCGCATCCGCCAGGCCTTCGTCGCACCCAAGGGCTACAAGCTGCTGGCGGCGGACTATTCGCAGATCGAGCTGCGCATCATGGCCCACCTGGCCAAGGACGAAGGCCTGCTGGACGCCTTCCGTCATGACCGCGACGTGCACCGGGCGACGGCGGCGGAAGTCTTCGGCGTCGAGCTGGACCAGGTCAGCAATGACCAGCGCCGCAGCGCCAAGGCCATCAACTTCGGCCTCATCTACGGCATGAGTGCCTTCGGCCTGGCCAAGCAGATCGGCGTCGACCGCAAGCAGTCCCAGGCGTACATCGACCGCTACTTCGCCCGCTACCCCGGCGTGCTCGCCTACATGGAGCGCACCCGCGAGCAGGCGGCTGCCCAGGGCTTCGTCGAGACGCTGTTCGGGCGCCGGCTGTACCTGCCGGAAATCCACTCGAAGAACCAGGCCATGCGCAAGGGCGCCGAGCGCACCGCGATCAACGCGCCGATGCAGGGCACGGCGGCGGACATCATGAAGCGCGCCATGGTGGCGGTGGATGCCTGGCTGCAGGAGAGCGGCCTGGATGCGCGGGTCATCCTCCAGGTGCACGACGAACTGGTGCTGGAGGTGCGCGAGGACCTGGTGGACACCGTGCGCGACGCCATCCGTCCGCTTATGAGCGATGCCGCCGAGCTGGATGTGCCGCTGGTGGTGGAAGTCGGGGTGGGCGACAACTGGGACGAGGCGCACTGAGTGCGCCCATCGGCTTAGCGCTGTTTCGCATAAGGGGCAGCGCTGACCGGACGAATAATTTCTGACGCAGCGGTGAACTTTTGTGAAGCACGCCCGGTCAGAGACTGGGAATGGCTGGTGAAGCCTTCGATGCTCCTTTTGCTGTGTTTAGTGTTGGCAGATATCTGAACCCCGCCCTAGCGGTTCAGACTTGAACCCCGGAACTTCCCCCTCCCCATACGAAGTCCGGGGTTTTTTTTGCCTGCGATTCAGGCGTCGGATGCGTCGCCGCCTTCTTCGAATTCCTCGCCCAGCTGCAGCCAGCGGGCTAGCACGGCCTGGGCCTCTTCCACGCCCTGGCGCTTGGGTGCGGAGAACAGCTGGATGCTGACGTCATCGCCCCAGCCCTTGCGGATTTCCTGGCGCACCTTCAGCAGCGCGTTCTTCGCGGCGCCATAGGCCAGCTTGTCGGCCTTGGTCAGGAGGATGTGCAGCGGCATGTGGCCGGCGCTGGACCAGTCCAGCATCAGGCGGTCGAAGTCGGTGAGCGGGTGGCGGATGTCCATCATCAGCACCAGGCCGACCAGGCTCTCGCGGCTGCTCAGGTAGGCCTCCAGGTGGTGCTGCCAGTGCTGCTTGAGAGGGATCGGCACCTTGGCGTAGCCGTAGCCGGGCAGGTCCACCAGGCGGCGGTCCTCGTCCAGGGAGAAGAAGTTGAGCAGCTGGGTGCGGCCCGGGGTCTTCGAGGTACGCGCCAGGTTGGCGTGGGTCAGGGTGTTCAGCGCGCTGGACTTGCCGGCGTTGGAGCGGCCGGCGAAGGCGACCTCCAGGCCCTGGTCGGGCGGGCACTGGTCCACCTTGGCGGCACTGATGAGGAAGCGGGCCTGCTGGCACAGGCCGATGATCGGATTCTTGAATGACATGAAGGAGTCCACAGGGTGCGACCTGGTGTCGCAGAGGGCGGTTTCGTTTCCGTTTGGGCAGCGCCAGTATATAATGCCGCAGATTTAGTGTGCGCTTTATCCCCCAGGGTACAAGGGCCACGGGAACGACCAGGGCACTGCAGAAAGCCCGGCGAAGCCCCTCTGATGAGGTTGATCATGAAGAAGATGGTATTCGTCGCAAGCCTTGCGGCGCTGGCCTTTGGCGCTCAGGCTGCTCAGGATCCGGAAGCCGTTTTCAACCGGACCTGCGGGGCCTGCCACAATGGTCAACTGCCTATGGCGCCCAAGAAGGGCGACAAGGCGGCCTGGGAGCCGCGACTGGCCAAGGGCACTGATGCTCTGGTTCAGAGCGTCACCAATGGTTTGAACGCCATGCCTCCCCGAGGCTTGTGCATGGACTGCAGTGCCGAAGACTACAAAGCGGTCATCCAGTGGATGAGCCAATAACGAAGGTAGTCGGGCGCTAGATTCTTTCACCCTTAGCCGTAATTGGATTAGCTGATGAACAAAGTACTCGTGAGTCTGCTGTTGACCCTGGGCATCACCGGTCTGGCCCACGCCGCAGGCGACGCCAAGGCCGGCCAGGCCAAAACCGCCGTATGCGGCGCTTGCCACGGTCCGGACGGCAACAGCCTTGCCCCGAACTTCCCGAAACTCGCCGGCCAGGGCGAGCGCTACCTGCTCAAGCAGCTGCATGACATCAAGGACGGCAAGCGCCAGGTGCTGGAAATGACCGGCCTGCTGACCAACCTCAGCGACCAGGACCTGCAAGACATCGCCGCCTACTTCTCCAGCCAGTCCGGCAGCGTCGGCGCCGCCGATCCCAAGCTGGTGGCCCGTGGTGAAGCCCTGTTCCGTGGCGGCAAGCTGGAAGAAGGCATGCCCGCCTGCACCGGCTGCCACTCCCCGAACGGCGCCGGCAACGCCGCTGCCGGCTTCCCGCACCTGGGTGGCCAGCATGCCCAGTACGTGGCCAAGCAGCTGACCGATTTCCGCGAAGGCAACCGCACCAACGACGGCGACAACATGATCATGCGCGCCATCGCCGCCAAGCTGAGCAACAAGGACATCGAAGCCGTTTCCAGCTATATCCAGGGTCTGCACTAAGCTTTCCCGAGCGGTAGTAAACGGTAAATGAAAGGGTGGCTATGGCCACCCTTTTTCATTGGCAGCCTCGCTACAATGCGGAACCCGCCCAGCGGCCCCCGGTCGAAGCTGGGCCCGTCGCAGAACCCCACGATCCGTCTAGGAGCCAAGCATGCGTAACCTGATCCTTTCCGCCGTACTCGCCAGCGCGAGCCTGTTCGGCATGACCGCCGCCCACGCCGAAGACATCCAGGCGGGCAAGCAGTATGTCGAGCTGAGCAGTCCGGTGCCGGTCTCCAAGCCCGGCAAGATCGAGGTGGTGGAGCTGTTCTGGTACGGCTGCCCGCACTGCTACCAATTCGAACCGACCGTCAACGCCTGGTCCGAGAAGCTCCCGGAAGACGTCAACTTCGTGCGCGTTCCCGCCATGTTCGGCGGCCTGTGGAACGTCCACGGCCAGCTGTTCATCACCCTCGAGAGCATGGGTGTGGAGCACAGCGTGCACAAAGCCGTGTTCGACGCCATCCACAAGGAAGGCAACAAGCTCGCCACCAAGGAAGCCATGGCTGATTTCCTCGCCGCCCACGGTGTCGACAAGGAGGCCTTCCTCAAGGCCTTCGACTCCTTCGGCGTGAAGAGCCAGATGGAGAAAGCCAAGAAGCTGGCCGTCGCCTACCAGATCTCCGGCGTACCGACCCTCATCGTCAACGGCAAGTACCGCTTCGACATCGGCTCCTCCGGTGGCCTGGAGCAGACCACCGCCGTCGCCGACTACCTGATCGCCAAGGAGCGTGCCGCGAAGTAAGCGGCACCGGGGGCAGGCCCATGCTGCGCCGCTGGAGCAACGATCGCACCGCTGGCCTGCGCACCGCGCAGGTCAACCCTCATTGCGACGCCAGCGGCTTGCCCGAAGACGGCCGGCTGCGCCTGCTCAGCTTCAACATCCAGGTCGGCATCAACACCGGCCACTACCGCCACTACCTCACCCGCGGCTGGCAGCACCTCCTGCCCCATGCCGGGCGTGCCGGCAACCTCCAGCGCATCGGCGCTCTCCTGGGTGACTTCGACCTCGTCGCCCTGCAGGAAGTGGACGGTGGCAGCCTGCGCTCCGGCTACGTCAACCAGGTCGAACACCTGGCCCAGCTCGGTGCCTTCCCCTACTGGTACCAGCAGCTCAACCGCAACCTCGGGCGCCTGGCGCAGCACAGCAACGGCCTGCTCAGCCGCCTGCAGCCCACCCAGCTGGAAGACCACCCCCTGCCCGGCCCGCCCGGTCGCGGCGCCATCCTCATGCGCTTCGGCGAGGGCGACGACGCCCTGGTGGTGGTCATGATGCACCTCGCCCTCGGTACCAAGGCCCGCACCCGCCAGCTGGCCTACATCCGCGAACTGATCGGCAACTACCGCCACCAGGTGCTCATGGGCGACATGAACACCCACGCCACCGACCTGCTGCACCACTCGCCCCTGCGTGACCTCGGGCTGCTGGCACCGCAGGTCGAGGCCACCTTCCCGAGCTGGCGCCCCCAGCGCTGCCTCGACCACATCCTGCTCAGCCCCAGCCTCACCCTGGAGCGCGTGCAGGTGCTCAGCCAACCCATCTCCGACCACCTGCCGGTGGCCGTGGACATCCGTCTGCCCGCCTCCCTGCGCGGCGACGCACTCCCGGCCAGGCTCGACCCTTCCGGATCCGCACCATGAGCGACGACGGCCAGCGCTGGAAAGCCAAGTACCTGGAAAGCCTGGAAGAGCAGGAAAAGCTCGAACGCCTCTGGGAGGCGCGCCTCGACCTGCTGCGCCGGGGCCTGGTGCGCAGCTCCCTGGCCGCCGAAGGCACCGACAAGGCGGTGGACGCCTGCATGCAGGAGCTGCGGGAGATCATCCGTGGCGACAAGATCGACGCCGGCCTGTCCGCCCTCATCCCCCGGCTGGAAAAGGCCGTGCTCGACTCCGAGCAGCGCCGCCAGCAACGCATCCAGCAGAACGTCGGCGCCCTGGGTGGCCTGGCCAACCAGCTGCTCAAGCTCGACGTGCCACGGGATGTGCGCAAATCCCTCAAGCAGTTCGCCAAGCGCCTCGACGAGCGCGCCGGCAGCTCCCGTGAGATGCCTGCCCTACTCAGCGAACTGAGCGAGCTGCAGAACCGTGCCCTCGAAGTGCTGACCGGCGACGCCCCACCGCCGCGTCCCGGCCTGCTGCAGCGCCTGTTCGGCAACGGCGAGGGCGGGGCCGACGAGGCCCAGCCCGCCGCGCCGGATGCCCCCGTAGCCAACGCCCCGGCCGCGCCTGCGCCGGCGCCCGTCCAGGCCCCGGACGACGATGAGGACGACGCGCTGGACAGCCCCGCTGCCGCGCCCCAGCCTGCTGCACCTGCACCTGCACCTGCACCTGCACCTGCACCTGCACCTGCACCTGCACCTGCACCTGCAACCAGCACCGCAGCCCCGCCGAGCGCTCCCGAGCCGGCGGCAGACGCCGTCGCCCCCAGCACCCCAGGGCCGGATGCCCCGCCCGCTGCCGCCCCGGCCGCCCTCGCGCCCAGCCCGGCCACGCCCGAGGCAACGTCCGCCGTCCGGCCCGTAGCCGCTGCGGATGAACCCCGCCCGGGCCTGGACAGCCTGCCCATGCCCCACAGCCTGATCACCGGCGAAGGGGACCCGGCCTACGAACTGCCGCCCGCCCCCGAGCCCGGCTACAGCGCGGTCGCCCCCCACGTCGCCGCCAGCCTGCGCAGCCTGCTGGACGAGCTGGAGCTGCCCGAACGCCACAAGCCCCAGGCCGAAGACCTGCGGCGGCGTCTGGAAGGCAACCTCAACTGGTACGAGCTGGTCCCCGTGCTGGATGACCTCGCCGTGCTGGTGCTGGCCATCACCGACAACGGCCACCGCGAATTCGCCGGCTACCTGCAGCAGCTCAACGAGCGCCTGGCGGCCTTCGTCGCCACCCTCACCAGCGCCCACCAGGGCTACAACGACGAACTGCAGAACGCCCGCCAGCTCGACGACCAACTGCGCGAGCAGGTCAGCGGCCTGCAGAACAGCGTGCAGGAGGCCACCGACCTGGATGACCTCAAGCGCGCAGTCGAACAGCGCCTCGAAGGCCTGCTCAGCACCATGAACAGCTTCCAGCGCGAGCGCGAAGTGCGCGAGGCCGAGGTCAGCGGGCGCCTGCAGAGCCTCATCGAGCGCGTGTCCACCATGGAGCAGGAAGCCAACACCTTCCGCGACCACCTCGAAGAGCAGCGCCAGAAAGCCCTGCGCGACACCCTCACCGGCCTGCCCAACCGCGCCGCCTGGAGCGAACGCCTGGAGCTGGAGGTGGCCCGCTGGAAGCGTTACGGGGGCGAGCTGCTGCTGGGCGTGCTGGACATCGACCACTTCAAGCGGATCAACGACAACTACGGCCACCTGGCCGGCGACAAGGTGCTCAAGCTGATCGCCGGCGAGATCGCCAAGCGCCTGCGCAAGACCGACTTCATCGCCCGCTTCGGTGGCGAGGAGTTCGTCCTGCTGATCCCCGCCACCCAGCTCGACGGCGGCCGCCAGCTGCTGGACAACCTGCGTGCCGGCATCGAGCAGTGCCCGTTCCACTTCAAGGGCGAGCCGGTGACCATCACCCTCTCGGGCGGGCTGGTGTCCTTCGCGCAGGGGGAAAGCGACGCGGCTGCCTTCGAGCGTGCCGACCAGGCCCTCTACCGGGCCAAGCGCGGCGGCCGCAACCGCATCGAACTGGGTTGAGCGCCGCCTACGCGGCGCTCGTCAGGTAGGGCTTCCACGCCTCCGGCACCTGCTCCAGGCGCGGGTAGTCCAGCGCATCCAGCTGCAGGCGCGACAGCACGAAGGGCGTATGCCGCAGGTTGCGCGGCACCGCCCGCAGCTCCGGCAGCCACAGGCTCACGTACTCCGCCTCCGGGTCCAGATGGCGCGCCTGGTGCAGGGCATTGAACGCCTGGCTGCGCTGCGGATCGCTCGCCACCCCGGCCAGGTAGGCCCAGTTGCCCCAGTTGCTCGCCGGGTCGTGGTCCAGCAGGTGCTCCTCGAACCAGGCCGCGCCATGGCGCCAGTCCTGCTGCAGGTCGCTGACCAGGTAGCTGGCCACCACCTGGCGCAGGCGGTGGGCGAGAAAGCCTGTGGTCGCCAGCTCGCGCATGGCCGCATCCACCAGGGGCAGGCCGGTGCGCCCGTGGCACCAGGCCTCGAAGCGCGCGTCCAGGTTCTGCGGTGCCCGCGCCGTGGCGCGCACGCCGCCGGGCTGGAACAGCGCCTCGCCGTGGCGCAGCAGCGTCCAGCGGAAGAAGTCGCGCCACAGCACCTGTTCCCACAGCAGGCGGGTCGAGGCATTGGCGCCGTACTGCGCCTCGTGGCGGCGCAGCTCCGCCACCACCCGGCGCGCCGACAGGCAGCCGTTGGCCAGCCAGGGGGAGAACTTCGAGGAGTATTCGGTTCCGGTCAGGCCGTAGCGGGTGGTCTCGTAGTCGCGGACCCCGCGCCCTTCCCACAGGTAGTCGCGCACCCGGGCCAGGGCCGCCGGTTCGCCGCCGGCGAAGGGGAAGGTGCTGTTCACATGGGCCAGGGGCTCCCCCAGGCCGAGGCGGGACAGGCTCGGCAGCGGCTCGAACAGCCGGTCCGCCGGTTCCGGCGTCGGGGGCAGGGCGGCCGGGGCCGAGCGCGGCTGGAACACGCTGAGGCGTTGCTGCACCTGGTCGCGGAACTGGCTGAACACCGCCGGCAGGGCCTCCACCGGCGCCGGCAGCTCCTCTCGGCGCAACAGCGTATCGCCGGCGAAGGTGGTCAGCGGCACGCCGGCCAGGGCCTGGCGGGTCTCCTCGATCAGCGTCCGCGCCGCCGGTGCCACCTCGTCCAGGGTCAGCACCTCGTCCAGCTGCAGGTGGTCCACCAGCGCGGGGATCACCTGGGACGCCACGCCCTGCACCACCAGCAGGCGTGAGCCACGGTGGCGCAGCTCGCCGTCCAGCGCTGCCAGGCTTTCCAGCAGGAAGCGCATGCGGTGCACGCCCATCGGCCGGGTGCCGAGGGGGCCGGGGCGCAGCAGGGTCGGGTCGAAGACGTAGAGCGGCAACACGCGCTCGGCGCCCAGGGCGGCCTGCACGGCCGGGTGGTCGTCGAGTCGCAGGTCCTGTTTGAACCAGAGCAGGCGACGCATGGCGAGGGTCCTCATTGGGCTGGTCCGTTTCCCGGGTTGTCCTTGTGTCTGTACACGTTATAGGCAATTTCCGGTCGTTGAACAGTGCCGTCCGGAAGGGCCGGACGCACGCCGGGCGGCTGCGTATAATCGCGCCCCCTTGCCTGGCACCCCCGCGATGAACGGGGGGCCGTCATCCTCACCGGAGCCTTTCGATGCGTGCATCCTTCCACCGCGCCGCCTGCTGGCTGGGCGCGCTGGCCCTGGGCCTGTGCTCCGCCCAGGCGCCTGCCGAATCCCTGCTGCCGCTGATGGACAGCAACCTGGCGTTCACCACCCTGCCCTATTCCGCCGGGGAGAGCTTCGTCCGCCCCGGCAACGAGGCCCCGCGCCCGCCCCTGGCCAGCGCCGGCCTCGGCTGGCACGCCAGCAGTGCCGAGCACCTGGCCCTGAGCGGGCTGAGCCTGATCGTCGCCGCGCCGGAGCTGGAGCTGCTGGATCTGGCGCTGCTGCCCCGGGACGACGCCCGCGAACCGGGTCGCACCGCCCAGTTCAGCGGCACCTGGCTGTATGCCTTCGGCATCGGCGACAGCGAATGGCTGCTGGATGGCGGCCTCGACTGGGCCGGCAGCGAAGGCTCGCGAGCGGCCGGCTTCGGCTTCAGCCCGCAACTCAGCTTCGATGCCGGCGACTACTTCTTCTCCCGCGAGCGCGAGCTGCTGCTCGGCCTGCAGTACCTGCAGCAGAGCGGCGGCCTGGGCCAGGGCGACGACCGCCTGCTGCCCCTGCCGGGCGACCAGCGTGCCCTGCGCGGCACCCTGCGCTACCGCTTCTGACGCCTCGCCGGGTGCCGCTCGACGGCACCCGGCCCACCCTCCTACCATTCCGTATCCCGCACAGGAGCGCTCATGGACATCCTCGGAATCGCGGTGCTGATCTTCCTGGTCACCGACCCCTTCGGGAACATCGCCATCTTCATCGCCGCCCTGAAGAACGTCGCCCCCGAGCGGCGCCTCAAGGTCGCCCTGCGCGAGCTGGTGTTCGCCCTCGGCCTGCTGCTGCTGTTCCTCACCTTCGGCGAGAACATCCTCAGCGGCCTGGGCCTGTCCCGCGAGGCCATCGCCATTGCCGGCGGCATCATCCTCTTCATCATTGCCCTGCGGCTGATCTTCCCCCGGCCCGAAGGCGTGCTCGGCGACCTGCCCGGCGGCGAGCCGATGCTGGTGCCCCTGGCCACCCCGGCGGTGGCCGGCCCCTCCGCCCTCGCCGTGCTGATGACCCTGCGCAACACCCACCAGGGCCAGCTGTGGGAGCTGTACATCGCCGTGATCCTGGCCTGGGCCTGCACTGCCGTGATCCTCCTGCAGGCCGCCTTCCTCCAGCGCTTCCTCGGCCAGCGCGGCCTCATGGCCGTCGAGCGCCTCACCGGCATGCTGCTGATCATGCTCAGCGTCGACATGCTCCTGGACAACCTGCAAAGCGTGTTGCACATCCGCCCATGAAACGACTTCTCCCCCTCGGCCTGTGCCTGACCCTGCTCGGTGGCTGCGCCCACGACGGCCTGCAGATCGACCGCAGCCACCCCTCGCAGAACCAGAACAGCCGGGTGCAGTACATCGTCCTGCACTACACCTCCACCAACCTGGCCAACTCCCTGCACCTGCTGACCGAAGGCGACGTCAGCGCCCACTACCTGATCGGCGCCCAGCCGCCCACCGTCTACCAGCTGGTGGGCGAGGACCGCCGCGCCTGGCACGCCGGGCAGAGCGAATGGCAGGGGCGCACCTGGCTGAACGCCAGCACCATCGGCATCGAACTGGTCAACGAAGGCTACCGGCAGACCGGCCACGGGCTGGAATGGGAGCCCTTCGACGAGGGCCAGATCAACGCCCTCATCCCGCTCCTCAAGGACCTGGTCAAGCGCCACGGCCTGCCGATGGGCAGCATCATCGGCCACAGCGACATCGCCCCCCAGCGCAAGGTCGACCCGGGCCCGCTGTTCCCCTGGAAGCGCCTGGCCGACGCCGGCCTGGTGCCCTGGCCGGACGACCGCGCGGTGGCCGAGGAACAGGTGCGCTTCGCCACCGCCCTGCCCACCGTGGACTGGTTCCAGATGCAGCTGGAGCGCCAGGGCTACGCCGTGCCGCGCAACGGCCAGCTGGACGAAGCCACCCGCAACGTCATCGCCGCCTTCCAGATGAAATACCGCCCGAGCCGCTACGACGGCCAGCCGGACGCCGAGACCGCCGCCCTGCTGCTGGTGCTCAACCGCGGCGCGCGCTGAGCGCCGCTTCTACACCGGCAGCGTCAGGTAGAACTGCGCCCCCTCGCCGGGGCGCGAATAGATGCCGATGCGCCCGCCGTGCAGCCGCACGATCTCCTTGCACAGCGCCAGCCCCAGGCCCACGCCGCCGGGGTTGTGCCCCAACTGCACGAAGGGCTCGAAGATGCGCGCCTGCTGGCTGTAGGGCACGCCGTCGCCGTTGTCCTCCACGCTGAGGATCACCCGCTCGCCATGGCGTCGTGACTGCAGGCGGATGCGCCCGTCGCGGGGGGCGTGGCGCAGAGCGTTGCTCATCAGGTTGTCCAGCACCCGCTCCAGCTGTGGCCGGTCCACCGGCACCCGGGGCAGCGGGCCCTGCAGGTCCAGCTCGATGGCCACCTGCCGCTCCTCGGCCTGGGCCAGGAAGCGCTCGCGCACCCCGCCGAGCAGCTCGTCCAGGTCGCAGGGCGCCAGGGTCAGGGTCTGCATGCCGTTCTGGTAGCGGGAGAAGTGCAGCAGGTCGTTGATCAGCCGCACCAGGCGCTGCATCTCCTCGTCCACCGTCTGCAGCAGGTCCGCCTCGCGGGAGTCCGGCGCCACCTTCACCCGCTCGCGCAGCAGGCCGAAGGCCATCTGCA
This sequence comes from Metapseudomonas otitidis, assembly GCF_900111835.1. GTDB lineage: Bacteria > Pseudomonadota > Gammaproteobacteria > Pseudomonadales > Pseudomonadaceae > Metapseudomonas > Metapseudomonas otitidis. Next base: position 273,178 of record NZ_FOJP01000007.1, read on the forward strand.
TGCCGGTCACCGGCGTGCGCAACTCATGGGAGGCGCGCAGCACGAACTCGTTGCGCACCCGCTCGAAGGCACGCTGCTCGGTCACGTCGCGCAGCACCATCACCGCGCCCATCACCCGCGCGTCGTCCAGGCTCACCGGGGTCAGCCGCCAGCTCAGCAGGCGGTGCTCGCCCTCGGCGAGGATGTCCAGGTCCGGGTGCACCTGGTCCAGCGCCTGGCCGGCCAGCACCCGCCGGGTGGTCTCTTCCAGCGCCGGCACCGCCAGGGCGCGGCTCAGCGGCTGGCCCAGCTGCTCGGTGTCCCAGGCCAGCTGGCGCTGCGCCACCGGGTTGGCGTGCTCGATGCGGCCATCGCGGTCGAGGATCAGCAAGCCGTCGTCGATGCTGTCCAGCACCGCCTTCAGCCGCCGCTGCTCGGCCAGCATCTTCTCGATGTTGGTCTCCTTCAGCTGCCGCAGGGCCTCCGCCATCAGCCCGAAGCGCCGGCTCAGGGAGGCCATCTCGCTCACCGAGGAGAGCGGCAGGGTGACCTGGAAGTCGCCCTGGCCGATGCGGTCCGCCGCCCGCGCCAGCGCCTCGATGGGCGCGCCGAAGCGCCGCGCGATGCCGTGGGCGGTCACCACCCCGATCAGCAGCACCGCCAGGGCCAGCAGGCCCAGCAGCCCGGCCACCAGCACCGCCCGCTCGCGGGTGTAGCGCTCGGTGCTGGAGATGTTGTCCAAGGCGAGGCGCTGTAGGTCCAGCATGGCGTTGCGGGTGGCGTTCAGGGCCTCGCTGAAGGCCACATCGTCCATCGGCTGGCGGTCGTCGCGGGCCGGCGTTGCCGACACCTCGACGAAGCGTGCGAAGTGCTCGGCGATGGCCCGGAAGCCCTCCCGGGTGCTCTCGTCCCGCGCATTCATCAGCCCCCGCTCCACCACGCTGCGAAAGTGCTGCTGGGCGTCGTGCAGCTTCACCGGGTCGGTGTGCGGCGCCGTCAGCAGCACCAACTGGTCGCCCAGGTGGCGGCGCATCTGCTCGCCCAGGTCGATGGTGGAGAAGTTGTAGGCGATCAACTGCTCCTGGGAACGCGCCAGCTGCATCACGCTGGTCACCCCCAGCAACAGTCCCAGCAGGGCCACGGTGATCAGCGCGGAGATGCTGAGGAACAGCCGCGTGCGCAGCTTCATCGGGAACCTCATAGGCCGTACTGCTTGCGCTTCCGGTACAGCGTGGAGGCGTCGATGCCGAGCGTCCGGGCCGCCTGGTCCAGGGTGTCGCTGGTGGCCAGCACCGCCGCGATGTGGGCCTTCTCCAGGTCCTCCAGGCTCATGGCGGCGCCGATGCGCGGGGCGTTGTTGGCGCTCGGCGCCTCGCTCAGGCCGAGGTTGCCGACGTCCACCAGCTCCTGGCCGCAGATGATGCTGGCGCGCTCGATGACGTTGCGCAGCTCGCGCACGTTGCCCGGCCAGGCGTAGTTCAGCAGCGCCTCCCGCGCTGCCTCGCTGAAGCCCCGGGCCGGCCGCGCGTAGTCCTTCACGAAGCGCGCGAGGAAGCGCTCGGCTAGGCCCAGCAGGTCCTCGGTGCGCTCGCGCAGCGGCGGCAGGTGCAGGGTGATCACGTTCAGGCGGTAGAGCAGGTCCTCGCGGAAGCGCCCCTCGCGGACCATCTCGTCCAGGTTGAGGTTGGTGGCGGCGAGGATGCGCACATCGGCACGGCGGGTCACCGCATCGCCCACCCGCTCGTATTCCTTGTCCTGGATGAAGCGCAACAACTTGGGCTGCAACGTGAGGGGAAAATCGCCGATCTCGTCGAGGAACAGCGTGCCGCCGTCAGCCTGGCTGACCCGGCCCAGGGTGCTCTCGCTGGCCCCGGTGAAGGCGCCACGGGTGTGGCCGAACAGCTCGCTCTCCATCAGCTCCGCCGACAGCGACGGGCAGTTGATGGTCACGCAGGCCTTCTTCGCCCGCTTGCTCCAGCCGTGGATGGCGCGGGCCAGCTCGCCCTTGCCGGTGCCCGACTCGCCGAGGATGAGGATGTTGGCGTCGGTGTTGGCCACCTGCCGGGCCGTTTCCAGCACCGCCATCATCGCCGGGCTCTGGGAGTCCAGGCCGTCACCGGGCTTGCGCACCTCGCCCTCCAGGGCTTCCAGGCGCGCGGTCAGCTGGCGCACTTCCAGCTGCTTGGCCGCCGACAGGCGCAGCTGGTCGGGGCTGCAGGGCTTGACCAGGTAATCCGCCGCGCCGGCCTGCATGGCGTCCACCGCCGTGTCCACCGCCGAATGCGCGGTGACGATCACCACCCGCATCCACGGCGCCTGCACGCGCATCTGTGCCAGCACGTCCAGGCCGTTGTCCTCGCCCAGGCGCAGGTCGAGGAAGCACAGGTCGAACACCTGCCGCTGCAGGATCGCCTCCGCCTGCGCCGCGCTGCTGGCGGTGGCCACGCTGTAGCCCTCGTCCTCCAGGCAGTACCGGAAGGTGCGCAGGATCGCCGATTCGTCATCCACCAGCAGGATGCGTCCGCGGGTTTCCGTTGCCGATGCCATGTTCTTGCTCCGCTGTGTCGTGTCGTTGTTCGAGGGCGCGTACCCCGCCATCGGGGCGGGACGCGTAGGGGGCCTAGGTGGCCGTCTGGTGCTTAGTCCAGGAAAGAACGTGCAAGTTGCAAGATGATTTCTTACACGGATTGCAGCCTGCATGCAGGCGGTATTTTCGGAGCGAGGCTAACTGACTGTTTTAAAAGGAAAAACGACTTTTTCAAAACCTGGCACAACGCTTGCGAAATCTCCTGCCGAGAGCGTCCGGAATCGCTCGGACCAGGAGAACGGAAGATGACCAGCACCACCGCACAACTGAATGAACTGATCGAGATCACCCGCGACGGCGAGCGCTTCTACCAGCACGCCATCGAAGAAGTCCGCGACCCCAACCTGCAGAGCCTGTTCCGCGAGATGGCCAGCGCCAAGACCGAGGTCATCCAGGCGCTCACCGTGCGCGTCGCCGCCAACCACGAGACGCCCTCCACCGGCGGCACCCTCATGGGCACCCTGCGCCAGGTCTATGCCGACACCCGCGCCGCCCTGGCCAAGGACGAGTACGCCGCCTACGTCGGCCAGCTGGAGCAGGCCGAGGACCGCATCCTGCACGCCTTCGAGGATGCCCTGGAGACCGCCGAACCCAAGGTCCGCGAGCTGATCGCGGTGGAAATGCCCAAGGTCCGCGCCTGCCACGACCGCATGCGCAGCCTCAAGCAGTCCATGGCCTGAGGCGGCCCCGTCCGCCACCTGTGCAGGGAGGAGAACCGGCATGAACCGTCCACAACCCCGTCTCGCGCTCATCGGCAAAGGCCTGCTGGTCGCCTTCGCGGTGTTCCTGCTGATGCTGGTGGAACACCAGCTGCGCAGCGCCCTCAAGGCCCGCGAACACCTGCCCGCATTGCCCGCCCACATCGAAGTGGTGCCCACGCCGGCGGCGGACCAGCGCCCGGCCACCGCGCCGGCGGACGACCTGCACACCGTGGCGCAACAGCGCTTCCTCGAACCGACGCAGCAACCGCGCTGGGTGTTCTGACCCCAAGGAGCACGACCATGTGGACCCTGGCCCTCGTATTCGCCGCCCTGCTCACCCTCAGCCTGCTGGCCCTGGCCAGCGCCCTGGCGATGGGCAACGCGCTGCTGGAAAGCCATTACCTCAGCGACCTCGACCTCGACACCCCGGATCCCCACACGCCCCAGGACGAAGCCTCCGCCTCGTTCGGTGCACAGCACGACCTCGGCCTCGGCCTGGCGCGCTGAACCTACCTACCACGCAGGAGAACTCACCATGCTCAGTTGGGCCCTTACCTTCCTCGTCATCGCCATCGTCGCCGCTGTCCTGGGCTTCGGCGGTATCGCCGGCACCGCTGCAGGCATCGCGAAGATCCTCTTCGTGCTGTTCCTGGTGCTGTTCATCGTCTCGTTCATCTTCGGCCGCCGCCGCGGCTAGGGAGGCCCGATGCGCACGCTGCGCCCACTCTGCGCCGCCCTGCTGCTCGGCCTTGCCGGCAGCGCGGCGCTGGCCGCCGACACCGACGCCGAATACCGCCTCAACGAACTGCTGGGTACCGACCCGCAGTACCGCGAGACGTGGCAGGATCTGGTGGAGGACGAAAGCCGCCTGCCCGAATGGGTGATGAACCTCAGCGGCACCGCCACGCCCATGCAGGCGGTCAACGAGGATGGCGACAAGTACCTGGTGGGCCAGCTGTGCGACAGCGCCGACTGCGCCCACCAGAAGCTGCTGGTGGCCTTCAGCTGGGACAAGGAGGACGCCTACGCCCTGCTGGTGCAGGTCCCGCCGGGCCTGCCGGCGGACAAATCGCCCAGCCGCCACGCCAGCCTGCGCTGGCTGGGCGAGCCGGACGAGGCCCAGAAGGCGATCCTCGACGCCGAGCTCCGGCGTGATCCGAACTGGTACTGAGCATTCAGACCACAGGCCCCGCAGGCGGGGCCACATGACCAGGGGGCCGGGTTGTTCCGCGTCGACAGGAGCGGCATGACCTAGGGGTACAGGGGGTACCTCCGCACAGGCGGGCCGGGTCAGGCGAAACCGACGCCGGGCGTTCCACACGGGACGCCCGGCGCGGCTCATTCCGGGGTCAGCTCATGCGCGCCGCCAGCTTCGCCACATGGGCGCCCTGGAAGCGCGCCAGGGCCAGCTCCTTGGCACTCGGCGTGCGCGAGCCGTCCGCCCCGGCGATGGTCGCCGCCCCGTAGGGCGAGCCGCCGCGCACCTCGCTGATGTCGGTCAGCTCCGGGGCCGCGTAAGGCAGCCCGCTGATCAGCATCCCGTGGTGCGCCAGGGTGTGCCAGAACGAGGTGATGGTGGTTTCCGAGCCGCCCCCGGTGCCGGTGGAGGTGAACACGCTGCCCAGCTTGCCCACCAGCGCGCCCTTGGCCCACAGGCCGCCGGTCTGGTCGAGGAAGGTGCGCATCTGCCCGGCCATGTTGCCGAAGCGTGTCGGCGTGCCGAACAGGATGACGTCGTAGTCCGCCAGCTCCTGGGGCGAGGCCACCGGCGCCGCCTGGTCCAGCTTCGCCCCGGCCTTGCGCGCGATGTCTTCCGGCATGGTCTCGGCCACCCGCTTCAGGGTCACCTCCACACCGGGCACGCTGCGGGCCCCTTCGGCCACCGCCTCGGCGAGGCGCTCGATGTGGCCATACATGGAGTAATACAGCACCAGGATCTTCTTCATCCGCCTGTCCTCATCGGGTTGGGAAACCCCATGGAGCCTAGACCCCGGGGCCGCACGCGCCCATCCGCCCGCCCGGCGGTCGTCCTGGCGCCGCCCCGATGCCCGCCGCTATCATCCGCCCCCATCGGATTCGAGGGACATCCCCCATGCTCAACGGCCTCTGGCTCGGCTTCTTCCTGGTGGCGGCAACCGCCGCGGCGGCACGCTGGATCGGCGGCGATCCCGGCGTTTGGGCGGCCATGGTGGAGAGCCTGTTCGCCATGGCCAAGCTCTCGGTGGAGGTCATGGTGCTGCTGTTCGGCACCCTCACCCTCTGGCTCGGCTTCCTGCGCATCGCCGAGCGCGCCGGGCTGGTGGAGCGCCTGGCCTGGCTGCTGGGGCCGCTGTTCCGCCGGCTGATGCCCGAGGTGCCGGCCGGGCACCCGGCGCTGGGGCTGATCACCCTCAACTTCGCCGCCAACGGCCTGGGTCTGGACAACGCCGCCACCCCCATCGGCCTCAAGGCCATGAAGGCCCTGCAGGAGCTCAACCCCAGCGCCACCGTGGCGAGCAACGCGCAGATACTGTTCCTGGTGCTCAACGCCTCTTCCCTGACCCTGCTGCCGGTGTCGATCTTCATGTACCGCGCCCAGCAGGGTGCCAGCGACCCGACCCTGGTGTTCCTGCCCATCCTGCTGGCCACCACCGCCTCGTCCCTGGTGGGCTTGCTGAGCGTTGCCGTGATGCAGCGCCTGCGCCTGTGGGACCCGGTGGTGCTGGCCTACCTGGTGCCCGGCGCGCTGCTGCTGGGCGCCTTCATGGCGGTGCTCGCCGGGCTCTCCGCCACCGCCCTGGCGGCGCTGTCCTCGCTGCTGGGCAACCTGGTGCTGTTCGGGCTGATCCTGGTCTTCCTGCTCGCCGGGGCCTTGAAGAAGGTGCCGGTCTACGAAGCCTTCGTGGACGGCGCCAAGGAAGGCTTCGACGTGGCCAAGGGCCTGTTGCCCTACCTGGTGGCGATGCTCTGCGCCGTCGGCGTGCTGCGCGCCTCGGGCGCCCTGGAGTTCGGCCTGGACGGCATCCGCAGCCTGGTGGAGTGGGCCGGCTGGGACACCCGCTTCGTCGACGCCCTGCCCACCGCGCTGGTCAAGCCGTTCTCCGGCAGCGCCGCGCGGGCCATGCTCATCGAGACCATGCAGAGCCAGGGGGTGGACAGCTTCCCCGCCCTGGTCGCCGCCACCGTGCAGGGCAGCACCGAGACCACCTTCTACGTGCTCGCCGTGTACTTCGGCGCCGTCGGCATCCAGCGCGCCCGCCACGCCGTGGGCTGCGCCCTGCTGGCGGACTTCGCCGGCGTGCTGGCCTCCATCGGCGTGTGCTACTGGTTCTTCGGCTGATCCCGGTTGCCCGGCGCTTCCCGGGCTGAAGCCCGGGCTACGGTGCTCCGCATCGAACCCGGCGCCCGGGCAATGATGGGCTTCGCACCGCTCAGCCCATCCTACGTTTGCCGCCATGCCCTGATTCGTAGGGGGATCGCGCTTCACCGTTCCACCGTCATGACCGTGCCGAGTGCCGTTCGTAGGATGCGGCGAGCTCGGCGAACCGCATCGAGCCCCGAGCCACCGTTCGTAGATACCGTCTTGATTTCTAGTGAGCAAGGGCCAGTTTTGCGTCAAACGGCTGACCCGATTTCAGCACGCCATAGGCGATGTTCAGCAGCTTGCGCATCGCTGCGCAGACGATCTGCTTGCCGGTCTTGCCCCGCTCCCTTAGCCGTTCGCCCATGGCTCTGATCGCTTCGTTGTAGGTCAGGGCGCTGATCGCGGGCATGTACAGGCCGGCTCTCAGGCGCGATGAGCCCATCTTGGAGATGCGTGTCTGCCCCCGGTAGCTCCCGGATTCCTGCAGCCGTGGATTGAGCCCGGCAAAGGCGGTGATGGCGCGGCCGTTGGCAAAGCGCAGCGGGTCG
>NZ_FOJP01000013.1 GCF_900111835.1 Metapseudomonas otitidis
TCCAGCTCCTTGATGCGCTGCTCCGGCGTCAGTGGCAGGTTGGGTTCGGACATCGACTTGCTCCTGGCGGATCGAATGGAGGCTCCTTGACTCCAGTCCTGCCGACCATGCTTGCGTAACCACACCAGCACCGTCGAACGGCCCTGGATGCCGTAGCGAGCCTGAGCCTCCTTGTAGCTCATTTCGCCTTTTTCGACTTGATCGACCACTGCCAGTTTAAAAGCCTGCGTGTAATCACGCTGACTGCGACGGATACCTTCTGCCATCGGGACTCTCCTGAAATAAGGGCGAAGGTGTAAACCTTATTCAGGACGGGACAGCAGCCACAAAAAAGCCGCCCGAAGGCGGCTTTCTCATCCCACTCAGGCCTGGGGCCGCATGTGGGGGAACAGGATCACGTCGCGGATCGACGGGGAGTTGGTCAGCAGCATCACCAGGCGGTCGATGCCGATGCCTTCGCCGGCGGTGGGCGGCATGCCGTATTCCAGCGCGTTGACGAAGTCGGCGTCGTAGTGCATCGCCTCGTCGTCACCGGCGTCCTTCTCCTTGACCTGCAGCATGAAGCGCTCGGCCTGGTCTTCGGCGTCGTTCAGCTCGGAGTAGGCGTTGGCGATCTCGCGGCCACCGATGAACAGCTCGAAGCGGTCGGTGACGCTCGGGTCCTTGTCGTTGCGGCGGGCCAGCGGGGAGACCTCGAAGGGGTACTGGGTGATGAAGTGCGGCTGTTCCAGCTTGCTCTCCACCAGCTCCTCGAAAATCATCACCTGCAGCTTGCCCAGGCCTTCGTGGCCGAGGACCTTGGCACCGGCCTTCTTGGCGATGGCGCGGGCCTTCTCGACGTCGTTGAGGTCGGCGGCGGTGATGTCCGGGTTGTACTTGAGGATCGCGTCGAACACCGACAGGCGGGCGAAGGGCTCGCCGAAATGGAAGACCTTGTCGCCGTAGGGCACGTCGGTGCTGCCGAGCACGGCCTGGGCCAGCTCGCGGAACAGCTCCTCGGTCAGGTCCATGTTGTCTTCGTAGTCGGCGTAGGCCTGGTAGAACTCGAGCATGGTGAACTCGGGGTTGTGCCGGGTCGAGACGCCTTCGTTACGGAAGTTGCGGTTGATCTCGAAGACCTTCTCGAAGCCACCGACCACCAGGCGCTTGAGGTACAGCTCCGGGGCGATGCGCAGGAACATCGGCATGTCCAGGGCGTTGTGGTGGGTCGCGAAGGGCTTGGCCGCCGCGCCGCCGGGGATGGTCTGCAGCATCGGGGTTTCCACTTCGAGGAAACCGCGCTCGCTGAGGAAGCGGCGGATGTGGGCGATGACCTGGGAGCGCACGCGGAAGGTGTGGCGGGTTTCCTCGTTGACGATCAGGTCGACGTAGCGCTGGCGGTAGCGCTGCTCGGTGTCGGTCAGGCCGTGGTGCTTGTCCGGCAGCGGGCGCAGGGACTTGGTCAGCAGGCGCACGCTGGTCATGTCGACGTACAGGTCGCCCTTGCCGGAACGGGCCAGGGTGCCTTCGGCGCCGATGATGTCGCCCAGGTCCCAGGTCTTGATCTCGGCCAGGGTCTCTTCCGGCAGGGTCTTGCGGTTCACGTAGACCTGCAGGCGAGCGCTGCTGTCCTGCAGGACGATGAAGGAGCCGCGGTTGAGCATGATGCGACCGGCGACCTTGACCGGGATGGCTGCAGCTTCCAGCTCTTCCTTGGTCTTGTCCGCGTACTGTTTCTGCAGGTCCGCGAAGTAGGCGTCGCGGCGGAAGTCGTTCGGGAAGGCGATGGCCTTGGCTTCGCGCACGGCAGCAAGCTTTTCCTTGCGCTGGGCGATCAGCTTGTTCTCTTCCTGTTGCAGTTCGTGCTGGTCGGGTTGTTGGTCGCTCATGGTCTTCGGTGGTTCCTGATTAGGCGCTCTTGCCTGTGGAAACGGATTGCATAACAGCGGCAGCAAAGCCTGGCGGACGCAGGCCAGCCGCTGCTTGAGGCGGGCTGGCCGGGCGCGGCGGCGTTACAGCCCTTGCTTGAGGCTGGCCTCGAGGTACTCGTTCAGATCCCCATCCAGCACCTTGTCGCAGTCGCTGCGCTCGACGCCGGTGCGCAGGTCCTTGATCCGCGACTGGTCGAGGACGTAGGAGCGGATCTGGTGCCCCCAGCCGATGTCGGATTTGGTGTCCTCCAGAGCCTGGGAGGCGGCGTTGCGCTTCTGCATCTCCAGCTCGTACAACTTGGCCCGCAGCATCTTCATGGCGGTGTCCTTGTTGGCGTGCTGGGAGCGTTCGTTCTGGCACGCCACCACGGTGTTGGTGGGCACGTGGGTGATCCGCACCGCGGAGTCGGTGGTGTTCACGTGCTGGCCACCGGCACCGGAGGAGCGGTAGGTGTCGATGCGCAGGTCGGACGGGTTGATCTCGATCTCGATGTTGTCGTCGATCTCCGGGGAGACGAACACCGCGGTGAACGAGGTGTGACGACGGTTGCCCGAATCGAACGGGCTCTTGCGCACCAGGCGGTGCACGCCGATCTCGGTGCGCAGCCAACCGAAGGCGTATTCGCCCTTGATGTGCACGGTGGCGCCCTTGATGCCGGCGACTTCGCCTTCGGACAATTCGACGATCTCGGCGGCGAAGCCGTTCTTGTCGGCCCAGCGCAGGTACATGCGCAGCAGCATGTTGGCCCAGTCCTGGGCCTCGGTGCCGCCGGAACCGGCCTGGATGTCCAGGTAGGCGTTGTTGGGGTCCATCTCGCCGCTGAACATGCGGCGGAACTCCAGCTTCTCGAGGATCTCGCGCAGGCGCTCGACTTCGGTGGCGACGTCGTTCACGGCGCCTTCGTCGTTCTCCTCGACCGCCATGTCCAGCAGGTCGCTGGAGTCGGCCAGGCCGCTGGTGAGTTCGTCGAGGGTCTCGACCACCTGCGCCAGCATGGAGCGTTCGCGGCCCAGGTTCTGGGCGTATTCGGGGTTGTTCCAGACGTTGGGGTCTTCGAGTTCGCGGTTTACTTCGACGAGACGATCATGCTTCTGATCGTAGTCAAAGATACCCCCGAATGGCCTGGGTACGTTCGGAGAGGTCCTTGATGCTGTTCAGGATCGGGTTGATTTCCATGGCGGGAAGCTCTCACTGGCAAAACTTTCGGAAAAGCCGGCGAGTATACCCGAGTCGATTCGCCTCGGGCAGCCTGCGCCGATGACCGTTTACAGGCCCGCCGCCTCGGCCACGGTGACCGCCCGCCAGGGCCCCGGGGAGGTGCCGGCCAGGGCCGACCAGTACCAGGCGGAGGTGTCGCTGAAGCTCCGTCCGGCCGCGTCCTCGATGTATTCGCACACCCGCAGCCGACCGGAGGCGGCGCTGGCCAGGAAGCAGCGCTGCAGGCCCTCGCCACTGGCCCGGCGGTGAAGGGCGATGGCGCTGATGCGAAAGCCCAGGGCGCGGTAGCAATCCGCTGCCGGGTGCAGCTTGCGGGTCGGCACCTGCACCTGGCGCAGCACCAGGGTGCGCGGGCCGGCGGCGAAGCGCGCCAGGCGACCGGGGAAATCCTCGGCGAAGCGCCGCTCCACCGCCGTCAGCGCCAGCGGGCGCAAGGCCTGCCCCTCGAAGGTGCTCGGCCACTCGACGAAACCGGCCGGGCGCGCGCCCTCCCCGCCCGCGCCCGGCACCAGGCTGTACGCCGCCAGGCCGACGAAGAGCACGCCCCAGGACCACGGACGCACCGCGCCGGGCAGGCCATCCGCCCGGTTCGCCGGCTGGGCCGGCAACCCCACCACCAGGCGCAGCACCAGCCCGCAGAGCGCGGCGAACACCGCCAACCCGATGCCCTCATGGAGCCAGGCCGGCCCCTGCCAATGCCCGGCCTCCTGCAGCACCAGCAGCGTATTGCGCAGCGCATTGGCCCCGAGGATCAGCAGGCTGAGCCAGGGCAGCCGGCGCAGCAGCCGGGCATCCGCCACCCGCAGCCAGGCGGCGGCGGTGAAGGCCACGAAGTAGGCGGCCCAGGCCATCTGCACGCCGGAACAGGGCGCGTCGACCATCACCAGCTGACCGCCCACCTCCAGCGCACTGCCCTGGCGCGTGACGGCGAAGCCCAGTCCGCGCAAGGCCCAGAGGCTGGCCTCGGCGGTGATCACCCGCAGCGGGTAGCCGATGAAGAACTGCAGCGACGCCAGGATCGGCAGCGCCAGCACCCCCAGCCCCAGCCAGGCCAGCAGCGGCTGGCCGGGCCGACGCAGGGCGAAGGCCATCACCAGCACTGCCAGCACCGCCAGCAACCCGCGCCCCAGGGCCGGCACGCCCGGCACCAGCAGCGCGGCTGCCGTCAGCCCCAGGGAGGCGAGCAGCCCGGGCAGGCGCGGCGCCGCCAGCAGCGCGTGACGGTCACGCCACAGGCAGGCCAACAGCACCACCAGCGCCACCGCGCCCCAGGGATCGTCCGAGCCATCACCCATGCGGGCAACGGCCCAGCGCCACACCGGCCACAGCGCCAGGGCCGGCAGCGCCAGCCAGGCCCAGACGGGCAGCGCGCGGGTCACGCCTGGCCCCACTGACGGCGCAATGCCCATCCCAGGCCCAGCAAGCCCACCAGCAACAGCGCCCTGGTCGCCGGCTCCGGCGTGCCCGGCACCATCGGCCCGCTGACGCTGCCGCCCACGGCCTGGGCGCTGACGCCCTGGGGCAGGGGCAGCGGCTGGTCGACTTCCGCCGCGTCCTGCGGCGCCGGGTTGCGCACCTGCTCATCCACCGCGACGAAGGAGGTGTAGGGCGTCAGCAGGCTGTACTTGAGGCCGAGGTCGAGGATCTGCTGGCTGTAGTTGTAGGCGTAGCCACCTTCGATGGCCTCCTGGTCCATCAGCGAGGCGATGCGCTGGCGGGCCCAGAGGTGCGCCAGGGCGCTGCCCTCCACGGCCTGCCCGGCCAGCAGCGGCGCCTCGGCATGCCAGGTGCCCCGGCTGGTCAGGCCCTGGGCGCGGAGGAAGCCCCGGCGCTCGCCGCGCCACTTGCCGAACACCACCAGCGGCCGCTCGGCGAACAGGTCCGGCAGCTCCAGGGGCTCCACGTCATAGGTGTCCAGCCCGTCGAAGGTCAGTTTCGGGCGCACCAGCACCGGCGACTCGATCATCCGCTGCAGGCGCTCGGCCTGGGCATCGGCCTGCGCGGCGTCCAGCACCACGAAGGGCTCGCCCTGGCCGGCGCGGGCCAGGCCCTCGATCAGCTCGCGGTTCACCGAGCTGCCGATGCCGAAGGCGAACAGGTTGGCCTTGCCCAGGTTGCCGCGCACCAGCGCATAGGCCTCGCTTTCCACGTCCACGAAGCCGTCGGTGACCACGATGAAGGAGCGCGAACGCCCCGCCTCCGCCGGCATCGCCAGGGCCTGGCGCAGGGCCGGCAGCAACTCGGTGCCGCCACTGCCCATCTCGGTGTCCAGCAGCCCCAGGGCCTGCTGGATGTGCTCGGCATCCGCAGGGATCGACTGCGGCACCAGCAGGCTGGCACTGCCGGAGAACAGCAGCACGTTGAAGCGGTCCTGCGGGCGCAGGCCGCCGATCAGCCGGCGCAGCAGGTGCTTGGCGGTGTCCAGGGGGAAGCCGTGCATGGAACCGGAGATGTCCACCACGAACACGTATTCACGGGGCACCACCGCCTCGCTGGGCACGCGCCGGGGCGGCGCCACCATGGCCAGGAAGAAGTTCTCCTCGGCCCCCTCGCTGAGCAGCACCCCGCTCTGGAAGCCCTCGCCACCCAGGCGGTAGTCCAGCACGAAGTCACGGTTGGCCGCCGCGCCGCCGGCCGGGTCCAGGCTCACCCGCACGTGCCGGGCGTCCTGCCCCTGGCGCAGGATGCGGTGGCTGGGCGAGGCCAGCTCGGCGATGTCCGCCGGGGCCTGCAGGTCCACGTCCAGGCTGAATCCGGCGGTTCCCGGCTCGCCTTCCGGCAGGTGCGCGGTGGCCGTCCAGGGTTCGACGGCGCCCCCCGGCCGGCCGGTGTAGCGGGGGCCGACCACGGTGGGGAAGACGAAGGAGTAGAGCCCATCGCGGGGGACCAGCAGCTCGGTGTAGCGCAGCTCCACATCCACTGCATCGCCGGGGAGGATGTTGGCGACATTCATCTCGAACACGTTGCTGCGCTGCTGCTCCAGCAGGGCCGCGGTCTGCCCGGCCACCTTGGCCGCCTCGTAGTCTTCGCGGGCCTTGCCCTTCTCCTCGATGCGCGCCTCGATCACCCGCTGGCCGATGCGCACGGTCATGCCGTGCACCGCCGCCCGGGTCGAGCCGGGGAACACGTAGCGCGCCTCCAGCGCCCGGCTGCCTTCGTTGCGGTAGTGCTGGGTGACGCTGACGTCGGCGATCACCCCCAGCACCCGTGCCTTCACCTCGGTGGCCTTGAGGGGCAGGCCGTCGACACCGGGCTCGGCGTTCTCCACCACGAAATAGGGCCCTTCCGGGGCGGGCTGCGGCGCGTCGGCCAGGACGGTCATCGGCACCAGCAACAACAACAGGCTCCACCAGCGGCGGCGCGGGAGGGTGACAGGGCGGGACATGGGACGTGGCTCCTTGCGTGTATCGGAAACCCAGCCTCGCCCGCGCCCGTGGAGGCTTCGTGCAGGGTGTGTGGTGTTTCTGTGGTTTTATGCGGCCGAGCCAAAACGGAGCGGACTATGCTTTACCGGCCGGCTCGCCCGCAGTCATCGCCCGGAGATCCTCCCCATGCGTCGCCCCCACAGCCTGCGTAGCCGCATCGCCCTGTCCGTCGCCCTGCTGGTGTGTGCCCTGAGCTGGCTGCTCGGCACGCTGATCGGCCAGCGCTCCGGCGAGCGCATGGGCGAGGAATTCGGCCAGGGACTGGCGGAGCTGTCGTTCCAGATGGTCGATCGGCTGGACCGCGACATGGACAACCGCGCCCGCCTGCTGCAGGTCATCAGCGAGCTGAAGGCCCTGCGCCAGCCGGACGACATCCGCCAGGTCCGCGCCCTGCTGGACAGCCTGCAGCACGAGCTGCCGGATATCGCCTGGATCGGCTTCACCGACCCCGATGGCCTGGTCCTGGCCTCCAGCAACGGCGTGCTGGAAGGGGTGAACATCGCCCAGCGGCCGGTCTACCAGCGCGGCATCCAGGGCCGCTTCATCGGTGACGTGCACGAGGCCGTGCTGCTGGCCAGGCTGCTGCCCAACCCCACCGGGGAGGCGATGAAGTTCGTCGACATCGCCCTGCCGGTGAAGGGGCCGGACGGACGCACCGTTGGCGTGCTCGCCTCGCACCTGTCCTGGTCCTGGGCCGACGAGGTGCGCCGCGCGCTGATCGAGCCCATGCAGACGCACCGCCGGGTGGAGTTCTTCATCCTCAGCAGCGACTACAGCGTGCTGCTGGGCCCGGCGAGCAGCATCGGTCAGAAGCTGGAGCTGCCGGCCCTGGCCAGCATCGACGCGCGCAAGAGCTTCTGGAGCGTGCAGCGCTGGCCGGACGGCCGCCGCTACCTCACCGGCTTCGCCCCCAGCCACGGCTACCGCGACTACCCCGGCCTCGGCTGGATCGTGGTCACCCGCCAGGCAGAAGAAGAAGCCTTCGCCCCCGCCCACGCCCTGCAGCGGGAGATCTACCTCTGGGGCGGCGCGCTGGCGATCTTCTTCGCCGTCCTCGGCTGGGTGCTGGCGGCCCGGGTGACGCGCCCGCTGCAGCGCATCGCCGACGCGGCGGACCGCCTCAGCGCCGGGGAGATCGCCGTCATCCCCTCCGGCACCGGCACCCGGGAAATCCGCACGCTGAGCAAATCCATCGCCCACCTGGTGGAGAGCCTCACCCAGCAGCAGCTCACCCTCGGCCTGCTGGAGAACAAGGCCCATCACGACCCGCTCACCGGCCTGCCGAACCGCGCCGCACTGGAGAAGCACCTGCCCCGGCTGCAGCAACGCTGCCACGTGGCCGGCGGCGCACTGGGGCTGCTCTACCTGGACCTGGATGGGTTCAAACCGATCAACGACACCCACGGCCACGCCGTCGGCGACCTGGTGCTGCGCGAGGCCGCCCAGCGGATGCGCGGCTGCCTGCGGGACGGGGACCTGTTGGCGCGCCTGGGCGGGGATGAGTTCCTGATGGTGCTGCAGCTGCAGCAGGACGACGGCCTGAGCCACATCAGCCGGGTCGCCCAGCGGGCGCTGCAGGTGCTGGGAGAGCCGATGCTGCTGGAGGGGCGCACCCTGGGCATCGGCTGCAGCATCGGCGGGGCCCTGTGGCCCCGTGACGGGGAACGCCTGGAAGAGGTGATGGAACGCGCCGACCAGGCGCTCTACCGGGCCAAGCGGGAAGGCCGCAACCGGGCCTTCCTGCATGACGAAGACGAAGCGGTGCACATCGCTGCAGGCCCCGCCGTCAACTGACCTGGGCGTCCCGCACCTGGGCTTCCAGCTCCGCCTTGAGCCCCGGCTCCAGGCGCATCTGCCGCGCCAGTTCGTCCAGGTAGGCGCGCTCCATGAAGTGCTCCTCGTCCACCATCAGCACGCTGGCCAGGTACATCTCGGCCGCCATCTCCGGGGTGGCCGCCGCGCGGGCCACTTCGGACGGGTCCAGCGGCTTGTTCAGCTCCGTTTCCAGCCAGCCGCGCAGGCTGGGGTCGTCGGTCAGGCGGGCCAGTTCGCTCTCGATCAGTTGCCGCTCGCGGGCGTCCACATGGCCGTCGGCCTTGGCCGCCGCCACCAGGGCCTTGAGGATGGCCTGGCTGTGCTGCTCAGCCTGGGGCGCCGGCAGGCGGTCGAGGGTACGAGGCTCGCCCTGGGGCGCGGTGGGCTGGTTGGCCTGCCAGTTGCTGTAGGCCTTGTAGGCCAGCACGCCAAGGGCGGCGAGACCGCCGTAGGTCAGCGCCTTGCCGCCGAGCTTGCGCGCGCTCTTGTTGCCCAGCAGCAGGCCCAGCGCGCCGGCAGCCAGGGCACCACCGCCCGCGCCACCGAGCAGGCTGCCGAGCTGGCCGCCGCCGATGCCGGACGGTTTGCCGCCGGCCTTCTTCTGCAGCAGGTCCTGGCCGGACTTGAGCAATTGGTCGAGCAATCCACGGGTGTTCATGGGGGGCCTCCAAGGTCGCAATGGACGATGGGGCGCACTCTACCGCCAGTCTTCCTCATGTCGCGCAGGCGGAGTGCTTCGAGATATTGCGTCCCGAAACCGCTATCACCGGTCCCGTGCCGCGTAGCCCTGCCGACGCCTACCGGCTAGGCTGTAGGCCGTTTCGTCAGGAGGCCGTCATGGAAGGGTTGTCGCTGGGCGGGTGGGGATGGGTGCTGCTGGCCGTGGGCCTGCACCTGGGTGTGCGGCTGTACATTCGCTACGGCCTGAAGGAAGACCGTAGCGAAGAGGACTGGCGCGCCTGATTCAGTTGGGCGAGGCGACCATCTGCTGGCGACGGGCCGCGTCCTTCTGCTGGCGATAGGCCTTGGCCGCCTCGGGGATCGGGCCGCCCTTGCCGGTCTCGACCCAGCGGCGCATGCGCGTGGCATCGGCGAAGTGGGTGTACTTGCCGAAGGCGTCCAGCAGCACCATGGCGACCCGCTGGTTGCCCATGCGGGTGCGCATCACCAGGCAGTGGCCGGCCTCGTCGGTGAAGCCGGTCTTGGTCAGCTCGATGTCCCAGTCGCTCTTGCGGGTCAGGTGGTTGGTGTTGCTGAAGCCCAGGCTGTAGCGCGGCTTGACGAAGGTGATGGTCTTTTCCTTGGTGGTGCTCATCTGGCTCAGCAGCGGGTACTTGCGGCTTTCCAGCAGTAGCTGGACCAGGTCGCGGGCGGTGGAGACGTTGTTCAGCGACAGACCGGTGGGCTCCACGTAGCGGGTGTGCTTCATGCCCAGCGCGCGGGCCTTGGCGTTCATCGCCGCGATGAAGGCGCCGTAGCCGCCCGGGTAGTGGTGGGCGAGGCTCGCCGCCGCACGGTTCTCGGAAGACATCAGCGCCATCAGCAGCACGTCACGACGGCTCACCAGGCTGCCCACGCGCACCCGCGAGTAGACGCCCTTCATTTCCTTGGTCTGGCTGATGTCGATGCTGATGATCTCGTCCAGCGACTGCTTGGCTTCGAGCACCACCAGGGCGGTCATCAGCTTGGTCACCGAGGCGATGGGCACCACCAGGTCGGGGTTGTTGGCGTAGATCAGCTTGCCGGTGGCGAGGTCCACCAGCATGGCGCTGCCGGAGGCGAGCTGCAGCTGGGCGGGGTCACGGACCGGGGTGGCCGCCTGGGCTTCGAGGGGGGCGGCGACGGCCAGGCTGGTGCAGAAGAACAGAGCCTTGAGCAGAGCGGTTCGGATTTTCACGGGAGGCTACCGGATGAAGAGTGGGATGAAGATCGCCTGTGCGAACTGGCGCACATTATAGATCCCCGAAGGCCAATTCCTTCAGTCACTTTCATCGCTTTCTGCAAGAAAACTCTCAGCTCGCAAATGCCCCCGTCAGCGCTGCTGGTACTGGTAACTCCCCTGCCCCGGCGTCCGCTCGATGATCACCCCGTTGGGGTACTCCGTGCTCTGGCGAATCCCGCCCTGCTGCTGGATCACCTGGCTGCCGCTCCCGGTGCTGTAGCGCGTGGTGCCCTGGGGCACGGGCTGCCCGCCGTAGACGTTGTAGCGCTCGCTGCGCTCGTAGGTGTCCACACTGCCGCTGGCGCCGGGGCTGACGTAGGTCCTGGGGATGACGCGGATGGTCTGCTGCCCGTTCGGCTCGGCGGCCAGCGCGGGAATCGCACCGCTCGCCACCAGGGCCAGCAGCGCACAACGGAAGAGCTTCATGGCCGTACCTCGCTGAGGGATGGATGCCGATGATACGTCCGTTGGGCAACCGCTCCAGGGCTTGGGTTCGGGGCTGGGATGGGTTTCGGATCAGTGGTGGGGAATCGGGAGGTGGCCGGAGCGCGGCCTAATACACCACATGCCCCCCTGCAATAGATAAAAACTCCTCATCGATAGGCAGGCCAGACGCCGATCCCACGACCACGCTGGTCATGCAGCAGTGAGGACAACAGGCCGTTTCGCCGCCGTCCCACCATTTCACGATCTCGGATGGCGCGAAGATTTCTCCACAGCCGATGCATCCGCACTTGTCGCTTCGCTCGATCAGCTCCCGGTTACCCTCCGTCGCACGCTGGTAGGCATATGGATCGATGCCTGGATCCCACGAGCGACCGCTGGGCAGCTTGATGCTTGTCATATCGGCTCCTTCGGATCCTCCCACAAAAACAGCCCAGAGATTACGAAGGCACGAGCCTTGTGTACATGGCAGGCAGGGAAGGGAGAATCGATCGGCAGACGATATGAAAGGTCTCAGCGAACGGCGGAGATAGGGCGGTGTTCGAACCGCCCTTCCCGGGCTGAAGCCCGGGCTACGTCAGGTGGGGAGTACGCCGCGTTGGCGGGAGAGGGTCAGGGCCAGGTCCTCGATCATGTCCTCCTGCCCACCCACAGTGCCGCGCCGGCCCAGCTCCACCAGCAGCTCGCCGGCCTGGATGCCGTACTTCTGCTCGGCGCGCTTGGCAAACAGCAGGAACGAGCTGTACACGCCGGCATAGCCCAGGGTCAGCGGGGGGCGACCGAGTCGTTTGCCGGCTGTGTTGATGGCGCTTCCGGAACGCCGAAAATGACCCGGCTGAACAGCTGACTGAGGGATCACTCTGGGCTGGAGCGCTACCACTCCGGTCAGCGCTTCAACTCCGGTCGCCGGTAGGCCATGCCCACCGAACGCGGCGCGGTCTGCACGAAGCCGAACTGCGCGTAGAGGTCCTGCGCCTGGCCATCGGCGATGAGGCTGACGTAGCCGCTCTCCGGCACATGGGTTTCGATGTACTTCAGAATCTCGCCCATGATGCGTTTACCCAGCCCCTTGCCCTGGTGCGCCTTGAGCACGGCGATGTCGACGACCTGGAAAAAGCATCCGCCATCACCGATCACCCGCCCCATTCCCACGGGTTGCGATTGATGAAGAATCTGCACTGCGAAGAGCGTATTGGGCAGCCCGCGCACCGCTGCTTCATCGGTCTTGCCGCTGAGGCCGGAGCCCGTGCGCAGCGCCTGATAGACCGGGACGGAAGGGGTTTCGAGCAGGCAGGAATAGTCAGTCAATGGCGTCACCGTGGTGGGGTGTGAGGGGGGCCGAGGCATGGGCTAGTAGGCCAGATGTTCGCTGGGTATGGACAGAAGCTGTTTGTCGATGGGGAGGCAGTTCACCTGCTCAAGCAGGATTGCCAGTTCCAGGAAACCCGACTCCAACTGCTGTACTGCTTGGGGGATGTGAATGGCAGGCCACGGCGTCTACATATAAAAGCGCTGCCACAGCTCGGGGCCCGCTGAGCCCCCATTAAGGAAAATAAGCGACTAAAACACGTAGGGCAGCTCAAATTTCATCGCACGGCCGTGGCTAGCGTACGTGCGATTAGTTGAAGCCACTTACTCAACATGGAGGGCCGATTTCGGCCAAAAGTGGACGTTTAAGGATGGCTCGATTCTTGAGGGTTTGGGGGGCCGACGAAACCAGGGGCGAGTCATGGAATAGCATCGTGATCCTCTCTGAGGCCTCACGTTCAAGCAGCCCTGGGGGCCGATCCGCAGTGCTACCTTCCAAGCCCTAAAAGAAACTGGTCAACGCGTTCGAACAGGTAGGTGTTCGGATCTGAGCCTTCATCCTTAGTGTTCAGCAAATCGATTATCTCCGGCACAGACAGGGGGATGATCAGCTTCCCATGTTCTCGCATCGCCCCAGCAATTACGGCCTTAGCAGAGTCTGCACAGTCCTCATGTGAAATCACAATCGCAACCTTCCTGAGGGCGGAGGGATACAGATAACGCTCTGTAGTGACGATCTCGTTTTGGGTAATGGGTTTGCTGTAGTTCTTAAATTCAAAGACCACATATCTGCTTCCTAGGTCTTCGAGCATCAGACGCCACACCTCGGCTGCCCTTGCCAAGATCCGGCACACCATATCTCTACGATGCAAGGCGTCTACGGTGCGAGACTGCTCGTGCCAACCGTGTAGATCCTTTTCGAAGAGATATTTAAGGGCGTTAATACAGGCACTCTCGAAATCTGTAGCCATATCTCGGCCGCGCTCGATTGCCGCTAAGGCCTCGGCCAACAACTTACCTTTTTTAGGCTCCGATGCCGGTTCATCAGCACCAGGCATCGCGGGCGTTGGCGAACTAAGGCTCAGAGTTTCAGCACTCTTAGGTGTGTCAGCTTCGAATATCTCCTCGAATCGGGTCAAGATCTCAGGGAACGGGGCTGCCATCTCAAATAGCTTCGTTTCGTCCCAAACCTCAACAGTGGGGAATGCCTGGGCCACATTCAAAAAACGCTCACCCATGGGACAGGAGATTGCCAGCACAACTTTGACAGCGCCGATCTTACTACCACTTTCATGTGCGTACTCTAAAGCGCGTTTAAAAATAGAAGCTGGCGGCGGAGAGCTGCGACGATAAAACTTTGTTTCAATCATAGTCAGCGAGTCTTGCTGACCAAATGTGATATCTGGGGTCATACCCAGTATATTTGGCTCCTCCATGACATTGTGCTCACCCAAACGTTTCAAAAGGAGCGCCAAGGCAGATGTAAAGGCATATGCAGCCCTGGCAACTCCATGTCGGTGTGATATAGCCATAAATTTCCCTTATTAAAAATTTATTTCCTCGCATACTGCTGACGGCCAGGCCATTTATGCAATACCTAGTCCTGACCTGGCGCTGACTCCCAAAGAGAAGCGCAGGAATTCTACTAGCAATCATCTGCCTGAATCGCCGCCCATTTCGTAGACATCACCGAAAGTCCGCTCTTGGCCGTTTCCTGCCAGTCACAACCAGCAGACTCATTAGTTAGCGCTAATTGCCCGCCCGCCTCACGATCCACCAGGCAAACCACTGCCACACCCTTGCCCTCAAAGTCCTGCCTCCCTATCCTCCCCCGGCCACGGTCAATCCCGTGGCCGGGTTTGACAGCCCGATGACAAGGCGCGGTGCGCCACACGGTGCATGCGAAAAACGGCGAATGTTTTTTGCAGGCACGAGCACGCATGCAGTTTTCAACTGCACGGCTTCATGGCGGATCGCGCGGGGAGACCCTCGCGGTCTGCCGGTCTCTTGTCCCGGTCTGTCAACCCCGCGCGATTCGCCACCCTTCGAATGACAGCGAGGAATGGCGAAGTGGTCCATCGACAAGGAACCCATGCCATGAACAAGGCTTTCACCCCTTTCGTTTTCTATCACCACCACCAACGCCTGCGCGCCGTGATGGTCGACAACCTGCCCTGGTTCGTCGCCCATGATTTCGCGCAGTTGATCGGCCTGGCCGATGCCGCACCCCTGCTCCCGGCCCTGGAGCCTCACGAGCAGCAAACGCTCTGCCTGGGTTACAGCGATGACTTCCACGAAGAGGTGGCGGTGGTCAGCGATATCGGTGCCTACCGGGCGCTGTTCCAATTCGGTCAGCCGAAGCACGGCGAGGTGGGCCGCTGGCTGAACGAGGTGCTGGTGCCGACGCTGCATGACCACCACCGCACGCCGGATGCTGCGCCCAGCCGTGAGGTGTTGAACTACGGCGGGCGTCGGCTGGGGGTGGTGCGCTGGCAAGGGGAGCTGTGGGTGGCCTGGCGGGATTTGCCGTCCTTCATGGCTGGCGAGCCGGAGGTGACGGGGTGACCGGTACTCCGGCTGCCGGTCGCTGAGCTGGGCTTGGCCCCTTTCGGTATCGGGAGGGGCCTCTTTGGGCAACGGGGTTGCCCTTGGGCGATTGAAATCGCCCCTACAGGTGTATGCCGGGTGGGGCGGGCGGAGGGCTTTCGCGAATGAATTCACTCCCACGGGGTGCCTGCGGTCAGGCGTAGAGGGGATGGCGCTCTTTCCAACCACTAATGGCGTTTGCCTTGGCCCCGCACCTACGCCCCTCTCGGTGTCAGGAAGGGCCTTTGGGGCAACTGCGTTGCCCTTGGGCGATTGAAATCGCCCCTACAGGTGTATTCCGGGTGGGGCGTGCGGGGGGCTTTCGCGAGTGAATTCGCGCCCACGGGGTGACTGCGGTGGAGCGTCTGTGTGTGAGGCGTGCCGTCTGATCATCTGCACTGCGACCTATTGCCGCGATCCCGACAGGGCCTTCGCCCGCGCGGCCAGGAACCACGGGTTTCAAGGGCCAGGGGGTGCTGCGGGGTCATCTGATATGGTTTTTGCCTGATTACCTGAATCTGTTTCCGGTATCAGCGCCTCCCTATAGTCCGCCTCGCCGTCATAGCCCAAAAGGCCTGAATCATGAGCGAGACCATCCCCGTCCGGCAGGTAGAGGTCGACCCAACGAGTCGCCCCGCTGCCACGTCCCTGTATGCCTCCAGTGCACCGATCCACACCCGCAGCTTCACCGGGCGCTTCCGCAACCTGCGCCGGTTGGGCGCGGGGCTGTTGTGCCTGTTGTTCTTCGGCACCCTCTGGCTCGACTGGGACGGCCGCCAGGCCGTGCTCTGGAGTCTGGAGGACAGCAAGTTCTACATCTTCGGTGCGACCTTCTGGCCGCAGGACTTCATCCTGCTGTCGGGGTTGCTGATCATCTGTGCCTTCGGGCTGTTCTTCATCACGGTGTTCGCCGGCCGGGTGTGGTGCGGCTACACCTGTCCGCAGAGCGTCTGGACCTGGATGTTCATGTGGGTGGAGCAGCGCACCCAGGGTGACCGCAACCAGCGCATCAAGCTGGCCGCCGCGCCCTGGGGTGCGGAGAAGGTGGCGCGCAACGTGGCCAAGCACGGTCTGTGGCTGGCCATTAGCCTGGCCACGGCGGTGACCTTCGTCGGCTACTTCACGCCGGTGCGTGAGCTGGCGATGAACCTGCTGACGCTGGAAGCCGGTGGGGTGGCGCTGTTCTGGGTGGTGTTCTTCACTGCGGCCACCTACATCAATGCCGGCTGGATGCGTGAGCAGGTGTGCATCCACATGTGCCCGTATTCGCGCTTCCAGAGCGTGATGTTCGACAAGGACACCCTGGTGATCTCCTACGACACCGCCCGGGGCGAGTCGCGCGGGGCGCGCAAGAAGGGGGTGGACCCGAAGAGCCAGGGCCTGGGCGATTGCATCGATTGCACGGTGTGCGTGCAGGTGTGCCCGACCGGCATCGACATCCGCGATGGCCTGCAGATCGCCTGCATCGGCTGTGCGGCCTGCGTGGACGCCTGCGATTCGGTGATGGAGAAGATGGGCTACGCCAAGGGCCTGGTGCGCTACAGCTCGGAACGCGAGCTGGAAGGCGGTACCACGCACCTGCTGCGTCCGCGCCTGGTGGGTTACGCCGCTGCGCTGGTGATCATGATCGGGGCCTTCGCCTGGTTGCTGGCGACGCGCTCGGAGGTGTCGCTGGATGTGATCAAGGACCGGGGCATGTTCCGCGAGAACGCGGCCGGGCAGATCGAGAACATCTACAACCTGAAGCTGATCAACAAGACCCAGCAGGACCTGCGCTACCGCCTGGAGCTGGCCGAGGGCGATGGCCTGGAGCTGGAGGCGCCGGCGCTGATCAAGGTGGAAGCCGGGGAGATCCTCGACCTGCCGGTGTCGGTGGCCCTGGTGGACGACGATGGCCGCAGCGGCCCCCGCGAGCTGGTGTTCCGCATCCGCGCGGTGGAGGGCGATGCCCAGGCCAGCGCCAGCAGCACCTTCGTCAGCCCGAGGCGCTGAGCCATGGAGCACGGCCGTGGCGGTAGCCGCACGCAGCGCTTAGAGTGGGCCTCCCCGGCCAACCTTCCCCAGGACAAGATGAAGCGCTACGAGAAATTCGCGGACGAGATCGCCGAACTGATCCGCACCGGCGTCCTGGCGCCGGGCCAGAAGGTGCCCTCGGTGCGGCATGCCAGCCGCACCTACGGGGTCAGTGCCTCCACGGTGTTCCAGGCGTACTACCTGCTGGAGAGCCGCGGGCTGATCATGGCCCGCGCGCGCTCCGGCTACTTCGTCTGCCAGCACGTCAAGCGGCCGCTGCAGGAGCCCCAGGTGAGCAGCCGCGAGGCGGCCACCACCGAGGTGGACGTGAGCGAGCTGGTGTTCTCGGTGCTCAGTTCGATCCGTGACCCGGACACGGTGCCCTTCGGCTCGGCCTTCCCCAGCCCGGACCTGTTCCCCCTGCAACGCCTGGCGCGCTCGATGGCCCATGCGGTGCGCGACATGGACCCGCGCTCCACCGTGGCCGACATGACACCGGGCAACCACGGCCTGCGCCGGCAGATCGCCCTGCGCTACATGGTCGGCGGGCTGCCGCTGCCCATCGAGGAGCTGGTGATCACCAACGGCGCCCTGGAGGCGCTGAACCTCTGCCTGCAGGTGGTGACCCGGCCAGGCGACCTGGTGGCCATCGAGTCACCGGCGTTCTACGCCAGCCTGCAGGTGCTGGAGCGGCTCAAGCTGAAGGCGGTGGAAATCCCCGTGCACCCGCGCGAGGGCATCGACCTGGAGGTGCTGGAGCGCAGCCTGGCGAGCCTGCCGATCAAGGCCTGCTGGTTCATGAGCAACTTCCACAACCCGCTCGGGGCGAGCCTGACCGAGGAACGCAAGAAGCACCTGGCGGGGCTGCTGGCCCGCTACCAGGTGCCGATGATCGAGGACGACGTGTACGCCGAGCTGTACTTCGGCCAGCACGCGCCCAAGCCGGTGAAGGCCTTCGACAACGAAGGGCTGGTGATGCACTGCAGTTCGTTCTCCAAGAGCCTGGCGCCGGGCTACCGGGTCGGCTGGGTGGCGGGTGGGCGCTATGCCGGGGAGATCGAGCGGCTGAAGCTGATGACCAGCATCTCCGCTTCGGTGCCGGCCCAGGCGGCCATTGCCGACTACCTGCAGCACGGCGGCTACGACCGCCACCTGCGGCGCCTGCGCTATGCGCTGGAGAGCCAGCAGAACGCGATGCTGGCGGCGGTGGCCCGACACCTGCCGGAGCAGACCGGGGTCAGCCGGCCCGACGGCGGTTACTTCCTCTGGCTGGAATTCCCCCGCCAGGTGGATGCGCTGCGGCTGTTCCAGCTGGCCCTGGCCCAGGGCATCAGCATCGCGCCGGGGCCGATCTTCTCCGCGACCCGCAGCTACGGGCATTGCGCCCGCCTCAACTACGGCCACCCCTGGACGCCCCGCAGCGAGCAGGCGGTGGAGACCCTCGGGCGCATCATCAAGTCCCTCTGAGCGCCCTTCCCCACATCAATGGCCGGCTCGTTCATTGACCTGAACTTTGCCGGCTTTTGTGTGTTCTATGCTTCAGGTTCGATACACAGTCGCTACGAAGTTGCCATGGCAGCGAAGTGCGGCGGTGTTTGAATCACGCGGGCGGCCCCATGTTCCGCCTGTGACGGTGTATGAACTTTTCACGCGAGCCTAGAGCTGGCGGCAAGTTTGCCTATATACTTCGCCCACCTCCCGATACGCATTGCGACCTCGCTGTAACACAGGCGCCATGCGGCCTGGGCGGATCACGAAGACAACCTCGAGGTTGCAACAGGATTGTGCAAGGCACGCACACTCCTCTTCCGGCGAAAGTTGCAAAGGGCATTCGACCCTTCATCACCGGAACTTGGATCAAGACCATTTCAACAGCACACAAGCGGATCATTACGTGACGAAAGACGAACTGCGCGCCGAACTCGAGCGCCAGGAGAAACGTTACAAGGATGTATATGGCGGGGAAGTCACCACCTACGCCGCCCAGCCGGACCCCGAACGCAAGCCCTGGCGCAAACGCCCCAACTACCTGGACCAGGCCTTCGAGCGCGAGCTCCAGAAGATGGAAAAAGAGCTCAAGCAATCGGACTGAAACGATTTTTAAACAAAGCCTGCGCAGCCCTCGCTTCTAGGGCTGCGCTGCCATGACGCACGGAACGATACGACCAATCGGCGGTCCGGAGCTGGGCGGGAAGCGGTTTTCTGGCATAATCCGCGCCCCCTAACCAGCCGTCATACAACCTTCATGTTCGATCTCTTCAGCGGGCTTGATGCCTGGCTGGTGCTGAGCCTGGTGCTCGCCCTGGCATTCGTCCTGACCTTCGAGTTCATCAACGGTTTCCATGACACCGCCAACGCGGTCGCCACGGTCATCTACACCAAGGCCATGTCGCCCTACCGGGCGGTGGTGCTCTCCGGCATCTTCAACTTCCTCGGCGTGCTGCTGGGTGGAGTCGGCGTGGCCTATGCCATCGTCCACCTGCTGCCGGTGGAGCTGCTCATCAACGTCAACACCGGCCACGGGCTGGCCATGGTGTTCTCGCTGCTGGCGGCGGCCATCACCTGGAACCTGGGCACCTGGTACTTCGGTATCCCGGCATCCAGCTCCCACACCCTGATCGGTTCGATCCTCGGCGTTGGCCTGGCCAACGCGCTGATCTCCGACCTGCCCCTGGGCGAGGGCGTGAACTGGGGCAAGGCCATCGACATCGGCCTGTCGCTGATCTTTTCCCCGGCGGCCGGCTTCATGGTCGCAGCCCTGGTGCTGCTGAGCCTGAAGTGGCTGTATCCGCTGTCGAAGATGCACAAGACGCCGGAAACCCGTAAGGAACTGGACGACAAGAAACACCCGCCGTTCTGGAACCGTCTGGTACTGGTGCTCTCCGCCATGGCCGTGAGCTTCGTGCACGGCTCCAACGACGGCCAGAAGGGCATCGGCCTGATCATGCTGGTGCTGATCGGCATCGTTCCGGCCAAGTTCGTGCTGGACCTGAACAGCACCACCTACCAGATCGAGCGCACCCGCGACGCCGCCACTCACCTGAGCCAGTTCTACCAGCGCCACACCGACACCCTCGGTGAGATGCTGGCCCTCGGCAAAGCCAACGTGAGCGAGATGCCGCAGGCGTTCCGCTGCGAGCCGAAGCAGACCGAGGCGACCATCGCCGGCCTGCTGGGCAACCTTCAGGGCGTGCAGAGCTACGCCGACATGAGCGAGGAGAAGCGCGTCGAGACCCGCCGCTACCTGCTCTGCCTGGACGACACGGCGAAGAAGGTGGGCAAGCTGTCCGACCTGCCGGCCCGTGAAAAGGCCGACCTGGAGAAGCTGCGCAAGGACCTGACCGCCACCACCGAGTACGCCCCCTTCTGGGTGATCATCGCGGTGGCCCTGGCCCTGGGCATCGGCACCATGGTCGGCTGGAAGCGCGTGGTGCTCACCGTCGGCGAGAAGATCGGCAAGCAGGGCATGAGCTACGCCCAGGGCATGAGCGCGCAGATCACCGCCGCCATCGCCATCGGCATGGCCAACATCTACAGCCTGCCGGTCTCCACCACCCACGTGCTCTCCTCCGGCGTGGCCGGCACCATGGTCGCCAACAAGAGCGGCCTGCAGGGCGGCACCGTGCGCAACATCCTGATGGCCTGGGTGCTGACCCTGCCCACCTCGATGGCGCTCTCCGCCGGCCTGTTCTGGCTGGCGACCACGCTGTTCGTCTGAGTCATCGGCTTCATCGAGAAAGGCGCCTGAGGGCGCCTTTTTCATGCCTGCTCGCCGGCCGGGGCGTCGCTGAATACCTGTGGAAAGTTCCGACATACAGGCATTTCGCCAGCCTCAAGCTTTAATGGGTAATGACCGACACAGTGGGGGACGCGACCACCAGAAGCCGCGCACTTGCCGCACTCGGCACCCCGCCCCAACCGGACGCACGAAGCCATGACCAAAAATATGAAGTTCAGCCACAAGATCCTGCTCGCCGCCTCGCTGGTGGTGATCGCGGCCTTCTCGCTGTTCACCCTGTACAACGACTACCTGCAACGGAATGCGATCCGGGAAGACCTGGAGAGTTACCTGAAGGAAATGGGTAACGTCACCGCCGGCAACATCCAGAACTGGCTCTCCGGCCGGATCCTGATGGTGGAGAACCTGGCCCAGAACATTGCCCAGCACCCCGAGCCGGATGCAGTGGCCAAGCTGCTGGAGCAGAAGGCGCTGACATCCACCTTCGCCTTCACCTACCTGGGCACCCAGGACGGTGCCTTCACCATGCGCCCGGACGAGGCGATGCCGGCCGGCTACGACCCCCGTCAGCGCCCCTGGTACAAGGACGCCATCGCCGCCGGTTCGACCACCCTGACCGAGCCCTACATCGATGCGGCGACCAAGGTGCTGATCATGACCATCGCCACGCCGGCGCCCGGCCAGGGCGTGGTGGGCGGCGACCTGAGCCTGGAAACCATGCAGCAGATCGTCAACTCGCTGGACTTCCAGGGCATGGGCTACGCCTTCCTGGTGAGCGAGGACGGCACCATCCTGGTCCACCCCAACAAGAACCTGGTGATGAAGAAGCTGGCGGAGGTCTACCCGACCAACACCCCGCGCATCAGCACCGACTTCACCGAGACGGAGCTGGACGGCAAGCCCAGCATCCTCACCTTCGCGCCCATCAAGGGGCTGCCGACGGTGAAGTGGTACATCGGCCTGTCCATCGACAAGGCCCAGGCCTTCTCGATGCTCAACGAGTTCCGCACCTCGGCCATCATCGTCATGGTGATCTCGGTGGTGATCATCATCCTCCTGCTGGGCATGCTGATCCGCTTCCTGATGCAGCCGCTGCTGCTGATGGGCCGTGCCATGAGCGACATCGCCCAGGGCGAAGGCGACCTGACCCGTCGGCTGGAGGTGCATTCCCAGGATGAATTCGGCGAGCTGGCCCAGGCCTTCAACCGTTTCGTCGAGCGGATCCACGCCTCCATCCGCGAGGTCTCGGCCACCACGCGCCAGGTGAACGAGGTCGCCCAGTTGGTGCTGAATGCCTCGAACTCCTCCATGAGCAACTCCGACGAGCAGGCGCAGCGCACCAACAGCGTGGCGGCGGCGATCAACGAGCTGGGCGCGGCCGCCCAGGAGATCGCCCGCAACGCGGCGGATGCTTCCCACCAGGCCTCCGATGCCAAGGACCAGTCGGAAGACGGCCGCCAGGTGGTGGAGCAGACCATCAAGGCCATGAGCGACCTGTCGGCGAAGATCAGCACCTCCTGCGCCAACATCGAGGCCCTCAACGCCAAGACGGTGAACATCGGGCAGATCCTGGAGGTGATCAAGGGCATCTCCGAGCAGACCAACCTGCTGGCGCTGAACGCGGCCATCGAGGCCGCCCGCGCGGGCGAAGCCGGGCGCGGCTTCGCGGTGGTGGCGGACGAAGTGCGCAACCTGGCCCACCGTACCCAGGAGTCGGCACAGGAGATCCAGAAGATGATCGAGGAGCTGCAGGTAGGCGCTCGCGAGGCGGTCAACACCATGACCGAGAGCCAGCGCTACAGCGAGGAGAGCGTGACCATCGCCAACCAGGCCGGCGAGCGTCTCTCCAGCGTGACCCTGCGCATCGGCGAGATCGACGGCATGAACCAGTCGGTGGCGACCGCGACGGAAGAGCAGACCTCGGTGGTGGAGTCCCTCAACGTGGACATCAACGAGATCAACATGCTCAACCAGGAAGGCGTGGAGAACCTGCAGGCGACCCTGCGTGCCTGTGCGGACCTGGAGCAACAGGCCGCCCGCCTGAAGCACCTGGTGGACAGCTTCCGCATCTGAACCGTCCGGGCATGAAAAAGGCGCCTCAAGGCGCCTTTTTCGTGTCTTCCGCTTCGTCCTGGATCTGCTTCCAGAGGGCTTCGGCATCCGGGAAGTCGGTGCCGTCCTCCTCGTCCAGCGCCTCGGGGTCATAGCGCCGCACGCAGCCCTCGCCGAGGGTGGGCGGGGCTTTCGAGGTGGCGCGATCGAGCGGATCGGGCATGGGCAGTCCCCTAGGCCAGGCGGCTGGCGTCGTGCTGGGCGAAGGCCTTGATCGCCCGCAGTGCATCACGGCGACTGAGTACGCCCACCAGCACTCCCCGCTCCACCACCGGCAAGGCCTCGCGCTGCTCACGCAGCAGGCGCTGGCAGACGTCGACCACGTCCTCGTCGGGGGAGACGCTGTCCAGCTGCGCCTGCATGCACGCGCCCACCACACCGCCTACAGCATCGTAGTAGGCACCGGAGAGGATGCCGCGCAGGCAATCGGATTCGGACAGCATGCCCAGCAGGTGGCCCTGGGCGTCCACCACCGGGGCACCGCTCAGGCGGTGCTCCAGCAGGCGCTCGATAGCCAGGAACAGGTCGGTCTCCGGCCGGAAGGTCACCTGGTGGTGGGTCATGTAGTCACGAACCTGGACGGACTTGAGCATGGGATCGTTCCTTGTTCCGGCAGTGTGCGATCAGTCGAAGACGACGGTCTTGTTGTCGTGCACCAGCACGCGGTCTTCCAGGTGGTAGCGCAGGCCACGGGCCAGCACCAGCTTCTCCACGTCCTTGCCGAGGCGGACCAGGTCTTCGATGTCGTCGCGGTGGCTGATGCGCACCACGTCCTGTTCGATGATCGGGCCGGCGTCCAGCTCTTCGGTGACGTAGTGGCAGGTGGCGCCGATCAATTTCACGCCACGCAGCGAGGCCTGGTGGTAAGGCTTGGCACCCACGAAGGAGGGCAGGAAGCTGTGGTGGATGTTGATCACCTGGTGGGCGTAGCGCTGGCACAGGTCCGGCGGGAGGATCTGCATGTAGCGCGCCAGGACCACGGTGTCGGCATTGTGTGCGTCGACCAGGCGGGACACCTCGGCGAAGGCCGGGGCCTTGTCCTTCGGGTCCACCGGTACGTGGAAGTAGGGGATGCCGTGCCACTCGACCATGCTGCGCAGGTCGTCATGGTTGGCGATGACGCAGGGAATCTCGCAATCCAGCTCGCCGCTGTGCCAGCGGTGCAGCAGGTCGGCCAGGCAGTGGGACTCGCGGCTGGCCATCAGCACCACGCGCTTCTTCACCGCCGAATCGGTGATGCGCCAGGACATGGAGAACTCCCGGGCAATCGGCGCGAAGGCCTGGCGGAAACCGTCCAGGTCGAACGGCAGCGAGTCGGCGCGGATTTCATGCCGCATGAAGAACCAACCGCTCTGGTTGTCGGAGTGATGGCTTGCCTCGGTAATCCAACCGTTATAGGTGGCCAGGAAATTACTCACCTTGGCGACAATGCCGACGCCGTCCGGGCAGGCAATCACCAGACGAAATGTGCGCATGGGAAACTCCAGATACTTCGCAAAGGCGGCCATTCTAGCGGCACGCGGTGAAAACTTCAGCAGGCCCGAGCACTTCATCCGACGTCCCGCGTGCCCCTGCCAGGGGCATGGGTATTAGCACGCGGGTCTTCAATTGGCGGGGAGTTGTTCATGCCAGTTACGTGCGAACAACTAACAGGCCCGCCTGCATTCATTGGTAAAAAATATTCGATTGATACTTTCCTGACATGTTTACTTGGTTTAGTGTCCTGACTATTATCCCTCCACATCATTCACCCCTAATTCACCAAGGGACGCCGACATGTCGCTGATCAATGAATACCGCGCCACTGAAGAAGCCATCAAAGAACTCCAGGAGCGCCTGAAGAACCTGTCCCAGGACGACAAGCTGCAGAAAGAACTGGAATTCGAAGGCAAACTCCGCACCCTGATGGGCGAATACCAGAAGTCCCTGCGCGATATCATTGCCCTGCTCGACCCCGAGGCCAAAGCCGCCAAGCAACCGCGCGCTGCCAAGCCGGCCACTGGTACCAAGCGTGCCCGCAAGGTCAAGCAGTACAAGAACCCGAACACCGGCGAAGTCATCGAAACCAAAGGTGGCAACCACAAGACCCTGAAAGAGTGGAAAGCCAAGTGGGGCGCCGAAACCGTTGAAAGCTGGGCCACCCTGCTGGGCTGATTCAGTCGGTTTCAACAAAAACGCCAGCGGATGCTGGCGTTTTTTATTGCCTGTTCGAACAGGACTACAGCGAATAACGCTGACGCATTACTTCGGCATGGGCTTGCCAGGCATCAAGAATCGCCAACTGATCGGTTGACGCAGTTGCACGCAACTCCAGCACCGCTTCGGTGAATGCCGCCAAGGTATTGGGTGCTCCGTAATTGGGATGCATAAGCCGATTCCGACAGAACTCCTGCCAGCGCGACTGCTCCTCCGCACTCAAAGTTTCCGGGAAGTTTCGCGCCCGGTAACGGAACAGCAACTCCGGCAAGCGCGAATCATCGAATGGCCATACTTCCCGTGCCAGTCGCTGCGGATCGGCATTGCGCACCTGCTCGCACAGTCGACGATCACGATCCCCGAGGAAGCCGTCATAAAGTTGCTGCTCGGGATCTTCGCTGCCGGCAAAGGACTCTTCGGCATAAACCATTGCCAACTTGTCCTGCCAGTTCGCCTGTTGCCGTGCCAGTTCATCCGCCTTGGCCTGACAGGCGGCCAGGTCGACGCCAATCCGCTCCCGATCCGCCGGCCTTAGTACGGAAAGCGGTGCCACCACGGGGCACTTGTTGATGTGCAGCAGTTTCAGTGGGACCGGCAGTTCGCCTTCGGCCAGGGCATCCCGCCGGGTATAGAGACGGGCGCGCAAGGTCTCGGCATCCAGGTCCAGCAAAGGCGAAACCTCCACCTGCAGATCACAGACGATCAGGGCGTTGCGGTTGCGCGGGAGCCAGGCCAGCGGCAGCACCACGGCGAGGAAATGACGCTCCGCCGAATAGCGGCCCGATACGTGGACCAGCGGCTGCATCAGGCGGATCTGCTCCATCACCTTGTGCTTGCTGCGCAGCTGGAACAGGTAGTCGTACAGCTTGGGCTGGGCTTCGCGCACCCGGCGGGCCATGCCGATGGTGGCACGCACGTCGGACAGCGCGTCGTGAGCCTGGCCATGGTCGATGCCGTTGGCAGCGGTCAGCCGCTCCAGACGCAGGGTCACCCGCCCCTCCTCGGTGGGCCACTGCAGGCCTTCCGGCCGCAGGGCATAGGCCGTGCGCAGGGTATCGATCAGGTCCCAGCGGCTGTTGCCGCCCTGCCATTCCCGGGCGTAGGGGTCGATGAAGTTGCGGTAGAAGCTGTAGCGGGTCACCTCGTCATCGAAGCGCAGGGTGTTGTAGCCCGCGCCGCAGGTGCCCGGGCGCGACAGCTCGGCATGCACCCGGTGGATAAAGGCTGCCTCGTCCAGCCCCTTGTCCTGCAGGGTCGACGGCAGGATGCCGGTCACCAGGCAGGCCGCCGGGTGGGGCAGGATGTCGTCACTGACGCGGCAATACAGGTTCACCGGTTCGCCGACTTCGTTCAGGGCCTCGTCGGTGCGGATGCCGGCCACCTGGATGGCCCGGTCGCTACGCGGGTTGATGCCGGTGGTCTCGTAGTCGTACCAGAAGATGCTGGGGGTCACGCCGCCTCCTTGAATCCGGGCGCAGGGTCGCAATGGGCCGGAAGTCTAACAGCCCCCTCCCAAGGCAAATCGCCAAATCGTGATGCAGCCGATTGCAATTGCCCGGACAACTCCAGAAACTCGCCCACCATTCATATCCAGGCCCAAGGCACAGGGAAGCGTCATGAGCGAACTCCAGCAGAACCCCTACTCCGCACCGCGCAGCGAGCTGGTAGAACGTCCGCCGGCAGACAATGTGCCCAGCATCGAAGACGCACTCGCCCGCGGCTATGACTTCCGCATCGGCGAACTCATCAGCGAAAGCTGGCAACGCATCCAGGGCCTGAAGGGCATGATGATCGGCGGCCTGCTGGTCTACTCGGTGGTCAGCCAGTTCGTCAGTTTCATCCTCGGCCTGGTGCTGGGGCTGTTCGTTGCAAGTGACAGCGTGTTGCTGGTGATCGGCCAGTTGGTCATCGGCATCATTGCCGGTGCCTGCGCCGCGCCGGTGATGGCCGGCCTGTACATGCTGGCCATGCGTCACGTGACCGGCCAACCGCTGAACTTCAACGAAGTCTTCGCCCACACCGGCAAGTTCGTCCCCCTGGCCATCCTCAGCCTGCTGATCCCGCTGATGGTCTATGCCGGCTTCCTGCTGCTGGTCATTCCCGGTATCTACCTTGGCATCGCCTATGCCCTGGCCATGCCGCTGGTGGTGGAGCGCGGCCTCTCGCCCTGGCAGGCGATGGAAGCTTCGCGGCGCGCCATCAGCCAGCGCTGGTTCAAGTGCTTCGGCCTGTTCACCCTGCTCGGCCTGATCGTCATGCTCAGCGCCCTGCCGCTGTTCATCGGCCTGGTCTGGACCCTGCCCATGTGCTTCGTGGTGGTGGCCCTGCTGTACCAGCGCATCTTCGGCATCCAGCAGTTCCCCCAGTAATCCGCGGAGCCCGGACCGATCTGCCGGCGCGGATCGGTTGCCTCGCCACCCCGTTGCTCGCTAGCATCGGCCACCCCCTCCACGCAGTCGGACCATGTCTTCTACGACCGGCAACAACAGCCCATACGGAAATGAGCAGGGTCTGACCGCTCCGCTGGACACCCGCTACCGCGTCGAGACGCCCGAAGGCATCGACCTGCTGCTGCGCCCCGCCAGCCTCCTGCCACGCGCCCTGGCGTTCTTCATCGACCTGCTGATCCGTGGCGGCATCCTCCTGGTGATGTTCGTGGTCCTCGCCCTGCTCGGCCAGTTCGGCATCGGCCTGGGGATGATCCTGCTGTTCCTCGTCAACTGGTGGTACATGGTGCTGTTCGAGGTGCTCAACCAGGGCCGTTCCCCCGGCAAGCAGGTCATGGGCCTGCGCGTGGTGCATGACGACGGCACCCCGGTGGGCTGGGCCTCCTCCCTGGTGCGCAACCTGCTGCGCTTCATCGACCTGCTGCCCTTCGGCTACACCCTCGGGCTGATCAGCAGCCTGCTCAACCCGGCCTTCAAGCGCCTGGGCGACATCGCCGCCGGGACCCTGGTGGTCTACCGCGAAGAGAAGGCCAGCCGCCCGAACCTGCCCGAGGCCACACCCCTACGCTCTCCGGTGCCCCTGAGCCTGGAAGAGCAGCGCGCCATCCTCGGCTTCGCCGAGCGCCAGGCCGGCCTCTCCAGCGGCCGCCGTGCCGAGCTGGCCGGCATCCTCGCCGCGCCCCTGGAAACACCGCCCGAACAGGCCGAAGCCACGCTCAACGGCATTGCCCGCGGCCTACTGGGAAGCCCATGAAACAGAGCCTCTTCGAACACCGCCATCAGGCCGGCTGGAACCGCTTCGCCGCCCAGCTCGACGCCCTGGAACGCGGCAAGGCCGACCCCGCCAGCTGCGAGACCTTCGCCGCGGAGTATCGCCACCTCTGCCAGCAGCTCTCCCTCGCCCAGGAGCGCGGCTACAGCAGCCACCTGATCGACCAGCTGCAGCACCTGGCCATGCGTGGCCACCAGCAGTTCTACCGCCACCGCAGCCACCTGGGTGCGCAGATCCTCGGCTTCATCCTCGGCGGCTTCCCGCGCCTGGTGCGCGAACAGTGGCGCAGCATCGCCGTGTCCAGCCTGCTGTTCTACGGCACCCTCATCCTCATGGGCGTGCTGGTGTATTGCTTCCCCGATCTGGTCTACAGCGTCGTCTCGCCGGAACAGGTCAGCGAGATGGATTCGATGTACGAGCCGGACGCCCACCGCATCGGCGCCAGCAAGCGCGACGCCAGCGACGACTGGATGATGTTCGGCCACTACATCATGAACAACATCGGCATCGGCTTTCAGACTTACGCCGGCGGCCTGCTCTTCGGGGTCGGCAGCCTGTTCTTCATCCTCTTCAACGGCCTGATGATCGGCGCCATCGCCGGCCACCTGACCCAGGCCGGCTACGGCGAGACCTTCTGGTCCTTCGTCATCGGCCATGGCGCCTTCGAACTCACCGCCATCACCTTCGCCGGCGCCGCCGGGCTGCAGCTCGGCTGGGCGCTGCTGGCACCCGGTCGCTACACCCGTGCCGAATCTTTGCGCCTGGCCGGTGCCCGCAGCGTGCGCCTGGTGGCCGGGGTGATCCTGATGCTGCTGATCGCCGCCTTCATCGAGGCCTACTGGTCCTCCATGACCTTCGCCACGCCCCTGGTGAAGTACGTGGTCGGCGGCAGCCTGTGGATGCTGGTGGGCAGCTATTTCACCTTTGCCGGACGGGGTGGCCATGCGCCTGACTGACGCCTCCGTCGCCATCCGCCCACGCAGCGCCTGGGAAGCCATGGACCTGGGCGTCCTGCTGGCCCGCCGCCACGCCGGCCTGCTGATGGCCAGCTGGGCGCTGGCCACCCTGCCGGTGTTCATCGTCATCAGCCTGCTGCTGTGGAAGTACTCCACCTGGGCCTTCATCGCCTTCTGGTGGCTCAAGCCGCTGTTCGAACGCCTGCCGCTGTACATCCTCTCCCGCGCCCTGTTCGGCGATACCCCGACCCTGCGCGAAGCGCTCAAGGCCTGGCCGACCCTGGCCAAGCGGCAGATCATCTCCACCCTGACCTGGCGCCGCTTCAGCCCCACCCGCAGTTTCGACATGCCGGTCATGCAGCTCGAAGGCCTGTCCGGCATCCCGCGCAGCCAGCGCCTGGCCGTGCTGGGCCAGCGCGACGCCGGCGGGGCCACCTGGCTGACCATCATCGGCATGCACCTGGAGTGGGCGCTGTTCACCGGCTTCATCACCCTCCTCTACCTGATGCTGCCCCAGCAGCTGATCATCGACATGGACTGGCAGAAGCTACTGCAAGCCCAGGAAGGTGACTGGGTCTGGATCGAGCACCTGTCCAACCTGTTCTACGCCTTCGTGCTGATCATCTGGGAGCCGGTCTACGTCGCCTGCGGCTTCACCCTCTACCTGAACCGCCGCACCCAGCTGGAAGCCTGGGACATCGAGCTGGTGTTCCGCCGCCTGCGCCAGCGCCTCACCGGAGTCGCCTACGCCCTGCTGCTGGGCCTGAGCGTCGGCCTGGCCTTCACCCTGCCTTCCGCCCCCGCCGTCGCAGAGGAGGCCACGGCCGAGCCGGTGCCCGACACGGCCACTGCCGGCGACAAGGCCGCCAAACCGGAAGAGAAGGTCGACCCGATGGGGCCCGACGCCGACCGCCTGCTCAACCAGCCCCTCACCAGCACCGCCTCCCGGGACAACATCAAGGCCATTCTCGACGCCCCGCCCTTCACCAACCGCGAGACGGTGACCCGCTGGCGCCTGCACGAGGACGAGAAGCCGGAGAAGAAGAAGGAAGAGCTGAGCCAGGAGGACAAGGACGCCTTCGAACGCTTCATCCGTGGCCTCATGGCCCTGGGGGACTTCTGGAAATCCCTCGGTTTCCTCGCCAAGGTCATCGAGGTCCTGCTCTGGACCCTGGTCATCAGCCTGGTGTTGCTGCTGGTCTGGCGCTACCGCGAATGGCTCTCCACCTTCGTCGACCGGATCGGCCTGCCCGCCCGCATCCACCGCGACACCCCCACCCAGCTGTTCGGCCTGGAAGTGGCACCCGAAAGCCTGCCCGACGATGTCGCCGCCGAAGCCGAACGCCTCTGGAGCGACCACCCCCGCGAAGCCCTCGGCCTGCTCTACCGCGCCCTGCTCAGCCGGCTGCTGCACGACTTCCGCCTGCCCCTCAAGGGCTCCCACACCGAAGGCGAAGTGCTGCAACTGGTCCAGGCCCTGGAACGTGACGACCTCGGGCGCTTCGCCCAGGTACTGACCCGCCACTGGCAGAACCTCGCCTACGGCCACCAGATGCCGCCGGAAACCCTCAAGCGCGGCCTCTGTGAAGGCTGGCGCCGACTGTTCGCCCAGGGGGCCAGCGCATGAGCCGTCGCGGCCAGTTCATCCTTGGCGCCCTTGCGTTCCTGATCATCGGGCTCATTGCCATCTACCTGCTCGGCCGCCTGGAGCCCTACGAGGAAACCCTCGAACTGGGCGCAGCCCCCGAGGCCCGCCAGGACGACTACCTGGCCGCCCAGTACTACCTCAAGCGCCAGGGCATCGAAGCCAGCCGGGCCGACAACCTCAGCGTGCTGGACACCCTGCCCGCCCCCGGCAACACCCTGCTGCTGATCGCCAGCCGCGAGAACATGACGCCTTCCCAGGCCGACCGCGTACTGGAATGGGCCAGCAAAGGCGGCCACCTGCTGTTCGTGGCCGAAGCCCTCTACGACGAGGAAACCGGCACCAGCGACGACCTGCTGCTCAACCGCCTCGGCATCCAGCAGTTCGACGCCGAGGAACTCGACGACGTCGACGAGGATGCGCCCGAGAGCGCAGCGGACGAGGAGCAGGCAACGGACAGCGAAGACGCTGACAGCGAGGCCGACAGCAACGAAGACGCCGACGCAGGCATCGACGAAGAGACCCAGCAGGCCGAAGCCCCCGCCGATGAACAGAACGCGGACGAGCAGCCGGAAGCGGATGGCGAGAACAGCAAGGAGCCCTACCCCGAGCTGACCAAGCTGTATCTGGAGAACGAAGACGCACCGGCCTACATCGACTTCGACACCCGCTTCCACCTGTACGACAGCGAGGACCGCGCCCACGCCTGGGCCAACAGCGACAAGGCCACCCACATGCTGCAGATGAACTACGGCAACGGCCTGGTCACCGTGCTCACCGACAGCTGGATCTGGCAGAACGACAACATCGCCAGCCACGACAACGCCTGGCTGCTCTGGTACCTGACCCAGGACACCCACGCCACGCTGCTCTACAACGCCGACCGCGACGACCTGGCCAGCCTGCTCGGCCGCCACTTCCCCGAAGCCCTGGCCGCCCTCGCCCTGCTGGTGCTGCTCGGCCTGTGGCACGTCGGCCTGCGCCAGGGCCCGCAGATCGCCCCGGCGAACCGCGCGCGCCGGCAACTGGAAGAGCACCTGCGCGCCAGCGCCGACTTCCTCCTGCGCCGCAGCGGCAACCAGGTGCTGCTGCGCCACCTGCAGGGCGACATCCTGCGCCGCGCCCGTCGTCGTCACCCCGGTTTCGAACGCCTCGGCGTGGCCGAGCAGTGGCAGGTGCTCAGCCGCCTCAGCCGCCTGCCCCCCAGCGCCATCAGCCAGGCCATGCGGCCGCTGCCCAAGCAGCGCCTCAGCGCCTCCGAATTCACCCGCCAGGTCGCCCACCTGCAAAGCCTCAGGAATGCCCTATGAGCGAACAGAAGCCCGATCAGCCGATCACCGACGAAGCCGAAGGCCTCAACCTGGACCTCGCCGACGTGACCTCGGACGCCACCGCCAAGCCCCAGCCCGCCCAACCCACACCGGCTGCTGCCGCACCGGCGCCTGCCCCGCAGCCGGCGCCCACGCAAGCCACTGCCGCCAGTTCCCAGCGCCAGCGCGCCAGCCAGTTGGCCCAAGCCCTGCGCCAGGAACTGCAGAAGGCCGTGGTCGGCCAGCTGCAGGTCATCGACGACGTGCTCACCGCCCTGCTGGCCGGCGGCCACGTGCTGGTGGAAGGCGTGCCCGGCCTCGGCAAGACCCTCCTGGTACGTGCCCTGGCGCGCTGCTTCGGCGGTGAGTTCTCGCGCATCCAGTTCACCCCCGACCTGATGCCCAGCGATGTCACCGGCCACGCCGTCTACGACATGCAGAGCGAGCAGTTCAAGCTGCGCAAGGGCCCGGTGTTCACCAACCTGCTGCTGGCGGACGAGATCAACCGCGCCCCCGCCAAGACCCAGGCCGCCCTGCTGGAAGTGATGCAGGAACGCCAGGTCACCCTGGAAGGCCGCGCCCTGGCCGTGCCCCAGCCATTCCTGGTGATGGCCACCCAGAACCCCATCGAGCAGGAAGGCACCTACCCCCTGCCCGAGGCCGAGCTGGACCGCTTCATGCTCAAGCTGCGCATGGACTACCCCGAGGCCGGCGAAGAGCTTGCCCTGGTGCGCCAGGTCACCCGCTCCGCCCGTGCCGACATGCTGGAGGTAGCGCCCCTGCGCACCCTGCTGCAGGCCAAGGACGTCCAGGCCCTGCAACGCATCGCCAGCGAACTGCCGATCGACGACCAGGTGCTCGACTACGCCGTGCGCCTGGCCCGCGCCACCCGCAGCTGGCCGGGCCTGGCCATGGGTGCCGGCCCGCGCGCCTCCATCGCCCTGGTGCGTGGTGGCCGTGCCCGCGCCCTGCTGCGCGGCGGCGACTTCGTGCTCCCCGACGACATCAAGGCCTGCGCCCTGGCCGTGCTGCGCCACCGTGTGCGCCTGTCGCCCGAGCTGGACATCGAAGGCCGCTCCGTCGACGACGTCCTCCAGCAACTGCTCGACCAGGTGCCGGCACCCCGCCTATGAAGCCATCGCGCCTCCTGCTGGCCCTGCTGGGCGTCCTGCTGGCGCTCGGCATCGTGCTCGGCACCCTGGATGCCCTCAAGGTCGGTGCGCCGGCGCAGCTCCACCTCATCTGGTGGGGCCTGCTCGGCGCCCTGGGCTTCATCGCCGCGCTCGACGCCACCTGGCTCCGGCAACTGCCCTCGCCGCGCCTGGAGCGCCAGCTGCACGGCAACCTGTCCCTCGGCCGCTGGGGCGAAGTGCGCATGACTGTGCACCACCCCTACGCCCGCGAACTGGCACTGAAGGTGTTCGACCACGTGCCCGAAGGCATGGAGTTCGAGCACCTGCCCCAGGTGGTCGGCCTGCAGCCCGGCAACACCACCGAATTCGGCTACCGCGTCCGCCCGCTGGCCCGCGGCCGCTTCGTCTTCCCCCGCTGCGAGGTGGAGCTGCCCAGCCCGCTGGGGCTCTGGGGCCATCGCCGACGCCTGGAGATGAGCGACGAAACCCGCGTCTACCCCGATTTCGCCCGCCTCTACGGCGCCCAGCTGATGGCGGTGGACGACTGGATCAGCCAGCTCGGCGTGCGCCAGCGCCCACGCCGTGGCCTGGGGCTGGAGTTCCACCAGCTGCGGGAATTCCGCGACGGCGACACCCTGCGGCAGATCGACTGGAAGGCCACCGCCCGCAAGCGCACGCCGATCGCCCGGGAGTACCAGGACGAGCGCGACCAGCAGATCGTCTTCATGCTCGACTGTGGCCGCCGCATGCGCAGCCAGGACGGCGACCTCTCGCACTTCGACCACGCCCTCAACGCCAGCCTGCTGCTCAGCTACGTGGCCCTGCGCCAGGGCGACGCGGTGGGGCTGTCGACCTTCGCCGGCACCGGCGCGGATCGCTACCTGGCACCGGTCAAGGGCCAGGCCCAGCTCTCGGTGCTGCTCAACGCGGTGTACGACCTGGAAAGCAGCCAGCGCCCCGCCGACTTCGCCACCGCCATCGACGCGCTGCTGGCCAAGCAACGCCGCCGCGCCCTGGTGGTGCTGGTGACCAACCTGCGTGACGAGGACGACGAGGAACTGCTGACAGCGGTAAAGCGCCTGGGCCGGCAACACCGTGTGCTGGTGGCCAGCCTGCGCGAGGAAGTGCTCGATACGCTCCGTCACACGCCCGTGCAGCGCTACGAGGAAGCCCTCGGCTACTGCGGCACGGTGAGCTACCTCAATGCCCGCAACGGCCTGCACGAGCGGCTGGCCGCCCACGGTGTCCCGGTTCTGGATTGCCGCCCTTCCGAGCTCGGTCCCGAGCTGGTCAGCCGCTACCTGGCCTGGAAGAAGGCCGGCGTCTTCTGAGTCGCTCCGCCCCGATCAGGCGGAGGCGGCCAACGGGCGGAAGCTGAAGTAGTAACGCAACGCCTCGACCAGCTCCGCGTACTCCGGCGGCGGCGCCACCAGCGAGAAGCCCGAGTCGTAGTTGCCGGGGTTCACATCCTCCCGGCTCCAGTGGCACGTGGCGTAGAAATCGATGAAGCGGATCTGCCCGTCATGCGCCGGGATCTTCAGGCGCATGTCGAAACGGGCCCCCACCAGCATGGGCAGCTGGCTGACGAGCATCAGGCCATCCAGGGACACATTGCCCAGATAACCCATGGGTTTGTCGGTGATGCGGTTGAACACCTTCAGGTAGTACGGCAGTTGATGGCGTTCGATATGGCGCTGGCTACGCATGATGGCGAATCGCTATTGATGGCCGTTCAGTATGGCCTCACTACTGCACCCAAACCAACTACCGCCCGCAACGCTCCTTGATTGCGTCGGTCAGTTTGCGACGAGCGGCGTCCACCTGCTCGGCGCTGTAGTACTGCCGTTCTCCCTTGGCATCGACGCTGAAATACTTGCCCTCGCGCTTGATCTGCGACAGTTGGGAACGCAGCTGCACGCACTGGCTCGCCCGCTCGTTGCGGGCCTGGGCCTCCTTGCGGCGGGCCTCCTCCTTCTCCTGGCGACGCGCATCGAAGAATTGTTCAGTGCGCTGCAGACGCTCCCGGGTCGGCGCGTCGTCATCCAGGGCCGGCGGGCGGACCTCGACCTGCTGCGCGCCCTCCTGTGGCTGCTCGCTAAAGTGCACCCGGCCGTTGGCATCCGTCCAGCGGTAGATCTCGGCCGACGCCAGGCTGGAGCAGGCCAGCAGGCAGAAAAGCAGGTGACGCATGGATTCTCCCTGTCCCGCCACGCCCACCGTCAGAGGGGCGCCGCGTTCGGTTTGGCCGCGCTGCCCAGCTGGCCGATGCGCTCCAGGGTCTCAAGACGAGCCTTGGCGCGGAAGGCGTATTCACTGCTGGGGTAGCGGTTGATGATGAAATGGTAGGTCTGCGCCGCATCCACGAACAGGCTCTGGCGCTCCAG
This sequence comes from Metapseudomonas otitidis, assembly GCF_900111835.1. GTDB lineage: Bacteria > Pseudomonadota > Gammaproteobacteria > Pseudomonadales > Pseudomonadaceae > Metapseudomonas > Metapseudomonas otitidis. Next base: position 35,357 of record NZ_FOJP01000013.1, read on the forward strand.
GCACTGGCCACGCAGCAGGGAAATCTCCGGCTGCATGTAGCTGCGCGAGCGGCTGCTGCGCTCGGCCATGGACAGCTCGAGCATCGCCTCCTCGCAGTTGCCTTCGTCATAGGCCTGGTAGGCGTTGTTCAGGTGACGGTCGAGGGACCAGCGGGTGCAGCCGGCAAGGCCGACCAGCAGGGCCAGGATGATGAACGTGCGCATTGGGGTGTCTCCTCCGTTGGCGAGTATATCGGCGCTCCCGGGGATTTCTGCAACGCCTTCCAGCGGCCGGGCACAACCTCCGATGGGACTTGCACGGCTCCGCAACGACGCCCCCGGCGGCGCTGCTAGACTCCCGCCGTCCGGCCCGAGAGCCCACCTGGAGCCCCCATGCGCCACCTCCGCCCTGCCCTGCTCGCCAGTTGCCTGCTCGCCTTGTCCGCCTGCGCCCCCACCACCCCGTTGTTCATCGCCCAGATCACCACCAACGAAGTGGTGGAGCAGAAGGCCCTGAAGAACGCCCGCATGGCAGCGGCCGTGGAGGAAGAAGGCGACCTGCTCACCTACAGCGCCATGGCCATCCGCGACGGCACCAGCGCCAAAGCCGAAGCGCTGTACATGACCGGCTACCGCGACCGGCAGTTCACCCCCGAAGTCCGCGCCATCGCCCTCTACCAGATCGGCCTCATCTACATGAGCCGCTACAACGACCAGCGCGACGACACCCGGGCCCTCAACCTGTTCTACCAGGTCACCAACGAGTTCCCCGGCACCCACGCCGCCGAGCATGCCCAGGCGCGCATCCTGATGATCCAGAAACGCGCCGAAGCGCCCGTGCAGAAGACCGCCCGCGAGCTGCTGGCGGACTGGAAGCCCAGCCAGAACCTCGACCTCTACCAGCGCGACCTGGACCCCGACATGACGCTGCTGTCCCGCCGCGCTGTACTCAAAGACCGGGTCGGCGAAGCCGAGCAGCTTTACGCCCTGGCCCTGATCGACGACCACGTGCAGCCGGATATAAAGGCCCGCGCCCTGTACCAGATGGCCCTGATGAACCTGGCGCCGGCCAATCCCCATGCCGACCGCCAGAAGGCCGTGGGCTACCTGCGCCGCCTGCTGGCCGAGTTCCCCGACGCCGAGCAGGCCGAGCCTGCCGCCCGGCACCTGGACATGGCGCTGAACCCCGGCGTGAAGTGACGCCGTGCACCCGCCGCGCGGGTAGTAGAAATGGAACGAGACTACAGCCGAAGGGCGGTGTAGCCTCGGGCTCTGCTTTGAAACTGGAGCCTTCGCATGTCCTTCCGCCGTACCAAGATAGTCGCCACCCTCGGCCCGGCCAGCAACTCACCCGAGGTGCTGGAGCAACTGATCATCGCTGGGATCGACGTCGCCCGCCTGAACTTCTCCCACGGCACCCCCGAAGAACACAAGGCACGCGCCCGCCTGGTGCGCGAGCTGGCGGCCAAGCACGGCCGCTTCGTCGCCCTGCTCGGCGACCTGCAAGGCACGAAGATCCGCATCGCCAAGTTCGCCAACAAGCGCATCGAACTGGCCGAAGGCGACAAGTTCCGCTTCTCCGTCACCCACCCGCGTGACGCCGGTAGCCAGGACGTGGTCGGCATCGACTACCCGGACCTGATCAAGGACTGCGGCGTCGGCGACGAACTGCTGCTGGACGACGGCCGCGTGGTCATGCGCGTCGACGCCACCACCGCCGACGAACTGCACTGCACCGTGCTGATCGGCGGCCCGCTGTCCGACCACAAGGGCATCAACCGTCGCGGCGGCGGCCTCACCGCCCCGGCCCTGACCGCCAAGGACAAGGCCGACATCAAGCTCGCCGCCGAAATGGAGCTGGACTACCTGGCCGTCTCCTTCCCCCGTGACGCCGCCGACATGGAACTGGCCCGCCGCCTGCGCGACGAAGCCGGTGGCAGCGCCTGGCTGGTGGCCAAGATCGAACGCGCCGAAGCCGTGGCCGATGACGAGGCCCTCGACGGCCTGATCCGCGCCAGCGACGCCGTGATGGTGGCCCGTGGCGACCTCGGCGTGGAAATCGGCGACGCCGAGCTGGTGGGCATCCAGAAGAAGATCATCCTGCACGCCCGCCGCTACAACAAAGCCGTGATCACCGCGACCCAGATGATGGAGTCGATGATCCACAGCCCCATGCCGACCCGCGCGGAAGTCTCCGACGTAGCCAACGCCGTGCTCGACTACACGGACGCCGTGATGCTCTCCGCCGAGAGCGCCGCTGGCGAATACCCGGTGGAAGCGGTCAAGGCCATGGCGCGCGTCTGCGTCGGTGCCGAAAAGCACCCCACCAGCCAGAAATCCAGCCACCGCCTGGGCCACACCTTCAGCCGCTGTGACGAGAGCGTGGCCCTGGCGACCATGTACACCGCCAACCACTTCCCGGGCGTGAAGGCCATCATCTGCCTGACCGAAAGCGGCTACAGCCCGCTGATCATGTCGCGCATCCGTTCCTCGGTGCCGATCTTCGCCTTCTCCCCCCACCGCGCCACCCAGGCGCGCGTGGCGCTGTTCCGTGGCGTCTCCACCATCCCCTTCGACCCGGCCGCACTGCCGGCGGACAAGGTCAGCCAGGCTGCCGTGGACGAACTGCTCAAGCGCGGCGTCGTGCAGCAGGGCGACTGGGTCATCCTGACCAAGGGCGACAGCTACCACACCGTCGGCGGCACCAACACCATGAAGATCCTCCACGTCGGCGACCCGCTGGTGTAAGGCATCTGCAGCACGTGAAAAGGCCGCTCATCGAGCGGCCTTTTTTCATGTGCCGAAACGGGAGGGGTGGGCTGAAGCCCGCCCTGCTGGACCACTCAGGCGAACTTGGAAAAATCGGGTTTTCGCCGCTGCATGAACGCCGACAGCGCCTCGATGGCCTCGGGCGTACGCAGGCGCTGACCGAACAGCTCGCCCTCCTCCATGATCACCCGGCGCAGTTCCTCACGGCCGGGTTCGCGCATCAGGCGCTTGCTCACCGCCACCGCCGAGGGCGCCAGTTGCTCGAAGCGCTGGGCCATCTCGCGGGCACGGGCCAGGGTTGCGGCGCCGTCCGCCAGGGCCTCGTTGGCAATGCCCCAGGCAGCCGCCTGCTCACCGGTGAAAGACTCGCCCAGCAGCAGCAGCTCCGCCGCACGGGCGTGACCGAGTAGGCGCGGCAGGATCAGGCTGGAGCCGTACTCCGGGCACAGCCCCAGGTTGACGAAGGGCATCTTCAGCTTGGCGTCGCGCGCCACGTAGACCAGGTCGCAATGCAGCAGCAGCGTGGTGCCGATGCCCACGGCCGGGCCACTCACGGCGGCCACCACCGGCTTGCTGAAGTCGAACAGTGCCTTCATGAAGCGGAACACTTCGCTGTCCAGCCCGGACGGCGGCGCCTGGATGAAGTCGGCCACGTCGTTGCCGCTGGTGAAGCAGGTCTCGCTGCCGGTGATCAGCACCGCACGCACGCTGCGGTCCTCGTCGGCCGCGTCCAGCGCATCGGCCAGGGCGCCATACATGGCGCGGGTCAGGGCGTTCTTCTTGTCCTCGCGGTCCATGCGCAGGGTCAGCAGGCCCTGCTCGCGTTCCAGGTGGATGTGTTCGCTCATGGTGGGTCCTCGGCGGTGGCCGCCTCAGACGGAGCGGCTCAGGAATTCGTCGGCCAGCAGTTGGTTGCGGGGCAGGCCCGCGAGATAGAGCCGGCGGGCGAAGGCCTCGACCCGCTCCGGCCGCCCGCAGAGTAGGGCGACGGTTTGCCGGCTCACAAGCCGGATTTCGGCCAAAACAGCCTGTAGCTGCGCCACCGTCACCAGCTCGACCGTGACGTTGGCATGCTCGGCCGCCAGCGCACGCAAGGGCTCCGCCAGGTAGTGGCCAGCCTCGTCATGGGCCACGTGAATGAGCCGGATGGGGCCGGCATGATGCTGGCGCAGCGCCTCCCGCAGCACACCCCAGATCGGTGCCAACCCCGTGCCGGCAGCCAGCATCAGCAGCGGCCGGGCGTCCCAGGCCGGGTCATAGTGCAGCGCACCGCCGCGCAGTTCGCCCAGGCGCAGCGCATCCCCGGGCACCAGCGCCCGGGCGGCATCGCAGAAGGCGCCCGGCGCACGGCAATCGATGTGGAACTCCAGCCAGGGCGCCTCCCCCGGCAGGCTGGCCAGCGAGTAGGGCCGGGCCACGCCCTCCCCCGTCCACAGCAGCAGGTGCTGGCCGGCGCTGTAGCGCAGCGGTCGCTGTGGTTCCAGGCGCAGGCGCAGCACCTCGCCCCCCAGCCAGTCACAGGCCGCGACCCGGGCCAGGGTGCCGTCGCGCTGGGGGTCGAACAGCTCCACCGCCAGGTCCTGCACCACCAGGCACTGGCAGGCCAGGCGCCATCCCTGTTCACGACGCTCGGCATCCAGCGCATCGGGGCGCGCATCGGCCGGCTCGCCGGCGGTCACCCGCACCAGGCAGGCATGGCAGCTGCCGGCACGGCAACTGAACGGCACGCGGCAGCCACCGGCATTCAGGGCATCCAGCAGGTTGCTGGCGGGCGCCACGCTCCAGCGGCGCCCGGCGGCTTCGAGTTCAGGCACCCTGGATCTCCCATGCCGCATCGCAGCGGTTGCGGCCATTGCGCTTGGCCCGGTAGAGCGCCTGGTCGGCCCGCTGCAGGGCGTCGTCCAGGTCATCGTTGCAACCGATCAGGGTCATGCCGGCAGACAGGCTCAGCGCCCCCACCTGCACCCCCACCGGCTCGGCGCTGGCGAAAGCCTCCCGCAGCCGCTCGCAGCAGCTGGTCAGGCGGTCGGCATCGCAGTCGGGCAACAGCAGCACGAACTCCTCGCCACCGTAGCGGGCCAGGAGATCGCCATCGCGCAGGCAGGCCCGCGCCACGGCCGCGAAGGTCTGCAGCACCCGGTCGCCGGCCGCGTGGCCATGCTGGTCATTGATGCGCTTGAAGTGGTCAAGGTCGATCAGCGCCAGGCCATGGAAGCGGCCCGGCGGCACGCCCTTCATCTCCCGCGCTGCCATGCGCAGGAAGTGCCGGCGGTTGAACAGCCCGGTGAGTTCGTCGGTGGCCACCAGGTCTTCCAGTTGGCGCATCATCCCGCGCAGCGTGTCCTGGTGGGCCTGCAGGGCGAAGCGCCGCTGCCGCATGCGCTGGCGCATCGCCTGGACATAGCTGGCGAACAGCCCCAGCCACACCAGCAGCACGAACAGCGCACACACCTGCAGCAGCGCCAAGGCCGGCGACTGCAGGCGCATCTGGTACGCCTCCAGCAGGTTCAGGCCGGCGAAGGCCGTCAGCCCGAAGCCCGCACAGCGCAGGAATACCCGTGGCGGCAGCTGGAACACGCCGAACAGCAGGATCAGCACATACACCACCAGCAGTGCGCCCCGGGCCGCGCCCAGGTCGGCCATCAGCAGGGTGTGCCAGGTCATGGCCACGAGGATCTGCGCCTCGGTCAGGCTGGGGTCGGGGAAACGCAGGTTGCGGCCGCTGCGCAGGAGCGCGAAGAACACGAGTTGGGAAATGACGATGAGTCCGGTGAAGCCCAGCGCCACCCAGGGCGAGCGCTGGTAGAAACCACCCAGCACCGCCAGCCAGAACAGCAGCAGCACGAGCGCATAGGTTGCCACTGCCATGCCGAAGCGCTTCAGCAGCAGGCTTTGCAGGCCCCGTTGGGTGGACCCTCGACTGGATGTGCTCATGGGCTCCGTCCCGTGCTGGCACGATGCCGCCACTCTACGCGCGTGAAAACGAAAAACCTAGGGGACGCAAGCGGTTCGCCGAGCGCCCGGGGTCGACTCTTGGCGGGTGTGCCCGGCCTTGAGCACGCGGTATACTTCCGCGCCATTTTCACCCCCAATCCAATGCGCGCCGGGTCGTGGTCCGGCGCTTCCTGATGTTCCCGAATTGAAGAGGAGCGCACCCATGACCGTGATCAAGCAGGACGACCTGATTCAGAGCGTCGCCGACGCCCTGCAGTTCATCTCCTATTACCACCCCGTCGATTTCATCCAGGCCATGCACGAGGCCTACCTGCGCGAAGAGTCGCCCGCCGCGCGCGACTCCATGGCGCAGATCCTGATCAACTCGCGCATGTGCGCCACCGGCCACCGCCCCATCTGCCAGGACACCGGCATCGTCACCGTGTTCGTCCGCGTGGGCATGGACGTGCGCTGGGACGGCGCCACCATGAGCGTCGACGACATGATCAACGAGGGCGTGCGCCGCGCCTACAACCTGCCGGAGAACGTCCTGCGCGCCTCCATCCTGGCCGACCCGGCGGGTGCCCGTAAGAACACCAAGGACAACACCCCGGCGGTGATCCACTACTCCATCGTCCCCGGCAACACCGTGGAAGTGGACGTGGCCGCCAAGGGCGGTGGCTCCGAGAACAAGTCGAAGATGGCCATGCTCAACCCGTCCGACTCCATCGTCGACTGGGTGCTCAAGACCGTCCCGACCATGGGTGCTGGCTGGTGCCCGCCGGGCATGCTCGGCATCGGCATCGGCGGCACCGCCGAGAAGGCCGCGGTGATGGCGAAGGAAGTCCTGATGGACCCGATCGACATCCACGAACTGAAGGCCCGTGGCCCGCAGAACAAGATCGAGGAAATGCGCCTCGAACTGTTCGAGAAGGTCAACCAGCTGGGCATCGGCGCCCAGGGCCTGGGTGGCCTGACCACCGTCCTCGACGTGAAGATCATGGACTACCCGACCCACGCTGCCTCGCTGCCGGTGTGCATGATCCCCAACTGCGCCGCCACCCGTCACGCCCACTTCGTGCTCGACGGTTCCGGCCCGGCCGCCCTGGAGGCCCCGCCGCTGGACGCCTACCCGGAAATCGTCTGGGAAGCCGGCCCGAGCGCCCGCCGCGTCGACCTCGACAGCATCACCCCCGAGGACGTGCAGAGCTGGGAGCCGGGCGAGACCCTGCTGCTCAACGGCAAGATGCTCACCGGCCGCGACGCCGCCCACAAGCGCATGGTCGACATGCTCAACAAGGGCGAAGAGCTGCCGGTGGACCTCAAGGGCCGCTTCATCTACTACGTCGGCCCGGTCGATCCGGTCGGTGACGAAGTGGTCGGCCCGGCAGGCCCCACCACCGCCACCCGCATGGACAAGTTCACCCGCCAGATCCTGGAAAGCACCGGCCTGCTGGGCATGATCGGCAAGTCCGAGCGTGGCCCCATCGCCATCGAAGCGATCAAGGACAACAAGGCCGTGTACCTGATGGCCGTCGGCGGCGCTGCCTACCTGGTGGCCCAGGCGATCAAGAAGTCCAAGGTCCTGGCCTTCGCCGAACTCGGGATGGAAGCCATCTACGAATTCGACGTGAAGGACATGCCGGTCACCGTCGCCGTCGACACCAACGGCGAGTCGGTGCACATCACCGGCCCGGCGATCTGGAACAAGAAGATCGCCGAAAGCCTCGCGGTGGAAGTGAAGTAAGCCACACCGCAATTGAAAAGCCCGGCCTCGCGCCGGGCTTTTTCTTGGCGCTCTTCCGGTAACGCGCTGCTGATCAGTTCAGCGCCAAGCGGATTCCAGACGCCAACCTACTGCCCACCAAATCCCCAAAACGGGACCCACATCCTGATATGACCAACCGGTCAATTTCAGGAGTGTGAGCCCATGCACAGTTGTACTCCGACCAGTCGAACGGACGTGCCGCTTTCCTTATTCTCTCGCCCGCTTGTCGGGTCTCCCCCAGGCAGGTCGCCATAGGAAACCAACACGTCGCATGGATGCGCAGCAGTCTGTCGAGCTTTCTCTATGCCCTGGACCTTTGCCCTCTCCCTGCGCCTTCCGGCCGGCACGCGGCTGCCCGTAGCCGATTGCCCGAGCATCCGGGAGCCCCGCCGATGAGCCTGTGCCTGCCCCGTTGCCTGGCCCGCCTCGCCTGGGCCTGCATGTTGCTGTGCCCGCTGCTGTGGGCAGAGCCGGCCAGCCAGGACGGCGAGGAGCGCTGGACCATCAACATGCGCGACGCCGACATCCGCGACTTCACCGAGCAGGTCGCCAGCATCAGTGGCCAGACCCTGGTGCTCGATCCCCGGGTCAAGGGCCAGGTCACCGTCATCTCCGAATCGCCGCTGACCCTCAGCGAGGTCTACCAGCTGTTCCTCTCGGTGATGAGCACCCACGGCTACAGCGTGGTCACCCAGGGCAACCAGGCGCGCATCGTGCCCGATGTGGAGGGCCGCAGCGTGGCCAACAGCCCCGTCGGCAGCGGCCCGGAAACCCTCGAGACGCGCCTGCTGCAGGTGCAGCAGACACCGGTCAACGAACTGCTCCCGCTGATCCGCCCGCTGGTGCCGCAGAACGGTCACCTGGCGGCCATCCCCTCCAGCAACTCGCTGATCGTCAGTGACAAGCGCGCCAACATCGAACGGCTGATCGCCCTGATCGCCCAGGTGGACAGCGCCGGAGCCAACGACAGCGTGTTCTACGACCTCAAGCACGCCTGGGCCCGCGACGTCGCCGCGATGCTGCAGGAGAGCCTGCGGCGCGGGCAGCCGGCCGGCAACGGCAACGCCCAGGTGATCGCCGACCCACGCACCAACCGCCTGCTGCTGCTCGGCCCGCCCGAGGCCCGCGAGCGCCTGCTGAAGATGGCCCGCCAGTTGGACACCCAGCCTGTGCGCTCGGCCAACACCCGGGTCGTGCGCCTGCGCCATGGCGACGCCAAGGACCTGGCCAAGACCCTCAGCGACCTCTCCGAGCAACTGCGCGGCACCGCCTCGCCCACCACCACCCAGGCCCCGGTGCTGATCCGCGCCGACGAGGGGATCAACGCCCTCATCCTGATGGCCGAGCCGGACATGGTGGCGCAGCTGGAAGACCTGGTGCACCAGCTCGACGTACCCCGCGCCCAGGTGCTGGTGGAGGCCGCCATCGTCGAGATGTCCGGCGACGTCAGCGAAGCCCTCGGCGTGCAGTGGGCCATCGACGGGCGCTCCGACAGCGGCCCCATCGGCGGCAGCAACTTCAGCAACACCGGGCTCTCGGTGGGCACCCTGCTCGGCGCCATCGACGCCAAGACCCCGGTCAGCCTGCCCGACGGCGCCATCGTCGGCATCGGCAACAAGAACTTCGGTGCGCTGATCACCGCCCTCTCCGCCAACGGCAACAGCAACCTGCTTTCCACCCCCAGCCTGCTGACCCTGGACAACCAGAAGGCCGAGATCCTCGTGGGGCAGAACGTGCCCTTCCAGACCGGCTCCTACACCACCGACGCCGCCGGGGCCAACAACCCCTTCACCACCATCGAGCGCAAGGATGTCGGCGTCACCCTCAAGGTCACCCCGCACATCAACGAAGGCGGCACCCTGCGCCTGGTGATCGAGCAGGAGATCTCCTCCATCGCCCCCAGCACCGGCGCCGCCTCCCGCGCGGTGGACCTGGTCACCAACAAACGCATGATCAAGAGCACCGTACTGGCCGACAACGGCCAGGTGATCGTGCTCGGCGGCCTGATCCAGGACGACGTCACCCGCAGCGAGAGCAAGGTACCGCTGCTGGGCGACATGCCCCTGGTGGGCGGCCTGTTCCGCTCCAGCAAGGACGTCAACGTCAAGCGCAACCTGATGGTCTTCCTGCGGCCCAGCGTGGTCCGCGACGGCAACCGCCTGGCCGACCTCAGCCAGGAGAAGTACCTCGACCTGCGGCAGCAGGCCGCCGGGCCAAACGCCCAGCGCAGCCTGCCCCAGGAGCCGGCGCAGCTGTTCAAGTCCACCCGCTCGGCCGCCCCGGTCGCGACGGCACCGGCACCGGCACCAACACCGGCACCTGCGCCCAAGCCGGCCCCGGCCCCGGCCCAACCCTACGCCGCCCCGGCTGAAACGCCCCTGCAGCGCAGCGCCCAACCCGTGGCAGCCACCACGCCAGCGACACAACCCCCGGCGCCCGCGGCTCCGGCACAGCCTGCCGCCGCTCCGGCGCCAGCCCCGGCCGCCCCGCGGCGCTACAGCATCAACCTGATCGAAGGCAGCAGCGAGCAGTACATGCGCGCACTGATGGCCCGCCACCCCGGCGCGCCCCTGCGCATCCAGCATTCGCAGCGCAACGGCCAGGACTGGTACCGCATGTTCTACGGCGAGTACTCCCAGGCCGACCTGGCCGAGCGCGCCCTGCGCGACCTGCCGGCCACACTGCCCAGCCATCGGGGACGGGTCATGGCGCTCTAGCGCTCGCCCCGGCTCACAACAATCACAACAAAGCCGAACTGAAAGCGAGGGGACATGTTTCGCAAGCTCGTACTGATCTACGGACTGCTCAGCCTGGCCGGTTGCCTGGACCTGGGCGGCGGCGGGGGTGGCGGAGGCTCCAGCAACCCCGCCCCACCGGCCACCAGCACCCCGGAGACGCCATCCCAGCCGCCCGCCGGTGGTGGCACCCGCCCCGATCCGGAAACGCCCGAGACCCCGCAGCCACCGGTCACGCCCCCGGTCACGCCGCCCACCGAGCCGCCGGTCACCCAACCGGAGAACCGCTTCCCCGAGCCCAGTGCCGCCGTGGTAGATGAGGTCGGAGCCCTCGGTTTCTACGACCAGACCGCCGACGGCCAGCCGCGCCCGGTGCGCAACGACCTCACCGGCACCCTCGCGGCCATGCTGCAGTTCGTGCAGAGCCACTCGGTGGACCCGCAAGGCAACGAAGCGAAGAACATGCCGCGCCTGACCAGCGAGCGCGAAGCCCTGCTGCTGGTAACCCCCGACCCGGACCAGCCCCTGCCCAGGTCCCTGCGCGTGCAGGTGCTGTTGGACGGCGCCCTCAAGGGCGACCTGACGCTGCGCCACCCCGACGAGCTCTACCGTGCCGACCGCACCGGCAGCGACGCCCGCCCCGACGTGGTGTATTCGCGCCGCGCCTGGTCCGCCGTGCTGCCCTGGGACTGGGTGGTGCCCGGCATGAGCCTGCAGCTCAGCGACGACCAGGGCCGCAGCGGCCAGCGCGGCGCCGAGGCCTTCGACTTCGCCCCGCCTGCCGAACTGCTGGTCCAGGCCATCCGCATCGGCATGCTCACCCCCGAGGTCCCGGGCGGCCAGCACTGGTTCAACACCCAGCCGGCCCAGGCCGCCACCGACTACTTCCAGACCGTGCCCATCGCCCGCATGGTGGCCAGCCGGTACGAGGACGTGCTACTGCGCAAGGTGATGGTGGCCAACGGCACGATCTACGACGCCGACCAGGGCCAGGTCAGCGCCACCACCGGCGACGTGTACAGCGGCGACATGCGCGAGAACACCGCCAAGTCCACCTTCAGCACCGGCATCAACCTGGCCAACTGGGGCATCACCAGCGCCGGCATGGCCAGCCAGGAGCAGCCGCAGCTGACCAACTCGGCGGTCATCCACCACGCCCGCGGCCTGTACAGCAACGGCACCGTCAACCACGGCCTCAGCGGCGGCAACGGCATCCTCACCCTGATCGACTCGGTGGGGAACGAATTCAGCCACGAGATCGGCCACCACTACGGCCTGGGCCACTACCCGGGGCAGAGTGGCGACAACTACTTCTGGTCGGGTCACCACCACGACAGCGGCTGGGGCTACATCGCCTACCGCAAGCGCATGCGCGCCAACCTGCACTGGACCCGCGCCAAGACCGGCGGCCTCAACGGCATGCCGATCTACGCCGATGCCTACAGCTTCGCCACCGACGCCATGGCCGGCGGTAACTTCGCCAGCGGCCTGTCGCGCTACACCCACTACACCGGCTACAGCACGCGGCAGAAGATCCAGCCGGCGCTGAACCGCGCCGTCTGGGCGCCCGACTCCCCCACCGGTTACCGCAAGTGGGACGCCACCAGCCGCAAGATGGAGGTGTTCCAGCCGAAGACGCCGACCTCCCGCACCGTCTGGTACAACAGCGCCGACGGCACCTACCGCAAGCCGCGCCTGTTCGGCGTCCCGGTCATCACCCTGCTCGGCGGCTACGACCCGGAGACCGGCGCCGCCGTGCTCTACCCGGCCCTGCGTGGCAACTGGGGCCAGGTCTACGACCTGCCGCCGCCCGACGCCGCAGCCACCAGCCGGCAATGCTGGCTGGAGGTCAGCTTCGCCAACGACAGGACCCAGCGCATCGCCGTCGCCCCCACGCGCCTGGGCAGCAACGCCAACAAGCTGCACGTCAACCTGGCCCAGGCCGAACAGCCCGTCGCCGCGGCCCTGCAATGCCGCGACACGGCCGGCGCCGCCACCACCGAGCTGGCCAGCGTGGTCATTCCCCAGGGCCTGCCCGCCCTGCCGCCGCCGGTGATCGTCGGTCGCGAAGCCGGCTTCCAGGCCCTGCGCCAGGAAGAACTGCCCCAGCTCGACGCCGCCCTCACGGCCCTCGCCGGCCAGCTCGTGCCCACGCTCAAGGGCAACGCACGGGTGCTCTTCGACAGCTACAGCGACCAGCCCGACGGCCTCTCGGCCACGGCCCAGCAGGTCCGCCAACGCCTGCTGGACCAACAGGCCCGCGCCCTGCGCCTGAATCGCTGGCTCGACGCCTACGGCGCCCAGCTGGCCGGCAGCGCCGACGCCGGCCAGGCCCTGGATGCCCTGCTGACCACCCTGCAGTTCGACAGCCGCACCCTGCTGCCACCGCGCCAGGGCTTCACCCTAGGCAACGGCAACTGCGTGCGGGTGGAACAGGTGGACGGCGCCTGGCAGCCCTACGTGCTGGCCAAGGCCCAGTGCACCGGCTCGGCGGAGGAACAGTGGCGGGTGGACGCCAGCGGTCGCATCCGCAGCGTCGCCCAGCCCACCCAATGTCTTACCGCCAGCAACGACGTGGGCCTGAGCGCCTGCGACAGCCAGCAGGACGCCCAGTCCTGGGACTTCTCCGCACTGCCACAGCTGAAGGCCGGCAGCCGCTGCCTGGACCTCTCCGGTGGCTACCTCACCAACGGACGCGGCAAGCTGATCCTCTACGGCTGCACCGGCGGCGCCAACCAGAAATGGTACGGCCCCACCCTCAGCGACAACGGCCTGCTGCCGCTGCTGCAAAGCCGCAACATCGCCGCCTTCACCGCCTATGCCGAGCAACGCGCCCAAGCCGTGGCCCCCTGAGGCCCACCGGCGCCGGGCCCCATGGGGCCCGGCGCTGCTGCTGGCACTGCTGCCCCTGCCGCTTGCCGCAGTGGAGCTGCCCACCGCGCTGCTGGCCCCACCCCGGCTGCACCTGCAGCCGCTGGGGGCACTGCCCGGCCTCAGCGCATGGCGCCTGCACGGGGTGTTCAGTCGGGGGGATGGCCAGGGCAGCGCCACCCTCAGCCTTGAAGACGGGCCGCCCTTCAGCGTCCGGACCGGCGACCGCCTGCCCGGCGGCGTCGAGGTGCTGGCGATCCAGCGCGACCGCCTGCTGCTGCGGCGCGGCCGTGAGCTCGGCGAACTGGTGATCCTGGGCCGCGCACCGGGCGCGGGCGACAGCGCCGTCGCCTCCATGGCCAGCGAGGCCCCCGGCAACCTGCCCAGCTTGCCGCCCGACTGCGAAGCCTTCGCCCTCGGAGGCGTCCCCCTGGACGAACTGCAGGCCCTGGGCGGATGCCCGTCGCTGGCGGACGAGAGCGGGCGTTAGCTCCTCACGCGCTCGAACTGCTCCGGCCAGTCCCGCCGGGTGAACACCTGCCCCTCCCGCCGCACCCGGCGCACCTCCTCCAGGTCCAGCTCGGCCAGCAGCCAGCGACTGCCGTCCGGGCACAGCTCGGGGCTCTCGGCGATCACGCCGTTGCTCGGCATGCCGTAGTCCGGCGGCACATAGAGGCCGGCGCGGCCGATGTTCTCGTCCAGCGCCGGGGACCAGGGCGCCAGCCCCACGGTGGGCGACTGCAGCACGGCGATCTGGCTTTCCAGGGCGCGGGCCTGGGCGCCGATGCGCACGCGGTGGTAGCCGGCCTCGGTGTCGGTGCAGCTGGGGGCGAGGATCAGGTCGGCGCCGCCCTCGGCCAGGGTCCGCGCCAGCAGGGGGAACTCGTTGTCGTAGCAGATGAGGATGCCCAGGCGCCCGAACGCCGTGTCGAACACCCGCAGCCCCTGCCCCGCCGCGATGTGCCAGTGCTCGCGCTCGAAGCGGGTCATCATCAGCTTGTCCTGGTGGCCCAGCTCGCCGTCCGGGCCGTAGAACCAGGCGCGGTTGCGGTACTGGCCGTCGGCATCGCGCACCGCCACCGAACCGGGCTGCAGGTAGACGCCGAGGCGCCGCGCCAGGTCCGCGCACAGCGCCCGCCAGGCAGGCAGCAGCGGCTGGATGCCGTCGATGGAGGCCTGCAGGTCGCCGCGCTGGGCCGGCGGCAGTTGCCCGCTCAGTACCAGGCCGGCGTACTCCGGCAGCAGCAACAGCTCCGCGCCCTCGCCGGCAGCGGCCTCGCACAGGGTGGTGAGGTGCTCGGCGTAGGCGTCCCAGGTGTCGAAGAGGTCGATGTGGTATTGGCAGGCGGCGATCTTCACGGGGTCAGCTCCTTCAGCCAGAACGACATGGGCTTGGCGCTTTCCTCGCGCTCGTCCAGGTCGCGCCAGTGGTACTCGGTGCGCAAGGCGGGGTGGTGGCGGTAACCGCGACGGGCCCAGAACCCGTGCAGCGGCTGGTAGCCGGGCGGGCGGCGCGGGTGGTCGTCCGGGCGCTCCACGGCGCAGAAGGCGCACCACTGGAAACGCCCCAGCGCACGGGCATAGGCCTCGCGCTCGGCGAAGAAGCGCACGCCCAGGCCGCCGCCCCGGTACGCCGGCAACAGCACCGACTCCCCGAAGTAGAAGATCCGCGCCGGGTCCCAGCCCTGGTCAAGGAAGGGCCGCTGGAAGGCGTCGGTCTCGTCCGCCAGGGGCAACCCGGTGGAGGCCCCGACCACCCGACCCTGGTCGAACATCAGCACGAACAGGCTCTCGGCCGACTCGGCGTAGGTGGCCAGGTAGCGCGCCTCGTAGTCCAGGGTGCCGTCGTAGAGATAGGGGTACTCGCGGAACACCGTCAGGCGCAGCCGTGCGAGGTCGTCGATGAAAGGCGCGATGGCCGCGCCCTGGTAGCGTCGGATGTCCATGGTCGTCGTTTTGCCAGCCTCGATGACGCCCCTGGCTAAGAGCGGGGGCGGACAAGACCCTATCATGCAGCGCAACCCCGAACCGACCCATTTGCGACAGGACCTTGACCATGACCGCAGCCGAACTGGTGAAAGCCTATTACGACGCCTTCAACGCCGGGGACATGCCGGCCTTCCTCGCCCTGCTCAGCGAGGACGTGGTGCACGACATCAACCAGGGCGAGCGCCAGCAGGGCAAGGCGGTGTTCGCCGCCTTCATGGAGAAGATGAACCGCTGCTACAAGGAGCGCCTGACCGACATCGTCATCATGCCCAGCGCCGACGGCAGCCGCGTGGCCGCCGAGTTCGTGGTGCACGGCCAGTACCTGGTGGGTGACGAGGGCCTGCCGCCGGCACGCGGCCAGACCTACGTGCTGCCGGCCGGCGCCTTCTTCCACGTGCACGCCGGCAAGATCGCGCGGGTGACCAACTACTACAACCTGACCGACTGGATCGAGCAGGTCAGCTGAGGCCTCAGGCCAGCCAGAAGTACAGCAGCGTCAGGTTCGCCAGGGCGATCAGCCCGAACAGCGCCCAGGCCAGCAGCGCCACCGGCAGGCTGTTGGCGAACGGCCCCATCAACCGGCGGTCGCTGGTGAAGCGGATCAGCGGCCACAGCGCGAAGGGCAGTTGCAGGCTGAGCACCACCTGGCTCAGCACCAGCAGCTTGCCCACCGCCCCCTCCCCCAGCCACAGCACCCCGGCGATCGCCGGGACCAGCGCCAGGGCGCGGGTGATCAGGCGCCGCTGCCAGCAGGGGATCTTCGCCTGCAGGAAACCCTCCATCACCACCTGGCCGGCAATGGTGCCGGTGAAGGTGGAACTCTGCCCCGCCGCCAGCAGCGCGAAGCCGAACAGGAAGCTGGCCAGCGCACCGCCCACCAGCGGGTCCAGCAGGTGGTAGGCGTCCTGGATCTCCACCACCTCGGTGTGGCCGTTGCCATGGAAGGCCGCGGCGGCCAGCACCAGGATGGCGCCATTGACCAGCAGCGCCAGGGACAGCGAGCCGATGGTGTCGAACCGGGCGAAGCGGATGGCGCTGCGCTTGCTGGCCTCGTCCTCGCCGTTGACCCGCGTCTGCACCACCGAGGAGTGCAGGTAGAGGTTGTGCGGCATCACCGTCGCCCCGAGGATGCCGATGGCCAGGTACAGCGGCTCCTGCCCGCTGAGCAACTCCCAGCTGGGCCGCAGCCCCGCCGCCACCTCCGGCCAGTGCGGCCGCACCAGCAGCAGCTCGATGAAGAAGCAGGCGCCGATGGTGGCGATCAGCCCCAGCACGATGGCCTCCAGCCGGCGGAAGTTGGCGCCCTGCAGCGCCAGCACGATCAGCGTGTCGAACGCCGTCAGTACCACGCCCACGGTCAGCGACACCCCCAGCAGCAGGTGGAAGGCCAGGGCCGCGCCGAGCACCTCGGCCAGGTCGGTGGCGATGATCGACAGTTCCGCCAGCAGCCATTGCCCCCGCGCCACGCCGGGGCGGTAGCGCTCGCGGCAGAGCTGCGCCAGGTCACGCCCGGTGGCGATGCCCAGCCGCGAGCAGAGGCTCTGCAGCACCATGCCCGACAGGCTCGCCAGCAGCACCACGAACAGCAGCGCATAGCCGAAGCGCGACCCGGCCTCGATGGCGGTGGCCCAGTTGCCGGGGTCCATGTAGCCGACCGAGACCAAGAGGCCCGGGCCGAGGAACAGCATCAGCCGGCGACCCAGGGAGGCGCCGGGGGGAATGGTCACGCTGTGGCTGACGGCGGAGGGGCAGAACGGCGCAGTGGCCGTGGTGGGCAGCTTGTACATCGCGGAACGCGCCAGGAAGGGAGATAGCGCAGCTTAGACCCCTCGCCGGCGCGGGCAAAGGCGTCGTGGCAACCGGCCGGGAGGCCGGTTGCCGGGCACAAATCAGAGCTTGGCTTCGAGGGCCTTGCGGATCGCCTCGGCTCGAGCGTCCACGTCGTCGACGTTGCTGAACGGGCGGAAGTTCAGGTCCAGCACGCCGCCGTCGAAGGCCACGCCGTCCTGGTAGGCGCTGGAGGGCGCAGTGGCCTCGTCGTAGCGCACCACCACCTTGCTCAGCTTGGCTTTCAGGGCCTGCTTGCCCATGTCGTCCACGGCAATGGCGGACAGGGCCTTCTGCAGGGGCACGAAGTAGATCTGGGTCCAGAAACCGTCCTGGGCGTAGTTGGCGGACTGGTCCGGCAGCGCAATGGTGTTCCATTGCACGTCCAGCGGCAGCTCGTAGCCGGCAGCGGCCTGGATGGCCTTGACCTGGTCGACGTAGACGCCCTGCTCGTACGCGGTGATGGCGCGACGCTCGGCCAGGGACGGCTCGGCGAAGGCCGGCACACCGGCCAACAGGCAGGCAGCAAGGGCGGTGAGGGTGATGAAGCGTTTGGCAGCCATGAACAACTCCTGGGGCCATCGAACCCCGACAGCGGATGCAGCCGGTGGACGCGCGGCGGTGGCCTCCCTGCCACGCGCGGGGGCAAGACTAACCGAGTCGGCCGGGGCGATCCGCCGACCGCCTCATGTTTCAGACCGATCGGTCACCCGGTGCGGCGCGGGACCAGGCTCAGCCCGGCTGCCGTGCTGCGCTGGGCCAGGTAGCGGGTGCAGCTCACCCGCAGGAAGGAGGCGAAGTTCACCACCTCGCCACGGTAGTCCATCACCTCGTCGTAGAGCTTGGTGATGAGCTGGTTGGTGGTCATGCCGTCCACCTCGGCGATCTCCCGGAGGATGTCCCAGAACTGGTTCTCCAGGCGCAGGGTGGTGACCACGCCCCGGATGCGCAGGGAGCGCGAGCGGGATTCGTAGAGGATCGGGTCGGCCTTTACATAGAGCTCGCACATGGGGTGGGTCCTTTATCGGGGGTCCTGAATCGTGCAGGGGCGGCTTCGGTCGCCCAGCGGTGCGCCACGGCGCCAGCGTGATGGTCGCGCCCCTGGCGGCCGCACCGCAGTATGCAGGACGGCGCAGGGATTCTGCGCCTCGTTACAGGCTGATCCGCGTCCCCAGCACCTCGAGGAACTTCGCCAGCCAGGCCGAATGGGCCGGCCAGGCGGGAGCGGTGACCAGGTGGCCGTCCACGTGGGCGTGGTCCACGGCGATGTCGACGAACTCGCCACCGGCCAGGGCGACTTCCGGAGCGCAGGCCGGGTAGGCGCTGCAGGAGCGGCCCTTGAGCACGCCGGCGGCGGCCAGCAGCTGCGGGCCGTGGCAGACGGCGGCGATGGGTTTCTTCGCGGCGTCGAAGGCTTTCACCAGCTCGATCACCCGGGCGTTCAGGCGCAGGTATTCGGGGGCACGGCCGCCGGGGATCAGCAGGGCGTCGTAGTCCTCGGCGCGGACGCGGTCGAAGTCGAAGTTGAGGGCGAAGTTGTGGCCGGGCTTCTCGCTGTAGGTCTGGTCGCCTTCGAAATCATGGATGGCGGTGCGCACGGTCTGCCCGGCGACCTTGTCGGGGCACACGGCGTGGACGGTGTGGCCGACCATGCCGAGGGCCTGGAACGGCACCATGGTTTCGTAGTCTTCGGCGTAGTCGCCGACCAGCATCAGGATCTTCTTGGCTGCCATTGCGGGGTCCTCCCAGTCAGGGCTCAGGGTGACAAAGGTAGCCAATCATCCTCCCCAGCGTGGCCCCCTGGGTAACACCCGGCTACTACAGCGGCTGGCCGTTGGCGTCGATGCGCAGCAGCGGTTGCACCTGGCGGGTGGCGGCGATCTCCTGGCGGCCCAGGGCCTCGCCCACCAGCTGCAGCGGGCCGTCGCCCTGGGGCGGCAGCTCGGCGTTCTTCGGCGGCGGATTGAGCTCGTCGTAGCGCAGGTAGTAGGTGCCGCCGGCACCGGCCTCGAAGGCGAAGCTGGTGATCTGGGTGAAGTCGAAATAGCCGCCGGCCAGCAGCGTCCAGTAGGTACCCATCAGCGGGCGGCGCATCTCCAGGCGGTAGTTGGCGACGTCGAACTCCAGGGCCAGGTAGCCGTTGCTCGGCAGGGTGCCGATCAGCCGGCCGTCGAGGAACAGCCCAGGCGCCTCCAGCTCCTGGTCGGCCCAGTCGCTGCGGGGGCGGTAGATGTAGACCAGGGCATGGTCGCCGTCCCGGGGCGCCAGCGCCTCGAAGGCCGGGCCGTCGGTGGCGCCGAAAAAGGCACCGGGGGTGGAACAGGCGGACAACAGCACGACCAGCAGGGGCAACAGCAGCGGACGGCGCATGGGCACATCTCTCGTTATGGGGTGCAGGGAGCGTAGCCGGCGGCGGGCCACTGCCGACACCCGACAAAGGTTCGGCTCAGCGGCGGCGGTCCAGCAGGTTCACCGCCAGGCGGTCGAGCCAGCCCCACAGGCGCTGGTAGAAGCGCTTGAGCAGCGGCCGGGCGTGCCAGTCCTCCAGGGTGATCTCGCGGCTGTCGTCGAAGTCGCGGCCGAGGGAGGCCGCCACCTGCTCGGTGAAGTGCCGGTCCAGGGCCTCGACGTTGGCTTCGAGGTTGAAGCGCAGGTTCCAGTGGTCGAAGTTGCACGAGCCGACGCTGACCCAGCCGTCCACCAGCACCATCTTCAGGTGCAGGAAGCGCGGCTGGTACTCGAAGATCCGCACGTTGGCCCGCAGCAGGCGCGGGTAGTAGCGCTGCCCGGCGAAGCGCACCGGCGGGTGGTCGGTGTTGCGCCCGGTGAGCAGCAGGCGCACGTCCACGCCGCGCCGGGCGGCCTTGATCAGGGCGCGGCGCACCTTCCAGCTGGGCAGGAAGTACGGCGTGGCCAGCCACACCCGCTCCTTGGCGTTGCGCAGGCTGCGCACCAGGGACTGGACGATGTCCAGGTGCTGGCGGGCGTCGGCGTAGGCCACCCGGCCCATGCCCACGCCGGCCGAGGGATAGGGCGGCAGGTGGCTGAGCCCCGGCGCCTCGTCCGGCAGCCAGGGACGGCGACGCAGGTTGGCCAGCCACTGGAAGTCGAAGATCAGTTTCCAATGCACCACCAGCGGCCCCTGGATCGCCACCATGGCCTCATGCCAATGGCTTTCGGCCTCGCCGGGCTGCCAGAAGTCGTCGGTGGAGCCGGTGCCGCCCACGTAGGCGACGCGGTCGTCCACCACCAGGATCTTGCGGTGGTCGCGGTAGAAGTTGTTCGCCCCACGCCGCCAGCGGATGGGGTTGTAGAACTGCAGCAGCACACCGGCCTCGGCCAGCCGCCCGCGCAGGGCCTGACCGAGCTTCTGGCTGCCGAAGCCGTCGAACAGGCAGCGCACCTTCACCCCCCGCCGCGCGGCCTGGCAGAGCACCTCCACCAGGGCCTCGCTGCAACGGCCGTCCTCCACCAGGTAGAGCTCCAGGCTGACGTGGTGCTCGGCCCGGTCGATGTCGGCCAGCATGGCGGGAAAGAAGCTCGGCCCGTCGATCAGCAGATCAAAGCGGTTGCCGGACTTCCAGGGGAAGATGTGGCCCATCAGCGCGCCGTGAAGATCAGCACGGCGCCCACCGGCACCGAGCTGCTGATGGAGGAGAGCCCCGCCAACTGCTTGAGGGTGCCCAGGCCTTCCATCAGGCCGAAGTCCTCCGCCTGCAGCACCAGCGGGGCCAGGGTCACCACCTGGAAGCGGCGGTCATCCAGGCGGGTGGCCAGCAGCTCGGCCTGGTACTCGTGCTCGCGGCCGTGCAGCGTCACCTTCAGCGGCAGGCGCAGCTCCAGCTGGGCGCCGGGGGCCAGGTCGGTGATGGGGCGCAGGTCGATCTGGGCGTGCACCTCGGCCTCGGGGTTGCGTTCGATCTCGAAGAACAGGTCGCGCAGGCGCTGGTCCCGCAGGGGGATGCCGGTGCTCACCGACTCCAGTTCGATGCGCAGGTGGGCCTTGCCGGTTTCGCCGATGTTGCCGTGCAGGGTGAGGAAGCGGTGCACCTCGGAGAGGCTGCCGCCCTTGGTGGAAATGAAGGACAGCCGCGAGGACTCGTTGTCCAGGTACCAGCCCGCGTGGGCCGGCAGCGCCAGGGCGCCCAGCAGGGCGAAGACGAGGGGAATGGACGTGCGCATGGGGACTCCTGTTGCAAATCGGCGCCACCTTAAACCGCCGGCCAGCGCACCTGCAAACCAGGGTCGCCGGCCCGTCGCCAGCAGGGCGAGGGCCGGCCTGTCCTTCGGATCAGAAGCTATAGACGTAGTTCAGGTACAAACGTTCGGCGTGGTGGGTGATGATGCCCGCCGGCCCGCGCGAGGCCTGCCGGCGGTCCACCCCGTCGGGTACGCCTTCGGTGTGGAAGCGGTTGTGCAGCCAGGCCAGGCTGAGCCCCCTGAGCGGCCCGTCGAAGCGGTACTGCAGCAGGCTCTGGAACTCCCGCCGGGAGAAGTCGCGGTAGCCGGCGGCGTGGTCGGAGAAGGCGTAGTGGCTGTCCAGCCGCAGCTGGGGCAGGCCGAAGGCGCTGAAGTCCATCCCGGCCATGAGCTTGACCATGGCCTCGTCCTCGGCGCCGAAGTAGTAGAACAGCTTGGCGCTGCTGTTCCAGGTGCCGTGGTCCTGGCGGAAGAACGGGCGGTCGAAGTCGCCACCCCGCACCCGGTTGTAGGCCGCCCCCAGGGTGTAGGTGGGCGTGCGGTACTTCAGCGACAGGTCGGTGTAGCGGGCCCGGTGCTGCCGCTCCGCCTCGAACAGGCCGCGCACGCCCTCGTGCTCGAACAGGCGCCCGGCGTCCTGCTGGGCGCCGAGGGTGCCCGCGAGGTCGATGAAGCGCTCATCCCCCAGGGCCAGGCTGTGCTCCAGCTTGATGGAGCCGACCTTGAGGTAGTCTTCGGCCAGGCTGTACTCGCCAGTCAGGCGGCTGGTGGTGGGCAGCGTCCATTCCACGGCCGCCAGGTGCAGCGCCTCGATGCGCTGGCCACGGAAGTTGCGCAGGGTGTCGGACCAGCCCGACTCGTTGCGCGCACTGAAGCCGGTGAGGCGGCTGTAGCGCAGAGCGCGGCCCTCGGCGCGCCACTCCAGGTCCGTCCCCAGGGTGGAGGGCGGCAGGATGCGGCTGAAGGGGTCGTCGTAGTACTGCCCGTAGCGCCGGCTCTTCTTGCCGAGCCCCAGTTGCAGGTAGCCGTCGGCCACCGGGAGCCGTCCGCGCAGGTAGGCCTCCACCGGCTTGGCGATGCCGTGGGGCGACTGCACGCTGCGCCCGGCTTCCAGGTTGCTGATGCTGGTGGCCTCGTGGCCCACGTGCAGCGCATCGGCCAGGCCGTAGGCGTAGTCCACGCCGAACAGGTCGCGGTACCAGCCGGAGTTGAAGCTGAACAGGGCGGCCTGCACCCATTCGTCGCGGTTGGGGCCGACCTCGCCGCCGTCGTTCTCCTTCCAGTAGAACTGGCTGTAGCGCAGCGACGTGCGGCTGTCGTCGATGAAGGGTTCGGCATGGCACGCCCAGCCGGACGCCAGGCACAGCAGCCCGGCGAGGCCTTTCTCTCGCAGGTTCATCTCGTTGTCCTTCTTGTTGTTCTGGATGAAAGGTGAGGCTGTCCGGACAGGCAGGCCCATTGTGGGCGGCCGCCCCCGACAGGCAATCGAAATGGGTTCCACCGGGTGGAATGGCGGGCGGGACGATGGTGCAGGCGACAGGAAGCCGGACGCGGGAGGGTGGGCCGGCGGCCTAGGCCAGCCGGCCCTGCAACAGGTCGACGGTGCCGGCGAGGTCCTGCAGGTGCTGGCCGCTGACCCGCTCGACGCTGTCCTGGTCGCGGGGCCAGTGCAGGGCGACGCTGCCCACGACACGCCCCTGGCGACGCACCGGCAAGGCCACGGCGCGGATCAGGAAGGGCAGGCGCACGGCATATTCCCAGCTGCCCTCGGTGCGCTCGCCATAGCCCTGGCGGTGGGCCTGTTCATGGACCCGCTGCAGCGCCTCGCCGGGCAGGCCATGGCGCGCGGCCAGGCGCTCCAGGTCGGTGGGCTCCAGGGCGGCGACGCAGGCCTTGCCCATGGCCGACTGGTGCAGGCTGGCCTTGAGCCCCACCACCAGGCGGTTGTTCGGGTAGCGCCGACGCAGCACCTGGGGCACGGCGCTTTCCACCACCAGCAGGTCGTCTCCGTCGAAGAACGACAGGTCGGCCACCAGGCCGGTGCGCTCGGCCAGCTCGCAGAGCAGCGGCGAGGCGCGCTCCACCAGTTGCCGGAGGAAGCGCTGCTGCGGGTCGCCGAACAGGCGCTCGGCGGTGAGCCGGTAGCGCCGGTCGCACAGCCCCCGGTACAGCCAGCCCTGCTCCTGCAGGGTGTGCAACAGGCGCGACACCGTGGCCTTGGGCAGGCCGGTGAGGTAGTGCAGCTCCTCCAATCCCAGGGCGTCATGGGCGCCCAGCAGTTCGAGGATGCCCAAGGCGCGCTCCACCGAGCGCACCGTGCCGTTGTCTTCTCGTGTTTGCATACCCGCCTCCCCTCCCCCATGGCGATGACAGGCGCCAGCAAGATACGGGCCTTGGCCGGCCCGTGATCGCTCAGTTCGCGGGTGGCCAACCCAGCAACGCCGGCGGGCGCCGCGTCACCCAGCGGGTCTGCCGCTCGTGGGCATGGGCCAGCTGCAGCACCGCCAGGTCGGCACGCGCCGGGCCGATCAGTTGCACGCCCATGGGCAGCCCAGCCTCGCCGAAGCCCACCGGCACGCTCATGGCCGGCAGGCCCGCGAGGCTCACGCCGATCACCACCTCCATCCAGCGGTGGTAGCTGTCCATGGCGCGGCCGGCCACCTCGGTGGGCCAGGGCTGCGCCGAGTCGAAAGGGAACACCTGGGCGCTGGGCAGCAGCAGGAAGTCGTAACGCTCGAACAGCGCCGTCACCACGCGGTACCAGTCGCTGCGGTCCACCGAGGCCTGGTGCACCGCCTCGGCGCTGAGGCCCAGGCCGCCCTCCACCTCCCAGCAGGCTTCCGGCTTGAGCCGCGCGCGCCGCGCCGGGTCGGCATACAGCGGCCCCAGGCTGCCGGCCACCAGCCAGTGGCGGTGCACGCACCAGCAGCGCCAGAGCCGCTCCGGGTCGTAGTCCGGCACCACCGGCTCCACCTCGCAGCCCAAGGCGCGGAAGTCCGCCAGCCCAGCCTCGCACAGCGCCAGCAGGCCCGCCTCCATGGGCAGGTGGCCCCCCAGGTCGCCAAGCCAGCCGATGCGGGTGCCGGTGAAGTCCCGCTCCAGCGAGCCCTCCAGGTCCTGGCTGGACAACTGCGCCAGGGGCACGCCCGCCGCCGGCCCGGCCTGGGTGCGCAGCAGCGCGGCGACGTCGGCCACGCTGCGGCCCATGGGCCCTTCGGTGGCCAGCTGCTGGACGAACAGCTCCGGCGTCGGGCCGAAGGGCACCCGCCCCAGGGACGGGCGCAGGCCGTAGACGTTGTTGAAGGCCGCCGGGTTGCGCAGCGAGCCCATCATGTCGCTGCCGTCGGCCACCGGCAGCAGGCGCAGGGCCAGCGCCACCGCCGCCCCGCCGCTGCTGCCGCCGGCGCTGCGGCTGGGGTCGTAGGCGTTGCCGGTGATGCCGTGCACCGGGTTGTAGGTGTGCGAGCCGAGGCCGAACTCGGGGGTGTTGCTGCGCCCGATGAACAGCGCGCCGGCCGCCCGGGCGCGGGCCACCACGTGGGCGTCGTGGCGGGTCACCTGGTCGGCGAACAGCGGCGAGCCGAGGCTAGTGCGCAGGCCGGCGGTGGCGGCCAGGTCCTTCGGTGCCTGGGGCATGCCATGCATCCAGCCCAGCCATTGCCCATTGGCCAGTTGCCGGTCGCGCTGCTCCGCCTCGGCCAGCAGGCGCTCCTCGGGCTGAAGGTCCACCAGGGCGTTGACCACCGGGTTGAGGGCGTGGATGTGCTCCAGGTAGGCCTGCATCACCTCGCGGCAGGCCACCTGGCGGGTGCGGATGGCCTCGGACAGCGGCAGGGCGTCCAGGGCGACGATCTCCTCGCGCAGGGAGCGGGCAGGTGCGGGGGGTCGGGTCAGGCTCATTCGGCAAGGCTCCGGGTGGGCTGGGACAGGGAAAGCCGGCGGGCACGGCGCGCCAGGGCGGCGGGGGCGCCTTCGCGCAGGTGCCAGTTGGCGACTAGGCCGAGGCTGGCGGCGAAGACCACATAGTAGGCGGGTGCCACCGGGTCGCCGGTGGTCTGGGTAAGCCAGGTGACGATGAAGGGGGCGAACCCGCCGAACAGCATCACCCCCAGGTTGTTCGACAGCGCCAGCCCGGTGGAGCGCACCGCCGCCGGGAACTGCTCGGCACTGGCAGTGGGCCCGGGGCCGTAGATGCTGCCGATGGCGCTGCATAGCAGCAGCTGCATCACCAGCAGGCGGCCGAGGCCGGGCGCGGCCGCCACCCAGCTGAACAGCGGGTAGACCATCACCAGGAAGGCGAAGGTGCCCACCAGCAGCACCGGGCGCCGCCCGACCTGGTCGGACAGGTGCCCCGCCAGGGGGATCACCAGGGTCATCCAGGCCACGGCGGCCATCTGCACCATGAACACCTGGTCCAGCGGCAGCCCCAGCTGCTTGTGGGCGAAGGTGGGCATGTTCACCAGCACCACGTAGAAAGCCACGGTGCCGCTGATGGTGCAGCCGAGGGTGACCAGCACGGCCCGGCCGTTCTCCCGCAGCATGCGACCGAAGCCAATGTGCTCGCCGCGCTGGGTGTCACGGGCCTCCAGGAAGGCTTCGGTCTCGGCCATGTGCCGGCGCATCCACAGCCCCACCGGGCCGATCAGCAGCCCCACCAGGAAGGGCACCCGCCACCCCCAGGCATCCAGCGCCTCGGGCGAGAGCCCGTGGGTGACCAGGGCGCCCATCCCGGAGCCGGCGAACACCGCCAGGCACTGGCCGAACAGCTGCCAGGCGCCATACAGCCCGCGCCGATGGGCCGGTGCGCTCTCCACCAGGAAGGCCGTGGCGCTGCCGTATTCGCCGCCGGTGGCGAAGCCCTGGAGCATCCGCGCCACCACGATCAGCAGCGGCGCGCCGAGGCCGATGGCGGCGTAGTCGGGGGCCAGGGCGATCATGGCGATGGAGACGGTCATCAGCAGGATGATCAGCTGCATGGCCGCCTTGCGCCCGCGGCGGTCGGCGTAGAGGCCCAGGAGGATGCCGCCCACCGGGCGCATGAAGAAGCCGACGCCGAAGGTGGCCAGGGCCATCAGCAGCGAGGCGTACTCGTCGTCCGAGGGGAAGAACAGCCGGGCAATGATGCTGGAAAGGAAGCCGTAGACGATGAAGTCGTACCACTCCAGTGCGTTTCCGATGACGGCAGCCGTCACCTGGCGGCCGCGCGAGGCGCCGCTGGCGGATGGTTTCATGGCGGTCTCCGGGTCAGGCGTGGGCAGCGGGTTCGGCGAGGCGCACGGGCGTCACCTGCAGCCAGGATTCGGCCAGGGCGGCCCAGTAGGCGGCGCCTCTCGGGAGGATGGCGTCGTTGAAGTCGTAGGCGGGGTTGTGGACCATCGGCCCGTCGCCGTTGCCGATCATCAGGTAGCTGCCGGGGCAGCGCTGCAGCATCCAGCCGAAGTCCTCGCTGCCCATGAGGGTGGGCGCGTCCTGCACGGCGTCGGCACCGGCCAGGTCGAGGGCGACACGCCGGGCGAAGGCGGTCTCGGCCGGGTGGTTGACGGTGACCGGGTAGGCCGGCCGGTGCTCGATCTGCACCTGGCAGCCATGGCTGGCGGCGTGGCCGCGGATGATCGCCATCACCCGCTGCAGCTGGCGCTCGCGCACCGCTGGGTCCAGCGCACGCAGGCTCAGGCGCAGGCGGGCCGTCTGCGGGATGACGTTGGCCGCCTCGCCGGCCTGGAAGGCGCCGATGCTGACCACCGCCGCCTGCTGCGCATCGATGTGGCGGGCCACCACCGTCTGCAGGGCCATGACGATGTCGGCACCGGCCACCAGCGGGTCAACGCACAGGTGCGGCATGGAGCCGTGCCCGCCGACGCCTTCGAGGGTGACCTCCAGCAGGTCCTGGGAGGCCATCACCGGCCCGGCGCGGAAGGCCAGTTGCCCGGCCGGCAGGCCCGGCATGTTGTGCATGCCGAACAGCGCATCGCAGGGGAAGCGCTCCAGCAGGCCGTCCTCCAGCATGGCCAGGGCGCCGCCCTGCCCCTCCTCGGCGGGCTGGAAGATCAGGTTGAGGGTGCCGTCGAGGCGTCCGGCCTGGGCCAGGTAGCGGGCGGCGCCCAGCAGCATCACGGTGTGGCCGTCGTGCCCGCAGGCGTGCATGCAGCCGGCATGGCGGCTGATGTGGGCGGCCGCGCCGGCCTCGTGGATGGGCAGCGCGTCCATGTCGGCCCGCAGGCCGAGCCGCGCCGTACCCCGGCCACGGCGCAGCACACCGACCACGCCGGTACGGCCGATGCCGGTGTGCACCTCATAGCCCCAGTCGCGCAGCAGGCGTGCCACCAGCTCGGCGGTGCGGTGCTCCTCGAAGCCGAGTTCGGGGTGGGCGTGGATGTCGTGTCGCAAGGCACGCAGCTCGTCGGCGATGCCGTCGAGCCAGGCCTGGATGGGAGCGAAGCGGGTCATTGTTGTTGTTCTCCTCGTCCGGTGGAGACCGCCCGGGGCGGTCGGTCTCCAGCTAACCGCGCGGGGCGGAGGAGAACAATCGAAGGTGGTTCCACAGGGTGGAACCCGAGCGCGCGGCCTCAGGGCAGCGGGTCGGGCTCCGCCAGCAACTGGCAGCCCTGGCGCTCGCCGAGCCAGGCGGCAGTGTTGCTGCGCCCCAGGCCACGGGCAGTCACGCGCTTGCCGGCGGCATCGTCGAGGAAGCCGCTGATGGGCACGTACTGCTTCACGTAGCCCTGGCAGTAGTCCGCCGCGTTGTTCATCACGTAGCGGCAGGAGCAGTACTCCTTGGCGGTGTAGGCGCTGATGATGCCGGGGAAGGCCTGCAGGTGGACGCGGTTGTGCCAGGCCAGGCCGGCGAGCAGGAGCAGCAGCAGGACGAGGACGCTGAGCACGGGACGGCGGCGGATCATGGCTTCACCTCCGGGGCGAAGGCGGCCAGGGCCAGTTCGAGGAAGCGGTCGTGCTGGTAGGTGCCGTCGCGGTCATCGGCGTAGCGCACGATCACCAGCTTCTCGGTGGGCAGCACGTAGAGCGCCTGGCCCCAGTGGCCGAGGGCGGCAAAGGCGTCTTCCGGGGCATGCGACCAGGGCTTCGGCGCGCCCTCTACCACGCGGTTGAGCCACCAGTGTCCGCCGGGGACGGCTTCGCCGGGCTGTTTCGGATCCGGCCGGTAGTCGGCGAAGGGCGTGCGGTTGAAGGCCACCCACTCGGCAGGCAGCAGTTGCCGCTCGCCCCAGCGACCGTTGCGCTGCATGAGCAGGCCGACCCGGGCCAGGTCACGGGCGCTGAGGTAGGCGTAGGAGGAGCCGACGAAGGTGCCGGCGGCGTCCCGCTCCCACACGGCGGAGCGGATGCCGAGGGGCTCGAACAGCGCGGTCCAGGGGTAGTCCGGGTAGGCGGCCTCGCCCACCATGCCGCGCAGGGCGGCGGAGAGCACGTTGCTATCGCCGCTGGAGTAGCGGAAGCGCTTGCCGGGCACGGCGTCCAGCGGGTGCTCGGCGGCGAAGGCAGCCATGTCGCCACGGCCTCGGGTGTAGAGCATGGCCACCACGGAGGACTTGAGCGGGGCGTACTCGTAGTCCTCCTGCCAGGCCAGGCCGGAGGCCCAGTGCAGCAGGTGCTGCACCTGCACGCCGGGGTGGCTGGCGAAGGCGGGATAGTGGCGGGCGACCGGGTCGTCCAGCTTGAAGCGCCCCTCGCCAAAGGCCACACCCAGGGTGGCGGCCAGCAGGCTCTTGCTCACCGACCAGGTGAGGTGCGGCGTCTGCGCCTGGGTGGGGCCGGCATAGCGTTCGTAGACCAGCTCGCCATCACGGATCACCACCACCGCGTCGCTGCGCACGCCCTGGCGCTGGGCATCGTCACGGGCGGGAAAGGCGTAGCGCTCGAAGGCGTCGAGGGCGGGGCTGCTGGCGGTGGGGGTGGTCGTCCAGTCGGGGTCGGGCCAGCGTTCCGCCTGGGCGGGCAGCACGGCGGCAAGGCCAAGGGCCAGGCACAGGGCGCGGAGCAGGGGCATGGGCATCGGCAGGCCTCTTGTTGTAGGAAGAGGCCGACCCTAGCACGGGTTGATGACAGCCAAAAGCGCCGAACGCGCCGCGAAAGGTGGCCATTCCAGACAACTTCGGGGTGGCGCCACGGCGTGGGCGATCCCGTAAAAAACCGGCGGGAGGCGCAGGCTTCCGGCCGGTTTCTATGTGCACGCCTGGCGAACGCGAGCCTGCTGCTGGTGCGTTCGCCTCGGGCTGTCAGCGAGGCAGCTGGTAGTCCTCGGGGCCCATCAGGTCGAGGCCGCAGTCGAGGTTCTCGATCCAATAGAGGAAGGCGCTGATCATTTCCTTGCCGACGAAGGGACGGCCGTGCTGCGGCACGATCATCTCCAGGTCCATGCCACGGACCATCGCGGCCCACAGGCGGCAGGCCTTGTTGCCGGCCATGTAGCGCCGGTGGAAGCCTTCCATCTCCGGCACGTGGTTGGTGAAGTCGCGCACCGGGGAGGCGTCTTCGGTCATGGACGCGCCCATGTCGCCGGAGAAGAGGATCTTGCTCACCGGGTCGTACAGCTGGAAGTTGCCCACCGAGTGCAGGAAGTGCGCCGGCACCGCCTTGAGGTTGCAACGGCCGAGCGGGATCGACTGGCCACGGTCAGGCAGCGCGATGATGCGGTCGTAGGTGGAGATGCCATGGCTGATGGCCAGGTAGTTGGCAGTCAGGTGCGGCAGGAAGCGCGCCCAGAGCTTGGAGCAGACCACCTTGGCGCGGGTGTGCAGCAGCCACTTGTCCAGGGACGCGATGATGTCCGGGTCCTGGTGGGAGGCGAAGATGTAGGTCAGGTCCTGCACCGGGATGTGCTTGGACAGCTCCAGCGACAGCGGGGTGTAGGTCAGGTCGCCGCCCGGATCGAGCAGCAGGTACTGGTCATGGTCGGTGATCAGGAACTGGTTGGACTGGATGCCGTCCCCACTGACCAGATCGTCGAACAGCATGCATTGGTGGGTGCCGTTGTCGAACAGCACGATGGGTTCACGGCGCATGGACACCTCGGATTCGGTTGCGGCGCACAGCATGCGGAGCCCCTTGTCCGGGCGTACTGATCTGCGTCAAGCGCCCCCTTCGTCAAGGGCGCAAAGGTCGCAGGGAGGCGCGCTGCGTCTCAATCCACCCACCCCAGTGCCTCCCGCGCCTTGGCCAAGCGCGTGGCGCGTGCGGCGCCGGCGATGGCCAACAGGCCCTGGTCGCGCGTCCAGAGTGTTGCCCACGGCGCGGGGCCGCTGGCGAAGGCGGCGTCCAGTTCGCTGCGCAGGCCGTCGAACTCGGCGAAGAGGCCGGCCAGCATGACGTGCATCACCGGGCTGGTGGCGCACAGCCGGGCCACTTCGGCAGCGCCGGCCAGCAGCCCCAGCAGGCGCATGCGCAGGGCCGGCGGCCAGCCGCTGTCCTGACCGACACCCAGCAGCCAGGCGCTGAGGGCGGCGAGGACGTGGAGGTCTTCCAGGCTGCGGAAGGGTTTGACGTAGGCATCCCAGCCGTCCCCGGCGAGGCGCTCGCAATGGGCGCCGTCCAGGTGCAGGCGGGCGTGGGGGATGTCGGGCATCAGTGGCAGCGCTGGCAGGGGTTCGATGCGTACGCCGGGCGCGCCGTTGCGCACCACGGTGAGGGCCAGGCGCGGGGCCTCGCCGTCGGCTTCCTCGCGGGCGGCCACCAGCAGCCAGTCGGCAGCGTCGGCGGCGGTGACGAAGTCCTTGCGGCCATTGAGGCTGAGCCCGTCGAGGCGGACCTGCATGTCCGCCGGGCGAACGCTGCGCGCTTCGGTCACGCAGAGGGCGCCGAGGCTGCGCGGAGCGGAGGGCCAGAGCAGGCGCAGCGCGCCCTGGTAGCCCGCGAGGAAGGCCAGCCCCGGGGTGGCGGCGAGGCGCCCGCCGAGGATGGCGAGTTCGAAGGGCGTGGCCTCGCCCAGGCGCTCCAGCAGGCTGCCGTACCACTCTTCGAGAGGCTGCGCGGGCAAGCGGTCACGGGTCTCGAGCAGGCGTTGCCAGGTCATGGGCGGTCTCCTTGGGGGCTGTCATTCAAGCATCACGGAAACGTCACGGAGGTGACACCGGGTCTGCCTAGCCTGAGCTTGCACAACAAGATCGTCCGGCTGCAACCGGGATCTAGCCGGCCCAAATGGAGGCTTACTCATGACTCAGATCGCTATCACCCGCGACAACGCCGCACGCGGCGACAAGAGCCCACGCCGCCTGCAGGCCGAGCGCCTCAGCGGGGTGGCTGCCCTGCGTGAAGCCCAGGCCCTGCGCTACCGGGTGTTCAGCGCGGAGTTCGATGCCAAGCTCAAGGGCGCCGAATTCGGCCTCGACATGGATGACTTCGACCCGCACTGCCAGCACATCGGTGTGCGCGACCTGGACAGCGGTGAGCTGGTGGCCACCACCCGCCTGCTGGACCACCAGGCCGCCCACGACATCGGCCGCTTCTACAGCGAGGAGGAGTTCCGCCTCGAAGGCCTGGGCGAGCTGCAGGGCCCGGTGCTGGAGATCGGCCGCACCTGCGTCGATGCGGCCTACCGCAACGGCGGCACCATCGCGGTGCTCTGGAGCGAGCTGGCGGAGGTGCTCAACGAGGGCGGCTACCGCTACCTGATGGGCTGCGCGAGCATCCCCATGCAGGACGGCGGCATCCAGGCCCAGGCCATCATGCAGCGCCTGCGCGAACGCTACCTGTGCACCGAGCACCTGCGTGCCGAGCCGCGCACCCCGCTGCCGGCGCTGGAGCTGCCGGGCAACGTGATCGCCGAGATGCCGCCGCTGCTGAAGGCCTACATGCGCCTGGGGGCGAAGATCTGCGGCGAGCCGTGCTGGGACCCGGACTTCCAGGTCGCCGACGTGTTCATCCTGCTAAAGCGCGACGAGCTGTGCCCGCGCTACGCCCGCCACTTCAAGGCGGCGGTCTGACGCCGTGGCCGGGCTGCGCTTCTACCTGCGGGTGCTACGCCTGCTGGCGGTGATCGGCCTCGGCCTGCTGCTGGCGAGCGGGGTGGTGGTGCTGGAACGGCTGGCCCGGGGACGGGACCTGATGCCGCGCCGGCAGCGCCTGACCCGCTGGTTCCTGGCGCGACTGGCCGGCGCCCTGCCCTTCCGGGTGCGGGTGGAAGGCGAGGTGCCGACGGTGCCGATGCTGTGGGTCAGCAACCATGTGTCGTGGACCGACATCCCGCTGCTGGGCATGCTCGCGCCGCTGTCCTTCCTGTCCAAGGCGGAGGTGCGCGCCTGGCCGGTGGCCGGCTGGCTGGCGCACAAGGCCGGGACGCTGTTCATCCGCCGGGGTTCGGGGGAGAGCAACCTGGTGGGGCAGCAACTGGGCCGGCACCTGGGGCTGGGCCGCAACCTGGTGATCTTCCCGGAAGGCACCACCACCGATGGCAGCCTGGTGCGCACCTTCCATGGCCGCCTGCTGACCAGCGCCTGCGAGACCGGAGTGGCGGTGCAGCCGGTGGCGATCCGCTACCTGCGCGATGGCGAGCGGGACAGCGTGGCGCCGTTCATTGGCGAGGATGACCTGGTGTCCCACCTGGTGCGCCTGCTGCGCAGCCCGTGCAGCGAGGTGGAGATCCGCCTGCTGACGCCCATCCCCAGCAGCGGTCGCCACCGCAACGCCCTGGCCCGCGAGGCCCAGCAGGCGGTGCAGGTGGCGCTGTTCGGTGAAGCCCCGTCCGACGAGCTGGCGGCCTGAGCCGCTGCCTCAGCGGGCGGGCGGCACCACCAGCATGTCGCAATCGAACTCCCGCAGGGCGGCGTCCGCCACGCTGCCGATCAATGCCCGCTTGACCCCGCTCATGCCCCGCGTGCCCAGCACCAGCAGGTCCGGTTCGGCCTGCTGCAGTGCATGGCGCAGCACGGTGATGGGCAACCCCTCCTCCGCCGAATGCTGGCTGAACACGCCCAGCAGCCCCTGCTCGCCAAGGAACTGCGCCAGGGCCGAACGGGCCGCCACGGCTTCGCGTTGTTCATGGTCCTCCAGGGCGCTGTCGGACAGCCCGGCACCCAGCAGGGTGAGCCGGGCGAAGGGCTCGAAGGCGTAGAGCGCACGGCTGCGGGCCAGCTCCAGAATCCCCAGTTCACGAGCCGCCTGGGCCGCGCGGGCCGAACAGGGCGAGAGGTCGAGGCCGACGAGGATGTCGTGGTAGTGCCCGTCGGTCTCGCGGTTGACCACCAGCACCGGTGTGTCCCCGGTGCGCAGCACGCGCTCCAGGGTGGTGCCGACGAACACGTCGCGCAGGGCGTTGCGCCGGTGGCAGCCCATCACCAGCAGGTCGAAGCCCTGGCTGCGGGCGAAGTCGACGATGCGCTCGGCCGGGTCCCCCACTTCGACACGCAGCGCCGGGGCGGCGCCCGCCAGTTCGGCGATCTCGCCCAGGTGCGAGGCGAGGGCCTCGTGGACCTGGGCGCTCCAGGCGCTGGCCAGGGCCTGGGGCTGGTCGGCATCCACCACGTGCAGCACCGTCCAGGGGCAACGGAACTGCCGCACCAGTTGGGCGGCACGACGCAGGGCACGTTCGGAGCGGTTGGACAGGTCGGTCGCCAGGAGCAGCGCTTTCATCGGAGCACCTCCACTGTTCTCGTCAGGCCGGACCGGGGCGGTCCGGAGTCCACGCATTGCACGCCCCGATGCGCTACCGGGGCTTGATGCAGGTCAAGCCATGCCGGCCTGGGCGGCGAAGCGCTGCAGCTCGGGGTAGAAGCGCCGGAAGTGATCGCTCAGGGGCTGGTAGCGCTCGGCCAGTTCGTCGAAGCCGCCGGCCAGCAGCTCGGGGCGGGACAGGCGGCGGCTCATGCCACCCACCACGGCTGCCAGGGTGTCGAACTCGCGGTAGCTGCCGAGCCAGTCCTGCTCGGCCATGCGCGGGGCGATGCGGGCCAGGGCGCCGGGCAGCGCCGCCTGGTCGGCCAGCACCCGGTAGACCTGCCCGGTGAAGGCGGGCAGCGGCACCTCGGCGTAGTCGGCCCAGTCGCGGGCCAGGCAGTGGTCGAAGAACAGGTCCAGCAGGATGCCGGACACCCGCCGCCGAGCCGCCGGGAACAGGGCGCGGGCGTCCCGCACCAGCGGGTGGGTGTCGGTGAACAGGTCGATGCGCCGATGCAGGCGAATGCCGGCCTCGATGCCCTGGGGCCAACGGCCATCCAGCGGCCCTTTGACGAAGTCGCCGTAGAGGCTGCCGAGCAGTTGGTGGGGCGCGGGGCCGCCGAGGTGGAGGTGGGCGAGGTAATTCATCGCGCCAGCTTAGCAGGCTGCTGAAAAACTCCGTTGTGTCGGCGCATGCCCATCAGCCGGGCTGATGATGACTATCGCGGGAAACGATCCCGTATCGTTTTTGCTCGATATATAGTTCGCTCCATTCCGATATGACTGGTGGAGACGGCCATGACCGACACCCCCGACAGCCTCGACATCGACCTGGGCGAGATCCTCAAGGCCCTCGCCCACCCGGTACGGCGCGACATGCTGCTGTGGCTCAAGGAGCCGGAGCGCTACTTCGTCGAGCAGGACCACCCGTTCGAGATCGGCGTGTGCGCCGGCAAGTTCGACCAGCGCACCGGGCTCTCCCAGTCCACCGTATCGGCCCACCTGACCACGTTGCAGAAGGCTGGCCTGGTGACCAGCCGACGCATCGGCCAGTGGAACTTCTTCAAGCGCAACGAGGCCGTAATCGAGGCGTTCCTGCAGCGGATGAGCACCGAACTCTGACCGCAGTACCCGATCAAGAGTCCCGCCCGGCGGGCTCACCTCGGCCCCTTTGCCACCTGCCCCCATTCACTCAGGAGCTGGCCCATGCCAACCGCGCTTCTCGTCCTGGCTTTGTCCGCATTCGCCATCGGCACCACTGAATTCGTGATCATGGGCCTGCTGCCCGATGTCGCCACGGACCTGTCCGTGAGCATTCCCGTCGCCGGCTGGCTGGTGACCGGCTACGCCCTGGGCGTGGCGGTCGGCGCGCCGTTCATGGCCATGGCCACGGCACGCTTCCCTCGCAAGGCGGCGCTGCTGGCGCTGATGGCGATCTTCATCCTCGGCAACCTGCTGTGTGCCACGGCACTGAACTACGACCTGCTGATGCTGGCGCGGGTGGTGACGGCGCTCTGCCACGGGGCCTTCTTCGGCATCGGCTCGGTGGTGGCCGCCAGCCTGGTACCGCCGAACCGCAAGGCTTCAGCGGTGGCGCTGATGTTCACCGGGCTGACCCTGGCCAACGTGCTGGGCGTGCCCCTGGGCACCGCGCTGGGCCAGGTGGCGGGCTGGCGCTCGACCTTCTGGGCGGTGACGCTGATCGGCGTAGCGGCCTTCATCGGGCTGTGGCGCGTGCTGCCACGCCAGGATGACGAAGAGGCCGCCGACATGCGCGCCGAGCTGGCCGCCCTGCGCGGGGCCGGGCTGTGGCTGGCGCTGTCGACCACGGTGCTGTTCTCGGCAGCGGTGTTCTGCATCTTCACCTACGTGGCGCCGCTGCTGGGCGAGATCACCGGGGTGTCGCCACGCGGCGTGACCGGCACGCTGCTGCTGATCGGCCTGGGCCTGACCCTGGGCAACTTCATCGGCGGCCGCCTGGCCGACTGGAAGCTGGCACAGACGCTGATGGGCGTGTTCATCGCCCTGGCCGTCACCTCCACCGTGGTGCACCTGGCCAGCCCGTACCTGATTCCCATGGAGATCACCCTGTTCCTCTGGGCCACCGCCGCCTTCGCGGCCGTGCCGGCCCTGCAGGTGAACGTGGTGGCGTTCGGCGCCGGTGCGCCGAACCTGGTCTCCACCCTCAATATCGGCGCCTTCAACGTGGGCAACGCCCTCGGCGCCTGGGTCGGTGGCGTGGTGATCGAGCAGGGCCTGGGTCTGACCCGCGTGCCGCTCGCCGCTGCCGTACTCGCCATCCTGGCGCTGGTCGCCACCCTGCTGACCTTCAGCCAACGCAAACCCGAGCTGGAAACCGCTCTCGACTAAGACGAGGTGTTCAAAATGGCAACATTGTTCGATCCGATCAAAGTGGGCGACCTGGAACTGGCCAACCGCATCATCATGGCCCCCCTGACCCGCTGCCGCGCCGACGAAGGCCGCGTGCCCAACGCGCTGATGGCCGAGTACTACAGCCAGCGCGCGTCCGCCGGCCTGATCATCAGCGAGGCCACCGCCGTGACCCCGATGGGCGTCGGTTACCCCGACACCCCCGGCATCTGGAACGACGATCAGGTCAAGGGCTGGAGCAACGTGACCAAGGCCGTGCACGCCAACGGCGGCAAGATCGTCCTGCAGCTGTGGCACGTGGGCCGCATCTCCGACCCGAGCTACCTGGACGGCGAAGCTCCGGTGGCCCCCAGCGCCATCGCTGCCAAGGGCCACGTCAGCCTGCTGCGCCCGCTGCGTGACTACCCGGTGCCCCGCGCGCTGGAGACCGAGGAGATCGCCGACGTCATCGAGGCCTACCGCCTCGGCGCGGAGAATGCCCTGGCTGCCGGCTTCGACGGTGTCGAGCTGCACGCCGCCAACGGCTACCTGGTGGACCAGTTCCTGCAGGACAGCACCAACACCCGCACCGACCGCTACGGCGGCTCCCTGGAGAACCGCGCGCGCCTGCTGCTGGAGATCACCGACGAGCTGATCAAGGTCTGGGGCGCCGGCCGTGTCGGCGTGCACCTGGCACCACGTGCCGACGCCCACGACATGGGCGACTCCAACCGTGCCGAGACCTTCGGCTACGTGGCCCGTGAACTGGGCAAGCGCGGCATCGCCTTCATCTGCGCCCGCGAGAAGGAAGCCGACGACAGCCTGGCCCCGCAACTGAAGGAAGCCTTCGGCGGCGTGTTCATCGCCAACGAGCGCTTCACCAAGGACCAGGCCAACGCCTGGATCGCCGAAGGCAAGGCCGACGCCGTGGCCTGGGGCATCCCCTTCATCGCCAACCCGGACCTGCCGGCCCGCCTGGAGAAGGATGCGCCCTGGAACGAGCCGCACCCGGAAACCTTCTACGGCAAGGGCCCGGTCGGCTACATCGACTACCCGCGCCTGTAAGCGGCAACGCTGCGATGAACGAAGCCCCGGCCTTCAAGGTCGGGGCTTTTTCGTGGCAGTGGGTAGATGCGGGCGAATGAACTCGCCCCTACAGGTCCCCCTTGCAGGGGCGGCGTAGCCCGTGCATGAAAAAGCCCCGGTCCTTGCGGAGCGGGGCTCGTTCACTGCGGTGATGGATCAGCGCGCGTTGATCTGCTGCTGCAGGTTCTGCACCTGGCTCTGCAGGGTGCTGATGTTGCGGGTCATCTGCGCGCGGAAGGCATCGAACTCGGCCTGGTTGGCACCACCGCCCGCAGCTGCCGGGGCCTGGGCCGGGCGGCTGTCCAGCTGGCTGCGCAGGACCAGCAGGTCCTGTTCGAGGCTCTTGATGGCCTGGCTGGGGTTGCCCTGCTTCTTCAGGGCCTCCACTTCACCGGCCAGCGCCTTGATGCGCTCGTCCAGCTTGGCGGCGTCGCCTTGTGCGGCCTTCAGGCGGGCCTGTTCTTCGGCCAGGCTTTGCAGGCGGCTGTCCAGTTGGCCGGCGGAGCCGCTCTGGGTCTTGAAATCGCCGGAAAGCTGCTCGACGCGCTTGTCCTGGCTGCCCAGCTGGGCGCTGAGGGCCTGCTGCTGCTTGGCCACCTCGGCCAGGCGGGATTGCAGCTGGCGGATGTCCAGCTTGATGGACTCGCTGCCGCTGGTGACGTTGGACTCGGTGGCGACCACCTTGCCGCTGATGTCCTTGATGCGCCCGGCGGCCTCTTCGCTGATGCGGGCGAAGCTTTCCTGGGTGGCCACCAGTTGCTGCTCCATCATCGAGATCTGCTGGAAGCTCCACCAGCCGAGGCCACAGAAGGCGATGACCGTGGCACCCAGCAAGGCCCACAGCGGACCGGTGCTGGCACCGCCTCGGGCTTCGGGCTCGTACCCCGTGCGACCGCCCCGGGCCGGCGTGGAGGCGACACGGCGTGGGTGGTGGCCGAACTCGTCGCGGTCCTGCGCGTCGGTTGACAGGCTGGGGACATCGTCCAGTTCATCGAGAGCATCGTTACGCATGATTGACCTTCGGCAGGAGGAGCAAGGAATCGGGGTCGGCACCCAGGGCCGAGGGGCGCCAGTATACCGGTTCGCTTGGCCGGCATCAGCGCCGCGCCATGCTGGTGCGGGTGCCCTTCGTCGGTGCGCATCCAGGCTGATGGACCGGCTGCAGGCCCCATGGTTCCTGGGATTGTGAACTGGTACGCAGCTTGCTTTGGTCGTTGCGGGGCGTCCGGGGGCGCTCCATGCGCGGCCCGTGCCGCGCCGGACGGACCCACCGCTGAACGGGTCCGACGCGCTCCGTCCGGGCAGGACGACAGGCCGGAGCTCTCTTCACACCTTGGGGGGAATACGCGTGGAACTGACCAAAGCCGTGCTGGATTGCATGCAGAGCCTTCGTCGCCAGATTCGCGAGGAACAGGCCCTGGACATCCGTCTCAGCCAACCCGATGCCATCCAGCAGATGCTCAAGGCCTGTGCCGAATCCCGGCGCGAGGCGGTGATCAGCCTGGGCGAGCGCCTCAGCGAACTGACCGGCGTACGCGTGCCGAAGGTGCTGACCGAGGAAGAGCTGGTGCGCAAGTACACCCAGTACGCTGGCCCGCTGCGCGGCTGAATCAGGCGCCCTGCTGCGCCTTCCACCAGGTGCAGAACTCGTCGAGGGCCGTCCACAGGCTCACCTGGGGGTCGTACTCCAGGTAGTGCCGGGCGCGGCTGATGTCGAGGCTGAAGTCCCGCGCCATCACCGCCACGCCCAGCCGGAACAGCGAGGGCTCGGGGCGCCCCGGCAACAGCCGGCAGACCGTTTCATTGAGGGTCGCCGCTGCGTAGGCCACACCGAAGGGCACGTGCCGGGTGACCGGCAGCAGGTCGAGGCGGCGCAGCACGTAGTTGACCACGTCCCACAGCGGCACCGGCTCGCCGTTGCTGATGTTGTAGACCTTGCCCAGCGCCGGCCCGGCGGCCAGCAGGCCGCTGAACAGCACGTCGTTGAGGTTGTGCACGCTGGTGAAGTCGACCTTGTTCAGGCCGTTGCCGATGATCGACAGGCGACCCTTGCGCTGCATGGCGATCAGACGCGGGAAGATGCTGGTATCACCGGCCCCGGTGACGAAGCGTGGGCGGAAGGCGATGACCTCCAGGCCGAATTCCTCGGCGGCGAAGACCTTCTGCTCGGCCAGGTACTTGGTAGCGCCGTAGTGGTCGGAGAAGCGCTTGGGCACCTGATCCTCGGTGATGCCGACGTGGGAGCGCCCATCGAAGTAGATCGACGGCGAGGACAGGTGCACCAGGCGCTTGACCCGCTGCTTGAGGCAGGCTTCCACCAGGTTCTCGGTGACTTCGACGTTGGCCCGGTGGAAGTCTTCGTAGCGGCCCCAGACGCCCACGGCGCCGGCGCAATGCACCACGGCCTCCACGTCCCGGCACAGGGCCTGGGCCAGTTGCGGGTCCCCCAGGTCACCGGCGACGAACTCCGCGCCCCGCCGCACCAGGTGTTCCACGGCCTCGGGCCGACGGCCGGTGACCCGCACCGTCAGCCCCTGCTCCAGGGCAAAGCGGGCGAAGCGCCCACCGATGAAGCCACTCGCTCCGGTCACCAGAATCTTCATTGCCGTCCCCCACCTGTCGTGTGTTGCGCACTCTAGCAGCGCCCCGGCATGCCGTCGTGGCGCGGCGAGCCAGCACGCGCCCGTTGCCGGCCACCCGGGTCAGTCCCGTACCAGCCAGCGCCCGCCGGCCCGGGCCAGGTGGTCGGTGAGGCTGGCCAGCAGCTCACCACCGTGGCGCCAGTGGTGCCAGTAGAGCGGCACGTCGATGGGCCGTTGGGGAATCAGCTCCACCAGCTCCCCTCGGGCCAGCTCACCCTCCACCTGGTGCTCGGGCACCAGCCCCCAGCCAAGGCCCGCCTGGGTCAGGCGGACGAAACCTTCGGACGAGGGGCAGAGGTGGTGGGGAAAGGCGCCCTGGATGCCCAGCGCGGCCAGGTAGCGGTGCTGCAATTGGTCGTCGGGGCCATAGACGATGGAGGGCGCATTCAGCAGCGCCTCCGCCGTGACGCCCCGGGAGAAGTGCCGGGCCACGAACCCCGGGCTGGCCAGGGCGCGGTAGCGCATGGCGCCCAACGCCAGGCTGCGGGCCCCGGCCACCGGGCGTTCGGCGGCGCAGATGCAGCCGGCCACTTCACCGGCACGCATGCGCTTGAGGCCGACCTCCTGGTCTTCCACCACCAGGTCCATCAGCACGCGGTGGCTGGAGCAGTAGTCCGCCACCGCCGGGGCCCACCAGGTGGCCAGGCTGTCGGCATTGATGGCGATGCGCAGGCGCTCCGGCAGGCCGCCTTCGTCCAGCGCCGGCACCTGGGCCTGGAGGTCGCGCTCCAGCAGGCGCACCTGCTGCACATGGTTGAGCAGGCGGGTGCCGATCTCCGTCGGTGCCGGTGGCGCAGCACGCACCAGCACGGGCTGCCCGACCCGCGCCTCCAGCAGCTTGACCCGCTGGGACACCGCCGACTGGGACAACCCCAGCACCTGGGCGGCCCGCTCGAAACCACCCTGCTCCACCACGGCGGCGAGGGCAGCCAGGAGCTTGTAGTCGAACATATCGATTTTCCTTATGCGAGATCAGCAGGATTCGTTTTCCTTATACAGCCGCCCTCGGCAGACTCGCCAGCATTCCCTTTCGCCTTTCAAGGAACCGACCATGGCCGGAGAAACCGCCCTGTCCGTGCTGCTGCGCAGCCTGGAACCCCGTCTCGACGACGGTGATTACGTCTTCTGTACCCTGGCGTCTGACGCCCCGACCGATTGCACACCCGTGGCCAGCATCCGCGAGGCCGAGGGGTTGAGCCTGATCCTCCCGCGTGAACAGGCCGATGCCCTGGACCTGCCCTACGACTACGTCGCCGCCTGGATCACCCTGCAGGTGCACTCATCCCTGGCGGCGGTGGGGCTGACGGCC
The DNA here is from genome assembly GCF_900111835.1 of Metapseudomonas otitidis. Classification (GTDB taxonomy): domain Bacteria; phylum Pseudomonadota; class Gammaproteobacteria; order Pseudomonadales; family Pseudomonadaceae; genus Metapseudomonas; species Metapseudomonas otitidis. Next base: position 76,442 of record NZ_FOJP01000013.1, read on the forward strand.
GCCGTAGCGGCAGCACTGGCCCAGGCCGACATCAGCTGCAACGTGGTGGCGGGCTACCACCACGACCACCTGTTCGTGCCCCGCGAACGCGCCGAGTGCGCGGTGTCGATCCTGCGGGCGCTGGCCGCCAGCGCGGTGGAGGGCTGAGGCATGTGGCAGAGCTACTTCAACGGCATGCTGGTGGCGGCCGGGCTGATCATCGCCATCGGCGCGCAGAATGCCTTCGTCCTCGCCCAGAGCCTGCGCCGCGAGCACCACCTGCCGGTGGCGGCGCTCTGCGTGCTGTGCGACGCGCTGCTGGTGAGCGCCGGGGTGTTCGGCCTGGCCAGCGTACTGGCACAGAACCCGATGCTGCTGGCCATCGCCCGCTGGGGTGGGGTGGCCTTCCTCGCCTGGTACGGCAGCCAGGCCCTGCGCCGCGCGCTGAGCCCGGGCACCCTGGCGATGCAGGCCGACGCCGGGCCACGCTCACGCAAGGCGGTGCTGCTGGCGGCGCTGGCGGTGACCCTGCTCAACCCCCATGTCTACCTGGATACGGTGCTGCTGATCGGCTCCCTCGGCGCCCAGCAGCCGGTGCCCGGTGCCTACGCCCTGGGCGCGGCCAGTGCCTCGCTGATCTGGTTCTTCGCCCTGGCCCTGGGCGCTGCCTGGCTCGCCCCCTGGCTGGCCCGTCCCGCCACCTGGCGGCTGCTGGACTTCACCGTGGCGCTGATGATGTTCGCCATGGCGGCACAATTGGTGAACGGGATCTGAACCCGGGCGGTCCAAGCAGCACGGGCCGCGGAGGGGCTATTCCACACGGATACTGCGTGGTTAAGCCTCTGGTCGGGTGCTATGATCCGGCCCTCGCGGCACATAAAGAGTACGAACTCAAAGCCGCTCACCGGCCGCCCGTGAACGGCCCCGCGCCTTGCGCACATATCCAGACCTGATGAAGGAGACAGACATGGCTTTCGAATTGCCGCCGCTGCCGTACGAGAAGAACGCTCTCGAGCCGCACATTTCCGCCGAGACCCTGGAATTCCACCACGACAAGCACCACAACACCTATGTCGTGAACCTGAACAACCTGGTTCCGGGCACCGAGTTCGAAGGCAAGAGCCTGGAAGAGATCGTCAAGACCTCCTCGGGCGGCATCTTCAACAACGCCGCCCAGGTGTGGAACCACACCTTCTACTGGAACTGCCTGAGCCCGAACGGCGGTGGCCAGCCCACCGGCGCCCTGGCTGACGCCATCAATGCTGCTTTCGGTTCCTTCGACAAGTTCAAGGAAGAGTTCACCAAGACCTCCGTCGGCACCTTCGGCTCCGGCTGGGGCTGGCTGGTGAAGAAGGCTGACGGTTCCCTGGCCCTGGCCAGCACCATCGGCGCCGGCTGCCCGCTGACCAGCGGCGACACCCCGCTGCTGACCTGCGACGTCTGGGAACACGCCTACTACATCGACTACCGCAACCTGCGTCCGAAGTACGTCGAGGCGTTCTGGAACCTGGTGAACTGGGACTTCGTGGCCAAGAACTTCGCCGCCTGAGTCACCCGCAGCACCTGAAAGGACCCGGCCTTGCGCCGGGTCTTTTCGTTCATGCCGGCGCTCGCGTCGTCCTACTCCCCCTGCCCTCCTAAACCGCAGAACCAATCGGGTCGCCCGTTGAACTCAGCGGTGCTGTCCATTCGTCGTCCGGCATTCAAGTCAGCCGATGCCGCACCGACACAGGGGCGTGTTCGCTTAATCCACCAGCCTGGCGAACGTCCCATTCGGGGACCGGGTTCCGCTTTTTGCGTACTGGCCCTTTGACGGCTACCCCGTGTTTGCCAATACTCAAGCGGTCTGGCACCTGGCACTTACCGGCATCGAACAAGGAATTCCTACTTGAAGCTGGATCTGAAAAACAGCTTGTCACTGAAGTTGCTCCGCGTGGTGCTGCTGTCCGCACTGGTGGTGGGCGTGGTGCTCAGCTGCGCGCAGATCGTGTTCGACGTCTACAAGACCCGCCAGGCGGTGGCCAATGACGCCCACCGCATCCTCGGCATGTTCCGCGATCCATCGACCCAGGCCGTCTACAGCCTGGACCGCGAAATGGGCATGCAGGTGATCGAAGGCCTGTTCCAGCATGAGTCGGTGCGCTTCGCCAGCATCGGCCACCCCAACGAACCCATGCTGGCGGAGAAGACCCGCCCGCTCAGTGAGCTGCCCACCCGCTGGCTCACCGACCCGATCCTCGGCAAGGAACAGAACTTCACCACCCAGCTGGTGGGACGCGGACCGTACAGCGAGTACTACGGCGACCTGACCATCACCCTCGACACCGCGCCCTATGGCGAGGACTTCGTCATCAGCTCGGTGATCATCTTCGTCTCCGGCGTGCTGCGCGCCCTGGCCATGGGCCTGGTGCTCTACTCCGTCTACCACTGGCTGCTGACCAAACCGCTGTCGAAGATCATCGAGCACCTGACCAACATCAACCCCGACCGCCCCAGCGAGCACAAGCTGCCCATGCTCAAGGGCAACGAGAAGAACGAGCTGGGGTTGTGGATCAACACCGCCAACGAGCTGCTGGCGTCCATCGAACGCAATACGCACCTGCGCCGGGAGGCCGAGAACAGCCTGCTGCGCATGGCCCAGTACGACTTCCTCACCGGCCTGCCCAACCGCCAGCAGCTGCAGCAGCAGCTGGACCAGATCCTCGAGGACGCCGGCCGCCTGCAGCGCCGGGTCGCCGTGCTGTGCGTGGGCCTGGACGACTTCAAGGGCGTCAACGAGCAGTACAGCTACCAGACCGGCGACCAGTTGCTGATCGCCCTGGCCGATCGCCTGCGTGGCCACAGCGGCCGCCTCGGCGCGCTGGCCCGCCTGGGTGGCGACCAGTTCGCCTTGGTCCAGGCGGATATCGAGCAGCCCTATGAAGCCGCCGAGCTGGCCCAGAGCGTGCTGGACGACCTGGAAGCCCCCTTCGCGCTGGAGCAGCAGGAAGTCCGCCTGCGCGCCACCATCGGCATCACCCTCTTCCCGGAAGACGGCGACAGCACCGAGAAGCTGCTGCAGAAAGCCGAACAGACCATGACCCTGGCCAAGAGCCGCTCGCGCAACCGCTACCAGTTCTACATCGCCAGCGTGGACAGCGAGATGCGCCGCCGCCGCGAGCTGGAGAAGGACCTGCGCGAAGCCCTCAAGCGCAACGAGCTGCAACTGGTCTACCAACCCCAGGTGGACTACCGCGACCACCGCGTGGTGGGCGTCGAGGCGCTGCTGCGCTGGCAGCACCCGCAACACGGTTTCGTGCCGCCGGACCTGTTCATCCCCCTGGCCGAGCAGAACGGCAGCATCATTCCCATCGGCGAATGGGTGCTGGACCAGGCCTGCCACCAGCTGCGGGACTGGCACGACCAGGGCTTCAACGAACTGCGCATGGCCGTGAACCTCTCCACCGTGCAGCTGCACCACACCGAGCTGCCGCGCGTGGTCAACAACCTGCTGCAGGTCTACCGCCTGCCGCCGCGCAGCCTGGAGCTGGAAGTCACCGAGACCGGCCTGATGGAGGACATCTCCACCGCCGCCCAGCATCTGCTCAGCCTGCGCCGCTCCGGCGCACTGATCGCCATCGACGACTTCGGGACCGGCTATTCCTCGCTGAGCTACCTGAAGAGCCTGCCGCTGGACAAGATCAAGATCGACAAGAGCTTCGTCCAGGACGTGCTGGAGGACGAGGACGACGCCACCATCGTCCGCGCCATCATCCAGCTGGCCCGAAGCCTCGGCATGCAGGTGATCGCCGAAGGGGTGGAGACCCCCGAGCAGGAGAGCTACATCATTGCCCAGGGCTGCAACGAGGGTCAGGGCTACCTCTACAGCAAGCCGCTACCGGCCCGCGAGCTGACCGGCTACCTCAAGCAATCCCGCCGCCTGAGCGCCGCCGCCTCCAACCCCGCAGCCCTCTGATACGCCGCATGCACCGCCTGCGGGTGGCCGCCAGACGCTAGAGCCACCCGGTGGTGCGCAACAGGTAGACCGTTGCCACTGCCCCTGCGATGCATACCAGCCCCGCGCCCAGCGCCTGCCAGAAGAAGGTCCGCGCCAGCACGTCCTCGCCATGGCTGGACAGCAGGAAAGGCCGCGCCTCCCCCGGGCGACGCATGCGGTTCACCGCCGGTGCCGCACTGGTGGCGCGATGGCGATCCTCCGCCTCCAGCTGCGCCGCCAGACGCACCCGCCCCCACTCCGCCTCGTCCAGCTGGCCGTCGCCGTTGCTGTCGAAGCGCTTCAGCAGGCCGGCGAAGTCACTTTTCCATTCGCGGATCACCGCCCCCTCGGCGCGGCTGGCATCGAAGCCCTGCTGGCTCGCGCCGGTGGTGACGAATTCGCCGATGGCGTAAAGCGGGCCACCCAGTTCCAGGCGCTCCTCGGTGTAGCGGTAGTCGCCGCCACCGAACAGCGAGCCGAAGAAGCCGGTGGACTCCACCCGTAGCGGGTGCCGCTGGCTGCCATGCCAGACGTCGCGGGAGGCGGGTCGGACCTCGGCACCCCGCGGGTCGATCAGGCACTCGCCGGTACCGTCCCCCAGCGCCAGCCACTGGTCACTGGCGCCGCTTTCCACCACTTTCCAGCGCTTGTCCTTGTCGCTTCCGCTGCGCTCCTCGATCCGGAAACGCCACCACACGCAGGGCTTGCCGGTGAGCGGCGCGCTCAACAGGCCGTGCTGCGGCTCGTGCAGCACGCCGTAGAGTTCCACGTAACCCTGGGCTGCCGAGCGGATTTTCGAAGTGGGCGTATCCAGCAGCAGGCGCCCCTCGTAGAAGCGCTTCAGGCACCACCAGCCGCCACCGAGAAAGGCCCCCAGGCTGAAGGCCAGGCTCATCGCCAGGCCGCCGGCGTCACCACCGTCCATCAGCTGAACAGGCTCTTGATGTCCACGTCGGCCTTCTCGGCCTCGCTGAACACCAGCAGCTCCGCCGGACGGAAGCCGAACATGCGGGCGATCAGCACATCAGGGAACTGCTCGATGCGCACGTTGTTCAGGTTGACCGCCTCGTTGTACAGCTCGCGGCGGTCGGCAATGCCGTTCTCCAGCCCGCTGATGCGCTGCTGGAGGAACTGGAAGTTCTCGTTGGCCTTGAGCTGCGGGTAGTTCTCCGCCAGCGCGAACAGCTGCCCGAGGCCGGCCCGCAGCCCGCTCTCGGCCTGACCCAGGGCGCCCAGATCACCGCGCTCGCGGGCACCGGCCACGGCGTTGCGCGCGGCAATCACGCGCTCCAGGGTGCTGCGCTCGTGCTGCATGTACTGCTTGCAGGTTTCCACCAGCTTGGGCAGCTCGTCGTGGCGCTGCTTGAGCAGCACCTCGATGTTCGACCAGGCCTTGCCCACGCCGTGCTTCAGGCGCACCAGGGCGTTGTAGAGGATCACGGCATAGGCGCCCGCCAGCAGCAGGGCGACGAGGATGGCAACGGTGCTCAGGGACATGTGAACGACTCCTTGTCTTCGGTTCCGGCGGATTCTAGCGCCCACCGCCCTCCGGCACAGCGACCCGGGGCACACCCAACGCGACAGCGAGACAAAGTGCCACTTTTCAAAAATGCAAATCTTTCGCATTATGTTCGCCGTTTTCGCGCAGCAGCGCTTCCCAACACCACCGAAGGAATCCGCCATGAGTCGTATGCCCCTGGCCACCGCCAGCCTGCTTGCCATCGCCATCACTCTCGCCGGTTGCGGCGACGACAAGGACAAGGCCGCCGCGCCCCAGGCCGCAGCCCCGGCAGCCGCCAGCAGCACCGCTGCACCGGCCGCCGCCAAGGTGGACGAGGCAGCGACCAAGGCAGTGGTCAAGCACTACGCCGACCTGGCCCTGGCCGTGTTCACCGACGCCCACACCACCGGCGTCGCCCTGCAGAAGGCCGTGGACGCCTTCCTCGCCAACCCGAATGACGCCACCCTGAAAGCCGCCCGCGAAGCCTGGCTGGCCGCACGCGTGCCCTACATGCAGACCGAGGTGTTCCGCTTCGGCAACCCGGTGGTGGACGACTGGGAAGGCCAGCTGAACGCCTGGCCGCTGGACGAAGGCCTGATCGACTACGTCGCCAAGGACTACCAGCACGCGCTGGGCAACCCGGGCGCCACCGCCAACATCATCGCCAACAAGGAAATCCAGGTCGGCGAAGACAAGATCGACGTCGCCGAAATCACCGGCGAGAAGCTGGCCAGCCTGAACGAGCTGGGCGGCTCCGAGGCCAACGTCGCCACCGGCTACCACGCCATCGAATTCCTCCTCTGGGGCCAGGACCTGAACGGCACCGGCCCGGGCGCCGGCAACCGCCCGGCCACCGACTACGCCCAGGGCAAGGACTGCACCGGCGGCAACTGCGACCGCCGTGCCACCTACCTGAAGGCCGTCACCGACCTGCTGGTGAGCGACCTGGAATACATGGTCGGCCAGTGGAAAGCCGGCGTGGCCGACAACTACCGCGCCAAGCTGGAAGCCGAACCGGCCGAGTCCGGCCTGCGCAAGATGCTGTTCGGCATGGGCAGCCTGTCCCTCGGCGAACTGGCCGGCGAGCGCATGAAGGTCGCCCTGGAAGCCAACTCGCCCGAAGACGAACACGACTGCTTCAGCGACAACACCCACAACTCGCACTTCTACAACGGCAAGGGCATCCGCAACGTCTACCTGGGCGAGTACAAGAAGGTCGACGGCACCACCCTGACCGGCCCGAGCCTGTCCTCCCTGGTCGCCAAAGCCGATGCCCAGGCCGACGCCACCCTGAAGGCCGACCTGGAGGCCACCGAGGCCAAGCTGCAGGTCCTGGTGGACCGCGCCAACAAAGGCGAGCACTTCGACCAGCTGATCGCCCCGGACAACGCCGAAGGCAACCAGGTGGTGCGTGACGCCATCGCCGCCCTGGTCAAGCAGACCGGAGCCATCGAGCAGGCCGCTGCCAAGCTGGGCATCAGCGACCTGAAGCCGGACAACGCCGACCACGAGTTCTGATCGACTCGTCCGCGCGCCCCGCAAAGCGGATGCGGCCCATCGCCGCATCCGCTTTTTTCATGCCCGGAAATCCACCTCTCGTCTCGCTGGAAGGCACGTCACGCCTGGGTTACACCCGCTCCGCAGCGGCCAGCCGGACTCGCTATCACGAACGCAAATCCCTCTTATTTAATAGCCGTTCGCCTGCTAACATTGCCCGCCTGTTTTCCCCAGCCGGACCCGCCAATGCCCGTATCGTCGGCCCTCCGCCACCTGTCGCCGCTGTTGCTGGCCGTTGCCCTGGCCGGTTGCGACAAGCCCCCCCGCTTCACCCAGGCCGAACCCGGCGAGCAGCTTTCAGGCGGTGCCGCGACCATCAACCTGCATGACCGCAACGCCTTCTCCCAGGCCTCCGGCAACCTCACCCCGAGCCGCCGGCTGGACTTCAACGTCGGCAACAGCTTCTTCCGCAACCCCTGGGTGATCGCCCCCTCCTCCACCACCGCGAGGGATGGCCTGGGCCCGCTGTTCAACACCAACGCCTGCCAGAACTGCCACGTGAAGGACGGCCGCGGCCATCCACCGGGCGTTCGCGGTGACAACGCCGTGTCGATGCTGGTGCGCCTGTCCATCCCCGCCGAAGCCAAGGCCGAGCACCAGCAGATGCTGGAGCGCCTGGGCGTGGTGCCCGAGCCGGTGTACGGCGGACAGCTGCAGGACGTCGCCATCCCCGGCGTCGCGCCGGAAGGCAAGGTGCGCATGCGCTACGAGCCGCTCAACGTCACCCTGGGCGACGGCACCGTGGTGGAACTGCAGAAGCCGACCCTGGAGATCACCCAGCTGGGCTACGGCCCCATGCACCCGCAGACGATGTTCTCCGCGCGGGTCGCCCCGCCGATGATCGGCCTGGGCCTGTTGGAGGCCATTCCCGAGGAGGCCATCCTGGCCAATGCCGGCCCGTCCGAGGCCAAAGGCCCCGGCATCGTCGGCCGCCCCAACCAGGTCTGGGACGACGCCGCCGGCAAGACCGTGCTCGGCCGCTTCGGCTGGAAGGCCGGCCAGCCCAGCCTGAACCAGCAGAACGCCCACGCCTTCTCCGGCGACATGGGCCTGACCACCAGCCTGCTGCCCCACGACGACTGCACGCCCACCCAGGTGGACTGCCTGAATGCCGTGAACGGCGGCGAGCCCGAGGTCAGCGACAACATCCTGCGCCTGGTGCTGTTCTACAGCCGCAACCTCGCCGTGCCCTCGCGGCGCGGAGTCAACGACCCGCAGGTGCTGGACGGCAAGGGCCTGTTCCACCAGGCCGGCTGCCAGGGCTGCCACACCCCGAGCTTCACCACCCGGGCCGATGCCGCCGAGCCGGAGCTGGCCAACCAGCTGATCCGGCCCTATACCGACCTGCTGCTGCACGACATGGGCGAAGGCCTGGCCGACGGCCGCCCCGAGTTCCAGGCCAGCGGCCGCGACTGGCGCACACCGCCGCTGTGGGGCATCGGCCTCACCGAGGTGGTCAATGGCCACACCCGCTTCCTTCACGATGGGCGCGCCCGTAACCTGCTGGAGGCCATCCTCTGGCACGGTGGCGAGGCCGAGGCGGCGAAACAGACCGTCATGCGCTACGACGCCGGGCAGCGAGCCGCGCTGCTGGCATTCCTGAATTCCTTGTAAGGAGCCCTGCATGTTCCGCCCCAAACTGCTCTTCACCAGCCTCGCCGCCCTTGCCCTCGGCGCCTGCGCCCCGCAGGACCCGCAAGCCCAGGCCACGTCCGCGCTGGCCAAGCAGGTGATCCTGCCCACCTACAGCCGCTGGGTGGAAGCCGACCGCGCCCTGGCCGCCAGCGCCCTGGCGTTCTGCTCCGGCAAGGAGGACCTGGCCAAGGCCCGCGCCGACTTCCTCGTCGCCCAGAAGGCCTGGGCCGAGCTGCAGCCGCTGATGGTCGGCCCGCTGGCCGAAGGCAACCGCGCCTGGCAGGTGCAGTTCTGGCCGGACAAGAAGAACCTGGTGGGCCGCCAGGTGGAACAGCTGGTCAACGCCAAGCAGCAGATCGACGCCGAAGGGCTGGGCAAGTCCAGCGTGGTGGTGCAGGGCCTGTCCGCCTACGAATACATCCTCTTCGACAGCGGCCTGGACCTGGCCGATGCCGAGCAGAAAGCCCGCTACTGCCCGCTGCTGGAAGCCATCGGCGAACGCCAGAAGGCCCTGGCCGAGGAGATTCTCGCGAGCTGGAACAAGAAGGACGGCATGCTGGAACAGCTGACCAAGTTCCCCAACACCCGCTACGCCGACTCCCACGAGGCCATCTCGGAGCTGCTGCGCGTGCAGGTGACTGCCCTCGACACCCTGAAGAAGAAGCTTGGCACCCCCATGGGCCGCATGAGCAAGGGCGTGCCCCAGCCCTACCAGGCCGACGGTTGGCGCAGCGACACCTCCCTGGCCAGCCTCGGCGCCAGCCTGCTGAGCGCCGAACAACTGTGGAAGGGCGTCGACGGCCAGGGCCTGCGCAGCCTGCTGGGCAGCGACCAGAAGGCACTGGCCGAGCAGATCGACGCCGCCTATGCCGACGCCCGCAGCAAGCTCGACGCACTGCAGCCGCCACTGAGCAAGCTGCTGGAGAGCGAAGAGGGCCTCAAGCAATTGGGCGTCTTCTACGCCAGCCTGGACGTGGTGCACCGCCTGCATTCCAACGAGCTGGCCCGCGTCCTCAACGTACAACTGGGCTTCAACGCCAACGATGGTGACTGACATGCTGCGCCGCCAGGTGGTCGCACTCGGCAGCCTGCTGCTCGGCGCGGTGACGCTGGGCGGCTGGTCGCTCAATCGCAAGGGGCGCGAGCCCCTGCTGCTCTCCGCCCGTGACGATGCCGACGGCGGCCATTACGCCGTGGGCTACCGCCTGGACGGCACCCAGGTGTTCGCCACCCGGGTCGCCCAGCGCTGCCACGACATCGTCCAGCACCCCAGCGAAGCGGTGGCCCTGTTCGTCGCCCGTCGCCCGGGCACCGAGAGCTACCTGATCGATCTTGAGGACGGCCGCCTGCTGCAGACCCTGCGCTCGCAGCCGGACCGGCACTTCTATGGCCACGGCGTGTTCCACAAGAGCGGCGAGTGGCTGTACGTCACCGACAACGACACCCGCGACCCCGGCCGCGGTGTGCTGGGCGTCTACGCCTATGCCAACCGCCAGCTGAGCTTCCAGGGCGAGCTGTCCACCCACGGCCTCGGCCCGCACCAGGTGTCCTGGATGCCGGATGGCGAGACCTTCGTGGTGGCCAACGGCGGTATCCGCACCGAAGCGGAAAGCCGCAAGGAAATGAACCTCGACGCCATGGAGCCGAGCCTGGTGCTGATGCGTCGCGACGGCAGCCTGATCAGCCGCGAGACCCTGCCGCAGCAGATGAACAGCATCCGCCACCTGGCCGTCGCCGCCGACGGCACCGTGGTGGCAGGCCAGCAGTACATGGGCGATGGCGGGGACCACGCCGACCTGCTGGCCATCAAGCGCCCTGGCCAGCCGTTCGTCGCATTCCCCGTGGCGGACGAACAGCGCCTGGCCATGGCCCAGTACACCGCCAGCGTGGCGGTGCACGACGAACTGCGCCTGGTGGCCCTGACCGCCCCACGCGGCAATCGCTTCTTCATCTGGGACCTGGACAGCGGCGCCCTGCGCCTGGACGCCCCACTGCCCGACTGCGCCGGCGTGGGCGCGGTGAAGGACGGCTTCGTCGTCACCTCCGGCCAGGGGCGCTGCCGCCTCTACGACTGCCGCCAGACCGCCCCCACCGCCACACCGCTGCAATTGCCCGCCGGGCTCTGGGACAACCACCTGCACCTGGCGTGAAACCCGAGCATTTCGTCGCCATGGTTCAACAGGCCGTTGAAAAGCGTCGACGAGGCAGCCGATGCAAGGCGAAAACGCCCGAAAAAGCGCAGTTTACGTACGGTAAATGAGCATTTTGAGGGCGTTTTCAACGCCGCAGCGGCAACGCAGTTAGTTTTTCAACAGCCTGCTAACGCCTCGGCCATGGCGGCCGACCTATACTTTGTCTGCACTTCCCTTCCTCCTCCCTGAGGCGTTCTTCCATGTCCCTGCAAAACTCCCTGCGAGGCCAGCTCCTCGCGCTGTTGGGTGGCAGCCTGTTGCTGATCCTGGTGGTCGCGCTTGCCTGCTTCAATTCACTGTCTGGTGGTATCCAGTCCTATCGCAATCTCGTAGGTGGCACGCTGGAAGCGTCCGGCCTCGTCGACAGCGCCAACGTCGAATTCAAAGGCCAGGTCCAGGAATGGAAGAACGTGCTGCTGCGCGGCAAGGACCCGGCCGCCCTGGCCAAGTACTGGGGCCAGTTCGAGGACCAGGAACGCAAGGTCCAGGACATCCTCGGCAAGCTGGTCAATGAAGCCCGCGACATGGGCGACCGCGACCTGCAGACCCAGGTGGAGCGCCTGCGCACCGAGCACCAGAGCCTGGGGGCGGCCTACCGCAAGGGCCGCGAGGCCTTCCTTGCCGCCGGGGCCGACCCGACCGCCGGCGACAAGGCGGTGCAGGGCATCGACCGCGCCGCCAGCGACCAGATGACCGCCCTGGTCACCCAGCTGCATGACCGCGGCATTCAGCAATCGGCCGAGATCAGCGCCAGTGCCGGCGCTACCGTGACTGGCGGCCTGGTGACCATGCTGCTGTCCAGCCTGGTGATCGGCGTGCTGGCCCTGTGGCTGATCAACCGCCGCCTGATCGCGCCGATCCGCACCCTCATCGAGCACATCGCCCGCCTGAGCCAGGGCAACTTCGGCGAGCGCGTCGACAGCAGCCGCAAGGATGAGCTGGGCAGCCTGGCCAATTCGGCGAACGTGCTGCGGGACTTCCTCGCCGACACCTTCAACCGGCTGAAGCACAGCACCAGCGAGCTGGACAACGCCAGCGGCGAGCTCAACGCCATCGCCGTGCTGATGGCCCAAGGCGTGCGCGAGCAGTTCTCCCGCACCGACCAAGTGGCCACGGCGATGCACGAGATGTCCGCCACCGCCCAGGAAGTGGCGCGCCATGCCGCCGAAGCCGCCGGCGCTGCCGACCAGGCCGATACCTCCGCCCAGCAGGGCGAGCGGGTGATGCAGGCCACCATCCAGAGCATCACCGGCATGCGCGGCGAGATCGCCTCCACCGCAGAGGTGATCCGTCGCCTGGAAAGCGACAGCGGGCGCATCAGCAAGGTGCTGGAAGTGATCCGTGGCATCGCCGAGCAGACCAACCTGCTGGCCCTCAACGCCGCCATCGAGGCAGCCCGCGCCGGCGAGCAGGGCCGTGGCTTCGCGGTGGTGGCCGATGAGGTCCGCACCCTGGCCCAGCGCACCGCCGAATCCACCGCCGAGATCCACCAGATCATCGACACGGTGCAGACCGGCGCGGTGAATGCAGTGCGCGCCATCGAGAACGGCCAGAACCGCAGCGAGCAGAGCGTCACCCAGGTCACCGAGGCCGGTGCGATGCTGCAGCGCATCACCGAGGCCGTGGAGGCGATCCGCGACATGAACCGGCAGATCGCCACCGCAGCCGAGGAGCAGACCTCGGTGGCCGAGGACATCTCCCGCAACCTCACCGAGATCACCGCCATCGCCAACACCAACAACGAGAACGTGCAACGCACCGAAGGCGCCAGCCAGCGGCTGCATGGCCTCTCGGGCGAACTGAACGACGTCACCCGCCGCTTCAGCGCCTGATTCTCCCGGCACAGGGATGTGCCTTCCCCTCCCCCTCGCCTGTTCGGCGCCGGCCTACCGGCCAAAATAAAATCCGCGATATTCGGCGATCCTCGCCGATCATGAACAGCAGCCAGCAAACCGCCCGCCAAGCGCAATCTTTTGCAATTCCGGGGCTTTGACTTGCCCCCGCCGGTAGGAATAAGGTGCACGCCTCGCCTATTCCCAGGCCCGACTCTGCCTTGCCAAGGAACCGGAATATGTTGCTCCGCCGCATGCTCATCATGCTCGGCGCGGTCATCCTCGTGGTGCTCGCCCTTGCCGCCTACAAAGCCTTCTCCATCAAGCAACAGATCGCGATGTTCACCGCGCCCAAACCGGCCATCAGCGTGTCGGCCGCCCTGGCCGAACAGCGTCCGTGGCAGGAGCGCCTGCCGGCGATCGGCTCGCTCAAGGCCTTCCAGGGCGTCGACCTGACCGTCGAGGTCTCCGGCACCGTGCAGGACGTGCTGTTCCGCTCCGGCGAGAAGGTGCGCCAGGGCCAGCCGCTGATCCAGATGGACAGCGACGTGGAGAAGGCCAGCCTGGCCACCGCCGAGGCGACCCTGTCCCTGGCCCGCGTCGAATTCGAGCGCGGCCGCAGCCTGGTCAACCGGCAGAACATCTCCAAGAGCGAGTTCGACCGCCTGTCCTCCGAGCTGCAGAAGGCCAACGCCTCGGTGGCCCAGTTGAAGGCGACCCTGGACAAGAAGCGCATCCTCGCGCCCTTCGGCGGCACCATCGGCATCCGCAAGGTGGACGTGGGTGACTTCCTCTCCTCCGGCACCACCATCGCCACCCTGCAGGACCTGGACAACCTCTATGTGGACTTCTTCCTGCCCGAGCAGGCCGTGCCCAAGCTGGCCCTGGAACAGCGCGTGCGGGTGAGCGTGGCGGCGTACCCGGGCGAGGTGTTCGAAGGCATCATCTCGGCGATCAACCCGAAGGTCGAGGACACCACCCGCAACCTGCAGGTCCGCGCCGTACTGAAGAACCCCGACAACAAGCTGCTGCCGGGCATGTTCGCCAACCTCGACGTGCTGCTGCCGGGTGAAGAGCAACGCGTGGTGGTCCCGGAGACCGCTATCACCTACACCCTGTACGGCAACTCCGTGTACGTCATCGCACCGAAGAAGGGCGAGGACGGCCAGGAGCAGAAGGACGACAAGGGCGAACCCTACCTGGTGGTCGAGCGCCGCTTCGTCGAGACCGGCGAGCGCCGCGACAGCCAGGTGGTGGTGCTCAAGGGCCTCAAGACCGGTGAGCAGGTGGTCACCTCCGGCCAGCTGAAGCTGGACAACGGCTCCCACGTCGCGGTGGTGGACGACCCGGTCCTCGCCCCCAAAACGGAAGATCAAGCCAGCGCTGCCCAATAAGGCGACGCCAAGGAATCGCATATGGCTTTCACAGATCCCTTCATCCGTCGACCGGTCCTGGCGACCGTGGTCAGCCTGCTCATCGTCCTGCTCGGTTTCCAGGCGTTCAGCAAGCTGGTCATCCGCCAGTACCCGCAGATGGAGAACGCCCTGATCACGGTGACCACCGCCTACCCGGGGGCCAACGCCGAGACCATCCAGGGCTACATCACCCAGCCGCTGCAGCAGAGCCTGGCGAGTGCCGAAGGCATCGACTACATGACGTCGTCGAGCCAGCAGAACATGTCGGTCATCTCGATCTACGCGCGCATCGGCGCCAACTCGGACCGGCTGTTCACCGAGCTGCTGGCCAAGGCCAACGAGGTTAAGAACCAGCTGCCTCAGGACGCCGAAGACCCCGTGCTGTCCAAGGAGTCGGCCGACGCCTCGGCGCTGATGTACATCAGCTTCTACAGCGACGAGCTGTCCAACCCCCAGATCACAGACTACCTGTCGCGGGTCATCCAGCCCAAGCTGGCGACCCTGCCGGGCATGGCGGAGGCGGAGATCCTCGGCAACCAGGTCTTCGCCATGCGCCTGTGGCTGGACCCGGTGAAGATGGCCGCCTACGGGGTCACCGCTACCGACGTGAGCGATGCGGTGCGCAAGTACAACTTCCTCTCGGCCGCCGGCCAAGTGAAGGGCGAGTACGTGGTGACCAGCATCAACGCCACCACCGACCTGAAGTCCCCCGAGGCCTTCGCTGCCATCCCGGTGAAGACCGTGGGTGACAGCCGCGTGCTGGTGCGTGACATCGCCCGCGTCGAGATGGGCGCGGAGAACTACGACTCCATCAGCTCCTTCGACGGCATCCCCTCGGTGTACATCGGCATCAAGGGCACCCCCAGCGCCAACCCGCTGGACGTGATCAAGCACGTGCGCGCGATCATGCCCGAACTGGAAGCGCAGCTGCCGCCGAACCTGAAGGTGTCCATCGCCTACGACGCCACCCGCTTCATCCAGGCCTCCATCGACGAGGTGGTAAAGACCCTCGGCGAGGCGGTGCTGATCGTCATCGTGGTCGTGTTCCTGTTCCTCGGCGCCTTCCGCTCGGTGCTGATCCCGGTGATCACCATCCCGCTGTCGATGATCGGCGTGCTGTTCTTCATGCAGCTGATGGGCTACTCCATCAACCTGCTGACGCTGCTGGCCATGGTGCTCGCCATCGGCCTGGTGGTGGACGACGCCATCGTGGTGGTGGAGAACATCCACCGGCACATCGAGGAGGGCAAGACGCCCTTCGACGCCGCCATCGAGGGTGCCCGCGAGATCGCCGTGCCGGTCATCTCCATGACCATCACCCTGGCGGCGGTGTACGCCCCCATCGGCTTCCTCGAAGGCCTGACCGGTGCGCTGTTCCGCGAGTTCGCCCTGACCCTGGCGGGTGCGGTGATCATCTCCGGCATCGTCGCCCTGACGCTGTCGCCGATGATGTGCTCCAAGCTGCTGCGCCACGAGGAGAACCCGAGCGGCCTGGCCCACCGGCTGGACCTGATCTTCGAGCGCCTCAAGCACCGCTACCAGCGCGCCCTGCACGGCACCCTCAACACCCGCCCGGTGGTGGTGGTGTTCGCCGTGCTGGTGTTCTGCCTGATCCCGGTGCTGATGATGTTCACCAAGAGCGAACTGGCCCCCGACGAGGACCAGGGCATCGTGTTCCTCATGGCCAAGGCGCCGCAGCCGACCAACCTGGACTACCTGAACGCCTACTCGGCGCAGTTCGTGGACCTGTTCAAGTCCTTCCCCGAGTACTACTCGTCGTTCCAGATCAACGGTTTCGACGGCGTGCAGGCGGGTATCGGCGGCTTCCTGCTCAAGCCCTGGGACGAGCGCGAGCGTACCCAGATGGAGCTGCTGCCGCAGGTCCAGGCCAAGCTGGACAAGATCCCCGGCCTGCAGATCTTCGGCTTCAACCTGCCGTCCCTGCCGGGTACCGGCGAGGGCCTGCCGTTCCAGTTCGTGGTCAACACCCCCAACGACTACGAGTCGCTGCTGCAGGTGACCGAGCGCATCAAGAAGCGCGCCGAGGAGTCCGGGAAGTTCGCTTTCCTGAACATCGACCTGGCGTTCGACAAGCCCGAGGTGGTGGTGGACATCGACCGGCAGAAGGCCGCGCAGATGGGCGTCTCCATGCAGGACCTGGGTTCCACCCTGGCCCTGCTGCTGGGCGAAGGCGAGATCAACCGCTTCACCATCGACGGCCGCAGCTACAAGGTGATCGCCCAGGTGGAGCGGGCCTACCGCGACAACCCGGGCTGGCTGAACAACTACTACGTGAAGAGCGAGAGCGGCACCATGGTGCCCCTGTCCACGCTGATCACCGTGCATGACACCGCCCGCCCGACCAAGCTCAAGCAGTTCCAGCAGCTGAACTCGGCGATCATCGAGGGCTTCCCGGTGGTGAGCATGGGCGATGCGGTGGAGACGGTGACCCAGATCGCCCGCGAGGAGGCCCCGCGCGGCTTCGCCTTCGACTACGCCGGCGCCTCGCGCCAGTACGTCCAGGAAGGCAGCGCGCTGTACGTCACCTTCGGCCTGGCACTGGCGATCATCTTCCTGGTGCTGGCTGCGCAGTTCGAGAGCTTCCGCGATCCGCTGGTGATCCTGGTGACGGTGCCGCTGTCCATCTGCGGGGCGCTGATCCCGCTGTTCCTCGGCATCTCCAGCATGAACATCTACACCCAGGTGGGCCTGGTGACGCTGATCGGCCTGATCAGCAAGCACGGCATCCTGATCGTGGAGTTCGCCAACCAGCTGCGCCGCGAGAAGGCCCTGTCCCCGCGCGAGGCCGTGGAGGAAGCGGCGTCGATCCGCCTGCGTCCGGTGCTGATGACCACGGCGGCGATGGTGTTCGGCATGGTGCCGCTGATCCTCGCCACGGGTGCGGGCGCGGTGAGCCGCTTCGACATCGGCCTGGTGATCGCCACCGGCATGTCCATCGGCACGCTGTTCACCCTGTTCGTCCTGCCGTGCGTCTACACGCTGCTGACGCGCAAGGACCCGCAGCACCAGCCCCAGGCCGAGCCCGTCTCGAGCCACTGAGGCACGTAGAACGAGAAGGCCCCGCAGATGCGGGGCCTTTTTCGTTCGGGGCTGCTCAAAGCCGGTGCAGGGCCTCTACGCGGTGGCCGAAGGCGCGTTCGTAGACAGTCAGCAGGTGGACCCAGTCCGCCTCGCTGATGACGGAGTGGCGCTTGATCTTGCCGACGTCATTGAATGCCGCGCGCGCTTGGGCGAAGCGGCGACGGCTCTTCTCCAGGTCGAGCAGGGCAATTTCCGGCGTGGCGCCCTGCCCTTCCCCGAGACGGATGAAGATGTGCTTGGGGTACAGGCAGCCATGTTGCCAGCCACCCCGGTGCAACCGGGCCAGGACCGTGGCGATCTGGTCCAGCACCCGGGCACGTTCATCCTCGGTATCCGGCCGCCCCGCCAGGGAGGCGTACCAGCATTCGAAATCGATGAAGCCATCCAGCGCCTCGGTCACCAGCAGGGCCTGCCAACCGGCCTCCCCGCCACGCCGGGCACCGCAGTAGACGAGCCGTGGCACGCGCACGCCCAGGCGCTCGAAGGCACGGATGGCATCCCGCTCACGCAGTACCGTCGGGCGCCCAAAGGGGTGCAGCAGGCTGCGGTAGAGGTGGCCGCACTGCCGCTTGCAGTAGAGCAGCACACCGTCGTCGCGGCGCACCCGCTCCACCCCGCTCTCGCCGCCGCGCCTCAGGTTCGGCGGCTCGACCCATTCGCCTCGCCAATCCCAGAACTGTTCGAACCGGTCATCCATGGCCCTCGTCAACGTCATCACGCCTGCCGCCATCAGGTACCCCTCCGTTCGTCGCCTGGTGAATTCCAGGTCATCGTTCTGATCGAGACCGTCCGAGTGGGCGAATGATTCCTGCCCTTTTTTGTGTCGCCTGCGGTAACAGGACCGTGCACGGGGTAACCCCATTCACGACGGCAATCCCCGAATCGCATCGCCTGGATGGACGGCAGCGTCTCTAGTCCGGGAGTTGCACCGAAGCATCCCTGCGCTCGTCGGCTCGTAGCGGACGATGCTGCAAAGGCCGTACCGCTAGCAGGGTATTGAAGCAGGGAATCGAGGAATGGCGATTGGAGCAGGAGGAGGGAGGGTGTTGACGGGCTCCTCCCTGTGGTGAGGGAGGAGCGCCATGGCGAGGATCAGGACTGGCCGCGCAGCCCTTGGGTCAGGCCGTACATCAGCAGCAGGAGGTTATCGTCGGGCCTGGCCAGGGGCTTGTGGCGGGCGTTGGGCGGTACCGGACAGTAGCCGAGACCGTTGGAACTGACTACCGAGGGCGATGGCTCGTGCCAGGCCGCTGCCGCCGCAGAGGCGACTCCCAGGGCGCCGGCGAGGAACAAAGCTCGCGTGATTTCTAATTTCATGATCGCAACCCCTTGATAGCGCTGCCAAACGCTGTGACTTAACCGTAGAACACCTGGCGGTGGCCGTGACCTGGAGTGACGAACGGTCCTTCGGGTCCGGGGTGCTCGGCACACCGCCGCAGAAAATCAACGGCAGAGGCTGGCAGACAATTGTTTCAGTTAGAGGTTCCCTGCCACCCCCATCCGCGCGTCAGTACGCTACGCGGATGGGGGTCAAGGGGAGATCAAACGGAGGTGAAAAAAGCGTCAATTCAGGTCGGGCGCTTGCCGAGCACGACCTCGAAGCGGCAGCCATTGGGCTCCACGGCGGTGAGGGCGATGCTCCAGCCCTGGTTGTCGCAGATCCGCTGCACCAGCGAGAGGCCGAGCCCCAGCCCATCGCCCCGCTTGGCGCCGCCGCGGACGAAGGGCTGGAACATCGCCTCGCGGTCTTCCTCGGGGATGCCGACGCCGGTGTCCTGCACCACGAAGGCGGCACCGGAGAGCTCGAGGCGGATGCTGCCGCTGTCGGTGTAGTGCAGCGCGTTGCGCAGCAGGTTGCCCATGACCGAGCGCAGGAAGGCAGCGTTGTAGCGCACCTCGCTGGCCGCCTCGCCGGGCAGGTAGGTGAAGGCCAGGCCCTTGTCCTCGATGGCGGGCCGCCACAGGGCATCCAGCTCATCGGCCACTTCCCGCAGGCTGGCCTGGGGACCGAGGTTGACCTCTTCCTGGCGCGCGCGGGCGAGCATCAGGAAGGTCTGCACCAGGTCGCGCATCTCCTCGCTGGCACGGGCGATACGCTCCACCTGGGCCTGGGCACGACCGTCGAGGCTGCGGTTCTCCTCCAGCAACTCGCAGGAGGAGGCCATCACCATCAGCGGGGTACGCAGTTCGTGGCTGACGTCGCTGGTGAATAGGCGCTCGCGGGTCAGCACCTGGTGCAGACGGCCCAGGGTGTCGTCGAACGCCTGGGCGAGTTGACCCACCTCGTCGGTGGCGTAGTCCGGCGCCAGTGGCGGCGCGAGCCCGAGCAACTGGTCGCGGTGGCGGACCTGGCGGGCCAGGCGCACCACGGGTTCGATGACCTTGCGCGCCAGCAGCCAACCGAGCACGGCGGAGAGCAGCACGCTGAGCACGAAGCCCACCAGCACCACGCCGTAGAGCACGCGCTCGCGGTCTTCGAAGTCGCTCTGGTCCTGCAGCAGCATGTAGCGGCGCCCGTGCACATCCCGCACCAGGGCGTGGTAGGACAGCGCGCCCTCGAAGATCTCGTGGAAACCCTCGCTCAGCTCGCGGTAGGACTCGGGCATGGAATAGCGGTTGTGGCCGCCGTCATCCATGTAGAAACGGGTGTCGCTGTCCAGGATCGGCGGGCGCCCCTGGTAGATGTTCTGCTCCAGCACGCGATCCAGCTCGTTGCTCAGGTCGCGGGAGATCAGTTGCTCCTCGATCACGTGCACCACTTCGATGATGCCCAGGGAGAAGGTGCCACCCACCAGCACGGTCATCAGGGTGAAGGCGATGACGATGCGGCGGGCGAGGCTCTGCCTAAACTCCATCGATCGACTCCGAGAGCCGGTAGCCGAGGCCGTGCAGGGTGTGCAGCAGGGGCTTGCCGAAGGGCTTGTCGATGACCTGGCGCAGTTGGTGGATATGGCTACGCAGGGCATCGCTGTCGGGGCAGTCGTCGCCCCACAGGGCCTCTTCCAGCACTTCGCGGCGCACCAGGTGCGGGCTCTTCTGCATCAGCACCGCCAGCAGCTTGAGGCCGATGGGGTTGAGCTTGAGCGGCTTGCCACCCCGGCTGACCTCCAGGGTGTCGAGGTCGTAGTGCAGGTCGCCCACCTGCAGGGCACGCTTGCCGCCGCCCCGGCTGCGCCGCAGGACGGCCTCGATGCGGGCCGCCAGCTCAGACAGGGCGAAGGGCTTGACCAGGTAGTCGTCGGCACCGGAGCGGAAGCCCTGCAGGCGGTCGTCCAGGGCATCGCGGGCAGTGAGCATGATCACCGGTGTGTCCAGGCGGGCCTCTTCCCGCAGGCGCTGGCACAGGCTGTTGCCGTCCAGGCCGGGGAGCATCACGTCCAGCACGATCAGGTCGAAATGCCCGTTGGCCGCCAGGTGCAGGCCGGACAGGCCATCCTGGGCGCAGTCCACCGTGTAGCCCTTGAGCTCCAGGTAATCGGCCATGTTGGCCAGGATGTCCTTGTTGTCTTCTACCAGCAGGATGCGCATCGCCCCCTCCTCGAACAGGTTGCCCGCACGTCGCGGCGCCGGCCTTTGACCACGGCCGGGACGCAGGTTCCGTGAATGGCGCTCATTCTGGCGAGAGCGGCCTGGGTTGGGAAGCGCAGAGCCACGTTGCGGGGCATCTCGGTCGGCGCAGGGGCCTGGTTGAGCGTCCCAAAAGAAAAGCCCCGCACAAGGCGGGGCTTTTCGATCAGCGTGAGCTGGGGTGGCTTACATCATGCCGCCCATGCCGCCCATGCCGCCCATGTCGGGCATGGCCGGAGCCGGCTTGTCTTCCGGCAGGTCAGCCACGATGGCTTCGGTGGTGATCATCAGGCCGGCGATGGAGGCAGCAGCCTGCAGCGCGGTACGGGTGACCTTGGCCGGGTCGATGATGCCGAACTCGATCATGTCGCCGTACTGGCCGGTGGCAGCGTCGTAGCCGTAGTTGCCGGAACCCTGCTTGACCTTGTCCAGAACCACGGAAGCCTCGTCACCGGCGTTGGTGACGATCTGGCGCAGCGGAGCCTCGACAGCGCGACGCAGGATGTTGATACCTGCGGTCTGCTCTTCGTTGGCACCGGTCAAGTCCTTGATGGAGGACAGGGCACGAACCAGTGCCACGCCACCGCCAGGAACCACGCCTTCTTCCACTGCAGCACGGGTGGCGTGCAGGGCGTCTTCCACGCGGGCCTTCTTCTCTTTCATCTCGACTTCGGTAGCCGCACCGACCTTGATCACGGCAACACCGCCGGCCAGCTTGGCCAGACGCTCTTGCAGCTTCTCCTTGTCGTAGTCGGAGGAGGTTTCCTCGACTTGCTTGCGGATCTGGGCAACGCGGGCTTCGATGTCAGCCTGGGCGCCAGCGCCGTCGATGATGGTGGTGTTTTCCTTGCTCAGGACGACGCGCTTGGCGTTGCCCAGGTGCTCCAGGGTGGCGCTTTCCAGGGACAGACCGACTTCTTCGGAGATGACGGTACCGCCGGTCAGGATGGCGATGTCCTGCAGCATGGCCTTGCGGCGGTCGCCGAAGCCCGGGGCCTTGACGGCAGCAACCTTGACGATGCCGCGCATGTTGTTGACGACCAGGGTAGCCAGGGCTTCGCCTTCGACGTCTTCAGCCACGATCAGCAGCGGACGGCCGGACTTGGCAACGGCTTCCAGAACCGGCAGCAGTTCGCGGATGTTGGAGATCTTCTTGTCGACCAGCAGCAGCAGCGGGCCGTCGAGCTCGGCCACCATGGTGTCCGGCTTGTTGATGAAGTAGGGGGACAGGTAGCCACGGTCGAACTGCATGCCTTCCACGACGGACAGTTCGTTTTCCAGGCCCGAGCCTTCTTCAACGGTGATCACGCCTTCCTTGCCTACTTTCTCCATGGCTTCGGCAATGATGTTGCCGATGGAGTCGTCGGAGTTGGCGGAGATGGTGCCGACCTGGGCGATGGCCTTGGTGTCGGTGCACGGCTTGGACAGGTTCTTCAGCTCGGCAACGATGGCGGTGGTGGCCTTGTCGATGCCGCGCTTCAGGTCCATCGGGTTCAGACCGGCAGCGACGGCTTTCAGGCCTTCGGTGACGATGGCCTGGGCCAGAACGGTGGCGGTGGTGGTGCCGTCACCGGCAGCGTCGTTGGCCTTGGAGGCCACGTCTTTCACCAGCTGGGCGCCGATGTTCTCGATGCGGTCCTTCAGCTCGATTTCCTTGGCGACGGAAACGCCGTCCTTGGTGATCAGCGGAGCACCGAAGCTGCGCTCCAGGACCACGTTGCGGCCTTTCGGGCCGAGGGTGGCTTTAACGGCATCAGCCAGGGTGTTAACGCCTACGAGCAGTTTCTTACGAGCGGCATCGCCGAATTTGACGTCTTTAGCAGCCATGTTGTCTTCCTCGAATCTCTAAGTGGGAAAGGGGTCGGGTTCAGGCTTCGATGACAGCGAGGATTTCGTTCTCGCCCATGACCAGCAGGTCTTCACCGTCGACTTTCACGGTGTTGCTGCCGGAGTAGGGGCCGAACACAACCTGGTCACCGACCTTCACAGCCAGGGGACGGACTTCGCCGTTGTCCAGCACGCGACCGGTACCGACAGCAACCACTTCGCCGCGGTTCGGCTTCTCGGCAGCCGAGCCCGGCAGCACGATGCCGCCAGCGGTCTTGGTTTCTTCTTCGCTGCGACGGATCACGACGCGGTCATGCAGGGGACGAAGCTTCATGGTCTAACTCTCCCAATCAGTGTTTTCCGGCGCCGGTGAAAATCACCGGCGGGTTAGCAAAAGCCGGCGGTGCCGGCAGCAGCGCGCCAGGCACGCTGCGGAAGTCTGAACTGCCCCTGGGGGCAGTAACCTTGCGGTGTCGGATAGATAGGGTCGCCTGGCGGCATTTCAAGGGGCACCCGAAAAAAATTCCTCGGGCCGCCCGATAACGGGGCGGAATCAGTCGTCGCGACGCTCGTATTCGCCTTCGATGACGTTATGGCGCGGCTGATTGCGCGCCAGCGGGTCGTCGGAGAAGGCACGCTGGCGTTCGGCCTGTCGAGCGGCACGCTGCAGGACACGACGGATGATCAGGCGACGTGTGAAGGGAATGATGCAGACCAGCCCGAAGAGGTCGCTGATGAAGCCGGGGAGCAGCAGCAGGCCGCCGCCGACCGCGATCATCAAACCCTCGAGCATCTCCTGCTCCGGCAGTTCGCCCCGGGCCAGCCGCTCACGGGCGCGCCAGGCGGTGGCGACGCCGGCGATGCGCAGCATGAAGCTGCCCAGCAAGGCAGTGGCCACCAGCAGCAGCAGGGTCGGGAAGACGCCGATGACGCTGCCGACCTTGATCAGGACGGCCAGCTCGATGAGCGGGAACAGCAGGAAGAGGAACGCAAAGACACGCATGAAAGTTTCCTTCGCGGAAGAACGGCTTCCGGTAAGACAGCTACATGAAGCCGGCCTCCGGCGAATTCAAGCGTCGGGGGCCTCGGCATCCGGCCAGCGGTCGGCCCGGGCCAGCGCCACCAGGGCCTGACGGACTGCACCCGGTGTGTTGCAGGATGTTGGGAAGGGCAGCCAGTGAATGCTCTGACCCAGCCGGACATGGAAGCCTTCGCTGTCGATGCCCACCAGTTCGGCCGCCGGATCGGCCGGCAGGCCGCGCAGGACCAGGTAGTGGTCGATGGCGCTGCGATGGTCGGCGTTCATGTGCTCCACCATCCCGGTCTCGCTTTCCCCGGCGAAGGGGTTGGCCAGGGCCACCTCGTCGATCCAGTGGATGGCGCCGAAGCCGCCGATGAAACGGGCACGCACCGGCTCCAGTACCCAGAAATCGAAATCATGGGTCAGGTGGTAGTCACGGGATTGGGGGAAGTAGCGGTAGTAGCGCGCACCGGCGGCGGCGATGGCCTCGGGCTCCGTCAACTGGCGCGCCTCGGCCAGCAGGGTCAGGCGGCCGACGGCCTGGATATCGTCTGCACCACGCTCGCCCACCAGCAGCGAGCACTTCGGGTCCTTCTGCAGGTTGTGGGTGTGCTGGGCGATGCGGCTGATGAGGATGAGCGGCCGCCCCTCGGCGTCCAGGCAATAGGGGGCCACCGATCCGAAGGGGTAGCCGGGCATGGCCTTGGACTGGGTCGAGAGCACGCCCCGGTATTCCTTGAGCAGCAATTCTCGGGCATTCTTTGCGGCTTTCACGCTCACCTTCTGACTCCTCGCAGAGAATCCGTCGTAAACGGACGGGCGCTCAGGATAACGGTTCCGGGCTGCCAGCGGGGCACAGCGATCCATAATTCCCAGTTCGAGGGGCTACACCATGCAGCTGAAAGACAAGGTCATCATCATCACCGGCGGCGGCCAGGGCCTGGGCCGGGCCATGGGCGAATACCTGGCGGCCAAGGGCGCACGCCTGGCGCTGGTCGACCTCAACCAAGAGCGCCTGGACGAGGCCGTGGCGGCCTGCAAGGCAGCCGGTGGCGACGCCCGCGCCTACCTGTGCAACGTGGCCAACGAAGAGCAGGTGACCCACCTGGTCAGCCAGGTGGCGGATGACTTCGGCGCGATCAACGGCCTGGTGAACAACGCCGGCATCCTGCGCGACGGCCTGACCATCAAGGTCAAGGACGGCGAGCTGACCAAGATGAGCCTGGCCCAGTGGCAGGCGGTGATCGACGTGAACCTGACCGGCGTGTTCCTCTGCACCCGCGAAGTGGCCGCCAAGATGATCGAGCTGAAGAACGAAGGCGCCATCGTCAACATTTCCTCCATTTCCCGCGCCGGCAACATGGGCCAGGCCAACTACTCCGCGGCCAAGGCCGGTGTGGCGGCCGATACCGTGGTGTGGGCCAAGGAGCTGGCACGCTATGGCATCCGCGTCGGTGCCGTGGCCCCCGGCTTCATCGAGACCGAGATGGTCGCCAGCATGAAGCCCGAGGCCCTGGAGAAGATGACCGCAGGCATCCCGCTCAAGCGCCTGGGCAAGCCGATGGAGATCGCTCACTCGGTGGCCTACATCCTGGAGAACGACTACTTCACCGGCCGCGTGCTGGAACTGGACGGTGGCCTGCGCCTGTAAGGCACGCCCCGCTCCACGAAAAAGCCCCGCCGAAGCGGGGCTTTTTCATGCCGGTCGGCGTTACCAGCCGATACCGAAGCCCACGGTGTAGCGGGTGCGGTCGGTGTCCCCTTCGGCACCGCTGACCAGGTCGCGCTCGGCCTTCATGTTGAGCGACGCCCAGTCGGTGACCTTGTAGCGCAGGCCCACCTCGGCATCCAGGGAGTAATCGGCGGCGTTGCCCAGCGGGCGGCCCACTTCGCCGGTGGTGAAGAACTCGACGGTCTTGCCCACCAGGTAGCGGTTGTAGTCCCACTTCACGCCGAGGGCATAGAAGTTGTCCTTCTCGCCGGTGTCGTACTGGTAGTCGGTGCGGTTGATCAGGGAGGCCAGGGAGAAGGCGCCCAGCTCGTCGTCCCAGAACTGGTAGCCGGGGCCGGTACCCACGGTGCGCTGGCGACGCAGCTCCTCGATCTTGTCGCGCTTGTAGCCGGCGCGGCCCTGCCAGAAGAACTTGTCGGTGATGAAGCGGTCGAGGGCGTACTCCAGCTCCCAGTTCTCGGTGGTCTTCACCTCGTTCTGGAATTCGCGGTTGTACTCGCCGTTGGCGTTGTGCCGCCAGCGACCATGACGGGCCTTGGTCTTGAAGTCGACGTCGTAGTCGTCGGTGTCCTTCTCGGCGCGCTTGTAGTCGAGCGAGACGTCGACGTTGCCGGTCCAGGTCAGGTCCTCGACGAAGGGCTTGGGCTTCATTATCTGCTCGATGCTGGCCAGCTCGACGGTCTTGGGCGCCTCGCCGTTGGCCAGGATCACCTTGCCCGGCTCGGCCGGCATCAGGGTCTTGGCGCGCTCGCCGGTGAGGTCGTCCTGCTTGACCATCAGTTCCTGGTCGCTCTGCAGGGTGGCGACCTTGGACCAGTCCAGCGGGATGGAGCCGCCGTAGTCGGTCTGCAACATCAGTTTGCCGCCGTCGAAGACGCGGATCTTGCCGGTCAGGCGGTCACCGTTCTTCATCCAGACGGTGTCGGCGAAGGTGGAGGTCGAAGCGGCAGCAAGGGCCAGGCAAAGGAGTTTTCTGGACAACATGGCGGATACGCAGGCTCAGGACTTTGCGGAAAAACCGGGCATTATCCGCAAGCCCGGCGGCTGAGCAAGGACTGACCGACGTATCGTCGCCAAGTTCCCGTCGCCGCCTCCCACATTGCCCCTCCCCTGGCGCCGCCCTATGCTGGCCGCCACCGCCCGCCGGAACCCGCCATGCCCCCGTCAACGCCCCCTGCCCAGGACGATTTGCGGCTCTCCAGCCCGGAAGCCCGTCGCGAAGCCCTCTACCTCACGCTGGCCCAGGTTCCGCCCGGCAAGGTGGTCAGCTATGGGCAACTGGGCGAAATGGCCGGACTGGGCCGCGCGGCGCGCTGGGTGGGCCGTACCCTCGGCCAGTTGCCGGAGGGCACCCGCCTGCCCTGGCACCGCGTGATCGCGGCGGGCGGACGGCTCAGCCTGCCCGCCGGAACCGTCTCCGGTGACGAACAACGGGCACGTTTGCGGGCCGAAGGGGTCTTCATCCACAACGAACGGGTGGACATGCGTCGGCACGGCTGGCTTCCCATGCCACCCAAGGGTTAGAGTGCGCGCTTTGTTGCGGTCCCCAGGCGCGCACGCCGTCAAGGACCGCCCCGTGCCCTCTGGATCTCACGCCTGATGTCCCACCGAACCTGGCGCGCCGCCCTGGCCGCCTATGCCAGCCCGGCCACCCTGGCCCTGCTCCTGCTGGGCTTTGCGGCAGGCTTGCCGTACATGCTGGTGTTCTCCACCCTCTCCGTCTGGTTGCGCGAGGCCGGCGTCGCCCGCGAGACCATCGGCTTCGCCAGCCTCATTGGCCTGGCCTACGCCTTCAAATGGATCTGGTCGCCGCTGCTGGACCAGTTCCGCCTGCCGCTGCTGGGCCGCCTCGGCCGTCGCCGTTCCTGGCTGGTGCTGTCCCAGGCGCTGGTTGCACTCGGCCTGATCGGCATGGCCCTCGCCGACCCAAAGGCACACCTGACCTGGCTGATCGGCCTCGCGGTGGTGGTGGCCTTCGCCTCGGCCACCCAGGACATCGCGGTGGATGCCTACCGCCTGGAAATCGCCGATGACAGCCGCCAGGCCGCCCTGGCCGCCAGCTACATGCTGGGCTACCGGGTCTCGGCCCTGCTCGCCACGGCGGGCGCCCTGTATTTCGCCGAGGGGTTCGGCTCCACCGCCGGTGCTTATGAATACGGCGCCTGGGCCAGCACCTACCTGGTGTTCGCGCTGCTGATGCTGCCGGGGCTGATCACCAGCCTGTGGATGCGAGAACCCCACATCGACGCCCAGGTGCAGACCAGCACCTCGCGCTTCCGCCTCAAGGACCAGCTCGCCTCGGTGCTGATCCTGCTGGTGATGCTGATTTCCCTGCCGGCGATGATCACCGGCATGCTCGACCGCGCCTGGCCACGGGCCCTGCTGTACTTCCTGTTCCTGGTGGCGTGCCTGTCGCCCTGGGGGCGCCGCCAGATCGCCCCGGTGCGCGACCTGCTCAGCCAGCAACGCCGGCAACTGCTGGCGGCAGCGCGGGGAAAGGTGATTCCCAACTTCGATTTCGTGCACCAGGCCGTGTCGATGATCGTGCTGATCGTGATCCTGGTGACCACGGCGGCGGCCATCAAGGCCTACGCCTCGGGCGCCTGGCCCCGGGGCACGCTGTTCGTGCTGATCACCCTGGCCTGCTTCTCCGCACCGGGGCGCCTGCTGATGGCGCCGGTGGTGACCCCCATCAGCGAGTTCGTCCAGCGCTACCGCTGGCAGGCCCTGCTGCTGCTGGGGCTGATCGCCACCTACCGGATGTCGGACACGGTGATGGGGGTGATGGCCAACGTCTTCTACATCGACCAGGGCTTCACCAAGGACCAGATCGCCAGCGTCAGCAAGGTCTTCGGCCTGGTGATGACGCTGCTGGGCGCCGGCGCCGGCGGGGTGCTGATCGTGCGCTTCGGCATCCTGCCCATCCTGTTCATCGGCGGTGCCGCGTCGGCGGCCACCAACCTGATGTTCGTGGTGCTCAGCGACATGGGCGCGCATTTGCAGATGCTGATCCTCACCATCTCCTGCGACAACTTCAGCGCCGGGCTCGCCACCTCGGCCTTCGTGGCCTACCTGTCGAGCCTGACCAACCTGAAGTTCTCGGCGACCCAGTACGCGCTGCTCAGTTCGCTGATGATGCTGCTGCCACGCCTGATCGGCGGCTATTCCGGGGTGATGGTGGAGAGCCTGGGCTATCACCAGTTCTTCCAGCTCACTGCCATCCTCGGCATCCCGACCCTGGTGCTGATCGCCATCCAGTGGAGCCGCGAATCGCGCAAATCCGTGCAGCCCGCCGACCCCAAGGCCGAGGAGCCGGCACCGCCCCCCTCCTCCGAACGCCCATGAAAAAGGCCGGCATCACGCCGGCCTTTTCCATCATCCGGGCCTAGCCCGGCTGGACCTGCACCAGCCTGGGCGGCTGGGCCAGTTCCACGCCGGCTGCGCGCAAGCGGTCACGCACCTGCTCGTTGAGCATGAAGATCACCGCACCGTAGTCGCCTGCAGCCGTCCACAGACGCAGGGACAGGTTGATAGCCGTATCCGTCAGCGCAGCCACCACCACTACGGGTGCCGGATCAGGCAACACACGGGGATCGTCCGCCAGGGCCAGCAGGGCCTCGCGCGCCTTGCCCAGGTCGCTGGCGTAGTCGACCTTCACCTCGTACATCACCTGCCGGGTGGGCTGGCTGGAGGTGTTGGTGATGATGCCGTTGGACAGCGCGCCGTTGGGCACGATCACCGTGCGGTTGTCGCCGGTGCGCAGCACGGTGTGGAAGATCTGGATGCTGTCGACCGTCCCGGAGATGCCCTGGGCCTCGATGAAGTCGCCCACCTTGAACGGCCGGAAGAACAGGATCAGCACCCCGCCGGCGAAGTTCGCCAGGCTACCCTGCAGCGCCAGGCCGATGGCCAGGCCGGCTGCGCCGATGGCGGCGATGAAGGAGGTGGTCTCGATGCCGATCATCGAGGCGACGCTGACCAGTAGCAGCACCTTGAGGGCGATGTTGGCCAGGTTGGAAATGAAGCGGTGCAGGGTCAGGTCGACCCGGCGCATCGACAGCAGGGCACTGACCCGGTTGGTGAGCAGGTTGATCAGCCACCAGCCGACCAGCAGCGTCACCAGGGCGAGGGTGACCTTGCCGCTGTATTCGAGAATGACGGGGAGCCAGGCTTCGGACTGCCTGACCAGGTTGTCGAGGTTCATGTCCATGCGGACCTCCTTCTATCGACTCGAGAAAACCGCAGCCGCCCTGGCCAGCAGGGCGGCAAGCGGGCCTATGTGC
This sequence comes from Metapseudomonas otitidis, assembly GCF_900111835.1. GTDB lineage: Bacteria > Pseudomonadota > Gammaproteobacteria > Pseudomonadales > Pseudomonadaceae > Metapseudomonas > Metapseudomonas otitidis. The sequence continues at coordinate 106,061 of NZ_FOJP01000013.1, forward strand.
GACGCGGGGAGACCGCGAAGGTTCAACCGGGTCAGTCGCGGAAGTTGGTGTACTGCAGCGGCATGCCGAGGGATTCGCCACGCAGCAGGGCGATGGCTTCCTGCAGGTCGTCGCGCTTCTTGCCGGTGACACGCACCTGCTCGCCCTGGATGGCGGCCTGGACCTTGAGCTTCTTGTCCTTGATCAGGGCGACGATCTTCTTCGCCAGCTCCTTGTCGATGCCCTCGCGGAAGTTCACTTCCTGCTTGACCACCTTGCCGGACGGGTACGGGTCCTTGAGCTCCATGCACTGGATGTCGAGTTTCCGCTTGATCAGGCAGCTACGCAGGATGTCCAGCACCTGCTCCAGCATGAAATCGGCCTCGGCGGTGATGGTGACGGACTTGTCCTTGCACTCCACGCTGCACTTGCCGCGCAGGTCGAAGCGGCGCTCCAGCTCCTTGGTGGCGTTGTCGAGGGCGTTGGTGAGTTCGTGCTTGTCCAGCTCGGACACCACGTCGAACGATGGCATGGGTTTCCTCCAGATAGACGGCGCGACCCACATCACGTAAGGAATGCGCCTGGCTTGACGGGTGAGAATGGGCGCCCATTATAACGATCAGGATTCCCTTTTTTGCGGGAATGCGTGGCAGCGACACATTCAGCGCTAACCGTCGGCATGAAAACCTGCTGAAATAGGCACTGATATCACCAAGCCATCAACCTCCCCTCTTCTGCCTTTCTTGCGAGCCTGCCATGCCCAACCCTCACCTCAGCATCCTGGTGGTGGATGACGCCAAGTTCTCCAGTGCGATGATCGGCCGGGCGCTGAGCCAGGCTGGCTATCAGGACGTCCGCTTCGCCAACAGTGCGGGCGAGGCCCTGCGCCTGCTGGAAGAGCGACCGGCGAACGTGCTGTTGGCGGACTGGCTGATGCCCGAGATCGACGGCCTGGAACTCACCGCGCGGGTGCGCCAGCTCGACGAGATGATCGACCACTACACCTACGTCATCCTGCTGACCGGCAAGGAAGGCGAGAACGTGCTGGGCGAGGCCTTCGACCGCGGCGTGGACGACTTCATCAGCAAGTCCTCGATGAACGAGCAACTGGTGCCGCGCGTCTACGCCGCCGACCGCCTGTGCAACACCCTGCAGCGCCTGCTCCACGAGAACCGGCTGATGACCCAGAACATCGCCAGCCTGGAGCAGCGCAACCTGGTGGACTCCCTCACCGGCCTCGGCAACCCCCGCTACCTGCGGCAGAAGCTGGCCGACAGCCTGCGCCAGGTGGAGTCCCGTGGCGGCGCCCTGTGCTACCTGCTGATCGGCCTGCAGGACGCGCCGCAGCTGCGCAACCAGTACGGCCCGGCGTTCTACAACGAACTGCTGCAGGGCGTTTCCCGCCGGCTGCAGCAGCTGGTCCGCCCGCTGGACGTGCTGACCCGGCTGGACGACAACCATTTCGGCCTGATCACCCTGCTGGGCGACCTGCACGAGTGCTCCCCCAGCAGCTTCAAGCGCCTGCATGAAAGCCTGAACCTCAAGGCCTTCAAGACCAGCGAAGGCTTCATCACCCTCAAGGCCGGCATCAGCCTGGTGGGCCTGGACGCCAAGGCCCTGCCGGTGGAGGTCGAGGCCCTGCTCGAACGGGCCGAGCGTCTCCTGCCGGACTCCTACGCCAGCGGCAGGGTCAGCGCGGTACGCCTGCCCAGCGCATGACCTGGTACATCCTCGGCAGCGGCAGCCTCGGCACACTGTGGGCCTGCCGCCTCGCCCAGGCGGGCCTGGACGTGCGCCTGCTGCTGCGTGACGAAGCCCGCCTGGCCGCCTACCGCCAGGCGGGCGGGCTGACCCTGGTGACCCAGGGCCAGGCCCGGACTTGCGCCCTGCCAGCCGAACTCGCCAGCGCCCCCGACCCGATCCAGCGCCTGCTAGTCGCCTGCAAGGCCTATGACGCCGAAGCCGCCGTGGCCAGCGTCCGTGCACGGCTGGCCCCCGGTGCCGAGGTGGTGCTGCTGCAGAACGGCCTCGGTAGCCAGCAGGCCGTGGCGGACAGCCTGCCCCAGGCCCGCTGCATCCTCGCCTCCAGCACCGAAGGTGCCTTCCGCGAGGCGGACTTCCGCGTGGTGTTCGCAGGGCAGGGCTTCACCTGGCTGGGCGACCCACTCGCCTCCGCCCCGCCGGCCTGGCTGGGCGAACTGGAGGCAGCCGGCATCCCCCACGGCTGGACCGCCGACATCGAAACCCGGCTCTGGCGCAAGCTGGCGCTCAACTGCGCGATCAACCCGCTGACGGTGCTGCACCATTGCCGCAACGGCGAACTGTCCGCCGAGCCGGAGGCGGTCAACGGCCTGTGCGACGAGCTCGCCCGGCTGCTCCAGGCCTGCGGCCAGACCGACGCCGCACACGACCTGCGCCAGGAGGTGTGGCGGGTGATCGACGCCACCGCCGCCAACTACTCCTCCATGTACCAGGACGTGGCGCGCGGCCAGCGCACCGAGATCCGCTACCTGATCGGCCACGCCACTGCCGAGGCACGGCGCCTGGGCGTGTCGCTGCCACGCCTGGAACAGCTGCTGGACGCCCTGCGCCAGCACCTGGCCGCCCACGGATTGCCCCAGGACTGAGCCCCGCGCTAACCTGCCGCCTTCCCCGCGCCCTGCCTGGATCCTGCCCGTGAACAGCCTGCGCCAACGCCTTGAGAACCTGTCCGTCGGCCGCAAACTGCTGGCCGCCCTGCTGGTCCTGCTGGCCACCGTGCTGCTGATCGCCAACCTGGCCTTCATCAGCGCCGCCTACTGGATCTCCCAGGAGAGCATGGCGCCCCAGGCCCTGCAGACCCTCGGCCGCCTCATCGCCACCCCGCAACTGGCTGGCGAAGCCTTGTCCTCGGCGAAGGCCGCCGAGCATCTGCTCATCCAGCTGGAAGGCTACGGACCGCTGCGCGCCGCCGCGATCTACGACAGCCAGGGCCAGCGCCTGGCCGAACGGATCAGCGGCAGCGGCCTGAAGCTCCCGCAGCACGCCGACGCCCTGAAGCGCTGGCGCCTGCATGAATTCCGCACCACCCAGGTGGTGGAGCTGCCGCAACCGGCAGGCCCACCCGGCCACCTGCTGCTGGTGGCCTCCAGCGAACTGCCCGGCGCCTTCTATACCGGCACCCTCAGCGCCAGCCTGGCGATCCTCGCCTGCAGCGTCCTGATGTGGATGCTGGTGGCCCGGCAGATCCGCCGCCTGATCACCCGGCCGATCCACGAACTGGAAGAACTCTCGCGCCAGGTGACCCGGGAGGAGAACTACTCCCTGCGTGCCGAGCGCGGCCACCGCGACGAGATCGGCAGCCTGGCCGACGCTTTCAACACCATGCTCAGCCGCATGGAAGCCCGCGAACAGCAGCTCAAGCGCGCGCGGGACGAGTCCCAGGCGGCCTTCAACCAGGCCCAGGCCCTGGCCGAGGAGACACGCCACTCCAACCGCAAGCTGGAGCTGGAAGTGCAGGTGCGCAGCAAGATCGAAAAGAAGCTGACGGGGTTCCAGAACTACCTCAACAGCATCATCGACTCGATGCCGTCGGCGCTGATCGCCCTCGACGAGCAGCTCTACGTCACCCAATGGAACCAGGAAGCCACCGCCCTCTCCGGCACCCCGCTGGACGACGCGCTCAACCAGCCGGTGTTCCTCGCCTTCCCCTCGCTCAAGCCCTTCCTGCCGCAGATCAAGCGCACTGCCGAGTATCACCGGGTGGAGAAGGTCGAGCGGGTCAGTTGGCTGATGGGGGAAGAGGTGCACCACTACGCGCTGACCTTCTACCCGCTGATGGGCGGCACCGGGCGTGGCGTGGTGATCCGCATCGACGACATCACCCAGCGCCTCTCCATGGAAGAGCTGATGGTGCAGTCGGAGAAGATGCTCTCCGTCGGCGGCCTGGCGGCCGGCATGGCCCACGAGATCAACAACCCCCTCGGCGCCATCCTGCACAACGTGCAGAACATCCGCCGCCGCCTCTCCCCCGAGCTGGAGAAGAACCGCGAGCAGGCCGAGGCCACCGGCATACGCCTGGAGGCCGTCAACCAGTACCTGGAAGCACGCGAGGTGCCCAAGCTGCTGGACGGCATCCACCAGGCCGGCAGCCGCGCGGCCAAGATCGTCACCCACATGCTGGCGTTCAGCCGCCGCAGCAACCGTCAGATGGAGCCCTGCCAACTGCCCCAGTTGCTGGACCAGGCCGTGGAGATCGCCAGCAACGACTTCGACCTCACCGAGGGCTTCGACTTCAAGGGCATGCGCATCACCCGCGAGTTCGACCCGAAGCTGGGCCCGGTGCCCGGCACCGCCAACGAACTGGAACAGGTGCTGCTCAACCTGCTGAAGAACGCCGCCCAGGCCATCCACCAGCGCGAGGATGAACAGGAAGGCCATATCGCCCTGCGCACCCGCCTGGCGCCGCCCTGGGCGGAAATCCAGGTGGAGGACAACGGCGTGGGCATCCCCGAGAACGTGCGCAAGCGCATCTTCGAACCCTTCTTCACCACCAAGGAGGTGGGCCAGGGCACCGGGCTCGGGCTCTCCGTCTCCTACTTCATCATCACCAACAACCACAAAGGCCAGATGGAAGTGCAGTCCAAGCCCGGACAGGGCACCTGCTTCACCCTGCGCCTACCGTTGAATGCCAGCGCCCCAGGAGCCTGACATGGGAAACCGCCTTTCGAAGATCTACACCCGCACCGGCGACCAGGGGCAGACCGGCCTCTCCGGCAACCGTCGCGTCTCCAAGAACCACCCCCGCATCGAAGCCATCGGCGAGGTGGACAGCCTCAACAGCCAGATCGGGCTGCTGCTGGCCGAGATGGCTGAGCGCCAGGCCGACTGGCCCGGACTGGCCGAGGTGATCGAAGTGCTCGCGCCCTGCCAGCACCGCCTGTTCGACCTGGGTGGTGAACTCTCGATGCCCGAGTACCAGTCGCTGCGCGCCAGCGAAGTGGAGCGGCTGGAAGTGGCCATCGACCGCTGGAACGAGGAGCTCGGCCCCCTGGAGAACTTCATCCTGCCCGGCGGCTCGCGCCTGGTGGCCCAGGCCCACGTCTGCCGCTCCGCCGCCCGCACCGCCGAACGCCGTGCCCAGGCCCTCAACGCCGAGGAGCCCCTGCGTGGGGAATTGCTCGCCTACCTCAACCGCCTCTCCGACCTGCTCTTCGTCGCCGCCCGCCTGATCGCCCGGCGACAGGGGATCGGCGAAGTGCTGTGGCAGGCAGCGGCAAAGGCCTGAAACCACGGCTTCGCGAGCAGAGCTCGCTCCTACGCAGTAGAACGAACCTTGCCGCCAGGAGAGGGAATTCGATGTGCAGCGTTATCAAAGCAGCGCCCTGCGTCGTGGACGCGTGTCCGAAACGGGCCGGATCTACCTGCTGACGACAGTCACTCACGAACGACAGCTACTTTTCGACAACGTCTATGCCGGGCGAAAAGTAGTCGAGCAACTGCGCGAAACTCAGTCCAGCGGACTGGCTCAGACGCTTTGCTGGGTACTGATGCCGGATCACCTGCACTGGCTGGTGCAACTGGAGCACGACTCGCTGGAAAGCCTGATGCGACGTTTCAAGTCCCGAAGTGCCAAGGCAGTCAATCAACACCTTGGAACGCACGGGCGGGCTTGGCAGAAGGGTTATCACGACCATGCGCTGCGCGCAGAAGAAGATGTGATCGACCTGGCTCGCTATGTCGTGGCCAACCCATTACGGGCTGGCCTAGTCAGCCGGCTTGCCGATTACCCGCTCTGGGACGCCATCTGGCTCAAAGCCCCGTAGGAGCGAGCTCTGCTCGCGAACCCGCGATCAATCGGCAGACACGGTCATGCCATCCATGGGTGGGCGCAAAGAATGGCACCCACCCTGCCCCTCTTCAGCCTTGGCAGGGCCAGAAGGCACGGATGCCCGCCACGCCCTGGGCGCCGGCTTTCCATGCCCGCTCACGGTCATCGGGACCGACGCCGCCAAGCAGGTACACCGGCTTGTTGAAGCGGCGGATCATCGATTGCGCGGCCTCCCAGCCCAGGGGCTGCGCATCCGGGTGGGTCTGGGTGGGCTGTACGGGCGACAGGGTGACGAAGTCCACCCCCATCCGGGTCGCCAGCTCCAGTTCCTCTTCGCTGTGGCAGGACGCGGCCAGCCAGCGCGCTTCGGGGAACGGGCGTCCCTTGGCGGCGTACTTGCGCAGTTGCTCGGCGGTCAGGTGCCAACCCGCCGCCGGGAAGTCACCGAGCCACTCCAGCGGTCCCTTGAGCATCAACTGGGCCTTGCGCGCGCAGAGCCCCTGGATGTCCACCGCCAAGTCGCGGTACTGCGGGTCGAACATGTTCGGCGCACGCAGCTGGATGAGCTGAACACCCTCGGCCACGGCGCGCCGCACGCCTGCCAGCAATTCCGCCGGCTCCAGACCATCCGGGGTGATCAGGTAGCGGTCCGGCAGCCGTGCGGCAGCGATGATCGGCTGGTTGGCGGCGGGAAAGGCGTAGTCGGGCAGGTCGCGGGACTCCACCCAGGCCAGGGGCTGGCCTTCGGCGCCATGAGGCTCGCCGGAGAAGGCGGTGACCTCCCAGACATCCAGCAGCACCTGCTTGTCCGGGTAGTCGTGGTGGATCTGGATCAGCGGGCGGGCGGCTTCGACACGGATGCCCAGCTCTTCCTCCAGCTCACGTGCCAGGGCGGCCTCAACGGCCTCCCCATCTTCGACCTTGCCGCCGGGGAACTCCCACAGGCCGCCCTGGTGCTTCTCCTCCGGGCGCTTGGCAATCAGCACCCGGCCATCGGCGCCACGGATCACGGCTGCCGCTACGTGTACTCGCTTCATTCACTGCTCTCCGCTTCCTCCAGGGCCGCCTGGTACCAACGCTGGAAGGCAGGCCACTGGTAGAGGGTTTCGACATAGGCGGCGGCCTCGTCCGGCAGCGCCACCGCATAACTGCGCAACCGGCTCGCCACCGGTGCGAAAAAGGCGTCCGCCAGGCTCGGCTGGCCGAACAGGTAGGGCCCGCCCTGGCCGAAGCGGCGACGGCACTCTGCCCACAACGCCACGACCCGCTGGATGTCCGCCTCTACCTCCGCCGGCACCGTGTCCAGGGCCTGGCGACGCGCCATGTCCATCGGCATGTGGCTGCGCAGGGCCATGAAACCGCTGTGCATCTCGGCGCATACCGACCGGGCAAGGGCTCGCGCGGCGACATCGCGGGGCCAGAGGCCCGCCTCGGGGAAACGCTCGGCGAGGTATTCGCCGATGGACAGGGAATCCCAGATGGCGCCATCGGCCTCGGTCAGCAGGACCGGCACCTTGCCCGTGGGGGAGTGGGTCAGCAGGCGCTGGCGGCTGTCGGGCTGGAAGAGGGGGATGAGGGTCTCGTCATAGGCGGCGCCGGTCAGCTCGATGGCGAGCCAGGCGCGAAGGGACCACGACGAATAGTTCTTGTTGCCGATCACCAGGTTCAGGGGCATGACGTTCTCCTCAGGGGCTGCTCCAGGGGCCGAACACGCACCCTAGAGGGGCCGCCGAGGCCTGGCAATTCCCATCGCTCATGGGGGCATGAGCGATGGGAATGCCGGGCTGTCAGGTACGGTATTCGGCGTTGATCTTCACGTACTCGTGGGACAGGTCGGTGGTCCAGATGGTCTCGTTGCAGTTGCCACGGCCCAGCTCGATGCGGATACCGATTTCCTCGCGGGCCATCACCTCGGCGCCCTGGGCTTCGGTGTAGGTCGACGCGCGGCCGCCTTTGCTGGCGATGCAGACGTCACCGAGGAACACGTCGATCTTGCTCACGTCCAGGTTCGGCACGCCGGCACGGCCGACCGCAGCCAGGATGCGGCCCCAGTTGGGGTCGGAGGCGAACAGGGCGGTCTTGATCAGCGGGGAGTGGGCCACGGCGTAGGCCACATCCAGGCACTCCTGGTGGGTGCCACCGCCGTTGACCTGCACGGTGACGAACTTGGTGGCGCCTTCGCCGTCGCGGACGATGGCCTGGGCCACTTCCATGCACACTTCGAACACCGCCTGCTTCAGGGCGGCGAACAGCTCGCCGGAGGCCTGGGTGATCTCCGGCAGTGCGGCGCGGCCGGTCGCGACCAGCATGCAGCAGTCGTTGGTGGAGGTGTCACCGTCGATGGTGATGCGGTTGAAGGACTTGTTGGCGGCATCGCGCAGCAGGTCCTGCAGGACGCCCTGGGCGACCTTCGCGTCGGTGGCGATGTAGCCGAGCATGGTGGCCATGTTGGGCTTGATCATCCCGGCGCCCTTGCTGATGCCGGTGACGGTGACGGTGACGCCGTCGTGCACGAACTGGCGGCTGGCGCCCTTGGGCAGGGTGTCGGTGGTCATGATGCCGGTGGCAGCCGCCGCCCAGTTGTTCTCGGAGAGGTCCGCCAGGGCATCGCCCAGCACGGCTTCGATCTTCTCGACCGGCAGTGGCTCGCCGATCACGCCGGTGGAGAACGGCAGCACGGCGCTTTCATCCACGCTGGCCAGTTCGGCGAGGCGGGCGCAGGTACGCGCTGCAGCAGCCAGGCCGGGCTCACCGGTGCCGGCGTTGGCGTTGCCGGTGTTGGTGAGCAGGTAGCGCACCGGGCCGAGAACGCGCTTGCGAGCCAGGATCACCGGCGCGGCGCAGAAAGCGTTGAGGGTGAACACACCGGCGACAGTGGAGCCTTCCGCGCATCGCATCACCACCACATCCTTTCGCCCGGGTCGCTTGATGCCGGCAGAGGCGATGCCGAGTTCGAAACCGGGAACCGGATGGAGGGTGGGCAGAGGGCCGAGACCAACAGCCATGGAAGCGCTCCTTGTCGTGAGGTGGACAGGCGGCGGGGTGCCGCTGTTCAGGGGGTCAGTGTAAAAACGCCGCGAGCGGCTCAAGCCGGTCGCGGCGCTGTCGTCATGCCGGGCAGGTCAGCTGATCTGGCCGTGGCAGTGCTTGTACTTCTTGCCGGAACCGCAGGGGCAGGGCTCGTTGCGGCCGATCTTGGGCTCGGCGCGAACCGGCGCCACGGCGGCAGCGGTGGCGACATCGCCCTCCTCCATCGCCTCTTCAGGCTCGTCGAGGCCCGGGGCTTCGGCGTGCTGGAACTGCATGCGCTTGGCCAGTTCCTCGGCCTCGCGGCGCAGGCGGGCTTCTTCCTCGGCCGGGTCTTCGCGGCGGACCTGGACGTGGGAGAGGACGCGGATGGTGTCGCGGCGGATGGAGTCCATCAGCTCCTGGAACAGGGCAAAGGACTCGCGCTTGTATTCCTGCTTCGGGTTCTTCTGGGCATAGCCGCGCAGGTGGATGCCGTGGCGCAGGTGATCCATGGTGGACAGGTGGTCCTTCCACAGGTCGTCCAGCACGCGCAGCAGCATCTGCTTCTCGAAGGAGCGCAGGGCCTCGGCGCCGGCCAGCTCTTCCTTCTCGTTGTAGGCAGCCACCAGTTGCTCGAGGATCTTCTCGCGCAGGGTGTCTTCGAACAGCTTGTCGTCTTCGTCGAGCCACTGCTGGACCGGCAGCTTGATGCCGAAGTCGCTGTAGAGCGCCGCTTCCAGACCGGCCACGTCCCACTGTTCCGGCAACGATTGCGGCGGGATGTGGGCGTCGATGGTGCGGCCCAGCACGTCCTGGCGGAACTCGGCGATGGTGTCGCCGATGTCCTCGGCCGCCAGCAGGCTGTTGCGCATGTGGTAGATCACCTTGCGCTGCTCGTTGGCCACGTCGTCGTATTCGAGCAGTTGCTTGCGGATGTCGAAGTTGCGGCCTTCGACCTTGCGCTGCGCCTTCTCGATGGCGTTGGTGACCATGCGGTGTTCGATGGCCTCGCCCTGTTGCATGCCCAGCGCCTTCATGAAGTTCTTCACCCGGTCGGAGGCGAAGATGCGCATCAGGTTGTCTTCCAGGGACAGGTAGAAACGGCTGGAACCCGGGTCACCCTGGCGACCGGCACGGCCACGCAGCTGGTTGTCGATACGGCGGGATTCGTGGCGCTCGGAGGCGATCACGTGGAGGCCGCCGGCCTCGATCACTTGCTGGTGGCGCTTCTGCCACTCGGCCTTGATCTGGGCGACCTGCTCTTCGGTGGGGTTCTCCAGGGCGGCGACTTCGACCTCCCAGTTACCGCCCAGCAGGATGTCGGTACCACGACCGGCCATGTTGGTGGCGATGGTGACGGCGCCGGGGCGGCCGGCCTGGGCGATGATCTCGGCCTCACGCTCGTGGTACTTGGCGTTCAGCACCTTGTGCTCAATGCCAGCCTTGGTCAGCAGTTGCGAGACGTACTCGGAGCTGTCGATGGAGGCGGTACCCACCAGGATCGGCCGGCCGGTGGCCTGGCATTCCTTGATATCGGTGATGATGGCGGCGTACTTCTCTTCCTGGGTCAGGTAGACCAGGTCGTTGAAGTCCTTGCGGGCGATCGGGCGGTGGGTGGGGATGACCACCACTTCGAGGCCGTAGATGCTGTGGAACTCGAACGCCTCGGTGTCGGCCGTACCGGTCATGCCGGCCAGCTTGTTGTAGAGGCGGAAGTAGTTCTGGAAGGTGGTGGAGGCCAGGGTCTGGCTCTCGGCCTGGATCTGCAGGTTTTCCTTCGCCTCGATGGCCTGGTGCAGGCCCTCGGACAGGCGACGGCCGGGCATAGTACGGCCGGTGTGCTCGTCGATCAGCAGGATCTGGCCGTCCTGGACGATGTACTCGACGTTGCGGTGGAACAGGGTGTGGGCGCGCAGGCCGGCATAGACGTGGGTCAGCAGGCCCAGGTTGTGCGCGGAGTAGAGGCTCTCGCCCTCGGCCAGCAGGCCGGCCTGGGTGAGCAGTTCCTCGATGTACTGGTGGCCCTGTTCGTTGAGTTCGACCTGGCGGGTCTTCTCGTCGACGGTGTAGTGGCCTTCCTGGACGACGTTGCCTTCTTCGGGCTCGACGTGCTGCTTCAGGCGCGGGATCAGGGTGTTGATCTGCTGATACAGGCGGGAGCTGTCCTCAGCCTGGCCGGAGATGATCAGCGGGGTACGTGCTTCGTCGATGAGGATGGAGTCTACTTCGTCGATCACGGCGAAGTTCAGTTCGCGCTGGAACTTGTCTTCCAGGCTGAACGCCATGTTGTCGCGCAGGTAGTCGAAGCCGAATTCGTTGTTGGTGCCGTAGGTGATGTCGGCGGCGTAGGCGGCGCGCTTCTCTTCCGGCGGCTGGAAGGGCATGACGATGCCGACGGTGAGGCCGAGGAATTCGTACAGCGGACGCATCCAGTTGGCGTCGCGGCGAGCGAGGTAGTCGTTCACCGTCACCACGTGCACGCCCTTGCGGGACATGGCATTGAGGTAGACCGGCAGGGTGCCCACCAGGGTCTTGCCCTCGCCGGTGCGCATCTCGGCGATCTTGCCTTCGTGGAGGGTCATGCCGCCGATGAGCTGGACGTCGAAGTGGCGCATGCCCATCACACGCTTGCCCGCTTCACGAACGACAGCAAATGCTTCGGGAAGGATCTGGTCCAGGGTTTCGCCCTTGGCCACCCGGGCCTTGAACTCTTCGGTCTTGGCTCTGAGCTGCTCGTCGCTCAGCGCGACCATCTGCTCTTCCAGGGCGTTGATTGCCTGGACAGCCTTGGTCATGCGCTTCACTTCGCGCTCGTTCTTGCTTCCAAAGAGTTTCTTCAACAAAGGCGCAAACATATCGAAAGGATCTTCCACATATATGGATGGGGGGCGCTCCCGAAGTCGCCCTTGCAGCCTTCATGGCTGCATGCGAAGGGGGCATTCTACTCGGATTCGTTCTGGAGAAAAGCGGCGTTATTCCGCGTCGGTGGAACGCGCTATATAGAGGGTCGGATTGACGACTTCGCCATCCCGGGTGACCTCGAAATGCACGTGTGCGCCGGTGGATCGGCCACTGCTGCCGACCTTGGCGATGGCCTGTCCACGCTGCACCAGATCCCCCACCTCGACGAGGTTGCGCTGGTTATGCGCGTAGAGGGTCCGGTACCCGTCGGCATGGCTGATCTCGACCAGGTTGCCGTAGCCGCTCTTGCGGCCCGACCAGGTCACCACACCGGCACCGACTGCCAGCACATCGCTGCCGGCCTTGGCGGCGAAGTCGACACCCTTGTGGTGGCTGAGCCGACCCGTCAGCGGGTCACTGCGTACACCGAATGGGGAGGACACGTAGCCCTGGCGGACAGGCCGGCCAGCCGGGCTGGTGGCGTCGTTGAGGCGGCGCTCACCCAGCAGTTGCTCAAGCACTTCCAACTGCTGCTCGCGGCTGTGCAGCCGCTCACCGAGCCGGTCGAGCACCTCCATGAACGGCGGCGGCTGGTAGGCCGGTGCGTCGAGTGCATCCTCCGGCCCGCCCTGTCCGACACCCAGGGAAAAATCGAATTCGCTGGCATCCAGTTCGGCCAGCTCGGCGACACGCTCGCCCAGGGCATCGAGCCGTGTGAGGCGGGCCTGGAGTTCGGCGATATGGGCGGCGAAGGCATCCAGCTGTCGCTGGGCATCCTCGCGGGCCTGGGTCATCTCGCTGCGCTGGGCATCGAGCGCATCGGCCAGGCGAGGATCAGCGGATACCGACTCGCTCGCGTTCATCCACGAGCCCAGGGCAACGCCGGTGCCGAGCACCAGCCCGAGGCTCAGCAGGCCGCCCAACAGCAGCCAGCGAACGTCCAGGCTGAGCGACCGCGCCGCACCGCGGTCGCGACTCAGAAAAATGATGTGCATGACTTCCCCATGTGATCCGGCGGGTCGCTGGTGCAGCCTTCTGCTACCATGCCCGCTCTGTATTCTTCAGGCGTCCTGCCATGTCTTTTCGTCCCTTGACGGCCCGTTCCCCCGTCGCCTTGCTGAAGGAGGAGAAGCCCCTGAGGGCCCTGTTCGACCAGGCCCAGCGCATCGACCATCTGCAACGCGTTCTGGAAGGCCAGCTGCAACCGGCGGCCCGCGAGCACTGCCGGGTGGCATCGTGGCGGGACGGCTGCCTGCTGCTGATCATCAGCGACGGTCACTGGGCGACTCGCCTGCGTTATCAGCAGCGGCGCCTGCAACGTCAGCTGCAGGCACTCGAAGAGTTCGCGAACTTAACGAAAATCATCTTCAAGGTGCAACCTTCCAGAAGCGCTGGGCGCACCCCCTCTCAGGGCGCTGCGTTGTCCGCCTACGCGGCGGAAAGTCTGCAATCCACGGCCGAAGGCATCAGCGACCCGCGACTGCGCGCCGCACTCGAACGCCTGGCCTCCAGAGCTCGTCCGACGGACTGACCCTTTCCTACCCAGGCGACAATAATCCGGAAAAAAAGAGGCCACCCATCGGGTGGCCTCGAAAGAAAGGAAAGGTATTGTTGCTTACACGGCCGCTACCGGGCGCATGTAGGAGATCGGTGCGGTACTGGCATCCTCGAAGGTCACCACTTCCCAGGCATCCTTGTCGGCGATCAATGCGCGCAGCAGGCGATTGTTGAGCGCATGGCCCGACTTGTAGCCACGGAACTCGCCGATCAGGCTGTTGCCGAGCAGGTACAGGTCGCCGATGGCGTCGAGGATCTTGTGCTTGACGAACTCGTCCTCGTAACGGAGGCCGTCTTCGTTCAGCACGCTGTCCTCGTCCACCACGATGGCGTTGTCGACGCTGCCGCCGAGTGCCAGGTTGTGGGACCGCAGGAACTCCAGGTCGCGCACGAAACCGAAGGTACGCGCACGGCTGACTTCCTTGACGAAGGTGGTGCTGGAGAAGTCCACCGACGCTTTCTGGGTGCGACCGTTGACCACCGGGTGGTCGAAGTCGATCTCGAAAGTGACCTTGAAGCCATCGAAGGGAACGAAGGTGGCGCGCTTGTCGCCATCCTGCACACTCACTTCACGCTTGATACGGATGAAACGCTTGGGTGCGTCCTGCTCTTCCAGGCCAGCGGACTGGATCAGGAAGACGAACGGACCGGCGCTGCCATCCATGATCGGCACTTCGGCGGCGGACAGTTCGACGTAGGCGTTGTCGATACCCAGGCCGGCCATGGCCGAGAGCAGGTGTTCAACCGTGCCGACCTTGACGTCGCCGTTGAAAAGATTGGTGGACATGGTCGTCTCGCCAACATTTTCGGCATAGGCGGCAATCTGGACCATCGGGTCCAGGTCGGTACGGCAGAACACGATGCCGGTGTCCACGGGAGCGGGCTTGAGGGTCAGGTAGACCTTTTCCCCGGAGTGCAGCCCGACACCCGTGGCACGGATGACGTTCTTGAGAGTGCGTTGTTTGATCATGGCTGTGGCCGCTTTCGCGCTAGTTGCGAACTGTTTTCAACAATGGCCGGGGATAATAGCAGAACCGGCCTTTGCTGAACACCAATCACAGACATAGCGCTGATTGACTCCATCAATCGGCCTGACGGCGCAGGAACGCGGGGATGTCCAGGTAATCCAGGTCATCCTGCGGGTTCAGCTTCGCCGCGGCTGCGGTGTTGCCATGGGACTGGTTGCGCATCACGGTCGGACGGTCCAGGTCGCGGTAGTTGACCGACGGTTGCTCTGCACGCTGGGGAGCAGCCGGGGCAGCCACGGCCGCAGCGGCCTGGACGGTGTTGTCCACAACCTTGACCGGCTTCTCCAGGCGCGCGCCCAGGCCAGTGGCAACCACAGTGACGTGCAGTTCGTCGCGCATGTCCGGATCGATCACGGTGCCCACCTTGACGGTGGCGTTCTCGGAAGCGAACTGCTCGATGATGCTGCCCACGTCGGAGTACTCACCCAGGGACAGGTCCGGACCGGCGGTGATGTTGACCAGGATGCCGCGGGCGCCCTGCAGGTTGACATCATCCAGCAGCGGGTTACGGATGGCCGCCTCGGTGGCCTCGCGAGCGCGATTCGGACCGCTGGCGCAGCCGGTGCCCATCATCGCCATGCCCATTTCGCTCATGACGGTCTTCACGTCGGCAAAGTCGACGTTGATCATGCCCGGACGCTTGATGATATCGGAGATGCCACGTACGGCGCCGGCCAGCACATCGTCTGCCTTGGAGAAGGCCGACAGCAGGCTCGCATCCTTGCCCAGGATGGTCAGCAGCTTCTCGTTGGGGATGGTGATCAGCGAGTCGACGTTCTCGGCCAGCGCGCGGATGCCTTCATCGGCGATCTGCATGCGCTTGCGACCTTCGAACGGGAACGGACGGGTGACCACGGCCACGGTCAGGATGCCCAGGTCCTTGGCCACCTCGGCGATGATCGGCGCTGCACCGGTACCGGTACCGCCACCCATGCCAGTGGTGATGAAGACCATGTCGGTGCCCTGCAGGACTTCGGCGATGCGGTCGCGGTCTTCCAGCGCGGCCTGACGACCGACTTCCGGATTGGCACCCGCACCCAGACCCTTGGTGACGCCCGGGCCGAGTTGCAGAACGGTGCGCGCACCGATGTTCTTCAGCGCCTGCGCATCGGTGTTGGCGCAGATGAATTCCACGCCTTCGATGTTGGTCTTGGCCATGTGGTTCACGGCGTTGCCACCGCCACCACCGACGCCGATAACCTTGATGACCGCTGTTTGCGGAACGTTATCTACGAGTTCGAACATTTTCCCCTCTCCTTCCTTTCTAGTTGTATCGCCTACTGCAAACTCAGAAATTGCCCTGGATCCAGCGTTTGAAACGTTCCAGGACAGGTGCCTTCGGTTCGTCGCTGAAGCTGTTCCCCACGGAGAGGGACAGGCCATCGGACTGCTTCTGCAGACCGTACATCAGCAAGCCCACGCCCGTGGAGTAGATCGGGTTGCGCACCACGTCGCTCAGCCCCTTGACGCTATGCGGCACGCCCAGGCGCACCGGCATGTGGAAAATCTCTTCGGCCAGCTCGACCGCCCCTTCCATCTTCGCCGTACCGCCGGTCAGCACGATGCCGGCAGGGATCAGGTCCTCGTAGCCGCTGCGGCGCAGCTCGGCCTGGATCAGGGTGAACAGCTCGTCGTAACGCGGCTCGACCACCTCGGCCAAGGCCTGGCGGGACAGCTCGCGCGGAGGACGATCACCCACGCTGGGAACCTTGATGGTCTCGCCGGCACCGGCCAGCTTGGCCAGCGCGCAGGCGTAGCGGATCTTGATCTCCTCGGCGTACTGGGTCGGCGTGCGCAGGGCCATGGCGATGTCGTTGGTCACCTGGTCGCCGGCGATCGGGATCACCGCCGTATGGCGGATCGCACCTTCGGTGAAGATCGCGATGTCGGTGGTGCCGCCGCCGATGTCCACCAGGCACACGCCCAGTTCCTTCTCGTCGTCGGTCAGCACCGAATAAGCCGACGCCAGTTGCTCGAGGATGATGTCGTCCACTTCGAGGCCGCAGCGACGGACGCACTTCTCGATGTTCTGCGCCGCATTCACCGCACAGGTCACCACGTGCACCTTGGCTTCCAGGCGCACACCGGACATGCCCAGGGGCTCGCGCACGCCTTCCTGGTTATCGATCACGTAGTCCTGCGCCAGGGTGTGCAGCACCCGCTGGTCGGCAGGGATGGCCACGGCCTGGGCGGCGTCCAGCACGCGCTCGATGTCCGCCGGGCTGACTTCGCGATCACGGATCGCGACGATGCCGTGGGAGTTCAGGCTGCGGATATGGTTGCCCGCCACACCGACGAAGGCGGAGTGGATGCGGCAGCCCGCCATCATCTGGGCTTCCTCGACCGCGCGCTGGATCGATTGCACGGTGGACTCGATGTTCACCACCACGCCTTTCTTCAGCCCGCGGGACGGATGGGTCCCGATGCCCACGATTTCCAGCTGCCCGTCGGCCGCGATCTCGCCCACCAGCGCCACCACCTTGGAGGTGCCGATATCCAGGCCGACGATCATCTTGCCGCTCTGCACGCTTGCCATGTTCCTAACCTTCTCCTCAATTCGCGCGGCTGGCCACAGCCGCCGCGGGGGCCTCGACCGGGGTGCGCCACGCTACCGCCAGCCCGTTGGGGTAACGCAGGTCGACACGCTCGATGTTGGCGATCTGATCTTTCAGCGTCTTGTCGTAGATCGAGATGAACCGACGCATCTTTTCCACAAGGTGATCCCTACCCAGCAGTATCTCCACGCCCTGCCCCGTCGACAGGAACCAGCTCCCACGTTCGCGAAGCTCCAGCCGGGCGATGGAAAAACCCAGCGGGCGAAGCATCTGGCTGAGCATCTGGTATTGCTGCATCACCTGTTCCTGGGCCCGCTGTGGCCCCCACAGCTGAGGCAATTGTTCGTAATGGGCCAGCTCACGCGGGGTGAACGCCTGGCCCTTGTTGTTCAGCAGTGCCTCATCACCCCAGCGGGCGATGGGCAGTTGCTCGTCGAGCCGGATCATCACCTGGTCCGGCCACACCCGACGAACCTCCGCGTGGGCGATCCAGGGCATCTGCTCCAGCTCGTGACGCATGCCGGCGAGATCGATGCTGAAGAAGCTCGCCGCGATGTAAGGCGCGATCCGCTGCTGCACCGCCTGCTGGCTGATGTAGCTGAGGTCGCCCTGCACGCTGACCTTGGCAATCGGCCGGTCCGCGTAAGGCAACAGCCGTTGCGCACCCTCGTAGGCACCAAAACCCAGCACCACCAGCATCACCGGCCAGGTCAGCCGACGCAGGAAGCCGAAGCTCGGCTTGGGCAGCCGGACGCTCAGCGGTTCCTTGGCCACCAACCGGCTGGCACCCCGCGGTACATCCTTGCGCTGGGGCGCACGGATGGGGCCGGGTTGCGGGTGACGGAGGGAGGCGCCACGCATGGTCTTAACCCCGCGCCTCGACGCTGTCGGCCAGGACGGCCAGCACCAGTTGCTGGTAATCCAGGCCCACGGCGCGCGCGGCCATCGGCACCAGGCTGTGGTCGGTCATGCCGGGCACGGTGTTGACCTCCAGCAGCCAGAAGCGCCCCTCGGCATCCTGCATCACATCGGCACGGGCCCAGCCCTGGGTACCCACGGCTTCGCAGGCACGGGCAGTCAGGGACTTCAGCTCGGCTTCCTTCTCGGCGTCCAGCCCACAGGGGATCTGGTAGCGGGTATCGCTGGCCAGGTACTTGGCCTCGTAGTCATAGAAGGTATGCGGAGTCCCCAGCCGGATGGGCGGCAGCACCTCGCCACGCAGCACGGCGATGGTGAACTCGGGGCCGTGGATCCATTGCTCCACCAGCACCTGGGGGTCGTAGCGGCTGGCGTCACGCCAGGCATTCACCAGCGCGTCGACGTCTTCCACCTTGGCCATGCCGATACTCGAACCTTCATGGGCCGGTTTGACGATCAACGGGAAGCCCAGTTCCCTTGCAGCGCGCTCACAATCCTCGACGCTTGCCAGCACGGCGTGACGCGGCGTGGGCAGGCCAAGGCTGTGCCAGACCTGCTTGGTGCGCAGCTTGTCCATCGCCAGGGCCGACGCCAGTACGCCACTGCCGGTATACGGAATACCCAGGCATTCCAGCAGGCCCTGCATACTGCCATCCTCGCCGCCCCGCCCATGTAGGACGATGAACGCACGATCGATGCGCTCGCTCGACAGGCGTTGCAGGAAGTCGTCGCCGACGTCGATCCCGAAGGCATCGACACCTGCCGACAGCAAGGCCTCCAGCACCATGGAGCCGGACTTCAGGGACACCTCGCGCTCCGCGCTGCGGCCCCCGTAGAGCACCGCCACACGGCCGAACGCGCTCGGCGGAACGGTGGATTTCAGATGGTCGGTCATGCGTCCTTCCTCGCGGCGCCCGCATCGCCGGTGCCACTGAACAGCGGGTTCTGGATCAATTGGGGCGCCAGTGCGCCGATATCACCCGCACCTTGGCAGAGCAGGATGTCGCCGGGTCGCAGCAGCGGCTTGACCAGCGGCGCCAGGTCGACACCGCGCTCGATGTAGATCGGGTCGAGCTGGCCGCGCTGGCGGATGCTGTGGCACAGCTGGCGGCTGTCGGCACCGGGGATCGGCTCTTCGCCTGCCGGGTAGACCTCCATCAGCAGCAACACGTTGGACTCGCCCAGCACCTGCACGAAGTCGTCGTAGAGGTCCCGGGTACGGCTGTAGCGGTGCGGCTGGTAGACCATCACCAGGCGGCGCTCCGGCCAGCCTCCACGTACGGCCTTGATCACAGCCGCGACCTCGCGGGGGTGGTGGCCGTAGTCATCCACCAGCATCACGCTGCCGCCCTCGACCTGCAGCTCGCCGTAGACCTGGAAGCGGCGGCCGACGCCCTGGAAGCCCGAGAGGCCCTGGACGATGGCGGCATCGTCGATGCCTTCGTCGGTGGCGATGGCGATGGTGGCCAGCGCATTGAGCACGTTGTGGTTGCCGGGCATGTTCACCGACACCTCCAGCGGCTCGCGGTCACGGCGCAGCACGGTGAACCAGGTGCGCATGCCCTCCTGACGCACATTGATGGCGCGCAGGTCGGCATCTTCGGAGAAGCCGTAGGTCACGGTCGGGCGCGCGACCTGGGGCAGGATTTCGCGAACTACCGGATCGTCCACACACATCACCGCCAACCCGTAGAACGGCAGGTTGTGCAGGAACTCGACGAAGGTCTTCTTCAGCTTGTTGAAATCGCCGCCGTAGGTGCTCATGTGGTCGGCGTCGATGTTGGTCACCACGGCCACCATCGGCTGCAGGTGCAGGAAGCTGGCATCGCTCTCGTCGGCCTCGGCCACCAGGTAGCGGCTGGTGCCCAGCTGCGCGTTGGTGCCGGCGGCGTTCAGGCGCCCGCCGATGACGAAGGTCGGATCCAGGCCGCCCGCGGCGAAAACCGAGGCGATCAGACTGGTGGTGGTGGTCTTGCCATGGGTGCCGGCGACGGCGATGCCGTGGCGATAGCGCATCAGCTCGGCGAGCATCTCGGCACGCGGGACCACGGGAATGCGGCGCTCCAGCGCCACGGCCACCTCGGGGTTGGCCTTGTTCACGGCGCTGGATACCACCAGCACATCGGCGTTCTCGGCATTCTCCGCACGGTGGCCGATGAAGACCTGGGCACCGAAGCTCTCCAGGCGAGCAGTGACAGCCGAGGCCTTCAGGTCGGAACCGGAGACCTGGTAGCCCAGGTTCAGCAGCACTTCAGCGATGCCGCACATGCCCACGCCACCGATGCCCACGAAGTGGATGCGGCGGATGCGGCGCATTTCCGGCTGGGGAGCGGCTTTCTGGCTCTCAACCATGGGCCACCTCCAGGCAGATATCGACCACGGTGCGGGTAGCGGCAGGCTTGGCCAGACGGCGGGCAATGGCGCCCATGGCCTTGAGTCGTTCGGGTTGCATCAGTACCTCGGTCAACCGCGCGGCCAGAGTCGCCGCGTCGGTGGCATGTTGCGGCAGAAGGAAGGCTGCGCCCTCCTTCGCCAGATAATCGGCATTGCGCGACTGGTGGTCGTCGATCGCATGGGGCAGCGGCACCAGGAACGAGGGCAGCCCGGCGGCGGCCAGTTCGCTGACCGTCAGCGCACCAGAACGGCACACCACCATGTCCGCCCAGGCGTAGGCCCGGGCCATGTCCTTGATGAAGGGGCCAACCTCGGCCTCTACCCCTGCCGCGCGGTAACGCTCGGCAGTGACTTGATCGTGGTTCTTCCCGGCCTGGTGGAACACCTGCGGGCGGATGTCCGCCGACACCAGCGCCAGGGCCTCGGGCAACAATTTGTTCAGTGGCTCGGCACCCAGGCTCCCACCCAGCACCAACAGCCGCGGCTGACGGCCTTCCAGCGCATCACGTGGGGTTTCCAGGAACAGCTCCTCACGCACCGGGTTACCGGTGGTGCGGCGCTTGTCGCTGGCCGCGAAGGTGTCGGGGAATGCCTCGCAGATGCGCTTCGCCAAAGGCGCCAGGCTGCGGTTGGCCGTACCGGCCACCGCGTTCTGCTCGTGGATCACCAGCGGTACGCCGGCCAGACGCGCGGCCAGACCGCCGGGACCGGTGACATAGCCACCCATGCCCAGCACACAGACCGGCTTGAGCTCACGCACCACGCGGCGGGCCTGGAACAGCGAACGCAGCAACTCGAACGGCGCCTTGAGCAGGGACTTAATACCTTTGCCGCGAAGGCCGCTTACCTGGATCAGGTGCAGCGGCAGGCCGGCCTGGGGCACCAGTTCGTTCTCGATGCCGCGGGGCGTGCCCAGCCAGTGCACGCTGTAGCCGCGTGCCTGGAATTCGCGGGCACAGGCCAGCGCCGGGAAGACGTGTCCGCCGGTGCCGCCGGCCATGATCAGCACATTGCCGGTCATGTGCGCACCTCCTCTTCCGCGAAGTCGCTCTCGTCGAACTCCACGTCTTCGTTACCCAGGTAGGTCCTGCGCTCCCACTCGATCCGGAGCAACAGGCCCATGCAGACGCAGCAGATCACCAGGGAGCTACCGCCGTAGCTGAGGAACGGCAGCGTCAGGCCCTTGGTGGGCAGCAGGCCGACGTTCACACCGATGTTGATGAGCACCTGGCCGATCCACTGGAACGCCAGGCCATAGGCCACGTAGGCCGAGAAATATTGCCGGGCCTTCTCCGCCCAGAGCCCGATGTACAGCGCGCGTACGCTGACGAACACGAACAGCGCGACGGTGGCCAGGGCGCCGACCATGCCCAGCTCCTCGGCCAGCACGGCGAACACGAAGTCGGTGTGGGCTTCCGGCAGGTAGAACTGCTTCTGGATGCTGTTGCCCAGGCCGACGCCGAACCACTCGCCACGGCCGAAGGCGATCAGCGCCTGGCTCAACTGGTAGCCGGCACCGTACTGGTCGGCCCAGGGGTCGATGAAGTTGGTCAGGCGCTGCATCCGGTAGCTCTGGCTGGTCATCACCAGCACGCCGGCGCCCAGCACCCCAGCAGCCAGGGGAATGAAGCGCACCAGGTTGATGCCACCGAGGAACAGCATGGCGATGCAGGAGCCGACCAGCACCACGGTGGCCCCGAAGTCCGGTTCCGCCAGCAGCAACACGGCCATGGGGCCGAGCACCAGCATGGGCTTGATGAAGCCGGTGAGCTTGGAGCGCACCTCGTCCTGCCGGCGCACCAGGTAGCCGGCGATGAACATCACGGTGAACAGCTTGGCCAGCTCCGAGGGCTGCAGGTTGAACAGGCCGAAGCCGATCCAGCGCTTGGCACCGTTCACCTCGCGACCAATGCCCGGCAGCAGCACCATGATCAGCAGCACGAACGCCACCAGCATCAGGCGCGCACCGTGGCGCTGCCAGAACGCCATGGGCACCTGCAGCGTGATGATGCACGCCACGCCGCCAATGGCCAGGTAAATGAGGTGACGAATGCTGTGATAGAGCGGGTTGCCGGACAGGGCCGAGGCCACTTCCGAAGAGGCGGAGGTGACCATCACCAGCCCGAGGCCGAGCAGCGCCAGACAACCTGCCAGGAGCGGGAAGTCCAGATCGATGCCGCGGCGGTTGCGCAGCGGCGACTGCTGGGCGAACAGGCGGGCGAGCATCAGGACAGCCCCTCCGCAGCCTGGGCGAACAGGCGCCCGCGCTCTTCGAAGTTCTTGAACATGTCGAGGCTGGCGCAGGCGGGCGACAGCAGCACCGCATCCCCTTCCCGGGCCAGCTCGGCGCAACGCTGCACGGCCTCATCGAGGGTCTTCACGCGGACCAGCGGCACTGCATCGCCCAGGGCGGCCGCGATCAACTCGGCATCGCGCCCCAGCAGGACCACGGCGCGGCAATAGCGTGCAACCGGAGCGGTCAGGCCGGAGAAATCGGCCCCCTTGCCATCCCCACCGGCAATCAGCACCAGCTTGCCGTCGATGTCGGCCCCCAGGCCCTCGATGGCAGCCAGGGCCGCACCGACATTGGTGGCCTTGGAGTCGTCGTAGTAGGCCACGCCACGCAGCTCGCGAACCCACTGGCAACGGTGAGCGAGGCCGGTGAACGCCCGCAGCGCAGCCAGCATCGGCTCGAACGGCAGGCCGACGGCATGGCCCAGCGCTAGGGCTGCCAGGGCGTTGGCCTGGTTATGGGCGCCACGGACCTTGAGCTCACGCACCGGCATGAGCTTCTCGAACTGGTAGGCCAGGTACTTCTCGCCGTCTTCCTCGATGAGGCCGAAGGCTTTGAAATCCGGCTTGTTCAGGCCGAAGCTCCAGCACGGCAGTTGGTCGGCCACCAGCGGGCGGGACAGCGCATCGCCACGGTTCACCACCACCTGGCGGGCGCCACGGAAGATGCGGTGCTTGGCGAGGTGATAGGCCTGCATGTCGGCGTAGCGGTCCATATGGTCTTCGCTGACGTTGAGCACCGTGGCCACCTCGGCATTCAGCCGCTCGGTGGTTTCCAGCTGGAAGCTGGACAGCTCCATCACGTACAGCTCGATGTCATCGGCCAACAGGTCCAGCGCCGGCGTACCGAGGTTTCCTCCCACCGCAACCCGCTTGCCGGCCGCGCGCGCCATGTCCCCAACCAGGGTGGTGACGGTGCTCTTGGCGTTGGAGCCGGTGATCGCGACGATGGGCGCCTTGGCGTGGCGGGCGAACAGTTCGATGTCGCCCGACAACTTCACACCGCGCTTGGCCGCTTCCTGCAGGGCCGGGGTGGCGAGGGCCAGTCCGGGGCTCACGTACAGCTCCTGCGCGCGGCAGAGGAACTCCACGTCCAGCTCGCCGCAACGCACTTCGACCTGCGGGAACTGGAGGCGCAGCGTCGCCAGCTCCGGCGGGTTCTCGCGGGTGTCGGCGACCGCGAACGGCACGCCCTGGCGCGCCAGGAAGCGCACCAGGGACATGCCGCTCTTGCCGAGGCCGACAACGATGCGGAAGTGGTCGGAAGCGATCAGGCTCATGCTGTCCTCAACGCAGTTTCAGGGTGGCCAGGCCGATCAGCACGAGGATCACGGTGATGATCCAGAAGCGCACGATCACGCGGGGCTCGGGCCAGCCCTTGAGTTCGAAATGGTGGTGAATGGGCGCCATGCGGAACACGCGGCGGCCGGTGAGCTTGAACGAGGCGACCTGGATCATCACGGACAGGGTTTCCATGACGAACACGCCCCCCATGATGAACAGCACCACTTCCTGGCGCACAATCACAGCGATGGTGCCCAGAGCGGCACCCAGCGCCAGGGCGCCAACGTCGCCCATGAAGACCTGGGCCGGGTAGGTGTTGAACCAGAGGAAGCCGAGGCCGGCGCCCACCAGGGCGGCACAGAACACGATCAGCTCGCCTGCACCCGGTACATAGGGGATCAGCAGGTATTCGGCGAATTTGATGTTGCCGGAGAGGTAGCAGAAGATCCCCAGCGCACCGCCGACCATCACGGTCGGCATGATCGCCAGGCCATCCAGGCCGTCGGTGAGGTTCACCGCGTTGCTGGAGCCGACGATCACGAAATAGGTCAGCACGATGAAGCCGACACCCAGCGGGATGCCCACATCCTTCACCAGCGGCAGGATCAGGGTGGTCTCGGCCGGCGTGGTGGCGGTCATATAAAGGAAGACGGCTGCAGCGATGCCGAACACCGACTGCCAGAAGTACTTCCAGCGGCTCGGCAGACCACGGGAGTTCTTCTCGATCACCTTGCGGTAGTCATCCACCCAGCCAATGGCACCGAACAGCAGGGTGACGGCGAGCACCACCCAGACGTAGCGGTTCGACAGGTCGGCCCACAGCAGTGTGCTGATGCCGATGGCCGTGAGGATCAGCGCGCCGCCCATGGTGGGGGTACCGGACTTGGACAGGTGCGATTGCGGGCCGTCATTGCGCACGGATTGGCCGATCTGGCGGATCTGCAAGGTGCGGATCATCCAGGGACCGAGCCAGAGCGACAGCGACAGGGCCGTCAGGACGCCGAGAATCCCGCGCAGGGTCAGGTACTGGAATACGCCGAACCCTTTGTAGAACTGTTGCAGGTACTCAGCGAGCAGCAGCAGCATGATTAGTGAGCCTCCCCCGTCCCGCAGAAGGCCGCGACGACCTTGTCCATCGCCGCGCTACGGGAACCTTTGATCAGAATGGTGGTGTTTGCGTCCTGCTCGCCGGACAGCGCCTCGATCAGGCTGGCCTGGTCGGCGAAATGGCGGCCGCCTGCGCCGAACGCCTCGACGGCGTGGCGCATCAGGGGGCCAACGGCGTAGAGCGAGCTGACCTTGCCCCGCGCGTGGAGCCCCACGTCGCGGTGGCCCTGTTCGGCCCATTCGCCCAGTTCACCCATGTCCCCCAGCACCAGGACGGTGCGGCCGGAAAAGCCGGCGAGTATATCAACGGCGGCCATCATCGACGCGGGGTTGGCGTTGTAGCTGTCGTCGATCACCCGCATGCCGCTCGTCGCCAACTGCGCTACGGTGCGGCCCTTGACCGGTTGCAGGTTCTGCAGCCCCTCGCGGATGCCGACCAGCGGCACACCCAGGGCGTGGGCAGCGGCAGCGGCAGCCAGGGCATTGGCCACGTTGTGCAGGCCCAGCAGGTTGAGCTGGATGTCCGCCTCGCCAGCCACGCCCACCAGGCGGAAGCCCATGCAGCCGCGGGCGTCGCGCACGATGGACTCGGCCCGTAGGTCGGCACGGGCGTCGTTCAGGGCAAAACTCAGTACCGGGCGGCCGGCAGCACGCTCGCGCCAGGTCTCGAAGGCTTTGTCGTCACGGTTGAGCACGGCGGTGCCGTCGCTCGCCAGGCCTTCGAGGATTTCCCCCTTGGCCAGGACGATCTTTTCCGGCCCGCCGAATTCGCCAACATGGGCGTTACCGGCGTTGTTGATGATCGCCACGTGCGGACGGGTGAGGCCAACGGTGTAGGCGATCTCGCCCACGCGGGAAGCGCCCAGCTCGATGACGGCGCTGCGGTGCTCGGGAGCGAGCTCCAGCAGGGTCAGCGGTGCGCCGAGGTCATTGTTCAGATTACCCCGGGTAGCCAGTACCGGCCCCTGGGTACGCAGGATGCTGGCGAGCATCTCCTTGACGGTGGTCTTGCCGCTGGAACCGGTCACCGCCGCGACACGTCCAGTGAAGGCGTCGCGATTGAGCGCACCCAGTCGCCCGAGGGCCTCGCGGGCATCGGCCACCACCAACTGCGGCAGGCCGACACCGTCGACCACACGCTCCACCAACGCAGCGACGGCGCCCTTGGCGGCCACGTCAGCCAGATAGTCATGGCCGTCGAACTTCGGCCCGGTCAGGGCGATGAACAGCTGGCCTGCCTCGACACGTCGGCTGTCGGTGGACACCGAGGTGAACGTGGCGTCTTCGCCAACGAGCCGCCCCGCCAAGGGGGACTGCAGGCTGCTGAGGCGGAAGGCTTCGATCATGGGCGCTCCCAGGTGGACAAGGCGTGTTCGGCTTCGACGAGATCGGAGAACGGCAGGCGCTCACCCTGGATCTCCTGGTAATCCTCATGCCCCTTGCCCGCCAGCAGGACGACATCGTCGACACCGGCCGATGCGATCAACTGCGCAATGGCAGTGCCACGGCCATGGACGAACTCGACATTGGCCGGCTCGGCAAAGCCAGGGCGGATGTCATCGAAGATGCGGGCCGGGTCTTCTGTGCGCGGGTTGTCGTCGGTGACCAGCACGGCATCGGCCAGACGCTCGGCCACCGCAGCCATCAGCGGGCGCTTGCCACGGTCCCGGTCACCGCCACAGCCGAACAGGCAGAGCAGGCGGCCGCGCGCGTGGGGGCGCAGGGCTTCGAGCACCTTCTCAAGGGCATCTGGGGTGTGGGCGTAGTCGACCACCACCAGTGGTTTTTCACCGCCGCCCAGGCGCTGCATCCGGCCTTCCGGCCCTTGCAGTTCGGGCAGCACGGCCAGTACATCGCCCAGGGGGTAGCCCATGCCCAGCAGGGCACCGACCACGGCCAGCAGGTTGCTCAGGTTGAAGCGACCCAGCAGCGGGCTGCGCAGCAGGCCTTCTCCCTGGGGCGTGATGATGTGGGCGCGGACGCCATCGTCGTCGAATGAGGCTTCGCGGCAATAAAGGAAGGCTTCCGGATCGATCTGGCTGTAGCCGATGAGGCGAGCATCGTGCTCGCGACCAGCCAGTTCACGGCCGAACGCGTCGTCCAGGTTGATCACCCGGCAGCGCAGGTCCGGCCAGTCGAACAGGCGGGCCTTGGCGGCGCCGTAGGCTTCCATCGAGCCGTGATAGTCCAGGTGGTCGCGGGACAGGTTGGTGAACACTGCCACGTCGAACGCGAGCGCTGCCACCCTCCCCTGCTCCAGGCCATGGGAAGACACTTCCATCGCCACTGCACGGGCACCGGCCTGCTTGAGGCGGGCCAGGGTGGCCTGGACGGCAAGGGGATCCGGCGTGGTGTGACGGCCGCTCTCCAGCTCTCCGTGGAAGCCGGTACCGAGGGTGCCGACGATGCCACACCGCTCGCCCAGTCGATCCAGGGCCTGAGCCACGAGCTGGCTGACGCTGGTCTTGCCGTTGGTGCCGGTCACGCCGACCAGGTCCAGCGCACGGCTGGGCTCGCCGTAGAAGCGACCGGCAATGGCCGAAAGCTGGCCAGCCAGTCCCTTGATGGGAATCAGTTCGGCCTGGGCAGACGCAGGCAGATCAGGGGCGGACTCGCTTTCATACGCGACCGCCGCCGCGCCCCGGGCGAGGGCATCGGCGATGTGCAGGCGGCCATCGTGCTGGCCGCCGGGGACGGCCAGGAACAGGTCACCGGGGAGCACCTTGCGGCTATCCAGGGTGAGTTCACGGATCAGCGCAGCACCCTGCGCCTGGGGAAGCAGTTGATTCAATGGCATGGGCATCAGGTGCGCCCTCCTTTGCCGCTGGCCGCGTTGGCGGTCTGTTGTTCCTCGGTGGGCAGGTTGTCCGGGGCGATGTTCATCAGACGCAGCGCGCCGGCCATGACCCTGCCGAATACGGGTGCCGATACCAGGCCGCCGAAGTAGCCGGCCTTGCTGGGCTCGTCGATCACCACCACCATCGCCAGGCGCGGGTTGGTGGACGGCCCGAAGCCCGCGAAGAGCGAGCGGTAGGCGTTCTGGGTGTAGCCCTTGGTGCCCACGCTGGCCTTGCGCGCGGTACCGCTCTTGCCGGAGACGTGATAGCCGGGGACCTGGGCGCGGAACACGCCGCGCGGCGCCTCGACCACTTGCTGCAGCATGCCCTGCAGGGTCTTGGCGACCTCGGGCGGGATGGCCTGGGAGCCGCTCGGCAGGTTGTCGACGCGGGTCATCGACAACGGGACCGCCAGGCCGTTGTTGGCCAGGGTGGCGTAGGCATGGACCATCTGCACGGCAGTGACCGACAGGCCGTAGCCATAGGACAGGGTTGCGGTCTCGGCCTTGCGCCACTCGCGGTGGTTGGGCAGGTTGCCGACGCGCTCGCCGGGGAAGCCGAGGCCGGTATCCTGGCCGAGCCCGAGCCGGCGCATGGTGTCGTAGATGTTCTCGCCGCCGATGTCGAAGGCGATCTTGCTCATGCCGACGTTGCTGGAGTTGATCAGGATGCCGGTCAGGTCGAGGATCGGGCCCTCGGTCTTGGACACGTCCTTGATGGTGTAGCGCCCGATCTGCAGGGAACCGGGGTAGACCTCGACCTTGTCTTCTGGCTTCCAGCGGCCGCTCTGCAGGGCAGCGGCCATGGAGATCGGCTTGACCGTGGAGCCTGGCTCGAACACGTCGATCATGGCGCGGTTGCGCATGGCCGCCGGCAGCAGGTTGCGGCGGTTGTTCGGGTTGTAGGTGGGCTGGTTGGCCATGGCCAGCACTTCGCCGGTCTTCACGTCGACGATGACCAGGCTGCCCGCCTTGGCGCCGTTCTCCACCAGCGCGTTGCGCAGCTCGCGGTGGGCGAGGTACTGCAGGCGGAGGTCGATGGACAGCGCGAGGGTCTTGCCAGGCTTGGCGTTACGGGTGACCTGGACGTCCTTGATCAGGCGTCCGCGACGGTCCTTGAGGACCTGGCGCTTGCCGGGAACACCGGCCAGCCACTGATCGAAGGACAGCTCGACGCCCTCGCGACCACGGTCATCCACGTCGGTGAAGCCGACCACATGGGCAGTGACTTCGCCGGCGGGGTAGAAACGACGAAACTCCTCGATGGCGTATACGCCCGGGAGTTTGCGATCGAGGATCACCTGCCCCTGCTCGGGCGTGAGGCCACGCGCCAGGTAGAGGAACTCGCGGCTGGCATTCTGCTCGATGCGCTCGGCGAAGATGCGTGGGTCCTGCCCCAGCGCACCGGCGATCACCGGCCATTGGTCACGGAACGCCATGAGGTCCTTGGGGTTGGTCCACAAGGTCGTCACCGGGGTACTGACGGCCAGGGGCTCGCCATTGCGATCGGTGATCAGGCCGCGGTGGGCAGGGATCGGGATGTGGCGGACGCTGCGCGCATCACCCTGTTCCTTGAGGAAATCGTGGTCGATGACATGCAGGTCGACGATGCGCCAGGAAATCGCAGCGACCATGAGGCCAAGCAGCCCGAGGACGATCCGGAAGCGCCACGGATAGAGCGCGCCTTCCAGGTTCATCATGGAGCCACCATGCGGATTTCCGCCGGCTCGGGGATGCGCATCTTGAGCTGCTCGGTGGCTAGGGACTCGATGCGGTTATGGGCCGTCCAGGTGCTCTGTTCGAGGATCAAGCGCCCCCACTCCGCCTGGGCCTTGTCGCGGACGCTGAGCTCGGCGTACAGCTTGTTGAGCAGTTGCCGGTTCCAGTAGGCGCTGTAGGACACCGAAATGGCGGACAGCAGCACGCCGACGAACAGCAGCAACATGATGAAGCTGCCACGCGGCAGGGGCTTGGAGAAAAGGCGGCTCATCGCAGTTTCTCCGCCACGCGCATCACTGCGCTGCGGGAGCGGGGATTGGCCTTGAGTTCCGCCTCGGAGGCGTACTGGGGCTTGCCGAGCAGTCGCAGACGCGGCTCGAACACGGCCTGGCGCACGGGCAGGTCGCGGGGCAGGTTGTCCGCCTCGCCCTTGACCTGGCGGCGCATGAATTGTTTGACGATGCGGTCTTCCAGCGAGTGGAAACTGATCACCACCAGGCGACCGCCGATGGCGAGGCTGTCCAGCGCAGCCTGCAGGCCGCGCTCGAGATCGCCCAACTCGTTGTTGATGTGGATTCGAATGCCCTGGAAGGCACGGGTCGCAGGGTTCTTGCCCTTCTCCCAGGCCGGGTTGGCAGCGGCGATCACGGCCGCCAGGTCGGCGGTACGTTCGAAGGGGCGCTCGGCACGTCGCTGCACGATGGCACGGGCCATGCGGCGGGCGAAGCGCTCCTCACCGTACTCCTTGAGCACGTGGCTGATCTCGTCTTCGCTCGCCGTGGCGATCCACTGCGCTGCGCTCTGACCACGCTCGGGATCCATGCGCATGTCCAGCGGGCCATCGTTGAGGAAGCTGAAGCCGCGCTCGGCATCATCCAGCTGCGGAGACGAGACCCCGAGGTCCAGCAGGACGCCATCGACCTGGCCGACCAGCCCGCGCTCGGCGAGCTCCTCGCCAAGCTCGGCAAAGCTGCGCTGCACAATGACAAAGCGGCCGTCTTCGGCCGCCAGCGCTTGCCCCGTGGAGATGGCTTGGGGGTCTTTGTCGAATCCGAGAAGCCGCCCATCGCTACCGAGATGCCGAAGGATGAGCCGACTGTGACCGCCACGCCCGAAGGTGCCATCGAGGTAGCAGCCGTCCGCACGCACAGCGAGGCATTCAACGGCCTCGTCGAGCAGGACAGTGATGTGGCGGAAGCTGCTTTCAATGCTCACAGGATAAGGTCACGCAGTTCGTCCGGCAGGCCGCCGGGTTGTTTTATGGCCAGGAGATCAGCGTCGGAAACGGCGTTCCAGGCGTCTTCATCCCAGATCTGGAATTTGTTCAGTTGCCCCACCAGCATCGCTTTCTTGTCCAGCCCGGCGTACTCACGCAGACGGGGCGGAACCAGGAAACGGCCGTTGCCATCCAGTTCGAGATCAACCGCGTTGCCGATCAGCAAACGCTGCAGGCGGCGCGTTTCTTCACGCAGGGAAGGCAACTCGCGAAGCTTGGCTTCAATGATTTCCCACTCGGGGAGGGGGTAGAGGGTCAAGCAACGGTCAACCGCATCGATAGTCACGATGAGCTGCCCAGCACAACGCGAAAGAAGCTCGTCGCGATACCGACTCGGCATCGCGATGCGCCCCTTGGCATCGAGACTGATGGCATTTGCTCCGCGAAACACGGCTGCGCTTCCCCTGAATTAGGCTATCCGTACCAATTAATCCCACTTCTACCCACTTTCCACCACTCGCGCACACTATAGAAATGGCTCCGCCCCACCGTCAAGGCGCGCCAGAACGGAAAATTCCTTATGGGACGGTGATTTAGAGAACTTTTTGGCGAAGCGGAGGGAGTTTTTCAGTGTGTTTCGGAATGAAAAATCAGCGCCAACAATGACCCTGATATGCAAACTTAAAGTAGTTTCTTAAGAGTTGGGGTTTCTGAAATTTCAGACAGGAGGCAAGGCGGGGTATTTCTGAGGGGAAAGTGGGGAAAAGTGGAGAGTCGATCTGTAAGCCGGGTTCTGTCGTGGACAGTCATTCATCTACGGCTGCCATCACTGACAGCCTTTAGCAACCTACCCGAATCCGACGCGGGCCACGCCAAGGATTCCTATTTGGTCTTGCTCCGAGTGGGGTTTACCTAGCCACGAACTGTTACCAGTCGTGCGGTGCGCTCTTACCGCACCTTTTCACCCTTACCGGCGCTTGCGCGCTTAGGCGGTTATTTTCTGCGGCACTTTCCGTAGGCTCTCGCCTCCCAGGCGTTACCTGGCACTCTGCCCTATGGAGCCCGGACTTTCCTCCCTCCCGAAATCGCGAACGAAACGGGACAGCGACTGTCCGATCGACTCTCCGGCGCGAAGGTTAGCGGCAGACCGCCCAGGACACAAGCTCAGGAATCAGCCTGGCGCTCCAGTGCGGCCTGATAAAGGAGGTTCTTGCGCACGCCGGTGATCTCCGCGGCCAAGGCTGCCGCACGCTTCACCGGGAGTTCGCCCAGCAGAAGATCCAGTACGCGCAACGCCTCGCCACTGATCGCATCTTCTCCTTCAGGAGCCTGCCAACCGGTTACAAGCAGCACGCATTCACCTCGCTGCTGATTGCTGTCGGCAGCGATCCATTCGGCCAACTCACCGAGCGGCGCCCCCCTCAGCGTCTCGAACGTCTTGGTGAGTTCACGGGCAAGTACGGCATGGCGATCCTTGCCAAACAGCGACGCCATGTCCTGGACCGACTCCAGGACGCGATGAGGTGCCTCATAGAAGATGAGCGTGCGCGGCTCTTCCTTTAATAGTTCCAGCCGCCCCCTTCGCGCCGCCGCCTTCGCCGGCAGGAAACCCTCGAAGATGAAACGATCGGATGGCAGACCAGCAGCCGATAGCGCTGCGATCAGCGCACTGGGTCCGGGTACTGGTACCACCTCGATACCGGCCGCGCGCACCTGTCGTACCAGGTGATAGCCCGGGTCTGAGATCAGGGGCGTTCCCGCATCCGAAATCAGCGCGACGTCATCTCCCGCCAGCAACCGAGCCACGAAGCGGCCGCCCTGCTCACGTTCGTTATGGTCATGACAGGCCGCGAGGGCCGTGGTGATTCCGAAATGCTGCAGGAGGCGGATCGAGTGACGCGTATCCTCCGCTGCGATCAGGGCCACTTCCCGCAGGGTGCGCAAGGCTCTCGGGCTGATGTCATCGAGGTTACCGATGGGTGTGGCGACCACGTAGAGCTTGCCGGGCTGAGCGGCAGCAACGGAAGACGTGGAAAGAGTCACAGGTCACCTCGGAATAAACTGAAAGGCGCGCATTGTAGCCCGTTTCCAGCCACCGACATCGCACCCCGCCCGCCCCTCCGGTACAATCGCGGGCTTCGTTGATCTAGTACCGGGATCGTTAAATGATCGCTCGTCTGCGCCCGCTCTCCGCCCTCTGCCTCGCCGGCCTCCTTGTCGCCTGTGGCAGCTCGCCCACGTCCAACCTCGGCGAACTGCCACGCACTCCCCAGGCCAGTATCGAGCAGCTCCTGCAAAAGGCCGGAGAGAGCAAACCCGAACAAGCCGCCCTGCTGCGACTTTCGGCTGCGGACCTGGCTTATCGCCAGCAGGACATCGGTCGTGCAGCCCGCATTCTCGAGCAAGTCCCGATGGACGGCCTGAAGCCCGCGCAACAGGTGTTCGCCAGCACGCTTGCAGCCGAACTGGCGATGGCTCGCAACCAGCCCAAGAGTGCCCTGAAAGCACTGAGTCATCCCAGCCTCGATCGCCTGGCGGAGCTCCCGGTCGATCAACAGGTACGCACCCAACTCGTACGCGCACGCGCTCTGGAAGCGGACGGGCAGAACCTTGCCGCAGCACGCGAGCGCGTCTTCATCGCTCCGCTGCTCAATGGCGAAGCTGAGAAGCAGAACCATGAGGCCATCTGGGCACTGATCTCCGGCCTGCCCATGGAACAATTGCAATCGACCGGCGACGCCGACCTGGCAGGATGGATGGAGCTCGCACGCGCGATTCGCAGTGCCGGCACCCTTTCCCAGCAGCAGGCGGCCATCGAAGCCTGGCGCAGCCAGCATCCGCAGCACCCGGCAGCCGAACAGCTGCCGGCACCGCTGGCCAAGTTGAAGGAGCTCGCCAACCAGCCCCTGACCAAGATCGCCCTGCTGCTGCCGCAGGAGGGACCACTGGCCTCGGTAGCCCGTGCGCTGCGCGATGGCTTCCTCGCCGCCCACTACCAGGCGCAGCAAGCGGGCCAGAACCCGCCCGCCATCCAGATCTATGACAGCGCCCACCTGACGTCGCTCGACGACTTCTATCGCCAGGCCCAGGCCGATGGCGTGCAACTGGTAGTCGGCCCGCTGGAGAAGCCGCTGGTCAAGCAGATGAACGAGCGTCAGCATCTGCCCATCACCACCCTGGCCCTGAACTACAGCGATGCCGGACAGGAAGGCCCGGCGCAGCTCTTCCAGTTCGGTCTCGCGGCCGAGGATGAAGCACGCGAAGTGGCACGCCGCGCCTGGGCGGACGGCATGCGCCGTGCCGTCGCCATGGTGCCACGGGGCGAATGGGGTGACCGCGTCCTGGCCGCCTTCCGCCAGAGCTGGCAGGAGGCCGGCGGCAGCCTGATAGCGGCCGAGCACGTGGACCAGCCGGTCCAGCTGGCACAGCAGATCGCTGATCTGTTCCAGCTTCGCCAGAGCGAAGCACGCGCCAAGCGCCTGCAAAGCACCCTCGGCACCTCCATCGCCACCCAGCCGACCCGCCGCCAGGACGTCGACTTCATTTTCCTCGCTGCCACACCGCAACAAGCCCAGCAGATCAAACCCACGCTGGCCTTCCAGTACGCCGGGGATGTGCCGGTCTACGCCACGTCCCACCTCTATTCCGGTGGCAACGATGTGGCCCAGTACCAGGATCTGAGCGGTATCCGCTTCTGCGAAACCCCCTGGCTGCTGAACCGCGACGACCCACTTCGCCAGCAGGTCGACCGCCAGTGGCCCCAGGCCGGCGGTAGTCTCGGCCGCCTGTACGCCATGGGCGTTGACGCCTACCGGCTGGCGCCCCGCCTCGCAGAGCTGAAGGCCCTGCCGGAAAGCCGCGTCGACGGCCTCTCCGGCCGACTCAGCCTGACGCCATCCCAGCGCGTCGAGCGCCAGCTGCCGTGGGCAGAATTCCGCGACGGCCAGGTCCAGCGCCTGCCCGACAGCGACTCTTGACCGCGAGCGGAGACAGCGGGCGAAAAGCGGAAGCCGCCGCCCGCCAACACCTTCAAAAGCATGGCCTGCGATTGCTCGCCAGCAACTGGCGCTGCCCTCGTGGTGAGCTCGATCTGGTCATGCTGGACGGCGATACAGTAGTATTCGCCGAAGTCCGCTACAGGCGGCACAGAGCCTGGGGCGGAGCACTGGAAAGCGTGGACGCGCGCAAGCGCGCAAAACTCATCAGTGCGGCGCAGTACTTCCTGCAGAAGGAATCCCGCTGGGCCAATCACCCTTGCCGATTTGACGTGATCGCCATCGACTCGATGGATGGCGACTCACCCGTGCGACTGACCTGGCTGAAAAACGCCTTCGAAACCTGAACAGTCGCTTTCCACTGAAGGTCATACCGATGGACATGCAACCCCGAATCCGCCAGCTCTTCCAGGCCAGCATCGACACCAAGCTGCTCGCCATGGAAGTCGTGGCCCCCCACATCGAGCATGCCAGCATGGTGATGGTCAATGCGCTGCTGAACGAGGGCAAGATCCTCGCCTGCGGCAACGGCGGTTCCGCTGGCGATGCCCAGCACTTTTCCTCCGAGCTGCTCAACCGCTTCGAGCGGGAGCGCCCCAGCCTGCCAGCCCTGGCACTGACCACGGACAGCTCCACCATCACCTCGATCGCCAACGACTACAGCTACAACGAAATCTTCTCGAAGCAGATCCGCGCACTTGGTCAACCGGGCGACGTGCTGCTCGCCATCTCCACCAGCGGCAACTCGGCCAACGTTATCCAGGCCATCCAGGCTGCGCACGACCGCGAGATGACCATCGTGGCCCTGACCGGCCGCGACGGCGGCGGCATGGCGTCCCTGCTTCTGCCGGAAGATGTCGAGATTCGCGTGCCCTCCAAAGTCACCGCACGCATCCAGGAGGTGCACCTCCTGGCCATCCACTGCCTCTGCGACCTGATCGACCGTCAATTGTTTGGG
This sequence comes from Metapseudomonas otitidis, assembly GCF_900111835.1. Classification (GTDB taxonomy): domain Bacteria; phylum Pseudomonadota; class Gammaproteobacteria; order Pseudomonadales; family Pseudomonadaceae; genus Metapseudomonas; species Metapseudomonas otitidis. The sequence goes on from NZ_FOJP01000013.1 coordinate 141,618, forward strand.
AGTGAAGAATGACCCGTTCCCCCCTGATCCTGGCCCTTCTGGCTTTCACCCTCGTGCTGGGCGGCTGCGGTGGCCGAACCATCGGCAAGACCATCGATGACCAGTCCACCCCCTCGAAGGTGCGCGCCAAGATCGACGCCGCAAGCCCCGAGCTCAAGACCAACTCGCACATCGTGGTCACAAGCTTCAACGGCGTGGTGCTGCTGGCCGGACAGACCCCCAACCAGAACCTGAAGGCACTCGCCGAGCAGGCTGCTCGCACCGCGCAGGGCGTCAAGAAGGTTCATAACGAACTGCAGGTCGGAGCCAACTCGTCGGCCTTGGCGCGCATGAACGACAGCGCCATCACCACCAAGATCACCACCCAACTGCTCGCCAACAGCCAGATCCCCAGCTCCAACATCAAGGTGGTGACCGAGAATGGGATCGTCTACCTGCTAGGCCTGGTCAGCCGCCAGGAAGCAGGGTTGGCCACCAGCGTGGTACAGGGGGTTTCCGGCGTGCAGAAGATCATCAAGCTCTTCGAATACACCAACTGAACCCGCCAACTATTAAAAAAGGCGATCCAATCGGATCGCCTTTTTTTATTTCACCACTTTCAGGCTGGGCCGCCCGGCCGGTCGACCACCACCTGCCGAAGGCGGCGCGCCGTCACCAGAGGGGCCGTCGTCTTCAGGTCCATCACCTTCATCCATTACCGGCGACTCCAGGTCGAAGACCATTCCCTGCCCGTTCTCACGTGCATAGATGGCCATGACCGCGGCGCTCGGAATATAGAGACTGTGGGCAACGCCTCCGAAGCGACCTTCGAAGCTGACCGCCTCGTTGTCCATGTGCAGATGACGGACAGCGCTGGGCGACACGTTCAACACGATCTGGCCGTCGCTCGCATAACCCGGCGGCACACGAACGCCTGCGTGCTCCGCATTGACGAGCAGGTGGGGCGTGCAATCGTTGTCGACGATCCACTCATACAGGGCACGAACCAGATAGGGACGACTGGATTTCATCGATTCACCTCAACGCATATCGCGCTCAACGTCCGAAAGACTCGCCTGGAAAGCCGGCCGCGAGAAATGGCGATCCATATACTCGAGAAGCGGCTTGGCCGGACGAGGCAGTTCGATACCCAACTTCGGCAAACGCCAGAGGATGGGCAACAGGCAGCAGTCTACAAGACTCATCTCTTCACTGAGAAAGAAAGGCTTGTCGGCAAACAACGGGGATACACCGGTAAGGCTTTCCCGAAGCTCCTTTCGGGCCTGCGCCTTGGCAGCGTCCTTGGCCTTCGGATCCAGCACAAGGTCAACCAGCGAACACCAATCGCGCTGAACCCGGTGCATGAGCAGCCGGGTATTACCCCGCGCAACGGGATAGACCGGCATCAGCGGCGGGTGCGGATAGCGCTCTTCCAGGTACTCCATCACCACCGTCGGCTCATAGAGCGCAAGATCACGGTCCAGAAGCGTAGGCACGGTGCCGTAGGGGTTCGACTCGATCAGCTTCGGCGGGCACTGGCCGCTGAGGACATCGATGATGTCCACGGCAACGCCTTTCTCGGCAAGGACGATACGTACACGATGGGAGTAGTGGTCCGCGGGGTCGGAGTAACAGGTCAGCTTGGTGATAGCCGCCATGGCGCCCTCCTCGCTTGAAGTTACGCGGGGTCAAAAAAAGCGCGCGCCCATCAGGGCGCGCGCGTTACAGCATCAGCGTTCGATCAGTGAACGTCTTTCCAGTACTCACGTTTGAGCAGGTAGGCGAACACGAAGAAGAAGGCCAGGTACAGCAGAACGTAGGTCCCGATGCGCTGCATGTGCAGCTTGTTCGGGTCAGCGGAGTAGGCCAGGAAGGTAACCAGGTTCTGGATCTTCTGGTCGAACTCGGCCTCGGTCAGCTTGCCGGTCTTCGGAACGATGGTCAGTTGGTCACACGCTTCATGGGTGATCGGCGCACCAGTCAGCGGGTCGAACTGCTTCTTGCCATGCTCGACGACCTGGACCTGCTTGCAGCCAACAACCTGGCGACCCTGCAGGCCAACCAGCACGTTGGGCATGCCCACGTTCGGGAAGACCTTGTTGTTGACACCCCACGGACGGGCCGGGTCTTCGTAGAAGGCACGCAGGTAACTGTACAGCCAGTCAGTGCCACGGACGCGAGCCACCAGGGTCAGGTCCGGCGGAGCTGCACCGAACCACACCTTGGCGTCGTTCGGCTTCATGGCGCTCTGCATGTGATCACCGATCTTCGCACCGGTGAACACCAGGTTTTGCATCATCAGCTCTTCGGAAATGCCCAGGTCCTTGGCTACGCGCTCATAGCGCTGGAACTTGGCACCGTGGCAGCCCATGCAGTAGTTGGCGAAGGTACGTGCACCGTCCTGCATGGCGGCCTTGTCGGTCAGGTCGATTTCGACATGATCCAGTTCAACCTCTTCGCCGCCGGAAGCGAACACGGCAACCGGCAGGAGAGCGATAACAAATGCAGCAAATAGCTTTTTCATCAGCCTGTCACCCTTTCCGGAACCGGTTTGGTTTTTTCCATCCTGGTGTAGAACGGCATCAGGATGAAGTACGCGAAGTACAGGATGGTGCACACCTGCGATACCAGCGTACGGCCCGGGGTCGGCGCCAGAACACCCAGCACGCCGAGGATGATGAAGGAAACGCAGAACACCAGCAGCCAGATCTTGCTCAGCCAGCCCTTGTAGCGCATGGAGCGCACCGGGCTGCGATCCAGCCATGGCAGGACGAAGAGAATCGCAATGGCTGCACCCATGGCGATGACGCCCATGAGCTTGTCAGGTACCGCACGCAGAATCGCGTAGAACGGGGTGAAGTACCAGACCGGAGCAATGTGTGCCGGCGTCTTGAACGGGTTGGCCTGTTCGAAGTTCGGCTTCTCGAGGAAGTACCCACCCATTTCCGGGAAGAAGAACACCACGAAGCAGAACACGAAGAGGAACACCACCACACCGACAATGTCCTTCACGGTGTAGTAGGGGTGGAAGGCGATACCGTCCAGCGGAATGCCGTTCTCGTCCTTCTTCTTCTTGATATCCACGCCATCCGGGTTGTTGGAGCCCACTTCGTGGAGCGCCAGGATGTGCAGGACCACCAGACCCAGGATCACGATCGGCAGAGCGATCACGTGCAGGGCGAAGAAGCGGTTCAGGGTGATGCCGGAGATCAGGTAGTCACCACGGATCCACTGGGTGAGGTCGTCACCAATGACCGGGATCGCGCCGAACAGCGAGATGATCACCTGTGCACCCCAGTAGGACATCTGGCCCCAGGGCAGCAGGTAGCCCATGAAGGCCTCGGCCATCAGGGCGAGGTAGATCAGCATGCCGAAGATCCACACCAGCTCACGGGGTTTCTGATAGGAGCCGTAGAGCAGGCCGCGGAACATGTGCAGGTAGACCACGATGAAGAACGCGGACGCACCCGTGGAGTGGAGGTAACGGATGATCACCCCGTATTCCACGTCGCGCATGATGTATTCGACGGAGGCGAAGGCTTCTTCCGCAGACGGAGTGAAGCTCATGGTCAGCCAGACGCCGGTCAGGATCTGGTTGACCAGAACCAGCAGAGCCAGCGAGCCGAAGAAATAGAAGAAGTTGAAGTTCTTGGGAGCGTAGTACTTGCTCAGATGGTCTTCCCACATCTTGGTGGCGGGGAAGCGCGCATCGATCCATTCCATGAATTTGCTCATCATGCCTTCTCCTGGTCCACGCCGATGATGATGACATCATCCGACTCGTAGGAGTGGGGTGGCACCGGCAGGTTCAAGGGGGCAGGCTGCGCTTTGTAGACGCGGCCAGCGAGGTCGTAGCGGGAACCGTGGCACGGGCAGAAGTAACCACCGACCCACTCGGCACCCAGGTCAGCCGGGGCGACCTCGGGACGGAAGGAGGGCGAGCAGCCCAGGTGGGTGCACAAACCGACCAACACCAGAATTTCCGGCTTGATCGAACGCTTCTGCGGATCGACGTAGGTCGGTTGCACGGATGCCTTGGACTCCGGGTCAGCCATGCGGTCATGGATCTTGGCCAGATTGCCGAGGATTTCCTCCGTGCGGCGCACGATGAACACGGGCTGACCGCGCCATTCGGCGACAATCTGCTGGCCCGCGTCGATCTTGCCGATGTTCACCTTCACAGGTGCACCTGCGGCCTTGGCCTTGGCACTGGGTTGCCATGACCCCACAAACGGGATCGCAGCACCCACCGCTCCTGCAGCACCCACCACGGATGTGGCTGCCACAAGGAAGCGACGCCGGCCTGCATTCACGCCGTCATTGCTCATTCAGTCGTCTCCCATCAGCTTTGCGGCCTGTTGTTCAGGCCTCTACTAAGTAAAAATCGAGCCGCGCAAAAAATTCGCCAAATGGTAAAGAAAACCCCCTCTGATGACAAGGTAATAGCCGGATACAAAACAGCTGAAAGCCTTGAACCACTAGGGATTCGGGAGTGCGACAAGCTGTCGCAGCCCACTTTTCCACAGGCATAAAAAAACGCCCAGGCCAAAAGGAACCTGGGCGTTTCTTGCAGCGCCGTATTAGCGCTTGGAGTACTGCGGACGCTTACGCGCTTTACGCAGACCGACTTTCTTACGCTCGACTTCGCGGGCATCGCGAGTCACGTAGCCGGCCTTGCGCAGCGGGCTACGCAGGGACTCGTCGTAGCTGATCAGGGCGCGGGTGATGCCATGACGGATGGCACCGGCCTGACCGCTGACACCGCCACCGAGAACGGTGACATAGATGTCGAACTTCTCGACGGTCTCGGTCAGCTCCAGCGGCTGACGCACGACCATGCGAGCGGTTTCGCGGCCGAAGAACTGCTCCAGGCTGCGATTGTTGATGGAGATCTTGCCAGTACCCGGGCGCAGGAAGACGCGCGCGGTTGCAGTCTTGCGACGGCCAGTGCCGTAATTTTGAGTCGCCGACATAATGAATCTATCCCGTTAAATCTTCAGTTCTTGGGGCTGCTGAGCGGTGTGCGGGTGGACGGCACCCTTGTACACCTTCAGCTTGCGATACATGTCGCGACCCAGCGGGTTCTTCGGCAGCATGCCTTTGACCGCGGTCTCGATCACGCGCTCAGGCGCCTTGGCGATCAGCTTCTCGAAGTTGATCTCCTTGATGCCACCCGGGAAACCGGAGTGCGAGTAGTACTTCTTGTCGGTGGTCTTGGAACCAGTGACACGAATCTGCTCGGCGTTGATGACAACGATGTAGTCGCCGGTGTCAACGTGCGGAGTGTATTCCGGCTTGTGCTTGCCGCGCAGACGGCTTGCAATTTCGGTGGCCAGACGACCCAGGGTCTGACCGGCAGCGTCGACGACATACCAGTCGCGCTTAACAGTTTCCGGTTTTGCAGTAAAAGTCTTCATTCGCTATAGCCTCAGGGGCCGCCCTGAAAATAAGACGGCGGATCTTACTGAATAGTGCTCGCCCTGGCAACACAGGGCAGCCGGAAACAGACGCTATCGGGGGCTCGGGTCAGCGCGTCCGCTACGGCAAAAGGTTTTTCGGCAGGCTAGGCATCCCCGCCTTCCTTCTCGGCAGGCTAGGCATCCCCGCAAAGAAAGCCGCGGAATTATGCCGATTGCAGGAAAAATTTCAACCTGATTTGATAACGATCTTTCGCCCGACGAGGAGCCACCATGCAATACCGTCAACTCGGCCGCACGGATGTGAAGGTTAGCAGCCTCTGCCTCGGCACCATGACCTGGGGCGAGCAGAACTCCCAGACCGAGGCATTCGCCCAGATCGAACGCGCCAAGGCCTACGGCATCAACTTCATGGACGTGGCGGAGATGTACCCCGTCCCTCCTCGCCCCGAGACCTACGGCGCCACCGAAACCATCATCGGCAACTGGTTCGCCGCCAGGCGGGATCGGGCTGACTGGGTCCTGGCGAGCAAGGTCGCGGGGCCGGGCAACGGCATCACCCACATCCGTGACGGCAACCTGAAGCACAACCGGCACCACATCGCCGCTGCGCTCGACGCCAGCCTCAAGCGCCTGCAGACCGACTGGATCGACATCTACCAGCTGCACTGGCCCGAACGCAGCACCAACTACTTCGGCCAACTGGGCTATCGCCACCGGGACGAAGACTTCACGCCCCTGCAGGAGACCCTCGAAGCACTCGCCGAGCAGGTCAAGGCCGGCAAGATCCGCTACGTCGGCCTGTCCAACGAGACGCCCTGGGGAACCATGACCTTCCTGCAACTGGCCGACCGTCTCGGGCTCCCCCGCGCCGTATCCATCCAGAATCCCTACAACCTGCTGAATCGCACCTTCGAGGTGGGCCTGGCGGAGGTCGCCATCCGCGAACAGTGCGGCCTGCTGGCGTATTCACCCCTGGCCTTCGGCATGCTCTCCGGCAAGTACGAGAACGGCGCACAACCGCCCCAGGCGCGCATCACCCGGTTCAGTCGCTTCACCCGCTACACCAACCCGCAAGCGAAGGCGGCCTGCTCACGCTATGTCGCCCTGGCCCGTGAGCACGGACTGGACCCGGCGCAGATGGCCCTTGCCTTCGTCACCGCCCAGCCGTTCGTTACCAGCAACATCATCGGCGCGACCGACCTCGAACAGCTGGAAAGCAACCTCGCCAGCAGCGAACTGAAGCTGCCCGATGCCGTACTGGAGGGGATTGCCGAGATTCATCGCGACCAGCCGAACCCCGCTCCCTGACCTAGCCGAACAACCCCGGCAGCGTCTCCGCTCCAGCAGCGGGCATGTCGCCCCGCCGGGATGCCAGCCGATCCGCAAGCCGGGTCGGCTCTGGCAGCCGATAACCTCGGCAGCCACGCAAGACCAGCTCCAGCGCGCTGCTCATCGACACCCGGTGCCCGGGCGACACCACCAGCGGCGCCACGCGGTCCCGACTGCGCAGCATCCAGCCGATCTGTTCGCCCTCGTGCTCCAGCGGCACATGCTCGCCACGGGCAAGGCCTGGCTCAGCGTGATGCCCCACCAGCACCTTCTTCGCCACGCCGATGGTCGGCAACCCGGTCACCACGCCAAGGTGCGACGCAATACCGAGCCGGCGCGGATGGGCGATCCCCTGCCCGTCGCAGAACACCAAGTCCGGCCGCTGCGGCAATCCAGCGAGCGCCTTCAACAGCGCCGGCAGTTCACGGAAGGACAACAGCCCAGGCACGTAGGGCATGGACGTCGGCACCCGCGCCACCACCTGGCCCAGCAGGCGGTAGTCATCGGCATCCAGCAACACCGCAGCGGCCCGGGTGATCTGTCCACCCTCCTCGAAGCCGACGTCGACGCCCGCCACCACCTTCAGCGGCGCGAAGTCATCCACCAGCACCACCCGCGCAGCCAGTTCGCCCTGCAGGCGCTTGGCATGGCGGACGCTGCCGTCCCAGTCATCGAAGGGGGAAGTACTCATGAACAGGCTCCGGAAAATCGACACAGGGTAGACCCGGAGCCAGCGGGAAGGGTCCGCCGCACTGCCCGGCGGCGGCCCCGGGGCCTTACAGCGAACGGGCAATGATCTCCTTCATGATCTCGTTGGTGCCCGCATAGATGCGCTGCACGCGAGCATCCGCCCAGGCGCGAGCTACCGGGTACTCCCACATGAACCCATAGCCACCGTGCAGCTGCACGCACTCGTCCAGCACCTTGCACTGCAGGTCCGTACCCCAGTACTTGAGCATCGCGGCTGTCGGAACGTCGAGCTTGCGCTGCAGGTGCAGCTCCAGGCATCGGTCAACGAAGACCCGGCCGATCTGGATCTCGGTGGCCATCTCCGCCAGCTTGAAGCGGGTGTTCTGGAACTCCGCGATGGCCTTGCCGAACGCCTTGCGGTCGCGGGTGTAGTCGAGGGTCCACTTCAGCGCCGCCTCCGCCGAAGCCAGTGCCCCGATGCCCACCGTCAGGCGTTCCTGGGGCAGCTCCTGCATCAGGTAGGCGAAGCCCATGCCTGCCTGGCCCAGCAGGTTCTCCTTGGGCACCCGGACGTCCTGGAAGAACAGCTCGGAGGTGTCCTGGGCCTTCATCCCCACCTTTTCCAGGCGCTTGCCCTTGGAAAAGCCGGGCGTATCCGCCTCCACCAGGAACAGGCTGGTGCCCTTGGCCCCCGCCTTGGGATCGGTCTTGGCAACCACGATGACCAGATCGGCCAGGAACCCGTTGGTGATGAAGGTCTTGGAGCCGTTGATCACGTAGTAGTCGCCATCCAGCACCGCCGTGGTCTTCACCCCCTGCAGGTCGGACCCCGCCCCGGGCTCGGTCATGGCGATGGCCGTCACCAGTTCGCCGCTGACCAGGCGCGGCAGGTACTTCTCCTTCTGCTCCTCGCTGCCGTAATGAAGGATGTAGGGCGCCACGATGTCCGAATGCAACGAGAAGCCGATACCGGTGAGACCCAGGCGACCGATCTCCTCGATCACCACCGTGCTGTAGAGGAAGTCGGCCCCGACGCCGCCATAGGCCTCGGGAATGTGGGAGCAGAGCAGCCCCGCCTCCCCCGCCTTGTTCCACAAGGCCCGGTCCACGTGCCCATCCTTCTCCCACTGGTGATGGAAAGGCACGGCCTCCTCTTCGAGGAAACGGCGCACGCTGTCACGGAAGAGTTCATGTTCGGGGCTGAAGAGCGTTCTGGGGATCATCGCGTCACCTTCACGGGCAGTCGGTCGAAGAAGGCCCCGACTGTAGGACAGGCCTGCGCTGGCACACACTGGACACTTGCGACAAAAAATAAGACGATCCAGCCGCCTAATGACCGCTTTCCCCTAATAAGAACAAGACCATGACCATTCAGCAGTCCCCCACCCTAAGGCGGGTGAGCATCCTCGCCACCGACGGCGTCTTCGCCTCCACCCTCATGCAGGCCAAGGACTTCTTCCACATGGCCAGCCTGCGCTACAGCAAGCTGCAGGGCCAGGGGCTGAGGCCCGCGTTCCAGATCAACTTGGTCAGCCCGGACGGGCAGCCGGTGCGCAGCTTCAGCGAAGTGACCATGCCGGTGGACGGCCCCCTGGATGCCGCCGACGTCATCATCCTCCCCGCGTTCTGGGACGACTTCGACGCCCAGTGCGCGCGCTACCCCCAGATACTGCCCTGGCTGCGCGAGCGGCACGGCGCCGGCAGCATGATCTGCGGCGAAGCGACCGGCGTGTTCTGGATGGCCCAGGCCGGGCTGCTGGACGGCAAGGAGGCGACCACCTACTGGCGCTTCTTCCGTGAGTTCGCCGAGCGCTTCCCCAAGGTCCAGCTCAACCAGGACAAGCACCTCTCCGACGCCGACAACCTCTATTGCGCCGGCGGCGTCACCTCCGCCTGCGACCTTTACATCTACATGATCGAGCGCTTCTGCGGCGCCTCCATCGCCCAGGCGGTCTCCCGCGACATCCTCTACGAGGTCCAGCGCAGCTACTCGCCCGGGCGCATCGGCTTCGGCGGACAGAAGCTGCACCAGGACGTCACCATCCTGCAGATCCAACATTGGCTCGAGGAGCACTACGCCGACAAGTTCCGCTTCGAGGACGTGGCCCGGGATCACGGCATGAGCATCCGCAACTTCATGCGGCGCTTCCAGGCCGCCACCGGTGACAAACCGCTGCACTACCTGCAACGGTTACGCATCGAAACAGCCAAGGGCCTGCTCTCCGCCACCCGCAAGAGCATCAAGACCATCAGCTACGAAGTGGGCTACGACGACGCCAGCTTCTTCGCCCGACTGTTCCGCCAGCACACGACCCTGTCGCCCAACCAGTACCGCCGGCAGTTCCAGCACAAAGGCGACTGACGCGGCCATCCCAAGGATGGGTTGGCCCCCGGGGTGAGCATCTTATGATCCGCGCCAGGCCCTAGCGGGCTCTCGACCCTTCGCCGCCCGAGGGCGGATGCGCAGAACAACAAGAAAGGTACTCTCCCATGCGCCGCTACCTGCTCGCCCTGCTGGCCGCCGCCAGCCTTCATGCCACTGCCGACGACAGCTGGAAACCCTTCCCCTACGACCAGTCCGCCTACGACTATTCCGGCGACAAGCTGCGCCAGGCCTGGCCCCAGCTGACGCGTGGCTTCGGCCCCGACTACCCGTTCCCCGATGCCGACTGGGTGGTGACCATGGCCACTCAGAACCCCAAGGCACTGGAGATGACCGTAGCCGGCAACACCGGCTTCACCGGCAAGCCCGAGGAAGCAGAGGCCTACGCCGCGCGCCTGCAGGACGTCTGGCGACTGATGTTCCGTGGCGACTTCGAACAGGCGAAGAAGAAGGGCCTGGAACTGGGCGTGGGCGGCCAGGTGCCGGCGATGTTCGCCCAGGTGATCTACGCCATGTTCCTCGCCCCCGACCAGGCCGAGAAACACCGCCTGCTGGAGGAAGTCATCACGTACACCGACGAGGCCGGCGATCTGGTCCAGGCTGACACCGTGGCCCAGTTCGGCCGCGTCTACGCCAAGGCACGCCTGGGCGAGGAGCTGTCGGTGCCGGTGGTGCTCAAACGCGGCTACACCAGCCAGATCCCCGAGGAACTGGACGCCCTGCTGAAGAAGCAGCCTCGCCAGCCCTTCGCCCTCGCCCTGTATGGCGGCTATGAAGCCGGGGTGATCCGCAAGGTCGGCAAGCTGGTGGGCAAGATGACCTACGGGGTCAGCGCGGACAAGATGGAGCAGTACTTCACCCGCTCCTTCACCGCCAAGGACGACCTGCCCATCGGCCACTACGAATACGCCAACGCCCTGGTCTACGTGTACGGCGAAGACGAGCAGGAAAAGGTGCTGGAACATCTGCGCAAGGCGGTGGCCATCAAGCCCATCAACGCCATGGAGGCGCTCGAAGTGGCCCACGCGCAGCAACTGCTCAAGCAATACGAGAAGGAAGTGGCCCAACGCTGAGCGCGAAAGGCGGAAATGAAAGAAGGGCAGGTCCGAGACCTGCCCTTTTTCATGCCTGCACGCCTCAGGGCTTGTGCGGGCGGGAGAGGAACTCGTGGGACTGCATCTCCAGCAGGCGGCTCAGGGTGCGCTGGAACTCGAAGTTCAGGCGGCCACCGCTGTAGAGGTCCTTCAGCTCCACCTCGGCGGAAATGATCAGCTTCACGTTGCGGTCGTAGAACTCGTCCACCAGGTTGATGAAGCGACGCGCCATGTCGTCCTTGGCCACCCCCATCTGCTCCACGTTGGCTAGGATGATCGCGTGGAAGATCTTGCCCAGCTCGATGTAGTCGTTCTGGCTGCGCGGGCCATCGCACAGCTCGCGGAACTCGAACCAGGCGACGTCTTCGCAGACGCGCACGGCACGGATCTCGCGGTTCTCCACCATCAGTATCTCGCCCTCCTGCGCATGGGTGCAGTCCGGCAGCAGGCTCTTGAAGCTGGCCTTCAGGCTGGCCTCGGAGGCCGGGCCCAGCGGCCAGTGGTAGAGCTCCGCCTGCTCCAGGGCACGCAGGCGGTAGTCCACGCCGCTGTCGACGTTGACGATCTCGGTGTGCTCCTTGAGCAGCGCAATGGCCGGCAGGAAGCGCGCGCGCTGCAGGCCGTCCTTGTAGAGGCCGTCCGGGACGATGTTGGAAGTGGCCACCAGCGAAACGCCGTTCTTGAACAGCTCTTCCAGCAGCGTGGCAAGGATCATCGCGTCGGTGATGTCGGAGACGAAGAACTCATCGAAGCAGATGACCCGGGCCTCATCGGCAAAGCGCTTGCCGATGATGGTCAGCGGGTTCTTCTCGCCCTTGAGGGTCTTCATTTCCTCGTGGACGCGCTTCATGAAGCGGTGGAAGTGCGTGCGCATCTTCTGCTTGAAGGGCAGCGCATCGAAGAAGGTGTCCACCAGGTAGGTCTTGCCGCGGCCGACCCCACCCCAGAAGTAGAGGCCTTTCACCGGTCCCTGGCGTTTCTTGCCGAACAGGCCGCCGAACAGCCCGGGCTTGGCTCGCTCATCGGCGATCAGATCGTCGTAGAGCCGCTGCAGATGACGCACGGCATTTTCCTGCGCCGCGTCGTGGAAGAAGTCCGGCCGCTTGAGGTCGGCCTGATAGCGCTCGAGGGGGGTCATGATCGATAGCAAGGCAAGGAAAAACGGGGCCGTCACTTTAGTGACGGCCCCGTTGATTGGCAATCAGCCGGAATGCGGGCTTGCGCCGGGCATTCAGTCTTGCGGTGCAAGCGCCTCGCGCAGCCGCTCGATGGCCTGCTTGCAGGCCTGAACGTCGGCGAAGGCCGGGCTCTGTGCCACGGCCGCACCGTCCAGCCACACCGCGAAGGCATTGCCGTCCACGCGAATATCCAAGGTCTCGCCGGCCTGCAGGCGCTTGGTCACCTGGCCGGCTGCCTTGCCGTCGGCAAAGGCGCTGGAGAGCAGCAGTTGCTCGCCCGCGGCATCCAGCAGGCGGAAGCGGAAGCTGCCGTCGTCCTCGCGGAAGCTGACGAAGCGCGCGCTCTTGGTCGCCTTCTTCTTGCCGCCTTCATTGCCCTGCACCGCGCTGCGGAAGGAACGCAGGCCGACCGCTTCACGCAGTTCGTTGAGGAAGGGCGTCGCGGTCTTGCGGGCCTTGGCGGCACCGGCCAGGAGGATGTCCTCCAGATCCGCCGGGCGCTCGATCAGTGCGTGGTAACGCTCGCGGGCCTCGCCCAGCTCGTTGTCCAGCAACTGGAACAGGCGCTGCTTGGCCTCGCCCCAGGCCAGGCCGTCAAGCAGTTCGGCACGGAACGCGGCCAGCTGCTCCGGCGTGGCGAAGGCCTGGTAGAGGGTGAACAGGTGAGCGCTGTCCGGGTCCTTCGGCTCGCCCGGCGCGCGGGAGTCGGTGACGATGCGGGCAATCGCATCCTTGAGCTGCTTGGCGCTGCCGAACAACGGGATGGTGTTGTCGTAGCTCTTGGACATCTTGCGACCATCGAGGCCGGGCAGCGTGGCCACCTCTTCCTCGATCACCGCCTCGGGCAGGGTGAACAGCTCGCGACCGGCGCCGAACAGGTGGTTGAAGCGCTGGCCGATGTCACGTGCCATCTCCACGTGCTGGATCTGGTCGCGGCCGACCGGCACCTTGTGGGCGTTGAACATGAGGATGTCCGCCGCCATCAGCACCGGGTAGCTATACAGACCCATGGTGACGCCGGCGTCCGGGTCTTCGCCGGCCTCGACGTTCTTGTCCACCGAGGCCTTGTAGGCATGGGCACGGTTCAGCAGGCCCTTGGCGCTGACGCAGGTGAGCAGCCAGGTGAGTTCGGGGATCTCGGGAATGTCGGACTGGCGGTAGAAAGTCGCCTTGTCGGTATCCAGCCCGCAGGCCAGCCAGGTGGCGGCGATCTCCAGGCGGGAACGCTGGATGCGCGCGGGGTCGTCGCACTTGATCAGCGCATGGTAGTCGGCCAGGAAGTAGAACGAATCCACATCGCTGGCGCGGCTGGCGACGATGGCGGGACGGATGGCGCCGGCGTAGTTGCCCAGGTGGGGCGTGCCGGTGGTGGTGATACCGGTGAGGATACGAGTGGTCATGGTTTTCGCTTGTCGGACTTCGTTCGGAATCAGAGACGCGGCAGGACCAGGTCCTTCAGATCGGTCAGCTTGCCGTGGAAGAAGTGGCCGCATTCTGCCACTTTCAGCAACTCGTGGGGGCGTGTCAGGCTCGCGCACCAGTCATACACCGCCTGGGGTGGAACCACCTCGTCGGCCTCGGGCTGGATCACCGTCAGCGCCGCGCGCTCGGGCAGCTCGGCCGGATCGGCAAGGCGCATCACCGCCGGGGCCACCATCACCAATCGAGGTACTTCGACACCCTCGCGTTCCAGCCGCCCTGCCAGGCTCGCCGCCACGAAACCGCCGAAGGAGAAGCCCAGCAGCGTCAACGGCTGGCTGGGATGCTGCTCGATGAACCAGCGGGCAGCCGCCTCGGCATCGTCCACCTCGCCGGTGATCATGTCGTGGCTGCCGGCGCTGGCGCCTACGCCCCGGTAGTTGAAGCGCAACGTGGCGTCGCCTGCATCACGCGCGGTGCGCTGGAGGGTGGAGACCACCTTGTTGAGCATGGTCCCGCCCTGCACGGGGTTCGGGTGGCAGATCAGCGCCAGCCCACGGGCGTCGGGCAGGTCGAGGTGAAGTGCCTCCAGCGACCCGCAAGGCCCCTGGAGCAGGATGGGATTTTCACGATTGGACAACGGGAACTCCGTGACCCCAGGCCGGGTCGACTCGTCTTGGTTAGGCACCACATAGGGCTTGCGTCGCGGTATACAGCGCAGATTCGAGCCGTTAACGTAAAGCAAAGCCGCTTATAGAGGAAGGACTCGTGGAACAGTCGCTCACGGCCTGGTTGTTACCGGCCCTCGCCCTGCTCGCCGGCATCGGCATCGGTTTCCTGGTGGCCCGCGTGCTGCCGGGCACCTCCCCCAATCGCACCCAGCGCCAGCTGGACGACCTGCAGGCCCGCTTCGACACCTACCAGAGCGAAGTGGTCACCCACTTCAACACCACCGCCAGCCTGGTCAAGAAACTCACCCAGAGCTATCAGGAGGTCCAGGAACACCTGTCCGAAGGCGCCAACCGCCTTGCCCTCGACGAGCTGACCCGCCAGCGCCTGCTGGCTGCCCTGCACGCCGACGACGCCCCCGGCACCCGCGAGCGCCTGACACCGCCGCGCAGCAACGAGGCGCCCAAGGACTACGCCCCGAAAGCTCCGGACTCACCCGGTACGCTGGACGAGAGCTTCGGCCTCAAGGGCAAGTACTGATCCAACGCACCGCAAACAGAAGGCCCCGCACATGCGGGGCCTTCTTCATGGGGCAAAGCTCAACGCCCGCTCCAAAGAAAATGCCCCGCCTGAGCGGGGCATTTTCGTGGAGCGGCGCTTAGATCAGGCCGCGGCTGCGCAGCAGGTCGAGGACTGCCTTGGCCCCCTCCTCCACCGACAGGCTCTGGGTGTCGACCACCAGGTCGGCATTCAGCGGGATGTCGTAGGGGAAGGACTCGCCCGGGATGTTGTCCTGGCCGGCCGCGTAGAGTCCCTGGGGATCACGCTCGCGGCATGCCTGCGGCGAGGCCTGCACGTAGACGGTGATCAGCCGCTCGGGACCGATGAGCGACTTGGCCTGCTCGCGGCCTTCGGCATCCGGCGCGACGAAGGCGGCCAGGGTGAGCAGGCCGGCTTCGTTGAACTGGCGCGCCACGTGGGCGGCGCGACGCCAGTTCTCGGTGCGGCCTGCACGATCCTGCGGTAGCCCCTTGTTCAGGTCGTGGCGCAGGTTCTGGCCATCCAGCACGTAGACGGCACGTCCCGCATCGAACAGCTTGCGTTCCACGGCATAGGCCAGGGTGCTCTTGCCCGCGCCGGAAAGGCCGGTGAACAGCACGGTGGCCGGCTGCTGGCCGAAGCGCGCGGCGCGCTCCTCGCTGCTGACGTGACCAAGGGGGTCACGATGGCCCGCGCCGGACTGAGGCTCGGCGATGATCATGCCGGCGCCGACGGTGCCGTTGGTCAGGCGGTCGATGACGATGAAGGCACCGGTGGTGCGGTTCTGCTCGTAGCCATCGAGGGCGATGGGGGCGTCGAGGCTGACCTTGACCCGGGCAATCTCGTTCAGCTGCAGGCTGCTGGCAGCGGCCTGCTCCAGGGTATTCACGTCCACCTTGTGGGTGATGCTGGGGATGGAGCCCGGCACGTAGCTGGTGGCGCGCTTGATGTCGTACTTCTTGCCCGGGAGCATCGGCTCCTCGGACATCCACACCAGCATCGCGTCGAACGCATCGCTGACCAGCGGGCGATTGTCGGCATGCACCAGCATGTCGCCACGGGACACGTCGATCTCGTCTTCCAGGGTCAGGGTGATCGCCTGGCCCGGGCCGGCCTGCTCCAGCTCGCCTTCGAAGGTGACGATGGACTTGACACGGCTGCCCTTGCCCGACGGCAACGCCACCACTTCGTCGCCCTTGTGCACCACACCACTGGCGAGGGTGCCGGAGAAGCCACGGAAGTTCAGGTTGGGGCGGTTCACGTACTGCACGGGGAAGCGCATGTCATCGAGGTTGCGGTCGCCACTGATCTCGACGCTCTCGAGGATCTCCATCAGCGGCTGGCCGGTGTACCAGGGCGAACGCTCGCTGCGGTTGACCACGTTGTCGCCCTTCAGCGCCGACATCGGCACGAAGTGCAGGGAGCTGGGCTTGAGGCCGATGCGCTCGGCGAACTGCAGGTAGTCCGCCTTGATAGACTCGAACACACCCTGGTCGAAGTCCTTGAGGTCCATCTTGTTGATCGCCACGACGATGTGGCGGATGCCCAGCAGGGACGCGATGTAGCTGTGGCGGCGGGTCTGGGTCTGCACGCCGTAGCGGGCATCCACCAGGATGATCGCCAGGTCGCAGGTGGAGGCCCCGGTGGCCATGTTGCGGGTGTACTGCTCGTGGCCGGGGGTGTCGGCGATGATGAACTTGCGCTTGGCGGTGCTGAAGTAGCGGTAGGCAACGTCGATGGTGATGCCCTGCTCGCGCTCGGCCTGGAGGCCATCCACCAGCAGGGCGAGGTCGACGTCGTCACCGGTGGTGCCGACCTTCTTGGAATCACGGGTGATGGCTTCGAGGTGGTCCTCGTAGATCATCTTGGAGTCATGCAGCAGGCGCCCGATCAGGGTGCTCTTGCCGTCGTCGACGTTGCCGCAGGTGAGGAAGCGCAGCAGTTCCTTGCGCTCGTGCTGGGCCAGGTAGGCGAGGATGTCCTGGCTGATCAGATCGGATTGGTGGCTCATGGTGCGGAATCCTTAGAAGTAGCCCTGACGTTTCTTCTCTTCCATCGAACCGGCCTGGTCATGGTCGATGACACGGCCCTGGCGTTCGGAGGTACGGGTCAGGAGCATTTCCTGGATGATTTCCGGCAGCGACTGGGCGGTGGACTCCACCGCACCGGTGAGCGGGTAGCAGCCCAGGGTGCGGAAACGCACCATCTTCTTCTGGATGCTGGCCTTCTGCTCGGGCGTCAGGTGCTCGAGGATGCGCTCATCGTCGATCATGATCAGCGCGCCGTTCATCTCGATCACTTCGCGCTCGGCGGCGAAGTACAGCGGGACGATCGGGATCTGCTCGAGGTAGATGTATTGCCAGATGTCCAGCTCGGTCCAGTTGGACAGCGGGAACACGCGGATCGACTCGCCCTTCTTCACCTTGCCGTTGTAGACGTTCCACAGCTCGGGGCGCTGGTTCTTCGGGTCCCATCGGTGTTTGCTGTCGCGGAAGGAATACACCCGCTCCTTGGCGCGGGACTTCTCCTCGTCACGGCGGGCGCCACCGAAGGCGGCATCGAAGCCGTACTTGTCGAGCGCCTGCTTGAGGCCCTCGGTCTTCATGATGTCGGTGTGCTTGGCACTGCCGTGGGTGAAGGGGTTGATGCCCTGGGCCTTGCCCTCGGGGTTCACGTGGGTAATCAGCTCGAGTCCCAGTTCGCTGACCATCTTGTCGCGGAACTGGTACATCTCCTGGAACTTCCACTGGGTGTCCACATGCATCACCGGGAACGGCAGCTTGCCCGGGAAGAAGGCCTTGCGTGCCAGGTGGAGCATCACGGCAGAGTCCTTGCCGATGGAGTAGAGCATCACCGGGTTGTCGAATTCGGCGGCCACCTCACGAATGATGTGGATACTTTCCGCCTCCAGCTGTTTCAGGTGCGTCAGTTTATCGAGCATGGCTACTCACGGATTTCGGTCTTATACGACGGCCTTCGGGCCGTGGACGAGCGCGCACTCTAGCACAGCGCCTCCTTATATTGAGGCGCCCTGTTAGAACGAAACGATCTAGTTATATAGCCGCGGAAATGGGCGCCGAAAGCACCTCAAACCGGGTTGGGACAGTCGATGAACAGGTGCTCGATTGCGAAGCGCCGAGCCAGGTATTCGCCCAGCGCCTGCACGCCGTAGCGCTCGGTGGCGTGGTGGCCGGCCGCGATGAAACCGACATCGTTTTCCCGCGCGCTATGGAAGGTCTGCTCGGATGCCTCGCCGGTGAGGTAGAGATCGACGCCTGCCGCGATGGCCGTGTCGATGTAGCCCTGGCCGCCGCCGGTGCACCAGCCGATGCGCTGGATCGACCGCGATCCCTCCACCAGCAGCGGTTCGCGGCCGAGCACGTCGCGCACGCGCCGGGCGAAGTCCAGCGCCGCCATCGGCTCGGACAACGAGCCGACCAGGCCGACCACCTTGGCATCGTTCGGGTCGAGGGGGCCTTCCACGGTGATGTCGAGCTGCCGTGCCAGCTGCACGTTGTTGCCCACCTCAGGGTGGACATCGAGCGGCAGGTGATAGGCCAGCAGGCTGATGTCGTGGGTGAGCAGCGTCTTCAACCGGCGTTGCTTGATGCCGGTGACACAGGGGCTCTCGCCCTTCCAGAAATAGCCGTGGTGCACCAGCACCACGTCCGCATCGGCCTCCACCGCCGCATCCAGCAGGGCCTGGCTGGCCGTGACGCCGCTGACGATGCGCCGTACCTGGGGGCGCCCCTCCACCTGCAGCCCGTTGGGGCAGTAGTCGCTGATGCGCGACGCGCCCAGGTAACGATCCGCTTCTTCCACCAGGGTGGTCAGTGCGATGGCCATCCGCCTCTCCTCACAAGCTGTTTCGCGCGGCTATTTTCTTCGTCGCCGCCCCGTATAATGGCCGCCACCTTAAGGGGGCCTCTCCCCCCTCGCAACCCTCAGGATTCCCCTCGATGTCCAAGGCCCTGCGTTTCTTCGGCTGGCCCCTGCTTGTCGGCGTACTGGTCGCCCTGTTGATCATCCAGCAGTACCCCGAGCTGGTGGGCCTGCCCCGCCAGGAAGTCCACCTTCAGGAAGCACCCCGCTACAGCGTCTCGCGCCCCGGCCCCGAGTCCTACGCCGAGGCGGTGGACAGCGCATCGCCCGCCGTAGTCAACCTCTACACCACCAAAGTGGTGAGCAAACCGGCGCACCCGCTGTTCGACGACCCGCAGTTCCGCCGCTTCTTCGGCGACAACCTGCCTCGCCAGCGCCGCATGGAGTCCAGCCTGGGCTCGGCGGTGATCATGAGTCCCGAGGGCTACCTGCTGACCAACAACCACGTCACCGCCGGTGCCGAGCAGATCGTCGTCGCCCTCAAGGATGGCCGCGAAACCCTGGCCCGCCTGGTGGGCAGCGACCCGGAAACGGACCTGGCGGTTCTCAAGATCGACCTCGACAACCTGCCGGCCATCACCCTCGGGCGTTCCGACGCCATCCGCATCGGCGACGTCGCCCTGGCCATCGGCAACCCGTTCGGGGTCGGCCAGACGGTGACCATGGGCATCATCAGCGCCACGGGCCGCAACCAGTTGGGCCTGAACACCTACGAGGACTTCATCCAGACCGACGCGGCCATCAACCCGGGCAACTCGGGGGGCGCGCTGGTGGATGCCGCCGGCAATCTGGTGGGCATCAACACCGCGATTTTCTCCCGCACCGGCGGCTCCCAGGGCATCGGTTTCGCCATCCCCACCAAGCTGGCCCTGGAGGTGATGAAGGCCATCATCGAGCACGGCCAGGTGATCCGTGGCTGGCTGGGCATCGAGGTGCAGCCGCTGACACCGGAGCTGGCGGAGTCCTTCGGCCTCACCGGCCGCCCCGGCATCGTGGTTGCCGGCATCTACCGAGACAGCCCGGCCCAGCGCGCCAACCTGCTGCCGGGGGACATCATCCTCGCCATCGACGGTGAGCCGGCAGGCGATGGCCGCCGCTCGATGAACCAGGTGGCCCGCACCAAGCCCGGCGAGAAGGTCAGCATCCAGGTGATGCGCAACGGCAAGTTGCTGGAACTGGTGGCGGAGGTGGGCCTGCGCCCGCCCCAGCAGGTGGCACCGGCGGAGAACGACTGAGGCCGCCAGCGTCCGCCCATGAAAAAGCCGAGGTCATGCCTCGGCTTTTTCGTTACCGCTTCGCGATCAGCTCGCGTCCAGGGCATCCAGCAGCGCCTGGTTCTGCTCCGGCGTACCGATGGTGATGCGCAGGAACTGAGCGATGCGCGCCTGCTTGAAATGGCGCACGATCACGCCCTTTTCCCGCAGCCCCGCCGCGATGCCCGCGGCATCCTTGCCCGGGTGCCGGGCGAAGACGAAGTTCGCTGCTGACGGCAGCACCTCGAAGCCACGGGCTTCGAGCGCCGCCACCAGTTGCTCGCGGCTGTGGATGACGCGCCGGCGGGTTTCATCGAACCAGGCGCGGTCATCGAAGGCCGCCGCCGCGCCGGCAATCGCCATGCGATCCAGCGGGTAGGAGTTGAAGCTGTTCTTGATCCGCTCCAGGGCCTCGATCAGGTCCGGGTGCCCCACCGCCAGGCCCACACGCAGGCCGGCCAGGGAGCGGGACTTGGACAGGGTCTGGGTCACCAGCAGGTTCGGGTAGCGGTCGACCAGGGCGATGGCGCTCTCTCCGCCGAAGTCGATGTAGGCCTCGTCGACCACCACCACCGAGTCCGGGCTGCCGTTCAGCAGGGCCTCCACGGCGTCCAGGGTCAGCAGGCAGCCGGTGGGCGCGTTCGGGTTGGGGAAGATGATGCCGCCGTTGGGACGTGCGTAGTCCTCCACACGGATCTGGAACTGCTCGTCCAGCGGCACCGCCTCGAAGGGAATGCCATAGAGGCCGCAGTAGACCGGGTAGAAGCTGTAGGTCACGTCGGGGAACAGCAGCGGGCGACCGTGCTGGAACAGGCCGTGGAAGATGTGCGCGAGCACCTCGTCCGAGCCGTTGCCGACGAACACCTGGGCTGTGGTCACACCGTAGTGGTCGGCAACGGACTGCTTGAGGCGGTCGCTGTTCGGGTCCGGGTAGAGGCGCAGGCTATCGCCCAGCTCCGCCTGCATCGCGGCGATGGCCTTCGGCGAAGGGCCGTAGGGGTTCTCGTTGGTGTTCAGTTTCACCAGGTTTGCGATCTTCGGCTGTTCACCCGGTACGTAGGGCACCAGTTCCTTGACGAAGGGACTCCAGAACTTGCTCATGCTCACTCCCCCTTGATCCGGTATTCGGCACTGCGGGCGTGGGCGGTCAGCGACTCGCCACGGGCCAGTACGGAAGCGGTCTTGCCCAGCTCGGACGCGCCATCAGCGGAACAGTAGATGATCGACGAACGCTTCTGGAAGTCATACACGCCCAGCGGCGAGGAGAAACGCGCGGTGCCGGACGTCGGCAGCACGTGGTTCGGGCCGGCGCAGTAGTCGCCCAGGGCCTCGGCGGTGTAGCGGCCCATGAAGATGGCGCCGGCGTGGCGGATGTGCGGCAGCCAGGCCTCGGGCTCGGCCACAGACAGCTCCAGGTGTTCCGGGGCGATGCGGTTGGCCACCACGCAGGCCTGGGCCTGGTCGGTGACCTGGATCAGCGCGCCGCGGTTGCTGAGGGACGTGCGGATGATCTCGGCACGCTCCATGGTCGGCAACAGCTTGTCGATGCTGGCAGCCACCTTGTCGAGGAACGCGGCATCGGGGCTGACCAGGATGGCCTGGGCATCCTCGTCGTGCTCGGCCTGGGAGAACAGGTCCATGGCGATCCAGTCCGGGTCGGTGTCACCGTCGCAGACCACCAGGATCTCCGAGGGGCCGGCGATCATGTCGATGCCCACCTGGCCGAAGACGTGGCGCTTGGCAGTGGCCACGTAGATGTTGCCGGGGCCGACGATCTTGTCGACACGCGGCACGCTCTCGGTGCCGTAGGCCAGCGCGGCCACGGCCTGGGCGCCACCAATGGTGAAGACGCGGTCGACGCCGGCCACGCAGGCGGCGGCGAGGACGATCTCGTTGATCTCGCCACGGGGGGTCGGCACCACCATCACCACTTCGGCCACGCCGGCGACCTTGGCCGGGATGGCATTCATCAGCACGGAAGACGGGTAGGACGCCTTGCCGCCCGGTACGTACAGGCCGGCGCGGTCCAGCGGGGTGACTTGCTGGCCCAGCACGGTGCCGTCGGCCTCGGTGTAGGTCCAGGAGTCCTGCTTCTGCTTCTCGTGGTACAAGCGCACCCGCTCGGCGGCCTTCTCCAGCGCCTGGCGCTGTTCGGCAGTGATGCGGGTCAGGGCCAGTTCCAGACGCTCGCGAGGAAGGATCAGCTCCGCCATGGTGGTGGCCTGCACGCCATCGAAGCGCTGGGTGAACTCGACCACGGCGGCATCGCCACGCTCACGCACGGCCTGGATGATGTCGAGGACGCGCTGGTTGACCGCCTCGTCGGAAACGCTTTCCCAGCTCAGCAGATGATCCAGGTGTCGACCGAAGTCCGGATCAGCGGCATTGAGACGACGGATAGCAATGGGAGCAGTCATAGCGAGCCTCTTGTAAGAATGGCGTTAACTCGGGCGCCGCTAGACTACCAAGCCCACCGTGCGGGCACCCGAGAAAATTCGCTATGACACGGATAGGGCCGGAGCTGCACGCCAGGCCGGCTCCCGAGCGGGAAACGGGCCTGGAGGGCAACGGGTATCAGTGACGGTGTCGCTTCTCGACCGCTTCGCGCAGCGTGTCGATGAGGGCCTGGATGCGTGCGTGCTGCATCTTCATCGAGGCCTTGTTGACCACCAGGCGGGAGCTGACGGTGGCGATGAGTTCCTGGGGTTCCAGGCCATTGGCGCGCAGGGTGTTGCCGGTGTCCACCACGTCGATGATCTTGTCGGCCAGACCGACCAGCGGGGCCAGCTCCATGGAGCCGTAGAGCTTGATCACGTCGACCTGGCGACCCTGTTCGGCGTAGTAGCGCTTGGCGACGTTGACGAACTTGGTGGCCACGCGCAGGCGCCCCTTGGGCTCCGGCGCGCCGACCGCACCGGCGGTCATCAGCTTGCAGTTGGCGATCTTCAGGTCGAGGGGCTCGTAGAGCCCCTGCCCGCCGTACTCCATCAGCACGTCCTTGCCCGCCACGCCGAGGTCGGCAGCGCCGTGTTCGACGTAGGTCGGCACGTCGGTGGCGCGGACGATCAGCAGGCGAACGTCATCCTGGGTGGTCGGGATGATGAGCTTGCGGCTCTTGTCCGGATTCTCGGTGGGCACGATGCCTGCCTCTGCCAGCAGCGGCAGGGTGTCATCGAGAATGCGGCCCTTGGACAGCGCGATGGTGAGCATGGGGTTCCCTTGTTAGCCCGGCACGCGGCGGATCTTGGCGCCGAGCAGCTGGAGTTTTTCCTCGATGCATTCGTAGCCACGGTCGATGTGGTAGATGCGGTCGATCAGCGTGTCGCCCTCGGCGACCAGGCCGGCGATCACCAGGCTGGCGGATGCACGCAGGTCGGTGGCCATCACCGGGGCGCCCTTGAGCTTCGGCACGCCGGTGACGATGGCGGTGTTGCCCTCGACCAGGATCTGGGCGCCCATGCGGTTCATCTCGTAGACGTGCATGAAGCGGTTCTCGAACACCGTCTCGATGACCGCACCGGTGCCTTCGGCCACGGCGTTCATGGAGATGAACTGGGCCTGCATGTCGGTGGGGAATGCCGGGTACGGCGCGGTGCGCACGTTGACGGCTTTCGGGCGGTTGCCCTTCATGTCCAGCTCGATCCAGTTGTTGCCGGTGCTGATGTGGGCACCTGCTTCTTCCAGCTTGAGCAGCACGGACTCGAGGATGGTTGGATCGGTGTCCTTCAGCTTGACGCGACCGCCGGTGGAGGCCGCGGCGACCAGGTAGGTGCCGGTCTCGATACGGTCGGGCATCACGCTGTAGCGCGCACCGCCGAGGCGCTTCACGCCGTCGATGATGATGGTGTCGGTGCCGGCGCCCTGGATCTGCGCACCCATGGCGATGAGGCAGTTGGCCAGGTCGACCACCTCCGGTTCGCGGGCGGCGTTTTCCAGCACGGTACGGCCGTTGGCCAGGGTGGCGGCCATCATGATGTTCTCGGTACCGGTCACGCTGACGGTATCGAAGAAGAAGTGCGCACCACGCAGGCCACCGGCCGGAGCACGGGCCTTGATATAGCCGCCGTCGACGTCGATCAGCGCGCCCATGGCCTCAAGGCCGCGGATGTGCAGGTCGACCGGGCGCGAGCCGATGGCGCAGCCACCGGGCAGTGCCACTTCGGCCTGGCCGAAGCGCGCGACCATGGGGCCGAGCACCAGGATCGAGGCGCGCATGGTCTTCACCAGTTCATAGGGCGCGACCAGGGTCTTGATGGTGCTGGCGTCCACTTCGACGCTGAGTTTCTCGTCGATGACCGGCTGCACGCCCATGCGGCCGAACAGCTCGATCATGGTGGTGATGTCGTGCAGGTGCGGCAGGTTGCAGACGGTGACCGGGGTATCGGCCAGCAGCGTGGCAGCCAGGATCGGCAGGGCCGAGTTCTTGGCGCCGGAAACGCGGATTTCGCCATCGAGGCGTTGGCCGCCGGTGATAATCAGTTTGTCCATTGGGAGTCTCGTCGCCGGGGGGTCAGGAACGCTCGGCCCAGCCGGCGCGGCTGAAGAATTTCATGGTGACAGCGTGGATGCTGCCGTCGGCGATCCAGGGATTCAGGTGCGAATAGACCTGCTGCTGGCGCTTGACCGGGCTGAGTGCGGCCAGTTCGTCGCTGATCAGGTTCAGCTGGAAGTTGCAACCTTCGCCTTCCACTTCGACCTGGGTACCGGGCAACTTCGCCTCCAGGAGGCTTTTCACTTCTACGGCCTGCATGCTCAACCTCTATCGGCGCCCTGTGCGCGCGGGTCGGCAATGATACAAAAAAGCCCCCCGCCTGCGAACCCCGCGCATGCGGGGCCTGACGGAGGGCTTTCGGGCATCAGTGCTCGAGGGGCAACAACGCGTCGAGCCCGGATACACCGGCAATCTGCCGCATGTCCTCGGGCAACGCGCGGATGCTGAGGGTCTTGCCGGCCTTGCGGGCATCACGCATGAAGGCCAGCAACAGGGAAAGCCCGACGCTGCTGGACTTCTCCACGCCGGAACAGTCGACCACCAGGGCAGCGGCGGCCTGCTCGCGGATCAGCCTGGCACCGGTTTCACGCAAGGCGGGGCCGCTGCTGTAGTCGAGGACGCCGAGGAGCTTGAGCTCCCCGCCGCTCCCCGCGACCAGAGACGCCTCACTCATGACCGGCAGCCTTCTGGCCTTCCTCGGACTGCTTGGCCTTCGCCACGATCTCGGCCCAGCCGTCGATGGTCTTGTTGAGGTCGTTGCCGTTCTTCTGCATGGCGTCGGCGAACTGATCGCGGAACAGCTTGCCGATGTTGATGCCGTTGATAATCACGTTACGCAGCATCCACTGACCGTCGATGTTCACCATGGTGTAGGAGACGGGGTAGACGGTGCCCTTGCTGTCCTTCACTTCCATGCCGACGCTGGTGCGCTCGGGGTCTTCCTGCTTGGCGGGCAGGACGCGGATGTCCTGGTTGTCGTACTCCAGCAGTGCATTGCCGTAGAACTGGATCAGGCTGCGCTTGAAGTTCTCCTGGAAGCGGGTCATCTGCTCCGGGGTGGCCTGGCGCGAGTATTTGACGGTCATGATGCTGCGGGAGATGCCGTCGGCATCCACAACCGGGCCAAGAATGCCGTTCAGCGCATCGTAGAAAGCACTTGGGTTGCTGCGGTACTGGGCCTTGTTGGCCTTGAGATCGCTGAGCAGCTTGTCGGTGGTCTGCTGCACCACATCGCGGGCACTCGGTGCCGCATTGGCCAGCAGGGGCAACGCCGCCAGCAGCAGCAACAGGCCGTTTCGCAGGGCTTTGATCATTTCGAAGGTCCTCACTTGGTGTCCTTGTTGACCGTATTGAGCAGGAACTTGCCGATCAGGTCCTCCAGCACCAGCGCGGACTGGGTATCACGGATGGTGCTGCCGTCCTTCAGCAACTGGTCGTCGCCGCCGACGCTGATCCCGATGTACTTCTCGCCCAGCAGGCCGGCGGTCAGGATGGACGCGGTGGAATCGGTCGGCAGGTTGTCCACCTTCTTCTCCAGCTCCATGGTGACGCGACCGGTGTAGCTGTCGCGATCGAGGTCGATGGCCGTGACCCGGCCGATGGTCACGCCGGCCATGGTCACCTTCGCTCTGACAGTGAGACCGGCGATATTGTCGAAATGTGCATAAACCTTGTACGTCTCGCCGGCGCTGCCGACGGACAGCCCACTGACACGCAGCGCCAACAGTAGCAGGGCAAGCAACCCGGCCAGGAGGAACAGGCCGACACCAATTTCCAGGGTGCGGATTTGCATCAGAAATCTCCAAACATCAGGGCGGTCAGGATGAAGTCGAGCCCCAGCACGGCCAACGAGGCATAGACCACGGTTTTAGTCGTTGCGCGGCTGATCCCTTCGGAAGTGGGCTCGCAGTCGTAACCCTGGAACACGGCGATCCAGGTGGCGACGAAGGCGAAAGCCAGGCTTTTCAGCACGCCATTGAGTACATCTTCTGTGAATTCGACGCTGTTCTGCATGTTCGACCAGAACGAGCCGTCATAGACGCCGAGCCAGTCGATGGCCACCATCGCGCCGCCCCAGATGCCGACCACATTGAAGATCAGCGCGAGCACCGGCATCGAGATGAAGCCAGCCCACAAGCGAGGCGCGATGATGTATTTGAGCGGGTCGACACCGATCATCTCCAGGCTGGAGAGCTGCTCGGTGGATTTCATGTTGCCGATCTCGGCGGTCAGCGCGGAGCCGGCACGCCCTGCGAACAGCAGCGCCGTGACAACCGGCCCGAGCTCGCGCAGCAGGGTCAGTGCGACCATCTGCCCGACAGCCTGCTCGGACCCGTAGCCAACGAGGATGTTGTAGCCCTGCAATGCCAGCACCATGCCGATGAAGATGCCGGAGACGACGATGATCGGCAGCGACAGCACGCCAACGAAATAAAGCTGCTTGACCAGCAACTGGAAGCCGGACCCGGTCCCGGTGCGGCCGAACAGGGCGCGCAGCAGGAACAGGGTGGAACGGCCGAGCGCCTCGACCACGTCAAGGCCGGCGCGCCCGAGCAGGCGGATGCGCTCGAGCGGGGACTTCTTGCGCATCAATGCTCTCCCAGCAAGTCGTTGCGGTAATCGGGCGCCGGGAAGTGGAACGGCACCGGCCCGTCGGGGATGCCCTTCATGAATTGGCGGATCCGCGGATTGTCCGAGTCCATCAGCTCGGCCGGAGTGCCCTGGCCAAGCACCTGCGCATCCCCCACTACATAGATGTAGTCGGCGATGCTCGCGGTCTCCGCCAGGTCATGGGAGACGACGATGCTGGTGATGCCCAGCGCGTCGTTCAACAGGCGGATCAGGCGCACCAGAACGCCCATGGCGATCGGGTCCTGGCCCACGAAGGGTTCGTCATACATCAGGATCTGCGGATCCAGGGCGATGGCCCGTGCCAGCGCAACGCGCCGTTTCATACCGCCGGAGAGTTCATCGGGCATCAGGTCGATGGCGCCACGCAACCCGACGGCCTGGAGCTTCATCAGCACGATGTCGCGGATCATCTCCTCGGGGAGCTGGGTATGGACGCGCAGCGGGAAGGCCACGTTCTCGAACACATCCAGATCGGTGAACAGCGCGCCACTCTGGAACAGCACGCCGAACTGCTTGCGCATGTCGAAGAGTTCGGAACGGGAAAGCGAGGGCAGGTTCTGACCATTGACCCAGACTTCTCCCGACGCCGGCTTCAGTTGAGCAGCGATCAGGCGAAGGAGCGTGGTTTTGCCACAGCCGGACGGCCCCATGATCCCGGTGACCTTGCCACGGGGTATGCGTATGTCAACGTCGCGAAAAATGCTGCGCTCGCCGCGCTTGAAGGTCAGGCCTTTCAGCTCCACGGCATAAGCGTTATCGGCGCTCATCTGTACTCCTTGCGATGCGGCCATCCCTCAATGGACGTCGTATCCTGCAGACGGGACACGGCCCGGCGAGGTGGCCGAACAGGCGGCGGATCATAGCATTGCGCCCTGGGCCGCCCAAGGCCGCAGACAGCTTCGTTCAGGAGCGTGACAGGTTCGACGCATCATTGACGACGATCGAACGTGAGCGATTCAAGCTTTACCGGTATAATCCGCGCCTTTTCCTCGGCCACTGCACTCAAGACATGAGCCAGTCCAGCGATCTGATCCAATCCGCGCAACGCACCATCCGACTGGAACGCGACGCCATTGACGCCCTTCTCCAGCGAATCGACGGCGATTTCATCAAAGCCTGCGAACTCGCCCTTGCCTGCAAGGGGCGTGTCGTGGTGGTCGGCATGGGCAAATCCGGCCACGTCGGCCGCAAGATCGCCGCGACCCTGGCCAGCACCGGCACGCCTTCCTTCTTCGTCCACCCGGCGGAAGCAAGCCACGGCGACATGGGTATGATCACGCGCGACGACGTGGTACTGGCCCTCTCCAATTCCGGCTCGACGGCGGAGATCGTCACCCTGTTGCCGCTGATCAAGCGCCTGGGCATCCCGCTCATCAGCATGACCGGCAACCCGGAATCGGCGCTGGCAAAAGCGGCCGAGGCACGCCTTGATGCCCGCGTGGACAAGGAAGCCTGCTCGCTCAACCTGGCACCCACCTCCTCCACCACGGCGGCACTGGTGCTGGGCGATGCCCTGGCCATTGCCCTGATGGAAGCACGCGGCTTCTCTGCAGAAGACTTCGCCTTCTCGCATCCGGGCGGTGCGCTGGGCCGTCGCCTGCTGCTGAAAGTGGAAAACGTCATGCACAGTGGCGACGCGCTGCCCCGGGTCGCCCGTGGCACCTCGCTGCGCGACGCCCTGCTGGAAATGACCCGCAAGGGGCTCGGCATGACCATCGTGCTGGAGAATGACGGCCGTCTCGCCGGCATCTTCACCGACGGCGACCTGCGCCGGACCCTCGACAAGGGCGTCGATGTGCACCAGGCGAGCATCGACGAGGTCATGACCGTGCACGGCAAGACCGCACGCGGCGAAATGCTGGCGGCCGAAGCCTTGAAGATCATGGAAGACCACAAGATCAACGTGCTGGTGGTGGTGGATGACAACGACACCCCCGTCGGCGCCCTGCACATCCACGACCTGACCCGCGCCGGAGTGATCTGATGAGCGAACACCTGCACCAGCGTGCCCAGGCGATCCGCCTGGCAGTCTTTGACGTGGATGGCGTGCTCACCGATGGCAAGCTCTACTTCCTGGCAGACGGCAGCGAATTCAAGACCTTCAATACCCTGGACGGCCACGGCATCAAGATGCTGATCAACTCCGGCGTACGCACGGCCATCATCTCCGGACGCAGCACCCCGGTGGTGGAGCGCCGTGCACGCAACCTCGGTATCCATCACCTGTACCAGGGCCGCGAGGACAAACTGGTCGTTCTCGATGAACTGCTGGGCGAACTGGGGCTGGACTACAGCCAGGTCGCCTACCTGGGCGACGACCTGCCCGACCTGCCCGTGATCCGCCGAGTTGGCCTGGGCATGGCCGTTGCCAGCGCCGACGCCTTCGTGCGCCAGCATGCCCATGGCGTCACCGTGGCCAAGGGCGGAGAAGGTGCAGCACGCGAGTTCTGCGAACTGATCATGCGCGCCCAGGACACCCTGGACACCGCGCAAGCCGCCTACCTGTAGGTCCAGCCATGCCCAAGAACGTTCGCCTCGCCCTGATCCTTGCGCCCCTTGCCGCCCTGCTGATCGCACTGGGCTACTGGAACATCCGCCCCGAGAGCTTCATGGACCGCCAGGCACAGCCCGCCGGGGACGAAAACGCCATCGACTTCTACGTCATCAATGCCACCAGCGTGCAGTTCCAGGAAGATGGCAAGCGCCACTATGAAATGACGGCGGACAAGCTCGAGCACATCAAGGCCACCGATGTGACGATGCTGACCAAGCCGGACCTGCAGCTTTATCGCGGCACCGACTACCCTTGGCATGTTCAGAGCGAACGCGGAGAGGTGGGCCCGGAGGGCAAGCAGGTCGAACTGATCGAACAGGTCCGCGTGGCCCGCACCGACCCCAAGGGACGGCCGACCATTCTGACCACCAGCCGACTGACCGTATTCCCAGATCAGGAATATGCGCAGACCGAGCAAGCCGTTAAAATCGACGCCGCCAACGGGGTCACCACGGCACAAGGAATGAAAGCGTACTTGAATGACGGCAGGATGCTCCTGCTGTCCAACGTAAGAGGCCAGCATGAGGTTCGTTAAAACCCTCCCCCTACTGCTCAGCCTGGGTGCCGCACTCGGAAGTGCCAGCGCCTGGGCACTGCCCAGCGACCGCGACCAGCCCATCCGTGTCCAGGCGGACAGCGCCGAGCTCGATGACAAGCAGGGCGTAGCAGTCTATCGCGGTGACGTGGTCATTACCCAAGGCACCCTGAAGATCACCGGCGACACCGTAACCATCACCCAGAACGCCCAGGGCGAGCTGGATGTGTTCACCTCGGTGGGCAAGCCGGCGTACTACGAGCAGAAGCCGGCTCCGGACAAGCAGATCGTCAAGGCCTACGGGCGCACCATCCAGTACTTCGCTTCCAACGAACGCATCGTACTGATCGACCAGGCGAAGGTGATCCAGGAAGGCAATACCTTCGAAGGCGAGAAGATCGTCTACGACACCCGCCGTCAGATCGTCAACGCAGGTCGTGCCACCGGCACCAACGTCGGCACGCCGCGTCCGCGCATCGACATGGTCATCCAGCCCAAGAAGCAAGCGGGACAAGCACAGTAATGGCGATCCTCAAAGCCCAGCACCTGGCCAAGAGCTACAAGAGCCGCCAGGTGGTCCGTGACGTCAGCCTGTCCATCGAGAGCGGCCAGATCGTCGGTCTGCTCGGCCCCAACGGTGCAGGCAAGACCACCTGCTTCTACATGATCGTGGGCCTGGTCAAGGCTGATCAGGGCCGTGTCCTGATCGACCAGCAGGACGTCACCCACCAGCCCATGCATGGCCGGGCGCGCGCCGGTATCGGCTACCTGCCGCAGGAAGCCTCGATCTTCCGCAAGCTGAGCGTGGCGGACAACATCATGGCGATCCTGGAAACCCGCAAGGACCTGGATCGCGCCGGGCGTCATCGTGAGCTGGAAAGCCTGTTGCAGGAGTTCCACATAAGCCACATCCGCGACAGCCTCGGCATGAGCCTCTCCGGCGGTGAGCGTCGCCGCGTCGAGATCGCCCGTGCACTGGCCACCGCGCCGAAGTTCATCCTGCTGGACGAACCCTTCGCCGGCGTCGACCCCATCTCCGTGGGCGATATCAAGCAGATCATCCACCACCTCAAGAACAAGGGCATCGGCGTACTCATCACCGATCACAATGTTCGCGAGACGCTGGACATCTGTGAGACGGCCTACATCGTCAACGACGGCCAGCTGATCGCAGAAGGCACCGCCGAGGAAATCCTGGCCAACCAGCTGGTCAAGGAAGTCTACCTGGGGCACGAATTCCGCCTCTGAGCCACGCAGCGCCGCACAAGGGCGTTGCGCCTGCTGGAAAAATCATTCAAGGTCAGGCATATAATTTGCTTCCTGGTGGCGCCTCGGCGTCCTGTAGTGGATGGCGCACACGCGCCGGCGAATAAGGTGCAAAGCCCCCTGCCATGAAACCATCGCTTGTCCTGAAGATGGGCCAGCAGCTGACGATGACCCCGCAGCTGCAACAGGCCATCCGCCTACTCCAACTCTCCACCCTGGACCTGCAGCAGGAGATCCAGGAAGCGCTGGAGTCCAACCCCATGCTCGAACGCCAGGAGGAAGGGGAGGATTTCGATAACTCCGACCCCATGGCGGAGAGCGAGCAGCAGCCCAACTCCGGTAGCCAGGAAGCAAGCTTCCAGGAAACCACCGTGCCCACCAGCGACAGCGAGGGCATCGACGAGGGCGAGTGGCATGAACGCATCCCCAGTGAACTTCCCGTCGATACCGCCTGGGAAGACGTGTACCAGACCAGCGCCAGCAGCCTGCCCAGCTCCGATGATGACGAATGGGACTTCACCTCCCGCACCTCCGCCGGGGAGAGCCTGCAAAGCCACCTGCTGTGGCAACTGAACCTCGCACCGATGTCGGACACCGACCGCCTGATCGGCGTCACCATCATCGATTGCATCAACAACGACGGCTACCTCGAAGAAACCCTCGAGGAGATCACCGAATCCTTCGACCCCGAACTGGGCATCGAGGTGGATGAGGTCAAGGTCGTGCTCAATCGGGTCCAGCAGTTCGAACCCGCCGGCGTCGGCGCACGCGACCTGCGCGAATGCCTGCTGCTGCAACTTCGCCAACTGCCTACCAATACCCCCTGGCTGGGTGAAGCCCAGCGCCTCACGGGCGACTACCTCGACCTGCTCGGCGGCCGCGATTACAGCCAGCTCATGCGCCGCATGAAGCTCAAGGAAGACGAGCTGCGCCAGGTCATCGAACTGATTCAGGCGCTCAATCCCCGCCCGGGCTCGCAGATCGAAGCCAGCGAACCGGAATACGTCGTGCCCGACGTAATCGTTCGCAAGCACAACGACCGTTGGCTGGTCGAGTTGAACCAGGAGGCCGTGCCCCGCCTGCGCGTCAACCCGCACTACGCCGGTTTCGTGCGCCGTGCCGACTCCAGCGCGGACAACACCTTCATGCGCAACCAGTTGCAAGAGGCACGCTGGTTCATCAAGAGCCTGCAAAGCCGCAACGAAACCCTCATGAAGGTGGCTACCCAGATCGTGGAGCATCAGCGAGGCTTCCTCGAATACGGCGACGAAGCCATGAAGCCGCTGGTCCTGCACGACATCGCCGAGGCGGTCGGGATGCACGAGTCCACGATTTCTCGCGTCACCACCCAGAAATTCATGCACACGCCACGTGGCATTTACGAGCTGAAATACTTCTTCTCCAGCCACGTCAGCACCTCCGAAGGTGGCGAATGCTCGTCCACCGCGATCCGCGCGATCATCAAGAAACTGGTGGCCGCCGAAAATGCCAAAAAGCCGTTGAGCGACAGCAAGATCGCTGGTTTACTGGAAGCACAGGGTATCCAAGTGGCCCGCCGCACAGTCGCCAAGTACAGGGAATCGCTTGGCATCGCACCTTCCAGCGAACGCAAGCGACTGATGTGAGCGGATTGATCCACGCCAAAGTGTTCCGGTGGCAGGCCCGTTAGCCTGTCTCTTACACACGGGCAATAAGGAGAAAGCGGTATGCAAGTCAACATCAGTGGACATCAACTGGATGTGACCGACGCCCTGCGCGACTACGTGATCGAAAAGTTCGAACGTCTGGAGCGCCACTTCGACAAGATAACCAACGTGCAAGTGATCATGCAGGTCGAGAAGCTGAAGCAGAAGATCGAAGCCACCCTGCACATTGCAGGCGGCGAGGTCGTTGCCAACGCCGAGCATGAAGACATGTACGCCGCCATCGACCTGCTGACCGACAAACTCGACCGCCAACTGATCAAGCACAAGGAAAAGCAGCTCAACCGCCAGCAGGGCGCGACCGTCCGCTGACCTCTCCCCTTCCCTATGATCCGACTTGAGCAAATCCTGACCCCCGGCCGTTCACTCGTGAACGTGCCGGGCGGCAGCAAGAAACGCGTGCTGGAACAGATCGCCAGCCTCGTCGCACGCGACCTGGTGGATCTCGACTCGCAAGACATCTTCGAAAGCCTCGTTGCCCGCGAAAAGCTCGGCTCGACCGGCTTCGGCAACGGCATCGCCATTCCCCACTGTCGCCTTCAGGGCTGCGCTGCGCCGGTGAGTGCCGTGCTGCGCCTGGATGCGGCCGTTGATTTCGACGCCATCGACGGCGCCCCTGTGGACCTGCTGTTCGTACTGCTGGTCCCCGAAGCGGCGACCGATGAGCACCTGGAGCTGCTGCGCCAGATCGCCAGCATGCTCGACCGCAGCGACGTACGGGATCGCCTGCGTCACGCGCAGGACAGCGAGAACCTGTACCAGGTGGTCGTCGACGTGCAGAACGCACAGTAGGCACCGGCATGCGCCTGGTCATCGTCAGTGGTCGTTCCGGATCCGGCAAGAGCACGGCACTCGACGTACTCGAAGACAACGGCTTCTACTGCATCGACAACCTCCCCGCCGGGCTCCTTCCCGAGCTTGCCGAGCGCGCCCTGCTGCACACCGAACTGCTTCACCCCCAGGTTGCGGTGTCCATCGACGCCCGCAACCTGCCGAGCCAGCTCCAGCGCTTCCCGGAGCTGCTCGCCGAGGCCCGCGCCAAGCACATCCTCTGCGACCTGCTGTACCTGGACGCGGACGAGGAGACGCTGCTCAAGCGCTTCTCCGAGACCCGCCGGCGCCACCCGCTGACCACCGAGAACCGATCCCTGGCCGAGGCCATCCACGACGAGAGCAAATTGCTCGCGCCGATTGCCGACCTCGCCGACCTCAAGATCGACACCACGCACCTGAACCTCTACCAGCTGCGCGACACCATCAAGCTGCGCCTGCTCAACAAGCCCGAACCCGGCACCGCCTTCCTGGTGGAGTCCTTCGGCTTCAAGCGCGGCATGCCGGTGGACGCCGATCTGGTATTCGACGTGCGCTGCCTGCCCAACCCCTACTGGAAACCCGACCTGCGGGACTTTTCTGGGCTCGACGGCGTCGTGGCCGACTACCTGGCCGCCCAGCCCGATGTCGAGGAGATGTACCAGGACATCGTCGGTTATCTGAACAAATGGCTGCCCCGGTTCGCCGCCAGCAACCGCGCCTACGTCACCATCGCCATCGGCTGCACCGGCGGTCACCACCGCTCCGTGTACCTCGCCGAGCGCATCGGGCGCGCCCTCAAACCGCTTCTCAAGAACGTCCAGGTTCGCCACCGCGACCTCACCTGAAAGGACCCACGCGATGCCTGCCTGTGAAATCACCATCTGCAACAAGCTCGGCCTGCACGCCCGCGCTGCGGCGAAGTTCGTCGGCGTGGCAGGCCGCTTCCCGTGTCAGGTCCGCGTCGGACGCTCCCCGGAAAGCCTGGTGGACGGCAAGAGCATCATGGCCGTGATGATGCTGGCCGCCGGCAAAGGCACGCCTATCCACCTGCACACCGATGGGGACCAGGGCGACGAAGCCCTCAACGCCCTGATTGAGCTGATCAACAACAAGTTCGACGAAGGCGAATAACCACGCCGCCCTCGCTACACCAGCGCCGTATCCAGCACCATCATCAGGCAGAAGCCGAACGCCAACCCCAGACTCCCGGCCACTGGATGTCCACGCCTGTGGCACTCCGGGATGATCTCGTGAGTCACCGCGAAGAGCATCGCCCCCGCAGCCAGGGCCAGGCCCCACGGCAGCAGCACAGTCGAGACCTGCACCAGCCACGCGCACAGCAGCGCGAACAGCGGCTCCACCAACCCGGATGCCGCGCCGATCAGCAGCGCCCGTCCCCGCGACATCCCCGCCCCTGCCAGCACCAGGGAAATGATCAGCCCCTCCGGCAGGTCCTGCAGCGCAATGCCCAGCGCCAGGCTGTCCGCGCCGGCCAGGCCCGCGCCAGCCGCCACGCCCACCGCCATGCCTTCCGGAATGTTGTGCACCACGATGGCGATCACGAACAGCACCACCCGAGGCGCCAGACGCACGCCAGCCCCGGCATCGACGGGTAACGCCTGATCCGGCAACAGGCGCCCCAGGCCGAACAGCGCACTGGCACCCAACAGCAAGCCAATGCTGACCAGAAAACCCGCCGACCAGCGGGAGAACCCCAACTGCCCCGCCGCCTCCAGCCCCGGCATCAACAGCGAGAACACCGTCGCCGCCAACATTACGCCGGCCCCGAAGCCAAGCAGGGCATTGGACGCCCGGGCCGACAGACGGCCCAGGCACAGCACCGGCAAGGTGCCGACGGCCGTGCCCAGGGCGCAGAGGCTCCCGGCCATCAGCGCATGCCAGAGGTGCGGCTCCAGCACCCGCTCGGTGGCCAGCAGCGCCCGCCACCCCAGCAGCAGCGCCCCGATCAGCACCAGTGCGATGCCCAGCACCTGCCGCAGCGACAAGCCGCTGGGCAGGCCTGCCCCCACCAGCCGTCGTCGACGGGCCAGGGACGCCATACGCAAGGGCGCCGCCATCAGGCCAGCGCCTCTCGGTAGCGCCGCTCCACCTCGGCCCAATCCACCACGTTGTAGAACGCCCCGATGTATTCCGGCCGGCGGTTCTGATAGCGCAGGTAATAGGCGTGTTCCCACACGTCCAGACCCAGCACCGGCGTATTGCCGTGCATCAGCGGACTGTCCTGGTTACCGGTGCTCTCCACCACCAGGCGCCGTTCGGGCGTCACCGACAGCCATGCCCAGCCACTGCCGAAGCGCTTCAGCGCGGCCTGGGTAAAGGCCTCCTTGAAGGTAGCGAAACCACCCAGCTCCGCTTCGATGGCCGTACGCAGGGTTCCACCGGGCTCACCGCCACCTGCCGGCGACATCACGGTCCAGAACAGGCTGTGGTTCGCATGCCCGCCCCCGTTGTTGATCACCGCCACGCGCAAGGCCTCGGGCAGCTCATCGAGGCGACGCAGCACCTGCTCCACCGGCAGATGCCCGAGGGCGTTGCCCTCCAGCGCCGCGTTCAGGTTGTTCACGTAGGCCTGGTGGTGCTTGCTGTGGTGGATCTCCATGGTGGCCGCATCGATGTGCGGTTCCAGCGAGTCGTAGGCATAGGGCAAGGCAGGCAAGACGTAAGGCATGGAGGGTGTTCCTCTCTCAGTGGTAATGGCGGCTCATGGCGGGTGCTCGGCGGGCGACGGGAGCGCCGCGGTCCAGCAAACGGTCGGTGCGCGGGTAGGTGCCGTGGTCCTGAATGAACTGCATCAGCGTGGCGTAGGTCCGCCCACTGTGGCGCTGCGCCATCTCCCGCAGGTCCTGCGGCTGGCGAGCGTCATACACCAGCTGCAGCAGGCGCTCGTGGCAGGCGCAGAGGTACTCGGCGGTCTCCTCCGGCTGCTCCAGCATCAGGTGCAGATCACCCAGGTTGTGGTACGACACCACCAGTGCAGACACCGCCTCGGCCGGTTCCGGCCAACGCTCCAGCAGCATCTGCGCCTGGGCCAGCGCACGCAGGTAGAGCTCGCGCGCCTCGATCCAGTCCCCGTCGTGGAAGCAGCGGTTGCCCGCCGTGATGATGCGTTTCCAATATTCCATGCGACACCTCCAGAACAGGAGCGCCACCGGAGCGGCGCCCGGTGGAGCGGCTAGAGACCGCCCTCGGTGAGTTTCTCGGGATTGAGCAACTGCTCCAGCTCGGCCCGGGACAGTGCGGTGTGCTCCTCGGCCACATCGATCACCGGGCGTCCCTCGCGGTAGGCCTGCTTGGCGATTTCCGCCGCCTTCAGGTAGCCGATGATGGGGTTCAGCGCCGTCACCAGAATGGGGTTGCGCGATAGCGCTTCCTGCAGCTTCGGCTGGTTGACGGTGAAGCTCGCCACGGCGCGGTCCGCCAGCA
The DNA here is from genome assembly GCF_900111835.1 of Metapseudomonas otitidis. Lineage (GTDB taxonomy): Bacteria > Pseudomonadota > Gammaproteobacteria > Pseudomonadales > Pseudomonadaceae > Metapseudomonas > Metapseudomonas otitidis. Next base: position 178,892 of record NZ_FOJP01000013.1, read on the forward strand.
GTCGGCTGCTGGTGGTGAGCACCTGCAGGCTGCCGAGCAGGTTGTGGGCCACCAGCGGCAGCATCACGTTCAGCTCGAAGTTGCCGGACTGCCCCGCCAGGGTGATGGCGGCGTCGTTGCCGATGACCTGGGCGGCCACCATCGCCGTCGCTTCCGGAATCACCGGGTTGACCTTGCCCGGCATGATCGAAGAGCCCGGCTGCAGGGCCTCCAGCTCGATCTCCGCCAGCCCCGCCAGCGGCCCCGAGTTCATCCAGCGCAGGTCGTTGGCGATCTTCATCAGCGACACCGCCACCGTCTTCAGTTGTCCGGACAGGGCCACGGCGTTGTCCTGGGAACCGATCAGGGCGAAGAAGTTGCTGCCAGGGGCGAAGCGCAGGCCGGTCAAGGTATTCAACTCATCGCAGAAGCGCTCGGCGAAACGCGGATGGGCGTTGATCCCGGTGCCTACTGCCGTGCCGCCCTGGGCCAGTTGCTGCAGGCTCGGCAGCAGTGCACGCAGGTGCTCGATGTTGCTTTGCACCTGCTGCGCCCAGCCATCGAGTACCTGGCTCATGCGCACCGGCATGGCATCCATCAGGTGGGTACGCCCGGTCTTCACATAAGGGCGGACCGCCAGGGACTTCTCGCACAGCACCTGCAGCAGGTGGCCCAGCGCCGGCAGCAGGCCTTCGGTGAGTTCGATGGCCGCGCTGATATGGATGCTGGAGGGGATCACGTCATTGCTGCTCTGCCCGCAGTTCACGTGGTCGTTGGGGCTCACCGGCTCGCCGAGCAGGCGCCCGGCCAACGTGGCGATCACCTCGTTGGCGTTCATGTTGGAGCTGGTGCCGGAGCCGGTCTGGAACACATCCACCGGGAAGTGCGCCATGAAGTCCGTAGCCAACAGTTCCTGGCAGGCCCCCACGATGGCATCGCCCATGGCCGGGCTGATCTGCTCCAATTCCACGTTGGCGCGGGCCGCCGCCGCCTTGGCCAGGATCAGGGCGCGGATGAAGGGCGCCGGCATCCGCAGGCCGGACACCGGGAAGTTGTTCACCGCCCGCTGGGTCTGGGCGCCATAAAGGGCATGGGCGGGCACGGCCAGCTCGCCCATGCTGTCGCGTTCGATTCGGGTGTCAGTCACGCTGGGCTCCTTCTTCGGGATCGTGGTAACGGAGGGACGGCGCCAGGTTCAGGGTGGCCAGGCGCCATTGCAGCGCGCGAAGGCGGCGCTGCAGGGCAGAGCTGCGCGCGTGGTGGCGCAGCTCCTGCAGGGGGAGATAGGCGTAGTCCAGGCACTGCGCCCGCCAGTGGGCCGGGAGCGCCCGGTCTTCCGCGCTGCGCAGCAGCAGGTCGAGGCAGGCCTCGAAGATGCGCCAGGGCGAGGCGCCTTGGCGCTCGGCCAGTTGCCGGGCCTCGTTCAGGTAGCGCACCAGCAGGCGCGGCTCGTCCGGACACAGCGCGCAGCGGATGCGCAGGCCGGTCGAGCGCCAGCGGGCGGTAGCCGGGTTTTCCTCGCGGCAGGACTGCATGGCAAACCTCTAACGAAAATCATTCGCGAATGAGAATAATAATATTTAGAGATAATTGCCAAGCGCCGTTGTGCAGGCCCGCTCGCCAGCCGGGGGCTGCGTTTCGATGAAAGCGCTTGAAAAAGCAGAAAAAGAAACGAAAACGCGCCCATTGGGCGCGTTCTCAGGGGCGGAGCGTGTGGAGGCGATCAGCTGCCAGCAACAGTCATCCGCTCGATCAACACCGAGCCGGTGCGGATGTTGCCGCGCATCTCCAGGTCGGAGCCCACAGCGAGGATCTGGCGGAACATGTCCTTCAGGTTGCCGGCGATGGTCACTTCCTGCACCGGGAACTGAATCTCGCCATTCTCCACCCAGTAGCCGGCCGCACCACGGGAATAGTCGCCGGTCACCATGTTCAGTCCCTGTCCCATCAGCTCTGTCACCAACAGGCCACGCCCCATGCGGCGCAGCAGCGCCTTCTGGTCTTCCGGGCCATGGCTGACGAACAGGTTGTGCACGCCGCCGGCATTGGCCGTGCTCGGCAGGCCGAGCTTGCGCCCGGAATAGGTGCCCAGCACATAGGACACCAGGTCGCCCTTCTCCACGAACGGCTTGGCGTAGGTGGCCAGGCCATCGTTGTCGAACGCCGCGCTGGCCATGGCGCGCGGGATGTGCGGGCGCTCATCGATGCTCAGCCACTCAGGGAACAGGCGCTGGCCCAGCGCGCCCTCCAGGAAAGAGGACTTGCGGTACAGGTTGCCGCCGGAAATGGCTGACAGGAAGCTGCCGAACAGCCCCGTGGCCAGCTCCGCTGCGAACAGCACCGGCACCTCGCAGGTGGGTACCGCCCGGGCCCCCAGGCGGCTGACGGTGCGCTCGGCGGCGCGGCGACCGATGCTCGCCGGATCCGCCAGCTGGGTGCCAATGCGGTTCACGTCGTACCAGTAGTCACGCTGCATCTGGCCTTCGCTGCCGCCGATCATCACGCAGCTCAGGCTGTGGCGGGTGCTGGCGTAGCCCCCGACGAAGCCATGGCTGTTGCCGTACACGCGGCAGGCCTGGTGGGTGCTGAGGGTGGTGCCGTCGGCATTGGTGATGCGCGGATCGGCATCGAAGGCCGCCGCTTCGCAGGTGAGCGCCAGCTCCACCGCCTGCTCCGGGCTGATGGCCCAGGGGTGGTAGAGGTCCAGCTCCGGCAGGTCGCGGGCCATCAGGGCCGGGTCGGCCAACCCCGCGCAGTCGTCTTCCGAGGCGTGCTTGGCAATCGCCAGGGCCGCCGCCACGGTCTCGCGAATAGCCTCTTCGCCGCTGGCCGAGGTGCTCGCCGAGCCCTTGCGCTGCCCTACATAAAGGGTGATGCCGAAACCCTGGTCACGGTTGAACTCCACCGTTTCCACCTCGCGCTGACGCACCGTGGTGGACAACCCCTGCTCCATCGACACCGCCACCTCGCAGGCCGTCGCGCCCTGGCGGGCGGCCTCGGCGATGATGCGCTCTACCTGCGCCTGCAGCTCCGGAAGGGCCTGCGGGCCAACACCTTGTACGTCACTCATAGCCACTCCGATTTCTCAAACCCGTTTCGACGGGGCGGGCGCCGCGCGCCCTGCCCCACCCGCCGCGAACGCGGCGCCAGCCGGGACGGACAATCCCCCTCCGACTGGTTATCATGGCGGCGTTTTCCACTGGACCACCCCCATGCCTGAATATCTCGACGACGACTTCTCCGGAGAGAAGAGCAAGTCCCAGGTCAAACGCGAGCTGCAGGCCCTGCAGGACCTGGGCGAACGCCTGACCACCCTCAAGCCCGACATGCAGGACAAGCTCCCGCTCACCGATGCGCTGCGCAAGGCCCTGGTCGAGGCGCCCAAGCACAAGGCCCACATCGCCCGCAAACGCCACCTGCAGTACATCGGCAAGCTGATGCGCGAGCAGGATGTCGAGGCCATCGTCGCCATGGTGGACCAGGTCGACAACACCACCCGCGAATACAACGAGCGCTTCCACAGCCTCGAACGCTGGCGTGATCGCCTGATCGCCGGCGACGACGAAACCCTCGAAGCCTTCGTGGCCGACTACCCGGACACTGACCGCCAGCACCTGCGCGGCCTGATCCGCCATGCCCAGCACGAAGCGGCCCGCAACAAGCCGCCCGCCGCCGCACGCAAGGTCTTCAAGTACATCCGCGAACTGGACGAAATCCAACGCGGCCTGCGCTGAAGACCGCCACGGGCCCGCACCCCGGCCACGCCGGGGCCAACGGCCCGTAGCACCGCGCCGCATCAGGCGCCGGTGCCTCCCACTGTGATCGCATCGATCTTCAGCGTCGGCTGACCGACGCCCACGGGCACCGACTGCCCGTCCTTGCCACACGTCCCCACGCCGCTGTCCAGTGCCAGGTCGTTGCCCACCATGGACACCCGGCTCATCGCCTCCGGCCCATTGCCGATCAGCGTCGCGCCCTTCACCGGCGCGGTGATCTTGCCGTTCTCGATGAGGTACGCCTCGCTGGTGGAGAACACGAACTTGCCGCTGGTGATGTCCACCTGGCCACCGCCGAGGTTGGCGCAGTAGATGCCGCGCGGGACCGAGGCGATGATCTCCTCCGGGTCGCTCTCCCCCGCCAGCATGTAGGTGTTGGTCATGCGCGGCATCGGCAGGTGCGCGTAGGACTCGCGACGGCCGTTGCCGGTAGGCGCCACGCCCATCAGCCGCGCATTGAGCTTGTCCTGCATGTAGCCCTTGAGCACGCCGTTCTCGATCAGCGTGGTGCACTGGGTCGGGGTGCCTTCGTCGTCCACGCTCAGCGAACCACGGCGACCGGCCAGGGTGCCGTCATCGACGATGGTGCACAGGCTGGAGGCAACCTTCTCGCCGATACGGCCGCTGTAGGCCGAACTGCCCTTGCGGTTGAAATCGCCTTCCAGGCCGTGGCCCACCGCCTCGTGCAGCAGCACGCCGGACCAGCCGGCACCCATCACCACCGGCAGCGTGCCGGCCGGTGCCGGCACCGCTTCCAGGTTCACCAGCGCCTGGCGCAGCGCCTCGCGGGCATAGCCCATGGCGCGGTCTTCCTGGAGGAAGTAGCGGTAGTCGGTCCGCCCGCCGCCGCCGTGGCCACCGCGTTCGCGGCGACCGTTCTGCTCGACGATCACACTGACGTTGAAACGCACCAGCGGGCGCACATCACTGCCCAGGCTGCCGTCGCTGGCGGCCACCAGCACGTGCTCCCAGACCCCGGCCATGCTCACGGTGACCTGCTTGATGCGCGGGTCGAGCGCGCGGGTGGCCTGGTCGATGCGCTGCAGCAGCGCGACCTTCTCGGCACGGCTGATCACGTCCAGCGGGCTGTCCGGCGCATAGAGCCGGGCCACCTCGGGGCTGGCGAAGGCCTGCACGCGTCCCTGCTGCCCGGCCCGGGCGATGGACCGGGCCGCACGGGCCGCCTGGCTCAGTGCCTCGGGGGTGATGGCGTTGCTGTAGGCGAAGCCGGTCTTCTCGCCGGACTGGGCACGCACGCCCACGCCCTGGTCGAGGTGGAAGCTGCCGTCCTTGACGATGCCGTCCTCCAGCACCCAGGACTCGGAAACCAGCCCGTGGAAATACAGGTCGGCGGCATCGATGCCCGGACCGGCCACCTCGCCGAGAACACCCTGCAACTGCTCGATGGCAAGGCCGCCCGGCGCCAGCAGGCGGTCACTGACGGATAACAACATCTGGCTCATAGCTACTCCGTAATCACCGGCGCGGGTTCGGCCGGCGTCTTGAATCGTCTGTGTGCCGTCACCGGCATTCGTTGGCGGATCGCCCGCTGCTCCTCGGCATCGCGCCGGGCCAGCAGTACCGCCTCACCCTTTCCGGCCTCGGCCAGGACACGCCCCCATGGATCGACGATAGACGAATGCCCATGGGTTTCCCGCGGCCCCGGATGAACGCCGCCCTGCCCGGCCGCCAGCAGGTAGCACTGGGTCTCGATGGCGCGGGCGCGTACCAGCACCTCCCAATGCGCCGCACCGGTCACCGCCGTGAATGCCGACGGCGCGGTGATCAACTCGGCCCCGGCCTCGCGCAATGCGCCGTACAGCTCGGGGAAGCGCAGGTCATAGCAGACCGTCAGCCCCAGGCGCCCCACCGGTGTATCGACCAGCACCACGTGGTCGCCGAAGGCGTAGTCGTCGGACTCGCGATAACGCCCCCGGGCATCGGCCACATCCACGTCGAACAGGTGGATCTTGTCGTAGCGCGCGACCCGCTCGCCGTGCTCATCCACCAACAGCGAGCAGGCGTTGGGCTTGGCGTCCGGGCGGCCTTCGGGTGGCAGGGGCAAGGTGCCGGCCACGATCCATAACCTGAGGTCGCGGGCGGTCTGTTTCAACCAGGGCAGGATCGGCCCTTCGCCACGGGCCTCGGCCTGCCCCAGCCGAGCCAGGTCGCGCCGGCCCATGGCGGCGAAGTTCTCCGGCAGCACGGCCAGGCGCGCGCCCTGCCCTGCCGCGTCGGCCAGCAGGCGCCGAGCGGCGTCGAGGTTGGCCAGGACGTCGTCCTGGCTGGTCATCTGGATTACCGCGAACTCCATGGCGTCCTCCGGCGTACGACAACGGCCATGCAACGGCCCGTCATGAATCGGGTTTCTCGAACGGCTTGTCGAAGGTGAACTTCGGGTCCTGCAGGGGGCCGCGCACCTTGTACTGCACGCTGGCGAAGCGGGCGACCCGGTCCCCCAGCAGCTTGTCCACCACGAACAGCGCACCACCAATGGCCGGGGCGCCGACGATCAGTGCGGCGAGCGGCAGGTTGTTGGTCACCGGCAGGGTCACCAGCAGCTTGGCGTCGATGCTCTCGTGGGCCATGTCCAGGGTGCCATTGAGCTCCAGCCCGCTGGAGGGCCCTTCGAGCACGATGGGCTTGCGGGTCACGAAGACCCCGTCGGTGCCCTCCAGCACGCCCTTCACCCGGTCGTAGGCCAGGCCCTTGCCCAGCAGGTCGGAGAAGTCCAGGCGCAGGCGGCGGCCGATGGAGTTGAAGTTGAGCAGGCCGAACACCCGCAGGGCCTGGGCACTGCCGTCGGCCTCGACGAACTGGCCCTTGCGCAGTGCCGCATCAAGAGAACCGTTGAAGCGTTTCAGGCTGACCCAGGCCGGCGAGCCGGGCCAGCGCCCATCCACGTCCAGGCGGAAGCGCTCGCTGGTGGCGGTGGGGGCGTACTTCCAGGCCAGCAGCACGTCGGCGAGGTTCTTGCCCGCCAGGCGCCCCTTGTACCAGGTGCTGCTGGCACCCGCGCTGCCTTCCCAGCCGAGGGCGCCGTCGATGTGCAGCCCCTTGAGGTCCAGCGACAGCTCGCTGAACTGGGTGCCGCTGGCCACCGGACGCGCCTTGAACGACCAGGCGCCCAGCGGCTCGTCGCCCAGCTGGACCTGGGCAATGCGCACGTCCAGTGCCGGCAGAGAGTGGGGGTCGTGATCCTTGAGCGGGTCGGGGCCGAGCGTGTCGTCCTTGTCGTCGTCCGCCGGCTTGGGGAGGCGCAGGCGCGCCAGGTCCAGCGCCACCGGCGCGCCCTGGGCGTCCGGGAGGCTGATGGTGCCCTGCAGCAGGTTGCTGTCCAGGTCCACCTTCCAGGCCGCATCGCCCCGTTGCAGACCAACGCGGAAATCCTGCAGCTCCAGTCCCATGCCGCTGAACCGGCCGATGCGCAGGTCAGCGCTTTGCAGCAGGCCGACGGCATTGCCGGCATCCTTCTCGGCGTAACGCTGGCGCACGCCCTGCCAGGCGGCCAGGTCGAGGTCGTCCAGCACGCCCCGCACGCGCACGCCACGAGCGGTCGGCAGCACGGCACGCCCGGAGCCGAGCATCAGCTCGCCACGGCAGCCGGAAAAATCGTTGGCCGGGGCCGCCAGCGCCAGGTCGGCAAGGTCGCCGTACTGGAACCAGTAGCGTCGCTCGGCGCCGTCCAGGGTCATGCGCCACTGGCTGTCGCGCACGGCCTCGGCGGGCTTGCCGAAGGGCGCCGGCAGATCGATGGCCACGCCCTTGAGGGTCGAGTCCACTTTCAGTTGGCTGTCCTTGCCGTCCAGCAGCAGGTCGAGCCGATAGGGCACGGCACCGCTGACCGGCAGCGGACGATTGACGCCGAGCCAGGCGGTCAGGTCCTTCAGCGCCACCACGCCGTTGGCCTGGATGCGGCTGCGCGCCTGGCCGTTGCGGCCTTCGGCGGTGGCACGGGCGGCAACGTCGCGGCCGAAGACCCGGGCGCGGATGTCCTTGCTGCTCAGGCCGCTAGCCGTGTCGTAGCGGAAAGCGCCGTTCAGAGCGCTGAGTTCGAGACTCGGAGTGGCGAAGCGCAGGCGCGCGTCCTGGGTGGCGAGGTCGACCACCACACGCGGCTCCCCGCCGGCCTTCGCCAGGGGGATGTCCAGGTCCAGGTTGCCATCCAGGGTGCCTTCGCCCTGCCAACCGGCCATCACCTGTGCGGCGGGGGTCGGCGCCTGCTGGAGGATCTTCAGCCCGTCGGCGAAGCTGCTGTCGAGCCTGGCGGTCAGCTTCAGGTGGGGCACCTTGCCGCTGTCCACGTGGGGCACGTCGGCGCGGGCATCACTCACCTGGCTGTCGAGGATGCGCCCGCTGGGCACCCGAACCCGCACGCCGGTGTGCTCGACGAACACGTCGCCCCGGGCGTCAGTCAGGGCCGGCCAGCCGGGCTGGTAGTCGAGCTGGGCGTCACGCACCTTGAAGAACAGGCTGATGGAGCGCGCCTCCGGCGGCGAGGCGTGCAACAGGGAGCCCTGGTACTGGAAGAAGCCCTCGTCGATGCCGCCGCCCTTGATCGAGCGCTTGAGCCACTCCGCCAGCTCCGGGCTGAGGCCGGAGGACAGCGTCGGCAGGTATTTCTCGGTGAAGCGCGCGTCGCCCTGGCTGAGGCCGACGCGCAGGTCCATGTAGTCCTCGCCGGCCGGGTCGCGCAGCAGGCGGATGAGGAAGTCACCGGCGATGTGTCCCTCCTCGCCCTCCACCCGCAGGTAGGGGGCGACCAGGGTGAAGGCCTGCTCATCCAGCGTCCAGGTCAGCCGGGCGTGGGCTTCGCGGTAGTGCCAGGGCTTGGGGAACAGGTGGTCGAGGTGCAAGGCGAAGTCATCGGCGTCCAGACGCAGTTCGCCGCCGGCCAGGTTGCCGGTCAGGCTGCCGCTGACGTTCTCTGCCGCCGGCGCGCCGTGCACGGCGCCGAAGCTCAGGCGCTCCAGGTTGGTGCTGTAGGCCAGGCGCTGGCCGAGGGGAGCATCCGGTCGCCAGGTGGCCTGTACGTTGCGCAGGGCACCCTTGGGATCGAGGCCATCCACCAGTTCCCGCGCCAGGTCGTTGAGGGGCGCAAGCCCCTTGACCAGGGGCACCAGGGGTTTCAGGTCGATGCGGTCGGCACGCACACGCCATTCCCGCGCGTCCTCGCTTCCAGCCTCTTCGGCCAGCAGGTGCACGCCGCCCCAGCGCTGCTCGCCCACGGTCATGGACAGCGAGTCCAGTTGCAGGCGCATGCCGGCGGCGGTGCGGTCGAAGTAGGCATCCACCGCGAGGTCCTGGAGGGTCACGGGGGCCTGGTCACGACGGCTGCCTTTCAGCTCACCGACACGCAACCGGCTCACCGCGCGGCGCAGTTCGCCACGGGACCACTCCGCCCACAGCTCACCGCCACCCAGCACCTTGCTCAGGCGCCAATCGTTGGCGATCGACTTGGGCAACCAGCGGGCCCAGTCGGTCTGGGGCAGGCTCAGGTAGGCATGGGCTTCGCTGGCCAGCCAGTCCTCGGGGTCCAGTCGGGTGTCAAGGCGCAGGCTCAGCGGCTGCCCGTCGGCCAGCACCAGGCGCCCCTCCAGTTGCTGGGACGATGCACTGCCGGAGAGTGCCGCCTCGACGTAGGTGAAGGTCGCCGGCTGCTGCTGCCAGGGCTGAACGGTGACCTGGCTGTTGACCAACGCGAACCGGCCCACGGACTGGAAGCCCTGGATCAGTTGGGCGGGGCGCAGCGCGGGGGAATCAGGACGGGACGGCACGCCCGCGACGGCCCAATGGCCGCTTTCGTCCTGCACCACCTGCAGGTTCAGGCCGTCGAGTTCGAGGCTGGCCAGCTTCGGCGCGCGCTGCAGGAGGCTGCCGAGCACGTCCGGCACCAGCCGGACCTGATCCAGCCGCAACACCTCGTCGCCCCGGCCGATGACCACGTCACGGGCCACCACCACCGGTGCAAAGCCCTGCCAGCTGCCTTCCAGGGCACCGATCTCGACATCCTGGCCCAAGGCATCGCTGGCGCGGGCGCGCAGGTCGTCGCGGTACTCCGCCACCATCGGCACCAGTTGCCGACCGAGACTGACATAGAGCGCAGCCAACACCAGCCCCAGTGCACAGAGGGCCAGGAGGGTTCTCAGGAGGGTGACCAGCAGCAGACCCTGGCGCGCCATTCAGCGGGGGCCCTCAGAGCAGGACGACATCGTACTGCTCCTGGGAATACATGGCCTCGACCTGGAACTTGATGGTGCGCCCGATGAAGGCCTCCAGGTCGGCGACGTTGCCGGACTCCTCGTCCAGCAGGCGGTCCACCACCTTCTGGTTGGCCAGCACCCGGTAACCCTCGGCCTGGTAGGCGCGGGCCTCACGGAGGATCTCGCGGAAGATCTCGTAGCAGATGGTTTCCGGCGTCTTCAGCATGCCGCGCCCCTGGCAGCTCGGGCAGGGCTCGCAGAGGTTCTGCATGAGGCTTTCGCGGGTGCGCTTGCGGGTCATCTGCACCAGGCCGAGCTCGGTGATACCGATGATGTTGGTCTTGGCGTGGTCGCGCTCCAGCTGCTTCTCCAGGGTCCGCAAAACCTGCCGCTGGTGCTCCTCGTCTTCCATGTCGATGAAGTCGATGATGATGATCCCGCCGAGGTTGCGCAGGCGCAGCTGGCGGGCGATGGCGGTGGCAGCCTCGAGGTTGGTCTTGAAGATGGTCTCTTCCAGGGTCCGGTGGCCAACGAAGGCGCCGGTGTTCACGTCGATGGTGGTCATCGCCTCGGTGGGGTCGATGATCAGGTAGCCGCCGGACTTCAGCAGCACCTTGCGCTCCAGGGCCTTCTGGATCTCGTCCTCGACGCCGTACAGGTCGAAGATCGGCCGTTCGCCGGGGTAGTGCTCCAGGCGGTCGGCGATCTCAGGCATCAGTTCGTCGACGAACTGGGTGACCTTCTGGAAGGTCTCGCGGGAGTCGATGCGGATCTTCTCGATACGCGGGTTCACCAGGTCACGCAGCGTGCGCAGGGCCAGGCTCAGGTCCTCGTAGATCACCGAGGGGGTGGAGGCGGTCTGCATCTGCCCGGAGATCTGCTCCCACAGGCGACGCAGGTAGCGGATGTCCACCAGGATGTCTTCGCGACGGGCACCATCGGCGGCCGTGCGCAGGATGAAGCCGCCGACTTCCTCGATGCCCTCGGCGGCGACGCAATCGGCCACCACCTGCTTGAGGCGCTCGCGCTCGGCTTCGTCCTCGATCTTCAGGGAGATGCCCACGTGGGCCGTGCGCGGCATGTACACCAGGTAGCGCGAGGGGATCGACAGCTGGGTGGTCAGGCGCGCGCCCTTAGTGCCGATGGGGTCCTTGGTGACCTGCACCACCAGGCTCTGCCCTTCATGCACCAGCGCGGTGATGTTCTCCACCGCGCTGCCTTCGCGGGTGGAGATTTCCGAGGCGTGGATGAAGGCGGCGCGGTCCAGGCCGATGTCGACGAACGCCGCCTGCATGCCCGGCAGCACGCGCACCACCTTGCCCTTGTAGATGTTGCCGACGATGCCGCGACGCTGGGTCCGCTCGACGTGCACTTCCTGCAGCACGCCGTTTTCCACCACCGCCACGCGCGATTCCATCGGCGTGATATTGATCAGGATCTCTTCGCTCATGCTGAAAACCTACCTGAGGCGTTGCCAACAAGGAATGCCGAACTGCCCGAGTAGTTCCGCCGTTTCCAGCAACGGTAGCCCGACCACGGCGGAATAGCTGCCCTGCAGATCGGCGACGAAGACCGCGCCCAGGCCCTGGATGGCATAGCCGCCAGCCTTGTCGGTGGGCTCGCCGCTGGCCCAGTAGGCCTCGCGCTCGGCCAGGGAGATGTCACGGAAGCGCACCCGGCTGGTCACCAGGCGGGAGACGCAGCGGGAGCCATCGGCCAGGGCCACGGCGGTGAGCACCTGGTGTTCGCGCCCGGAGAGCGCGGCCAGCATGGCCAGGGCATCGTCACGGTCCAGGGGCTTGCCAAGGATGCGACCGTCCAACACCACGGCGGTGTCGGCACCCAGTACGCAGTGGCCGTCGCTCGCAGCGCCCAGCGCTGCCAGGCCGGCGGCGGCCTTTTCCCGTGCCAGGCGCTCGACGTAGGCGGGCGCGGATTCGCCAGGCAGCGGGGTTTCATCGATGGGGGCGCCCAGGGGCTGGAAGGGAACGCCGATCTGCGCCAGCAGTTCGCGGCGGCGGGGCGATCCGGAGGCCAGGTGGAGCGTGGCCATGCAGACTTCTCCATGTCGAGAAGACCCCGCGGCATGGCCGCAAGGCGATCAGTGGACGTTGAGGCGCCGACTCAGGCCGCGCATGGCGGCGAAGACCCAGGGCCAGAGCAGCCCGCTCACCAGGGCGGGCAGGAGGAACAAGAGGGTCGGCGGGCGGTTGCCGGTGAGGGCGTTGAGCCAGAGCTGCACCAGTTGCGCCAGGCCGAAGACCACCATCAGCACCAGGCTCTGTTGCCACATGGGGAACATGCGCAGGCGCTGGTGCAGATTGAGCACGAGGAAGGTGACCAGGGCCAGCACCAGGGCGTTCTGCCCCAGCAACGAACCGTAGAGCACGTCCTGGGCGATGCCGACGATCCAGGCGGTGGTCATGCCCACGCGCTGGGGCAGCGCCAGAGTCCAGTAGGTCAGCAGCAGGGCGGGCCACAGCGGGCGACCGACCTCCATGAAGCTGGGCATCGGCGCGACGCTGAGCAGCAGGGAGACCAGCAGGCTGAAGCCGATCACCCAGCCATTGCGGGGGCGCGCAGTGGCCATCAGTGGTTGCCTCGGGAAGCGGGAGCCGCCTGGGCAGGCGCAGCGGGCGCGGCTGCAGGCGCCGGGGATGCAGCAGGCGTCGCAGCCGGTGCCGGCTGTGCAGCGCCCTGGGGCTGGGCGGCCTTGCTGGCGGCCTCGCGGTCGGCGGCTTCCTGGGCCTCGGCAGCGGCATTGGCACGCTCCTCGGGGCTCCGGGTGTCAGTGAATACCAGCAGCACGTAGCGGCTGCGGTTGAGAGCAGCGGTGGGCACCGCGCGGACGATGGCGAAGGGCTGGCCGGAGTCGTGGATGACTTCCTTCACGGTGGCCACCGGGTAGCCCGCCGGGAAGCGCTGGCCCATGCCGGAACTCACCAGCAGGTCGCCTTCCTTGATGTCGGCGGTATCGGCCACATGGCGCAGTTCCAGGCGCTCCGGGTTGCCGGTGCCGCTGGCGATGGCGCGCAGGCCGTTGCGGTTCACCTGCACCGGGATGCTGTGGGTGGTGTCGGTGAGCAGCAGCACGCGGGAGGTGTAGGGCATGACCTCCACCACCTGTCCCATCAGGCCACGGGCGTCGAGCACCGGCTGACCGAGGAACACGCCATCCTTCTCGCCCTTGTCGATGAGGATGCGGTGGGTGAAGGGGTTGGGGTCGACGCCGATCAGCTCGCCCACCAGCACCTTCTCGTCCACCAGGGCAGACGAGTTGAGCAGCTCGCGCAGGCGCACGTTCTGCTCGGTGAGAGCCGCCAGCTTCTGCAGCCGGCGCTGCATCAGCAGGGCCTCGGCCTTGAGCTTCTCGTTCTCGGCGATGAGCACGCTGCGGCTGGTGAACTGGTCGCTGATGCCGTCCCACACGCGCACGGGCAGGTCCGCCAGCCAGTAGAAGGGCGTAAGGACCGATCCCAGCTGGCTGCGAACGGGCTTGAGGGTCTCGAAGCGGGCGTCCACCACCATCAGGGCAGCGGACAGCACGGCGAACGCCAGCAGGCGCACGCCGAGCGAGGGTCCCTTGGCGAATAGCGGTTTGATGGGCCGCTCCTAAGGCGAATGGGCTCTCCGACCTTACTCGGTGGAGAGCAGGTCCATCGCGTGGCGATCCATCATTTCCAGGGCACGGCCGCCGCCACGGGCCACGCAGGTCAGCGGGTCCTCGGCGACGATCACCGGCAGGCCGGTTTCCTGGGAGAGCAGCTTGTCCAGGTCACGCAGCAGGGCGCCACCGCCGGTGAGCACCAGGCCACGCTCGGCGATGTCGGACGCCAGTTCCGGCGGGGATTGCTCCAGCGCGCTCTTGACCGCCTGGACGATGGTCGCCAGGGATTCCTGCAGCGCTTCGAGCACTTCGTTGGAGTTCAGGGTGAAACTGCGCGGTACGCCTTCGGCCAGGTTGCGGCCACGGACGTCGATCTCGCGGACTTCGCCACCGGGGAAAGCGGTGCCGATTTCCTGCTTGATGCGCTCGGCGGTGGATTCGCCGATCAGGCTGCCGTAGTTGCGGCGCACGTAGGTGACGATGGACTCGTCGAAACGGTCGCCGCCCACGCGTACGGATTCGGCATAGACCACGCCGTTCAGGGAGATCAGGGCGATCTCGGTGGTGCCGCCGCCGATGTCGACGACCATGGAACCACGGGCTTCCTCGACCGGCAGGCCGGCACCGATGGCCGCAGCCATGGGTTCTTCGATGAGGAACACTTCGCGGGCACCGGCGCCCAGGGCGGATTCACGGATGGCACGGCGCTCGACCTGGGTCGACTTGCACGGTACGCAGATCAGCACACGGGGGCTGGGCTGCAGGAAGCTGTTCTCGTGAACCTTGTTGATGAAGTACTGCAGCATCTTCTCGCAGACGCTGAAGTCAGCGATCACACCGTCTTTCATCGGGCGGATGGCGGAAATATTGCCGGGAGTACGACCGAGCATGCGCTTGGCTTCGGTACCGACGGCCACGACACTCTTCTGGTTGCCGTGGTTGCGGATCGCGACCACGGACGGCTCGTTCAGGACGATGCCGCGTTCGCGCACATAAATAAGGGTATTGGCAGTGCCCAGGTCGATCGACAGATCACTGGAAAACATGCCACGCAGTTTCTTGAACATGGGAGAGGGACCCTAGGCAACGCGTGGGTAAAAAAGTGCGGCAAACTCTAACAACGGCAGGGATTTTGGGCAAGGCAGGCGTTGTGCTAAATTGCCGGTTTTTCTGGGCCTCCGGGCCCATCATCGCGGCCTTTGACCGCCCGTTCGCGGTACCGTTCCCGACCCTCCTCCCACCCGGTCGGATGCCCCCGGCGGCCACCGCATTTTCAGTTGGAGAACCCGATGGCGCTTGAACGCTCCGACGTGGAAAAGATCGCCCACCTGGCCCGTCTGGGCCTGAACGAAGGCGATATCCCGCGTACCACCGAGACCCTGAACAACATCCTCGGCCTGATCGATGCGATGCAGGCCGTGGACACCGACGGCGTCGAGCCGCTGGCCCACCCCCTCGAAGCCACCCAGCGCCTGCGCGCTGACGAAGTGACCGAGGAGAACCACCGCGACGCCTACCAGGCCATCGCACCGGCCGTCGAGAACGGCCTCTACCTCGTCCCCAAAGTCATCGACTAAGGAAAGGGTTACCCCATGCATCAATTGACCCTGGCCGAGATCGCCCGCGCGCTGGCCGCCAAGGAATTCTCCTCCGAGGAGCTGAGCAGCGCCCTGCTGGCGCGCATCCAGGCCCTCGACCCGCAGCTCAACAGTTTCATCACCGTCACCGCCGACCAGGCCCTGGAACAGGCGCGTGCCGCCGACGCCCGTCGCGCCGCCGGCGAGAACGGCGCCCTGCTCGGTGCGCCGATCGCCCACAAGGACCTGTTCTGCACCCTCGACGTGCGCACCAGCTGCGGCTCGAAGATGCTCGACAACTTCAAGGCGCCCTATGACGCCACCGTGGTCGCGAAGCTCAAGGCCGCCGGCGCCGTCACCCTCGGCAAGCTGAACATGGACGAGTTCGCCATGGGCTCCGCCAACGAATCCAGCCACTACGGCCCGGTGAAGAACCCCTGGGCGCTGGACCGCGTGCCCGGCGGCTCCTCCGGTGGCTCCGCCGCCGCCGTCGCCGCGCGCCTGGTGCCCGCCGCCACCGGCACCGACACCGGCGGCTCGATCCGCCAGCCCGCCGCCTTCACCAACCTCACCGGTATCAAGCCCACCTACGGCCGCGTCTCGCGCTGGGGCATGGTGGCCTACGCCTCCAGCCTCGACCAGGGCGGCCCGCTGGCCCGCACCGCCGAGGACTGCGCCCTGATGCTCGGCGCCATCGCCGGCTTCGACCCGAAGGACAGCACCTGCGTCGACGCCCCGGTAGACGACTACCTCGCCGCCCTCGCCCAGCCCCTGGCCGGCCTGCGCATCGGCCTGCCGAAGGAGTACTTCGGTGCCGGCCTCGACGCACGCATCGGCGCGGCCGTGATGGCCGTGGTGGAAGAGCTGAAGAAGCTCGGCGCCACCGTCAAGGACATCTCGCTGCCCAACATGCAGCACGCCATCCCGGCCTACTACGTCATCGCCCCGGCCGAGGCCAGCTCCAACCTGTCGCGCTTCGACGGCGTGCGCTTCGGCCACCGCTGCGAAGACCCCAAGGACCTGATGGACCTGTACAAGCGCTCCCGCGCCGAAGGCTTCGGCAGCGAAGTGAAGCGCCGCATCATGGTCGGCACCTACGCCCTGTCCGCCGGCTACTACGACGCCTACTACCTCAAGGCCCAGAAGATCCGCCGCCTGATCAAGAACGACTTCGTCGCGGCCTTCGCCGATGTCGACGTCATCCTCGGCCCGACCACGCCCAACCCGGCCTGGAAACTGGGCGCGAAGAACAACGACCCCGTCGCCGAGTACCTGGAAGACATCTACACCATCACCGCCAACCTCGCCGGCCTGCCGGGGCTGTCCATGCCCGCCGGCTTCGTCGACGGCCTGCCGGTGGGCGTGCAGCTGCTTGCGCCCTACTTCCAGGAAGGCCGCCTGCTCAACGTGGCCCACCAGTACCAGCAGGTCACCGACTGGCACAAACAGGCCCCGGCCGGATTCTGAGGACGACACACATGCAATGGGAAACCGTGATCGGGCTGGAAATCCACGCACAGCTCAGCACCCAATCGAAGATCTTCTCCGCCAGCGCCACCACCTTCGGCGCCGAGCCCAACACCCAGGCCAGCCTGGTTGACCTGGGCATGCCCGGCACCCTGCCGGTGCTCAACGCGGAAGCCGTGCGCATGGCGCTCAAGTTCGGCCTGGCCATCGACGCCGAGATCGGCGCGCGCAACGTCTTCGCCCGCAAGAACTACTTCTACCCGGACCTGCCCAAGGGCTACCAGACCAGCCAGATGGACCTGCCCATCGTCGGCAAGGGCCACCTGGACATCACCCTGGAAGACGGCACAGTCAAGCGCATCGGCATCACCCGCGCGCACCTGGAAGAGGACGCCGGCAAGAGCCTGCACGAAGACTTCCACGGCATGAGCGGCATCGACCTGAACCGCGCCGGCACCCCGCTGCTGGAGATCGTCTCCGAGCCGGAGATGCGCAGCGCCAAGGAAGCCGTCGCCTACGCCAAGGCCATCCACGCCCTGGTGCGCTACCTCGGCATCTGCGACGGCAACATGGCCGAAGGCTCGCTGCGCTGCGACTGCAACGTCTCGGTGCGCCCCAAGGGCCAGGCCGAGTTCGGCACCCGCCGCGAGATCAAGAACGTCAACTCGTTCAAGTTCATCGAGCGCGCCATCAACGCCGAGATCGCCTGGCAGATCGACGAGCTGGAATCCGGCCGCAAGATCGTCCAGGAAACCGTGCTCTACGACGTGGCAGCCAACGAAACCCGCTCCATGCGCAGCAAGGAAGAAGCCAACGACTACCGCTACTTCCCCTGCCCCGACCTGCTGCCGGTGGTGATCGAGCAGAGCTTCCTCGACGAAGTGCGCGCCCAGCTGCCGGAGCTGCCGGTGCAGAAGCGCGAGCGTTTCGAAAGCCAGTTCGGCCTCTCCGCCTACGACGCCAGCGTGCTCTCCGCCAGCCGCGAGATGGCCGACTACTTCGAGGCCGTGCAGCGCACCTGCGGCGACGCCAAGCTGGCCGCCAACTGGGTGATGGGCGAGCTCTCCAGCCTGCTCAACAAGGACGGCCTGGAGATCGAGCAATCGCCGGTTTCCGCCGAGCACCTGGGCGGCATGATCCTGCGCATCAAGGACAACACCATCTCCGGCAAGATCGCCAAGATGGTCTTCGAAGCCATGGCCGCCGGTGAAGGCAGCGCCGACGCGATCATCGAGAAGAAGGGCCTCAAGCAGGTCACTGATTCCGGTGCCATCGAAGCCATGCTCGACGAAGTCCTCGCCGCCAACGCCGAGCAGGTCGAGCAGTACCGCGCCAGCGACGAAGCCAAGCGCGGCAAGATGTTCGGCTTCTTCGTCGGCCAGGCCATGAAAGCCTCCAAGGGCAAAGCCAACCCGGGGCAAGTGAACGAACTGCTGAAGAAGAAACTCGAAGGGTGAGCCGGACTGGCCAACCCATGGGTTGGCCCGGCGAACGACCGGCCACGGAGGGCCGGAACGGGATTCCCGGTTGACCCGGTGCAGCGTCAGGAAGCCCGACGCTGCGCACAAGCACCGGTCAACCGCTCCCTGGAGACGTCCTGATGTGGCGATCCCTCAGCTCACTTCCGCTGTTGGCCGGCCTGGCCCTGCTGGCCGGCTGCAGCACACCCGGCTTCTTTTCCGGTGAAACCGGCGGCACCTACCGTGAGGACGGCGAAGCCTCGTACTACGGCGCACGCCACCACGGCAAGCGCACCGCCAGCGGCGAGCGCTTCGACCAGAACGCCCTCACCGCCGCCCACCGCACCCTGCCCTTCGGCACCCGGGTGAAAGTCACCAACCTGAACAACGACCGCAGCGTCGTGGTGCGCATCAATGACCGCGGCCCCCACACGCGCGGCCGCCTCATCGACCTCTCGCGCCGCGCCGCCGAAGCGCTGGACATGCTGCGCAGCGGCGTGGCCCCGGTGCGGCTGGAATCCCTCGACTGACTGGAGAATCACCATGAGCGATGCACGCAAACCCGGCGTCCAGGTCCGCCGCGAAGTGATGGGCGACGCCTTCGTCGACCGCGCCCTGGGCAATGCCACCGAATTCACCCAGCCCCTGCAGGACTTCGTCAACGAACACGCCTGGGGCGGCGTATGGAACCGCGAAGGGCTCGACCGCAAGACCCGCAGCCTCATCACCCTCGCCGCCCTCACCGCCCTGAAGTGCCCTCAGGAGCTGAAAGGCCACGTGCGCGGGGCCTTGAACAATGGCTGCAGCGTAGAGGAAATCCGCGAGGCGCTGCTGCACTGCGCGGTGTACGCCGGCGTACCGGCCGCCATCGACGCCTTCCGCGCCGCCCAGGAAGTGGTCGACGCCTGGCAGGCGGACCCGCAGGGCTGACGCCCGCCGGCGCCGAAACTGTGGGAGGAAAAAGCGTAGGGGGATGGCGCTGTTTCCATCCACCCAAGGAGCTGACAGCTGCTTCGTTGGTGGGCTGAAGCGGAACGCCGCCCGGCCCACCCTTCGGTTCCGCGAGGGCTGGCAGATCTTGAGGGAGAGCGACCGATAAGCCCCAGCCGCCGGCACGCCTTCACCCGTAGGATGTGGTGAGCCCGCGAACCGCATCAAACCCCGCTCACCAGGCCAACGTCGTGCGCACCGCTCGGCGCTCATACGACGCGTAGGGCGGTTCGCGCACCATCGATCCACCGCCCCAGGCGCCCCAGCATGCGCCGAGGCTCAGCCCAAAGAACCGATCAGGGGTAGCTGAAGCTCTTTACCAGGGTGAGTTCGCCCGGCTGGCGCATGGGCACGATGAAGTTTTCCTGCTTCTCGCTCGGTGTGCCTTCCTCGGTGATGACCGTCACCTGGGCGGTGATCAGCGGCTGGGCAGGGCCTTCGGTGCCGTCGTCGCTGCCGTAGTAACCGCCGCCGTAGTAGTTCACGTACACCAGGTACTGCCCCTTGAGCGGGGTCGGGCTGGCGATCATTTCCGGGCCGTAGCCGGTGGTCACGTCCACGTCCAGCGCCGTGCCGTTGGGCGCGCTGCGGTCGCCGTACCAGATGTGGGCGCCGTCCGGCGTCACCAGGTGCAGGTCCAGGTCGGTGTTGTCGGCATCCCAGGAGAGCACCACGCGCATGCGTGCCGGTACGCCGCCCTTGGCCCGGCTGTAGAACTGCACGCGGTGGGATTGCTTGCCGTCCGGGCTGCGCACTTCGACGCTGTTGCTGCCGGAGGGGAACACGAAGGGCCGCTGGAAACTGCCGTCCTCGTCCACCTTCAGCGGCATGCTCACGCCGTTGACCACCAGGGTGCCGGGGCCGCTGGCCGCCTTCGGCATGCCGGTGATCGCGCCCTTGATCAGCGCGGTATCGGCCTGGTCCGACGCGGTGTTCACCGAGGAGGCCGGGTAGTTGACCTCCTGCATGAAGTGCTCGCCCGAGCCGGCGCCTTCGCGCCAGCCACCGCGCGGCGTATCGAGTCGCACCTCGGCGCTGGCGAGCAGCGGCGTCAGGGCCAGGAACAGGGAAGCAAGGGAGGCGCAGCGCATGGGGATCATTCCAGTAGCAGTTGGCGGGCGAGCCGCTCGACGTAGGCTTCGTCCTGGCCATTGGGGTGGGCTTCGAAGGCCAGGTGCAGGTATTCGTGGGTCAGGTCGAGGCGGTCCTGCAGGGAAAACAGGCCGCGCACGAAGATGCGCCGCCGCTCGCGGTCGACATGGGGTCGGCCGGAGGCCAGGCGGCACACCGAGAACTGCGGGATTTCAGCGTAGCCCGGCTCGGCATCCAGCACCGGGCGCCACTCGCGGCGCTGGCGGCGCAGCCAGTCCTCGGCGTTGGGCAGGGCCTGGCAGGCTGCCACGGGCTTGTCCCAGCGGCTGAGGCTGGCGCGGGGGAAGGCACGGGCGAGGATGCTGTCGTAGCGCACACCCTCCTTGGCCTCCGCCACGGCCTGCTGCCAGGACAGGCGATCCGGGCCGGCGCGCTCGCTGTGGTAGGTCACCGTGCTGCCAGCCAGCACCAGGTCGGCGGTCCAGGCGGCGATGCTGCGACTAGCAGCGGAAGCCGGGCGGGGGGCGACCCGCTGGCTGGAACTGCTGTCGTCGATGACCAGGCACTCGCCACGGCGCACGGCGTTCTGCACCAGGTAGGTCCGCACTGCCACGGCCAGGGCCTTGGCGGCCTCGGCGGGTTCGGGTGCCGCCTCGCGGTCGAGCACGCGGGCCACATAGTCCTCGCGCTCCAGGTGAGCGGTCAGCGCCAGGCCGTCGTCACGGCGCTCGAGGAAGAGCTCGCCCTGGCTTTCGATGTCCAGGCGGTTGCCGTTCTCGAACAGCACCTGATAGCGCCCGCGCAGGGCACCGGGCGCCACAGGCGTGGACTGGCCGGCGAGGCTCACCTCGCGCAGCGGATAGCGGCTGAACAGGCGCACCTCCACGCAGCTGCCCGGCTCGCGGGGCCAGCTCACCGGCAACGTGCGTTCGAGCACCTCGGCGTACTGCCCGAGAACGCGCTGGCTGGTGCCGGGGCCGCTGGCCCAGACCGGCGTGCCGTCGTTCAGCCAGCCGGCGAAGCCGCCCTGGCGGGCCTGGGGATCGGCGTCGGCGAGCCAGCTCCAGGTCTTCACCCGCAGGCGCGCGCCCAGGGTGGCGAGCACGCCGGCATCACGGGCCTGGAGCGGTACATCGAGCAGCACGCGGCGGGCCTCGTCCTGGGCCGGCAGGGTCTGCAGCTGGGCCAGCAGGTCGGCCACCGGGACCCGCGCCTCGGGCTTCAGCGCATCGAGGCGGTGCAGCCAGGCCGGGGCACTGCGTGCCTGCCAGTAGCGGGACCAGTCATCCGGGGTCACCCCGAGGCGTGCCGGGTCGAAATACAGGCCGCAGGATTTCACCAGAGCCTGGTCACGGTCGATGCGTTCGCCGGGGTTGCAGCAATACACCTCGTCACGGTCGTGGCCGAGGCACTGGTAGCCGGGGTCCGGCTGTTGCCGGTCCACCAGGTAGGCGTAGACGAAGAGTTTCCACAGGCTGCCCAGGGGCGCCTGGCGCTCGGCGGGCAAGGGACTGCGCGCCAACACGCGGCTGCGGTCCAGTTCGAGCAGTTCGTTACCGGTCGGGGTACGCCAGGCCAAGGCGAGGGGCGCCTCGGCGGCCCCCACCGGGAGGGCCGCCAGCGCCAGCAGCGCAGCGGCCACGCGCAGGCCCCTGGTCAATCTCAATCGACCTTGATCTGTCCCAGCGCCGGTTCGCTCTCCAGCGCCTGCTCCTGCGGCGCGTAGAGGCGGACGTAGCGCGCCGGCGGCAGCTGGAACTCGCCTTTCTGCGAGAAGCGCACCAGGTGACGCAGCACCAGGGCACCTTCCAGGCGATCCACCGGGACGGCGTAGACCATCTGCCCCGGCTCGTTGCGGGCCTTCTCCAGGGCGGAGGCTTCCTCGCCTTCCAGGCCGGAAACCTGGATGCCCCAGGTGGTGCGCTCGACATCGGCACCGGGCGGCAGCGGCACTTCCAGCAGGCCGTAGCGCAGGGCGCGACCGGCCTGGGCGTTCAGCACCACTTCGTCCAGGTAGAGGGCGTCGCTGGAGATGTCACCGGGCTTGGCCTCTTCGGCCTTGAAGGTGAAGGGCTCGCTGCCCGGCACCAGGCGCAGCAGGCGGCGGCTGATCTCCACCGGCAGTGCGGCACCCGCGCCGGCAGCCTGGGCGCTCTGGTAATCCAGGCGCACGTCCACCGGGTGAGCCAGGTCGGTCGGCAGGTCAAGGGTGGCGGGCACACCCTGGCCATGCCACTGCCAGTAGCGTTCGCCGCTGTCGCCTTCGCGGGCCTGCCAGTCGCCTTGCGGGGCGATGGCCAGGTCGGGACCGGCCTTGTCCAGGCTGCGCTGCAGCCAGGTCAGGGCCAGGGCGCGCTCGACGGTGGACTGCCCCGGCGCCAGGCGCTTGAGCAGGGCAGCCGCACGCACCGGGTCGGCCCCATTGAGGTACAGGCCGAGGGCTTCGGCGAAGGGCTGCTGGCTGGCGGACAGGCGCTCGCGGGCGGCACCCAGCTGAGCGTCCAGCGCTGCCGGCACGCGGACTTGCAGCTGACGGGCGAGACCGGCGGTGAGCACGCGGGCAGCCGCCAGGCCGAGGGACGACTCCGGTGCGGCCATCACCAGGCTGGCGCGGCCGTCGTCCACCTCGGGCACGTCCTCGCCGTCACCGGCGGCGGCCAGGTCGGCCATCAGGCCTTCCATCAGGGTGTTCACCGGCAAGCCCATGTCGCGGGCGAAGGCCAGCACCAGGGCTCGCTGCAGCAGCGGGGTGTTGGGGGCCTGGGCGGCGTAGGTGTCCAGCACACGCTGCCAGTGGTCCGGCGGCAGCTGAACCTCCAGGGCACGGCTGGTGTACCAGTCGGCGTAGTAGGCGTAGGCGGTGAGGAAGGCGTCGGCATCGGCCTCGTCGCCCCACCAGGTGAACACCGCTTCCGGGCCGGCCATCTGCACCAGGCGCAGGCGACCGGTCTGCATGACCAGGCGCAGGCGGTCGCTCACGCGGCGCTCGCCCTGGGCCAGGGTCGGGTAGGCCACGGCCAGCGGCAGCAGGCGGCTGGCGGTCTGCTCGACGCCGCCATAGGGGTAGGCGAGCAGGTCGTCGAGGGCGCCACGGAACAGAGCCTGGCCGTTGTCGTCCTGGCGCAGGCGGATGGCGCTGGCATCGGCCGGCAGGCCCAGCTCGGTCTTGCCGGCGTAGGCCACCAGGCTCTTGCTCTGGGCACTCGGCCAACCGTCGGCGGCCAGGTGCAGGGCCACGTCGAGGGCATCGACGGCCTGGCCGTCACGCACCAGTTCGGCGTGGAAGTCCCCTTCGGCCACGGCCGGAACCGTCAGCGGCAGGTAGTTGATGCCCTTGGCCAGTTCCACCGTGGTGCGCTGTTCCTGGCCGGCGTAACGGGTCACCAACTCGGCCTTGGAACCGGCTTCGCCCTGGTTGAAGGCGAACAGGCCGAGGGTCGGGCGGTCGCCCTTGCGGAAGCTGGTGGGGCCGCTCCACTTGAGGTACAGCGGCTTCTCGGAGCGCACGAACTGGCGCTTCTGGCCCACCTGGCCATCGGCGTTCATGGCCCGCGCGGTGATGCGCCAGCGGGTCAGGGAGTCCGGCACGCGGAAGCTGAAGCGCACCTTGCCGTTGGCGTCGGTGACCAGGTCCGGCTGCCAGGCGGCGGTGTCCACGTCCTCGCGGCGCGGACGCTCCAGCACCTTCACGCCGCGGTCGCTGCGGTTGGCGCGGCCGGGCGCGGTGGCGCTGCCGGGCAGGGCCAGGTCGTAGGCGATGAACGAGAGGCTGGCGCTGGTGCGCACGTTGTTGCGGCGCGGGTGGTAGAAGAACTGGTCGATGCCCGGGGCGATCTCCGGCTGCAGCGCGTAGATCATCTCGTCCACCACGCTGACGGTGAGGCGCGAGGCGGTGGGCTTGCCTTCGTAGCGGGTGGTCAGCTCGACGGTGACGGTGTCACCCGGGCGGGCCACTTCCTTGTCGGCCACCACCTCGATGTCGATCTGCGGCGTGGCCACCTTGATGCCGGCGTTCTGGAAGCTGTAGTCGCCGCCACGGGTGTACAGCGCGGAGAAGGTGATGTTGGGCGAGAAGGTCTTGCCCACCGGAATGCGCGCGCGGTACTGGGTGTCGGAAAGGCGCTCCAGCTTCAGCCAGTCGCCGCCCTTGGACAGCAGCGCGGTGGCTTCCACCTTGTCGCGCTCCAGGGTCAGCAGGGCATCGCTCACCGGCTCGGGGAAGGTGATCAGCGCCAGGGCTTCCTCGCCGGCCTTGTACTCGGCCTTGTCGAGGACGATCTCGATGGTGCCGGCCACAGACTTCACGCCGTCGCCGCTGACCGAGTGGCCGGTGGCGCCGAGGATCAGGCCCTTGTCGTCCTTCAGGGTGATGCTGTAGGTGCCGGGGCGCTCGAACTTCAGGTCGAAGCCGTCGCTGCCGCCGGCCAGGGTGCCACCCTGGGTGCTCTGGTCTTCCAGGCGGACCCAGTCGTAGCGGGCCGGCTTGAGGTCGCTCGGGCGCTCGCTGCGGAAGCTGAAGTGCACCGACTCACCGGCGCTGCTGAAGCGCTGCGGCGCGGTCAGGGCGTAGCGGGCGGCGCCGCGCTCGATGAGGATCTCCTTGCTGGTGCGCACGCGGTAGGCGGCGCCGTCGCTGGCGAACACGGTGAGCAGGTAGCGGCTGGGCTTCTCGGCGGCCGGCAGGTTGAGTTCGGCACGGCCCTGGGCGTCGGTGGTGAGCTCGGTGCTCTCCAGCTCCACCGGGAACTGCCCGAGGTACTGCAGCTCGTTGTCGATCATCGACAGCTGCTGGGCGCGCAGGCTCAGTTGCAGGCGGGCGTTGGCCACCGGCTTGCCGTCCGGGTAGAGCAGCACCAGGGCGCCCTTGACCGGTTCGCCGGTGCGGAAGTCCGGCTTGGCCAGGTCCAGCGACACTTCGAAGTGCGGCTTGATGTACTCGGCCACTCGGAAGGCGCTGCTGTAGATCTGGTCGCGGTAGCGGAAGCGCAGTTCGTAGCCCCCGGCCACGGCGTTGCGCGGCAGCTGGAAGCGACCCTGGGTGCCGGACTGGCCGTCCAGCGCCAGGTCCAGGGTCTGCAGCTCGGTGCCGTTGGCGTCGAGCACGCTGAGTTTCAGCGGCGCGGCGGTGGGGGCGACCGAGTCGCGGGCGTTCTTGAATTCGCGGCCGACGATCTTCACCTCGACCCAGTCGCCCGGGCGGTACAGCGGGCGGTCGGTGAAGGCGTAGAGCTTGGTGTCGTAGATCTCGCTGTCGTAATAGAAGTTCTCGGAGACGAACACGCCGCCTTCGGCGTCCTCGCCCAGCACGTAGGAGCGCTCGGGGCTGCCGTGGCCGAGGCGCAGCAGGCCCTGGGCGTCGGTGGTGCCGCTGGTCATCACGCCCAGGCCGTCGCTCCACAGCACCTTGGCATCGGCCACGGGCGTGCCTTCGTGCTTGCGGGCGGTCCACACCAGCAGCTCACCGCCGGCGATCTTGCTCACGGCCACGGTGTTGGAGACGAACACCACGGTGGTGGCGCGGTATTTACCGACGATGGCTTCGGTCAGGTACAGGCCGGGCTTGAGCTTGCCGAGGGGGATGTAGACGTTGCCCGGCTGGGTGCTGGTGAACTGGCTGGAGGAGCCGGCCAGCTCGACGCCCTTCGGCGGTTCGATGGGCTTGGCCTGCCACAGCGGGTAGCGGAACTGCGCCACCATCGGCATGCCCTTGAGCGGTGCGTACTGCACCTGCGGGGTGAACTCGGTGGGCTGGCGGATGGCCTCGCCCATGCTCAGTTCGGGGGCTTCTTCGGTGACCTGCTTGCGCGACTCGTAGGAGAAGGCCCGCTGCATCACCCGACGCGACTTGCGGTACCAGTTGTCCCAGAGGTAGGCCAGGGTGTTGGACAGGCCCTCGCCCTTGAAGTCGCCCTCGGTGCTCACGCGGTGCAGGTTCTTCTGCCGCTTGAGGAAGTCGAGGGGGTTCTCGATGCGGTACACACGGATGTCGACGCCGCCGTACTCCTCCATCCGGTAGCGGCGGTAGTCGCGGCCCGGAGCCTCCAGGCGCACCTGGGCCACTTCATCGGTGGCGAAGCTGCTGTCGGAGAGCAGGAAGAAGGACTCGCCCGCCAGGGGCGTGTAGCCGCTGGCCGGCACCTCGTCCTCGGCCTGGGTGAGCGCCGGCAGGGCCAGGGGCAGTACCAGCGCCATCAGCGCGGCAGCGGACAGGCGCGCCGCACGGCGCAGGGGGCTGGCGTTCATCGGGCGAGGAAGTTCAGTCGATAGATGCCGATAAAGTTGGGGTTGG
Organism: Metapseudomonas otitidis; assembly: GCF_900111835.1. GTDB lineage: Bacteria > Pseudomonadota > Gammaproteobacteria > Pseudomonadales > Pseudomonadaceae > Metapseudomonas > Metapseudomonas otitidis. The sequence goes on from NZ_FOJP01000013.1 coordinate 205,332, forward strand.
ATTCGTCGGGGATCCATCGGGTGTCCTTCCATTTCATGAGTTGTTGCAGGCTGACGGAGCGCATGCCGTTATCGGTCGGGGTGCTGGTGCCGGTGTGGTAGGCGATTTCCCGCCCCATCCAGATCATCAGGTGCTGGTCATCACCCTGGTCGAAGAAGATCAGGTCGCCGGGACGGGCCTGGTTGAGGTCGCGGCCGGCGAACCGGCTGTTGTGCTGAATGAGTTTGATGGCGTTGACGTAGGGGCCGACCTTGCCACCGCCCTGCTGCCAGTTTTGTGCGAGCTGGCGCTGGGCGTCGCTCAGCTCCAGCTCCGGCGGCAGGTAGCGGTTGGACAGGCCATTGGCGCGCAGCCACTTGGCGTCGTGGACCTTGAGCGCCTCGTTGGCAGCGAAGCGCACCAGGCCGGCGCAATCCTGCTGGTGCCAGCGCGGGCTCGGGCCCTGGCGCAGCTGCTCCTGGGCGATGCGCACGAACCAGGCGCGGAACACCTGGGACTGCTCGGGGTCGAGCCCCACCGTTTCGTCGGCGCGCAGCACCAGGCTCCACGCCATCAGCAGCGCGGCCAGCCCGAACGGCAGGCGACGGATCACAGGGAGCGCCATTCCAGGGGCAGCCATTCCCACGGGTCGCTGGCCTGGGTGTCGGCCGGCAATGCCAGGGCGTACTTGCCGTGGCCACCGAGAGCCCGCAGCTTGGGCAGCAGGTGGGCTTCGGCGGCGTTGCGGAACACCGGCTCGTCGTTGCTCGGCAGGCTGTCGAGGGTTTCCCGCTCCAGCAGCTTGGCCAGGCCTTCGGGGGCCAGGTAGGCCGGCACCAGGGCGTCCTTGGGCAGGGTCTCGCCCAGCGGCGGGAAGCGCTTGTCGAGGGTATCCAGGCCCTTGGTCACCAGCTTGTCGTCCAGGGAGAACAGCAGGGTGTCGCCATGGCGCGCCAGGCTCACGTGGAAGTAGCCACGGGAGGCCAGGGCATCGGGGTTGGCGCTCTGGGATGCGGGGTACTGGCCGAAGTTGGAACCGACGTCGCGGGCCCAGATGCGGGCGGCGCCACGGGTCTGGCTCTCCAGCGGGAAGCGGCCACCTTCGGCATAGGGTTCGAAGGCACCGATCACCGAGCCGAACAGGCCTTCGATGGCCGGGTCCATCTGGCCGGAGGCCGCCTCGTCGAGGTGGGCGACCAACAGCGGCGAATGCAGGCGGGAGTCGGCGTACCAGCACAGGCCGGCGGTGGTGCCGAGGCGCTTGCCGAGCTGTTCGGTGACCTCCTTGCCGGCACCGACGCGGTCCAGCAGGCGGGCATTCACGCCCGGTGCCACGGGCAGCGCGACGCAGGCGCTGGCGCCCATGGGCATGGCCTGCCACACGGGCTTGAAGTCGAACTTGGCCTGGTCGTCCACCTCGTTGAGGGCGACGTAGCTGCGCCAGCCCTTGTCGTCCATCTCGAAGCGCAGGCCGGCGAAGCTGGGCAGGAAGCGCTGGTAGCCGAAGGCGAGGAATTCACCGCCCAGGGCGATGCGCTGCTGCTCCTGGCCACGGGCCTTGAGGCCGAAACGCTCGGGGAAGGGATCATCGCCGGCCATCAGGCCTTCGACCGTCTCGGTCTCGGCGCGGGCCAGCTTGCCGGATTCGTCCAGCAGCATGCCGGGGCTGGAGAGCACCAGCAGCTTGTCGCCATGACTGGCCAGCAGCACCGAGCGCTCGCCCAGGTAGCGCAGGCTGTAGAGCGGCACGCTGTCGCCGTCCACCCGCAGCTCGCCCACCTGGCTCAGCTGGGTGTCGTCCAGTGCGGCGTGGGCCAGGGGCTCCAGCACGCGGGCCAGGCCGCCGCGCTGCAGGGTCACCAGCACGTGCTTGAGCTTGCCGTCGGCACCCCGCCAGGCCGCGACTTCAGCGGGCTGGTCGAGCAGTTCGTCGATCAGCGAGTCCTGCAGCTTGAGGTCGTGCTCGTAGATGATGCGACGCAGGCTGCCGGCCAGGCCGAGGCGGTCGGCGTTGTCCTGGTAGTAGAAGACGAAGTCCTCGGTGAGGGTGTCGCGCAGCAGCGGCACCGCGAGGATGTCCTTGGGCAGGCGGCTGAGGGAGGCGCTTTCGATCAGGGCGTCAGGGCGCTTGAGGTCCAGCCCCAGGGCGCTCTGTTCCGCCAGGTCGCGCGGCTCCTGCTTGTCGCAGCCCCCCAGCAGGCCGGCGGCCGCCAGCGGCAGCAGCAGGCCGAGGGCCAGAGCGCGCGGGTGACGCGCCAGGGCAGTGCGGGCGCTTTCAGGAGTGGTGTTCTGGTTCATGGTGAAAAACCCCGGTTCATCCACGCGGCGGGACATCAGAAGTTGAAGGATTTGACGAGCACCAGCTCACCGATGGCCCGCAAGGGCACGACGAAGGACTCACGCTTCTCGTTCACGGTGTTCTCGTTGAACACCAGGCTGATCTGCGACGTGATGACCTCGTTCTGGTTGCTGCCGGCTTCGAAGTTGTAGCCATTGGCGCCGTAGTTGCCCCAGTAGTTCACGTACACCAGGTAGGTGCCGTGCAGGGGCGCGGCCATGGTGAACATTTCCGGGCCGGGGCCGTCGACGCTGTCGGTGTCCAGGCCGCCGCCGTTGCTCATCACCGGGTCGGCCCAGAAGGCGTGCTGGCCGTCGGGGGTGACGATGTGCAGGTCGAGTTCGGCCTTGGGATCGTCCCAGCCGAGCACCACGCGCAGGCGCGCCGGGGTGCGGCCGGTGTTGGCTTCGTAGAACTGCACGCGCTTGAGCGACTTGCCGTCGCCGGACACCACTTCGACGCTGTTGGAGCCGGCGCCGAACGCGTACGGGCGGACGAAACGTCCGGCGTCATCGGTGTAGAGCGGCAGTGGGTTGCCGTTGACCACCAGGCGGTGCGGCGGGCGGACGTGGCCGATGTTGGCCAGGCGTCCTTCGATGAGGGTGCGGTTGCGCTGTGCGCCCCGGTCGATGGGCGGCGTCGGGTAGGCAACCGCCGGGTTTTCGCTGCGATCGAGCAGGCCGGCGTAGCGCCAGCCAGCACTGGGGCCCTCCAGCGTCGCGGACGGCTCGGCCGCCCAGACAAGGGGGGCCAGGAGCAGCAGGCTGAGCAGCGAAACGGCGCGCATGTTTAATCCGTTAATGGCGCAAAGGCCGCGATGCTAGCCCTCCCCACGCCAAGACGCAACGCGCGGGACCGAGGAGTCGGAAGCGCCTCACATTTTGATACAGCTTGCCCAAGGCCCCGCAGGCCGGGGCACCGGGCCTAGATCAGGCCCAGCAGCTGCAGGCTCAGCAGGCCGATGTTGGTGGTGACCACGGCAGCCAGGGTGGTGATGACGATGATGGAGGCAGCCAGCGCATGGTTGCCGTTCACCGCCCGCGCCATGACGAAGCTGGCGGCAGCCGTGGGGCTGCCGAAGTAGAGGAAGAGGATCGCCAGCTCGGCCTGGCGGAACCCCAGGGCCCAGGCACCGGCTGTGGCCAGCAGCGGCAGCCAGACCATCTTCATCAGGCTGGAGCTGATGGCCAGGCGGCCGCTCTCGCGCAGGGACGCCAGCGACAGGGTGCCGCCGATGCAGATCAGCGCCAACGGCAGGGTCATCTGGGCGAAGTACTCGCCGGAGGTGATCAGCCAGGCCGGCAGTGGCAGTTGCAGGTAGGCCACGGGGATGGCGGCGAGCACGCCGATGATCAGCGGATTCTTCAGCACGCCCTTGATCAGGCTCCAGGGATCGGCGCGCATGCCCGGTGCGTAGACCGTCAGCACGATGGACGACAGGGTGTTGTAGCAGAGGATCACCACACCCCCGAGCAACCCGCCCACCGACAGGCCGTAGTCGCCGTACATGCTGGTGGCCAGGGCGAGGCCGATGATGCCGTTGTTTCCACGGAACGCGCCCTGGGTGTAGATGCCCCGATCCGCCTCCGGACAGCGCCAGATGGCCCAGAGCCAGGCCAGGCCGAAGCAGCCCAGGGTGGCAACGACGAAGTAGGCGATGAGCGCGGGCTGCAGGGCGGTGCTCAGGTCCGCCTTGATGATGCCGAGGAACAGCAGGGTCGGCATGGTGCCGCGGAAGACCAGGCTGGAGGCGGTGTCGATGAAGGGAGCGTCGATCCAGCCCAGGCGGCGCAGCAACACGCCGAGGAACAGCATGGTGAACACCGGGGCGGTGATGCCGAGGATCTGCTGGACGACGGAGAACATGACGGGCCTGGGCGGGATTGGTTAGGCGGCTAAGAATACCAAGGCCCGGCCACCAGTGGCTTTCAGGACGCTTTCAGGGGAAGAAAAACCGGAGGACTCTGAACGATCCTTGGCTTCACCATCACGAATGTATTCGCGCCTGTGGGGCGGCGGCGCTGCGCGCCGCTTGGCGACTGAAGTCGCCCCTACGGGTGCCGTGTCGTAGGCGTAGCCCGGACTTCAGTCCGGGGCTGGTCGCCCACCCCGCTCCCGGGCTGAAGCCCGGGCTACGGAGCGCGCCGCGTACGGCCTCAGCGACGGACCGGGCGCTTCTGCAGCTTGCGCTGCAGGGTGCGGCGGTGCATGCCCAGCGCGCGAGCGGTGGCGGAGATGTTGCCATCGTGCTCGGCCAGCACGCGCTGGATGTGTTCCCACTGCAGGCGATCCACCGACATGGGGTTTTCCGGCACCAGGCTTTCCACGTCGGCCTGCTGGGACAGCAGCGCGGTCAGCACGTCGTCGGCGTCAGCCGGCTTGCACAGGTAGTTGGTGGCGCCGCGTTTGATGGCCTCCACGGCGGTGGCGATGCTGGAGTAGCCGGTGAGGATGACCACCCGCATGTCCGGGTCCAGCTCCAGCAGCTTGGGCAGCAGCACCAGGCCGGAGTCGCCTTCCATCTTCAGGTCCAGCACGGCGTAGTCCGGCAGGTCGTCCTTGGCCAGGGCCAGGCCCTCGTCGGCCGAGCCGGCCACCGACACGCGCAGGCCCCGGCGGCTCATGGCGCGGGCCATGACGCGGGTAAAGGTGGCGTCGTCGTCCACCAGCAGCAGGTGGGGCTGTTCTTCGCCGTCGATCAGGGGTTCTTCGCTCATGTCGAGTCCTCTCGTGGTGGGCTCAGGCGACACCGTGGCTGCGGGGTAGGCGCAGCTCGGTGAGGGTACCGCCCTCTTCGTGGTTGTACAGCTTCACCGTGCCACCGGCGCGCGTCACGCTGGCCTGGCTGAGGAACAGGCCGAGGCCGAATCCCTTGCCCTTGGTGGTGAAGAAGGGCCGGCCGAGTTGCTCGGCGATGGCCAGGGGAACGCCGGCGCCCTGGTCGCGGATGCTCAGCACCATCCATTGATGGTCCCAGTCCAGGCGAATGTCGAGTTTCTCCGGACAGGCGTCGGCAGCGTTGTTCAGCAGGTTCAGCAGGGCCTGGGTCAGGTCGGCCGGCGGGCGCAGGCGCGGCGCCAGGCCAACGCCCAGGCACTGGTAGCGGTAGGTGGCTTCCGGGCGCATCAGGTGCCAGCGGTTGAGGGTCGCCTCCAGCCATTCCACGGCGGTCTGGTCCACCACGGCCTGGCGGCGGTCCGCCTCGGCGGCGCGCACCAGTTGCTGCAGGGTTTCCTTGCACAGCTTCACCTGCTCCTGCAGCAGCGCCAGGTCATCCTGCAGGGCCGGCTTGTCGCCGTACTCCTGGCGCAGCTCCTTGAGCAGCACGCTCATGGTCGCCAGCGGGGTGCCCAGCTCGTGAGCGGCGCCGGCGGCCTGGGTGGCCACGGCCAGCAGTTGCTGGTCGCGCATGCTTTCCTCGCGGCGCACGGCGCGCAGCTGGTCCTGGCGGCGCAGCTCCTCGGTCATGCGGGCGGCGAAGAAGGTTATCAGCGCCGCCGCCAGGGCAAAGCTCAGCCACATGCCGTAGATCAGCATCGCCTCGCGCTGCTCCACCGGCATCTCCAGCGGGTGGAACCACACCAGCAGCAGGGTGTACGCCGCCAGCGCCAGCCCCGCCAGCACCAGGGTGTAGACCCAGGGCAAGGTGGCGGCGGCGATGGTCAGCGGCACCAGGTAATAGGAAACGAAGGGGTTGGTGGAGCCGCCCGAGTAATAGAGCAGCACGCTGTGGATGACCAGGTCGCAGGCCAGCTGCACCGAATACTCCAACTCGGTGACCGGCCACGGGCCGCGCAGGCGCAGGGTGGTGCTCACACAGAGCACCAGCGAAACCGCCAGGGTCACCGACAGCTCCAGCCAGGGCAGTTCCAGCAATTGCGCGCGGTAGGCAAGGCCCACCGAACCGGCCTGGGCGGCCAGTACGAGCACACGGATGAGGGTCAGACGCAGGAGGTTCTGCCGGCTGGCGGACAGGTGGTGTAAGGGTTCGAGCATGGGCACTCCAAGAATTCGGCGGAGTATAACCAAGGCGCCTGGCGCACCGCTGATATGCGTCAACTCGCCGCATCGTTGCGCAGCGGTGGACCATGGACAGCGCGACTGCACAGCCTGCGTGCCAGAGCGGTGGAAAGGCGAGGCCGTGATCGAACGAAAAAAATTCCTGCGGTCTTAACCCGGACCGCACGGAACGCCCGTCTACCCTGTTGACTGCCGCAAACCGCGCGCACACCCACTGCCTCTCACAAGGAGCCGACATGCAAGCCATCACCCGCCTCTCCGCCGCCCTCGCCCTGGCCACCGCCGCCTTCGCCAGCCTCCCGGCCATGGCCGACGAGGCACGCTACAACCAGGTGGCCCTGCGTGCCGAGGTCAGCCAGGACGTGGCCCACGACCTGATGCACGTCACCCTGTTCAGCGAATCCGAGAACAGCGACCCGGCCAAGCTGGCCGCCGAGATCACCCGCACCCTCAACGCTGCCGTCGAAAAGGCCCGCGCCACCAAGGGCATCACCGTCAGCCTCGGCAGCCGCAACAGCTACCCGGTCTACGACGACAAGGGCCAGAAGATCACCCGCTGGCGCGAGCGCGCCGAAGTGCGCCTGGAAAGCGCCGACTTCGCCGCGCTGTCCCAGCTCAGCGCCGACCTGATGGGCAGCCTGAAGATGGCCGGCATGGACTTCAGCATCGCCGACGCCACCCGCAAGAAGAACGAAGACGCCCTGCTGAAGGATGCCGTCGACGCCTTCAAGGCCCGCGCCCAACTGGCGACCCAGGCCCTGGGCGGCTCCGGCTACAAGCTGGTGAGCCTCAACCTCAACAGCGACGGCTTCCAGCCGCGCCCGATGATGGCCATGCGCGCCGCCAAGGCCAGCATGATGATGGCCGAAGACGCCCCGGCACCGGAGATCGAAGCCGGCACCAGCCGCGTCAACGTCACCGCCGATGGCGTCATCGAGGTGCAGATGCCCTGACACGGGGCCAGGGCCACCTGCACGAACGGGTGGCCCCAGGCTGCGAACGGTCGCGAACTTGCAGAATTGCGACACCGCCTTACAGCATCGCCACAGCTTCTACACTCATGTCCCACCATGGCTTGCCTCGGGCATGTGCCATGCATAGTTTCGGGCGAGGCGCCTTACGAGGGCGCCCCTCACGATGAAGAACACAACAAGACATGAGGTCAAAATGCGTAAAAACGCCGTCATCCAAGCGCTTCTCGCCGCCGGGCTGATCGCCGGCGCACCGCTGGCCAGCGCCGCCGGGAACCTGGTGTTCTGCTCCGAAGGCAGCCCCGCCGGCTTCGACCCCGGCCAGTACACCACCGGCACCGACTTCGACGCCGCCGCCGAGACCGTCTTCAACCGCCTGACCCAGTTCGAGCGGGGCGGCACCGCCGTCGTCCCCGGCCTGGCGGAAAAGTGGGATGTCTCCCCCGACGCCCTCACCTACACCTTCCACCTGCGCCCGGGTGTGAAGTTCCACACCACCGAGTACTTCAAGCCCACCCGCACCTTCAACGCCGACGACGTGCTGTTCACCTTCCAGCGCATGCTCGACAAGGACCACCCGTTCCGTAAGGCCTACCCCACCGAATTCCCCTACTTCACCGACATGGGCATGGACGCCAACATCGCCAAGGTCGAGAAGCTGGACGACATGACCGTCAAGTTCACCCTCAACCAGGTGGACGCGGCCTTCATCCAGAACCTCGCCATGAGCTTCGCCTCCATCCAGTCCGCCGAGTACGCCGACCAGTTGCTCAGCAGGGCAAGGCCGCCGACCTCAACCAGAAGCCCATCGGCACCGGCCCGTTCGTGTTCAAGCGCTACCAGAAGGACGCGCAGATCCGCTTCGCCGGCAACAAGGACTACTGGAAACCCGAGGACGTGAAGATCGACAACCTGATCTTCGCCATCAACACCGACGCCTCCGTGCGCATGCAGAAGCTCAAGGCCGGCGAGTGCCAGATCACCCTCTTCCCCCGCCCCGCCGACCTCGAGGCGCTGAAGAAGGACACCAACCTCAACATGCCGTCCCAGCCGGGCTTCAACCTCGGCTACATCGCCTACAACGTCACCCACAAGCCCTTCGACAAACTCGAAGTGCGCCAGGCGCTGGACATGGCGGTGAACAAGAAGGCCATCATCGACGCCGTCTACCAGGGTGCCGGCCAGCTCGCCGTCAACGGCATGCCGCCGACCCAGTGGTCCTATGACGAGACCATCAAGGACGCCGGCTACAACCCCGACAAGGCCAAGGAACTGCTCAAGGCCGCCGGCGTGGCCGAAGGCACCGAGATCACCCTCTGGGCCATGCCCGTGCAGCGCCCCTACAACCCCAACGCCAAGCTGATGGCCGAAATGCTCCAGGCCGACTGGGCCAAGGTCGGCATCAAGGCCCGCATCGTCACCTACGAATGGGGCGAGTACATCAAGCGCGCCAAGGGCGGCGAGCACGACGCCATGCTGATCGGCTGGAGCGGCGACAACGGCGACCCGGACAACTGGCTCGGCACCCTCTATGGCTGCGACGCCATCGACGGCAACAACTTCTCCAAGTGGTGCAACACCGACTACGACAAGCTGGTCAAGCAGGCCAAGGCCAACCCCGACCAGGCCCAGCGCACCGAGCTGTACAAGCAGGCCCAGCACATCCTCAAGGACCAGGTGCCGATCACCCCGATCGCCCACTCCACGGTCTACCAACCGATGCGCAAGAACGTGCAGGACTTCAAGATCAGCCCGTTCGCCCTCAACTCGTTCTACGGCGTGAGCGTCGGCAAGTAATCCGGCAGGCGGGGCACCGCGCCCCGCCCTCCCGGCACCAGGCGCCCGCTCAGGGCGCCCTCCTCCATCCGCCACCGCAGGCACGCATTCGCGGCAGGCCATCACGCCAAGGACGCCCGATGCACCCACGCCTGCTGCCCTTCCTGCTCCTGCTGCCCCTCTGGACGCAGGCCGCCCCCAGCCTGGTGGTCTGCACCGAAGCCGCCCCGGAAGGCTTCGACATCGTCCAGTACACCGCCGCCAACACCGCCGACGCCAGCGCCGAAACCCTCTTCGACCGCCTCGTGCAGTTCGCCCCCGGCAGCACCCGCATCGAACCCGCGCTGGCCGAACGCTGGACGCTTTCCGATGACGGCCTCAGCTACGAATTCACCCTGCGCCAGGGCGTCAAGTTCCACACCACGCCCTGGTTCACCCCCACCCGCGACTTCAATGCCGACGACGTGCTCTGGAGCTTCCAGCGCCAGATCGACCCCAGGCACCCCTGGCACGACCGCTCGCCCCGGGGCTTTCCCTATGCCGAATCCATGGCCCTGGGGCAGTTGATCGAGCGCATCGAAAAGCTCGACGACCACCGCGTCCGCTTCGTCCTGCGCCACCCCGAAGCGCCCTTCCTCGCCGACCTCGCCATGGGCTTCGCCTCCATCTACTCCGCCGAATACGCCGACCACCTGCTCGCCGCCGGCACGCCCGAGGCCCTCAACAGCCGCCCCATCGGCACCGGCCCCTTCGTCTTCCAGCGTTATGAGAAGGACGCCCAGGTGCGCTTCACCGCCCACCCCGACTACTGGGGCGGCCGCCCGGCCATCGACCGGCTGCTGCTGGCCATCACTCCCGATCCCAACGTGCGGGTGCAGAAGCTCAAGGCCAACGACTGCCAGGTGGCCATCTACCCGCGCCCCACCGACATCCCGGTACTGCGACAGGAGCCGGAGCTGAACGTGCTGGGGATGGACGCCCTGCTGGTCGCCTACGTCGGCCTCAACACCCGCCACCCGCCGCTGGACGACGTGCGCGTACGCCAGGCCATCAACCTCGCCTTCGACCGCGACGCCTACTTGCGCGCCCAGTTCGGCGAAGGCAACGCCACCCTCGCCGCCGCCCCCTACCCGCCCAGCGTGCTCGGCTACGACCCCGCCCTGAAACCCTGGGCCCACGACCCCGCGCACGCCCGCCAGCTGCTGGCCGAGGCCGGGCACGCCGACGGCTTCCACCTTTCCATCTGGACCCGCCCCGGCGGTGGCCCCACCAACCCCAACCCCGGCATCGGCGCGCAGATGCTCCAAGCAGACCTCGCCGCCGTCGGCATCCAGGCCGACATCCGCGTCTTCGAATGGGGGGAACTGATCAAACGCGCCAAGAACGGCGAGCACGACCTGGTGTTCATGGGCTGGGTCGGCGACAACGGCGACCCGGACAACTTCCTCGGCCCCAACCTCTCCTGCGCTGCAGCAAGCTCCGGCGAAAACCTCGCCGGCTGGTGCGACCCCGCCTTCGACGCCCTGATCCGCCAGGCCCGCGCCGAACGCGACGACACCCAGCGCGCCGCCCTCTACCGCCAGGCCCTGGGCATCTTCCACCAGCAAGCCCCCTGGATCCCCCTCGCCCACCCCCGGCAATTCTCCGTCGTGCGCAAGGGCGTCAGCGGCTACCAGCTCAACCCGCTGGGGTCGAACAACTTTGCGCGGGTGAGGTTGGAGGGGAGGGAATAACCTGCGGTTCGAATGGGTACATCTTTATCCCGCCCCCAACTCACCCAACCAACGCAAGGTCAACTCCGGCTGCCTGGTCGCGGCATCCCGCGCTTCGGCGACGACTTCGAAACCAGCCGAACGGTAGAAGCCCACCGCCTTGACGTTGGCGCGGTAGACGTTCAGTTCCAGTGAGTGATGCCGCACCTTGGCGCTGTCCAGCAGGCGACGGCCGAGTCCGCTGCGCTGGTGGTCGGGGTGGATGAAGAGTGCGGCCAGGTGGTGCTCGACCCGGGACAGGAAGCCACGCACCTGGCCGTTCTCTTCCACGACCCAGTTTTCCGCGGCGGGCAGGTAGTGGTTGAGCATGGCGTCCCGTTGGCTGTGCCAGAAGGCTTCGGGGATGAAGTCATGGGCCTGGAGGGAGGCCTCCAGCCAGATGTCCACCAGGTCGGCGTACTCGTCGGGGCGGGCCAGGCGGATCATGTGCAGTCCTGTGCGGGGGTCACGTTCGAAGCCGGCGATTATAGGCGCCGGCGAACGTCGGACTGCAGAAGCGCGCCGCCCCCCTTCCTCGGCGGCGGCCGGGGAGGGGGTGATAAGGCGCGGTGACCCGATTCAGTCGCAGCAGCTTCGAGGACCTATCCCGTTAGGACACGCCGCTCCCGGCCAGCGCCTCAGGCCAACCCGAACGGGTCGTCGATGGAGTGGCTCGGCTGGGTGAACCAGCGCGGGCCGTCTTCGGCCATGTAGAAGTGGTCTTCCAGGCGGATGCCGAATTCGCCGGGCACGCAGATCATCGGTTCGTTGCTGAAGCACATGCCTGGTGCCAAGGGCGTGGCGTCGCCGCGTACCAGGTAGGGGCCTTCGTGGATCTCCACGCCGATGCCGTGCCCGGTGCGGTGCGGCAGGCCGGGGAGCTGGTAGTCCGGGCCGAGGCCGTCGGCCTCCAGGGAGCGTCGGGCGGCGGCGTCCACCGCTTCGCAGGGGGCGCCCAGGCGGGCAGCGTCGAAGGCGGCCAACTGGGCGCGCTTCTCGGCGTCCCACAGGGCACGCTGGCGCGGGCTGGGGGTGCCGAAGACGTAGCTGCGGGTGATGTCCGAGAGGTAGCCGTGCAGGCGGCAGCCGGTGTCGATCAGCACCATGTCGCCGTCCCGCAATGGCCGGGGCTGGGCCACGCCGTGGGGGAAGGCGCTATCGGCGCCGAACAGGACGATGCAGAAGTACGAGCCGCTGGCCCCGACGCGGCGGTGGGCCTGGTGGATGAAGGCCTCCACCTCGGCCGGGGTGATGCCCTCGCGGAGGATGCTGGCGGCGGCCTTGTGCACGGCCAGGGTCATGTCCTTGGCGCGCTGCATCAGGGCGATTTCGGCGGCGGACTTGCGAGCCCGGCAGTGCTGGGTGACGCGGCCGCCGTCGATGAAGCGGTAGCGCGGCGACTCATTGCGCAGGCCGTCGAACATGAAGAACGGCAGGCTCGGGCACAGCGCCACGCAGGCGTCGTCGGCCAGGCCCAGGGCGGCCAGGCGATCCAGCAGCAGGCGGTAGGGGGACTCGTGCTCCTGCCAGGTGCGGATGGCGCCCGGCACCACCTGGAAGCCGCGCACGGTGCCTTCCTCGAAGGCCGGGGCAAGGTATTCCAGCTCGCCCACGGCCGGCAGCAGCGCGCCCACCAGGCGTTCGCTGGGGTGCCACTGCACGCCGGTGAAGTAGCGCAGGTTGGCCCCGGCATGGAGGTACAACGCGCCGATGCCCTGCTCGGCCATGAAGCGCTGGGCGCGGGCGATGCGTGCGTGGTACTCCGCCGCCTCGATGGGCCGTGCGCCGGCAGTCATGTCGTGCAACTGGGCGAGCGCCGCCTCTGGCGTGCTGCCGCCTACACCCCTGGTCATCCCGTGGTCCTCGCTTGTCTGACAATCCGGCGGCGGAATTTAAGGGAGGCTGAACGAGGCGGTCAAAGGATTTTTTAAGTGTGACTTAATTTTATGACCACCGATGCACGACGCGCGCGCCATTCGACCTTTCGCTGACAGCTTCCCGACAGCTTCAGCCACTATGCTGCGCAGGCCCGGCGACACGATCGCCCGGCAGCTCCACCCTTCCCTTGCGCGGTACCGTGCCCACCGCCGGCCACAAGCCGGTGGCCCGGGCGCTTGCGCCGGGACTGCCGCCCGCCGCACCGCTCGGTATACTGGCCGCCTCCCGTCACCAGAGCACCCGCCATGTCCGTCGACCGCATCGGAGAACGCCTGCGCCGCTACCGGCGTGCCGCGAAGAAGACCCTCAACCAGGTCGCCGCCGAATCGGGGCTCACCGCCAGCTTTCTCTCCCAGGCCGAACGCAACCTGACGGGCGTGTCCATCTCCTCCCTGGCCAACATCGCCAAGTCCCTCGGCGTACCGATGAACGCGCTGTTCGACCAGCCGCCGCAGCCCCAGCCAGACTCCCACCAGAACGAGCGCGTGCGCTACACCATCGAGGGCCAGCCGCTGGCCTACGAGCGCCTGTCCACCTCCTTCCCCGGCAACCTGCTCAACGCGGTGAAGATGAACATGCCGGTGGGCTACCAGTCGGAGCTGATCGCCCACGAGGGCTCGGAGTTCGCCTATGTGCTCTCCGGGCAGATCGTCTACACCATCGACGGTCGCCAGTACCCGCTCGCTGCCGGCGACTCGGTGCACTTCGACGCCGGCAAGACCCACTGCCTGGCCAACGTCGGCGAGAACGTGGCCGAGGTGCTGACCGTCACCACCATGCCGCTGTTCGACGACCGCAACGCCTCCTGACCTCTCGCATTTACCACGATGCGACGCCCGGTGACGCCTGAATGTAAGTCTTGCTTAATTTCTGTTGACCACTTTTTCAGCATGACTTAATTTCGGCCACGCTTTGGCGTTGGGCAAGGAGCCCCGGCCAGGGCACTCACCGCTGCACAGGGCCGGCCACCTGACCCCGGGACCGGAACGCAGCGGGTTGTACCGAGCACGTGCCCGGTCCATAAGGCCGCGAGCCCGTGACGCCCTCAGAAAAAGAACAATCGAGGTCCCGCATGCCCAAGAACACCCTCGTCCAGGCCCTGCTCGCTGCCGGCCTGCTCCTCGGCACTTCCTTCGCCTCCGCCGCCAGCAACCTGGTGTTCTGTTCTGAAGGCAGCCCCGCCGGCTTCGACCCCGGCCAATACACCACCGGCACCGACTTCGACGCCACGGCGGAAACCCTCTTCAACCGCCTGGTGCAGTTCGAGCGCGGCAGCACCCGTGCCGGGCCGGCGCTGGCCGAGTCCTGGGACGTTTCCGAAGACGGCCTGGCCTACACCTTCCACCTGCGCCCGGGCGTGAAGTTCCACACCACCGAGTACTTCAAGCCCAGCCGCGAGTTCAGCGCCGACGACGTGCTGTTCACCTTCCAGCGCATGCTCGACAGGAACCACCCGTTCCGTAAGGCCTACCCCAGCGAGTTCCCCTACTTCACCGACATGGGCCTGGACAAGAACATCGCCAAGGTCGAGAAGCTGGACGACCACACCGTCAAGTTCACCCTCAACCAGGTGGACGCCGCCTTCATCCAGAACCTGGCCATGCCCTTCGCCGCCGTGCACTCGGCCGAGTACGCCGACCAGCTGCTCAAGGCCGGCACGCCGCAGCTGCTCAACCAGAAGCCCATCGGCACCGGCCCGTTCGTGTTCAAGCGCTACCAGAAGGACGCGCAGATCCGTTTCACCGGCAACAAGGACTACTGGAAGCCCGAGGATGTGAAGATCGACAACCTGATCTTCGCCATCAACACCGACGCCTCCGTGCGCGCCCAGAAGCTCAAGGCCGGCGAGTGCCAGATCACCCTCAACCCGCGCCCGGCCGACATCGCGGGCCTCAAGCAAGACCCGCGCCTGCAGGTGCCCTCGCAGCCCGGCTTCAACCTCGGCTACATCGCCTACAACGTCACCCACCCGCCGTTCGACAAGGTGGAGGTGCGCCAGGCGCTGGACATGGCGGTGAACAAGCCAGCCATCATCGAGGCCGTCTACCAGGGCGCCGGGCAACTGGCGGTCAACGCCATGCCGCCGACCCAGTGGTCCTACGACGAGACCATCAAGGGCAGCGAGTACAACCCCGAGAAGGCCAAGGAACTGCTCAAGGCCGCCGGCATCGCCGAAGGCACCGAGATCACCCTCTGGGCCATGCCCGTGCAGCGCCCCTACAACCCCAACGCGCGGCTGATGGCCGAGATGATCCAGGCCGACTGGGCCAAGGTCGGCGTCAAGGCGCGCATCGTCACCTACGAGTGGGGCGAGTACATCAAGCGCGCCCACGCCGGCGAGCACGACGCCATGCTGTTCGGCTGGACCGGCGACAACGGGGACCCGGACAACTGGCTCGGCACCCTCTACGGCTGCGACTCGGTCAACGGCAACAACGTCTCCAAGTGGTGCGACGCCGACTACGACAAGCTGGTCAAGCAGGCCAAGGCCAGCACCGACCAGGCCCAGCGCACCGAGCTGTACAAACAGGCCCAGCAGCGCCTGCACAACCAGGTGCCGATCAGCCCCATCGCCCACTCCACCGTCTACCAGCCCATGAGCCGGAGCGTGGAGGGCTTCCGCATCAGCCCGTTCTCCACCAACTCCTTCTACGGCGTGGCCAACGCCCCGTGAGCACAGGGGCCTGGCGGCTGCCCCCGCCAGGCCCCGGTCTTCCGTGACCCACCCCTCCATCCGCCGCAGAGCGGAGGAGACCTTTTTTCATACCTGCCCCAACGAGTCCGCAAGGAAGCTGCGCTTGCGTGCGACGTCACCGGCTTGCCCGATGACGACGGCAGTCCGCGCCAGCGCTCCTTGCTTCAAAGCGAAGCAATAACAACAAAGGAGCGAACGACATGAAGAAAGACCATTCCCGAGCGACCCTGGCCCTGGCCCTGCTGGCCGCCACCGGCGCGGCAGGGGCCGAGGAACAGCCCATGCCACCGGTGCCGGAGAATCCCAGCTACGCCGCCCAGGTACAGAACATCCCGGCGGTGGACAAGCCGGTGAAGGGCCAGGCCGGCGCCACCGGGTTCATCGAGGGGCAGAGCCTGACCCTCAGCACCCGCAACTTCGCCGCCCGCGAGCAGATGAAGGACAGCTTCGGCTTCACCATCCCCAAGGATGACGGCCCACAGCGCACCCACAGCCGCCGCGCATGGGTGCAAGGCACCCAGCTCAAGTACAGCTCCGGCTACACCCAGGGCACCATCGGCTTCGGCCTCGATGTCGCCGCGTTCAACGCCATCAACCTGGAACGCGGCAAGGGCCGCATCGGCGGTGGCGGCAACCGCACCCTGGCCGACAGCAACGGCCACGGCGTGGAGGAGTGGTCCAAGCTGGGCATCGCCAACGTGCGCCTGCGCGTCTCCAACACCGAGCTGAAGGCCGGCCGCTTCCAGGTGGACACCCCGGTATTCAGCTACTTCGACAACCGCGCCCTGCCCTCCAGCTTCACCGGCTACGCCATCACCAGCGAAGAGCTGGACAACCTGGCCCTGCAGGCCGGCAGCTTCCGCCGCGTCAGCCCGCGTACCGGCTCAGGCGACGAAGCCTTCACCACCGAGTACGGCACCCGCGAAGTGAAGGGCGAGCACATGCATTACCTGGGCGGCAACTACAAGCCGCTGGAGAGCCTGGAGATCGCCGCCTACGGTGGCCGCTTCGAAGACATCTGGGACCAGTACTACCTGGGCATCACCCACACCCTGGGGGACCGCGAAAACCTTTCCCTGCGCACCGCGCTGAACGGCTATCGCACCCGCGACACCGGCTCGCGCAAGGCCGGCTACATCGACAACAACGCCTGGAGCCTGGCATTCACCCTCGCCCACCAGGCCCACGCGCTGACCCTGGCCTGGCAGCAGATCGACGGCGACGAGTACTTCGACTACGTCCACGAAACGGCGGCCATCTACCTGGCCAACTCCCTGCTCTCGGACTACAACGGCCCCAACGAGAAGTCCGCGCAGATCCGCTACGAGACCGACTGGAGCTACTTCGGCGTCCCTGGCCTGTCCACCACCGCCTGGTACGCCAAGGGCTGGGACATCGACGGCACCCACTACGACGGTGATCGCAACGGCGCCTACGGCAACTACGTCGAAGTGCGCGGCATGGACGACGAACGCCACCACGAGTACGGGCTGATGGCGGCCTACAAGGTGCAGAGCGGGGCCATCAAGGACAGCACCTTCAAGGTCACCTACATGTCCCACAAGGCCAGCAAGCAGCAGATCGACGGCAGCGTGAACGAACTGCGCGTGGTCAGCACTTTCCCCTTCGACCTGCTCTAGATTGAGACGGGCGCCGCCCAGCGGCGCCCCACAAGGAGACTCACATGCGCATGACGCTCCGTACCCTGCCCCTGCTGGTGGCCCTGGCCGCCGGCACCCCGCTGGCCCAGGCGGCCAACCTGGTGGTCTGCACCGAAGCCGCGCCGGAAGGCTTCGACATCGTCCAGTACACCGGCGCGGTAACCGCCGACGCCTCCGCCGAAACGGTGTTCAGCCGCCTGGTGGCCTTCAAGCCCGGCACCACCGAGCTGGAACCGGCCCTGGCGGAACGCTGGGACATCAGCCCCGACGGCACCGTCTACACCTTCCACCTGCGCCCGGGGGTGAAGTTCCACACCACCGACTACTTCACCCCCACCCGCACCCTGACTGCGGACGACGTGCTCTGGAGCTTCCAGCGCGCCCTCGATCCCAAGCACCCCTGGCATGAGTCGGCCCAGCGCGGCTACGCCTACTTCGACGCCATGGGCATGCGCGAGCTGATCAAGTCCGTGGAGAAGGTCGACGACCTCACCGTGCGCTTCACCCTCAGCCGCCCCGAGGCGCCCTTCCTCGCCGACATGGCCATGGGCTTCGCCTCCATCTATTCCGCCGAGTACGGCGACCAGCTGCTCAAGGCCGGCAAGACCAACCAGCTCAACCAGCAGCCCATCGGCACCGGCCCCTTCGTGTTCAGCCGCTACGCCAAGGACGCCCAAGTGCGCTACAAGGCCAACCCGGACTACTTCCGCGGCAAGCCGCCGATCGACAACCTGGTGTTCGCCATCACCCTCGACCCCAACGTGCGCCTGCAGAAGGTGCGCGCCGGCGAGTGCCAGATCGCCCTCTACCCCAAGCCGGAAGACGTGCCCGGCGTGCGCAGCAACCCCAACCTGGCGGTGGACGAGATCGACGCGCTGCTGACCACCTACGTCGCCATCAACACCCAGCACAAGCCGCTGGACGACGCCCGCGTGCGCCAGGCCATCAACCTCGCCGTGGACAAGCAGGCGATGATCCAGGCCGTGTTCGGTGCCGGCAACGCTAGCGTCGCGGTCAACCCCTACCCGCCGACCCTGCTGGGCTACAACCACCAGGTGCAGGACTGGGCGCACGACCCGGAGAAGGCCCGCGCCCTGCTGGCCGAAGCCGGGGTGAAGGACCTGAAGATCACCCTGTTCATCCGCAACGGCACCTCGCCCACCATCCCCAACCCGGCGCTGGCGGCACAGATGATGCAGGCGGACCTGGCCAAGGCCGGTATCCAGATGACCATCCGCTCCCTGGAATGGGGCGAACTGCTCAAGCGTTCCAAGGGCGGCGAGCACGACCTGGTGCTGCTGGGCTGGGCCGGCGACAACGGCGACCCGGACAACTTCCTCAGCCCCAACCTGTCCTGCGCGGCAGCCGAGTCGGGGGAGAACCAGGCGCGCTGGTGCAACCCCGAGTTCGAAGCCCTGATGCAGAAGGCCCGCAGCGTCAGCGAACCTGCCGAGCGGGCGAAGCTCTATGAACAGGCCCAGGTGGTTTTTCACCGCGAAGCCCCGTGGATTACGCTGGCGCACCCTAAGCTGTTCAACGTGCGCCGCAGCAACGTCGAGGGCTACGTGATCAGCCCGCTGTCCAACAACCACTTCGCCACCACCCGGGTGAAGTAACGGCACTGTCGCGGCACCCGCTGCCGCGACACCCGACAACAAGAACGACGCCCGCCCACCGTTACCCACGGAAGCGGGCGTGATACCTGAGGAGTCAATCACCGAGATGCTCAGTTTCATTGCTCGCCGACTGGGGCTGCTGATCCCCACCTTCTTCGGCGTCACCCTGCTGACCTTCGCGCTGATCCGCCTGATTCCAGGCGACCCGGTGGAAGTGATGATGGGCGAACGTCGCGTCGATCCCGAAATGCACGCCCAGGCCATGGTCCGCCTGGGGCTCGACAAGCCCCTGTACGAGCAGTACCTCACCTACATCGGCAAGCTGGCCCAGGGTGACCTGGGCGAGTCGCTGCGCACCCGCGAGAGCGTCTGGCACGAGTTCCTCACGCTGTTCCCCGCCACCCTGGAACTGGCCCTGGCCGCCCTGCTGTTCGCCGGCACCCTCGGCCTGCTGGCCGGCGTGCTGGCGGCCCTGCGGCGCGGCTCGCTGTTCGACCACGGGGTGATGGGCATCTCCCTCACCGGCTACTCCATGCCGATCTTCTGGTGGGGCCTGCTGCTGATCATGTTCTTCTCGGTCTGGCTGGGCTGGACACCGGTCTCCGGGCGCATCGACCTGCTCTACGACATCGAGCCGAAAACCGGCTTCATGCTCATCGACACCCTGCTTTCCGACGAGGAAGGCGCCTTCGTCGACGCCCTCAAGCACCTCATCCTGCCGGCCATCGTGCTGGGCACCATCCCCCTGGCGGTGATTGCCCGCATGACCCGCTCGGCGATGCTCGAAGTGCTGCGCGAGGATTACATCCGCACCGCCCGCGCCAAGGGCCTGTCGCCGACCCGCGTGGTGTTCGTGCACGGCCTGCGCAACGCGCTGATCCCGGTGCTCACCGTGTTCGGCCTGCAGGTGGGCACCCTTCTGGCGGGCGCCGTGCTCACCGAAACCATCTTCTCCTGGCCGGGCATCGGCAAATGGCTCATCGAGTCCATCGGCGCGCGGGACTACCCCGTGGTGCAGAACGGCATCCTGCTGATCGCCTGCCTGGTCATCCTGGTCAACTTCGTGGTGGACATCCTCTATGGCCTCGCCAATCCCCGCATCCGTCATCAACGTTGAGGAGCCGACCATGACCATCGCCCAGCCCCCGGTCGAGCCGGCCCTGCTCTACCCCTCGCCGCTGAAGGAGTTCTGGCAGAGCTTCTGCCACAACAAGGGCGCCGTCGGCGGCCTGGCCTTCATGATCCTGATCATCGTCTGCGCGCTGTTCGCCCCCTGGATCGCCCCCTACGACCCCAGCGAGCAGTTCCGCGACGCCATGCTGACCCCGCCGGCCTGGCTGGACGGCGGCCAGTGGCGCTTCGTGCTCGGCACCGACGAGCTGGGCCGCGACCTGCTCTCGCGGCTGATCCACGGCGCCCGGCTGTCGCTGCTGATCGGCGTGGCCTCGGTGCTGATGTCGCTGATCCCGGGGATCTTCCTGGGCCTCCTGGCAGGGTTCTTCCCGCGCCTGATGGGCCCCTCGATCATGCGCCTGATGGACATCATGCTGGCCCTGCCCTCGCTGCTGCTGGCGGTGGCCATCGTCGCCATCCTCGGCCCAGGGCTGATCAACACCGTGATCGCCATCGCCGTGGTCTCGCTGCCCTCCTACGTGCGCCTGACCCGCGCCGCCGTGATGGTAGAGCTGAACCGTGACTACGTCACCGCCTCGCGCCTGGCCGGCGCCGGACTGCTGCGGCTGATGTTCGTCACCGTGCTGCCCAACTGCATGGCCCCGCTGATCGTGCAGGCCACCCTGAGCTTCTCCTCGGCGATCCTCGACGCCGCCGCCCTGGGCTTCCTCGGCCTCGGCGTCCAGCCGCCCACCCCCGAGTGGGGCACCATGCTGGCCTCGGCCCGCGACTACATCGAGCGCGCCTGGTGGGTCGTCTCCCTCCCCGGCCTGACCATCCTGCTCAGCGTGCTGGCCATCAACCTGATGGGTGACGGCCTGCGCGACGCACTCGACCCCAAACTGAAGAACGCCGCCTGAGGAGCCCCCATGAGCCTTCTGGATATCAAGAACCTCTGCGTCCGCTTCGGCGACCTCAGCGCCGTGCCCGTGGTGGATGGCCTCGACCTGCAGGTGAATGCCGGTGAAGTGCTGGCCATCGTCGGCGAGTCCGGCTCCGGCAAGTCGGTGACCATGATGGCCCTGATGGGCCTGATCGACGCCCCCGGCTGGATCACCGCCGACCAGATGCAGTTCGACGGCACCGACATGCTGCGCCTCAAGGGCCGGCAGCGCCGGCACATCGTCGGCAAGGACCTGTCGATGGTCTTCCAGGACCCGATGACCGCCCTCAACCCCAGCTACACCGTGGGCTTCCAGATCGAGGAAGTGCTGCGCCAGCACCTCGGCCTCAAGGGCCGTGCCGCCCGCCAGCGAGCCCGCGAACTGCTGGAGCGGGTGGAGATCCCCGGCGCCGAAAGCCGCCTCGACGCCTACCCGCACCAGCTCTCCGGGGGCATGAGCCAGCGCGTGGCCATCGCCATGGCCATCGCCGCCGAGCCCAAGCTGCTGATCGCCGACGAACCCACCACCGCCCTGGACGTGACCATCCAGGCGCAGATCATGGACCTGCTGCTGAACCTGCAGCGCGAGCAGGGCATGGGCCTGGTGCTGATCACCCACGACCTGGCCGTGGTCGCCGAGACCGCCAACCGCGTCTGCGTGATGTACGCCGGCCAGGCCGTGGAGGTGGGCAGCGTGCCGCGCCTGTTCGACGCCCCGGCGCACCCCTACACCGAGGCGCTGCTCAAGGCCATTCCCGAACACAGCGTCGGCAAGCCGCGCCTGGAGACCCTGCGCGGCATCGTCCCCGGCCGCTACGACCGGCCCCAGGGCTGCCTGCTGTCGCCGCGCTGCCCCTACGCCCAGGCCAGCTGCAAGGAACGCCGCCCCAGCCTCGACGCCTACGAACACGGCGCCGTGCGCTGCTACTTCCCGCTCAATTTCGACGAGGTGGCCTGATGAGTGCCGTCCTGACCGCCCGTGACCTGACCCGTCACTACTCCGTGTCCCGTGGCCTGTTCAAGGGCCACGCCACCGTGCGCGCCCTCAACGGCGTGTCGTTCCAGCTCGACGCCGGCAAGACCCTGGCCGTGGTCGGCGAATCCGGTTGCGGCAAGTCCACCCTGGCCCGCGCCCTGACCCTGATCGAGGAGCCCAGCTCCGGCTCCCTGCAGATCGCCGGGCGCGAAGTGGCCGGCGCCAGCAGCGAGGACCGCAAGCAGCTGCGCCGCGACGTGCAGATGGTGTTCCAGAACCCCTACGCCTCGCTCAACCCCCGGCAGAAGATCGGCGACCAGCTGGCCGAGCCGCTGGTGATCAACACCGGCCTCTCCAGCGCCGAACGCCGCGAGCAGGTGCAGGCGATGATGCAGCAGGTGGGCCTGCGCCCCGAGCACTACCAGCGCTACCCGCACATGTTCTCCGGCGGCCAGCGCCAGCGCATCGCCCTGGCCCGCGCCATGATGCTCAACCCCAAGGTGCTGGTGGCGGACGAACCCACCTCGGCGCTGGACGTGTCCATCCAGGCCCAGGTGCTCAACCTGTTCATGGACCTGCAAGAGCGCTTCAACACCGGCTACGTGTTCATCTCCCACAACCTCGCCGTGGTGCGCCACGTGGCCGACGACGTGCTGGTGATGTACCTCGGTCGCCCGGCGGAGATGGGGCCGAAGGAGCTGATCTACGAGCGCCCGCTGCACCCCTACACCCGCGCCCTGCTCTCGGCGACCCCGGCGATCCACCCGGACCCGGCCAAACCGAAGATCAAGATCGTCGGCGAGCTGCCCAACCCGCTGGACCCGCCCCCCGGCTGCGCCTTCCACAAGCGCTGCCCCCACGCCACCGAGCGCTGCCGCAACGAAGTCCCCGAACTGCGCCTGCTCGACGCCCGCCAGGTGGCCTGCCACCACGCCGAGAGCATCGCCCTCTAGCACAAGCCTTGTAGCCCGGATTCAGCCGGGGAATCCCCCTCCCCGGACTGAAGTCCGGGCTACGGCTACGAACCGGTGCTCAACGGGTACGACTGCGGCAACCGTAGGATGGGCTGAGCTGTGCGAGGCCCATCGTTGCCTGGTGGCCGGGATTGATGCGGTTCGCCGAGCTCACCGCATCCTACGGACCGTGCCCGGCGCAGGATGTGTGGACGGTGGGCTGAAGCACAGCCTTGTAGCCCGGGCTTCAGCCCGGGATTCCCCTCCCCGGACTGAAGTCCGGGCTACGGCTACGAATCGATGCTCAACAGGTACGACGGCGGCAACCGTAGGATGGGCTGAGCGGTGCGAAGCCCATCGTTGCCTGGGCGAGCCGGGATTGATGCGGTTCGCCGGGCTCACCGCATCCTAGGGGCGGCGCCCAGGGCGGGGAGATGGTGGGCTGAAGCGGAACGCCGCCCGGCCCACCCTACTGTTTTGCGGATTCGAAGAAGCGGCGGAACTGGCGCAGGTCGGCCTGGGCGGTGGGGATATCCACAGGCTCGAAGCGCAGCGTCTGGTGGGCGCTGCATTGAGCCAGGCGGTCGCAGTCGCGGGGGTGGAGCCAGCCGAGGATGGGGTAGCCGCCCATGGTCTGGTGGTCGGCCTGGAGGATGATCGGTTGCCCGTCCGCCGGCACCTGCACGGTGCCGCGCACCACGCCGAGGGACCACTGGCGCTTGGGCGGGCTCAGCGGCTCGCCCTTGAGGCGGGCACCCATGCGGTCGGATTGCGGGCTGAGCTGCCAGGGCTGGGCGAAGAAGGCCTGCACGTCGGAGGGCGTGAACAGCGCGGCGTCACCGCCCAGCATCACCCGCAACGGGCGTTCGGCGCGGTAGTCCGGCTGCCAGGGCCAGGGGACGCTGGCGCCACGGGCGAACTGCCCGCCCCCGCCCGGCAACAGGTCGCCGTCGGCCAGGCGAGCGCCCCGGCCGTCCAGCCCGCCCAGGCCTTCGCGGGCCTGGCAGGCGACGCTGCCCAGCACCGGCTCGACGCGAAAGCCACCGGCAATGGCCAGGTAGGCGCGCTGGCCGCTGCGGGCAAAGCCGAGCCGGAGGCGCTGCCCGGCGCGCATGCGGAAGCGCGACCAGTTCGGCCGCACCACACCGTCCAGCTGGATGGGCAGCTCCGCCCCGCAGAGGGCCAGCCAGGTGTCGCCGAGGCTTTCCAGCTCGACACCGCCCAGGGCGATCTCCAGCAGCGGCGCCGTCGGAGCGTTTTCCAGCAAGCGGTTGGCCCAGGCCGCAGCGTGGCGGTCCATGGGGCCCGAGGGGGACACGCCCAGGTGCTGCCAGCCATGCCGGCCGCCGTCCTGCAGCAGGCTCAGCGGCCCGGCCTTGATGATGCGCAGGCCGCTCATGGCGCCACGCACTCGCGGCGGTAGGTGGCCTCGTCGATGGGCTCGAAGCGCACCCGATCCCCCAGCGCCAGCGGGCAAGGCGGCGCCTGGGTGGGGTCGAACAGGCGCTGCGGGCACAGGCCCAGCAGGTGCCAGCCGCCCGGGGAGGCCTGTGGATAAATGGCCGTCTGCCGTTCGGCGATGGCCAGGCTGCCGGCAGGAACCTGGGTGCGTGGGGTGGCCCGGCGCGGCAGGGCGAGCCGGGCGTCGAGTCCGCCCAGGTAGGCAAAGCCGGGGGCGAACCCGATGGCACCGACGCGGTATTCCACCGCGCAGTGCAGGTCGATCACCTGGCCGGGGCGCAACCCGCAGGCCTCCGCCACCGCGCCCAGGTCCTCGCCGCCGTACCAGACCGGCAGGCGGTGCAAACGTCCTTGCTCGTCAGGCGACGGGGCCGACTGCCACTGCTCCAGCAGCGGCGCCAGGTCGGCGGCCAGCCGTGCGGGGTCGGTCAGCAGCAGGTCGTAGTGCAGCAGCAGGGTGGTCCAGCCCGGCACCAGCTCGCGGAGCTGCGGGCCGAGCCGCTGGCGGATGGCCTCGGCAAGCCGGGCGATGCGCAGCGGCAGGTGGTCGTCCGGGGTGTCGGCCAGCACCAGCAGCACGGCTTCGGTGCCGACCGGCTCAAGGCGGATCATGAGGCGTCCAGGTGGGCTCGCAGGCGCCGCAGCACCGCCAGGGACTCGGGGTTGTCGCCGTGTACGCAGAGGCTGTCGGCCACCAGTTGCAACGGCTTGCCGTCGATGTCGGGGAAGGACTCGCCGCGGGCGATGGCCACCGCCTGGTCGATGATCTGCTCGGGGTCGCGGTGCACCGCGTCGGGCAGGCGCCGGGGGGCGAGCTGGCCGTCGGAGAGGTAGGCGCGGTCGGCAAAGGCTTCGAACATCAGCGGCACGTCGGCGGCATCGGCCAGTTGCAGCTCGCGGCGGTTGTCGGCCAGGGCCAGCACCATCAGCGGCAGGCCCTTGCGGTAGCTGGCGCAGGCGTCGAGCACCGCTTCGAGCAGGGCGTCGTTGCGCACCAGGTCGTTGTACAGGGCGCCGTGGGGCTTGACGTAGGCGACCTGGGTGCCGGCGGCACGGCAGAAGGCGTCCAGCGCGCCGATCTGGTACAGCACCACGGCGCGCACCTCCTCGGGGGACAGCTCCATGCGACGCCGACCGAAGCCCACCAGGTCCGGGTAGGCCGGGTGGGCGCCGATGGTGACGCCATGGTCCACCGCCAGTTCGACGGTGTTGAGCATGGTGAGGGGGTCGGAGGCGTGGAAACCGCAGGCCAGGTTGGCCTGGTCCACCAGGGGCATGGCGTGTTCGTCGTCGCCCAGGGTCCAGGCGCCGAAGCTTTCGCCCATGTCGCAGTTCAGCAGGATTCGATTTTTCATCGCGTGATTATGGCGACAGAGTGCGCCCCACGCGAGGTGGCGTTTGTGCAGTTATCCACAGCGGAGCGCCGTGGCCCGGACGTCAGTCCGGGGTTCCGCTGCCCGGGTACGGGCAGCGGAACCGGCCTGGCGATCAGTACACGTCGCGGCGGTAGCGCCCTTCGCTGGCCAGGCGCTCCAGGCCTTCGTCGCCGAGGACCTCGCGCAGCACGGCATCCACGCCGCCGGCCATGCCCTCCAGGCTGCCGCAGATGTAGAACACGGCGCCCGCTTCGACCCAGGCGCGCACCGGGTCGGCGGCCTCGCGCAGGCGGTCCTGCACGTAGACCTTCTGCGCCTGGTCACGGGAGAAGGCCAGGTCCAGGCGCTCCAGTTCACCCCGCGCGAGCCAGCCTTCGATCTCTTCGCGGCAGTAGAAGTCGTGGGCCTGGTTGCGTTCGCCGAACAGCAGCCAGTTACGGCGACGGCCCGCGCGGATGGAGGCCTGCAGCAGGCTGCGCAGGCCGGCCAGGCCGGTGCCGTTGCCGATGAATATGGCCGGCGTGTCGGCTTCGGCCAGGTGGAAGCGGGCGTTGCGGCGCAGGCGCAGCGGCACCTGGGCGCCCACCGGCAGGTAGTGGGTGAGCCAGCCGGAGGCGATGCCGAGGGCGCCGTCGGCGCGGCTTTCCTGGCGCACGATCAGCTCCAGGGTGCCGTTGGCCGGCAACGAGGCGATGGAGTACTGGCGCTGGGCGAGCGGTACCAGGGCATCCACCAGGGCCTGGGCGTGCAGCCCGACCAGGTGTTCGAAGCTGTCCGGCAGCACGCGCCCTTCCAGTGCCTGGCGCAGCGGCAGGGTGCGGCCGTCGAGCTGCACTGCCGCTTCGCCGTCCAGGCCATGGCGGGCCAGCCAGGCGGCCACCACCGGCTCGCCCTGGCAGGGCAGGATGTCCACCAGGTCGCCCGCATCCCACTGGGCCGCAGCCCCTGCCGGCGCGCTCAGGCTCAGTCGCCAGGTGGAAGCGCCCTGGCTGCCGGGGTTGAGGTGCTCGCGGGCGCTCAGGGTCCAGGTCTCGAAGGGCGCCTCTTCCCAGGTGGGCACCACGTCGCTGCCGGAGAGCGTCGCCAGGTGCCGCTGCCAGGCCTGGATGGCCTGGCCGTCGCCGTTGTCCACCTCGACGGTGTCGAACAGGGTCAGCGCGCCCTGGTCAGCGAGCCAGCCCTGCAGGCGGTGGGCGAAGCCGCAGAAGTGCTGGTACTGGCGGTCCCCCAGGGCCAGCACGGCGTAACGCAGCTCGCCCAGGGCCGAGGCCTGGCCGAGCACACGGCGCTCGAAGCCACGGGCGCTGTCGGGGGCCTCGCCGTCACCGAAGGTGCTGACCACGAACAAGGCGTTGCGGGCCTGGGCCAGTTGCCCGGCATCCAGCTCGCCCAGGGATTGCACGCGCACCGGCACGCCGGCGGCCTGCAGTTGGCCGGCGGTCTGCCAGGCCAGTTGTTCGGCGAAGCCGCTCTGGCTGGCGAATCCCACCAGCCAGGCGTCGGCCCCGCCCTGCCCGCCCAGGTCGCCACGGGCGGCCCGTACCGCGCGCTTCTTGCGGCGGCGGTCGAGGTAGAGCAGCCAGCCGGTGATGAAGAATAGCGGCATGGCCAGGCTCGCCAGCATCATCAGGATGCGCCCCGGCAGGCCGAAGTACTCGCCCACGTGCAGGGCATAGACGCTGGTGAGCAACTGGGCCTTGAAGCTCTTCTCGGTGTAGCGCTCCACCCGGCTGACAGTGCCGGTGGCCGGGTCGAGGGTGATCTGGTTGAGGGCGCGCGGGTGGGCGGCGTCCTTGAGCAGGAAGAAGACGGTGGCCGGCTGGCCGCCCACCGGGGGCAGGCGCAGGTTGTAGGCGCTCAGCTCCGGGCCGGCGGCGTCGCGGATGCTCGCCCATACGGCGTCGTAGTCCACCACCAGCGGCGGGCCGGCGGGGGCCTGCATGCCGCCTGGGCGGCCACGGCCTTCGCCCCGGCGCTCGCCCGGCTTGCCCTGCTCCCCGGCGGGAGCATCGGCCAGCAGGCGGTTGAGGCCTTCGCGGTACCACTCGTAGGACCAGAACAGGCCGGTCAGCGCGGCCAGGAGGTACAACAACAGGCACCAGGTGCCGGCCACGGCGTGCAGGTCCCAGTTGAAGCTGCGGCCCTTGCGCGACCAGTCCAGGGTCAGCCAGGCGCGCCAGCTCGCGGCCTGGCGCGGCCAGCGCAGGTAGAGGCCGGAGAGGCAGAAGAAGATGAGGGCCAGGGTGCTGGCGGCGGTGATCTGCTTGCCGGTTTCGCCCATGGCGAGGAAGCGGTGCAGTTGCAGCATCAGGCCGAAGAAGGCCTCGCCGGAAGGTTCGCCCAGCAGTTCACCGGTGTAGGGGTCGAACCAGCGCATGGGCCCACGGCGCTCGCCCGGTGGCGGGGTGAAGAAGACCCGTGCGGCTTCGCCGCCTTCGGTGCGTACCCAGAGGCCGGCGACCGTCTTGCCTGCAGCGGCTTCGATGCGGCTGACCAGCTCGGCGGGGGGCAACACGCCGCCCTCGCGCACCTCCACCTGGAGGGTGTCGCGGTTGAACAGCTCGAGGATCTCCTCCTGGAAGCTGTAGGCCGCGCCGGTGACGCCCATGAGGGACAGCACCAGGCCCGCACTGATGCCGAGCAGCCAGTGCAGCTGGAACAGGATCTTCTTGAACACGTGTCAGTCCTCGGGAGCGGACCGGGCGGCCCGCCGTATCGCTGGATCGGAACGGCAACCATGCCGGAACGCGGCGATTCTATTTGAGAACCTGATGCATTAGATCGCGATTCCGAAGTTTTACCTTTTATTTACAGCCAGGCCGCGAGCCGCTCTAGGACGCGGCTCACGACCAACCCCCATCAGAACGAGTAGGTGGCGGAGAGGATCGCCGAGCGGGCGTCGCCGTATTCGATGGCGGACGAGCGGGCGTTGGTGCCGTTCTGCTGGCGCACGCGCTCCACGTAGTCCTTGTCGAACAGGTTGTTGACGTTCAGCTGCAGGTCGAGGTTCTCGTTGACCTTGTAGCCGAGCATGGCGTTGTGCACCCAGTAGGCATCCAGCTTGGCGGTGGTGCTGGAGCTGACGTTGCGCTCGCTGACGTAGCGGGCGCCGTAGCCCAGGGTCCAGCCCGCAGGCAGCTCGTAGGTGGTCCACAGGTTCAGCGAACGCGGCGGGGTGTTGCCCAGCGCCTGGCCTTCACGGGCGATGCCGGCGGCGGTGTCGGCGGCCTTGAGGGTCTCGCTGTCGAGGAAGGTGTAGTTGGCGAAGACGTCCCAGCGCTCGCTGATGTGGCCGGTCACGCCCAGCTCGACACCCTGCACACGCTGCTTGCCGGCCAGCTGGGTGGAACCGTCGGCCATGGTCTCGCGGGCGTTGGTCTTGTCGACGCGGAACAGCGCGCCGTCCAGTTCGAGGCGGCCGGCCAGCAGTTCCCACTTGGTGCCCAGCTCCCAGGTCTCGTTCTTCTCCGGGTCCAGGTTCTCGGTCAGGGCGCTCAGGCCGCCACCACTGGAGGCGATGCTCTCGGCACTCGGGTTGAAGGAGTTGCCCCAGGCGACGTAGAAGCGGCCGTTCTCCACCGGCTTGTAGACCAGGCCGGCACGGCTGCTGAGCTTCTTGTCCTTGGATTCGAAGTCACCGTTTTTCACCTTGGTGGGGGAATAGGTCTTGGCGCGACCGTCGAACCAGTCATAGCGCAGCCCCACGTTAAGGTCCCACTGCTCGTTTAGCGCGATGGTGTCGAAGACGTAAACCGCCTTGTCATCCAATTGGTTCCGACCATAGGCGTTCGGGGTTGCGAGCTGCTTGTTGATCGGCCCGCTCCAGTAGCCGGGCGGGTTGGACAGGCTGAAGCCGGTGCTCGGGTACAGGGGAGTGCCCAGGCCGTGGTTGTAGGTCTTGAGCTCGTACTCCTCGCGGGAGATTTCCGCGCCGGTGACGATCTCGTGGTGCAGGCCGGCGGTGTCGGCGCTGATGCGCAGGTTGGTCTGGTTGATCCACAGCTCGGTGGTGGCATCACGGCCGTAGGCCTGAGGCCCCGTAGGCAGGTAGTTGCCGACGGGGACACCGTTCAGGTTGACGTGGGAGGCGGACACCACGGTGTCGCGGTCCACGCGGCTGTAGCGGGTCAGGTTCTGCAGGCGCAGGTTTTCGTTGAAGTCGTGTTCGAGGTTGGCGGTGAACGCGTTCTGCTCGATTTCTTCCTTGTCCAGGTTCTTCCAGCCGAAGTAGTCGTTGCGGTCGACGCCGGCGAGCTTCTTGCCGTCCAGGGCCGGTACGCCGTAGTCGGGCAGGTTGTCGTCGGTCTGGTGGAAGGCGCTGAGGGTCAGGCGGGTGGCGTCGCTGAAGCCCAGGCGCAGGGACGGGGCGACACCCCAGCGCTCGCGGTCGATCTGGTCGCGGCCGGGGACGTCGTTCTCATGGGCCATCAGGTTCAGGCGGAAGGCGCTGTCGGTGCCGACCTCTTCCAGCGGCTGGTTGGTGTCCAGGGTCAGGCGGTGGTAGTTGTCGGTGCCCAGGCCCGCGCCGATGCGGGTGAAGGCGCGGCCCATGGGCTGCTTGCTGATGAGGTTGATGCTGCCGCCGGTGGTGCCGGCGCCGCCGAACACCGAGTTCGGGCCCTTGATGACCTCCACCTGCTCGATGTTGAAGGTGTCGGTGCGGCTGGTCTGGGCGCTGTCGCGCAGGCCGTCGATCTGGATGTTGCTGTTGGCGGAGAAGCCACGGATGTTGATGCTGTCACCGGAGCCGCCACCGCCCTCGCCGGCGTTGAAGGTGATGCCGGAAACGTTGGAGAGCACCTGGCGCAGGCTCAGGGCCTGCTGCTCCTGGATGATCTCCTTGGGGACGACGGTGACGGTCTGCGGGGTGTCCAGCAGCGGTGCGGTGTACTTGGCGGAGGCCGACTCGGTGACCTTGTAGGTCTTCTCGGCCTTGCCGTCGACGTTGACGGTGCCGAGTTCGAGTTTGTTCGAGTCCGCCGCCAGGGCGAGGCCGCTGGCCGAGGCGGAAACCAGGCCGATGGCGGAAGCCAGCAGTGCGCGTTGCGGCAGGCCGTTCTTGTTGCTCATAAGAATCACTCCCCAGTGAAGATGGGGCGCGATTCTATTTGCGAATGTTTATCAGCAAATATTTACCCACTCATCTTTACACAATCTTTACAAAACTCGGAAAAACCCTACAGAGAGAATCAAGAGTCGAACATTGCTAAAAACCGGCACAAGAAGAATCGAACGTGCGCGTTCCACGCCGATCCGCCTGGGGCGTCCAGCCATGAACGGGCAACGGTGCCGTACGAATGTCAGGGATTTGGCCAGAGCCGCGAAGGGTCGATGGCGGCCAGGTGGGTGCAGCCGGTGAGCGCCATGGTCACCTCCAGCTCGGTGCGCAACAGGTGCAGCACGTGGGCGACGCCGGAAGCACCGGCCGTGGCCAGGGCCTGGACGTAGGGCCGCCCCACCATGACCGCGCGGGCGCCCAGGGCCAGGGCCTTGAACACGTCGCTGCCGCGCCGCACACCGCCGTCGAGGATCAGGGGCACGCGCCCGCCCACGGCCTCGGCGATGGCTGGCAGCACGTCCAGTGTCGCCGGCAGGCCGTCGAGGGTGCGCCCGCCATGGTTGGACACGACGATGCCGGCCACGCCCTGCTCCACCGCGCGCCCGGCGTCGAGAGGGTTCATCACGCCCTTCACCCACACCGGCAGGTGCGTCAGGGATTGCAGCCATTCCAGGTCGCGCCAGGTGGGCGCGTGCTGCAGCAGGGTGCTGCCGAACAGCGGGCTGGCGCCGGGTTGGGCCACGCTGGGGGGCAGTGTGCGCATGCCCCGCAGGTTCACCGCCTCGATGCCCTCGGGCAGTTGGAAGCCGGCACGCTGCTCGCGGTTGCGCAGGCCGTTCACCGGGGCGTCCACGGTGACCATCAGGCCGCGGTAGCCGGCGGCTTCGGCGCGCCGCACCAGCTCGCGGGTGAAGTCGCGGTCCGGCTGGATGTAGAGCTGGAACCAGAGGGGCGCCTGGGCGGCCTGCGCAATGGCTTCGAGGCTGACGCTGGCCTGGGTGCTGACCACCAGGGCGGCGCCCATGGCCGAGGCGCCGAGGGCGCTGGCCAGTTCGCCATCCGGGTGGGCCAGGCGCTGGAAGGCCACTGGGGCGAGCAGGATGGGGTAGTCCAGCGTCAGGTCGCCGAGCTGCACGCGGGTGTCGCCGCTGCCCAGGTCTTCCAGCACGCGGTTGAGCAGGCGCACGCGGCGGAACGCGGCGAGGTTGTCGGCCAGGGTCTGCTCGTCCGCCGCGCCGCCGCTGAGGTAGGCCCAGGCGGCGGGGCTCATGCGTTCACGGGCGAAGGCCTCGTAGTCGCCGACGGCGGCGATCTCGGCGGGAATCCGCGGCAACGGCGGCAGGCTCATGGGACGTTCCTCGGGTCTCAGGTGGTCGACCAGTGCCGCAACAGGTTGTGGTAGACGCCGGAGAGCTGCACCAGCGCGGGGTGCTCGGGCACGCTCTGGCCGAGCTGCTGGATGGCGCCGTCCAGCTCCAGCAGCATGGCGCGCTGGTTGTCCTCGCGCACCAGGCTCTGGATCCAGAAGAAGGCGGCCAGCCGCGCGCCACGGGTGACCGGTTCGACACGGTGCAGGCTGCTGCCGGGGTAGAGCACCAGGTGGCCGGCGGGCAGCTTGACCCGGTGGCTGCCGTAGGTGTCTTCCACCACCAGTTCGCCGCCCTCGTAGTCGTCCGGGTCGCAGAAGAACAGGGTGGCGGACAGGTCGCTGCGCACCCGGTGGTGGGTGCCGGGGACGCTGAAGATGGCGTTGTCGATGTGGTTGCCGTAGGTGCCGCCGCCGCTGTAGCGGTTGAAGCGTGGCGGCAGCACCTTGAGCGGCAGGGCGGCGGCGATGAACTGCGGGTGGCTGCCGAGGCGGTCGACGATGAAGTCGCCGATCTGCTGCGCCAGGGGGTCGTCCGGGGCCAGTTGCTGGTTGTCCTTGCTGCGCACGGCCATGTGCCCGGCGGTGCTGCGCCCGTCCACCCAGGCGGCGCGCTCCAGGGCTTCGCGGCACTGGCGCACTTCGTCGGCGGTGAGGACGTCGGGGATATGGAACATCACGCGGGCTACCCTCCCGGGCCGAACAAAGGCTGCTGATAAGCGTTCGCAAATGAGGCGCTCATCTTACTCGCCTGCCGGCAGCCAAGGAACCGGGACAAAGCGCCGCGCCCGCAGGCGCGGCGGGGCCGTCAGAACGACAGGGTGGCGTTGAGGGTGGCGGCGCGGGCGTCGCCGTACTCGATGGCGGAGGAGCGGGCGCCGGTGCTGCCTGTGCCCCGCTGGGTGCCAAGCTGGGTGCGGACGCGCTCGACGTACTGGCGGTCGAACAGGTTGTCCAGGTTCAGCTGCAGGTCGAAGGAGTCGCTGACCCGGTAGCCGAGCATGGCGCTGTGGACCCAGTAGGCGGCGAGCTTGACGCCGTCGTCGCTGGCGGTGAGGTTGCGCTGGCTGACGTAGCGCGCGCCGTAGCCGACGCGCCAGCCACCGTCGAAGTCGTAGGTGGACCAGAGGTTGAACGACTGCGGCGGGGTGTTGGCCAGGGCCTGGCCCTTGGCCGAGACGCCGACGCGCTCGTTGACGGCCTTGAGGGTCTCGCTGTCCATGAAGGTGAAGGTGCTGAAGACCTTCCAGCGCTCGCTGAGTTCGCCGGTCAGCCCCAGCTCCAGGCCCTGCACGCGCTGGTTGCCGGCGAGGATGGTGGTGCCGTCGGTGAGCTGGGTGCGGGCGTTGAGCTTCTCGACGCGGAACAGCGCGGCGTCCAGCTGCAGGCGCCGCTCCAGCAGCTCCCACTTGGTGCCCAGTTCCCAGGTGCGGTTCTTCTCCGGGTCGAGCTTCTCGGTGGCGGCGCTGAGGCCGGCGCCGCTGGTGGCAATGTTCTCCGCACTGGGGTTGAAGGAGGTGCCGTAGGCCAGGTAGAAGCGCCCGTTCTCCACCGGCTTGTAGACCAGCCCGGCACGGCCACTGAGGTGCTCGTCGCTGGAGCGGTTGTCGGTGGCCACCCAGGTGCCTTTGGTGAGGCTGTTGTTGCGGGCGTCGCCGTCGAGCCAGTCGTAGCGCAGGCCGAGGTTGAGGTCCCACTGCGGGTTCAGGGCCAGGGTGTCGAAGGCGTACAGGGCGCGGTCGTACAGGCGGGTGGCGAGGTAGCCGGAGTTGCTTCGCTGGGCCGGCCCGCTCCAGTAGCCGGGCGGATCGGCCAGAGGGTAGCCCTCGTCGGGGAACTTCAGGCCGTAGTCGTAGGTGGTGCGGTGGTAGGTCTCGCGGGAGAACTCCGCGCCGGTCACCAGGGTGTGGCCGATGCCGAGGGTGTCGAACTCGGCGGTGAGGTTGGTCTGGTTGATCCACATGCGGCTGGTGACGTCGCGGCCGTAGGCCTGGGGGCCGGCAGGCAGGTACTGGCCGGGGGCGAGGACGGGGCCCGGGGGTTGGCCAGTGCTGCGGCGGCGGTCGAGGTTGATGTGGGCGGCGGAGATCACCGTGTCGCGCTCCACCTCGCTGTAGCGGGTGAGGTTCTGCAGGCTCAACTGGTCGTTGAAGCGGTGCTCCAGGCGCACGGTGAAGGCGTCGCTGTCGATGCGCTCGCGGTCGAGGTTGCGCCAGCCGAAGTAGGCGTTGCGCTTGACCCCGGCCACGCGCTTGCCGTCGAAGGCCGGGACGCCGTAGTCCGGGTCGTTGTCGTCGCGCTGGTGGAAGTAGCTCAGCGTCAGGCTGGTGTCCTCGCCCAGGCCCAACAGCAGCGAGGGGGCGATGCCCCAGCGCTCGCGTTCCAGGCGCTTGCGGCCGGGGATCTCGTCGTCGTGGGCCATGAGGTTGAGGCGGAAGGCACTGCCGCTGCCCAGCTCCTGCAAGGGCTGGTTGGTGTCCAGGGTCAGGCGCCGGTAGTGGTCGCTGCCCAGGCCCAGGCCGAGCCGGCTGAAGGCTTCGAAGCCCGGCTGCTTGCTGATCTGGTTGACGCTGCCGCCGGTGGTGCCGGCGCCGCCGAACACCGAGTTGGGGCCCTTGATGACCTCCACCTGCTCGATGTTGAAGGTGTCGGTGCGGTTGTTCTGGGCGCTGTCGCGCAGGCCGTCGATCTGCAGGTTAGTGCTGGCGGAGAAGCCACGGATGTTGAGGTTGTCCCCCGAGCCGCCGCCGCCCTCCCCGGCGTTGAAGGTGATGCCGGAGACGTTGGAGAGCACCTCGCGCAGGCTCAGGGCCTGCTGGTCGCGCATCACTTCGGCGGGCACCACGGTGATGGTCTGGGGGGTGTCGAGCAGGGGCGCGGCGTTCTTCGCCGAGGCGGAGCGCTCGGTGCGGTAGCCGTCGCTGCGCCGCTCTTCGACGTGCAGCGTCTCCAGTTCCAGACTGGCATTGCTGCGCGGTGGCTCGGCGGCGACGAGGGGGCCGGCGGCCAGGCCGATGCCGACGGCGAGCAGGGTGCGGGGGCCCGGTTGCGGGCGCAGGGCAAGGCGTTTCATGGAAGGTCCTCCCGGTGGTGAGGGGAGGCAACCTATTTGATAAGGATTCTCATGAACATCCGTTAAAGCACGCTTGGGAAATGCCCTTGCGGCAAACGGATTCCACCTACACGAAAACGACAAAGCCCGCCGTGAAGGCGGGCTTTGTCGGGGTGAAACCCTTACACGTAGTAGGACTTCAGCGGCGGGAAGCCGTTGAATTCCACCGCGCTGTAGCTGGTGGTGTAGGCACCGGTGGAGAGCCAGTAGAGGCGGTCACCGCTGGCCAGGTTCAGCGGCAGGCCGTACTTGTAGTTCTCGTACATGATGTCGGCGCTGTCGCAGGTGGGGCCGGCGATCACCACTTCCTCCATTTCGCCTTTCTTCTCGGTCCAGATGGGGAACTTGATGGATTCGTCCATGGTTTCGATCAGGCCGGAGAACTTGCCCACGTCGGTATAGACCCAGCGCTCGACGGCGGTGCGGGACTTGCGCGCCACCAGCACCACTTCGCTGACGAGGATGCCGGCGTTGGCGATCAGGGAGCGGCCCGGCTCGAGGATGATCTCCGGCAGTTCGTCGCCGAAGTCTTCCTTGAGGAAGCGGGTGATCTCCTCGGCGTAGGTCTCCAGGCTGTTGGTGCGCTGGATGTAGTTGGCCGGGAAGCCGCCGCCCATGTTGATCATCTTCAGGGTGATGCCGTCTTCTTCCTTCAGGCGTTCGAAGATCACCTTGACCTTGGCGATGGCGGCGTCCCAGACGTCGATGTCGCGCTGCTGGCTGCCGACGTGGAAGGACACGCCGTAGGGGTCCAGGCCCAGCTGCTTGGCGAGGATCAGCAGGTCC
Source organism: Metapseudomonas otitidis (assembly GCF_900111835.1). Taxonomy (GTDB): domain Bacteria; phylum Pseudomonadota; class Gammaproteobacteria; order Pseudomonadales; family Pseudomonadaceae; genus Metapseudomonas; species Metapseudomonas otitidis. Next base: position 241,222 of record NZ_FOJP01000013.1, read on the forward strand.
AGTGCCATGTCCGGGTTGCAGCCGAACTTGCGCGACAGCGGCCAGTCGGCGGAGGTGGAACCCTCGGTGAGGATGCGCACGTAGACCTTGGCGCCCGGGGCGGCCTTGGCGATGTTGCGCAGGTCGGCCTCGGAGTCGGTGGCGAACAGGCGCACGCCCTTCTCGTAGAAGTAACGGATGTCGCGGGCTTTCTTGATGGTGTTGCCGTAGCTGATGCGCTCCGGACCGACGCCGGTCTTCATCACCTTGTCCAGCTCATAGATGGAGGCGATGTCGAAGTTGGAGCCCTTCTCGCGCAGCAGCTCGGTGATCTCGGTGGCCGGGTTGGCCTTCACCGCGTAGTAGATCTTGGCGAAGGGGAAGCAGCTGACCAGCTGGTCGTAGGAGTCGGCGATGGTCTGCTTGTCGATCACCACGAAGGGGGTCTCGTGCTGATCGGCAAAGGCCTTCATGCGCTGGAAAGTGGCGGGTGCGAAATAGTCTTCGACCTTGATCGACATGCTAGGGACTCCAAATGGCTGAACGGTTCTGAAAAGGTGGAGTGGTTTCGTGACATACGAAACCGCGAACGCCTGACAGTTTCCCCACTTTGGTTCGCCTACTTCCCAAGGCATGTCGCCGAGCATCACCGGTACCGGGCAAGGGCGCCGGTAACCTCTCGTCGTCAGTACTTGAGCCGGATGGATCGTTTCCAGCATGGACGTTCGGGCGCGCACTTTAGGACTGCATGTCCTACATGGCAACCAGAAAATGCCGCCGTTTCGCATCCGATTGTCGCTTGCGTGGTTGATTGTTTTTTATCCTCAACGAAGCGTCCGGAATGCTGCACAAAACCGCGTTCTTGAGCCCCTTCACGGATTTTGCGTTGGCCTGGCGGAACGCGTTCCGTATCCTTCCCGACTTCCCCCCATGGACAGGCCCACACGAAGGAGTCGCATGCTCGATCTCGCCGCCAGCTTCATCGTCTTCACCACCTTCATCACCTACCTCAACTACCGCTTCACCCGGCTGCCGCCGACCATCGGCATCATGGCCACGGCGCTGCTGTTCTCGGCCATCGCCATCGGCCTGTCCGAGCTGGGCTACCCGATCCTCCACGAGGAGTCCCGCGAGCTGCTGCGGCGCATCGACTTCTCCTCGGTGCTGATGACCTGGTTCCTTCCCGCGCTGCTGTTCGCCGGTGCGCTGCACGTGGACCTGCGCGACCTGCACAGCTACAAGTGGCCCATCGGCCTGCTGGCCACCGCCGGGGTGCTGGTGTCCACCCTCGCGGTGGCGTTGCTGGCGTACTACAGCTTCGGGCTGTTCGGCTGGCACGTGGACTTCATCTATTGCCTGCTGTTCGGTGCGCTGATCTCCCCCACCGACCCCATCGCGGTGCTGGGCATCCTCAAGTCGGCCGGGGCGCCGAAGCCGCTGGCGACCACCATCGTCGGCGAATCGCTGTTCAACGACGGTACGGCGGTGGTGGTGTTCGCCATCCTGCTGAGCGTGCTGAACCTGGGCGAGGCGCCCACGGTGGCCGGCGTGGCCGGGATGTTCCTGCACGAGGCGGTGGGCGGCGTGCTGTTCGGCGCGGCCCTGGGCTACGGGGTGTTCCTGATGATGCGCAGCATCGACCAGTACCAGGTGGAGGTGATGCTGACCCTGGCGCTGGTGATCGGTGGCGCGGCGCTGGCCAACCACTTGCACGTGTCGGCGCCGCTGGCGATGGTGGTGGCGGGCCTGATCATCGGCAACCACGGCCGCACCCTGGCCATGTCGGACGAGACCCGCCGCTACCTGGACAAGTTCTGGGAGCTGATCGACGAGATCCTCAACGCCCTGCTGTTCGCGCTGATCGGCCTGGAGCTGCTGTTGCTGCCGCTGAGCTGGCTGCACGTGGCGGCGGCCATGGCCCTGGGGGCATCGGTGCAGCTGTCGCGCCTGCTGACCCTGGCACCGGCCATCGTCCTGCTGCGGCAGAAGGCCCTGGGCCGTCGCCAGGTGCCCCGTGGCGCGATCCGCATCCTCACCTGGTGCGGCCTGCGCGGCGGTGTGTCGGTGGCCCTGGCGCTGTCGCTGCCACCGGGCGAGGAGCGCGACCTGCTGCTGACCCTGACCTACATCGTGGTGCTGGTGTCGATCCTGGTGCAGGGCCTGTCGATCGGCTCGCTGGTGCGCTGGATCTACCCCGGCCAGGCGCCGCGCGGCGAGCAAGGCGAACACTAGCCCTGCACACCGGATCGCCGGCCTCTACTGAAGCCGGCGATCCGCTATAATCCCGCGCTTTTCCGGGCTCCCTGCCCGCCCTCGTTTCCAGCCAGGCAAGCACCCATGACCATCCAGGCCGCCGAAGTCGCCAAACGCCGCACCTTCGCCATCATTTCCCACCCGGACGCCGGTAAGACCACCATCACCGAGAAGCTGCTGCTGATGGGCAAGGCGATTGCCGTCGCCGGCACCGTGAAGTCGCGAAAGTCCGACCGTCACGCCACCTCCGACTGGATGGAGATGGAGAAGCAGCGCGGCATCTCCATCACCACCTCGGTGATGCAGTTCCCCTACCGCGAGCACATGATCAACCTGCTCGACACCCCCGGCCACGAAGACTTCTCCGAAGACACCTACCGCACCCTGACCGCGGTGGACTCGGCGCTGATGGTCCTCGACGGCGGTAAAGGCGTCGAGCCGCGTACCATCGCGCTGATGGAAGTCTGCCGCCTGCGCGACACGCCCATCGTCAGCTTCATCAACAAGCTGGACCGCGACATCCGCGACCCCATCGAGCTGCTCGACGAGATCGAGGCCGTCCTGAAGATCAAGGCCGCGCCCATCACCTGGCCGATCGGCTGCTACAAGGACTTCAAGGGCGTGTACCACCTGGCCGAGGACAAGATCATCGTCTACGTGCCGGGCCACGGTCATGAGCGCATCGAGACCAAGGTCATCGAGAAGCTGGACTCCGACGAGGCCCGCGCGCACCTGGGCGACCTCTACGACAACTTCCTCGAAGAGCTGGAGCTGGTGCAGGGCGCCTGCCACGTCTTCGAGAAGGACGCCTTCCTCAAGGGCGAGATGACCCCGGTGTTCTTCGGCACCGCGCTGGGCAACTTCGGTGTCGACCAGGTGCTCGACTGCATCGTCGACTGGGCGCCGCAGCCTCTTGAACGTGGCACCCACGAGCGCACCGTGGCGCCCACCGAGGAGAAGTTCTCCGGCTTCGTGTTCAAGATCCAGGCGAACATGGACCCGAAACACCGCGACCGCATCGCCTTCATGCGCATCTGCTCGGGCAAGTACGAGAAGGGCATGAAGATGCGCCACGTGCGCCTGGGCAAGGACGTGAAGATCGCCGATGCGCTGACCTTCTTCTCCAGCGAGCGCGAGCAGCTGGAAGAGGCCTTCGCCGGCGACATCATCGGCCTGCACAACCACGGCACCATCCAGATCGGCGACACCTTCACCGAAGGCGAGGCCCTGGGCTTCACTGGCATCCCGCACTTCGCCCCGGAGCTGTTCCGCCGCGTGCGCCTGAAGGACCCGCTGAAGTCCAAGCAGCTGCGCCAGGGCCTGCAGGAGCTGGCCGAGGAAGGCGCCACCCAGGTGTTCTTCCCCGAGCGCAACAACGACATCATCCTCGGCGCCGTGGGTGTGCTGCAGTTCGACGTGGTCGCCAGCCGCCTGAAGGAGGAATACAAGGTCGAGTGCGCCTACGAGGCGATCAACGTCTGGTCCGCACGCTGGATCGAGTGCAAGGACGAGAAGAAGCTCAAGGAGTTTCAGGACAAGGCCTTCGAGAACCTCGCCGTGGACGGCGGCGGCCACCTCACCTACCTGGCCCCGACCCGCGTGAACCTCAGCCTGATGGAAGAACGCTGGCCGGACGTGAAATTCCGCGCCACCCGCGAACACCACTGATTCGCCCCCTCGGCACGGAGGCGCCGTCCGCTGGCGGCGCCTCTGGGCTAGGCTGACAGCCAGCCCCCAGGCAGCCGACCACCATGCTGATCGACACCCACACCCACCTGGACTTCCCCGAATTCGATGCCGACCGCCCGGCCGTGCTGCAGCGCGCCCGTGCACTGGGCGTGGAGCGCCAGGTGCTGATGGGGGTGTTCGAGGCCAACTGGGCGCGCATCTGGCACCTGGCCGAGACCGAGCCGGACCTGTACGCCGCCTTCGGCCTGCACCCCATCTACCTCGCCGACCACCGCCCCGAGCACCTGGCGGCCCTGCGCCAGCGCCTGGAAGCCCTGGCCGGCCACCCGAAGCTGTGTGCGGTGGGCGAGATCGGCCTCGACTACTTCCTCCCCGAACTCGACCGCGACGCCCAGCAGGCGCTGTTCGAGGCGCAGCTGGCGATGGCCGTCGACCTGCAACTGCCAGCCTTGCTGCACGTGCGCCGCAGCCACGCGGCGGTGATCGCCACCCTCAAGCGCATCCGCCCTGCTCGGGGCGGCATCGTCCACGCCTTCGCCGGCAGCTACGAGGAGGCCCGCGAATACCTGAAGCTGGGCTTCCGCCTGGGCCTGGGTGGCGCGCCTACCTGGCCCCAGGCCAACCGCCTGCGCAAGGTGGTGCCACGCCTGCCCCTTGACGCCATCGTGCTGGAGACCGATGCGCCGGACATGGCGCCCGCCATGCATCCGCACCAGCGCAACAGCCCGGAATACCTGCCGGCCATCTGCGCCAACCTCGCTGAACTGGTGGGGCTGACGCCGGATGCCCTGGCGGCGGCCAGCAGCCGGAACGCCTGCGAGCTGTTCGGCTGGGTGCCTTTCCCGGGCTGAAGCCCGGGCTACGACCTATCCCGTAGGCCAACAAACGAAAAGCCCGCCGATTGGCGGGCTTTTGCTTGCGGCTAACGATCAGACGCGGAACGCGCCGATCAGCTGCTTGAGCTGCGCGACCAGGTCGGACAGCTGGCGGCTGGCCTGTTCGGTCTGGCTGGCCCCTTGGGCGGTGCGTTCGCCGGCGCTGTTGATCTCGACGATGTTCTGGTCGATGTCGTGGGCGACGGCGGTCTGCTGCTCGGCAGCCGCGGCGATCTGCTGGTTCTGGTCGACGATCATCCCCACGGCGCCAAGGATGTTCTCCAGCGCCTGCTGCACGCGGCCGGACTGGTTGACGGTGCCGCCGGCCATCTGGTGGCTGGTGTTCATCGCCTTCACGGCCGCGCCGACACCGCCCTGCAGGCGGGCGATCATCTGTTCGATCTCCTCGGTGGACTGCTGGGTGCGCTTGGCGAGGGTGCGCACCTCGTCGGCCACCACGGCAAAGCCGCGCCCCTGCTCGCCGGCACGGGCGGCTTCGATGGCGGCGTTGAGGGCCAGCAGGTTGGTCTGCTCGGCGATGCCCTTGATCACTTCCAGCACCCGGCTGATGGAGGCGCTGTCGGACGCCAGCTGGTTGATGACATTCACCGACTGCTCGATCTCGTGGGCCAGGCGTTCGATGCTGCCCAGCTGGGATTCCACCAGGCTGCGGCCATTGACGGTCTCTTCGTTGACGCTGTGGGCGCTGCCGACGGCGGCCGCCGCGCTGCGCGCCACTTCCTGGGCGGTGGCGGACATCTGGTTCATGGCGGTGGCGACCTGCTCGATCTGGCTGCGCTGTCCGGCGACGGCGAGGTTGCTCTCCTCGGACACCTGCTGGACGCGGCCGGCCTGGCGCTCGACCTCCGAGACGGTCTGCCCGACCAGCTGGATCAGGTCATGGATCTTGGCCACGGTGCCGTTGAACACCTGCCCCAGCTCGCCCAGTTCGTCGCGGCTTTCGGCCTGGAAGCTGACGGTCATGTCGCCAGCGGCCACCTGGTCGAGCACCTTGCCCAGGCGCTTGAGGGTGGTGCGGGTGGAGACGTAGAAACCGCTGTAGAGGTAGACGATGGCGAGGAAGACACCCACCAGCGCCACCACCAGCAGGATGGTCTGGACACGCTTCTCGCCGAGGCGCTTGTCCAGGTCGCTGCGCAGGAACTCCAGGGCGGCGTCGTTCAGCGCGTAGGTCTTGTCCATCAGCGCGCTGACCTGGTCGTAGAAGGTGGCCCAAGGCGTGTCGAGGGTATCGGCCATGATCACCTGGTCCTCGAAGAGGGTGGCGGCCTCTTTGAGGGTGGCGCGGCTGGCGTCGGCCTGCTGGCTGAGGGCGGCCTGGGCGCGCGGGTTGCCGCTGAGGGCGTCCTGCAGCTTGAGGCCGTACTCGCTGCCGAGCTTCTCCAGGTCCAGCAGCAGGTCGTCGAGCTTGGTGCTGGCGGCGGAGTTGAGGAAGCCCTGGCCCAGGGAATAGGAACCGATGGCACGCCCCTGGCTGATGCCGGCGGTGACATCGGGGGTAACGCTGGTGATCAGTTCGGCCACCTGGCGCACATCGCGCTGGCTGTCCTGGCTGAGGCCGGCCTGGCTGGCGACCAGCTTGATGAAGACCTGGGCATTGCCGAGGAGCTTCTCGATCATCGCGCTCTTGCTCTGCAGGGAGGTTTCCTTCTGCGCGGCCTGGAGGGCGTTGAGCATTTCGTCGCGCTTGGCGTTGAACTCGGTGACCTGCTCGGCGTCGGTGGTGACCGGCTGCAGCGCCTTGAGGGCCGCGAGCACGTCCTGTTCGACGCGGGTGACGCGGCTGTCGAGGTCGCCCGCCTGGCCGGACTGGCCGATCAGGGAGTTGATCAGCACCAGGTCGTTGAGGCTTTCCAGGTTGCGCCGCAGGCCCTGGCTGGCGTGCAGCAGGTCCAGACTCTGCAGTTCGTTGCGGGTGCTGACGAACTGCTCGTAGGACTCGCGAACGAGGAAGTAGTTGGTGACGATCATCGGCAGGAAGAACAGCACGCTGATCAGACTGAACTTCATGCCGAAGCTGAGGCGATTCATCAGCGCGATGGCCGGATACAGCAGAGTCTTCACACGACGTCTCCTGGCTTGCTTATTTATTGTTATGCGGCGTCTTGGACGGAATCAGGATGGCACGGTGACAGCATGCCGTCCCCTATCGCCCGACCTGCGGCAGACCGATCAGGGCGTCCTATGCCCGGCGATAAAAGTGACGGATATCACAAAAGACCCTCGCTCGACGCAGGCCCTGTGTACCTGATATCGGCGAGGGTTTCTGTAACTTAAGGTTAAGAACGGCTACAGATCAACGCGAAAGGCGCCGTCAGAAGAACAGCGTCCACAGGGCGAAACCCGCGTACCAGAGCACGGCGGAACGGACCAGCAAGTGCCACAGGGCGTCCAGGCTGGCCACGCCCTCCTCGCCCGCGCTGGACTCGGGCAGCTCGCCGGCAGCACGCCCGGCGATCACCACAAAACGCTCAGCGGGCATCTCCCAGTTGAGCAGCTCGTGCAGCAGCACGCGGCTGACGGCAACGAAGTTGCCCACCAGGGAGAAGCTGGCCGCCAGTACCCGCACCGGTACCCAGTCGAAGGCATGCCGCACCTGGCGGGCCTGCTCGCGGATGGCGGGGGACGCGGCGCGCTCCTCGGCCAGGGCCAGCAGGCGGTAGGCCAGGGCCGCCACCGGGCCCAGCAGGAAGTACCAGAAGATCACCGCGAAGAAGCTCTGGTAGGCCTGCCAGACCAGATGCTCCTGCACCCGCATCAGCAGGTCGTCGCCCTCCTCCACCCGCAGGCCCAGATCGCGCTCGGCGACATGCAGGGCACCCTGGGTATCGCCCCGGCGCCAGGCGTCACGGAAGGAGCCGAGGTCGGCCTGGACATCGCCACGGCCAAGGGCGAAGACCACCACCAGCAGGTGCACCGGAAGCGCCAGCCAGCCATAGGCCAGGGGCTGCAGCAGGGTCAGCACCAGGGCCAGCGCCACCAGCGGCAGCACCACCCAGATCCCCAGCGCCAGCCAGGGCCGCCCCACCAGGGGGCGGCTGGCGGCGGCGCCATCCAGCTGCCGCAGCCAGGCACTGTCCCGTTGCAGGCGCTGGCGCCAGTTGGAGAGTTTCTCGATCCACAGCACCAGCAGCAGTACCAGGAAGCTCATGGGGTCATCTCCTTATGCAGCAGGCTGGCGCGCAACCGCGCCCAGTCGAAAGCGGGCCCCGGGTCGGTCTTGCGCACGGGGGCGATGTCGCTGTGGCCGCAGACCCGCTCGGGGGTTATGGCGGGGTAGGCACGCAGCAAACCACGGGCCAGGCGGCCCAGGGCGTCGTACTGGGCATCGCTGTAGGGCAGGTCGTCGGTGCCTTCCAGTTCGATGCCCAGGGAAAAGTCGTTGCAGTTCTCGCGACCTTCGAAAGAGGACTTGCCGGCATGCCAGGCGCGGTCGAGGCAGGAGACGAACTGGGTCACCCGGCCGTCGCGCTCGATGAGGAAGTGTGCGGACACCTGCATGTCGGCGATGCCGGCGAAGTAGGGATGCTCGTCGGCGTCGAGGCGGTTCTGGAAGAACTCCACCACCTTGCCGGTGCCGAACTGGCCCGGGGGCAGGCTGATGTTGTGGATGACCAGCAGGGAGATCTCCCCGTGCGGACGGGCATTGAAGTTGGGCGAGGGGCAATGGCGGGCGTCTTCACACCAGCCGGTGGCGATGTCCGGTTGCATGGCGGCTCCTTGATCCGCCGACACTCTAGAGCAGCCTGCTGCCCGGGCCAAGGCCCGGAAACGCAGACGCCCGGCCGGGGCCGGGCGTCCTGGGTGAAGCGCCTGGATCAGGCGCCCTTGAGCTTGCGCAGGTTGCCGATCACCGATTCCAGGGCCCGGTCGAACAGCAGGGCGTCGTCCAGCAGGCGGATGGCGCCACGGCGGAACTCCACGGCCAGGCCCATGCGGGTCTTCTCCAGCACCTTCATGCCGGTGCGGTTGACGAAGATGTACTTGCCGGTGGGCTTGATGATCGCCGCCAGCTTGCAGCGGACCTTGTGGTCCTCATCTTCCTGGAACTCGACCCAGCTGCCGACACGCAGGTTGTCCACCTGGTCCAGGGCCTCGTCGCCCTCGGGCAGGGAGGCTTCCGGCTCGGGCGCGCGGCTTTCGCCGGGTGCCAGCAGGATGATCTCTTCCACCACCTCGACCATGGCCGGTGCTTCTGCAGCGGCTTCCAGCTCCAGTTCGGGCAGGTCCACGACCAGGGCGGCATCTGCGGCGATCGGCGCATCGGGCTCGGCGACGTCGGCCACCGCCGGCTCCGGCTCGGGGCGCTTGAAGCGCTGGAAGGCCTGGACGTGCAGGGATTCCAGCTGGCTGAAGAATTCGCTGGTGGAGAACGGGTCGAAGGCGGCGCTGGTCAGCCCTTCGCGCAGCGACTTGAGCAGGCCGGGCACCAGCTCCAGCAGGCGCATGCGGGCCTCGGGCGCCTCGTGGGGCTCCACGCTCCAGATCAGGTCGTCCATGGTGGCCAGGGTGGCGCGCCACTCCTCGGACTCGGCACCGTGCTTGAGGCAGGTGAGCAGCATCACCTTGCTCCAGGCTTCCTGCAGCAGGCGCACTACCACTTCGGGCAGGGTACGGCCCAGCAGGCGCTCGTTGAGGGCCTGCTCCACCTGCTGGCGAGCCAGCTCGGCCTTGGCGCGGCCTTCTTCGGCGTCACGGGTGCGCTGTTCCAGCAGCTCGCTGCGGCGGCGCTCGTCGCCGGTGTAGGCGAGGAAGTCGGACAGCAGGTCGGAGAAGATGCCCGGATCGTCGACAAAGTCATTCAGCAGGCGCAGCACCACCTGTTCGATGCGCTGATAGAGCACGTCGCGCTGGAGGTCGTCCTGCTCGCTCCAGCCCATGGCGGCCGAGGCGATCTCGTTGAGCAGGCGGCGCGCCGGGTGGCTGCCACGGCTGAAGAAGGTCTTGTCCAGCACGGCGACCTTGAGCATCGGGATCTGCAGGCGGCCGATGAGGGCCTTGAGCGAATCCGGCAGGGAACGGTCGTCGAGGATGAATTCGAAGAGCATCGACACCAGGTTGATGACATCGTCATCCACCTGGCCGACCACACGGGAACGGCCGCTCTTGGCACTGGCGCGGGTGAGCAGGCTGTCCAGCTGGAAGCGGACGTCGATATCGTCCACCTTCTGGGCGGACAGGTGCTGCTGCAGGTGCGACAGCAGGCGCATGAGGTCGTTGCTGGTGATGGGCACGGCATCGGCCGGCACCTCACGGCGGGGCAGCCCGCTGCCACGCACTTCGGAGAGCAGGGCCTGCAGGGCGCCGAAGACTTCCTGGACCTCTTCGCTGGCCATGTCGGCGACGACACCGGCGGCATCCCCGCCAGCAGCGGCGGAACGCGCGGCACCCGGAGTGCGGCCCTGGGGACGGCGAGCCGGTGGCGCGGACTTCAGCTCCGGCAACACGCCGGCGGTTATCAGCAACTGGTTGGCTTCGGCGTAGAGCTGGTCCAGTTCGGTCAGCACGTACTTGTCGAACAGCTTGAAGATGATCAGCTTGACCTTGATCTCCACACCCAGGCTGCGGCAGGCGTCGAGGAAGGCCTCGCACAGGGCGCGCGGGCCGAGCGGGTTGGTGCGGTCGTCGATCTTCTTGCTGACGAGGGTATTGATGCGGGTGGTGAGGTGGCCGAGGGCCACGGCATCACGGCTCATCACCTTGGACACCATGGTGTCCTGGGCGACGGACTCTTCGAGGTCGTCGTTCTGGACCAGGCTCAGGCTCTCGAACGACACCGCGTCGAGCTGCGGCGCGCGGCCGATCTCGTACTGATTGAGGTTGGAGAAGGTCTCGAAGACCTTTTGCAGGAAGCCACGCTCGATGCTCTTGCGCTTGAGGCGCAGGTCGCGCATGGCTTCGAAGAATGCATTCTGCTCGGCGTTGCTGGTCGCGCGGTCGGCCATCTGGAAGAGGGTGTCGTCCGCGTTGTCGAACAGCGCCTGCAGCGCTTGCTTGAGCTGTTGTGCAGCCTTGTCGCGCACCTGGATGAGTGCCACGGGCAGCCTTCCTACCGGCGAAGTTGGCGTTTGCTCGGAGGCGCCCTTGAGAGGCACCACGTTCGCGTCGGTCTGCATAGCGAGTCTCCCGCAGCCGACCACCTGGGACAGGGGATTCGGACTGCTCAGCTACGTCGAAGGATCACTTCAACGTCAAGCCTCTGGCGTCAAATAGAGAAATTCAGACTCATTATAGGGATACTCGTTCCGCAACCAAGGGGACACTTCCTGCAGTTATGACGCATGTCACACAGAACCCAACCCTTGTAGGCATGCGGCTGACAGCCGATGCCGTTCTGAATATCTAGCAGAAAGCCAGCGACCGTTACCACCGCCGCTGCACCGGCGGTCCGCCGGCCTCTATAATCGCGCCATCTCGCAGCGGAGCCTCCCATGCCCAACCTGACCCTTGCCGACCTGAGCGCGGAAATCGAAGCCAACGTACGACGCGCACTGACCGAGGACATCGGCAGCGGCGACATCACCGCCCAGCTCATCCCCGAGGAACGCCTCGCCCATGCCACAGTGATCACCCGCGAAGCCGCTGTGATTGCTGGGACCGCGTGGGTCGACGCGGTGTTCCGCCAACTCGACCCTCGCGTGGCCGTGCACTGGCAGGTGGCGGACGGTGATCGCGCCCAGCCCAACCAGCCCCTCTTCCACCTGGAAGGCCCGGCGCGGGCATTGCTCAGCGGCGAACGCAGCGCACTGAACTTCCTCCAATGCCTCTCCGGCGTCGCCACCCGCGTCGCTCACTATGTGGACCTGGTGAAAGGCACCTCGGTGAAGCTGCTGGACACCCGCAAGACCCTGCCCGGCCTGCGCCTTGCGCAGAAGTACGCCGTCACCTGCGGCGGCGGGCATAACCATCGGATCGGCCTGTACGACGCGTTCCTGATCAAGGAAAACCACATCGCCGCCTGCGGCGGAATCACCCAGGCCATCAACGCCGCACACCGCATCGCACCCGGCAAGCCGGTTGAAGTGGAGGTGGAAAACCTGGACGAACTGCAACAGGCGCTGGATGCCGGTGCCGACATCATCATGCTGGACGAGCTGAGCCTCGACGACATGCGCACCGCCGTCACCCTCACCGCCGGCCGCGCCAAGCTGGAAGCCTCCGGCGGCATCAACGACACCACACTGCGCACCATCGCCGAGACGGGAGTCGACTACATCTCCATCGGCACCCTGACCAAGGATGTCCGAGCGGTGGATCTGTCCATGCGGCTCAGCCTCTGAGGACCCACCGCCATGTCTAGTCCTGAAATAGGTTTACACCTTTCAGGCCAAGCGCCAGACCTCAAAACGCCCGATGCACCGCATCGGGCGTTTTGTATTTCAGGGCCAGGTGAGGCCGCTCCCGGTTATAGATATCGACGGCTTCGCGCACCATACGGCGCGCCTGTCCGAGGTCGGCGGGAGGGTGCTCCAGCAACTCGTTCTTCAGAATGCCGTTGACGCGCTCAGCCAGCGCATTCTGGTAACAGTCGTAACCATCGGTCATCGAGCAGGTTGCCCCGTGCTGCACGTGCAGGCGTTGGT
>NZ_FOJP01000014.1 GCF_900111835.1 Metapseudomonas otitidis
CTGGTTGTAGTAGTCCGACTGTTTCTTGAGCTTGGCCAGTACCCGCGTTGGATTTTCATCCGTCCAGTCGCTCAGCAACACGACGTAATCACGGTCGTAACTGAAGGGCTCGGGCTCCTTGGCATCGATGACCAGCGCGCCGTATACGCCGACCTGCTCCTGCAGCCCCGAGTGACTGTGATACCAGTAGGTACCGTTCTGGTTGACCTTGAACTTGTACTCATACATGCCGTCAGGGGCGATGCCATGGAAGCTCAGGCCAGGAACACCATCCATGTTCGCCGGCAGGATGATGCCGTGCCAATGGATGGAGGTGTCCTCCTTGAGGCGGTTGCGCACGCGCAATGTGACGGTATCGCCTTCGCGCCAACGAAGAATCGGCCCAGGGAGCGAGCCGTTGATGGTCATGGCCGTGCGCGCTGCGCCGGTGATGTTCACCGGGGTTTCACCGATGAATAGGTCGAATTCGTTACCAGTCAGTACGTTGGGCTGGCCGGGGCTGTTCACCGCCCAGACCGGCGTGCGCCACAGGCCAAGTCCGCCGATAATACCGGTGGCTGCCAGGCCTTTGACGAAGGTGCGCCTTGTGGTTTTGCTTTGCATGCCGTTTTGTCCAATCCGTCAAATGAGCCGGTGATGGTGTGCCCGGTCTCGGGTTCATGGCTGCTTCAATGTCGGGGATTTACCCCTCAACTTTCCACGTCGGTGCATTGCACAAGCCTTACCGACGATGAGCAGTATGAAACTGCCATATCCCAACCATCCGGGTGATTACATTTCTGTAAGGTAGATGACTTCAGCAGTTGGTGTGCTCTGCTTGCTCGGTTGGACTGCTGGCTACAGGAGCCTCAACTTTCTGCTGCTGGGCCACCCGGTAGGCCTCCAGAGACGTCTGGCGTGCCTGCTCCATGCGCGCGAAGGTTCGGTCAGCACCACCTTCAGCCATTGCCAAGCTGGAGATGCTCAGAGCAGTAACTACAAGCAGAGCTTTGATCGATTTCATTTTGGGTATTCCTCGTAAGTTAAGTGGTCCCTGCAACTGCAGAGGCCGAGCTTTAGGCTCGATGTCACGTTAACTAAGAGGGCCTGTCAGCAACCTGAGCCGAACATTACAGTTCTGTCAGGTTGCTATTTCTTTCTTGTAGCCCATCCAGAAGGCTCGGTACTGTCTTTCATGCCCTCATAAAGCCTTGCGAATTTCTTGAGAGGGCATGCTCGGCAGCGATGCCTAAGCTACTCAGGGTCATTCGCACCCGCGGATAAGACCACCAACAATTAAGAGAGATTGTCACTATGTCGAATAAATCCAACGTCGCTACCGGTGCCGCTCTGGCTCTCGTGGCCGCCAGCCTGTTTGCTACCCTGCCTGTCCAGGCCGCCCAGGACACCAAAGCAGCTGAAGTGAAGTGCTTCGGCGTCAACGGTTGCAAGGGCCAGAACGACTGCATGACCGCCAAAAATGCCTGCAAAGGCCAGGGAGAATGCAAAGGCCAGGGCTTCAAGCTGATGACTCAGGCCAAGTGCGATGAGGCCGGTGGCAAGACCAGCGAATAATGCCGTTGCGGGGAGTGCCTGCCACTCCCCTGCTGGAGTCTTGAATGAGTAAGCGCAAAACACTGGGTTTCGGTCTTGGCCTTCGCAGAGAGTATTACCAGCAGATTCTTGAACAGCGACCTGCGGTCGACTGGTTTGAGATCATTTCCGAGAATTACCTGGTGGGCGGTGGCAAGGCCCTCTACTTTCTCGATGCGATTGGCGAGCAATACCCGTTGGTGATGCACGGAGTATCGCTGTCGATCGGCGGTTCGCATAACCTGGACATGGGCTACCTACGACAGCTCAAGCAACTGGCGGACCGGATACAGCCCCAGTGGGTTTCCGACCACTTGTGCTGGAGTCGCGGCAACGCCCATCAACTCCACGACCTGCTGCCGCTGCCGTTTACCCAAGAAAGCCTGCTGCATGTCGCCGCGCGGGTGCGTCTAGTGCAGGATGTTCTGGAACGTCCCATTGTGCTGGAGAACGTTTCTTCTTACGTGCAGTGGAAGACGTCCAGCATGAGCGAATCGCAGTTTCTCTCGGAACTGAGTTTCCTGACCGGTTGCGAATTGCTCCTTGACGTGAACAACGTCTACGTCAGCGCACGAAATCAGGATTTCGACCCATGGCAGTTCATCTTGGAATTGCCGCACGAGCGGATTCGTCAAATTCATCTGGCCGGGCACAGCGATTACGGGCAGTACCTCATCGACACCCATGACCAGCCCATCGCTGATCCGGTTTGGTCTCTCTACAGCAAGACTTTGAGCTACTTGGGCCCGACATCGACCTTGATCGAGCGGGATGACCAGTTTCCGCCGCTGGAAGAGCTGTTGTCCGAATTAGCACATGCCCGTGCTATCGCCAAATCTGTGATATCGGGGGCCACCCCTTGAGCCTGATCGCCCTACAGACTGCATTTGAAACTTACCTGACAGGTGACAGTGCCCTGCCCTCCAACGAGCTTTTGGAGCAGACCCGAGGTAGCACAGCGCTGAGTGCTCTCGAAGGCCTGCAGATCTACCACAACGCTTACCGTTCGCGCCTGCTTGCGGTCTTGCGAGAAGACTTCCCTGCCCTGCTTCACTGGATCGGCAACGAATCATTCGAGCAGCTCGCACTGGCCTACTTGGCCGCCTGGCCACCACGACATTTCAGCATTCGCTGGCTGGGCGAGAAGCTGCCCGAGTTCATTAGCAGCTACGTCGAAGAACCCCAACTATCGCCGATGCGCGAACTCGCGGAGCTTGAGTGGGCTTTTACACTGGCTTTCGATGCTCAGGACGTCGAAGTGCTTTCACTGCAGGCCATCAGTGATTTTTCGGCTGAAGACTGGATTTCACTCAGGGTTTCCCTGACTGCATCTGCCCGGTGGTTGCAGCTGCAGTACAACACGCTGGAGTTGTGGAAAGCCGCCAAGTCCGGCAGCTTGCTGCCTGATATTACCCGCCTGCCAACGAACCTAGCCTGTCTTGTTTGGCGTCATGAACTCGTCTGCCAGTACCGGAGCCTGGAGCCAGCGGAGGCTTCGGCATTGCAGTTTCTCATCGAGGGCGGATCGTTCGCTGAACTCTGCGAGTCGTTGAGCGCCACGCATGGCGAGCAAGCTCCCTTGCAAGCCGCGACCTGGTTGAAGTTGTGGGTCAACGACGGTTTGCTAAAGCGCGGCCAGCTATTACACGAATGACCCGGAACCTTTAGGCTAGCGCTCTCTCTTTGGCCACTCCGAGCGCTTCTATGACTCACCGCATCATTCATTTCAAACAGCAAGCCTTGCTTGACCCGGAGACCTATCAGGCAATGCTGGCCGACGGCGTTGGTCACTGGGAGCGGCTTGCAGGAGAAGTCGTCGGCATAGAAGACGAAAAAAGCCACGAGTTCGCTGCATTGAAAAGCCTGTTCAAGCGCAAGCGGTACTCCTATGACACGCTGGAAATGCGCGAGCCAGGCGATCACTCAAACTGGCTTCGCGGCCGAGATGGTTCAGAAGGTATGACCAACGAGATCACCAGTATCCCAGGGCTAAAAGAGCTCTCAGAACTGGATATTTAGTGGGATAGCAGGTCAGCGCTCAAGCGCTGACCTGGGCCGAATAGCCAAGCTCCTGGATGAGTTCGCGGATCGATTCGGCACTTTCTGTGCTCTCAACGGTGACCTTGCCGGCCGCTCGATCCACTTCTACTCGTGCATCCTGATCCAGAGCTTGAATGGCCTTCGTGATTTTGCTCACGCAACTGCCACAGCCCATCCCCGCAACACTCAGACTAAACATGTCTTTCACCTCATTTCGTCCGCGGCTCAAGTTACCGCACGGACAGCATCGACCTTGACACGATGGCAAGGTCAAGCCCGTAAGCGCTACAAAAGGATCAGCCGTTTACCACGGGCGTAAGGATGGGGGTTGGTGAACACACCACGACATGCCTTGCGCCCCTCGTCAGTGCGACGTATAGATTCTGGGGGGTCATAAGCTCAGGATGCAGGACAACCGAGACATCCGCCTCGAGCCCCTTGAGAAGTAATGTGCTGCCTACAGAGCGTCTTGCGATCGGTCGGGCAAGGTGTCTATTGCGCTCTCGCGCTTGAATGGCTGCACTCAGAAAGTCGGCAGCACCTCCCACCACCGCTTGCATTGCAGACCGGCAGCAGTACAGAACCTCCGGTCGGTATACACGTGCCCCGTGCTGCTCAGCGAGCGTATCGATCACACGGAGCGCTTGCCCCAATGTTGGCGCTGCTACGAAATCGATCGCCGCAGCCTCGGCCGCGGTCGGAGGCGTTCGGGCCCTTCCTGCACGCAGCGACTCCACGCGCGTTCGCAGGTTTGCTGCACCTACCCCCGTCATTACGCTGGAAGCAAACTCCACAAGTTGTGCCAGAGCATTGGCACCCTGCAAGTCAAAGTTCCTGGCGAAGTTGACGAGATCTCTCAGGTCGACGGCTTCTACGGCCATGGCACCGGGTGTCTGGCTCGTGAGCTGATGGCGACCTTGCACGTTGATGGAGTCCCCGATGATGAGGACGCTACCCTGAGCGTTGGGAGCTTCGGTTCTCGCGGCCACCAGTCGCTGCTGAACTTCGGTTCCGGCGTTTAGCTGCACCCAACGCACTTCTGCTGGAGCCGTGCGCAGATCCACCGGCTGACCAGCTTGAAGTTGTTGCCTTATGGCGAGCAGCCACTGCCCGAGGTTCTCAGCTCCAGCCAGCCGCCAGCGCCACGGTATCCTCAACTCTCCCGCTGCGGGAAACAGGGGTTGCACCTCATTCGCCCAATGCACCAGTCGATTGCCACGAAAGTCGAAGATGGCTTGCATCGGGTCACCGAGCACGCAGGTCGGAAGCACCTGGGCCAAACCAGACACGATGGCGTGCTGGACGACGTTGCAGTCTTGGTACTCGTCGACAAGCAACCGTGCATAGGTGGCGCGAAGGGGCTGAGCGAGGTGACCGGCCTGCAACAACTGCATGGCGGCCTCCCGAATTGCCGGGTAGTCAGTATTGGGTTGATGCAGCTGTAGGATCTGCGGGTTATGGCCGCTTCGCGCTGGGAACTTAGCGATCAGGCGCATCGAGAATCCGTCAATGGTGGAGACTCGATATGCGGAGTTAGGAACACCGGCTCGTCTCAGGCGCGCCCGTATGGCCGCAACGCCGGCGTTCGTATGTGTCAAGACGAGGATGGGTTTGCTCTGCCTATGCGCGATGAGCGTCTCGGCAATCAATTGCGTTTTTCCACAACCTGCGGGGGCCGTTATGGAGCCACGCTCGATAGCGAAAAGATCAATCTCAGGGGGCACTTGTAAACGTCCAGAGCTGATTCGTGACTGCCATGAAGCCCGGTTCGGCGTTCTGTAAAGACGGACCGACGATGTCCCTTGCAACCTCCTGATAGGTTGTCAGCGACTTGAACCAGCCGCTGTTGCGGATACGGGATGCGGTTCCCAGCAGCTCTCGTCTCTCAGGTGAGTACCCATCCACGAGTCGCTCGGCTCGGATATCGTTCAGCGTCACGCGGCCTTGGGACTTCGTCTGAATGTGTGCGTTCATCAGCTCTGCACCCACTATTGTTTCGGCTTTCGCCAGAAGTGCATCGAGTGCTTGGTCACTGAGATGGCGGAAGATCTCGTCCTCCAGAGTGAGACCTGGTCGCCATGTAAGAATTTGCCCGCCGGCGGCCAAGAATGCTTCAGCGAGCCCCGCGGTCGAAGGCTTGTCGGCATCTACAAAAACCATCACGCGGTAACCCAAGTTCAGAAGTGCTGTTCCCCGGATAAGACTGTTATCGGGGCTTCCCCCGCCGGCGTCCACATACGCGCCGCCATGGGCCAAGAATGAGGTAGCGCCAAGACTGACCCACCATTGGTCAAGGCCACGCGCGAAGCCAACCTCGCTGGCCCCCTCGCAAACGATGATGGATTTGGCGAGGAATGCTTCGGGGTCCTTCCGAAGGGTACTTTGTACCTCGTTGGCTTCCCCAGCTGGCATAACACTGTGGCGCTGAGGTGCTGACCGAACAACGAATAACTGGCTGCCGGACAGCTCGCGCAGCGCGACCGGCGAGTGCGTCGTCATGAACACTTGCAACGGAGCGGCAGCGTCCTTTGCACCCAGCGAGTCCAGGAATCGCATGAGCCGATGAGGTTCAAGCCCGTATTCCACCTCATCAACCAGGGCAATTGGCGCGGCGCTGGCCGCAGCCCTTTGAAGCCCTGCCACTAGCAAGCGTGACGAGCCCGTGCCAAGGGAGCGCAGCGGAATACCTGTTTCACTGTGCAGCGCGATCGCCCCCTCGCCAATCGACACAGAATGTGCGTCAAGGAGCGCCTGAGGCATAGCCCCGACCGAAACGCCAAGATGCTGTGCTGTGCGTTGCACGACCTCAAGCGTCTGGGTCAGATGTTCGGCTGCTTGATTGCCAAAGTTCGCTCTTGCTTGCCTAGCGGCGCGCGCCAGTTCAGCACCAAGCTCGGCGCGCTCATCGGTAAGTCGATTGAGCACTGAGCCACGACTCCACGACAGGTTCGAGCTCGCAAAGCTGCCGATACGGGCGGGCGCTAGTGCCGCTCGTTCTTTCCAGGGAAGAGTGCGTTCAAGTTGCTGCTGCTCCGCGCGCTCGGAGAAAAGTGTCCAAACAGGCTCCAAATCGGCACCAACTTGCAGACGCAAGGTGATGACGGTCTCCAGCCCCGCTCGCGGTTCGTCTTCGACTTCCCCCGTACCGGGATGGAATCCACGCAAGAACTCGCCGTAGACATCGATATCCATCAGCGATACCGGCAAATCGCCAAGCGCCACGCTGATGGTGATGGGTACATCGACGTTTAATGCGAAGAAGTCCATGTCGCCGAACGTGCCGCCTCGGCGGGCGCCGACGCAAAGGTCAATCGCGTCCAGGATGCTGGACTTCCCACTGTCACCCGGACCAATGAGGCAGTTAATTCCGGGGGCCGGCACCCAGTCGAGCGCCTGGATAGACCGGAAGTTGCTAATTTGCAGTCGGCGAATGCGGGCCACGGAGAATCCTCATGGGGTAACGACTGTCAGTCTCCTACTTGTAACGGCTTGCAAACGAAAACGTCCCGACCTGCAATCAATACGATTTTCGACCGGAATTAACTGCGACTGACCGGCCCGGCAAACCAGTATTAGCTGCGAATGAACCTGCATTTATCCGCGCTGACCTGCATTCCATGGCTACCAACCAGCATTAATTGCAAATGACGGGGCTTATAGGTAGTGAATCGATTGCCTCGTTAGAGCGCATGTCTGCTTGGCATGCGGGAACATCTAGTCTCTTCCGCCCACGAGCCAGATCATTCCAGGCAAACACATGGGGCCTACAGCTTTGAGGCCCACTACGCTATGTGCGGGCTCGGTCTCGCCCAAAGGGTTCGGTCAACTGACCAAGGTAACCCTTGGGATAGTCCCTCTCACGCAAGCCGACATTGGCGTCGCCCTGCTTTCCTGTACTGTCGTAGAACGTCCCGAATAGCCGATCCCACACCATCAGAAATTCGCCGAAGTTCACCTGGGCATCTTCGAAGTCGCGCTTGTGGTGCCAACGATGAATTTCAGCCACCCCGATGACATGGCGCAGCCAACCCAGCCGGTAATCCAGGTTCGAGTGCTGAAAGCCCAAGTGAACGGTCAGAATGCCGAACCAGGTGGCAACCACTGCCGAAGGCGCGCCGGATGCAAACAGCAGCACCAATCCCGGGCCAGCCATGAGCATCGCATGTAGGGGATGCCGGCGCTCCCCATTCATCCAGTACAAGCGCTCGGCGCTGTGGTGAATCATGTGAAAACGCCACAGCCAGGGTACGTGGTGGCTGATGCGGTGCATGGCATACAGGCTCAGATCGAGCACGACGGCGACCAGCAGCAGCTGAACCCAAAGTGGACTCTCGACTGGGAAGAGACGAACTGTAGCCGGCACTGCATCGCCCAGCCTGGCCAGGATTTCGGCGGTGAACTGGATGACGGAAAGATTCACCAGCATATGCACCAGGTCGGTCAGGGTGTCCTGGTGATCCTCCAGCCAGCCCTCCCGGAAAGGCTGGATACGCTCCAGCCCCGCGACGGCCAATAGACCGACTGCGGCTACCAAGGGTGTGCTGGGCCAGTACGGCACCCCGGCGTACAAGGCCCAGACCATGAAGGCGGCGCTGCCACCAAACACGAGCGGATAGCTCAACCAGCGTAGGGCGAATCGAAGAGAAGTGGACATCGCTCAGCTCCTATGTAGAGAGCCTTCACGGTAGGTGCAGAGGACGACGTTCGACTTGAACGAAAGAGCTATGACTTCTGGAGATCGACCGCAGCCAGGGCGGAGGACGGATCGATGCCCAGCAGCGCCCTGAATGTCCGGGAGAAATGCGCCGAGTCGGAAAAACCCGCCGCATGCGCGGCTTCGGTCAGCCGTCCCCCTTTGGCCAGGTGTTGCAGGGCTTGGGTGAGGCGCAGCCATTTGACATAGCTGCGCAACGGCAGGCCGGTTTGCTCCACGAACCAATGGGAAAAACGCGTGGGTGACAAATGCACCAACGCGGCCATTGCCTCACGCCCCATTTGGCCTTCGCGCAGCGCTGCGGTGACCTTGGTCAAGCGCGGATCAGGGATTGGTGGATCGGCAAGCCGCAACAGCCGACGTACCTGCGCCTGCAACTGGACAGGCGAATGCCCCGACGCCCTCAGTGCCTCGACCATCGCAGCAATATCGGCCGCTACGATCTCCATCAGCCTCACGGCTCCGCTCACCCGCAAGGCACGCGCCTCATCGGACAGCACATCCAGGTAGATCGACAGGACCTGCCCAGCACTGAGCCGGTGCTTCAAGCCTGCCGGAATCAAGATGGCAGCCCCAGATTGCCCACCCAACGGCGTTTCAACCGTTATCGCGGCGTCGAGCCCCACTGCAATTTGATGTGCTTGATGATGGTGCCAATCCTGGTGGGCGGCATGGCCGAGAAAGACGCCGATACCGGGGCCGACCCAGGCATGGCCTGACCAGCGAGCCACTTCTGCGGCATCCGAGCTTCGCATTATCTGCCCCGGTCCAGTTCCGCGCTGGGACTCAGCACACTGCTCAGGAGCAACATGGCGGCACCGCCCACGATGCCGATGTCCGCCAAGTTGAATGCAGGCCAATGCCAGGATTGCCAGAAAAAATCCAGATAGTCGATCACATGGCCTCGGAAGCTGCGATCGATCAGATTCCCCACTGCCCCTCCCAGTATGAGGCTATAGCCCAGCGCTTCGAGCTTGGCCCTGGGCTTACGCAAGAGCAACGCGAGCCCAATCGAAACAACCAGTGCGAGGAGAATGAAGAAGTAGCGCTGCCAACCGCCCGCGTCAGCTAGGAAGCTGAACGCTGCGCCGGTATTCCAGAAATGGACCAGATTGAAGACTGGGGTCAGAGGAACCACGGCGCCGACCGAGAGCGAACCCTCAATTACATATTTGATCGCCTGGTCGGCCAGGGCAACGGCTAGCGATAGCGTCCACCAGAGCCCGGGAGTGATACGGTGCGCCATTCCAAGTGGCGATTTCATTGTTTCGCTCCCTGAAACAGTCGCTGCAATCCGGGTGAGACGGGCATCGGCGCGAATGCACTGATCCTCGCGCGTCCGGTATTGCCGAGCGGTACCCAGATCTTCGAGAACAACACGGCAGCGATGATCCGTGGTGCTTGGCCGAACATTTCCCGGTAGTCGCGCAACTGCCAGCCAGCCCTTAGCATCAACCAATGGCTCCGCGCATGCAGGACGGGCATGTGCTGGCTCAAGATGTGGGCGCGCTCGAGCCAGGGGAATGCCTCGGTTGGCGCCTTTTCACGGAGTGCTGTCCTTGCCTGGAAAAAGGCTTCATCGATGGCATTGCGGAGGGCGGTATTCATCTGGAACTCACTTGCGCAGCAGTTGGAAGGCCATGATTCTGGGCCGATCGTGCAAGTGAACACCCTGTAGCCGCTATAGGGTCAAGCTCTACGCTTTGAGCAGAAGCGAATGGCACTTTTCTAGCGCGCCTTATGGAAGCCGTTTGCCTCCCTCCACTAGACCCGAAAGTATTCCGCAGTCCAGGCTTTGTCGTTCGTCATCGCAGCAGCTGCGTAACGTCACCAACTGGTTTTCCAGGGCTTGCAAGGATGCGATCTGGGCCCTGACCTGGGCGATATGGCTATCAAGCAGCGTATTGACCGCCGCGCACGGTTGCTGCGGCTGTGCTTGAACGCTCTGCAAAACACCAATTTCGTCCAACGACATGCCAAAGGACCGGCAACGGCGGATGAACAGCAGTTTCTCCACATGATCCGCTTCGTAGGCTCGGTAGCCATTTGCCTGGCGATTGGGCGATGCAAGCAGGCCCTGGCGCTCATAGAAACGAATGGTCTGAATGTCCGCTCCCGTCAGCTGTGCAAGTTGACCAATGCGCATAGGCTGCTCCTCGATAAACAGCCAGTATATCCAGGCTTGACCCTATACCTGCTATATGGTTTTCAATTGCCAGAATTGAACCTGATAGGAGAGGCGGATCATGAGCTCGTGTGAAAAATCCTGTGGCTGCGGTTCAGTGTCAGCGCCTGCTGAAGCAGCGAGCGCGCCCTCGACCGAAGGAGCCTGGGTCAGCCATTTTTCTGTACCCAAGATGGATTGCCCTTCGGAAGAGCGAATGATTCGGCTCGCGCTGAATAGCTTGCCTGAGCTTCGTTCGTTGTCCTTTGATCTGAGCAGCAGGCAGGTACTCGCTTTCCATGACGGGGCGGTTGACCCAATCACTACCAAGCTGGAGTCCCTGGGTCTAGGGGCAGCGCTACTGGGGACTCAACCAGCTAGTCAGGAAGCAGCCTCGACCAATCGCGCTGATGAGGAATTAGCGGCGTCGAAAGAGGCGAGCACCCTGAAAATTTTGCTCGGCATCAACGCTGCCATGTTTGTTATCGAGATGGGCGCAGGGTTGATCGCTCAGTCGACGGGCCTTATTGCCGACTCGCTGGACATGTTTGCGGATGCTGCCGTCTATGGCTTGGCTCTCTTTGCCGTCGGCCGCAGTGCACAGCTGCAAGTTCGCGCTGCGCACCTGGCGGGTTTCTTTCAGATCCTGTTGGCACTGGGCGTACTCGTGGAGGTGGCTAGACGCTTCCACTATGGCAGCGAACCTGAGTCGATGCTGATGATGGGGATTGGCTTAGTTGCACTCGTCGCAAACGCCAGCTGTCTCTTGATGATCTATGGCCATCGCGAAGGCGGTGCACACATGAAAGCGAGCTGGATTTTTTCGGCCAACGATGTGCTCGCGAACATTGGCGTTATCGTCGCCGGCGCGCTGGTTGCGTGGACGGGCTCTCCCTACCCAGACTTGGTGATTGGTACGGTCGTTGGCCTCATCGTATTGAACGGTGCGCGCCGAATCCTGGCATTGAAAGCCTGACCAACCGATCCTGTATTCCATCGCGATGGGCTCACTTTCTACAAGTGAACATCAATGGTACGGACAGTCCAATAAACCTTGGTTTATTGGACGGTCTGAGCGAGGGGCGTTCAGTTGCAGAAAGCGTGAGCCCATTGAGATTAAATGCAAGCCGGCGCGGCTGAATGCAAGCTCGCTCGCAGCTAATGTGAGCCCGAGGGCTTCGTCAGCCGCAGTTAATCTGAGCTGGAAATTGCATCGATTGCGAGCCCGGCCGTTTTCAAACGCGAGCCGTTACAACTAGCCAACGTCCGTTGCTTTCAACCTAAGCGCATTGAAAACCACCGAGGCTGAACTGACGCTCATTGCCAGAGCAGCGATCAAGGGCGACAGAAGATGTCCTGTCAGCGGATACAGCAGCCCGGCCGCTAGCGGGATTCCCATCGCGTTGTAGAGGAATGCAAAGGCAAGGTTCTGCCTCATGTTCTTCACCGTGGCCACCGACAAGGTGCGCGCCCGCAGGATGCCCATCAGGTCTCCCTTGACCAGGGTCACTTGGGCGCTGTTCATCGCCACGTCGGTGCCCGTGCCCATAGCGATGCCTACGTCGGCCCTGGCCAAGGCCGGCGCATCGTTGATGCCGTCGCCCGCCATGGCAACACGCCGGCCATAGCTCTGCAGTTCGGCGACTAATTTCTCCTTGTCCTGCGGTTTCACCTCGCCATGCACCTCCTCGATGCCTAACTGCTTCGCCACGGCTCTTGCTGTGGTGAGGCCATCGCCAGTGGCCATGATGACCTTCACGTCAGCGTTCTGGAGTTGAGCAACAGCCTGTTGGGAGGTCGGTTTGATTGGATCGGAAACGGCCAGGAGACCCGCCAGGCGACCATCGACGGCCAGATAGATGATGCTGATGCCCTCCAGGCGCAGTTGCTCTGCACGGTTACGCAGCGGAGTAATATCGACGCCCGCCTCCTCCATCAACGCTGTGTTCCCAAGCTGCAGTTGATGGCCATCGACCTGTCCGCGTACACCAATACCTGAGCCAGATTCGAAGGTCTCCGGTTTCACCAGGGCAAGACCCTGTTCACGCGCATGATCGACAATGGCATGCGCCAGCGGATGCTCGCTGCCCTGGTCCAGGCTTGCGGCCAAGCGCAGAACCTCGACCGAGTCGAACGGCCCGGTTCCCTCTGCACTATGAAAGGCCGGCCGCCCCTGCGTCAGTGTCCCGGTCTTGTCGACGATCAAGGTGTCGATTTTGCAGAGGTTCTCGATAGCGCTGGCATCGCGGAACAACACACCGCTGCTGGCGGCCTTGCCGGTCGCGACCATGACCGACATCGGCGTTGCCAAGCCCAGGGCGCATGGGCAGGCAATGATCAGTACGGCCACAGCGTTGATCAGGCCAAATACCCAACCTGATTCCGGCCCGAACACCCCCCAGCCAAAAAATGTCAGGATCGCGATCAGGATCACCCCCACCACGAAATACCCTGCCACGGCATCGGCCATACGCTGCATGGGCGCCTTGGAACGCTGGGCCTTAGCCACCATCTGGACGATCTGCGACAACATGGTTTCGGCGCCCACCTTCTGCGCTTCCATCACCAGGCTGCCGTGGGTGTTCAGGGTGGCACCGATGAGGGTATCCCCTGCCCGCTTGGTGACGGGCACCGGCTCGCCGGTGAGCATCGACTCGTCGACAGCGCTCTCGCCCTCCAGCACGGTGCCATCCACCGGGACTTTTTCGCCCGGCCGGACACGCAAGTGGTCACCCTGATGGACGTGGGTCAGCGGAATATCTTCTTCCTGGCCGTCAGGCCTGATGCGCCGGGCAGTCTTGGGGGCCAATCCCAGCAGTGACTTAATGGCGGCAGAGGTCTGCGAGCGGGCTTTGAGTTCGAGCATCTGGCCCAACAGCGTGAGCGAGATGATCACCGCGGCGGCCTCGAAGTAGACGCCGATGCGTCCATCCTGAACGAAGGCCGCCGGGAACCACTGCGGCACCAGGGTGGCTGCCACGCTGTAGAGGTAGGCGGCTGCAGTTCCTAATCCGATCAGGGTCCACATATTAGGGCTGCGTTGCCGGATGGAGTCTATTCCGCGAGTGAAAAATACCCAGCCACCCCAAAGCGTCACGGGCGTTGCCAGAACCAGCTCAACCCAGTTCTGGGATGTTCCATGGAACAGCTGCAAGGAATGACCAGCCATCGCCAGCACGGTCACGATGACGGTCAATGGCAGGGTCCACCAGAACCGTCGCGAAAAGTCTTTCAGCTCCGGATTTTCTTCGTCCTCCAGCTCTGGAATGACGGGTTCGAGCGTCATCCCACAGATCGGGCAGTTGCCAGGGCTCGGTTGGCGAATCTCGGGATGCATCGGGCAGGTGTATTCAGCCCCCAGTCCTGCCTGAGTTGAGTACTCTGGCCGAGCGGCATGCTGGTGGTGCCCGGCATGCGATTGATGGCTCATGTACTGATGAGGGGCTGCCTGGAACTTCTCCTGGCATTTTGTACTGCAGAACCGATAGGCCCTTCCCTCAAAGTTCTCCTGGTAAGGACTATCAGATTTGACCTCCATGCCACACACCGGATCGCGTGGGCTCTCTGGATGGCCGTGCGAGTGATGTGCATGGCACTGGTCATGATGGCAGGAGGTCTTTTGCATTCGAGTTATTTCCTATCCTCGTCCTTGGAAACTGCGGCTCCGCTGGAGTGGGAGTGCCCGCCATGATTGTGGCCAAACAGATGCATCAGCGGGCATAGCAGCAGGATGAGGTATGGCAAAGCCTGCGAAAGATGACCGTAATGCTCGCGCGCGACATAGAAGATGCCGATTACGGCCAGCATGATCAGTGCGATGCCAATCTTGCTCTTCCAAAAAGGTGGTTCCGTAGTGCCAGTGTGGTGCGTGTGATCCATGACAATAGCCTCGGTTCAATGACCATAGAATCAGCATAGGTTGCTCTAGCCAGGCAGAGTTGACGCGTATCAATGGAGTTCAGCGTACGGTCACCTTACCGACCATTCCCGACTGATAATGTCCAGGAACATTGCAGGCGAACTCCAGATCAGTAGCGTCGGAGAAGGTCCAGATCAGCTCTTCGCGTGCACCTGGCTCGACCAGAACGCTGTTGGGATCGTCGTGCTCCATGCCGACCATCTTCATGCCGCCCATGGCGTGGTCCATTTTGCTCATGTCATGCGCTGCAGTCGGGGACAGCGTGCCGTTCTGAAACATCGCAGCCATCTCTTTCTGATGCGCAGCATGGGATGCCGCTTTGCCAAGGTTGAACTCGTGCAGCAGGGCTCCCTCGTTCAGCAGTACGAAGCGAACCGTCTCGCCCGCCTTGATTTCCATTGCCTTGGGTTCAAAGAAGATGTCCCCCATCCGGACTTCGATGGTGCGATCTACTGCCTGACTGTCTCCCGGTTGCCCGATACTGTCTTTCTTGTGGCCCGGGCTGGCCAGCGCATTGGCAGCACTGAGCAGTAAACCAAGGGTGGTGATTATGAAAGCGGGTCTGAGTTTCATGGTGTGCCTCTGAGGTGTTGAGGAGGGATGAGTCCCGATGCTAATGAGGTGCAACTGGCGGTACGCTGACGCGAAAACTACATCGCAGTAAGGTTCGTCAGATCGGTGCTACCCAGCCCGCGGCCAACGGGTAGCACCGGTGCCGGACTAACGCAGAGCAAACTCACCGACCATTCCCGCCTGGTAATGCCCAGGCAATGTACAGGCGAAGCTCAAACTGCCCGCCTGAGGGAAGGTCCACACGAACTCTTTAGTTGTGCCGGGCTCGACGAGAACCGCGTTCGGGTCGTCATGCTTGGCTTTGATGACTTCCGGATAGCCTGGAGGGTTGGAGTCTCCCGTGCCATAACGCTCATGCCAGACAATGCTTTCGGCCATACCGGTCGGTGTCAGCGTGCCGTCCTTGAACAAGGCTGCCATCTTGCGCTGGTGTTCCAGTTGGAACGCTGCGTGCCCGATGTTGAACTCGTGCATCAATGCGCCCTCGTTCTTCAGAACGAAGCGCACGGTCTCGCCGGGCTTTACGTTGATCGTCTTCTGGCTGTAGTTGATGTCGTCCATCTTCACCAAGATGGTACGAGTCGCCGGCGTCGCCTGGGCTTGTTGCCCAAAGTCACTTCCACTGGGCTCGGCAATTGCCGGAATAGCAGTGCTGATGAACAGCGTGCTGATCAGCAGCTTAAGGGGGATGCGTTTCATGGTGAGACCTCGCTAGGTAGGCTGGAAATCTCATGCTATTCCACGCTTGCTGCCAGGCCGCTGACCCCAAAACTACAATTGCGTCAGCTGGAAAAAAGCACGGCGCCATTGAGGCGCCGCTAGGCCAAAGGAGCAATCACGGAAGGCCTGGAAGATGGGGAAACTCTTACTTATGGCACTCTTTGTCGGCCATCATCAGTTTGTGCTCGCGAATCATTTGACCCAGCACGTCGTCTACCAGCTTGTCATGCTTTTCCATCCAGGCCAGATGCTCTTCGGTCGACATACCCGGAGCAGGATGTTCGTCGTGCAGCTGACTCATAATGTTTTCGAGCATTTTCATGTGCTCCTGCATGTGCACATGCCGCTCGCTGGCTGGGGCCTTCTCCGCCTGGATCAGCACAGCTTCTGCTTTGTCGCGCATCTGCTGGATGCGCTCGAATACTCGATCGCTGCCCCCTTCGGCCCAAGCCATAGAAGACAGCAGTAGCGAACCAACCAGAAGCAAAGGTTTCAGCGATTTCATGGGGCAGTCTCCATCATTGCAAACTGAGGCCGGCACCTCTGCTTTTGGTCTGTCGAGGGCCGAGAGCACAACCTAGTGCTCATGCTTGCACCCTAGACAAGCCACCCTGTCAGCGACCTGAAACCAGGATTACATTTTCGTAAGCTTCTGGTTGGTGCCGCTGTTTGCCTGCAAACTCAGGCCACCCGTTTTTTGGAGTCTGCTCGCATGAAACTACTGGTAGCTGAAGATGAACCCAAAACCGGTGCATATCTGCAGCAAGGCCTCACCGAAGCGGGATTCAATGTCGACCGGGTTATGACAGGTACGGATGCCCTGCAGCACGCGCTGAGCGAGCCCTATGACCTGCTGATCCTGGATGTGATGATGCCGGGGCTGGACGGCTGGGAAGTGCTGCGCATGGTGCGCGCCGCCGGAAAAGACGTCCCAGTGCTGTTCCTGACCGCACGCGATGGTGTGGAGGATCGCGTTAAAGGGTTGGAACTGGGCGCGGATGACTACCTGATCAAGCCATTTGCTTTCTCAGAGCTTCTGGCCAGGGTCAGAACGCTGCTGCGCCGAGGCAATGGCTCACCCACGCAAACCACCATGAAAATTGCCGATCTCGAAGTCGATCTGATGAAGCGGCGCGCGGTCCGGGGTGGGAAAAGAATTGACCTGACGGCGAAGGAGTTTTCACTGCTGGAACTGCTACTGCGCCGGCGCGGCGAAGTGCTCCCGAAATCGCTGATTGCTTCGCAGGTTTGGGACATGAACTTCGACAGCGACACCAACGTCATTGAGGTCGCTGTACGTCGGCTGCGCGCCAAGATCGATGACGATTTCGATCTCAAGCTGATCCATACCGCCCGCGGCATGGGGTACATGATGGATGCGCCGGAGTGAATATGAAGCACCTCTCGCTGACCGCCCGCATGAGCTTGATGTTCATGTCCGCGGTGATTGCCGTCCTGACAGTAGCGGGGCTGAGCTTCAACATGCTCAGCCAGCACCACTTCAAGATGCTGGACCGGCAGGCCCTGGTGGAAAAACTCGAATCAGCCAAACATATTCTCAACAACGCTCGCAGCGGAGCTAGCCTCTCCGAGGAGTTACCGCAGTTGCGAGCCTTGCTGGGAGCGCATCAGGATCTGGCCGCAACCATCCTGGCCAGCGACGGCGCAGTGCTCTTTTCCGACCCCAGAGCAGTCGAAGTGCCGGAACGCTTCAGGCGTGCCGATGAGCAGAGCATGTGGGAGTGGCAGAAAGACGAGCACATGTACCGGGGCATGACGGCTCAAATCTCTGTGACTGACCAACCCGAACCGCTTACAGCTCTGCTGATTCTCGATGTTACCAATCACACACACTTTTTCGACACGCTGCAGCGATGGTTCTGGATTGGATTGGTCATCAGTGCCTTGGTCAGTGCAGCGCTTGGCTGGGTGGTTGCTCGCAGTGGCCTCAGGCCGCTGCGACAGGTCACTCGTGTGGCCACCGGGATGTCCGCCCGTTCATTGCAGGAACGGATTCCTCTTGAGCCGGTGCCACAGGAACTTCAGCAGTTGGTACTGTCCTTCAACGCGATGCTGGCCCGACTTGAAGAGGCCTTCATTCGACTCTCCAATTTCTCCGCTGACATCGCACACGAACTGCGCACCCCCGTCAGCAACCTGATGACCCACACTGAAGTGGTGCTAAGCAAGAAGCGCGATATCAATGCCTACGAGGAGAATCTGTACTCGAACCTGGAGGAATTGAAGCGCATGTCTCGCATGATCGATGACATGCTGTTCTTGGCCAAGGCTGATAATGGCCTGATCATCCCAGAGCAGGCCAGGATCGAACTGGCTGACGTAGTCTTCAAACTGTTTGACTACTACCACCTCCTGGCCGAAGAGCGCGGCATTGAACTATCGCTCACAGGCAAAGGCCAAGTGCTAGGAGATCGGCTGATGCTTGATCGAGCGCTGTCCAACTTGCTGTCCAATGCGCTGCGTTACACGCCGGCGGGAAAGACAATTTCGGTCCTGATCCGCCAGACAGCGGACTCAACTACCTTCAGCATCGAGAACCCTGGGAACACAATCAGTTCGGAGCATCTAGAGAAACTCTTCGACCGCTTTTACCGGGTAGATCCTGCTCGACGCGAAGGTAGCCCGAGCAATGCCGGGCTCGGGCTTGCCATCACCCGATCCATAATCGAGGCTCACAAAGGCCGCATTTGGTGTACTTCAGCGGCTGGCCTCACGGGCTTTCACATTGAATTCCCCCATTCCAGCTGATGTCGGTCTGCCGGTAAGCAGACTACAGCTGACAGCTAGCCCAGCATGACAAAGCGAGCTCAGGTGCAATTCGACCGAGCGCAGATGGCTTTCGCCATCCAGGCAGGCAACGAGAGGTGAGCTGACACTAGAGCCCGCCATTCGCTCTCGGGTAGTAGTTTATGAAGCTTTGAAACGGCATCACCTACGCTTGCCTTGCCCAGCCAATCCAATGCTCGAATGGCATCCCCCGCTCCAGTAGCGCCAAGAGCCATCAGCCATCGAGGCGCATGCCGAATCGATACCGTGGTCTTGCCAACCTGAAGCACCCTAGAACGTCCGGTGGTTAGGAATACATACCGAACAGGAACCTGTGTTGTCAGCCCCCATTTATTGGCGACGCTAGCCCCAGTGGCGACTATCAGCTCAACCTGCATATGGCGAGAAAGCGCTCAGAACTAACAACTCAAAAATCGTGGACGATACTAATGGAGCCGACCTCGCGGCCACAGAACATGGGGTCACTCAGCAGCCAGCTAACTAGCACTGGATGCATGGGGCCATGCTTGTCTGCCAGCAGCGAGAGTTCTTCCTTTGATCGCTCTTCCACCCGACCAGCTAACCAGATGGCTTCTGCTGTTGGGTAGTGTCTAAGCAGATTTTCTGCCTGACGTCGTATGTTCTCAGGAAGGCTCTTATCTTTGGACAGAGCCTGCAAAAACTCCCGTGTCTGCACGACGCTACGGGTGCGTTCGTATGCCATCGTCACTGTTCTGCTCCCATGTCTCTACAGGTGATTCCCGCTTATTTTTAACATTCTCTACTGCTTGCTACAGGACTTGCCAATTTCTTTAGGCGCTGATTCAGCTCGGGAGCTTGAGCTGTCGCCTGGACATATAGCGGAATTGAATATTGTATCGCCCCGCTTCCCTAGAGGCCTCCGGGCCTCATAATTGAGGCCTTTAGGAGGTACCATGAGCAACCAGTGTTACCCTGAGGACTCAAAATCGAAGCGGTCAAGCAAGTGACCCAATGCGACCTCCCTGCTGCCGAGGTTGCGGCTCGGCTGGGCGTATCCACACAAAGCCTGTATGTGTGGACTAAGCACTACAGTAAGTGGACTACCCCCGCTCCAGTAGACATCCCCGGCCTATACCGGACCCAGCGCAAGCGCGAAGATGATCAGCAGGCCGAACTGCGCCGCCTACGTGCTGAGCTCAGCGAGTGACCTAGGAGCGCGACATCCTGAAATGGCCGCCGCGTACTTTGCCAAGGAGTCCGGCTGAAGTACGCTTTTGTCCGCCAGCTCTCGGCGGACTACGCCGTTCAACGCCTCTGTCAGGTGCTGAAAGTGCATCCCAGCGGCTACTAAGGCTGGCTGAGCGGGCCTAAGTCTGCGCGAGCCAAGGACGATCATGACCAAGCATTCATGGCTGGAAAGCGGTGGTGTCTACGGCTGCCGCAAGATCCATGCGGATTTGCGTGAACTGAGTGAGCGCTGCGGACGACATCGTGTTGCCAGGCTGATGCGTGTGGAAGGATTGCGCTCGCAGACGTGCTATCGTCGTTGGCCTGGCCGTTACGATGGCAAGCCAGCTACGCCGACACCGAATCGACTGGAACGCCAGTTCAATGTCAGTGAGCCGAACAAGGTTTGGGGCACCGACATCGCCTACATACGCACCTATGAAGGCTGGCTCTACCTGGCAGTAGCGCTCGACCTGTTCTCTCGTCGGGTCATCGGCTGGTCGATGGAGCCCCGCATGAGCAGCGATCTGGCTATCTACGCGCTGCTGATGGCGGTATGGCGACGCAAGCCGCGACAAGAGGTGATGATTCACTCCGACCAAGGCAGTCAGTTCAGTAGTGCGGACTGGCAGCGCTTTATCCGAGCCAACAATCTGACGAGCAGCATGAGTCACCCAGCAAACATCATGCCAACGCAATCACCGAGAGCTTTTTCCAAGTGCTCAAGCGCGAGCAGATCAAGCGCAGAATCTACGAGAGCCGCGGCAAAGCATGGAGCGATGTATTCGACAACCCCAAGCGACGACATAGTTTCACCGAGAAGCTATCGCCGATAGAGTTCGAGCGTCGTTATTTTCTGAGGCAGGACGGTTTATAAAAAAACCGAGACCTATTTAGATCGCTGTTCTTCCTCAGTCGCAGGAAGCAGCGATAGAGTTCATATCCTAGGCGTGGAAACCGCAATGCCGAATGATAAATCTCAATCGACATCTATCCGCATTGCACAGCGGGTCAAGCGCCTACCGAAAGGACAGCCCTTCTCTATCAGGAACTTTGCGGAGTTTGGCACCCGCAATGCCGTTTACAAGGCAATAGCACTGCTGGTCAACAGAGGCGACTTAGAGAGGCTACATCGAGGCATCTACATGCGCCCCAAACCTAGTCGGTATGTAGCGCGGTACCGGCCTAGTGCTTGGGAGGTCGTGAGGTTGATTGCCAGGCAGAACCGTCAAACCCTCCAAATGCATGGCGCCAATGCTGTACGAATGTTTGGTCTCAGCACCCAGATGCCATTGGTCCCGATTTACTACACTAGCGGGCCAAGTCGATCATTCCATTTCGGGAAAGGTGAGGTACGTCTGATACATGCTCCGCCATCGGTTATGCAGCATGCCGGAACCGAAGTTGGGACAGCAATCAGTGCTCTCTTTTATCTAGGCAAAGAAGGTGCAAACGCAGGATGCATTACAGCCATCCAAAACGCGCTCAAGCCTGCAGACCAAATCACCCTGATGACCTGCAAAATGCCTCAGTGGATGCGCAGAGCACTTGAGCTTAGCTGCGAACGTAACCTTCCACCCGAGCACTCTGGCAGTAGATCTCACAAGTAATGCCCGGAAGGCCTCATTGGGCTCAGGGATTGCGCTCCATTTCAAATCCTATCGCGTGACTGATAGATCATAGTCGTATTATCAATAATGCGCATTCTCAAGGCGACTGAGCTCCTCCTCAATCCGCAGAACGAGGTCACGGCGCGCTACTCCGCTTTCTTTGATCAGATAGGCGGCGGCCAGAATGGTAGCCGGGTGGACATCCAGCACGCTGGCGAGTTGCTCGACCTTCTCGATGGTCGGCCCCTTAATGCCACGCTCCAGGCTGCTCAGGTAGGTTCGGCTACTGACGTTGGAAAAGTCTTCCTGGGTAAGGCCCTGCTGCTTGCGCAGCCTTTTAAGCGCCAGCCCGAATGCTGTGTTCAGCTCCATTTTGCCGATCCTTAAAAAGGGATCGATGAAGCCTTCACGTACACTATAGGGCTACAATCTATAGGTTTCATTTTCAGGTGCAGGGCTATGTTCACGACTTACCGGAGTGCGGAGATCCACTTGGATACCGCAAAGGGCACCACCGCCCAACTGTGGAGCTATGTTGAGCAGGAGATCAGCTGGCCCTGGTTCTACCTGCAAATCGCCCGACGCCACGGCCGTCAGGCCTATCGAAGCATGCTGATGCTTAATCACGCCCATGATCTAAAAAAGATCATTGATGATCAGTCGAATCTGGCCTGGGTGGAGGAAGTGCAGCTGGTCACACCGGCACACGTCAATGGCCACTCAACGTGGTTGATGGAGCCACTGAAAGAAATTTGCATCGTTCGAGATGGGCCCGCCGGAGATCCGGGCTACCTCTATAAAGTCGCCGATGGCGTCAGCTACTCAATGCATCACCGGAAAAACTTGGAGGCACTGATTGTCACCGACGTTATTTTTTCGGCCGAAATGCATCTGCGACGGAATGACATCAATGCTTAGAGGGCATTTCGCAACGACAGAAGTAGTCCGTCATTGTAGGGCGCCAGCTCTACCATCAGAGGTTTCGAAAGATGGCTGCAACTCGGGTAGTGATTCAAGACTGGGACGGCGATGGCGCCATCCGGATTCCTGATGAAATTCTCCAAGTAATGGGCGTTGAGGTCGGGGACAGTCTCTATCTCATCGAAGAGTATGTCGGCACTACTCGCTGTATTGTGCTGAGCAAGACCCCCCTCGTTCCAGACCGAACGGACGAATTAGTTGAGCACATGGACTCCGCGACAAAGTTAAACGCTTAGCCACTAGGCGAATCAGCGTCCTCAAGGAACCAGAACTAACACCCAGAGCCGGGAGTCTCCGCTTGAGCAGCCGCTTTGGATTTCGACTTGGTCGGCTTAGCCTTTGTGCGCCTGGCTCGGGTAGGTCTCACCAGTTGCTGCTCAAGGGTGCTGGCCCGTGCCTTCTCAGCGGCAGCGACCTGTTGTGCCTCGAGAAGTTGGGATAACACTGTGTCTAGCCGCTGGCGCAACTGGCCGTGTTGCCTTGTCACGATCTTGAGTTGAGCGGCGGCTAGCCTACTCTCCTCACGAGCTCGATCGACCTCGCGGTGGGCGCGATCTTCGATACCGCGCAGGTAGGCCGTCGCGGTATCACGCTCGTGGATCAACTGCTGCTGTGCGACCTGCAACTCTTGGCGCAACACAGTCACCTCCTGCACAGCTACTCTGCGCTCCTCGGCAAGCTCCGTACAGCGGCTTTTCTGGTCCGCCAGCTGTGTCTGGTGCTGTACCAGCAGCAGCTCCAAGTCGGCTAGACGAGTCTCGGCAGTGTGCTGAGCTGCTTGTGCGGCAGCTACCTGCTGCCGGGCCTTGGCTATCAACTGTCGTGCCTCATCCTCGACTGCGGCCACTTGTAACCGCTCGGCTTCTATCACGGCGCGTCGCTCGGCCAGCGCCTGCTCGGCAACGCCCTCCGCCAATAGCATGGCCTGCTGCCAGATCGCGACAAAGGACTGCGAAACCTCTGCCGGTAGTGTTGGCAGCCGTGTTTCACCGCGAAGCCGCTCGGCCAGATGCCCCCACCACTGATCCAGTAGTGCACCGACGCGCGCCGGGCTGCCACGCCCGAGCTCCAGCCGAACTCG
Organism: Metapseudomonas otitidis; assembly: GCF_900111835.1. Taxonomy (GTDB): domain Bacteria; phylum Pseudomonadota; class Gammaproteobacteria; order Pseudomonadales; family Pseudomonadaceae; genus Metapseudomonas; species Metapseudomonas otitidis. The sequence continues at coordinate 23,371 of NZ_FOJP01000014.1, forward strand.
TTCCACCGTCGGCCGTTCGCCGCGGGCCAAGACCGCATCCGCAGCCGCGAATACATCGGTTTCCGGCACGCCTACCGCCATACCCTGTCTCCTGTTAAATTAGATCTGATAAACAAATGTTATCCGACCTTATTTGTTTGAATTTGGAAATATAATACGTTGAACGTATTAAATATTACAGAACACCTATCGCTGGCCAACGAAACGCAGCTGGACCTACATTCTCTGGCGATCAACGCCCAGGAAGCGGCAGCGGCGTTCATCGCCGCTGGTACCGCAGCCAACACCCTGCGCAGCTACCGCAGCGCTCTCGCCTACTGGTCGGCGTGGCTGCAACTGCGCTACGGCCAGGCGCTGGGCGATGCGGCATTGCCCTCCTCGGTAGCCATACAGTTTGTGGTTGACCACCTGGCTCGTCCGACGGCTGGCGGTGGCTGGGTGCACCTTTTGCCACCTACCATCGACGCCGCGCTGGTGGCTGCGCGAGTCAAGGCCAAACTCGGCCCATTGGCCTACAACACCGTCAGCCATCGCCTGGCGGTACTCGGTAAATGGCATCGGATTAACGGCTGGGGCAGTCCAACCGAGACGGCGGCGTTGAAGGCCTTGCTGCGCGAAGCGCGCAAAGCCCAGTCGCGCCATGGCGTGTCGGTGCGCAAGAAAACCGCCATCATCCTCGAGCCGTTGCAAGCGCTACTTGCCACTTGCACCGACGGCGTGCGCGGGATACGTGATCGCGCCCTCCTCCTGCTGGCATGGAGTGGCGGTGGCCGCCGTCGCTCCGAAGTGGTCGGCTTGCAGATCGGTGATGTACGCCGACTGGATGCTGACACCTGGCTCTACGCACTGGGCACGACTAAAACCGACACCGGCGGGCTGCGCCGCGAGAAACCGCTACGTGGGCCGGCAGCACTAGCCCTCGCCGCCTGGCTGGAAGTCGCGCCTGCCGAATCCGGACCGCTGTTCCGTCGAATTTATAGGGGTGGCAAGGTCGGCACCCAAGGCCTGTCAGCCGACCAGGTGGCGCGAATTGTCCAGCGCCGTGCGCAGTTGGCGGGCCTGGACGGCGATTGGGCCGCGCACAGCCTGCGCTCAGGTTTCGTCACCGAGGCAGGGCGTCAGAGCGTACCGCTCGGCGAAGTGATGGCTATGACTGAGCACCGCAGCGTCACCACGGTGATGAACTACTTCCAGGCGGGGTCGCTGCTATCCAGTCAGGCGAGCCAGTTGCTAGGCCCGGCCGTGGGTGCCACTGCTTCGGAAGAAAGATCTGACAGCGACAGAAGTCCCTGAGAAAACGCCAAACATTCGCTTTTACGAAATCGCTGCCCCACAAGTCGGAGCATGGTTACTGAGGGCATTTTCGATGAAGGGCTTTGTCGGATCAGTCGGCGCTCCGCGATTAATAGCCTTCGTGATCCTGAACCATGCAGAACAGAAAGCCACGGTTAACCTGCAGCCCAAAGCAATATGCTGAAGGCTGGTCTCGCCGCCTCAAGGTGAATAGCTCGACAGCGCTCGAGCCGAAACCAGTGAAGTCGGGGCTTGATACAAGCTACTACTGATTCTTGAATTGAATATGCACCTTGAGCGCCGCGAGTTCAGCCCGCAATTTACGAACCTCATGAATAAGCGCGTGCTTTTCGTGCGTTAGTCTATCCGCGTTTGAGATGGATCTCTGAAGCTTTTCTCGCGCAGTAATTATTTCAATTTCAGCCTTGCGGATGACCTCATCGCATTGAAAAAAAATCTCTCGTAACTCTCCTGCAAGGCCATCAAGCACTGAGGTTCTACGGCAGTCCACCCTTGCAGAGCTTTTCAGTAGCGGAGCCAGCTCTTTTTTGGGCAATTTACGCTCAGCGACTTCATCCGTCTCATGCGTACCAACACCGTCCAAGTGCACCGCAGACTCATGAAGATATTTGCTGATTGTAGTAAAGCTGCCGGCTCCGATAGTATTTCTCACTGCCCTAATCGTCACCTGCTCACCTGCTCCAATCAAAAAATTAACCGCGCGCGCTACATCCAAGCGTGTAATGGAAGGTCCTTTAGGTACCATATTGAACTCCTAAATAGCTGTTTCGTTTACAGCACTATAAATCCATAATGACTTGCTGAGTTCCACTGCAAGCCAAGGACAAAGTCCAACTAGAGTCGCTGTCGCGACAGATGTAGAGATGAGGAGTATTAACGACGCGACGCACATGTGGGCACCGCAACATTTTTTCAGAAACGACCCCCAATACTGTTTCCCGCCTCATCGAGATGCCGGCGGGCGCCGCCAACTCATGGAGCAGCCCTTGCCACATTCTAACTCTAAATCTTATGACATAACCAAGCTCGAGATAAATGCTAGCATCGTATAACAACTTCAAATAATATACTTTCACCAAAACCACTGGAATCTCTTGATCAATGAATGTCGATTGTTGAAGCGCATCAATGTATCCAAAACCTAAGCAATCCAACTTGCTAGGCAGCCACGGCACACTGGAGGTTATGGCTAGCCGCAACCGAATGAGCAGGTAAATAGCAGTTTTGAGGCATGTTGGTCTAGGTGTCTTTACTCCATCCCAATACCCTAGCAACCCTTCGCAATGCGCAAGACAATACTCATGTCTCTGCAAATGGACTGTCTCTATATTTCGGCATGCGCCTTGCCAATCTTTCCAATGACGGCGATTGGACGGCACTTCCCAGTTCACGATCTTGGTTTGACGCCGTACGACGCCCTCATTCTTAGCAATCGGGCAACCGAGGGAAGTGATGAGTACTTTATCAATGGGGTCTTCAGTGTAGCTACCTAGTTTGTCCAGTTTTATAAAGAAAGGTGATCCTGATTGTGCACCGCTCCGGACAAATTTAAACCACGCCGCTAGTGCTTTTCCCGCTCTATATGTTTTTAACGCGATCGTTGGGGAACAGCGGTATTTAACTTGGTTTAATGCTTGGCAAACATAGAAACCACACTGTGAGCATGGTGCATCAAGCAGATCACGACTCAACATGCTGTGACACCATTTACACAGCGGCTTGAGGGGGGCATTGTGAATCAGGCATGTTTCAACCTGAGGCAGGCAAAAAAAGGTAGAGTGATATCCCCAGACTAAGCACTCCGGACAGTACCGTACAACCATTGTCGCTGAGAACGGTGCCAGTCGGAACGCTGAGGGGAAATGCATCCTGTAGTCATGCGCCCGACTTGAGGGCAGAGCGCTGGCAACCCTCTCGGGTAGATAGAAAAGCTTATGAACACTCCCAGCGCTTCTTATTTCCAGCCACCGCATTACATCGACAGGATTGACCCCATTGAATCGCGCCAGGCTGGCAATGATTCCGACAGTAGACTCGAATGGATAGGCACGTCGAATAAAAAATGGCAGTTGCTTCACCCCTGCCCTCCTCCATTGAGCATACAAAATTGCGGAAGATTCGATTTCTGCACCACCTCATCGAGCAACTTATCTGGAATGACAATCCTGGAATAGTCATTTTGCGACAGATACCTTAGCAGGTAGCGAATTGATAAAAATAGATGTTCAAGAGGTACGTTGTTCTTATAGCCTCCGGCAGAGGCGGAGTTAAGAGCTTTCCAGAATGAGCCGTGAAGTGGCTCCAGCCTGAACCCCGTTGCGAATGCTTGAGGTGCGAAACCATTGGTATAGGTGATACCTGATTTAGGAGGATATTCCGATTTTTCGTCAAAAGTCTGCAATATTACCGCGAGATCCTGAGCGCTGGTGCAGCCTTTAAACTCGATGAGCTCACTCATGAATCGCGCGATTAGTTGCTCGCTGTTTCCAGCATACATGAGATCTTCACGTTGTTTGAAAACAGCTGGCATCGCAAACGATAGTATGGTCATAGTAATACCTTTACGATCCAGCCTGTTAAACAAATCAAAAAGCACATGCAGATCATGAGGTCGAAGTCTTTGAAACTCGTCAAGAAGCAGCACCCAATGATTGCAAAATTTTTCGGCGCAACGATTAATGACGTGCTCTGATATCCTATCTAACTTACCTACCGGAGTTTCTCGACTTCGAAACTTCACACCTTCCTCCGTGGCTAGCTGATCGAGTATATTGTTTGTGAAGGAACCCTCTTTCTTGACCACCTCAATTTGGATTACATAAGCGCGCGGCATAAACCCGCGAAGCTTGGAGTTGATGGTCTTGATGCACGAAGTTTTTCCCACTCTTGAAAGGCCGTGAAAAATCAGGCCAGTTTGCCGCATGAATATGGCTTCCAATGCCGTGCTGCTTGCTTTTGCTATTGCATTGGTTATTACCGTGAAATCCTTTCTGAACACGGCATGAGCATCCATCTGATCTCTATTCATCAGCAACGCCCCCTGCGGACTGATCAAAGAAATCATCCAGAAACTCCAACTTAGTCACTCCACCGTCAGTGAGCTGAAATGCAGTTCGTTCAATGCTCTCTGAATCGTCACCTGACGAGCTTTGCCCTAATGATGAAAGCTCCCTTTCCATTCGCTGCCATTCCAGTAAGCTTCGCTTATTCCGCTTCCTCAAGAGGTTATCTACAAAGGACATTACAATGTCGTCTTTTCGCGTTATTTCCAGCGTTCTGTCCCTGAGTGCACGATTGATCAGCTTCCGTGTGATTCGACTGTGGGCAGTCTTAGACCAGTAGCCCAATACGCTCAGGCAACCCAGCGATTGCCCATTGGGAAGAATCGCTTCCACTTGCCGAAGGTCTTTGGGGTCAATTTTGACGAGCAGTCGCTGCCCTACTAACTCCAGCGACCTTGATAGAACCTTGTTGGTATACCGAGCCTTATCGATAGTGATGTGCGGGGCCACTCCTGACTCGGCACTTCCTCTGACAATACAGTATTCAACATCCAGGCTTAGCTTAGTTTTGTTAAGGCTCTCTTCCCGCGCCGTCGGAAGGTAAATTGGCACTTTATAATTATTCAAATGCGCTCGAATCAATTCAACAGGACTCATTGAGAAGGTAGAGCCGGACCTGGGGGTTACATTTAAGTTAGCCAACCAAACGTCGAGCAGACATTCAGCCTCGTCCACAAATATCTCATATTTTTCTGCATTACTTTCGGCGTCAGTTGCTCGGCCAAATCCGGGTCCACTCCCAGTTGTTGACGGGCTCCGATGCATAACTTGTTCTGCAATCTGCTTAAAAGTGTTTTCAATTATGGATCGCCGTTCAGGTCGTTTAAGTTGACCATAGCTTACGGAGAAGCCAATCAATTCCTTTAGCTTAATCTTGATCCTGTCCGCGTGATGCGCCATCGCATTGTCTAAAAAAAGCGCCCCCCACAGCGCTCCCTTCGTTTCCGGAAGCACATAGCCAATCATTCCACTACCTGGAACATAGGATAAGTTCTGCAACTCAGCTTCGTCGCGTGGTTTCCAATTTCCCAGAAAAGCGCTGATCAAAACATCCTCTACGTCTTGAGCCCTTACCTCGCTGCTAAACACGAATCTCGCAGCAAGCACTCCCGTTGACACGGTATCCACAGCGGCCAACAGCCAAAAACGATCTATAACTCTTGATGTGTGAATTCCGGGCAGTGGCTCCGCTTTAACTATGCACATTTGGTCGACCTTGTAGGCATCCAGTTGCACTACGTCAAATGGTAGACTGGGGCTGATCAACCCTTGCTCCCCACTACCTATTTGTGCATGTGTTACGCCAAACTCTCCAAGCGTCGAAGCAGCACACATGAAATCGCTGCGCAGGATTTCATTAATATATTTCTCAATCGTCCTTTGACCTAACCCTTTATGGTTAAATGGCCACTCATCTTCCGTAACACCGGACTCCTTCAGTATCGATCTGAATTTTGCTGCAATGAATTTTCGATCAAATTTCTGACCAGAAAAGTCACTGTGAAATCGGAGAATGAAATTAGAAATTTCAGTCGCAACTGTAGGATGCCTTTCTAATGTCAGCTTAAGAACTCCGCTCAAACCACCCTGCTGCTGGCTTCTCATTGGCTGTACAGGCGCATTCCTCCGATACTCTGTTGTACGCATCTGGGGAATCAGGGCACGATCGCCAAAATATCTACCTTCAGGGTCACGCTGGAGAAATCTATTAGCTAGTCGAGTTTGCTCGGAGTTCGAGATACCACATCGACGATAGATGAAGTTTCCTGTTCTACCCTGGTTAATTAACCGAATAACAGTCAATCTATTGGCAAACACCTCTCTAATATTTTCTTGAAGTGCCTCCGGATTAACATGCATCAGTTCTTCTAGATTGATACCCTTTAAGCGCCCACGAACATTCATGCGCTCACCCATTCGGTGCTGGGACTGAAAAAATACGGTGACAACTCAACTTTAAGACGACCCTCGACAAACATTCTTGCAACAAGATAGTGCACCGTTGCCGTGTCAAAATCTCGTAGTTGCTCGTAGAGATCACTCATGCGACCTCTGACGCGCTGCCTGATGTAAAACTGAGCCTTGCTTACTATTTCTGGCGGAAGAGAATATTCTTTTCCAGCTGCCAAGCATGCACATACCTTCAGCAGAGGCATTATTTTATATTTGTGCGGAATGATAGTCGCTGGTGTAAATTCTCGCAGCGTTGCACCACAACTGTTGGCGTGCTCTCTCAGCTCGGCCAGATAGTCAAAATTGATTTTTTCTGGAGAATAAAGTAAATGCCATTCTAACGCTCCGTCTACGAGAGTAGCTTCGGATGTCAGTAGGATTTTTCGTGGCGTTTTGGTGGGTAATATACGGAATGCGGGATGAAGGTTAAACTTAAGTACGTCTGGCTGAAACTCCAAAAATGTAAGCCAGTAGCATAGCTCAATGTCGTTAACAATCGTAAGGCTTCTTCGAGCTTTATGGCTATAGACTACCCATGAGTTCCCAAAGTGCTGGCCACGATTGGTAAAGTTTGAAATCTTAGAATTGCGCCTAACCACAACCCATCCTCCCTAGCACAAGGAATAGATGGGTCCATGGTGATCTCTCTTATAAGTACTGTGTCGCACAGGTGGAGATGGCCCACTGGCAAGATATCAGATGATAACAAGACCCCTAGACTATTTCCCAATAAAAAACCCTCTATTTATTCCATGCTGGCCATGTGTATGGCGCATCGCTATATATATTGGTCGATGTCATCATCTACCATTTTTGATCTTTAGTTCATGGCAGAGTCATTACAGCGCTACCACTTAGCTTTTACTTTTCTCCAGCAGTATTGAAAGATAAAAAATTTTAAATTTTGCCGAAAAATCAAAGCCTTAATATTCCGTTCTTTTCGTATTTTCAGTTCGTCCTACTCCTCAAGGTCTTGATTTGACTGATCCCTCTTCAGCGTCCACTCCTACATACGGGCTATGCTCATTTGTTCATGGAGGGTTGCGTCGATGAAGCTGATTCAGTGCCTTTTTTCTGAAGGCTATCGAATGCCGCTGCTTGTGCAGGATGGCGCTGCTGCACCGTTACCACGGGGACACGACCAAGGACAACACTTTCCACAAGGTGGCTTCTGAAGCCGCAGCCATTGTGACCCTTGATTACGCCACTTATGGATGGAGCCGAAGACTGGCTCTGTAAATTGGGGGGGCAGCACGAGGCTCGCTGCGTACGATACAAACACTCCCTCGACAGAGGAGGCATGAGCTTGCTTGTCTGGTTGATCACCGCATCAAACCCAGAGTGGCAGCGCCATGAGGGAGTCCGTTTGCGGAACAAAGAGCGCCGGCGACCGCAGTAGCAACACCTATACTAATTGCAACGAACGGGCCGCGCTCAGGCGAGCCATTGTGAGTTACTCGGGTCCCAGCACCTCATTCTCCTGCTGAAGCAAGCAGAAGCCAGGGGATGCTGAAAGAAACTTGCACCTTCACCACTTGTTTGAAGCCCGTCGCACATTAGGATTGGTTAGAAATATCCAAGGACGGTCGAAATGGCTGGATTTTTCGTAGAGCAGGCGGGATCACTCAAGCTTTTTCAGCAAGCTGACGCACCTAATAGCGGCTTTCGGCCGGGCCAGCTTGGCGCAATGCATGCAACATTGGCCCATTTCTCTGTGCAAGACGACCCCGCGATCATCTGCCTGCCCACTGGCTATGGAAAGACATCATTGATGATGTCGCTACCGCTTCTACTTGGAGCAACCCGGATCCTCGTCGTCGAGCCATCAAGTGCTCTGCGCAAACAGGTGCACTCGCATTTTTCCAGCCTTTCAACACTCAGGCGCATCGGTGCGCTACCTGAAGACGGGCCGCTACCTTCCGCTCACTTGCATTCGGGGCGGCCGATAACACCCGAGGCTTGGGAGCAGTTGCGGGAGTTCGACGTCGTGATCTCAACCCCCGGCAGTTCTTCGCCAATGATTGCCCCGGGCGCTGCGCCCGACCTCTTTGACGTGGTGATTTTCGATGAAGCTCACCATGCGCCGGCGGATTCCTGGGCAGCGTATCTGGATCACTACTCGACCGCTCGATTTATATTCTTGACAGCAACTCCCTTCAGGCGCGATGACCGCGTTATTCCGGGCAAGCTAGTCTACCGATATCCTGTGATGAGAGCCGTATCTGAAGGGGCGTTCGACCCTATCGTCTTCCGGGAGGCCCCAATAGATAACGAGCTTGATGATGAGCATGTTGATCGGGTAATTGCCCAAACTGCAGTGGCACAGCTCGAAGAAGATATCGCTAACGGTTTTGATCATAGGCTTTTCGTACGCGCCTCGACCATATCTTCCGCGCAAGCGCTCGTCCCGATCTACGAGCAACTGGGCGTTTCCGTCGCCGCCATAAGCAGCCGACTGACCAAACGACAACAGGACTTAATTGAAGCGAAGCTCATTTCTGGTGAATTGAAGGCCATCATCTGTGTAGACATGTTTGGCGAAGGCTATGACTTCCCAAAGCTCAAGGTCGCCGCGTTGCACGCACCGCACAAATCACTTGTACCCACAATCCAGTTCATCGGCAGGTTCGCCAGGATCGACGACGCCACGGGACGCCCAACCCTCATTGCACCAGCATTCAGAGTGCGTGAGGCGACCGCGACTCTGCTCAGAGAGGGGGTCGATCTGGCGCAGATGATTGATGATGCCGCGCTTGCTGAGATCCAGGGCGCAGTTGAAGCCCAAGAATTCATCGAAAGCTTGCCGGTGCGTCGGATGACTGAATCTGACTATGAATCCGTTTCTGCGTTGTCCTTCAATTTGTACGCGCACGTCCGCGGGTTTCACTGCAGTCGCAGGCCGGATTTCGACTTGCTGGGAGAAAAGGTCGGTCGAGTGCTTCGGATTGTAAAGCAGTGGGGAACGCCAGATGGCAATCTGTCTCTCGTATTGACAGCAGATGAAGCACCTCCGAACTGGTCGACCTCAGACACGCTCACTGATATTCGGCACGAGGCCTTCTTGCTGATGTATTTTCCTGAATCGAGCTACTGCTTCATCGGCTCAACCCTCAGGACAGAGAAGCTGTACCTGACCATCATGGATATCGTTTGCCGTGCCGGCAGCCGAGGGTTGAGCTACGAAGAAACGAGCCGAGCAAGGGCCGGACTGGAGGGGATGAGGTTTTTTGCTGTTGGCTTGCAGAACACGACCTTCAATTCGCAAGTCGAAACTTACCGAACCCTGACTGGCCCTCAAGCCGAGCGCGCGGTCACTGCCGGTGACAGCCGCGCTTACGCTCAGGGTCACTACTTCGGGAGTGGCATGAACGGCCAGGTGCGTGAAACCATCGGAGCCAGTAGCAGCTCTAGAATCTGGAGCAATCAGCGCCTATCCGTTCCTGACTTCTTTGCCTGGGTGCAGACGCTTCATGGGCGCATCGTAGGGGATGCTGCGTTTAGCCAAACCCACCTCGACTTGGTCAGAACCACTACGACTCTTCGGGAGCTACCAGAAGCGGTGATGGCAGCCAACTGGTCACGGCAAGGTCTCACTCGCAATCCTCGTATTCACTTCAGGGCTACGCAGGAACAAGAGCTACAAACCTCCAGGCTTGTGGAGTGGGATATCCAGGAATTTGAGTGCGATCCACAAGCCGGGCACTTGGATTTTTCGATCGTTCATGCTGAGGGGCAGATCCGTATGCGCCTGAGTCTTGAGGGTGGCCAACTGATTCGCTGCCTGGAACCCGATGCCACAATGACGATCGAGTCTAGCCAGGATGGCTGGATGCCATTGGCCGACTGGCTTAGTGAGTACCCTCCTATTTTCTATGCAACAGATAAGTCTTCGTTTGAAGGGCTAAACAAAATCGCTGCCCCTCTTCTCAGAACCCTCGCACTTGCTCCAGGTGATGCGGAGTCAATCGATTGGACAGGCTGTGCGATCGAGGTAGAGTTCCTGCCGAACAATCAGGAGCGTCGCACACTGGATCGACGTGCAGAGCTCGATGGCAAAGCAACAGTGCAGGAGCACTTGGAGCAATACCTTCTGACGCTTCCAGATCTCCGGTGCTTGTATTATGACCATCGCTCAGGTGAGGCCGCCGACTACATCTGCGTCACTGTCAATGCAGCCCAGGAAGTGAACGTCACCCTCTATCACTGTAAAGGTGCAGGAGGGCCAGCCAATGGAGGGCGAGTTGGTGATGTGTATGAGGTTGCGGGACAGCTGGTAAAGTCAGCTTACTTCTGCAACGTCGCGACCTTGCTGCATCATATGGAAGATCGCATGCATCGCAGACACACATCTCCTTAGTACTTTGTCAGCGGGGACTGGGATGAAACCTACGAGTTGCTGCGGTCAACACCTGCAACAGCTCTTACCTTCACGGTGGTAGGCGTTCAACCTGGCATTCGGCGCACCATGGTTGATGAGCGCATGAGCGATTTGATGGCGTTCTGCATAGGCTACGCACGTCAGGGCTCGGCAAAAGCTTACTGGCTAGTGAGTGAGTAGCTGCAGCGGGTGCTGGAAGATGCGATGTGTCGAGGTTTCGCACCGCCAGGCTTGAGGGTGAACTCAAATTCTACTTGGCACTACCACAGATCGGCGCCCAGCCATTGCATTGCAATCGCGAGCGGTTACCAGGAGGCCTCGAGAACTTGCCAAATGCACTCAATGGACTGCTGCCCTCCCCGATTCATCGCTGGTTGCTCGACACATTTGCTCAGTAACCCAGCACCTGATGTCAATCCGATCGTAAATGGCCCAGCATGGTCGGGTTCTGGCCGATTAAGATAAAGGGCTGTTTCTGGCTATAGCTGACGCTTGGTCAACGACGGTGGTGTACCGATCCCTAGGGGATTATCGGACAGATTCTCTCAGGACACGCACCATGGCATTGAACTTCGCCCCGGGCTCCCTCGCCGAACACCTCTCTGAGATGGCCGGCTATAAGGTTGGCTTGGCTCTTACCGTTGAAGAAATTTGCGATCACCTCAGTGGTTCTGGCCGAATGGCCGACATGGTGCGTCATTCCGAGGCTTACGGCATTCGCATCCGATCTGAGGAATACGAAGCGGTCCATTACCGGCTTCTGTACCGCATCGGCTACACGGAAGACGAGCACGTAGGCGTGCCACCTGGGATTCGGGAGTACCACAAGTACAAGGGTGTTCCCAAGTTGCTTGCTGAGTACGAAGCAATGTACGGGATCTTTCTGGGGATGATCCCAGACTTAATCGAGGCGGCAGCGAAAAGGCCAGACAAAAAACTTGACCCCAAACCTTTCTTTGATCGGTGCAGAGCAGAGCTAAGCTCGGTTGGTCTGAAGATGGCCTACGATCACTTGCTCGCTTGGGGAAATGCGTTGCGTGTGAGCCCTTACCATCAGGGGCGATACGTCGAATGGCAGAACCCGCTGGATCTGAACAGGCTCTTCACTGGAACAGCCCTAACTCCAGAGGCAGGAACATTCATCGATCAGCGTTACCTCGACTACCTCTCGAACAATACCCATCGAATGCCGGATATGCATTGGCGGAAGTTTGAAGAGATGACTGCGGAGTATTTCCAACGCGAGGGGTTCCGCGTCGAGATCGGGCCAGGCAGTAATGACGACGGTGTTGATGTGCGGCTCTGGAAACCAGATGCTCCTGAAGATTCGAAGCCGACGTGTCTAGTCCAGTGCAAGCGGCAGAAGGCGAAGGTTGAGAAAGTTATCATCAAGGGCCTGGCTGCTGATGTGCAGTATATGGAGGCCGATTACGGGCTGATCGTCACCACTTCTACCCTCAGCCCTGGTGCTGCGGCAACGATCACAGCGAGGGGGTATCCGATCCAGACTGTTGAGCGCGATGCGCTCGCCAATTGGCTTGAACGGCTACGGACACCGGGGACAGGGATCGTTCGCTTATAGGTGGGGGCACAAGCCCGGAGTTTGGAGAGTGTCTAGGAAAGACGGGGCGATTCAACTGTATCAATGGTAGGTTTGCAGACACGAACAGCGCAACCACCCTATCGAGTGCTCGCATGACCCAGCTTGACTACTTCGGCAAAAGCAAGACCGGCGGTTCCAATGCTTCCTACGGTTTCTCCTACCAGGACCATTGCGCCATGCTTTTCCTCCTTAAGCATTACGACGATCCGGCATTCGAGGGGCTCGGGATCGAGACCGACGACGACTTCTGTCTGCTATTCGGGCAGCGCAAAGTTGCTTGCCAAGTGAAGTATGAAACGCTGACTGTTCCGCTAGCCAAAGTCCACATGGGCAATGAAAAAATACTTATTGGTTCGAGTGTCAACAAGGAACTCGATACCCTTTGGCGCTACGTGAAGCATTTTCGCAATCAACAATCCTCGCCTGAAACTAGCGACTGCAAGTTTGCCGTGTCCACGCAATTTGCTGGCGTGCTGAAGAAGCACGCCTTTGACCAGAGCGGTATCGCGGCAATTCCCGATACTTGGTCGATCGAGATCATTCAGGAGCACGGCCTGGAACAGCGTGTGGCGGTCGAGCTGATTGCATGTGGCGTAGCGCACCATCTTTACATCGACTCGGACAACTGCCTATTCGAATTCTGCCACATGGTGTCCGCTGCCAGAAAAGATCGCGGGTACATCACTGGCAGGGCGGTTCTTGATCTGCTGAAAAAACACGGCCGCATTTTCATCCCCGCTACCGGCCACTCGAGCCAGATGGAATTCTTGCATAGGCTGAACATTGACCAGCATCAACTGCTGGAATCAGTCGACGCGAAGCTGAGCAAAGCGCAACAAGCCCTCAAAGCCGAACAGTACCAAGAAGCCTTGGACATCTACCACGCCTTGGCCGATGTAATCGAGTCAGAACAACTGCTGATCAAATGCGCGGCGCTGTTTCAGGTGCTAGGCAATCTTGACCAAGCGCTGGGTTACTGTGACAAGGCGTTGCAACAATTCCCGCGTTGCAGTGATGCGTTAGCCATCAAGGGCACCTTGCATGCTGAACTCGGTGATTTGGACTTCGCCCTGGAGTTACTGACGTCCGCCAATGCACATAAGCCAGGCGACCCTTTCATCCTATACAACATAGGCGTCGCTAACCTGCAACTGAAAAGCATCGACCAAGCTGCGGAGTGGTTCGGGAAAGCCATCGAGGCCGACCCCAATCTCAGCGACGCTCACCTGAACCTGTCTGTTTGCTTATTCCACTTAGGGCGGTATAAGCAAGCGCTCGAACATGTCGAACGAGCGCTGATTTTCAACCCTGGTCAGCCCCAAGCGTTGTCACAAAAAGGCGAACTAAAACGCTTTTATGGCGACTACGAGGCTGCATTGAGACTGTTCGAGCGCTGCCTGCAACATACTCCCGACAACCCCATCGCGAAGCAAGGCCAGGCGCTATGCCTAATCGAAAAGGGCGACCTGCTCGGCTACGCACTGCTAGTGCGGTTCTACGACAAGGTGTTGAGTGAACGCAAGCCTGGCGAACGCATTCGTGTGGCCGATATCGGCTGGGAACGAACGCTAAAGATCGACATCAGCAATATCGATGGGGCGTTCTATAAGGTTGAGTGTGGTGGGCTGGAGGTCCAAGTACCCAAGTTAGACAACAGCCACATCGGTATTGGCGTCGATCAGTTCGATGGTGAAAGCCGTGTGCCGATCATCATGAAGTCCTACGCAAACCCACAGGCCTTCATGTTTGCCGTGACCGCTGTTTCAGCACATATCTCCGACACCCAACCGGTTGGCGTAAAGGGCATTATCCGGGGCCACAAAGACCATTGCGAGATCAGGGTCGAACTCGCTCAATACACCATCTACGGCAAGACCGACCCGTGCGAACAGACGGGCTTCCACGCTTTCTGCGACGCCTATGATGGCGTTGCCTGGCTGATCCTCGAGTGTGCGCAAAGCGCAATACGCTTGCGGGTGCCGCTCACCGGCCTGACCGTGGTTCGCGGGTAAGCACTGCAAGGGACCGGCCTTTGCACCACCGGTCCCCTTTCCATAACCCGTCATCTCCAAATAACCACACTTTGCCTTTCACCATCACCCGCACTAGCCCTTCCAGCGCGTCGGCATACAAAAAGGCTTCAGACCACACAGTAGCTGCAAGACTGTAGAACGCTCAAGACCCTCTCGCTAGGTGCATCAAAGTGAGTGATGGCCTCGTCGCCGCCAGCGGCCCATCATGTGCCGCGGCCTCTTGAGAAGCTTCAGCCTAACCCCAGCGATGCGGACGGTGCTCGACTGGCCGCTGGAAGATGTAGCCTGAACAAGCCCCGCTTCCCTTGAGACCTCCGAGCCTCACAATTGAGACTGTTAGGAGGTGCCATGAGCAACCAGCTCCGGGACAAACCACAATGCTCAATTCTGAGCCTGCCAGGTTCTACCCGATTTCCAACCAGATCCCAAAGCATGTTTTTTTTGAAAACCAGCATCTATCAGCCTCTGGACTTGGACCGTCACAGGCCGGGGCGACGAAGCTAAGGATGGCGGGAAAAACTAGGTCTATGAACATCAACAGATGAACAATCGCGTTAATTTCGAGATCACTGATTCAGTAATCTCGGTCCTATGAGCAGCTTATGAATATATGACATCGCCTATAAGTTAAATCAAATATTATGGATTGGTCGTCACTGATGACTCTGCCGGCTCACTCGCCCCGCTTTGTTTGCTTGGATATCACCTCGACCTCCGCCACTGGGCGCTGGTCGAGGCTGTTTCGTTTGGCCGGTGCCTGCTCACTCAACTACAGGTGGAAGTCGCCTGCAGCTTCCGGCTGGTAAAGCACCTTTCTGATTTCGATCCGGCGGGTCCGGTCTGAGATTCGCCAGTCGATGGCGTCACCCTCCTGGTAGCCCAGGATGGCGGCGCCGATGTCGGAGCACACGGAATGTTTCCCGGCGCGGCTGTCGGCGTCTTCGGGATAGACCAGGACCACTTCGATCTCTTCATCGTCCACCTGCAGCAAGGCCCTGGAATTCATCGTGACGACATCGCGCGCCACCTGCTCCGGCGTGACCACGGTCGCTCGCTCGATCTCATGTTCAAGCTCCACAACGGCCGGACCTTCTTCGAGGACGATCAGGCTCTCGAGCCTGGCCTTGTCGAACTCGGTGATGTAGATCCCGGTGGAATCGCCAAGGGCACCTTCGCGCAACAACTGCAGGTAGCGCCCTGCCGTCATGGAAAACGACTTCAATGCCGGCGTTTCGCTCTCGAGCAGGAAACCGCTGCGCTGGAAGGCCTTCAGCGAACGCAGGTTGTCTGGGTGGATCTTGGCGATCAGCTTCTTGGCCCGCATGTCGAGGAAGGCCAGCTTCATGCCTTCGCGGATCGTGCGGGCGCCAAGGTTGCGGCCCCATTCGCCGCTGTTCCCGATGGCCAGGACGATCTCGCACTCCGAGCCGGTCTTGATGAGGCGGACAAAGCCCACCGGGGCGTCGTGCCGGTCGAAGGCCAGGAAGAATCGGCCGTCCCGGTTGAACAGATGGGTCAGGATCGGTGCTTGGGTCCGATCCATGGCTTGCTCGATGGACCGCGACACATCACGCGAATCGCTCAGGTAGCAGGTGACGCGCTCATCCTCCAACCAGTCCATCAACGTCAGCGCGTGTGCCCGAGTGATTTCAGGGCACAGCGAAATGAAAGGCTTGTTCATCTTCACCACACAGGTATCTGTAAAGAATGAAAGCCCTTCATGGCTACGGCCATGACGGTTCTTTCTGCGACCGGCCACTTTAAGGCATTACGCAGGAATCACGAACGACCTGAGCGCTTTTCCTTGATCAGCCGATGCAGGCTCGGCCTGTAGGCACGGCTGGAATGCACTCACCGCACCTGCGCCCCCATCTCCTGCATGAACTGCCACAGCCTCGGCGGCAGCTGGTCCGGATCGAGGCCGTCGAGCAGGTTCTTCATGCCAAGACCCAGGTCGGTATCGCCTTCGATGACCAGGCGCCGACGGAAGAACAGCGTGTCCGGGTCTTCCTGGCGGCTGGCCAGCAGCAGGAAGTCGCGCCAGGTGCCGCGGATGCACACGTCCACCGAGCGGCGCTGGGCCACCCGCAGCCGGTTGCCGCTGCAACTCACGCACCAGGCCAGGCCCAGGTCGCTGACTTCCAGACGCAGCCAGCGATTTTCCAGCAGATGGAATGCCCCCTCGGACAACGGCGTGGCGAACAACCGCGCGGCAGCCAGTTCGATCACCCGGCGCTGGATGGCGAACGGCACGTGGCGGCTGTAGGGCAGCAGCGGCTGGCCCAGTTTCAACGCCCATTTGGCGACGCTCATAGCCCACCCTCCTCCACGGCCAGCATCCCCGGCTTGCCGTGCCAGTAGCCGTTGCAACCATTGACCGCCAGTGGCGGCAAGGCACCGTCACGCACGGCGGCGAATTCGCCAATGACCCTGTCCATGCCTTCGGCGCGCGGGCTGAGGCGCAGCACATCGACGCCACGGCCCGCGATGCCGGGGTAATCGGCCAGCAGGTTGCCCACCTCGGCGGACATCGTCTGGATGCCGTTCAGGGTGAACAGTGCCTGGCCTTCCTGGCTCAGCAGCGGGATGCCTTCGGGGTAGTTCTGGCAGCAGAACTGGCAATCGTCCTTGGGCCGGTTCTCGGCGCGCGCCGTGAAGCAGCGGGCCGAATACGCCAGCGGCAGATGCCCGTAGGCGAACAGCTCCACCTCCGGACGCGGCGCCTGCATGGCGTCGAGTTGCTGCAGGCAGTCCTCCAGCAGGCGCCCGGAGCATTCCACCGGCGGCACCCAGCGCTGCAGGCTGCAGGCTTGCAGCTCCATCAGTGCATGGGCGTTGTACAGGTTGAGCGCAGGGCCGGCGACGAAGGGCCTGCCCTGCTCCGCCAGCAACTGCACCGCGCCCATGTCGTTGGCTTCCACCAGCAGTTCGCCGTTGTCGCACAGGCGGCGAAGGCTGGAGAGTTCCGAGGACGCCTCCACCAGCGCCAGGCCCGACAGCACGAGCTCGGCCCGGGTGCTCTCGCGCAGCTCGCGGGCCAGGCCCAGCCAGTCGTCCAGCGACAGGGCGCGGCGCTTCGAGCACACCGTCTCGCCCAGGTAGATGATGTCGAGCGGCTGGCTGGCCATCTCGGCATAGAAGTCCAGCAGCTTGCTGCGGCTCCAGTAGAACAGCACGGGTCCGAGGCTCAGTTTCATGGGGGTCCTCACTGCCAGGATCGGTGGTAAGCGCCGAGGGTCGTCTGGCTGCCTTCCGACAGCCCGTCCAGTGCCTTGCGCCACTGCTCCTGCACGGCAAAGCGGCCGCTGGCGTGGGCGTCCAGCGCCTCGCGCCAGACGCGCGTGACCTGCTCGACATAGGCCGGGCTGCGCTGGCGGCCCTCGATCTTCACCGCGGCGATGCCCATTTCCGCCAGCTGCGGAATCAGGTCGAGGGTGTTCAGGCTGGTGGGCTCCTCCAGCGCGTGGAAGCGCTGGCCTTCCACCAGGAAGCGGCCCTTGCACAAGGTCGGGTAGCCCGCCGGCTCTCCCGGCGCATAGCGGTCGATCAGCACCTCGCTGAGGCGCGAGCTCAGGCCCTCGGCGTCCTCCTGCCAGCGCACCGCCTTGGCGGGCGAGCACACGCCACAGAGGTTGGGTGACTCCCCCGTCACGTAGGACGACAAGTGGCAACGGCCCTCCGCCATGATGCACAGGCTGCCGAAGGCGAACACTTCCAGCGGCACACTGCTCTTTTCCGCCACCTGGCGCACCTGGGCCAGGGACAGCACCCGGGGCAGCACCGCGCGGCGGATGTTGTAACGCTGCTGATAGAACTCCAGCGCGGCCGGGTTGGTGGCAGAGCCCTGCACGGACAGGTGCAGGTTGAGATCGGGGTGGCGCCGGCTGGCGTAGGCCAGCACGCCGGGATCGGCCGCTATCAGCGCATCCACGCCCAGCGCCGCCGCCTGGTCCACCGCACGCTGCCAGCGCGTCCAGCCCT
Organism: Metapseudomonas otitidis; assembly: GCF_900111835.1. Classification (GTDB taxonomy): domain Bacteria; phylum Pseudomonadota; class Gammaproteobacteria; order Pseudomonadales; family Pseudomonadaceae; genus Metapseudomonas; species Metapseudomonas otitidis. The sequence continues at coordinate 41,695 of NZ_FOJP01000014.1, forward strand.
GGGGCTGGGCGTAGGTGTTCACCGCCACGTAAAGCTGTCGGCCGCGCTGGCGGATCAGCTGCAGGCCGGTCTCCAGCTGGCGTTCGTCCAGGTTGAGCCCGGCGAAGTGGCGTGCGTTGGTGTCATCGCGAAAGCCCACGTAGATGGCATCCGCGCCTTGCTGGAGAGCAGCCTTGAGGGCGGGCAGACTGCCCGCCGGACAGACCAGATGCATGAAACGACTCCTGCTCGAACGGCGATGCGCCAGTCTAGGCAGCGCATTTGCGGCTGCCTTGACCACGGTCAAGGCAGCCTGGCCGGGCGTGTAGCGCCACCCTGCGCAGCCTTGATCCGCGTCAAGGTTGCAGCGCCCCGTGGGCCTAGCCTGGATTTCGTCCAGACAATCGGAAGCGCTGCCATGGCCAAGAAATTCCCCCTGCATCCCCGCCACCCGGAACGCATCTGCTGGGGCTGCGACCGTTACTGCCCGGCGGATTCCCTGGCCTGCGGCAACGGCGCCGACCGCACCATGCACCCGGTCGAGATGCTGGGCGATGACTGGTACCGCCACGGCGACTGGGGCATCGACGTCGTGGAAGCCGAAGACGACGCCGAAGCCGGGGCCCGAAAGGCCGCAAGCCTCTGATCTGACCCAACAGCGCCCTCCTCGCCTTCATAGGCCGTGCCGCCACCCAAGTGGTCTGCCCACCTGCCTCGGATTGGTCCGACCTCGCCGTCCACTCGCTCGGTATAAATCCCGGCCTGGGTCCTGGCAGTTGCCGACCCAGGCCTTCAAGACCAGCAAGGATTCATACCCATGACAGCGATGCAGCAGGTGGTAGCCGTTCGCCCCGTGACGGAAGCGGACTTCGAGCAATGGCAGGCGTACTGGGACCAGTACCAGGTGTTCTACAAGGTGGAACTGGGGCCGGAGATCACCCGGCGCACCTGGGCCCGTTTCTTCGACGCGGCCGAGCCGGTGGCGTGCGCCGTGGCCGTCGAGGGCGAGCGGGTGCTCGGCTTCGTCCACTACGTGTTCCACCGCTCCACCTGGGGGCAGAACGACTTCTGCTACCTGGAGGACCTCTTCGTCTCCCCCGAAGCCCGTGGGCGGATGATCGGCAAGCAGCTCATCGAACACGTCCAGCGCCAGGCCCGTGCCCGCCACTGCGACCGGCTCTACTGGCACACCCAGGAGACCAACCACACCGCCCAGCGCCTGTATGACTGGATCGCCGAGAAACCCGGCGTGATCGAATACCGCATGGCGCTGTGACGCCCCGGAGCGAGGTCCCGCCTCGCTCCCCTCTTCCCCACCTGCGCCTGCTCACCGAGTGGGCGCAGCGGTTACAGCCCGCACCAGGAGGAAGCATCCTGCGCCCTCCCGGTGTTACGCCCGGCCCCACTCTCCTCCCCTGCACAGCCCGCTCTCGACCGGATAATTCCCGTCGCATCAATCACTTGTCCGTTGCCACCGCACCTTGGCACAGCGCGTGCATTAGTGCATGCATGGATAATTGGATCCAAAAATACAAACGGAGCCACCCCGATGCGCCTGGTCCCCAACTACGAGCGAGCCCCCGCCACCGCCGAAGAAGAGGCCTACAGCTACCTGCTGGACGCCATCTGCAAAGGCCAGTACCGCACCGGTGACCGGCTGATCGCCGAGGACATCGCCACTGACATCGGCATGAGCCGCATGCCCGTGCGCGAAGCCTTCCGCCGCCTGGCGGCCGAAGGCCTGGTGACCCTGCGCCCCAACCGCGGCGCCATCGTCAGCGGCCTCAACATCGAGGAGATGCGCGAAGTCTTCGAAATGCGCAGCGCCCTCGAAGGCCTGGCCATCCGCCTGGCCGTGCCCAAGCTCACCGAGCGCCACCTGGCCCGCCTGGAGCGCCAGCTGGACGAAATGGACGACTACCGCGACGACAGCGCCGAGTGGGTCAGCCGCCACCGCGCCTTCCACGAATACCTCTGCAGCCTGGCCGAGCGGCCACGGCTGATGCGCCAGATCAACGCCCTCTACTCGGTGATCGAGCCGCACATGCGCCTCTGGCTGCAGCACGTCGACAAACCCATGAGCGCCCGCGAGGAACACTCGGTGATCCTCGATGCCCTGCGCACCGGCGATGCCCGCGAAGCCGAGCGGGTGATCTGCGAACACATCGAGGGCACCGTGCCCTCGCTGCTGGAATTCCTTGAAGCAACGGGCGCCTGAGACCCGGCCTTCATTCCTCCCCTGAACTGCCTCGGCAACCCCGCCCACAGGAGCTGATCATGTTCGTACGCAGGATCCCGCAGTGCCTTCTTGCCCTTTGCCTGGCCGCCCCGCTGGCCCAGGCCGACACGGTGAAGATTCCCGACCGCCTGAAGAACACCGACAAACTGGTGTTCTGCGGCGGCATGGACTCACCGCCCATGGGCTTCTACGACAGCGCGCAGAAACCCACCGGGTTCACCGTCGAGCTGGGCCAGGCCTTCGCCCAGCGCCTGGGCAACAAGGCCATCGAATGGCGCGTCACGCCCTTCTCCGGGCTGATTCCCGCCCTGCTCGCCGGGCAGTGCGACATGCTCGTCGACCAGCTGTTCGACAAGCCCGAGCGGCGTGAAGTGATCGACATGGTCAACTACATGTACTCCAGCCAGGCCGTGGTCGTCGGCAAGGGCAACCCTCGCGGCATTCGCAGCCTCGACGACCTGTCCGGGCGCAAGGTCGCGGTGCTCAACGGCTCCACCATCCGCACCCTGCTCGACGCCCACAACCAGGTGCTCGCCCAGGCCGGCAAGGCGCCGATGAAGATCGTCGTCTACAACACCGACACCGACGCCTTCCAGGCCCTGCGGGTCGGCCAGGCCGACGCCTACGGCACCACCCTGGAAACCGCCGGCTACTACCAGGGCATGGCCCCCGACCTGTTCGAGATCGGCGTCCCGGCCTTCGCCCGCATCCTCACCGGGGTCGGCATCCGCAAGAACGATCCGCAGCTGAGCGCCGCCGTGCAGCAGATCATCCGCGACATGCAGGCCGACGGCAGCTACCAGGCCCTTCTCGCCAAATGGCACATCGAAGGCGACAAGCTCGACTGAGCCGAGGTGACCCCATGAACTTCAGTTGGGATGTGTTCTGGCAGTACCTGCTCAGGCCCAGCGACATCTACCTGTACGGGCTCTGGCTGACCTGCGTGATCGCGGTCAGCGCCATGCTCCTGGGCTGCGCGCTGGGCCTGCTGGCAGCGCTGATGCGGCTGTCCACCAACCCCGTGCTGCAATACCCGGTGCGCTTCTACGTGTGGCTGATGCGTGGCACACCGCTGCTGGTGCAGATCGTCTTCCTCTACACGGCACTGGCCGCTGGCGGGGTGTTCCGCTTCGAGGACCTGGACCTCGGGCTGTTCATCCTGCCCGGCAACATCCAGGCGGCGATCATCGCCCTGGGCCTCAACGAAGGCGCCTACATGGCCGAGATCATCCGTGCCGGCATCGGCGCGGTGGACAAGGGCCAGTACGAAGCCGGGAGGTCCCTGGGCATGACCTTCCCACGGCTGATGCGGCGCATCGTGCTGCCCCAGGCGCTGCGCGTCATCGTCCCGCCGCTGGGCAACGAGTTCAACGTGATGCTGAAGAACACCACCCTGGTGAGCGTGATCGGCGTGCAGGAGCTGCTGCTCAGCACCCAGATGGTCACCTCCGCCACCTTCCGGGTGTTCGAGCTGTACCTGGTGGTGGCCCTGTACTTCCTGCTGCTGACCACCCTCTGGGGCGTCTTCCAGCGCTGGCTGGAAGTGCGCTTCGGGCGGTCCGAGTCCCCGGCGCCGGCCGCCTCGGGGCGCCTGTTCGGCCAGCAGGCCCTGAAACTGCTGAGGGGGCGTTGACATGATCCCGATCACGAATGACGTGGTGATCCAGGCCCGCGACGTGCACAAGGCCTTCGGCGACCTGACGATCCTCAAGGGCGTCTCGCTGGAGGTGCGCAAGGGCGAAGTGGTGGTGCTGATCGGCGCCTCCGGCTCGGGCAAGACCACCTTCATCCGCTGCATCAACCTGCTGGAGGACATCCAGGGTGGCAGCATCCGCGTCAACGGCGAGCTGATGGGCTACCGGGAACGCCCCGACGGCCGCCTGGTGCGCGACTCCGAGCGCAACATCGCACGGCGCCGCCGCGACATCGGCATGGTGTTCCAGCGCTTCAACCTGTTCCCCCACATGACCGTGCTGCAGAACATCATCGAGGCCCCGACCCAGGTCCTCGGCGTGCCCCGCGCCGAGGCCATCGAACAGGCCCAGCGCCTGCTCGCCCGGGTGCGCCTGGCGGACAAGGCCGGGCACTACCCCAGCCAGCTGTCCGGCGGGCAGCAGCAACGGGTGGCCATCGCCCGCGCCCTGGCGATGAAGCCCCAGGCAATGCTCTTCGACGAACCCACCAGCGCCCTCGACCCGGAAACCGTCGGCGAGGTGCTGCAGGTGATGAAGGAACTCGCCGAGGACGGCATGACCATGGTCGTGGTCACCCACGAAATGGGCTTCGCCCGCGAAGTGGCCGACCGCGTGGTGGTGTTGCACCAGGGCGAGCTCATCGAAGAGGGCCCGCCGGCCCAGGTCTTCGGCAACCCCCACCACCCGCGTACGCGGGAATTCCTCAGCCGCGTTCTCTGACCCAAGGACACCCCATGCGCGCCCTCCCCCTGCTGGCCAGCACGTCCCTGATCGCCTGCGCCCTCGCCGCCCAGGCCGACGAAGTGCCCGTGCGCTTCTACAACTGGTCCGACTACATCGCCCCGGACACCCTGAAGAACTTCGAGAAGGAGACCGGCACCGCGGTCCGCTACGACGTCTTCGACACCAACGAAATGCTCGAGGCCAAGCTGCTGTCCGGCCACTCCGGCTACGACCTGGTGGTGCCCTCCAGCCAGTTCCTCACCAAGCAGATCAAGGCCGGCGTCTACCAGCCCCTGGACCGCGCCCAGCTGCCCAACTGGACGCACCTCGACCCCCGCCTGATGCAGCGTCTGGAGGCCGCCGACCCCGGCAACCGCTACGCCGTGCCCTACATGTGGGGCACCGTGGGCATCGGCTACAACCTCGACAAGGTCAAGGCCGCCCTGGGCGACAGCGCCCCGCTGGATTCCTGGGACCTGGTGTTCAAGCCCGAGAACCTGGCCAGGCTGCACGGCTGCGGCGTGGCCTTCCTCGATGCGCCGGTGAAGATCATCCCCCAGGCCCTGCACTACCTCGGCCTGGACCCCAACAGCACTAATCCGGACGACTACACCAAGGCCTCCGCGCTGCTGCAGAAACTGCGCCCGTCGATCACCTACTTCAGCTCCTCGAAGTACACCACCGACCTCGCCAATGGCGACATCTGCGTGGCCGTGGGCTACTCCGGCGACGTGATGCAGGCCCGCACCCGCGCCCAGGAGGCCGGCAAGCAGATCGACGTGCGCTACGTGATCCCCAGGGAAGGCGCCAACCTCTGGTTCGACATGCTCGCCATCCCCCGTGACGCGAAGAACCCCAAGGGCGCCCACGCCCTGGTGAACTACCTGCTGCGCCCCGAGGTGATCGCCCCGGTGAGCGACTACGTCGGCTACGCCAACCCCAACCCGGACGCCACGAAACTGCTCGACCCCAAGGTGCGTGACAACCCCGGCATCTACCCCAGCGACGCGGTGATCGAAAAGCTCTACGTCTCCGCCGACCTGCCGCCGAAGATCCAGCGCGTGATCACCCGCGAGTGGACCCGCATCAAGACCGACCGCTGAACCGAAGAGAGTTTTCCATGCTGAGCTTCTCTGCCCACGAATACCCCTATGCCTCCCAGCGCCAGAGCGTGTTCGCCCGCAATGGCATGGTCGCCACCTCGCAGCCCCTGGCCGCCGAAGCCGGTATCAGCCTGCTGCGCGCCGGCGGCAACGCCATCGACGCCGCCATCGCCACGGCGGCGGCGCTCACCGTGGTCGAGCCCACTGGCTGCGCCATCGGCGGCGATGCCTTCGCCCTGGTCTGGGTCAAGGACCAACTCCACGGCCTCGACGCCAGCGGCCGCGCACCGGCCTCCCTGAGCATCGACGCGGTGAAGGCCGCCGGGCACACCCAGATGCCGGTGCACGGCTGGTTGCCGGTCACCGTACCGGGCTGCCCCTCGGCCTGGGCCGAGCTGTCCGCGCGCTTCGGCCGGCTGCCCTTCGCCGAGCTGCTGCAACCGGCCATCACCCTCGCCCGCGACGGCTTCCCGGTCTCCCCGGTGGTGGCCCACCAGTGGGAAGTGGCGCGCCGCGAATACCAGGAAAGCCGCGCCGAGCACCCGGCGCTGGAAACCTGGTTCGACACCTACCTGGTGGACGGCCAGGCGCCCCGTGCCGGCCAGCTGTTCCGCAACCCGGCCCAGGCACGCACCCTCGCCGAGCTGGCCGAAACCCGCTGCGAGAGCTTCTACCGGGGCGCCCTCGCCGAGCGCCTGGCCGCCCACGCCGCCGCCAGCGGCGGCCACCTCGGCAGCGCCGACCTGGCCGGCTACCGGCCACGCTGGGTCGAGCCGATCAAGGTCAACTACCGGGGTTATGACGTCTGGGAGATCCCCCCCAGCGGCCAGGGCCTGATCGCCCTGATGACCCTCAACATCCTCCAGGGCTTCGACTTCGACCACCGCGACAGCCAGCTCACCTGGCACCGCCAGCTGGAGGCGATGAAGCTCGCCTACGCCGACGGCCTGCACTTCATCACCGACGCCGAGCACATGCGTGTCAGCACCGCCGCGCTGCTGGCCGACGACTATGCCGCCCGCCGCCGTGGCGAAATCGGCGAGCAGGCCGCCCCGCCCCGGCACGGCAACCCCGACGCCAGCGGCACCGTGTACATCGCCACCGCCGACGGCGAAGGCAACATGGTGTCCTTCATCCAGAGCGCCTACCACGGCTTCGGCTCCGGCGTGGTCCTGCCGGACAGCGGCATCGCCCTGCAGAACCGCGGCTCGGAATTCAGCCTCGACCCCACCCACGTCAACGCACTGGCCCCGGGCAAGCAGACCTTCCACACCATCATCCCCGGCTTCCTCAGCAAGGACGGCGTCGCCGTCGGGCCGTTCGGCGTCATGGGCGGCTACATGCAGCCCCAGGGCCACGTGCAGATGGTGATGAACCTGGTGGATTTCGGCCTCAACCCCCAGGCCGCGCTGGATGCCCCGCGCTGGCAATGGCTGGGCGGGCTGAAGGTGGGCATCGAGCAGGCCGCCTCCCGCGACCTGGCCTTCGCCCTGGCCCGCCGGGGCCACGAGGTGCAGGTAGCCTGCGACCTGACGGACTTCGGCCGTGGCCAGATCATCGTCCGCGACCCGCAGACCGGCGTGCTCTGCGGCGGCACCGAGCCCCGCGCCGACTCCCACATCGCCGTCTGCTGAAGGAAGCGACCATGTCCCTGCACCCCACCCATGCCCGCGCGCTGGCCATCTCCCCGATCGTGCTCGGCGGCAACGTGTTCGGCTGGACCCTCGACGAAGCGCACTCCCGGCGCCTGCTGGACGCCAGCCTCGATGCCGGCCTCACCAGCATCGACACCGCCGACCTCTACTCCGCCTGGGCCAGCGGCAACAGCGGCGGCGAGTCCGAGCGCATCATCGGCAACTGGCTGGCCAGCCGGCCTGGCGAGCGCGACCGCATCACCCTGTTCACCAAGGTCGGTGCCGAGCTTTCGCCGACCCGCAGGGGGCTCTCGCGGCACTGGATCAGCCAGGCCGTGGAAGACTCCCTGCGGCGCCTGCGCACCGACTACATCGACCTCTACTTCTCCCACTATCCGGACCCGGAAACGCCCCACGAAGAAACCCTGCGGGCCTACGAGGAACTGATCCGCGCCGGCAAGGTACGGGCCATCGGCGCCTCCAACTTCAGCCCGGAGCAACTGCGCGCGGCGCGGGCCAGCGCCGACCACGCCGGGTTGCCGACCTATTCGGCGCTGCAGGTGGAATACAACCTCTACGACCGTGCCCGCTGCGAGGCCGACGACCTGCCCCTGGCGGCCGAGCAGGGCTGCGTGGTGACCACCTACTTCAGCCTCGCCTCCGGCTTCCTCACCGGGAAATACCGCCGCCTGGCCGACCTGGGTGACAGCGCCCGGCGCGAAGACCTGGAGAAGTACTTCGACGACCGGGGCATGCGCATCCTCGCCGCCCTCGACGCCGAGGCCGAACGCCTCGACGCCGCGCCCGGCGAAGTGGCCCTGGCCTGGTTGCGCCACCAGCCGGGGGTCACCGCACCCATCGCCAGCGCCACCAGCGAAGCCCAATTGGCCAGCCTGGTGCGGGCGAGCCGGCTCACCCTGGACGCCGAGGGCCTGGCCCGGCTCGATGCGGCCAGCCGACCCGGCGCCTGATGACGTGGGCGGCGCCCACCGCCCCGCCTACCAAAAACAGCCCGCAGGGTATCGGCCCCAGTGGCTGCCTTGACCGGCTCGTCCGTCGTCGACCCTGCATCGCCGGGCACCGCCGGCTAGAGCCTTTCTTCATCATGGAGCCGTGTATCCATAACCAAAGGCTTTGGATGCACGGCCGCAGTCCCTGCCCGCCGATGCGGCAAAGCCCTCGCCCGGCGCGGCTTTCAGCCCCTCCCACACGTACAACGCACCGCCCTGGTGCGGGCCTTCCCGGTCTCGGACGGGGCTGGGGGCGCGCCTTGCAAATACCCCTTCGCTGACTACGTTGATAGCAAAACCACAGCATAGGTAAGCCTTCTCCCAACCGACCCATCCGGAAGTGTGTCGGCCCCGCTGAATCCGCTGCCCGGCAGCGCGCCTTGAGACAGACGGGATACGGAAATCCGCCATAAGAACAAGGACTTCGCATGAAACGTGGCCTGATGACTCACGTCCTCTCCCGCAGAGGCCGTACGGAATTCCTTTGCCTATCGCTCGCCCTCTTCGTGGGCCTGGTGATCGTCAGCTTCCTGCTGCTCGAAGCCCCCTTGCAGCAATGGCTGGACGGCCTCGGCCCGACCGCGACCGACCCGCTGCGCAGCCTGGGCCTGGCCGCCCTGCTAGTGGCCCTGCTGGCCCTGGACGTGGTGCTGCCGGTGCCCTCCAGCATGGTTTCGCTGCTCGCCGTGGCGGCCCTGGGCGCTGTCGGTGGCTACCTGGCGATCTTCACCGGGCTGTGCCTGGGCTCGCTGCTGGGGTACTGGCTGGGCGCCGGCTACATCCGCCTGCTCTCGGGCTGGCTCAACCTCGCCGACTGGGACAAGGCCAGCCGCCTCGCCAACCGCATCAACACCCTGTCGCTGATCTGCCTGCGCGGCGTGCCGGTGCTGGCGGAAACCTCCGTGCTCGCCGCCGGCATGCAGCGCTACCCGCTGCGCCGCTTCCTGGTCATCACCACCCTGGCCAACGCCGGCCTGGCGCTGGTGTACAGCGCCCTGGGCAGCGTCGTTGCCGAGGAGCAGGTGCTGCTCTGGGCAGTGATGGCCAGCATGGTCCTGCCCGGGCTGTTCCTGCTCGGCAAGGGCGCCCTGGCCCGTCGCCAGCCCCGTGCCGACGAGGCCGGCGAAACCCTGGATGGCCGCTTCACCGTGGCCTACCACTACCCGGTGCGCTTCACCGACCACCTGTTCGACCCCGCCAACCCCTGCCTGCATGAGCAACTGACCCAGCGCGGCAGCGGCCCCGTCTCGCTGCTGGCCTTCGCCGACCAGGGCCTGCTCGATGCCGCGCCCGGCCTCGGCGAACGCATCACCCGCTACGTGCAGGCCCACGGGGACCTGCGCCTGCTGGCCGCGCCCATCCCGGTGCCGGCCGGCGAAGCGGCGAAGACCGCCGAGGTGCTGCAGCGGCTCTACGCGCAGATGCTCGAACACGGCCTGGACCGTCATTGCTACGTGCTCGCCCTGGGCGGCGGTGCGCTGCTGGACAGCGTCGGCTACGCCTGCGCCACCTTCCACCGGGGCGTGCGCCTGGTGCGCATCCCCACCACCGTGCTGGCCCAGAACGACGCCGGCATCGGCGTCAAGAACGGCATCAACGCCTTCGAGCAGAAGAACCTGCTGGGCGCCTTCCAGCCCGCCGATGCGGTGCTCAACGACTTCCAGCTGCTGCTCAGCCTGCCGCGCCGCGACCAGTTGGCCGGGCTGGCCGAGGCAGTGAAGGTCGCCGCCATCAAGGACGCCGCCTTCTTCGCCTGGATGGAGCAGCACGCCGACGCACTCGCCCGTTTCGAGCACGCCCCCAGCCGCCACGCCATCCACCGCTGCGCCGAACTGCACCTGCAGCACATCACCCGCGCCGGCGACCCCTTCGAGCGCGGCAACGGCCGGCCGCTGGACTACGGCCACTGGGCCGCCCACAAGCTGGAGAAACTCAGCCGCCACCGGCTCCGCCACGGCGAAGCGGTGGCCGTCGGCATGGCCCTGGATGCGCTCTACGCCCAGGCCAGCGGGCTGCTGCCCACCTCCGAGCTGGAGCGCCTGCTGCACCTGCTGCTGGGCCTGGGGTTCGACCTCTCCCCGGCGGAGCTGACCCTGCGCGATGAACAGGGCCAGCTGCGGGTGCTGCAAGGGCTGGAGGACTTCCGCCAGCACCTGGGCGGCGCCCTGTCGATCCCCATGCTCGACCGCATCGGCCACGCCGTGGACCTGCACCAGATCGACGACCTGCGCATGGAGCAGGCCATCGAACGCCTCGCCGGGTTCGGCCACCAGGCCTTCGCCCCTGCAGAGGGCGCCCCGTCATGATGGCCCAGGGCTCGCTGCACACCTGGCTGACCCTGGGACGGGTCTCCAACCTGCCCACGGTCTGGACCAACGTCCTGGCCGCCGCGCTGATCGCCAGCGCGTCCGGGCCCTATGCGCCGCCCTCCTCCCTGGGCTGGCTCCTGCTGCTGGCGGCAGGGTCCGCGCTGTACCTGGCGGGCATGCTGCTCAACGACCTGTTCGACGCCGACTGGGACAGCCAGCACCAGAACCCGCGCCCCATCGCCCTGGGCCAGGCCAGCCGGCAGCAGGTGCTGCTGGCCAGCGCCGGGCTGCTGGCCGTGGCGGCCCTGGCCGTGCTCCTGCTCAGCCGCCTCGCCATGCAGCCCCTCTGGCTGCTGGCCAGCGCCGCCGCCCTGGCCGGGCTGATCCTGGCCTACAACCTGCTGCACAAGCACTACCTGCACAGCGTGTGGCTGATGGGCGGCTGCCGTGTCGCGCTGTACCTCACGGCCGCCGCCAGCCTCGGCGCCCCGTCGGCGTCCCTGTGGCTCTGTGCGCTGCTGCTGGGCACCTACATCAGCGGCCTCACCTATGTGGCCCGGCAGGAGCACCTCAACCGGCTCACCAGCCTGGTTCCGCTGCTGCTGATGCTCAGCCCGCTGCTGCTGGCCTTCCGGGGAGAAGGCCTGATGTTCTGGCTGATGCTGCTGCTCTGGCTCGGCTGGCTGGGCAAGAGCTACCGCCAGCACCTGGCACGCCCCGACCAGCGCAACGTGCGGGCCTTCATCGGCGCCGGGCTGAGTGCGCTGCCGCTGTACGACGGCATGGTCCTGGCGCTGGCCAACGTGCCCCTGGGCAGCCTCCTCTGCATCGGCGTGTTCCTGCTCCTGCCGCGCCTGCAACGCTGGGTGAAACCGACATGAATCACATGGCCTGCCTCCTGCCCGACCTGCGCCTCGACACCGCACGGATCGCCGACCTGCACCAGGCCCTGGTCGCCGCCCTGGACGATGACGCGCGAGCGGCCTGGGAGCTGACCTGCCAGCGCCTGGCCGAACACCCCGATGGCGACACCCTGGCCCTGCTCAGCGGCCGCCTTCGCCGCCAGCTTGGCGAGCAGTACGTGCCGGGCCTGCACTGGCGGCGCGGTGAGCTTGGCCGCGCGTTGCTGCTGGCCCAGGCACTGGAAGCCCAGCCCGAAGGCGCCCGCGAAGCGCTGCTGAAGCGCTACTTCGCCTGGGGCGACGACCTGGAGAAGGCCGCCCTGCTCAAGGCCCTGGACTGGCTCGACGGCGACGGCATCTGCCTGGACCTCGCCCAGCAGGCCACCCGCACCAACAGCAGCGACGTGTTCGCCGCCCTGGCCCTGGACAACCCCTACGCCGCCCGCTTCTTCCCCGAGCGCGCCTTCCACCAGCTGATGCTCAAGGGCGTCGCCATGGAGCTGGACATGCGCCGCGTGCAGGGCCTGGAGGCGCGGCGCAACGGGGCGCTCAACCAACTGGTGCTGGACCAGTTGAACGAGCGCCTGGCCGCCGGCCGCAGCGCCCTGCCCGGCCTTGCCCAGCTGCTGGCCTGGCCCCTGCTGAGCCCGGCGCAGATCGCCAACCTGCAGGCCCACGCCCGCGCCGGCCGGCTGCCGCCCGGCTGGCTGCCCGCCGACTTCCCCCGCACCTGATTCCCCGCACACCGAGAAAGGACGCCCCCATGCCCAGGTACTTCGACCCGCACATCCACATGGTCAGCCGCACCACCGACGACTACCAGAACATGGCCGACGCCGGCATCACCGGCGTCATCGAGCCGGCCTTCTGGCAGGGCCAGGCCCGCACCAGCCTGGGCAGCTTCATCGACTACTTCGACACCCTGGTGGGCTGGGAGCGCTTCCGCGCCAGCATGTTCGGCATCCACCACTTCTGCACCATCGGCCTCAACCCCAAGGAGGCCAACAACATGGCCCTGGCCAACGAGGTGCTGGACATCCTCCCGCGCTACCTGGTCAAGGAAGGCGTGGTGGGCGTCGGCGAGATCGGCTACGACGACATCACCCCCGAGGAGGAGCACTTCTTCGCCCGCCAGCTGGACCTGGCCAAGCGCTTCAACCTGCCGGTGCTGGTGCACACCCCACACCGCGACAAGATCGGCGGCACCCGCCGCACCCTCTCGGTGATCCGCGAGGTGGGCGTCCCCGAGCACCTGGTGCTGATCGACCACCTCAACGAACTGACCCTGCCCCTGGTGATGGAAAGCGACTGCTGGCGCGGGCACTCCATCTACCCCAACACCAAGATGTCCGAGCAGCGCATGGTGGCGCTGCTGCAGCAGTACGGCACCGAGAAGATGGTGGTCAACAGCGCCGCCGACTGGGGCGTCAGCGACCCGCTGAAGGTGCCCAAGACCGGCGAAGCCATGCGCCAGGCCGGCTTCAGCGAGGCCCAGGTGGAGCAGGTGCTGTTCGACAACCCGGTGGACTTCTTCGCCCAGAGCGGCCAGCTGGACAAGGCCGAAGTCGGCAGCCTGCTGCCCATCGATCAACGCCGTCTCTGGCAGGAAAACTCGGCCCTGCGCGGCCAGGAACCGGTGGTGAAATGAACGGCGCGATGGGATGGACCCCAGCGCAACTGGGTTACTGCGGCAACGTCCACCCGGCCCATGACCTGGAGGCACTCTGTGCCTCCATCTCCGGGCCGTTCCAGGCGGTGCGCCGGCAGCGTGGCCTGGCCGAACAGGACAGCGGCCTGTGGATCAGCGCCCACGCTGCCAGCGAACTGCAGGTGCCGGCCCGCCGCCGCGCCTTCATCGCCCTGCTGCGGCGTTGCGGGCTGCGCCTGACCTCGCTGAACGGCTTCCCCTTCGGGCGCTTCCACGGTGCGGCGGTCAAGGCCGAGGTGTACCAGCCCGACTGGGCCGATCCCCGGCGCCTGGCCTACAGCCTGCAACTGGCGGAGCTGCTGGCCGAGGCCCTGCCGGAGGACTGCAACCAGGGCGTCATCTCCAGCGTGCCCCTGGGCTACCGCGCGCATTGGACGCCGGCCCGCCAGCAGCACGCGGAGAACCGTCTGCGCCAGCTCACCCGAGGCCTGGCCGAACTGCGCCAGCGCACCGGCAAGCACATCCGCCTGTGCCTGGAGATGGAGCCGGATTGCGTGCTGGAACGCACCGAGGAGGCCCTGGCGTTCTTCACCCGCTGGCGCGACACGGACCCGAACTGGCGCTACCTGGCGCTGTGCGTCGACGTGTGCCACCAGGCGGTGCTGTTCGAGGAGGTGGGCGAATCCCTGGTGCAGCTGCACCAGGCCGGTATCCCGGTGGGCAAGATCCAGCTGTCCAACGCCCTCGCCTGCCAGCTGCCGATCCAGGCACGCGCCCGTGCCCTGGCCCTGGAGCGGCTGGCCGGCTTCGCTGAAGGCGTCTACCTGCACCAGGTGAAGGGCCGCCGCCACGACGGCGGGCTGAGCAGCTGGGCCGACCTGCCCCAGGCCCTGGCCGACCCGGCGCTGCACGCCTGCGTGGAGCTGCGCGTGCACTTCCACGTGCCGCTGTTCACCGAGCGCTTCCAGTGGCCGGAGCTGCACGGCACCCAGGCGGCCCTGCATGCCGTCTTCGACACCCTGGCCGCGCACCCCGGGCTGCACCCGGTGCTGGAGGTGGAAACCTACAGCTGGAACGTGCTGCCCGAGGCCCTGCGCCCGGCCAGCGAAACCGCCCTGGCCCAGGGCATCGCCGCGGAACTGGCCTGGGTCGATGACCAGCTGGTCTCGCGCTTCGGCCCGGCCCTGCGCCGGCGGGCGGTGCGCCATGGCTGATCCCAGGCCCCTGCTGCTGGTGGACGTGGTCGGGCTGACCCCGTCCCTGCTCGGCGATAACACCCCGCACATCAACGCCCTGCTCAAGCGCGGGCGCATGGCCGGTTTGCAGCCGGTGTTCCCGGCTGTCACCACCAGCGTGCAGGCCTCCATGCTCACCGGCCTGCCGCCGTCGGGGCACGGCATCGTCGGCAATGGCTGGTACTTCCGCGACCAGGCCGAGGTGCGCTTCTGGCTGCAGCCCAACGCCCTGGTCCAGGGCGAGAAGATCTGGCAGGCCATCGCCCGCCAGTGGCCGGAGTTCCGCTGCAGCCAGCTGTTCTGGTGGTACAACATGTACGCCGACGTGAGCGCCTCCATCACCCCGCGCCCCCACTACCCCGCCGACGGGCGCAAGGTGTTCGGCCTCTACTCGTCCCCCGCCTCGCTGCACGCGGAGATCGAGCAGCGCATCGGCACCTTCCCCTTCCCCAGCTTCTGGGGTCCGATGGCCGGCATCGGCTCCAGCCGCTGGATCGTCGACTGCGCCATGGCCGAGTTCGACCTCAACCGGCCGCACCTGCAACTGGTCTACCTGCCCCACCTGGACTACGACCTGCAGCGCCTCGGCCCACGCCACCCGGAGATCGGTGCCCAGGTGCGCGCCATCGACGCCGAGGTGGGCCGCCTGCTGGACTTCGCCCGCACCCAGGACGCCGCGGTGATGCTGGTGTCCGAGTACGGCATCGAGCCGGTGCAGCAATCCATCTCCATCAACCGCCTGCTGCGTGCCGAAGGCTGGCTGCAGGTGCGCCGCTCGCTGAGCTGGGAGCTGCTCGACCCCGGCGCCAGCGCGGCCTTTGCCGTGGCCGACCACCAGGTGGCCCACGTCTACGTGCGCGAGCCCCGCGAGCTGCGCCGGGTCAAGGCGCTGCTGGCGCGCCAGCCGGGCATCGAGCGGGTGCTGGACCGTGACGAGCAGCGCGCCTGGCAGCTGGACCATCCCCGTGCCGGCGACCTGGTGGCCATGGCCGCGCCCGGCTACTGGTTCGATTACTACTACTGGTTCGACGACCGCCTCGCGCCGGACTTCGCCCGCACCGTGGACATCCACCGCAAGCCCGGCTACGACCCGCTGGAACTGTTCGTCGACCCCGCCATCGCCTTCCCGCGCCTGCGGGTGGCGCGGCGCCTGGCGCAGAAGCTGCTCGGCTTCCGCTACTACATGGACCTGATCCCCCTGGACACCCGCCTGGTGCGCGGGAGCCACGGCCGTCTTCCCGCCAGCGACCAGGATGGGCCGCTGCTGATCACCGATTGCGACCTCCCCTTACCGGACCGCCTGCCGGTCACCTCGGTAAAACACCTGCTCCTGCAGTACTTCCTGGGGCATCGCTCTCTCGACAAGGCTTCGGCCAAGGAGACCCCATGCAACGAGCCCTCTCCCTTGCAGTCCTGAGCATCCTGGCCGGTTCGGCCCAGGCCCAGAGCCAACCCACCTTCGACTGCACCGGTTTCTTCGACTACGGCGGCCATCCCGATGCCCTGCGAACGCAGTTCACCGGCGCACCGGAAGTCACCGCCTGGAACTGGTTCGTCTGCCTCAACCAGCCCGAAGTCAAGGGCAGCACCAGCCGTGTCTGGGAGGGCCTCAAGCCCACCGACCAGGTGTTCCTGCCCAACGGTGGCAAGCCGCTGCCCTACAACGAGCGCGAACCCACCCCCACCACGGTGCTGAAACAGGCCGAGCAACTGGGCCTGGACACCAAGGCCACCTTCCACAACCTCGACAGCATCCAGCAGGTGGACGGCCTGGTGCTGGAAATGGGCGGCCAGGTGCCGGCGGCGCAGAAAGGCAAGCCGGTGCGCTTCCAGCTGCTGATGGGCCAGGGCACCTTCGACTACATCGTCGACAAGCAGGTCTACAACGTCGATGGCCAGGCCGCGCTGACCGCCAACCTGGCCTTCCCCGCCAACGCCTGGGAGGTGAAGACGGCGTGGATCTGGATCGGTACCGACGCCAACTTCCGCAAGACCCTGGAGAACGACGGTTACTACATCGCCCAGGCCTACTACCTGAAGAACGGCAGCCAGTACGAGGTGGGCTACGCCGCCCTCAGCGGCATGCACGTGATCAACAAGCTCACCCCCGACTGGGTCTGGACCACCTTCGAGAACCGCAACAACAGCAAGTACACCGTCACCAACGACATCCCGCCCAAGCCGATGACCAACAGCACCGGCCCGACCCCGGCGGCCCAGGCCGCCAACGCCCAGTTCCAGCCGCAGTACGCCGCGCTGGGCCAGTACGAGCTGATCGGCGTGCAGTACATCGCCGGCGGCGAGCCCAAGCTGCTGGCCAACTCGCAGCTGGAGTCGGCCTTCCAGAGCCAATCCTCGTGCCTGGCCTGCCATGGCACGGCGGCCTATTCGGCGAAGAAGGGCTACTTCAACTTCGCCCTGCCGTCCCAGGACGGCATCGCCTACCCCGTGGAGCCGCTGCCGGAGAGCGCCTTCGCCGGCTACAACCAGCTGGACTACGTCTGGTCGCTCAAGCGCGCCCAGTGGAAACGTTAAGGAGGACGAACCATGAGCGTCTTGAACTTCCCACGGCTCTACATGAACGGGCATTTCTTCTGGAACCCGCCCACGGCCAACAACAACGACGTCCTCCCGCTCTACGACGCCGTGAAGATGGACCTGAACTGGCCGTTCCTGTCGCACTACGGGATCCATCCCGAGAACGCCCGCACGAAACTCCTGCCCTGGATCATCAGTGCGCTGCCCTATGACCAGGTCCCGGACTACGTGCTGCAGGTGCCGGGCAACGGGAGCCCCAACGGCTACCCGATGATGCCGGCGGAATGGGACCTGTTCGGCGACAACGCCTGCGGCACCGTGGACTACAACGACATCCGCTCGCTGATCATCGGCGGCGAACTGCAGGCCAACAGCTACATCGAGCAGGACCCCATCGTAGGCAAGGGCTTCCAGTTGCTGGGCAACCCCTTCGGCAGCGACAAGCCCACCCCGGCGCGCTTCGTCGACATCAGCCCCTGGCAGAACACCTTCACCGCGCTGTACTTCGACCGCCTGGTGCTGGGCGACGCCACCTGCGGACTGACGGCCACCCGCGCCTACCGCATGCTCGACCGTTTCCTCAACTTCAACTGGGGGGCCGTGCAGGGCCTGAACACCGTCACCACCGCCTGGCAGACCTGCTTCCCCCGCGAGAACCTGCAATGGCAACTGGGCGACTCGGCCCTGCTCAAGGCCCTGCAGCAACAGATGGAGGCGCAGAACGCCCAGGGGCTGATGTTCCGCTTCACCACCTACCTGACCTACTACGACCGTAACGGCATCTTCAACGACTACCCGCCGGTCAACACGCGCAGTAACAGCCTTAAAGCCCTTGAGGCGCTTCATGGCATCTACCAGGCCGGCCTCGACAACGTGGCCGACATCGTCCTCAACCCCGCCTACAGCCGCACGGCGGGCGTGCTGGGCCTGTGGTTCGCCGATGAGTACCCCACCGCCCCGGCCGGTCGCCGGCTGGAGCCGGTCGGGAAATTCCCGATCCCGGGCGGGAACCCGAAGGCAACGATCCAGTTGGGGGTGATCTCCGCCCAGGCCCAGGGCGACCTGCTGTCACTGGACCTGGGCACCGGTTTCCCCTTCGCCCCTCTGCCGAACAGCCAAAACACGGTACCGGAGTGCGAGAAGCTGCAACTGGGTGATTTCCAGGTCGGCATCCAGCAGAACGGCGAGTTCCAGCACCTGGCCGACCTGACTTTCGCCCAGTACGCCCAGGCCGCCTTCGACAAGCGTGCAGGCCTGGTGGACCTGCCGGTGACGGATGCCGTGTCCAAGACCGAGGTCGGCACCCTGGCCCTGCAGACCCAGGGCAGCAGCCCGATGCTCGCCGCCCAGCAGCAGATGTGGACCGCCGAGGTGGTCGAGAGTGGCACCTTCATCGACGTTGGGGACACCCGCACCCTGCAGATCATGGTGCAGTACGACGGCCTGCCCGCCCCAGCCGGAACCACCCTGTGGGTGGCGGAGTACAACAACCCCTTCATGCTGACCACCAGCAACTACTACCTGGCGTTCAGCAACGACATCGACTTCACCCTGATCAAGGACCACCCCACCCACCGCAAGGACAACAAACCGGGTATGCCGCAGTTTCTCGGTACCCAGGCACCGGGGGCCGTGATCAACGAGGGCAGTGGGCGCAGCCTGCGTGCCACTGAAGATGCCCCGGAGGATGATTTCGTACCCATCCGCTACCAGACCTACCTGAAAACCCCGGCCGGTCTCAGCCTGGCACCCTGTCTGCAGTTCATCCCGTCCATCCCGCGTTCCGGCGTGCTGGATAACGGCGCCAGGGTGGACTACAGCCTCACCCAGATCACCACCGACGCCAACGGCATCGCCCAGGTGACGGTCAAGGCCATCGCCGCCGGCTTCCCGACCCTGCGCTTCTTCGTCCAGGACGGCCCCGGTGCGGCGCCTGCGGTGCCCTTCAGCTTCGATTACATGGAGGCCTACACCGACTTCCTCGCGCCCTTGCGGGTGCTGCCGGACGAGCCCGGGCTGATGGACGAGTTCGTCACGGCCTGGAACCAGGTGTGCAAGCAGACGGACGCACGGGTGCTGATCTGGGAAGGCTTCATCTACCCGCGCATCTTCGAGCCGTTCTATTACCTCTACCCGATCATGGACAAGTACATGCCGCTGAACTCCCTGCAGCGCATCGAGGGCGCCATTGACCAGTTGATCCGCCTGGTCAGCAAGCCCTACCAGGAGGAAAGCACCCTTGCCATGCCCATCACCCGCGACCTGCCGCAGAGCCGGCGCGCGGTGCTGGAACGCTGGGCCAACGAGCTGGTGAAGCTCAACTACCCGCCCCGGCCCCTGACCTGAACCGTCGTTGACCTGGAACCCGCAGGCGGGCCGGCACCGCTCGCCCGCCCTGCCGTTACGAAGGAGAGTCCCCATGAAGAAAACCCGACTGCTCGCCTGGCTGCTGCCCCTCGCACTGCTCGGCCAACCCGCCCTCGCCGCCGATGACGAAGGCGACGTGTTCTTCACCAACGGCGTGCACAACAGCCTCGGCTGCGACGCCAGCAACGGCAACTGCATCGCCGAGCGCAAGCCCGGCGAGCCCAGCGACCCGTTCTTCCCCGCCACCTGGGTCAGTGACTGGACCATGTTCCGCGTCACCCAGAACTACGAGAAGAACCCGCCGCCCTACAGCAACCCGCCCAGCACCCTGAAGCCGGCCGACTACACCGTCTCCAAGGGCACCAGCTACTACGACACCACCTACATCCCCGCCGATGGCGACGGTTACGGCGCGATGATGGAGCACTACGAGAAGTACTGCCTGCCGATCTTCCCGATCAAGGACAACAACTACACCTGCTCCTTCGTTTCCCTGGGCAACAAGGCCTACTTCCTCACCTACGAGGACCGGCCCAAGACCATGCCCGAGTGCTGCTCCTTCTCGCCGATGAACCACCCGGCGCGGCAGGACTTCGTCCAGCACCTGCCCTACAGCCCGACCCGCAGCCAGAACCTGGGAGGCAGCGTGCAGGCCTATGCGCTGGACGTGCAGTCGCCCCAGGGGCCGATCCTGTTCGGCTACGCCTTCTACAAGGACGCCACCCGCGCAGCACCGGGCCAGCCGCTGTTCCGCCACCCGCAATCGTTCTACTTCTCCGGGGACGCCAGCGTCGCCAACGCACCCATCGTCAGCCAGAACTACGTGAACTTCCGCATCGAGAAGCCCGACCCGGCCAAGACCTGGGACCAGGTGGCCAAGAAGTGCCCGGTCAACCCCGAGCCCTGCCAGCTGTTCAACCCGCCGGCGCCCCAGGCCAACGGGGCCAAGGCGCAGTGGAACCAGCTGAAATCCATGCAGCCCTGATCGGCAAGGAGCGCCCTCATGAACCCGACCTTCCGCTACGCCGGCTCCGCCCTGCTGCTGGCCAGTGCCCTCGCCTGCCAGGCCCGTGAGCAGCCCCAGGCCGCCGTCACCGGCACCACCCCCGCCTGCCAGCCGCCCACCAGCGCGCCGGCCCCCACTGCCGCCCAGGCCGATTTCGACCGCTACAGCTGGCAGCTCTTCATCGCCCTCAACTGGCCGGTGCAGGCCGGCCAGCGCGGCCAGCCGGACTGCAGCCAGCCCCTGGGCGCCCCCGGGCCCACCGTCTGGCAGAGCTACAAGGACGTGAACGAGATCTTCCTGCCCAACGGCCAGAACCCCGGCCCCTGGAACAGCCCGATGAGCGCCCGCAGCCTGGGCCTCATCAACATCGCCGCGCTGAAGAACACCTCCGTGGTGCAGGCGGTGGACCAGGCCGTGGGCGGCTGGCTGATCGACCAGCGTGGCAACCCCACCTACTACGACATCGCTGCCAACGAGGTCTCGTACGACTACATCGTGCAGAACCATTTCTATGACCTGAACGTGGTGAGCCAGGCGCGCAACATCGCCTTCCCCGCCCAGGCCACCGAGATCAAGGCCGCCTGGCGGGTGCTGACGCCCCAGGACAATGCCGCGCGCTACTTCACCACCCGTGCCCAGGTGGCGCAGTTCAACAGCCAGGGCGTCGCCACCGGCACCACAGTGGAAGCCACCCTGGGCCTGGTGGGGCTGCACATCATCGTCAAGGCACCGGGCTACCCGCAGTGGGTCTGGTCCACCTTCGAGCAGGTGGACAACGTCCCCGGTGGCAGCGGCAGCGCCAGCCCCTACAGCTACTACGACGCCAGCGCCCCGGCGAGCAGCGTCAACCAGTCGCCCTGCACCTGGCAGCAGCAGGGCAGTGACCTGATCTGCGTTCCCAAGCCCGGCACCACCTTCCAGACCCCCGACCCGCTGACCCGCGTCACCCCCATCGCCAGCGACACGGCGGCGGTCAACGCCCAGTACCAGCAGAACGTGCAGCAGAGCGTGCTGCGCTACTACCAGCTGGTCACCACCCAGCGCCCGCTGATGCCGGACAACCCGGGCAACCCATTGGGCCAGCCGACCCCGGCGCTGTCCGCCAACGTCACCATGGAGAGCTACATCCAGCCCAATAGCAGCTGCATGAACTGCCACTCCATGGCCACGGCGAAGAACAGCCCCTACAAGTCCGACTACTCCTACCTGTTCAAATTCGCCAAGGCGCCCGCCTCGGCCGCTCTCAACAAGGACGAGGAATGACCCCATGAGCATCCTGAACGGACCCCGACTGAACTTCTGGGGCGGCATCCGCACCGACGTGAGCCTGCCCAACAACTCGCCGACCATTCCCATGGGCACCGACGACTCGCAGACCCTCGACCTGTTCGACATCCCCAACTCCCAGGTAGCCACCCAGGCCCAGGGCTACAGCGACGACGAACTGAACAACCTGATGAATGCCCCCAGCGGGAACTACTACACCGCCGGGGGCTGGAACCATTACGGCCAGCATGTGGTGGACATGCAGAACGTGCTGATCAGCTCCCAGGGCACCCCCGGCGCCATCAGCACCACCGGTGACCTGGTGGGCCAGCCGGTGTACCTGCTCGGCTCGGTGGACCCGGTGACCGGCCAGGCTCCGGTATCCGGCCCGATGATGGTGGACCTGGATCCAACCGGCTCGATCTCCACCCAGATCTACATCGGCGGCCTGCAGATCGGCGGTACCACCGACCCGCAACTGGTGATCCATGCCAATGTGGTGGCCAGCAGCTTCGACCTGGCCAAGCGGATTCTGAAACGTATCGAGGATGCGCCGGGCTCCTGCGTCATCAGCGGCACCTTCCAGGTCACCTTCCCGCTGAGCGCCATCGTCAGCTGGAACCAGAACAGCGCGGCCCTCAAGAGCCTGATCGAAGCCCCCGGCGCTACCGGCCTGGTGCTGCGCTTCGTGATGTTCGAAATGTGCCCGGGCATGACCAGCACCCAACTGGACGCGGACTATGCAGCCGGCCGCTACACGCCCAACCCGAGCATCGGCCGGGTCATCGGCACGCTGGCCCCGGCGTTCGCCGGTGAACCGCAGATCTGCCCGGCCGGCCGCTCGCTGTTCAACGCCGACACCGGCGCGGCGGGCTATGCCCAGGTGGTGCCCGCCAGCGCGCCAGGCCATTGCGGCTGGCTGAGCCTGGACATGGTCAACCTGATTCCCAAGGCCACCTTCCGCGCAGACCGCACCGACATCACCAGCCCCATCGGGCCCAACATCGACTATGGTCCGGTCACCATCACCGCCGGGGGGCAGCCACTGGCCACCCTCCCCGCCGACTCCGCGCTGCTGCAGCAGTACTACGTCTACGGCGGCCTGGTGGACATCCCCCTCACCCAGCCAGCCTGCGAGCTGGCCCGCGTCACCGCCCTGGGCATGCACGCGCCGAACATGGTCGCGGGCACCCAGTTGACCGTCACCGAAACCCCGCTACGCATCTACAGCGACCAGCGCAACCTGTACATGGACGACTACCCTGGCGGCCTGAATCTCACCCTGCAGGTGCGCTACCTCGGCGGGCCGCTGCCGCTGGCCAATTCGATCAGCTTGAGCGCAGGGCCGGCTGGCATCCTCGCCGATCCCTCGAACTGGGACCTGTTGCAGTACCCCGAAACGCCGGTGAAGATCGAGCCCGGGCAGACCGAGGTGGTGGTGGCCCTCTCACGCAAGAAGGACACCTCGGGGAACGCCGGCTACACCTCTCTGACCTACAGCCTCGGCACCTCAAGCGGATTCACCAACTTCCGCTTCTATTCCCAAAGCACCTTCGGCATTCCCGCCGGCAGCACCGTCACCTGGGACCAGGTCTACCCGGCTGTGCTGCGCTTCCACTACCTGGCCTTCCCGGCCATGTCCCGCTTCATCCCGCTGAACCAGCAGGACGCGATCTGGAATGCGCGCCAGGCGATCCTCGCGCGCACCGACGACGCCTACAAAGGCACCACGCTGTACATGCCGGTGGTGCGTTCCATGTCGCCGTGCCAGCGGGCGCTGCTCAAGGCCTACCTCACCAGCAGCCCCTGGCAACCCCCGGCAGCCTGAGGAGCAGCAGCCATGACCATCCATATCCCCTTCAACCCACGCGACGCCGTGCGCAGCGGCACGGTGATCGCGGAAGGCCTGCTCAACCCCCGGGGCCTGTGCCTGGAGCCCGACGGCAGCCTGCTGCTGGTGGAGGCCGGCTCCGGGCATGCCGACCAGCCCCTCAGCGGGCGCATCAGCCGGTTGCGCCCGGCGCCGGGCCTCTCCGGCCACTACCAGGCGCCGGAGGTGATCGCCGAGGGCTTCCGCTCCATGAACATGCAGGTGCGCATGCTGCGGGACGAGATCATGGGGCTGTCCGACGTGTGCTGCGCCGGTGGGCGCTGCCTGGCCAGCCTCACCGACTACGTGGACGGCTCGCGCATCCTCGACCTCGGCCAGTCGCCGCCGGCAACGCTGTTCCGCAGCCGGGGCAACCTCAACGCCCTGTGCTACCACCCGGGGCGCCGCAGCTGGCTGTCGGTCAAACCGGATACCAATCAGGTGGTGGAGTTCGTCGAGGGCTATGACGAGCGGGTGCTGGTCCAGTTGCCGGACCTTGCCCAGGGCCAGGAGGCGGTGCCGGTGACCCTGGTGCACGAGCCGGCCACCGGTGCGCTACTGGTGACGCTGTTCTCCGGTGAGTTGCGCCGCGACCCGGCGCTGCGCGGCGTGGAGTTCGCCGACCACGCCGGGCAGGTGATCCGCGTCTGGCCCGAAGACGGCCGCATCGAGACGGTGGTGTTCGGCTTGCAGCTGCCTACCGGCCTGGCACTGACGAAGGACGGCAACCTGCTGGTCCTGGAGCTGTGCCAGCGACTGCTGCAACCGCTGACCCCGGATTGGGCCGGCGCCGCCTGGCACGGCGGGTTCGAGCGCTTCAGCGGGCGCCTGCTGCACTGCGACCTGGGCCGTGGCACGGTCGCGGTGCTGGCCGAAGGGCTGGATACGCCGTCTAACCTCTGCCTGCTGCCCGATGCGGTGCTGGTCAGCGAAGGCATGGGGCTCAGCGGTCGACCGTTGCCGACGCCGGGTGCGGGCACCGCCCCGCTGGACGGGCGGATTCGCCGCATTCCCCTCACCGGGCTGGGCTGATCAGCGCGCCGTGGCCAGGTCCCGGACGATCTCGTCGGCCAGTTCGGCGGCGACCTCGTCCAGGTTGCGGTCCAGTGCCCGGCGCTCCAGCAGGAACTTGGCTGCTGCCACTTGAGGATTACGTGACACCAGTGCACCCGGCAGGCGCCCGGAACGGTCCTGGGCGGCCAGCTGGCGCAGTTCGCCGGCAGCCAGGTCGCTGATCCACACCTGGGCCTCGACACTGCTGGCACCCGCGCCGAACCCCACCGCCGTGCGCACCAGGCGCCGGCCACCCTGGCTGGCGACCTGGCCCTGGATCAGCCAGCCACTCTGCGGCAGGGGCTGGCGCTCATCCAGACGCGACACCTGCACCTGCCGTGCGCCAAGGGCCTGCTGCAACGCGGCGCCCAACTGGGTTGCTCGCTCGCGCTGCTGGGCATCGCCTGGGTCTTGCGCGACGAAGTCGGTGAGGTAGAGCGCCGGCTCCGCCGCGAACGTGGCGACGGGCAACAGCAGGACAGCGGCAAGCAGGATCGAGCGCATGAAGGAACCCTGTAGGAACTGGGGGAAGCAGCCTGGACCAGGGCCGGGCGCCCTGTCGAGGGCGACCCGGCGAAGCGCGGCACGAGCGGAATGAACGGCATTATCCGGTTGCGGGCTCGCCGGGCACGTCACGCTGGCGGCTGCAGGAGCGCCCAGCCGTCTTGGCCTCGTAGAGGGCCGCATCCGCCGCCTTGAGCAGGTCGGCCGGAGACAGGTGCGGGTGCGACGTCGGTTCTGCTGGCACGAAACTGGCGACGCCGATGGAGACAGAAACCTGGCCCTTGTCGCTTTCGGCATGGGGAATGCCCAGCCGAGCCACCTCATGGTGGATGTGCTCGGCAACCTCCCAGGCCCCATCCGGCCCGGTGTCCGGCAACAGCAGGGCGAACTCCTCGCCGCCGTAGCGAGCCACCACATCGATTGCGCGCTTGGCACAGCGACGCAGGGCCGCCGACACCAGCACCAGGCACTGGTCGCCCTGGATGTGGCCGTAGGTGTCGTTGTAGCGCTTGAAGAAGTCGATATCGAGCAACACCAGGGACACCGCGCTGCCGCTGCGGCTGGCGCGGACGCACTCGCGCTCCAGGGCGGCATCGAGGGTGCGGCGGTTGGACAGCCCGGTGAGGCCGTCGGTCTGGGCCAGCACGTTGAGGCGGTCGAGGGCCTGCTTGAGCCGGAGGTGGGTGCGCACCCGGGCGGCGACGATGGCCGGGCGGATGGGCTTGGCGACGAAGTCCACCGCGCCCAGGGCCAGGCCGGCCTCCTCCATGTCGCCTTCAGTGTGGCTGGTGATGAAGATCACCGGGATGGCCTCCAGCACCGGGTCCTTCTTCAGCGCCTCGCAGACCTGGAAGCCGCTCATGCCGGGCATCTCCGAGTCGAGGATGACCAGGTCCGGGAAGCTCTCCCGGGCAATGCGCAGCCCCTCCTCCCCGGAGGTGGCGAAGCGGATCTGGCCCAGGCCGTTCAGGGCCTTGCTCAGGGCGCGGATGGCCAGGGTGTCGTCATCCACCAGCAGGATGATGGCGTCATGCATGCTCGCTTCCCTCGTCGTCAATCAGTCCATGGGCCGCCAGGACGTCCAGTGCCTGGTCGAATTGCAGGTCGTCCACCGCCTTCCAGGCCGCGTCCGCCAATGCCTGGCCGCCTTTTGCCAGCAGGGCCGCCACGGCGTCGGGAAAGGTGTCGATGGCCGCCATGTCACGGCCTTGCAGTTGGGTGATCAACCTCTCCAGGGCCTGCTCGGCCTCGCCGGCGTCCTGCGGTCCGGAGGCCGGGGTACTCAGCTGTGTCTCCAGATAAGGTGCGGCGGCCGCGCGCAGGGCCACCAGGGCTTCGGACACCTGCTGCAGGGCCAGGCGCTGCTCGGCGCTGCCGGCCGGCCTGCGGATGCTCGACTCGCCATCGCCGCAGGCCCGGTGCAGCGCCATGGCCCCCAGCAGGCCGGCGGAGCCTCGCAGCTTGTGCAGCTTGCCGGCCAGGGTCGCCGCATCACGGCTGAGCAGTTGCTGGGCGAGTTGGGTGTCCTCGAGGTCGGCAAATTCGTTGAACAGCTTGTTCAGCGACCCGAGGAAGAGGTCGATGTCATTTCCCAGCCGGTTCGCCGCCTCCCGGGCGTCGATGCCGGGGATTACCGGCCAGGCCTGCTCGTCTTTCTGCTCCAGGCGGGCGGAGAGGTTGCGCACGGGCAGCGGTTCCAGGCGGAACTGCTCGATCAGCCGACGCAGGGTGCGGATCAGCGAGGTCGGCTCCAGGGGCTTGGAAAGGAACTCGTTCATGCCGGCCGCCTCGGCCTGGCGGCGCTCCTCGGCCAGGGCACCGGCGGTCAGGGCGATCACCGGCAGGCGGGTCAGGCCGAGCTTCCCACGCAGGGTGCGGGTGGCTTCATAGCCGTCCATTTCCGGCATCTGCACGTCCATCAGCACCGCGTCGTAGTGATCCGGTGCCTGTTCGAGACGTTGCACCGCCTCGCGCCCGTTCATGGCGGTGTCCACCTCGGCGCCCTGCTGGCCAAGCAGCAGGCTGGCCACTTCGAGGTTGATCTCGCTGTCGTCCACCAGCAGCAGGCGGGTGCCTTCCAGCCAGCGGGTGGAGCGGGTATCCAGGTCGGTGCCGAGCATCACCTTCTCGGTGTTGCCGACATGGCGGACCACTGCCGAGTTGACGGCATTGAACAGGCTGGAACTGTCCACCGGCTTGCGCAGCGCCTGGTCCACCAATCCGCCACTCGCCCGCACATAGCCGTCGAGCTCATGGGCCGAGACCAGCAGGCTGCTGGGCAGGCGGGTCGGGGCGAGAATACGTGCGCTCTCTTCCAGCACGGCCACGCCGTCGAGCCCTGGCATCTGCCAGTCCACCAGCAGCACGTCGGGCAGCTGCAAGCCGTGCTGCACCCGCTCGCGCAGCAGGTCCAGCAGGGCTTCGCCGCTGTCCAGCATGCGCACCCGCCAGCCGAGCCCACGGCAATGGCGCGCCAGTTGCTGACGGTCGGCTGCGCTGTCGTCCACCACCACCACTTCCAGGCTGCGTGCGGTGGCGGTGGAGTCCAGATCGGTCTGGGCGATTTCCAGTGGAATCTCCACCCAGAACTCGCTGCCCTGCCCCAGTACGCTGCGCACCCCGGCGCTGCCGCCCATCTGCTCGGCCAGGCCACGCACCACCGACAACCCCAGCCCGGTGCCGCCGAAGCGACGGGTGGTGGAGGCATCGGCCTGGGTGAAGGGCGAGAACAGCTGGTCCACCACGTCGGCGGCGATGCCGCAGCCGGTGTCGACGACCGTGAGGGTCACCCGGACCTGCTCGGCATCGACCTCCCGGCAGGCGACACGAACGGTGATCTGCCCGGTGGCGGTGAACTTCAGCGCGTTGCCCACCAGGTTCATGAGGATCTGGTTGATCCGCAGGGAGTCCCCCAGCACTTGCGCCGGCAGTTCGTCGAGGCCCTCCAGGGCGAAGCCCAGGCCCTTGGCCTCGGCCTGGGGCGAGAACAGCTCGCCCAGCTCCTGCAGCACCTGGCGGAGGCTGAAGGGGCGGCTCTCCAGGCGCATCTCGCCGGCCTCGATCTTGGCGATGTCGAGGATGTCGTTGATGATCCCCAGCAGCGAACGCCCGGCGATCTCCAGCTTGCCCAGCAGGTTGCGCTGCTCCTCGTTGAGCGGGGTGTTCTGCAGTAGGTGGGCGACGCCGATCACGGCGTTCATCGGGGTGCGGATCTCGTGGCTCATGTTGGCCAGGAACAGGCTCTTGGCCGCGTTGGCGCGTTCGGCTGCCACCGTGGCGGCACGCAGCTCCTCGCTGGATCGCCGCCGCTCGGTGATGTCCTGGGCGATGCTCAGGTAGCCGATGGCTTCGCCGCCGGTGGTGCGGATGGCGGTCATCACCATGGACACCGGCACCGCGCTGCCATCCTGGCGGATGTAGGTCCACTCACGGGTTTCCGCGCCCTGGCTGTCGGCTTTCAGGCACAGCACCTCCAGCCCCTGAACCCTGCGCCCGGCTTCGGCGCTGAGTTCTTCGCCGCGCCGGTTGATCTCGCCCTGCTCGTGGAGCGAGAGGATCGACAGCAGGCCCACCGCGTCGTCGGCCCGGTAGCCCAGCAGGCGCTCGGCGCCCCGGTTGAAGATCGCCACCTGGCCGTGGGTGCCGGTGGCGATGATGGACACCTCCGAGGAGGCGTTGAGCACGCCCTGCAGCAGGCCGGCAAGCCGTGACAGCTCGGCGGTGCGCTGGCTCACCTCCAGTTCGAGCTTGGCGTTGAATTCGCGCAGGTAGTTCTCGGCGCGCAGGCGGTCGCTGATGTCGTGCATCAGCTTGGCGGCGGCGAGGATCTTGCCGTCCGGCTCGCGGATCAGGCTGCAGGTGATGGCCACGTCGATCAGGTGGCCCTGCTTGTGCCGACGCTGGGTCTCCAGGGTCGAACCCAGCTCGCCCCGCGAGACCCGTTCGAGCAGCTCTTCGTCCTCCCAGAAGCGTTCGGGGGGCACCAGCAGCGGCGCCAGGGGGCGGCCGATGACCTCATCGGCGCGGTAGCCGAACATCTGCTCGGCGGCGGGGTTCCAGGTGACGATGGTGCCATCCAGGGCCTCGCCGATGATGGCGTCCCGGGAGTTCTCGATGATGGTGGCCAGGCGCGCCTGTTGCGCGGAGATGGTCCTCTGCCGCTGCCGCGACACCAGCAGGGCACCGGTCATGCCGGTGAGCAACAGGCTGGCCAGGGTGCCGATGCCGAACACGCGCTCCGGGCTGGGCAACTCCAGGCGCTGGATGTAGTTGGCGTGGGGGCTGATCTCGAAGCGCCAGGTGCGCCCGTAGACCTCGCGCTGGAAGCTGGCGCTGGCAACCCCGTCGTCCACATGGTCGGGCAAGGAGTCGTAGATGAGGTGGTTGGTGTTGCTGTCCACAACGTCGTAGAGGGTCAGGTGCAGGTCGCTGGCCGGGAAGGTCATCGAGCGCATCACTTCCTGCATGGACAGGGGCGCATAGGCCCAGCCCAGGGTGTTGCGCTGGCGCTCTTCGACGGTGGGCGGCGTATCCGGCGTGGCGTAGACCGGCAACAGCAGGAGAAAGGCGCGCGAGGGCTCGACCGACTCCTGCACCAGGGTGATGGGCGCGGTAAGGGTCGGCTGGCCGGTATTCATCGCCGTGACGGCGGCGAGGCGACGGCGGGTCTCGGAGGCGATGTCGAGGCCGAAAGCGGCCTGGTTGCGCTGTGCAGGGTCTACGAACTCGATCACGTAGCGCTCGCCGGCGTGGGTGGCGAATTGGCGAATGCTGAAGTCCGGCATGCCGTCCGCCCGGGTCCGACGGAGAAACGCAGCTTCATCCTCGGGCGCGACGCGGCGTATGAAGCCGAAGCCCCGGGCTCCGGGAAACTCCTTCTCGATGTCGCGGACACGGCCGAAGCGCGCCAGCAGATCACGGGTGACGTTGGGCAACTGCAGCATGTAGATCGCGCCGCGGATGCTGCGCAGGCGGTAGGTGTAGATGTCCAGCCGGCCGATCAGCTCGTGCTCGATCAGCTTGCCGTCGTTGAGCAGCATCTGGTGGATGAAGCTCTGGTTGCGATTGGCCTGGTGCTGGCTGACCAGCAGGCTGGCGAGCAGCCCGGCACCCAGCACCACCAGCATCCATGCCACCACGATCACGGCCTGCCTTCT
Organism: Metapseudomonas otitidis; assembly: GCF_900111835.1. Taxonomy (GTDB): domain Bacteria; phylum Pseudomonadota; class Gammaproteobacteria; order Pseudomonadales; family Pseudomonadaceae; genus Metapseudomonas; species Metapseudomonas otitidis. The sequence continues at coordinate 71,931 of NZ_FOJP01000014.1, forward strand.
GATCATCCTTCGTTCCCGGCGTCTGTCCCGAACAGCCGGGGCAAGACGTCTTGACGCCCCGGCGGTTGCTTTTCGACAGCGTAGACGCTGGTCGGGTGTTTGCAGGTCGAATGCCGGCACAGGCACGCCGCGCGGAGTCGTCACCGTCCGAGAAAGCGTCGCTCCACGTCAAAACGGATGCCCGGGGTCTTCCTACACTGGTGCCGCTCCGTTTCCCAGGTGGCCTGGCAGTCGGGATGCGGTGGATCGGACGAAACCACGACGAACAGGAGAACACCCATGAAGGGTTGCTTCGGATGGCTGCTGGCCCTTGCCCTGAGCCTGGGCACGGCGCTGGCGGATGTGAAGGTGCAGAACGACTTCGACTACATGGGCCCGGCGATGCAGCGCTGGGTGGATGGCAACGGCAAGACCCTGCATTACCTGGACGAAGGCCCGCGCAACGGCATCCCGGTGGTACTGGTCAGCGGGCACGGCACCAGTGGTCGGGCACTGGCGCTGACCGACTTCCTGCGCAGCCTGCGGCAATCCCTGGGGCTGCGCTTCATCGCCCTGGAGCGCAACGGCTTCGGCGAAACCGCCTTCGACCCCAGTGGCGACTACGCCAGCTACGCCGCTGAGGTGGAGGCGCTGCTGGCCCACCTGGGCGTGCAGCGCTTCTCCCTGGTGGCGATTTCCGGCGGTGGGCCCTACAGCGCGGCCATCGCCTCGCGCCTGCCGACACGCCTGCGCTCGGTGCACCTGGCGGCGGCCATCTCGCAGAACGCGGGGGTGGCGGCGCCCTCCCCGTCCTGCGCGCTCAGTGACAAGCAGATCATCGACAACTACCTGGCCGCCCGTTACGACGTGCCCTCGGTGTGGTGGGACCTGGGGCCGAACACCGCAGTGAACCGGGTGCCGGGCTTCATCGACGAGGCCGCCGACGAAGGCGCGCGCTTCTTCTATGGCAAGGGCTCGACCGGTTTCGACCTGCAACCCCTGGTGCACGAGCTGAAGCTCTACTGCAGCCAGCCGGTAGCGGACGTCTCGGCGGTGGCCGCGCCGGTGTTCATCTACCACGGCGAGGCCGACACCACGGTGGTGCCGGCACACGCCGCGTTCTGGCGCAGCCACTACGCCAACGTCGTGGCCACCCGCCTGTACCCCGGCGAGGGTCACGACGTGCAGTACCGCCACTGGGGGCAGATCCTCGCGGACCTGGCCTACGGCGGGCGGCGCACGCTGTTGTGCTGGCGCGGGCAGTCGCGCCTGGTGGAAACCCGCGAGGCCGGCCCGTTGCTCAAGCGCGGCGCCACCCTGGACATCTGCGCCTGGCAACGCACCGGCCCTTGAGGGCGCGGCCTACTGCGTCGGCGCCGGTATCCAGCGGATGGTGCCGCCGCAGCTGGTGAAGCACTGGTCGTAGTCGTCGGCGCAAGAGCTGAAGGCGCTGTAGCCGCCGCCGTAGCTGCCATAGCCACCGTAGGTGCCGGGGTAAGCGCAGTCCTTGCGGGCCTGGCGCTTGTCCTTGCCCGCCACGCAGTAGTGGTAGGCGTCCATGCGGGCTTCCTGCAGGCGCCGCTTGCTGTCGTCCAGGTAGCCGCATTGCTGTTTCTGCATGCGGCACTGGGCGACGCAGGCCTGGGCGTAGCCATCCTTGGGGAGGTCGTATTGGTAGCGGCCGGAGGGGCCGCAGGCCGAAAGCAGGACGAGCGCAGCCGCCGCGCCTGCCAGGGACAGGAGTCGTTTCAAGGGGATTCACCGGGGTTGGGGTGGGGCCGGATCAGTCGTCCGGCTGGTACTCGAGGATGTCGCCAGGCTGGCAGTTGAGGGTCCGGCAGATGCGGTCGAGGGTTTCCAGGCGAATGCCCTTCACCTTGCCGTTCTTCAGAAGGGAAAGGTTCTGCTCGGTGATGCCGATGATTTCAGCGAGTTCCTTGGAGCGAACCTTGTTCTGCGCCAGGACCACGTCCAGCCTGATGATGATGCTCATGGTGCCGTTATACGAACGCCTTGACTTCCTCGTTGAGCGAGCGGGCTTCATTCATCATGAAACCGAACGAGCAGACGAAGACCGCCTTGAGGAGTTCGGACATGGATTCGGTATTTAGACCGAGGGAAACCGCCAGGAGACCCTCCCCCGGGGGAAGGCCGAGCGATAGTACTAGACCGGTCAGGGTGTAGAGAACTGGTTGCAGCACAAGACCGAGGATCGACAGCCCGCCGATGGTCATCAGCAGGCGCGCATTACGGGTGGACCACAGCTCGCGGCGCGACAGCCGCAGGAAGAACAGCCCGGTCAGCAGCAAGCCCAGGCTGGAGATCAGCACCGGCACATAGTCCAGCGCCACCAGCAGGACCCAATTCAGCGTAGGGAGTTGGTAGTCCTCCGCCAGCAGCAGCGGGATCTTGTCGCCCCAGAACTCCAGGTAGCCTGTGCTGGCCACGCCGGTGTACCACATGACGGTGTTCATGATGATGTCGGTCAGGGCCATGACGCAGGCCAGGCCGGCAGTGGCCAGCCCGGCCCACTTGAGGCGCTTGAAGGAAGACAGCAAGGGAAGGTGTTGCATAGGGAAACCGTCCTGGGTTCAGTTGTGTTTCGGTTTAATAAATTATCGTATCGCGATAACTTTTTAAAAAGTAATGCAAAGAAAGCGGATCGATCAACCCTAAAATTCAAGCGCGTTCACTCGTTGAGGTTCGGCGGCATGCTCACCCCGACGGGGACGTCCCCACGGATCACCATGGGGACGTGCGCGAATGTCGCACCCTGGGTGAGGCCCGCTGATCCGAGCGAATGGCTGGGTGCGCTATATTTCGTTCTATTTAAAAGAATGCAACCATGCATTTTCTTAAAAACGCCGCTTCCTTTTCCTAAAACACCCCATTCCATGGCCGACCCTCTCCCATGATGACCCTCCGCCAGATCCGTCATTTCATTGCCGTGGCCGAAAGCGGCTCGATTTCCGCTGCAGCCCAGGCGGTGTTCATTTCCCAGTCCACCCTGACCCTGGCCATCCAGCAGTTGGAGGACGAGATCGGCGTGCGGCTGTTCGACCGCCATGCCAAAGGCATGACCCTCACCCACCAGGGCCACCAGTTCCTGCGCCAGGCGCACCTGATCCTGGCGACGGTGGAGAACGCCAAGCGCAGCCTGCAGCAGAGCACCGACCAGGTGTCCGGGCGCCTCACCATCGGCGTCACCAGCCTGGTGGCCGGCTACTACCTGGCGGACCTGATCAACCGCTTCCAGCGGGCCTACCCCAACGTGCAGACCCGCGTGGTGGAGGACGAACGCCCCTACATCGAACACCTGCTGGTGAGCGGCGAGATCGACGTCGGCGTGCTCATCCTCTCCAACCTGGAAGACCGCCACGCCCTGCAGACCGAGGTGCTGACCCATTCCCCGCATCGCCTCTGGCTGCCGGCCCAGCACCCGCTGCTGGAGCGCGACAGCATCAGCCTGGCAGACGTCGCCGGGCAGCCGCTGATCCAGCTCAACGCCGACGAAATGGGCCTGCACACCCAGCGCATCTGGTCCCGCGCCGGGCTCACGCCCCAGGTCACCCTGCGCACCGCCTCGGTGGAGGCCGTGCGCAGCCTGGTGGCCGCCGGGCTCGGCCTGTCGATCCAGCCGGACATGACCTACCGCCCCTGGTCCCTGGAGGGCGACATCATCGAAGCCCGCCCCCTGGTGGACCTCAGCGAGCCCCTGGACGTGGGCCTGGCCTGGCGCCGGGGCACCACCCGACCGCCGATGGTGGACCCCTTCCTCACCGTCGCCCGGGAGCATCCGAACACCAAGCGACCTTCGATTTAATCGAACGCGCCTTTCGTTATTTAGAATTTGTCGACCCCAGGCCCGAGCTCTAGTCTCTGTCGCTATACCAGAAGGTCAGCGCCCGGCCCGTCCACGGAGCCCCGCATGCCCGATAACAAGACCGATAAAAGAAGAACCACGAAGATGACCGGCCCGACCTTGCACACCGCGCTTCTGATCGATGGCCAGCTGGTCACCGGCGAAGGCATGGCCGAAGCCATCATCAACCCCGCCACCGGCGAAACCCTGGTGAGCATCGCCGATGCCTCCCAGGACCAGGTCGAACAGGCCATCGCCGCCGCCCACCGCGCCTTCCCCGCCTGGTCCCGCACCACCCCCGCCCACCGTGCCCGTGCCCTCCTGGCCATCGCCGATGCCATCGAGCACAAGGCCGAGCAACTGGCCCAGCTGGAATCGCTGAACTGCGGCAAGCCCCTGCACCTGGCCCGCCAGGACGACCTGCCGGCCACCGCCGACGTGTTCCGTTTCTTCGCCGGCGCCGTGCGCTGCCAGCAGGGCCAGCTCACCGGTGAATACGTCGCCGGGCACACCAGCATGGTGCGCCGCGACCCGGTGGGCGTAGTCGCCTCCATCGCGCCCTGGAACTACCCGCTGATGATGGCCGCGTGGAAGATCGCCCCCGCCCTGGCCGCCGGCAACACCCTGGTGTTCAAGCCCTCCGAGCACACCCCGCTGAGCGTTCTGGCCCTGGCCCCGCTGCTGGTGGACCTGCTGCCGGCCGGCGTGCTCAACATCGTCTGCGGCGGCGGCGAGAGCGTCGGCAGCCACCTGGTCAGCCACCCCAAGGTGCGCATGGTTTCCCTTACCGGCGACATCGTCACCGGGCAGAAGATCCTCCAGGCCGCCTCCCGCACCCTCAAGCGCACCCACCTGGAGCTGGGCGGCAAGGCCCCGGTCATCGTCTGCAACGACGCCGACCTGGCCGCCGTGGTCCAGGGCGTACGCACCCACGGCTACTACAACGCCGGGCAGGACTGCACCGCCGCCTGCCGCATCTACGCCCAGGCCGGCATCCACGACCGACTGGTGGCCGAACTGGGCGACGCCGTGGCGAGCATCCGCTTCGCCCGCAAGCGCGACGCCGACAACGAGATCAGCCCGCTGATCAGCGCCCGCCAGCGCGACCGCGTCGCCAGCTTCGTCGAACGCGCCCTCGGCCAGCCCCACATCGAGCGCGTCACCGGCGCCGCCGTGCACTCCGGCCCCGGCTTCTACTACCAGCCCACCCTGCTGGCCGGCTGCAAGCAGCAGGACGAGATCGTCCAGCGCGAAGTCTTCGGCCCGGTGGTCACCGTCACCCGTTTCGAGCACCTGGAACAGGCCGTGGACTGGGCCAACGACTCCGAATACGGCCTGGCCTCCTCGGTATGGACGCAGAACCTCGACCGCGCCTTCCAGATCGCCAACCGGCTGCAGTACGGCTGCACCTGGATCAACACCCATTTCATGCTGGCCAGCGAGATGCCCCACGGCGGGCTTAAGCGCTCCGGCTACGGCAAGGACCTGTCCAGCGACTCGCTGCAGGACTACAGCGTGGTGCGCCACATCATGGCCTGCCACGGCCAGCTACAGGACTGAACGACCGCCGGCGGCACGCTGCCGGCGCACAACAAGACACCCCGGCGGACCGCTCATCCCGGCCGCACGCGGGACGCTGCACCCCATTGAAGCTGCCCTACCAAAAGAGACAACAACGAGGGAGACACCAATGCGCCAGATCACCCTGCTCAGCGCCATCACCACCGGCCTGCTCGCCAGTGCCAGCCTCCAGGCCGCCGACGCCATCACCGCCGTGGGAGCCGGCGAAGGCCGCCTCGACATCGTCGCCTGGCCCGGCTACATCGAACGCGGCCAGTCCGACAAGAACTACGACTGGGTCAGCCAGTTCGAGAAGGACACCGGCTGCCAGGTCAACGTGAAGACCGCCGCCACCTCCGACGAGATGGTCAGCCTCATGGCCAAGGGCGGCTACGACCTGGTCACCGCCTCCGGTGACGCCTCGCTGCGCCTGATCTACGGCAAGCGCGTGCAGCCCATCGACCCCAACCTGATCCCCAACTGGAAGAACATCGACCCGCGCCTGAAGGACGCGCCCTGGTACACCGTCGCTGGCAAGACCTACGGCACCCCCTACCAGTGGGGCCCCAACCTGCTGATGTACAACGCCCAGGCCTTCACCAAGGCCCCGGACAGCTGGTCCGTGGTGTTCGAAGCGCAGAACCTGCCCGACGGCAAGCCCAACAAGGGCCGCGTACAGGCCTATGACGGCCCGATCTACATCGCCGACGCCGCCCTCTACCTCAAGGCCACCCAGCCCGCCCTGGGCATCACCGACCCCTACCAGCTCGACGAGAAGCAGTACGCCGCCGTGCTCGACCTGCTGCGCAAGCAGCACAACCTGATCCACCGCTACTGGCACGACACCACCGTGCAGATGAGCGACTTCAAGAACGAAGGCGTGGTCGCCTCCAGCGCCTGGCCGTACCAGGCCAACGCCCTGAAGACCGAAGGCCAGCCCATCGCCACCGTGTTCCCCAAGGAAGGCGTCACCGGCTGGGCCGACACCACCATGCTGCACGCCGAGGCCCAGCACCCGAACTGCGCCTACAAGTGGATGAACTGGTCCCTGGAGCCCAAGGTCCAGGGCGACGTCGCCGCCTGGTTCGGCTCCGTACCCGCCGCACCCGAAGGCTGCAAGGCCAGCGCCCTGCTGGGTGCCGAAGGCTGCAGCACCAACGGCTACGACCAGTTCGACAAGATCGCCTTCTGGAAGACCCCGCAGGCCGAGGGCGGCAAGTTCGTCCCCTATAGTCGCTGGACCCAGGACTACATCGCGATCATGGGCGGCCGCTGACCCGGCTGCGCGACCCGAGGGCGTCGTTGCGTCCTCGCTCGACGCTCGCCTACCACACGGTATGTCTCGCGTCTCGCTGCGGGGCGCCTAGCCCTCGGACCGCTCGCTCGGCCCAGCCCGGTGCCCCGCACCCTCCCCTCGCCGCCGGCGAGGGGCTCTTACGCCACACCTGCACCCTTTTCGCTTTACCGGAGCACGCACCATGACCACTCCCGCCGTTCAATTCACCCAGGTCTCCCGCCAGTTTGGCGAGGTCAAGGCTGTCGACCGGGTTTCCATCGATATCCAGGACGGGGAGTTCTTTTCCATGCTCGGCCCCTCCGGCTCGGGCAAGACCACCTGCCTGCGCCTGATCGCCGGTTTCGAGCAGCCCAGCGCGGGTTCCATCCGCATCCACGGCGAGGAGGCCGCCGGCCTGCCGCCCTACCTGCGGGACGTCAACACCGTCTTCCAGGACTACGCCCTGTTCCCGCACATGAGCGTGCTGGAGAACGTCGCCTACGGCCTCAAGGTCAAGGGCGTGGCCAAGTCCGAGCGCCTGGCCCGTGCCGAAGAGGCCCTGGGCATGGTGGCCCTGGGCGGCTACGGCGGCCGCAAGCCGGTGCAACTGTCCGGCGGCCAGCGCCAGCGCGTGGCCCTGGCCCGTGCCCTGGTCAACCGCCCCCGCGTGCTGCTGCTGGACGAACCCCTCGGCGCCCTCGACCTCAAGCTGCGCGAGCAGATGCAGAGCGAGCTGAAGAAGCTCCAGCGCCAGCTGGGCATCACCTTCATCTTCGTCACCCACGACCAGAGCGAAGCGCTGTCCATGTCCGACCGCGTGGCCGTGTTCAACAAGGGCCGCATCGAGCAGGTGGACACCCCGCGCAACCTCTACATGAAGCCGGCCACCCCCTTCGTCGCCGAGTTCGTCGGCACCTCCAACGTCCTGCGCGACGACCTGGCCCGCCAGCTCACCGGCAACCCGCAACCCTTCTCCATCCGCCCCGAGCACATCCGCTTCGCCCAGGGCGCCTGCGCCAGCGGCGAGGTGGAACTGAGCGGCCTGCTGCACGACATCCAGTACCAGGGCGCCGCCACCCGCTACGAGATCCGCCTGGACAACGGCCAGAACCTCTGCGTCAGCCAGGCCAACGACCAATGGCAAGCCATCGACCTCGCCCACCAGAGCGGCCAGCGCGTCACCCTGCGCTGGGCCCGCGAGGCGATGGTGCTGCTGAACGAGGGCGCCTGAGATGGAACTGACACTCAACGCCGCCCGCGCGCAGGCCCCCAAGGGGCCGATGCGGCGCCTGTCCAACCTGCTCTACCGCAAGCCGACGCTGTACCTCTCGCTGCTGCTGGTGCCGCCGCTGCTGTGGTTCGGCGCGGTCTACCTCGGCTCGCTGCTGACGCTGCTGTGGCAGGGCTTCTACACCTTCGATGACTTCACCATGGCGGTCTCCACCGACCTGACCCTGGCGAACTTCCAGGCCCTGTTCCAGGCCGCCAACTTCGACATCATCCAGCGCACCCTGGTGATGGCCGTGGCGGTCTCGGTGGCCAGTGCCGCCCTGGCCTTCCCCATCGCCTACTACATGGCGCGCTACACCACCGGCAAGACCAAGGCGTTCTTCTACATCGCCGTGATGATGCCGATGTGGGCCAGCTACATCGTCAAGGCCTACGCCTGGACCCTGCTGCTGGCCAAGGGCGGCGTCGCCATGTGGTTCGTCCAGCACCTGGGCCTGGAGCCACTGCTGAACCTGCTGCTGGCGACCCCCGGCGTGGGCGGCAACACCCTGTCCACCTCCAACTTCGGTCGCTTCCTGGTGTTCGTCTACATCTGGCTGCCGTTCATGATCCTGCCGATCCAGGCCTCCCTGGAGCGCCTGCCGCCGTCGCTGCTGCAAGCCTCGGCCGACCTCGGCGCGCACCCGCGGCAGACCTTCATGCAGGTGATCCTGCCGCTGTCGGTGCCCGGCATCGCCGCCGGCTCGATCTTCACCTTCAGCCTCACCCTGGGCGACTTCATCGTGCCGCAGCTGGTGGGCCCGCCCGGCTACTTCATCGGCAGCATGGTCTACGCCCAGCAGGGTGCCATCGGCAACATGCCCATGGCCGCCGCGTTCACCCTGGTGCCCATCGTGCTGATCGCCGTGTACCTGTCCATCGTCAAACGCCTGGGGGCCTTCGATGCACTCTGACAACGCTTCCTGGAGCCTCAAGGCTGCCGCCTGGGGCGGGCTGGTGTTCCTGCACTTCCCGATCCTCATCATCTTCCTGTACGCCTTCAACACCGAAGACGCCGCGTTCAGCTTCCCGCCCCAGGGCTTCACCCTGCACTGGTTCAGCGTCGCCTTCGAGCGCCAGGACGTGATCGAATCCATCGTCCTGTCGCTCAAGGTCGCCAGCATCGCCACGCTCATCGCCATGGTGCTCGGCACCCTGGCCGCGGCCGCGCTGTACCGCCGGGAGTTCTTCGGCAAGGAAGGCATCTCGCTGATGCTGATCCTGCCCATCGCCCTGCCCGGCATCATCACCGGCATCGCACTGCTGGCGGCGTTCAAGGCCCTGGGCATCGAACCCGGCCTGATGACCATCGTCATCGGCCACGCCACCTTCTGCGTGGTGATCGTCTACAACAACGTCATCGCCCGCTTCCGCCGCACCTCCAACAGCCTCATCGAGGCCTCCATGGACCTGGGCGCCGACGGCTGGCAGACCTTCCGCTACGTGATCCTGCCGAACCTCGGCTCGGCCCTGCTGGCCGGCGGCATGCTCGCCTTCGCCCTCTCCTTCGACGAGATCATCGTCACCACCTTCACCGCCGGCCACGAGCGCACCCTGCCGATCTGGCTGCTCAACCAGCTCAGTCGCCCGCGTGACGTCCCGGTGACCAACGTGGTGGCCATGCTGGTGATGCTGGTGACCATGCTGCCGATCCTCGGCGCCTACTACCTGACCAAAGGGGGCGAAGGCGTGGCCGGCAGCGGCAAATAGCCGCTCGCCCCCAGGCCCGAACCCCAGCCGAACGACGACGTTCCCCGTTCAAGAACAAGAGGACTTCAACGATGCAAACCAAGCTCCTGATCAATGGCCAACTGGTCGCTGGCGAAGGCGAGAAGCTCGCCGTCCTGAACCCCTCCCTGGGCAGCACCCTGGTGGAAATCGCCGAAGCCACCCCGGCCCAGGTCGACGCCGCCGTGCGCGCCGCCGATGCCGCCTTCGACGGCTGGTCGCAGACCGCACCGAAGGACCGCTCCCTGCTGCTGCTCAAGCTCGCCGATGCCATCGACGCCCACGCCGAAGAACTGGCTCGCCTGGAATCGCAGAACTGCGGCAAGCCCTTCAGCGCCGCGCTGAACGACGAACTGCCGGCCGTGGCCGACGTGTTCCGCTTCTTCGCCGGTGCCAGCCGCTGCCTGCAGGGCTCCGCCGCCGGTGAATACCTGCCGGGCCACACCTCGATGATCCGCCGCGACCCGGTGGGCGTGGTCGCCTCCATCGCCCCCTGGAACTACCCGCTGATGATGGCCGCCTGGAAACTCGGCCCGGCCCTGGCCGCCGGCAACACCGTGGTCCTCAAGCCCTCCGAGCAGACCCCGCTGACCGCCCTGCGCCTGGGCGAGCTGATCGCCTCGATCTTCCCAGCCGGCGTGGTCAACCTGGTGGTGGGCCGTGGCCCCAGCGTCGGCGAGCCGCTGACCACCCACCCCAAGGTGCGCATGGTCTCCCTCACCGGCTCGGTCGCCACCGGCAGCCGCATCATCGCCGGCACCGCCGACACCGTTAAGCGCATGCACATGGAGCTGGGCGGCAAGGCCCCGGTGATCATCTTCGACGACGCCGACATCGACGCCGCCGTGGAAGGCATCCGCACCTTCGGCTTCTACAACGCCGGCCAGGACTGCACCGCCGCCTGCCGCATCTACGCCCAGAAAGGCATCTACGAAAAGTTCGTCGAGAAGCTCGGTGCCGCCGTCGCCAGCATCCGCTACGGCGAGCAGGACGACCCGCAGACCGAACTCGGCCCGCTGATCACCGAACAGCACCTGGCCCGCGTCGAAGGCTTCGTCGAGCGCGCCCGCCAGCAGCGCCACATCCGCGTGGTCACCGGCGGCAAGCGTGCCGACCGTCCCGGCTTCTTCTTCGAGCCCACCGTGCTGGCCGATGCCCGCCAGGGCGACGAAGTGGTGCGCCGCGAGATCTTCGGCCCGGTGGTTTCCGTCACCGCCTTCGACGACGAAGCCCAGGCGCTGGCCTGGGCCAACGACTCCGACTACGGCCTGGCCTCCTCCGTGTGGACCGCCGACGTCGGCCGCGCCCACCGCCTCGCCGCCCGCCTGCAGTACGGCTGCACCTGGGTCAACACCCACTTCATGCTGGTCAGCGAAATGCCTCACGGCGGCGTGAAGCTGTCGGGCTATGGGAAGGACATGTCGATGTACGGACTCGAGGATTACACCGCCATCCGCCACGTCATGTTCAAACACTGACCCTGAGCGCCGCTCGCTGGCCCGGGCGTTGTTGAGAAGCACGTCGAAATGCTCATGTACTGCAGTACATTCCGCTTTCTCCGCGCTTCTCGCCTAGCCCGGCCTGCGCGCTCGACGCTCAGCGCTTCATGCACCCCCTGTAGGGGCGAATTCATTCGCCCGCTCTTGTGGGACCTGCTCCCGGGCTGAAGCCCGGGCTACGGGCTCCTCTCCACTGGCTTTGCTTCACCACTGCTGCACCCCACCCCCAGGAGAACCCGAAATGCGAACCACCCTGCGTAGTTTCAGCTTCATCCTGCTCTGCACCGCCGCCGGTCTCGCCCAGGCCGCCAGCGACGCCAAGTCTGTCGTCGAAGGCTACATGGCCGCCTGGAACGCCCACGACGCCGACAAGGCCGCCACCTTCCTCGCCGATGACGCGGTGTACTTCGACGCCACCGTCGGCACGCCGCAGAACGGCAAGGCAGCGGCCCGCGACAACGTCATCAAGGTGTTCATCGGCGCCGTGCCGGACCTGACCTGGAAGATGACCAGCGCACCCATCGTCGGGCCCGACGGCATCGCCTTCCAGTGGGAGTTCGCCGGCACCAACAGCGGCGCCTGGAGCGCCGAGACCCCGGCCACCGGCAAGCCCCTGAAGTTCGAAGGGGTCAGCTTCGTCCGTATCAAGGACGGCAAGATCGTCTACCAGGGCGACTACTACGACGCCCTCGGCTTCAATAAGCAATTGGGCTGGTAAGCCCACGGGGGCCCGGCAACGATCCGGGCGCCCGCACCCACAACAAACGCCTTGCAGGTACACCATGAGCATCACCCGCCGCGACTTCCTCAACGGTGCCGCCCTGACCGTCGGCCTCGGCCTCACCCCGCTGCAGCTGCTGCGCGCAGCCCCCTCCGGGCGCTACTACCCCCCTGCCCTCACCGGCCTGCGCGGCAGCCACCCCGGCTCCTTCGACGTGGCCCACCAGATGGGCTGGGAGAAGAAGGTGTTCGACACCGACGGCCTGCCCATCGAAGAGCAGTACGACCTGGTGGTGGTCGGTGGCGGCATCAGCGGCCTCTCGGCGGCCTGGTTCTACCGGCAGCAGAACCCCGACGCGCGCATCCTCATCGTCGAGAACCACGACGACTTCGGCGGCCACGCCAAGCGCAACGAATTCCAGGCCGGCGGCCGGATGATCCTCGGCTACGGCGGCAGCGAAGCCTTCCAGTCGCCCAAGCACCTCTACAGCAGCCAGGTGAACGACCTGCTCAAGCAGCTGGGGGTGGACATCGACCGTTTCGAGACCGCCTTCGACCGCGACTTCTACCCCGGCCTCGGGCTGTCCCGCGGGGTGTTCTTCGACAAGGCCGGCTTCGGTGAAGACAAGCTGGTGACCGGCGACCCGACACCGATGGTGGCCGACGACATCGCCCCGGAAAAACTCAACGCCCGCAGCTGGCGCGCCTTCATCAACGACTTCCCGCTGCCCGAAGCCGACCGCGAGGCCCTCATCGCCCTGCACGAAGCACCCCGTGACTACCTGGCCGGCAAGAGCCGCGAGGAGAAGGAAGCCCACCTGGCCAAGACCAGCTACCAGGACTTCCTGCGCAAGGACGTCGGCCTGAGCGAAGCCGCCACCCGCTACTTCCTCAGCCGCACCAACGACTTCTCCGCCCTCAGCATCGACGCCGTCGCCGCCGCCGATGCCTACGCCGTCGGCTTCCCCGGCTTCGCCGCGATGGACCTCTCGCCCATCAGCGAGGAAGCCAAGGCCGAGATGGAAGAGCCGTACATCTACCACTTCCCCGACGGCAACGCCTCGGTGGCGCGCCTGCTGGTGCGCAGCCTGATCCCGGGCGTGGCCGCCGGCAAGGGCATGGACGACATCGTCCTCGCCGACTTCGACTACGCCCGCCTCGACCTGCCCTCCAACGCCGTGCGCCTGCGCCTGAACAGCACCGCCGTCAGCGTGCGCAACCGCGCCGGCGCCGTGGACGTGGGCTACAGCCGGGGCGGCCAGTTGCACCGCGTGCGCGCCCGGCACTGCGTGCTGGCCTGCTACAACATGATGATTCCCTACCTGCTCCGCGACCTGCCCGCCCCGCAGGCCCACGCCCTGGCGCAGAACGTCAAGTTCCCGCTGGTGTACACCAAGGTGGTGATCCGCAACTGGCACAGCTTCGCCAAGCTCGGCGTCCACGAGATCTACGCCCCCAGCCAGCCCTACAGCCGCGTCAAGCTCGACTATCCGGTGGACATCGGCGGCTACCGCCACCCCCGCGACCCGGCCCAGCCCATCGGCCTGCACATGGTCTACGTGCCCACCAGCCCCGGCATGGGCATGGACGCCCGCACCCAGGCCCGGGTCGGCCGCGGCAAGCTCTACGCCATGAGCTTCGAGCAGATGGAAACGATGATCCGCGAGCAGCTCCAGGCCATGCTCGGCCCGGCCGGCTTCGACCACGAGAAGGACATCCTCGCCATCACCGTCAACCGCTGGTCCCACGGCTACGCCTACTTCTCCAACAGCCTGTTCGACGACGAAGACGAGAGCGAGAAGCTGATGAACCTCGCCCGCCGCAAGCTGGGCAACGTCACCATCGCCAACTCCGACGCGGCCTGGAGCGCCTACGCCCACGCCGCCATCGACGAAGCCTGGCGCGCGGTGCGCGAGCTCGGCTGAGCGAACGCAGCCGGGTGATGGTGCTGGCGCCATCACCCGGCCATGCGCCCGGCCCCGGCAGATTCGGCGGGCCCCCACCCGCACCAGGCACGTCTATATTTTCCGTATCCCCGGCGACAGCCCTGCGCCGGGGCTCCGGAGTGCCGATCCCGCATGCCCGATACCCACGAACGCCCTGCCCGCCCACGCACTGGCCGGATGAAGCGTGACATCGTCCTGATCCTGCTGTTCGCCCTGGTCAGCCTCGCCTTGCTGGTCCACTTCGATGTGGGCGACCTCCTGCAACGGGCGGCCGTGCGCCACGAGCACTGGGAACTGGACGAGATCCTGCTGATGCTCAGCCTGGTGGGCTGGTGCGGTTTCATCTTCGGTGTGCGCCGGCTGATGGAGATGCGCTGGGAGGCCCAGGCCCGGCGCAGCGCGGAACTCAAGGTCACCCGCCTGGCCGAACACGACATGCTCACCGGCCTGCCCAACCGCCGGGGGCTGCGCAGCCACCTGGAACCCTGCCTGGGGGTTTCTGACTCGCCGTTCTACTTCGTGCTGGTGGACCTGGACGGCTTCCGCCTGGTCAACGACCTGCACAGCCACGAGGCCGGCGACCACCTGTTGCAGGTGCTGGCCCGCCGGCTGGCCACGGCGCTGCCCGAGGGCGACCTGATCGGCCGCAGCGGTGCCGACGAATTCACCCTGGTGCTGCATTCCCAGAAGAGCCACACCGCCGCCAGCGCCCTGCTGGAGGCCCTGCTGGAGCTGATCCGCCAGCCGGTACAGCATGAGGACGCACGTATCGAAGTCAGCGCCACCCTAGGCGTCGCCCGTTACCCGGACGATGGTCGGCGACTGGACGACCTCATGGCCCGCGCCGCCTTCTGCGTGCAGTCAGGCAAGCGCGAGGGGCGCAACATGGTGGTGTTCTACGAGCCCGGCAACGACACCGAGCTGGAGCAGCAGACGCGCCTGGTGAAGCTGCTCGACGACGGCATGAAGGCCGGCTACCTGCGGGTGGACTACCAGCCCATCGTCGCCCTGGAAAGCGGCGAGATCCTCGGTTTCGAAGCCCTCGCCCGGCTGGACCACCCCGAGGCCGGCAGCCTGGGGCCGGCGCAGTTCATCCCCGCAGCCGAGCGCCTCGGCTACATCACCCGCATCACCCGCGAACTGCTCCAGCGCGCCTGCGAGGAAGCCCGCCAGTGGCCCACCGGCGTGTTCCTCTCGTTCAACCTCAGCGCCATCGACCTGGCCGACGAAAGCCTGCCGTTCCATGTCTCGCGCATCCTCAACAAGGTGGGCTTCCCGCCCCGGCGGCTGGAGCTGGAGGTGACCGAGACCGCCGTGATCGACCACGTCGAGCGGGCCAACGCCAACATCCAGGCGCTGCAGGCCATGGGCATCCGCGTGTCGCTGGACGACTTCGGCACCGGCTACTCGTCCCTCGCCCACATCAGCCGCTACAACTTCGACAAGCTCAAGATCGACCGCCAGTTCGTCGCCGCGCTGGACAACGGCAGCAAGGACGAAAGCATTCTGCGGGCCATGCTCGGCCTCAGCCAGGAACTCGGCATCCCCACCGTTGCCGAAGGCATCGAGACGCAGCGGCAGCTGGAGTGGCTGCAGAGCGTCGGCTGCCGGCAAGGCCAGGGGTATTACTTCAGCCCACCGGTGTCCACGGCCCAGGCCACCGCCATGGTGGCCCGTGGGCCCTGCCTGCTGGGGCCGGTTCCGCGGCCCTCTGCCCGCCCCCACTCCACGGAGTCCTGATCATGCACACCCCGAACCACCGCCCGCTGCTGCTCGCCTGCGCCCTGTTGCTGGCGGGCGCGAGCGCCTCCGCCCTGGCGTCGCCCGGCAATGGCAACGGCAAGGGCAACAACGGTCATGGCAACGGCAATGGGCACGGCGGCCACGGCAATGCGGCCACCCAGTCGGCGGGGCCGAGCATCGACCTCGGCGGCATCCGCATCGTCCTGCAGGACAACCGCGACTACTGGAGCCCCGGCGCCTCGCTGCCCCCGGGCATCCGCAAGAACCTCGCGCGGGGCAAGCCGCTGCCGCCCGGCATCGCCCGCAAGCTGGACGGCCGCCTGCTGCAGCGGCTGCCGTCCTATCCCGGCTACGACTGGGTGCAGGCCGGGACCGACCTGCTGCTGGTGGCCGTGGCCACCGGGCTCATCCAGGACGTCCTGCACGACGTGCTGGACTGAACCGCCTCAGCAGGCCGCCAGCCGGGCGAAGCCCTCGGCCAGGTCGGCCTTGAGGTCGTCCATGTCCTCCAGGCCGATCTGCAGGCGCAGGCAGAAGCCCGGCTCCGTCCAGGCCGTGGCGGTGCGGTAGCTGCGGCAGTCGAAGGGGATCACCAGGCTCTCGTAGCCGCCCCAGGAGAAGCCCATGCTGAACACCCGCAGGTGGTCCAGCATGGCCGCCAGGCCCTCGCGGCTGTAGCGATCCTCCAGGACGATGGAGAACAGCCCCGAAGCCCCCGTGAAGTCACGCTTCCAGTGCGCATGCCCGGGGCAGTCCTCGAAGGCCGGGTGCAGCACGCGCTTCACCTCCGGCCGGGCCTTGAGCCAGTGGGCCATTTCCAGGCCCCGGCGCTGGGCCTCTTCCAGCCGCAGCTTCAGCGTGCGCAGGCCGCGCAGCGCCAGTACGCAATCCTCGGCCCCCGGCAGCATGGACAGGCTGTCGTAGGTGGCACGCAGGGCCGGCCAGCATTCGGCATTGGCCGTCACCAGGCCCAGCAGCAGGTCCGAATGCCCACCCAGGTACTTGGTGCCCGCCTCCACCGTCAGGTCGATGCCCAGGTCATGGGCCCGCAGGAACAACGGTGTCGCCCAGGTGTTGTCGAGGAGGGTGCGCACCCCGCGCCGCCGCGCCACCTCCACCAGGGCCGGCAGGTCCGGCACTTCGAAGGTCTGCGAGCCCGGCGCTTCGAGGAACAGCGTGGTGGTCTCGGGGCGCATCAGCGCCTCGATGCCGGCGCCGATCATCGGGTCGTAGTAGGTGGTGGTGACGCCGTAGCGGGCCAGCATGTGGTTGCAGAAATGCCGGGTCGGCCGGTAGACGCTGTCCGGCACCAGGATGTGGTCACCCGCGCGGGTGGTGCTGAACAGCGCCAGGGACACCGCGCCCAGGCCCGAGGGCGAGAGCACCGTGCCGGCGGCGCCGGCCAGTTGGGTCCAGGCATCTTCCAGGTTGGCGAGGGTGGGCGTGCCGGCGGTGCCGTAGGAGAAGCGCGCGCGGCGCTGCTCGATGTCGTCGAGGGTCTTGTAGATGACCGTGGAGCCCCGGTACAGCGGGCCGTTGACGAAGCCGTACTGCTCGGAAGGGTCGCGCCCGAGCATGGACAGCTGGGTGCCGATGCCGAAGGAAGGGATGTCGTCTCTGTTCATGTGCCTGCAGCCTGTCGGGGCCCGGCGCACGTGGCCGGGCAAAGGCCGCGATGCTAACCGATTCCCCCTCGCAGTCGGCAGCCCGGGTGAGCCTCAGCCCCGTGAACCACCCGGCTCGCCCCGTCGCTCGACAGTGACGGCGTTGCGCTCCATGAGCAGGCTGCCCGGTGCGGGTTCGTCGCGACGGGCCAGGCTGCCCGAGCCTTCCGGGCGGGTGCCGGGGCGTACGGCGCGTTCACAGGTGGTTCCGAACCGGTAGGCATCCGCTGCGGCGATCGGGCGTTCCATGGGTGTTCCCTCGGGTGGCGATGGAGCTTGGAAGCCCCATGCCGCTGCGCGTTCGCCCCAGCCGCCGAACGGTCGCCAGACGCAACGAGCCCCACCGGAGTGGGGCTCGTTGGCATGGGTTACCAGTGCGGGCCACCCCAGCGATGGGGCGGGCCGTAGTAGCGGGGCCCGTAGTAGCGCGGCGGCGGGGCGTACACCGGCACGCTCTGGTAATACACCGGTTGTGCCGGGTAGACGTAGACCGGCGGCGGTGGCGGCGGTGCCACGTAGACGGGGGCCGGCTGCACATACACCGGAGCGGGTTGTTCCACATAGACCGGCGCCGGACGGGACGCGACGATGGCTCCGCCGACCACGGCCCCCACGACGGCGCCGACGATCGCCGGGCCGGCATCATGCCCATGGGCGGACGCCTGGCCGGCCAGTGCGGCGGCTCCCACCAACAGGGCCACCTGGGGCAAACGACGAAACATGGTTTTCCTCCTGCCCGGCGGGACAGGTGCCGGGATGCCTGTTCAGACCGCAACGGCGAAAAACGGATCGCAGCGCCCGGGTAAAGGTTGTGTAAGGACGACGAACGGCCAGGGCGATTCACCCGAACCCCCTCCCCCTCACCGGGTCACTAACAGGGAGTCCCCAACCGTTGGCCCGACGCGTCGCTGCCTCGCCGAGCGCCCCGGCCATCGAAAACCCGCCCTTCCAGGAGTGCCCCATGCCCGAAGCCTGGCTGTCCCACATGCCCTGGCCCGAGTTGCGCCTGCTGCTCACCGTCCTCGCGGTCTTCCTCGTCCTGTCGCTGGTGTCCCGCGCCGTCCTGCGGGTGTTCGAGCGCCTGACCCGCCCCGTGCTGTTCCTGCGCGAGCTGCTGCAGCGGGTGCGCCGCCCGCTGTACCTGCTGCTGCCGCTGCTGGGGGTGCAGACGGTGCTCAGCTCCGCGCCGGACGACCTGCTGTTCATCGAGCCGCTGCGCCGCCTCACCTCCCTGGTGCTGATCGGCACCTTCACCTGGCTCGGCCTGCGCGCGGTGGACGCGGTGCAGCAGGTGATCCTGCTGCGCAACCCGGTGGACATCGCCGACAACCTGCAAGCCCGCCGCATCCAGACCCAGACCCGCGTGCTGGTGCGCACCCTGAGCTTCTTCGTGGTGCTGTTCGGCGTGGCCTGCATGCTGATGACCTTCCCCACCGCCCGGCAGCTGGGCACCAGCCTGCTGGCCTCGGCAGGGGTCGCCGGGCTGGCGGTGGGTTTCGCCGCCAAGCCGGTGCTGGGCAACCTCATCGCCGGCCTGCAGATCGCCCTGACCCAGCCGATCCGCCTGGACGACGTGGTGATCGTCCAGGGCGAATGGGGGCGCATTGAGGAGATCACCGGCACCTATGTCGTGGTGCGCATCTGGGACGACCGCCGCCTGGTGGTGCCGCTGCAGTGGTTCATCGAGAACCCCTTCCAGAACTGGACCCGGGTCGGCGCCTCGATCACCGGCGCGGTGGTCATCTGGGTCGACTACGCCCTGCCCCTGGAGCCCCTGCGGCGCGAGCTGGACCGGCTCTGCGGCGAGCAGCCCAAGCTCTGGGACGGCCGCGTCAGCGTGCTGCAGGTGGTGGACGCCACCGACCGTGCCATGCAGCTGCGGGTGCTGGTCAGCTCCGCCGACTCCTCGCGCAACTGGGACCTGCGCTGCTACCTGCGGGAGAACCTCATCAGCTTCGTCAACCGCAACTACCCCGACAGCCTGCCGCGCATGCGGGCCGAACTGCGCTCGCTGCAGCCGCCCCAGGCCCCGGCAGTTGGCGACGGCCCCATCGCCGGGCCCGAGCGTCAGCCGCCGGTCTGATCCACCGGCTGGCGCACCGCCAGGGCCTGGTGCAGGCGCTCGTAGTAATAGGGCAGCTGCAGCAGGCCATGGCGGGCCGCCTGCTCGCGCACCCTGTTGCGCTCCCCGTCGAAATGGCGCTGCTCGCTCACCACCCAGGGCTCGCCGTCCAGGTACATGGCGCAGGCGAAGCACACCAGCCCATCCGCCTCGCCGGCGCCTTCGGCCAGCCCGGTGTTGGCCAGGGCCACACCGGCACGGTCGGCGGCCTCCAGCGCCCCCAGGGCCATTTCCCGGGCGACTTCCTCGCTGGTCAGGCCGAAGCGCTCCATGGTGTCCGGCGACACCCCCAGGCAGCGCTGCTTGGCCTCGGGGGAGTACACCACGTAGCCCGCGTCCAGCACCTGCCCGCATCCGGGCACGTCCGCGAGGATCGACGTCATCAGCCCCGCCGTGCAGGACTCGGCGGTCACCAGGGTCAACTGATACCGCTCCAGGAAGCTCACCACCTGCTCGACATGCTGCATGGCCCTTTCCTCCGTTCGCTGTTGCTAGCTATGAAGGCCGGCCCCGGGGCCGAGTTCCCCCCGCAGCGCGGCCGTCCGGCGGAGGCCGCCGGGAAATAAAGTCGAAACTATCCCGCCGGGCCTCCGGTCTCGATTCATGTGGGGAGCGGACGTCTGCGTCGGGACCTTCAACTCATCTTCCAAGCGGCCGGCGGCCCGGACCGCCAGCAGTGATAGATGGCTTGCGCCCCGGCGCTCCGCCGCCCCGTTCAGGGATATTCGAAAGCGGAGGATGGTATGGGAAATGCGGTAGTGAGCCTTCAACTCGAAGGCCTGGGGTCCACCCTCGCCAGTCGGCCCCAGTTGCACGTGGAAAGCCTTGGAACCAATAGCCAGAAAAAACGAATCCTCTTCGTCACCTCGGAGTTCGCCGACCTGGTCAAGGTCGGTGGCCTGGGGGACGTTTCCGCTGCCCTGCCCCGAGCCCTCGCCTCCCGCCACGACATCCGCGTGCTGATCCCCGGCTACCGCTCGGTGCTGCACAGCGGCCACCCGATCCGGGTCATCGGCCGCCTGCCGGGGCACGCCGCCCTGCCGCCCTGCCGGGTCGGGCGCATGGACCTGCCGGACGGGCTGATCGTCTACGTGCTGATCTGCCCCGAGCTGTACGAGCGCGAAGGCACCCCCTATGGCGACGCCCATGGCCGCGACTGGGCCGACAACCACATCCGCTTCGCCCGCCTGGGCCTGGCCGCCGCCGACCTCGCCGGCGGCCAGGCCGGCCTCAGCTGGGTGCCCGAACTGGTGCACGCCAACGACTGGCCCAGCGGCCTGGCACCGGCCTACCTGGCCTGGCGCGGCCAGGCCACCCCCAGCGTGTTCACCATCCACAACCTGGCCTACCAGGGCCTCTGCGACCCCCACAGCGCCCCCGAGCTGGGCCTGCCGGAGCAGGCCTTCCGCCCCGAGAGCATGGAGTTCTACGGCAAGCTGTCGTTCCTCAAGGCCGGCATCGCCCACGCCCGGCACACCACCACGGTGAGCGACAACTACGCCCGCGAGATCACCACCGAGGCCTTCGGCTGCGGCCTGGAAGGCATGCTGCGCCAGCGCGTCGCCGAAGGCCGCCTGAGCGGCATCACCAACGGCATCGACGAGAGCTGGGACCCGCGCAGCGACACCCACCTGGTGGAAGGCTTCGCCCCCCGCGCCTGGCAGGGCAAGCAGGCCAACCGCCGCTACGTGGAGCAGCTCTACGGCCTGGACAGCGAACCCGCCCCGCTGTTCGCCGTGGTCTCGCGCCTGGTGCAGCAGAAAGGCATCGACCTGACCCTGGAGATCGCCGACCGCATCGTCGCCCAGGGCGGCCGCCTGGCGGTGATCGGCCGTGGCGAGCCCGAGCTGGAGCTGGCCATGGAGGCCCTGGCGCAGCGTCATGCCGGGCGCATCGGCGTGCGTGTCGGCTTCAACGAGACCGACGCCCGCCGCCTGTTCGCCGCCAGCGATTTCCTGCTCATGCCGTCGCGCTTCGAGCCCTGCGGCCTGAGCCAGATGTACGCCCAGCGCTTCGGCTCCCTGCCCATCGCCCGCTGCACCGGCGGCCTGGCGGACACCATCGAGGACGGCGTCACCGGCTTCCTGTTCCGCGAGCCCGATGCTGCCAGCTACTGGGACGCCGTGCAGCGCGCGCTGAACGTCTACCGCCACCCCGAGCTGCTGGACGCCATGCGCTGCCAGGCCATGGCCGCGCCGCTGTTCTGGCGCGAGTCGGTGCTGCCCTACGACCAGCTCTACCAGCGGCTGATCGGCCAGCGCGTCACCCTCGCCAGCGGAGGGGCGCGCTGATGTACCCGGTCACCCGCAGCCACGGCGCCTGGCTCCAGGACGACGGCAGCACCCGTTTCGCGCTCTGGGCACCGGACGCCCGCCAGGTGGAACTGCGCCTCGCCTCGGGCGAGACCCACCCCATGGCACCCCACGCCGACGGCTGGTACAGCGTGCAGCTGCCGGTGGGGGGCGGCACCGCCTACCGCTTCCGCATCGACGGCGAACTGGAGGTGCCCGACCCGGCCTCGCGCCGCCAGCTGGACGACGTGCACGGCGACAGCGAAGTGCAGGACCCGTCCCGCTACGCCTGGCGCTGCACCGAGTGGAACGGGCGCCCCTGGCACGAAGCGGTGATCTACGAACTGCACGTCGGCCTGCTCGGCGGTTTCAGTCAGGTCACCGCCCTGCTGCCCGGCCTCGCCGAACTGGGGGTGACCGCCATCGAACTGATGCCCCTGGCCGAATTCCCCGGCGCGCGCAACTGGGGCTACGACGGCGTGCTGCCGTTCGCCCCGGAATCCTCCTACGGCACCCCCGACGAGCTGCGCGCCCTGGTGGACCGTGCCCACGAGCTGGGCCTGATGGTGCTGGTGGACGTGGTCTACAACCACTTCGGCCCGGACGGCAACTACCTCGGCCGCTACGCCGGCGCCTTCTTCCGCGACGACCGCCACACCCCCTGGGGACCGGCCATCGACTTCCGCCGCGTGCAGGTGCGCGACTTCTTCTGCGAGAACGCGCTGATGTGGCTGCTGGACTACCGCATGGACGGCCTGCGCCTGGACGCGGTGCACGCCATCCCCGACCGGGACTTCCTCGTCGAGCTGGCCGACCGCGTGCGCCGCGCCACCGCCGGGCGCCACGTGCACCTGGTGCTGGAGAACGAAGACAACGCCGCCAGCCTGCTGGAACAGGGCTTCGACGCCCAGTGGAACGACGACGGCCACAACGTGCTGCACGTGCTGCTCACCGGCGAGGACGAGGGCTACTACGCCGACTTCGCTCGCGAACCCACCAGCCACCTGGCCCGCTGCCTGGGCGAGGGCTTCGTCTACCAGGGCGAGACCAGCCCGCGCGGCGCCCAGCGCGGCGAACCCAGCGCGCACCTGCCGCCCACCGCCTTCGTGCTGTTCCTGCAGAACCACGACCAGGTGGGCAACCGCGCCCTGGGCGAGCGCCTGGCCAGCCTGGCGGAACCCGCCGCACTGCGGGCCAGCGTCGCCCTGCTGCTGCTCAGCCCCATGGTGCCGCTGCTGTTCATGGGCGAGGAATGGGGCTCCGAGCAGCCCTTCCTGTACTTCACCTCCCACAACGAAGCCCTCGGCCAGGCCGTGCGCGAAGGCCGCCGCGCCGAGTTCGCCGCCTTCAGCGCCTTCACCCGGCCCGAGCAGCGGGACGCCATCCCCGACCCCAACGACTTCTCCACCTTCAGCCGCTCCATGCCCGACAGCGCTGCTGCAACCGAAGCCGATGCCGAGGCCTGGCGCCGGCTCTACCAGCGCCTGCTGCAGGTGCGCCATGCCCACCTGGTGCCGCGCCTGCCAGGCAGCCAGGCCATCGGCGCGCGGGTGCTGGAGGACAAGGCCGTCTCCGCCGGCTGGCGGCTGGGCGACGGCAGCCACCTGCGCATCGACCTGAACCTCTCGGCGGTCACCGTGCGCACCCCGCTGCCCCACCCCGAGGCCCGCACCCTGCACGCCGACGGCATCGACGACGCCGACTACCGCCAGGGCGTGCTGCCGCCCCACAGCGTGGTGGTCACCCTGGAGGACCCGCGATGAGCGACGCCCAGCTGGAAGCCCTGGCCACGGCGGCAGGGTTCAGCGTCCACTGGACCGACGCCGACGGTCGCCCGCAACAGGTCGCTCCCGACAGCCTGCGCGCGCTGCTGGAGGCCCTCGGCTACCCGGCCCAGAGCGAGCAGCAGATCGCCGGCAGCCTGGCGCACCTGCAGGCCCGGCATGAGGCCGCCACCCTGCCCCGGCTGCTGACCCTGGACCAGGGCCAGCCCCTGGCACTCGCCGCCCATGCCCGGCCCGGCGCCGCTTTCCGCGTCCAGTTGGAGGACGGCGGCGTGGTGGATGGCCACCTGGACGACCAGGCACGCCTGCCCGCCCTCACCGCCTGGGGCTACCACCAGCTGCACCTGGGCGACCAGGCGGTGACCCTCGCCGTCGCCCCGCCGGCCTGCCCCAGCGTCGCCCAGCTCAGCGACCACCGCCGCCGCCACATCTGGGGCCTGGCGGCCCAGCTGTACGGCCTGCGCCGCCCCGGCGACGGCGGCCTGGGGGACACCCAGGCCCTGGAAGAGCTGGTGCGCAGCGCCGCCGCCCAGGGCGCCGACGCCATCGCCCTGAGCCCGGTGCACGCCATGTTCAGCGCCGACCTGCAGCGCTACAGCCCCTATTCGCCCTCCAGCCGCCTGCTGTTCAACGTGCTGCACGCCGCGCCGGCCAGCATCCTCGGCGACCGCGCCTGGCGCGAGGCGGTCCTCGCCACCGGCCTCGGCCCCGAGCTGCAACGCCTGGAGTCCCTGCCGCTGGTGGACTGGCCGGCCGCCTCCGCCGCGCGCCTGCAGCTGCTGCGCCAGCTCTACCAGGGCTTCGCCGCCGGGGAGAACCTGCACAGCGTCGACTTCGACAGCTTCTGCCAGCACGCCGGCGACGCCCTGTTGCAGCACTGCCGCTTCGAAGCCCTGCACGGTTTCATGAGCCGCAGCGGCCTGCCCACCGACTGGCGCACCTGGCCGGAGCCCTACCGCGACCCCGCCAGCCCGGCGGTGCTGCGTTTCGCCGAAGAGCATGCCGACGAGGTGCGCTTCCACGCCTTCGCCCAGTGGCTGGTGGCGCGCGGGCTGGACCGCGCCCAGAGTGCCGCGCGCGGTGCCGGCATGGCCGTCGGGCTGATCGCCGACCTGGCCGTGGGCGCCGACGGTGCCGGCAGCCAGGCCTGGGCGCGTCAGGCCGAACTGCTGCCGTCGCTGACGGTGGGCGCCCCGCCGGACATCCTCAACCGCAGCGGCCAGGCCTGGGGCATCTCCGCCTTCTCCCCCGAGGGCCTGCGCCAACAGGGCTTCCGCGCCTTCATCGAGATGCTGCGGGCCAACCTCGCCCACGCCGGCGGCCTGCGCATCGACCACGTGATGGGCCTGCAGCGCCTCTGGGTCCTGCCGGAAGGCGCCGATCCCCGGCATGGCGCCTACCTCAACTACCCCCGCGAAGACCTGCTGCGCCTGCTCTGCCTGGAAGCCACACGCCACCGCGCGCTGATCGTCGGTGAAGACCTCGGCACCGTGCCCGAGGGGCTGCGCGAAGCCCTTGGCCGGCGGCTGATCCTCGGCATGCGCGTGCTGCTGTTCGAACAGGCCGACGGTCGCTTCACGCCGCCCGACGCCTGGCCGGCGGATGCCCTGGCCACCACCACCACCCACGACCTGCCGACCCTGCGTGGCTGGCTCGCCGGGCGCGACATCCACTGGCGCGAGGCCGCCGGCCAGACCCGGCCCGAGCAGGCCGAGGCCGACCGTGAGCACCGCCAGCGGGAACGCCAGGCCCTGGAAAGCGCCCTGCACGCCAGCGGCCAGCGCCACGGCCAGGCCCCCGAAGACGACCTCGATGCGGCCATCGCCTTCATCGGCAGGACCCCCGCCCCCCTGGTGCTGCTGCCCCTGGAGGACGCCGTCGGCAGCGAAGAGCAACCCAACCTCCCCGGCCCCGGCGACCTGCACCCCAACTGGCGTCGGCGCTGGCCGGAAGCCGCCGCCAGCCTGCTCGAACGCCCCGAGGTGAGCGCCCGCCTGCAGCGCCTCGACCACACCCGCCGGCAACAGGAACACCCCCATGACTGAACTGCGTGCCACGCTGCGCCTGCAACTGCACGCCGGCTTCACCCTCGACGACGCCCGCGCCCAGGTGCCCTACTTCGCCCGTCTCGGCGTGAGCCACCTGTACCTGTCGCCCGTGCTCCAGGCCCGGGCCGGCTCCACCCACGGCTACGACGTGGTCGACCCCACCCGGGTCAACCCCGAGCTGGGCGGCGAGCCGGCCCTGGAGCGCCTGGTGGCCGCCCTGCGCGAACACCACATGGGGCTCATCCTCGACCTGGTGCCCAACCACATGGCCGTGGGCGGCGGCGACAACCCATGGTGGCTGGACGTGCTCGAATGGGGCCGCGCCAGCCCCTACGCGCAGTTCTTCGACATCCAGTGGCAATCCCACGACCCGCTGCTGCGCGGGCAGCTGCTGATCCCCTTCCTGCGCAGCGACTACGCGGAAGTCCTCGCCGCCGGCGAGGTGCGCCTGCATTACGACGGCAGCAGCGGCGCGCTCTACGCCCAGCATTTCGACCACCGCTTCCCGCTCTGGCCGGCCACCTACGGCGAGGTGCTGCGGCGCGCCGACGACCCGGCATTGCAGGCCCTGGCCGCCAGCTTCGACGCCCTCGAAGGCTCCGTCGACGCCTGGCAGCGCGCCCGTGAGCTGCGCCAGGCC
Organism: Metapseudomonas otitidis; assembly: GCF_900111835.1. Lineage (GTDB taxonomy): Bacteria > Pseudomonadota > Gammaproteobacteria > Pseudomonadales > Pseudomonadaceae > Metapseudomonas > Metapseudomonas otitidis. The sequence continues at coordinate 98,062 of NZ_FOJP01000014.1, forward strand.
CTGGGCCGCGCCGCGCCGACCGGCGAGGCACTGGCGAACGCCCTGGCGGCGTTCCGGGGCGATGACCCGGCGGGCTTCGAACGCCTTCACGCCCTGCTGGAGCGCCAGCACTACCGCCTGGCCAGCTGGCGCACCGCCGCCGACGACATCAACTGGCGGCGCTTCTTCGACATCAACGAGCTGGGCGGCCTGCGGGTGGAACGCCCGGAGGTGTTCGAAGCGGTGCATGCCAAGGTCTTCGAGCTGATCCAGCGCGGCCTGGTGGACGGGCTGCGCCTGGACCACGTCGACGGCCTGGCCGACCCGCGCGGCTACTGCCGCCGCCTGCGCCGCCGGGTGCAGCGGCTGGCGGCACAACGCCCGGCCGGCCTGGCGGAGCAGCCCTTCCCCCTCTACGTGGAGAAGATCCTCGGCCCCGACGAGGCGCTGCCCGGCGACTGGCAGGTGGACGGCACCACCGGCTACGAATTCATGAACCAGGTGTCGCTGCTGCAGCACTCGCCCCTCGGCGAGTTGCAGCTGTGCGGCCTGTGGAGCGAGACCAGCGGGCGTTCGCCGCGCTTCCTCGACGAGGTCCGCGAGGCCCGCGAACTGATCCTCGGCAGCAACCTCGCCGGCGACCTGGAGAACCTCGCCCAGGCCCTGCTGCAGGTGGCGCGCAGCGACCTGGCGACCCGCGACCTGACCCTCGGCGGCATCCGCCGGGCGCTGCACGCGCTGATCGGCCAGTTCAGCGTCTACCGCACCTACGTCAACGCCTGCGGCCGCTCCGCCCAGGACCAGCGGCTGTTCCGCCAGGCCTTCGACGCGGCCTGCGCCGAACTGGGCGACGCCGACCGCCCGCTGCTCGACCACCTGGAGCGCTGGCTCGGCGGCGAACCGCTGCGGGCCGTGCCCCTGGCCCAGCGCCGGCTGCGCCGGCAGGTGGTGGCGCGCTTCCAGCAGCTCACCGCCCCGGCGGCGGCCAAGGCCGTGGAGGACACCGCCTGCTACCGCTCGGCGGTGCTGCTCTCGCGCAACGACGTGGGCTTCGACCCGCAACGCTTCAGCGCCCCGCTGGAGGCCTTCCACGCGGCCTGCCAGGCCCGCGCGCAGAGCTTCCCGGACAACCTGCTGACCACCGCCACCCATGACCACAAGCGCGGCGAGGACAGCCGTGCGCGCCTGGCGGTGCTCAGCGAGCGCGCTGCCTGGTTCGCCGAGTGCTGCGAACAGTGGCGGCGCCTGGCCGCGCCCCTGCGCGAAGCCACCGGCCCGCTGGCCATCAGCCCCGGCGACGAGCTGGTGCTCTACCAGTGCCTGCTAGGCAGTTGGCCGCTGGACCTGGCAGCCGACGACCACGCCGGCCTCGCCGCCTACCGCGAGCGCCTGCTGCGCTGGCAGGAAAAGGCCCTGCGCGAAGCCAAGCTGCAGACCAGCTGGGGTGCCCCCAACGGCGACTACGAGGGCGCCTGCCGCGCCTTCCTCGACAGCCTGCTGGGCAGCGATGCCGCCGCCCAGCTGCGTCGCGACATTGCCGACGCGGCCATGGCCATCGCCCCCGGCGGCGCCCTCAACGGGCTGGTGCAATGCCTGCTGCGCATGACCACGCCGGGGGTGCCGGACCTCTACCAGGGCACCGAGTTCTGGGACTTCAGCCTGGTGGACCCGGACAACCGCCGGCCGGTGGATTACGCCGCGCGCATCGACGCCCTGGGCACCCTGCGCGACCAGGCCGACCTGCTGCTGGGCTGGCGCGACGGGCGCATCAAGCAGTGGCTGATCGGCAGCGTGCTGTCGGTGCGCTACGCCCGCGCCGGGCTGTTCGCCCGGGGCGACTACCAGCCGCTGCCGGTGCACGGCGAACACGCCGAGCGGGTGATCGCCTTCGCCCGCCAGCGCGACGGCGAGTACCTGGTGGTGATCGCCCCGCGCCTGGTGGATGCCTTGCTGGAAGGCACCGAGGTGCCCCAGGTGCCGCCCCTGCGCTGGGGCGACACCCGCGTGGAGCTGCCCTTCGACCCGGCCACCGGCGCCCTCGCCGGTGTGTTCAGCCGCGAGCCGCCCCAGGTGGGCCCCGAAGGCCTGGCCCTGTCCCGGGCGCTCGCCGACTTCCCCGTCAACCTGCTGTGTTTCCGCCCCCATGCCACAGGAGTCATGCCATGAAAACCGACGATCAGCGCGTCCGCGAACTCGCCTACCAGATCTGGGAATCCGAGGGCCGTCCCCACGGCCAGGACGCTCGCCACTGGGAGATGGCACGCAAGCTGGCCCAGCGCGAGAAGCCCCGCGACACCCCGCCGGAACCCACCTCGCGACCGGCCAGCAAGCCCCGGGCGGTGGACACCTCCTCCGGCCCGGTCACCCCCACCCGCCGCCCTCGGGCGGCCAAGCCCGCCGCCAGCGAGGCCGAGGAAAAGCCCGCCCTGCTGAAGAAACCCCGCGCCCCACGCACCCCCAAGACACCCAAAGCCTGACCCCAGGCCGTACAGGAGCCACCACATGAGCAGGCAACGCTCACGGATCACCGAAGGCCACCCCTTTCCACTCGGCGCCACCTGGGACGGCCTGGGCGTGAATTTCGCGCTGTTCTCCGCCCACGCCACCAAGGTCGAGCTGTGCCTCTTCGACAGCAAGGGTGAGCGGGAACTGGAGCGCATCGAACTGCCCGAGTACACCGACGAGATCTGGCACGGCTACCTGCCCGACGCCCACCCGGGGCTGATCTATGGCTACCGCGTGCACGGCCCCTACGAACCCGACGCCGGCCACCGCTTCAACCCCAACAAGCTGCTGGTGGACCCCTACGCCCGCCAGCTGGTGGGGCGGCTGCGCTGGTCGGAGTCGCTGTTCGGCTACACCATCGGCCACCCGGACGCCGACCTCTCCTTCGACGAGCGCGACAGCGCGCCCTTCGTGCCCAAGTCCAAGGTGCTGGACCCGGCCTTCACCTGGCCCGAGCAGAAGCCGGTGCGGGTGCCCTGGGACTCCACGGTGATCTACGAGACCCACCTGCGCGGCATCAGCATGCGCCACCCCTCGGTGCCGGAGCACCTGCGCGGCACCTTCGCCGGGCTGATGAACGCCGACCTGCTGCAGCACGTGCGCTCCCTGGGCGTGAGCAGCATCGAGCTGCTGCCCATCCATGCCTTCGTCAACGACCAGCACCTGCTGGAAAAGGGCATGAACAACTACTGGGGCTACAACACCCTGGCCTTCTTCGCGCCGCACCCGGCGTACCTCGCCAGCGGCCACGTCAACGAATTCAAGGAGCTGGTGGCGCACCTGCACGACGCCGGGCTGGAGCTGATCCTCGACGTGGTCTACAACCACACCGCCGAGGGCAACGAGCTGGGCCCGACCCTGTCCATGCGCGGCATCGACAACGCCACCTATTACCGCCTCATGCCCGATGAGCGGCGCTACTACATCAACGACTCCGGCACCGGCAACACCCTCGACCTGAGCCATCCCTGCGTGCTGCAGATGGTCACCGACTCCCTGCGCTACTGGGCGACGGAGATGCGCGTGGACGGCTTCCGCTTCGACCTCGCCACCATCCTCGGCCGCCACCCCCACGGCTTCGACGAGCGCCACGGCTTCCTCGTCGCCTGCCGCCAGGACCCGGTGCTGAGCAAGGTCAAGCTCATCGCCGAACCCTGGGATTGCGGCCCCGGCGGCTACCAGGTGGGCGGCTTCCCGCCGGGCTGGGTGGAGTGGAACGACCGCTTCCGCGACACCGTGCGCGCCTTCTGGCGCGGCGACCCCGGCCAGGTGGCGCACCTGGCCCGGCGGCTCACCGCCTCCGGCGACCTGTTCAACCAGCGCGGCCGGCGGCCCTTCGCCTCGGTCAACTTCATCACCGCCCACGACGGTTTCACCCTGCGCGACGTGGTCAGCTACGACCACAAGCACAACGAGGCCAACGACGAGGACAACCGCGACGGCAGCGACAACAACCTGTCCTGGAACCACGGTGCCGAAGGCCCCACGGACGACCCGGATATCCGCGAGCTGCGCCTGCGCCAGATGCGCAACCTGATGGCCACGCTGCTGTTCTCCCAGGGCACGCCGATGCTGGTGGCCGGCGACGAGTTCGGCCGCACCCAGCACGGCAACAACAACGCCTACTGCCAGGACAACGAGATCGGCTGGGTGGACTGGGAGATGGACGACGAAGGCCGGGGCCTGCTGGACTTCACCCGGCGCCTGATCAGCCTGCGCCGCGCCTACCCGATCCTCCGCCGGGGCCGCTTCCTGGTGGGCGACTACAACGAGGAGCTGGGGGTGCGCGACGTCACCTGGCTCGCCCCCGACGGCGAGGAGATGACCCCCGAGCAATGGGACGACGGCCACACCCGCAGCCTGGGCGTGCTGCTGGACGGCCGCGCGCAGCCCACTGGCATCCGCCGCAGCGGTGCCGACGCCACGCTGCTGATCCTGCTCAACGCGCACCACGAGGGCGTGGCCTTCCAGCTTCCGGAAGTGGCCCAGGGCGTGGCCTGGGTGTGCCTGGCGGACACCGCCCGCCCGGATGAGCGGGGCCTGGCCCGGCACGAGTTCGGCGAGGAATTCGTGGTGACCGGCCGCGCCCTGGTGCTGTTCGAGCTGCGCAAGGAGGCCGACTGATGGCGGGCGGCTTCTTTCTCGACCGCCTGCGCCTTGCACTGGAACCCCTGCCGGTGGACGACACCGCCGCCCTCGGGCAGGCGCTGCGGGAGCTGGTGGTCGCCGGGCTGGACTGCCTGCCGCAACCCGGTGACGGCGCCACCCTGGACCGCTGGCGCGCCCTGGCCCGCGTCGCCGCGCGGGACCTGGGGCTGTGCAAGCTCTACGAGGGGCACACCGATGCCCTGGCCATCCTCCACGAACTGGGGGCGGACGCACCGCCGCCGGACAGCACCTGGGGCACCTGGGCCGCCGAACCGCCGGACGCCCGGGTCCACCTCAACGGCCGCACCACGTCCCAGGATGTGCGCCTGGATGGCCGCAAGGCCTGGTGTTCCGGCGCGCGGGTGCTTAGCCATGCGCTGCTCACCGCCTGGGCCGAGGACGGCAGCCAGCAACTGGTGGCCGTGGCCCTGGACCAGCCGGGCGTGGCCTTCGAGGACGGGGTCTGGCACGCCTGCGGCATGGGCACCACCGGCAGCCACAGCGTGCTCTTCGACCAGGCCCGGGGGCACTGCGTCGGCCCGGCGGACGGCTACCTGCACCGGCCGGGCTTCTGGCACGGCGGCGCCGGCATTGCCGCCTGCTGGTTCGGCGCCACCCAGGCGCTGGCCGAAGCCCTGCGCCGACGCTGCGCCGAGCAGGGCGAACCCCACGCCCTCGCCCACCTGGGTGCGGTTGACGCGCAGCTGTACGCCGCCGGCTGCGCCCTGGCCGATGCGGCGGAATGGATCGACGCCCACCCCCTGGAGGACGCCGAGCACATTGCCCGGCGCCTGCGTGCGGTGGTCGAGGTGGCCGCCGAAGCCACCCTGCTGCATGTCGGCCACGCACTGGGCGCGGCGCCCTATTGCCTGGACCCGCACCTGGCGAGGCTGCTCGCCGACCTGCCGGTGTACCTGCGGCAGAGCCACGCCGAACGGGACCTGGCGGCATTGGGCCAACTGGCCGCCCAGGCGCCGGCCGGAGGCTGGCTGCCATGAGGGCCGACGCCGCCTGGGGCTTCGGCACGCCGCTGGCGGCCTGGCAGGCCTCGTCGCACCTGGCGCAGGTGCCCACCCTCGACGCAGCGGAAATGGTACGCCCCGGGCAACGCGCGGTGATCGTCGCGCCCCATCCGGATGACGAGGTGCTTGGCTGCGGCGGGCTGATTCAGCAGCTGGCGCAGCTGGGGCGCGCGTGCCAGGTGATCGCCGTGACCGATGGCGAGGCCAGTCACCCGGGTTCCCGTGCCTGGCCGCCCAGCCACCTGGCCCGGGTACGCCCGGAGGAAAGCCGCGAGGCACTGCAGCGCCTGGTGCCGGACCGGGACATTCCCTGCTGGCGGGCCGGCCTGCCGGACGGCGGGATCACTGCCGGTGAACAGGCGCTGGCCGACTGGCTCGGCCAGCGCCTGCGGGCAGACGACGTGGTGTTCACCACCTGGCGCGGGGACGGCCATCCGGACCACGAGGCCTGTGGCCGGGCCACCCTGGCCGCTGCCCAGGCGGTGGGCTGCCACGTCTGCGAGTACCCGGTGTGGGCCTGGCACTGGGCCACGCCGGAGGACCCGCGCCTGCCCTGGGAGCGGGCCCGTCGGCTGCCCCTCGCCCCCTACCAACGGGCGCGCAAGCAGCGGGCGGTAGCGGCCTTCGCCAGCCAGCTGGACGCCTCGCCGGACGGCCACGGGCCGATCCTCGACGACGCGGCCCTGGCGCGCCTGCTGCAACCCTTCGAACTGGTGTTCATATGAGCGTGGGTGATGCCTATTTCGAGGCGCTGTACCGGCGCAGCGCCGACCCCTGGGCCTTCCGCCGCCGCTGGTACGAGCGGCGCAAGCGCAACCTGGTGCTGGCGGCGCTGCCGCGCGGCTTCTACGAGCGGGTCTTCGAACCCGGCTGCGGCAACGGCGAGCTGAGCCTGCGCCTGGCCGACCGCTGCCACGAGCTGCTGGCCTGCGACACCTCGGAACGGGCCGTGGAGCTGGCCCGGCGGCGGGTGGCGCGCAAGCCCAACGTGCGTTTCGTGCAGGCGCGCCTGCCCCAGCAATGGCCACGGGGGCGCTTCGACCTGATCCTGTTCAGCGAGCTGGGCTACTACCTGGACCCGACGGACCTGCAGCGGCTGGTGAAGCAGGCGCGCGCATCGCTGACCGAGCAGGGCACGCTGCTGGCCTGCCACTGGCGCCCCGCCATCGAGGGCTGCCCGCTGACCGGCGACGACGTCCACGGCTACCTGCGAGGCGCGCTGGACATGCCCCGGCTGCTCTATCACGAGGAGCCCGACCTGCTGCTGGAGGTGTGGAGCCGCGACGCCACCACGGTGGCCCAGCGTGAAGGCCTGCGCGAGGGGCCGGCATGATCGGCGTGGTGATCCCCGTGCATGACGAAGAAGCCCACCTGGGTGCCTGCCTCGACTCCGTACTCCGCGCAGCCACGCACCCAGGGCTGGGCGGCGAGCCGGTGCGCGTGCTGGTGGTGCTGGACAGCTGCAGCGACGGCAGCGCCGCCATCGCTCATGCCTACGGGGTGGAGACGCGGGCGCTGCAGGCGCGCAACGTGGGCCGTGCGCGAGGCGAAGGGGCGAGGACGCTGCTGGAAGCCGGCGCCCGCTGGATCGCCTGCACCGACGCCGACAGCGTGGTGGATGCCAACTGGCTGGTGGACCAGCTCGAAATGGGGGCGGAACTGGTCTGCGGCACCGTGCAGGTCACCGACTGGGACGACCTGCCGGAGCACGTCCGGGACCGCTATGAGCAGCACTACTGCGACGCCGACGACCACCGCCACGTGCACGGCGCCAACCTCGGCTTCTGCGCCCGCGCCTACCTGCGCGCCGGTGGCTTTGCGCCCCTGCCGGCCCATGAGGACGTGCACCTGGTGCAGGCCTTCGCCCGGATCGGCGCGCGCATCGCCTGGAGCGCGCGGCCCCGGGTGTACACCAGTGCCCGGCTGCTGGGGCGCGCGCCGGAGGGCTTCGCCGGCTACCTGAGGGCGCTGCTGGCCGCCTCCTGACGCGCCACCGGCGAACCCTCCACGGCCACGCAGCTGCGGTTGCGGCCCAGGCGCTTGGCCTCGTAGAGCAGCTCGTCGGAGCGGCGGTACATCAGCGCCTCGCTGACGGGCAGGTGGAACAGGCAGGCACCGACGCTCACGGTCAGCACCGGGGCGGCTGCCGATCGCGCATGGGGGACTTCCAGGGCCCGCACCTGCTGGACGATCCGCAGCGCCACCGTTTCCAGATGGGCCTCTTCCACGTCGTAGAGCACTAGGGTGAACTCCTCGCCACCCAGTCGCGCGGCGATGTCCAGCGGGCGGCGGGCGAAGGCCTCCAGCACCCTGGCCACCGCGCACAGGGCGGCGTCTCCGGCCTGGTGGCCGTAGTAGTCGTTGTACTGCTTGAAGTAGTCGAGATCGATGATCAGCTGGGCCAGGCTCGCGCCCTCCCGCGCGGCCAGGCCCAGCACGGTCTGCACGTGCTGGTCGAAGGCACGGCGGTTGTGCAGGCCGGTCAGCGGGTCATGGCTGGACTGCCACTTGAGCAGCTCGCGCAGGAGGAACTGCTCGCGCTTGACCTGATCGCGGATGTAGCCCCCCGTGGCACAGGCGAGGATCGACAGCAGGAACACCAGGGACACCGAGCCGTACTGCTCGGGTGCCTCTGCGGCGTACACCGGGTAGCCCACCAGCAGCCAGAGAGCGAACAGCGCCAGGGCCACCAGCAGGCTGCGGCGGAAGCTGATGCCCAGGGGGAAGAAGGCCGCCACGCCGAGCAAGGCGAAGATGCCGTCGGAGAAGTACAGGCCCTTGATGCGGTAGATGAAGATCGAGGCCATGCCACCGGCCAGCACCAATAGCAGCACCCACGAGGCGAAGCGCACCGAGTAGGCCTCGATGCCGCGCAGCAGCATCTGCAGCACCAGGCCGGTGAGCAGCAGCAGGATGCCGACCCGCACCCCCGCCAGCAGTACCAGCCAACCATCGAGGCCGGCCTGCAGGTCGAAGTGCAGCAGGTCCAGCCCCATGAACAGCGCCCACACCAGCAGCACCACCAAGGCCGAAGCCTTCTGGAACGGCAGGAAATCCCGCGTCAGCGATTCGCGGTACTGCTGCTCCAGGCGGGGCGGAAAGCGCGGGCGCATGAAGGTCCGGCCCTGGTGTGCCTGGTACAGCTGCTCGTTGTCCGGATCGCGCATTCCCTACTCTCCCCCCGGCGGTGCCGGTCCCCATCAGGCATGCCCGGTCTGCACCAGGTCGCAGGCCTGCTGGGCCGTCGCCACGGCGAAGTCGAGCACCGCACGCCCGCAGGCCGAGAGCGTGCGGTGGCTGGAATAGGCGGCATGCAGCGCCCGCCCGCGTACGGCGTAGTCGGGCAGGATGCGCACCAACTGCTCCTTGCGCCATTCCGCGGCCAGGGTGGACAGCAGGGCGATGCCCGAATCGTTGATCGCAGCGTTGAGCAGGGCCGAGCTGGACGTGGTCGCCAGCCGCCCGTTAGGGCGCAGGCGATAGGTCCGGCGGCCGCAGCTCGAATGCAACTCGCAGCTTTGGACGTTCTTCAGGTGCAGGCAGGCATGTTCGGCCAGGTCCTCCACCCGCTCCGGCACGCCGTGCATGGCCAGGTAGCCGGGGCTGGCGTAGAGACCCAGCTCCAGGTCGAACAGCTTGCGTACCACGTAGGCGTCGTTCTTCAGCTCACCGAGGAAGAACAGCAGGTCCAGCCCGTCCAGCACCAGGTCCGGCTCGTGGTCCGCCACCACCACGTCCAGTTCCAGCCCCGGGTGCTGGCGCAGGAGCTGGCTGAAGAAGCCGTTCTCCTGGCATTCGAAAAAGCCCGTGGGCACCTGGATGCGCACCTGGCCGACAATGCCCTGGGCGTCGTCACGCAAGGTGGCCAGGGCGTTGCCCAGGTGGTCGATGCTCGTCTTGCATTTCTGGTAGAGCCGCTCCCCATCGGCCGTGCAGCGCAGCAACCGGGTGGAGCGGAGAAAAAGGGCCGTGCCGAGACTGCGTTCCAGGCTCATCAGGCGGCGGCTGAGGGTATTGGCAGGTATCCCTAGTACCCTGCTTGCTTTTGCGAAGCTCCCTGCCCGTACGATCTGCACGAATAAAGCCAAGTCATCCAGCATCTTCACCAACTTCGAAACTCGTCGAGACTTATCCGCGTCGTGCAGTTTTCATGCTAACAGCCGTATTTTTTGCAGAGAACCTACATTTCCGGACTGCCAATCTCCATTTTTCGAATGAACTTAGCCGGCAAGTAGCGCGCTAACTGCCGTGCTTTGCGCGGTCGATTCAATGGCGCCGGACTTTTGTCAAGGAGTGCGCCAAGCCCACGCGCGGCGGGGCTTTCAGCAGTTCGAGGGAAAATTTCGTATTGAGCCGGACGAAACTTGGAAGTTGGCCAAGTTGTGAGCGACGGGATTAATCCGGGGAAGTTGTCATGTGCCGCCGTTTACTGGCGAACTTGGATGTTGCGAGGCGTCGGAAAGTCGTCACTTTCACAGCCATGTGAAACTTGAGCGACGGAAACAGGACGGATTCGAAGGGTAATGACGAGGCCGCCCGGCCATTGCAGCCGGGCGGCAGGTGTGTCGGATCAGGCCGCGGCGTGGTGCAGGCGGACGTTGAACAGCGGGCCCTGGCTGTAGCGCGACAGGGTCTTGGCCAGGGCCAGTACGCCCAGGTCGATCAGCGGCTCCACCAGGATCACGCTCATGTAGGCCAGGCCGAAGGTGCTCACCGAAGCCAGGGTCTCGGCGGTGAAACCGTGGCCGTAGAAGGCCCAGAAGGCCACCCAGGCGACGATGCCGCCCTGGTAGGCGGTGGACAGCGCCAGGGCCTGGCTGTAGCGGGTTTCCACGTAGGCGGTGCGGGCCGGGATGATGCGGTTGGCCAGCAGGCTGATGCCCCACAGCGGCACCAGCAGGGTGGTGACGTTCATGCCGTACTGCGGCAGGTCGAAGGGGGCGAAGAACAGGCCCTGGACCAGCAGCCCGGCGGCCAGGCCGATGGCGGCCGCGCCCGCGCCGAACATCAGCAGCAGGGTCGAGCCGAGGATCAGGTGGACCTCGGAGACCCCCACCGCGTGATGCGGGAACACCTCGAAGAAGCAGAACACCAGGGCGGTGGCGATCAGGCTGCGCAGGGCCAGGGCGCTGATGCCGCCGTTGGTGCGGATGCTGTCGTAGGCCATCTTGGCGGTCAGGCCGAAGGCGGTGACGGCGGTGCCATAGCTGAGCAGGAGCTTGGCGCCTTCGACGACGCCGGGTTCGATATGCATGTGCGGTTCCTTGCCGCGCCCACCGCGCGGTGACCAGTTCTAGGGGTCGGGCCTCGTGCCCGTTACGGATGGCAGGTCTCCTGGCTCGCAGGTCAATGCTTCACCCACCTTCCCGGCCGGGGCCAGTGGTGCTTCGGGTTTCGCTCGCTGCTTACAGTTGCGGGGGCAGCCATGGCCTGGGCGTTGCGCCGCACCATGTTCCCTGTTGCTCCGGGCGGTTGCCCGGAAACCATCGGCGGCCATCTTACTGGCGGGCCTGCGGGCGGCAAAGGCAAATTTTTGCGCCCCCGCGAGCGCCCCGTACGCCTCCCTGCCTGCGACAGTCCGCCACAGTCGACTTTCCCCTGCCAGCCAGGCGCCACCCGCAGGCCACCGGGTGCCCGGGGTGTGGCAGCTCGTCGCAGTCGGGCCGCATCGGGGGCCCTTGCTAGCATCCGTCCCGCAGCGCCCCAGAGGCCTGCCAAGTGCATGCGGGCGCCATGAGGCGCCCGGTAGTCATCCAGGGATCGGACAGCTCGGCACCATGCGGCTCAAGTCGTTCCCGGAACCACTCGACAACAACAGGGACCGACGCCCATGGCCGTGATGCCATCCCCTTCGTTCTGGCGCTCCGCCTTCCTCCCCTCGCCCGCCACGGCCTGGCCGCTGCTGCTCCTGCTCTGCGCCGCCGCCCAGGCCCAGGAAGACGGCAAGACCCTGGTGCTGGACAGCACCACCGTCACCGCCACCCGCAGCGCCAACAGCAGCTTCGACCTGCCGGCCTCGGTGTCCACGGTGGACCGCAAGGCCCTCGACGATGCCCAGGCCGACAGCCTGTCCAGCGTGCTGCGCAGCCTGCCCAACGTGAACTTCGGCGGCGGCCCCCGCCCTGCGGCACAGATCCCCGCCATCCGTGGCCTGCAGGGGCCACGCATCATCCTCACGGTGGACGGTGCGCGGCGTAACAACGAGGGCGGGGTGAACAGCCCGCTGCTGCTCGACCCCGACTTCATCCGCCAGGTGGACGTGGTGCGCGGCCCCATGTCGGCGGCCTATGGCAGCGGCGGCCTGGGCGGCGTGATGGCCTTCGAGACCCTGGCAGCGGAGGACTACGTCGACCCTGAGCGCGGCTACGGCGGCCAGGCCAAGGTGGGTTACCGAAGCGGCAACGAGGCCTTCTCCACCAACCTCACCGCCGCAGCACTGAACGACCAGGCCGACGTGCTGGCCAGTGCCACCTACCGCAACTACGGCGCCATTCACACCGGCAAGGGCGGCGCTGATTCGGAGTACCCCAACGACGGCGACCTGGGCGCCAGCCTGCTCAAGGCCGGCCTCAACCTGGGCGAACTGAACCGGGTGGAGCTGAGCCGCCAGACCTTCGACGACGACTTCACCGGCCCCACCAACCCCGGCGGCAACCTGGTGTTCCCCTTCGACCAGGACACCCGCCGCCGGCAGGAGCAGTACACCGGCAACTGGTCGTTCCACGATACCGACCGCAGCTGGCTGGACGGCAAGCTGAGCCTCTACCGCACCCGCTTCAGCCTCGCCGGCCACAGCCGCTCGACACCGCCCCAGGCCGACACCTCGGCCATGACCCGCACCGACGGCGGCAGCCTGCAGAACACCAGCACCTTCGAGGTGGGCGAGCACTACCGGCAGCGCCTCACCTACGGCGTGGACTACTACAAGGACACCGCCGAGAACACCTCCAACGGCCAGGGCAATTCGGTGCTGCCCGACGGCGAGCTGCGCGCCCTTGGCGGCTTCATCCAGAGCGAGCAGACCTTCGACCGCTGGACCCTGATCGCCGCGTTGCGCCACGACGACTACAAGCTGTCCTCCCCCGGCCAGGGCGACGCCCGCCACAGCCGCCTCTCGCCGAAGATCGCCCTGAAGTACCAGCCCATCGACCCCCTGGGGCTGTTCGTCAGCTACGGCGAAGCCTTCCGCGCGCCGACCATGACCGAGATGTACGGCAACCTGGACACCCGCCGGGCGCTGTTCAACTTCCGCCCCAACCCGGGCCTGGAACCGGAGACCAGCAAGACCTGGGAAGCCGGCTTCACCCTGGACTTCAGCGACCTGCTGGCCGCCGGCGACCAGTTCCGCCTCAAGGCCACCGGCTTCGACGAAGACGTCTACGACCTGATCGACTCCCAGGTGGTCGGCACCTACGTGCGCCAGGCGCCCTTCGCCGGCGTCGGCCAGGTGTTCCAGCGGCGCAACGTGGCCCGGGCCGAGCGCCGGGGTGGCGAGATCGAAGCGGCCTACGAGCTGGACCGCCTGAGCGTCGGCCTGGGGTATTCCCAGCTGCGCTCGCGCAACGCCCAGACCGGCGCCGACCTCTACGCCCCGCCGGACAAGCTGGCCCTGACCCTGGGCTATCGCCTCGACGAGCAGTGGTCGGTCAACTACCGCGGGCAGTTCGTCAAGGCCCAGGACTACGACGACACCCTGCTGCGCCGCCGCGACGGCTACGCCCTGCACGACATCGGCCTGACCTGGGAGCGCGACCCGTACCGCGTCGACCTGGGGGTGACCAACCTGTTCGACCAGGCCTACGCCACCTACCAGCAGACCCAGGCCAACACCTTCAGCTACGAGGAAGGCCGCAGCGTCAACCTCACCCTCAGCTCGCGCTTCTGAGAGGCCGCCCATGCACGCCCATCGCCTCCCCCTTCTGCTCGGCACGGCCCTGCTCTCGGCATGCGCCGCCCAGGCACCCAGCGGCCCGCAGCCGGTGGTGATCGACTTCGCCCTGCTGGCCAACGGACACCCCGCCCGCTGCGGTGCGCCCCTGGGCCCGCTGGGCGCCGATGCCCGCCCCTCGACCCTGCGCGATGCACGGTTCTACCTGCAGGACGTGGCGCTGGTCCGCGGCGACGGCCAGGCCGTGCCCCTGGTGCTCGACCACGACGACTGGCAGGACGGCCAGGTCGTCCTGCTGGACTTCGAGGACGCCACCGGCACCTGCCAGGGCGGCACCCCGGCCACCCGCACCCAGGTGCGCGGCCAGGCGCCGGCCGGTGACTACGTCGGCCTGCGCTTCAGCCTCGGCGTGCCCGAGGCCCTCAACCACACCAGCACCGAACTCCAGGGCCCGCCCCTGGACATCGCCGCCATGGGCTGGAGCTGGCAGGCCGGGCGCAAGTTCGCCAAGGTCGAGGTCAACCCCGAAGGCGGCGTGGCCAAGGCCGATGGCGCCCGCGCGCCCAGCTGGTACCTGCACCTGGGCTCCACCGGCTGCAGCGGCAACCCGCTCACCGGCGAAACGGTGGCCTGCCTGCGGGCCAACCGGGTGCCCGTCTCCCTGCGCGATTTCGACCCCCGGCGCGATGCTGTGGCGCTGGACCTGTCCAGCCTGCTGGCCGGCAGCCAGCTCGGCCGTGACCAGGGCGGCGCGGTGGGCTGCATGAGCGGCCCGGACGACCCCGAATGCCCGGCGGTGTTCGCCCGCCTTGGCCTGGACCTGGCCAGCGGCCAGCCGACGCCGGATGGCCAGGTTCCGGCCTTCCGCGTCGTACCCCGGCCATGACGCGGCGCATCGGCCGACTCGCCGCACTGCTGGCCGGCCTCGGGCTGGTCGGCAGCGCCCTGGCGCAGGACTGGGCCTGGCCACTGCCCAGCCACGTACCCGCGCCCCGCGTACCGGCGGACAACCCCATGAGCGCCGCCAAGGTGGAGCTGGGCCGCCGGCTGTTCTACGACCCGCGCCTCTCCGGCAACGGCACCCTCGCCTGCGCCGGCTGCCACCTGCAGGCCAAGGCCTTCAGCGACCGCACACCGCGCTCCACCGGCAGCGCCGGCGCCCTCACCCACCGCAACGCACCGGGCCTGGCCAACGTGGCCTGGAACGCCACCTACAACTGGGCCAACCCGGCCGTGGTGTCCCTGGAGCGGCAGATGGAAGGCCCGCTGTTCGGCGACGACCCGGTGGAGATGGGGGTGAACGACAGCAACCGCGCCACCATCCTCCAGCGCCTGCGGGACGAGCCGCTGTACCCGCCGCTGTTCGCCCAGGCGTTCCCCGATAGCCCCGAGCCCATCAGCATGGCCTCGGTGATCCGCGCCATCGCCGCCTTCGAGCGCACCCTGCTGGCGGTGGACAGCCGTTACGACCGCTATCTGCAAGGCCGCCTGCAACTCACAGCCGCGGAAAAGCGCGGCATGGAGCTGTTCTTCGGCGAACGCGCCGAATGCCACCACTGCCACGGCAGCTTCAACTTCAACGACCAGGTGGTGCATGCCCGCACCCGCGAGGTGGAAACGCCCTTCCACAACACCGGGCTCTACAACCTGGACGACCAGGGCACCTACCCCTTCCCCAACCGGGGCGTGTTCGAGCTGACCGCCCAGGCCCAGGACATGGGCGCCTTCCGCGCCCCCAGCCTGCGCAACGTGGCACTGACCGCGCCCTACTTCCACGACGGCAGCGCCGCCACCCTGCGCGAGGTGCTGCGCATCTACTCGGCCGGCGGCCGCGACATCCCCGAGGGGCCGCTGAAGGGCGATGGCCGGCGCAACCCGCACAAGAGCGGGCTGATCGCCCGCATCGACCTCAGCGAGGCCGAGCTGGACGACCTCGAAGCCTTCCTCGGCAGCCTCACCGACCTGAGCCTGCCCCATGACCCCCGCTACGCCGACCCCTGGCCGGCGGGCTACCGGTTCCAACCCACCCACACCCAGGAGGCTGCGCACCGAGAAACCGCCCACCGTTCCACCTCACAACCCTGACGGCGTTGCCGTCGAACGACGTTCCTTTCATTGCTGATCCACAAGGAGAAACCCCATGAACATCAAGATCGCCAGCAAGAAAACCCTCACCGTCGCCGGTCGTGCCGGTGCCTGCTGTGGTGCCTGCTGCGCCCCGCTCGGGGTGAACTGAGCCCCACCCACGCCGGCGCCTGGCGCCGGCGTGGGTTCCCGACAAGGAGGAACCATGCGCCTGGGATTCAACTTCACCCTCGGGGAAACCACGCCCCTGGTCCATCGCCTGCTGGCCGAAGGGCGGATCGATTATGTGGAACTGCTGATCGACAACTTCCTCACCCTCGACGCGGACACCCTGGCCGGGGCCTTCGACGCGCCGATGGGGTTCCACATCATGTTCTCGCGGTTCATCGAGGCCGACGCCGCCAGCCTGGACGACATGGCCCAGCGCCTACGCACGCTGATCGACCGGGTCAAGCCGCTGTACGTCTCCGATCATGTCGCCCGCTTCAGCCACGAGGGGCGCCAGCTCTACCACCTGGCCGAGATCGACTACCAGGCCGACTACGCCCGCGTGCGCGACGCCGTGGACGCCTGGCAGCAGCGCCTGGGCTGCCAGCTGCTGCTGGAGAACTACCCGTCCATCCTCGAAGGCGGCCACGACGCGCCGGCCTTCTTCGAGCGGCTGTGCCGGGAGACCGGTGCGGGGGTGCTGTTCGACATCTCCAACGCGGTGTGCGCCCACCTCAACTGCGGCGTGCCCCTGGAGGCCTGGCTGCCGGTGATCGACGCCTCCCGGCACTTCCACGTCGCCGGCTACAACCTGTCGATCCTCCAGCCGCACCTGGTGCTGGACACCCACGACCGCCCGCTGTCGGACGAAACCCTGGCCTTCATCGAAACCTGGCGCGAGCGCTTCGACAGCCCCGGCGCCACCCTCACCTACGAGCGTGACGACGCCTTCGTGCAGCGCGAGATCGACAGCGACCTGGCCTGCCTGCGCACGCTGTTCGCCCGACCGGAGGTGCGCCGCCATGGCTGACCAGCCGCGCACCGACAGCCAGTTGCTGGCGGCCCTCTACCAACCGGCCCGCCAGGGCGACTACCCCCGCGACTCCCGCGCCTTCGTGCGCATCGACACCAGCTTGCGGGTCTACTGGCACAGCCTGTTCGACATCTGCCCCGGCCTGCTGGCGCTCTCCGGCCCCGATGGCCTGGCGATCTTCCGCCCGTTCATGGCCTGGGCGGTGGAACAGGGCTGCTCGTTCAACTGGGCCTGGTACCTGTGGGTGGACGTGTGGCTGCAGCAGTCGGCATTCCGCGATGCCGTGGACGATGAGTTGCGCTACAGCCTGATGGCCGCCTCCGCCGCCCGCTGGGCCACCGGTGACCGCTCCCGCCAGCGCGGCATCGTGCTCGGCAGCGCCGCCCTGCCCGACCTGGTATGCGGCTGGAAGGCCAGCAGCCTGGAGGCCGGCCGCCAGGTCGAGCGCTTCGAGCTGGAGGAGCCCCTGCCCGCACCCGCTGCCGCCTTCGGCTACTTCACCAGCGCCACCGGCGACCTCTCCGACGGGTTCCCCGGATGGACCGACCTGCCCCGTTGATCAGCCGGTTCTGGCACGGCTACCTGGCCCTGCTGCTGGCCTTTGCCGCCGGCCAGCTGGGGCCGCAGATCGACCTGGCGGTGCTGGCCCGGGCCGGCGACGACGGCCAGGCCGGCCTGTATGCACTGCTCACCCGCCTGGCACTGCTGGAACTGGTGGTCACCATGGCCCTGGGCACCGCGCTGTCGGTGATGGCCAGCCAGGCCCAGCGCGCGGGCCGGCACGGGGAAGGACTGCGTCCGGCCCTGGTGCTGGCAGGAGCGCTGGGGGTGCCCCTGGGCCTGCTCGGCGCCCTGGCCGGCCTGGGGTTGTTGCCGATGCTGCTGCACAGCAAGGCGGCGCAGTTGCCCGAGGTGATGGCGGCGCTGCCCTGGTTCTTCCTCGCCACGCCCCTGCGCCTGCTCAACGGCTGCGCCGGCCTGTTGCTCCACGCCCGTGGCGAGGGCCGCCAGGCGCTGCGCATCAAGGGCGTCGAGCTGCTGGCACGGCTGGTGCTGGACCTGGCGCTGGTCCTGGGGTTGGGTGCGGGCCTCTCGGGCTGCTTCATCGCCGGCCTGTTGCTGAACCTCGGCACCTGCGCCTGGCTGTTGCGCCACCTGGCCCGCGCCTCCCCGGGCCAACCGTGGCGCCCTCGGTGGGCCTGGTGCCGGCAGGCGCTGCTGCACAGCGGCTGGGAAAGCCAGCGGGTGCTGGCGATCCAGGCCTTCGGCCTGGCGGCGGTGACGCTGGTGGCCATGGACCGCCCCTGGCCGGAGTCCGCCGGGCGACTGGATGGGTTCTCCACCGTGCTCACCCTGGGGATGCTGGTGCTGTCGCCGCTCAACGCCCTGCTGCGCTTTCTCGCCCTGCGCCTGGCTGCGGGTGACCCGGTGGCGATTCGCGATGAAGTGCAGCGGCGGGCGCTGCCCGTCGCTGCCGTGGCATCGGTGGGCCTGCTGCTGGCAACGCAGGCCCTCGGCCAGCTCTACGGGCAATCGGGCCCCTGGTGGACGGCCGGCCTGCTGCTGCTCGCGCTGTCCCTGCCGCTGCGGGTGCTGGGCAACCTCCAGCGCGCCCAGTACCAGGCGGCCGGGCGCTTCGCCGAGGTCGGCCGGCTGGAGGCCGCTGCCCTGTGGCTGGTCGGCCTGCCGGTGCTGCTGGCGGGCCTGGCGCTGGACTGCCCACCCCTGGCCTATGCCTACCTGCTGCTGCCCGAACTGTGCGTGATCACGGGTCTGCACAGCAGGAAGGCCTGGGCCAGCCTGGCAGGGCCTGGCGAACACCCCGAGGGTTGAGCCCCTCGGCTCAAGGCTCGCGGCGCTCCATGGCCTGGGGTGACTTGATGACGCCAGCCAGGTTGCCGTGGCCGTAGCCCTGTTCCCGGTCGGAGCGGGCGCCCCGCCAGCGCCAGAAGCGCTCGTGGAAGTAGAACGCCACGGTGTTGCAGGCGGGTTCGATCAGGGCGATCAGCCCGCCCTGCAGCGCGCTCCCGGTCAAGGCGTAGGCCACGCAGAAGGCGATGCTGAAGTGCAGCACGGCGAAGCTGAGGGTCTTCACCAAGGGCTGCTCCGCCCCGCTGGAATGGCCGCAGCAGCCCGGCAGTCCGCGCTTCATCGCTTGGCCTCCAGGCCGGGTGCCATGACATGCCCGGGGACGGGGACGGTGTGGGGCGTTAGCGTGTGGCGCTCGATCATCTCGGTGCTCCTGTGCAGTGCCCCGCCGCAGCGGGGCATCGGCTCATTGCGGGGTGGTGGAGGCGTCGTCGCCCTGGATGTCGGGATCGTCCGGCAGGGCCTCGGGTTCCGGGTCCTGCTGGATGGGCCAGGTGGCGGTCTCGTCCTCCGGCCGGTGGGTGTCGTTGCTGGGGGTTTCCGTTTGGTTGTGCATGGCCTGCTCTCCGGAATCTGTTCTGGTTTCGTGTGAACACGGCAGAACAAGTTCAGGTGAAAGGCCGAATGGTGCAACGCGTTATACACAGCCAATGAAACGAGAACTTCCGTACAACAAAAACGAAGCCAGACGGCTATAACCAAGCCCAACTAACCAGACTTTCAACAGACAACTTTCCCAGTCTTCGAATTGCTGCTTCGCGCAACTTCCCTACGCATCAGCTGGCCAGTATTGAAATACCGCTGCGTCTTGCTAAGTTCCGCTTCGGATCATTGACAGAAGGAGTTGCCATGAACTGGCTGGTCACCTACCTGATGCACGGCGAGCGCCGTACGCTGCTGATGAAGTCCCGCTCCACGCCCACCCTGAAGGCGCTGGCATTTGCCATCCAGGATCTCGAATTTCCTGGAGCGCCCCGTCCTTCAAGGTCCAGCGCGGCCATGGCGGCCTGGCTGGAAGAGGTCGGTATCACCGTGCTGAATATCGCGCCGCAGAAGAAACCCCTGCTTCCCATGCGCCCGCAGTCGTTCCACCTGAACCGCGCGTGATGCAACGTGTCGGCGTCGCCGCCCTTGAAAAATGAGGGCGGCGTTCCGTCCGCAAATGCAACTTTCCAAGTCGACCGTTCGAAACTTTCGTTGAACATCCCCGGCAACATCCGGTTCTTCCCTAGTGAGTGGCCCATGGCCCGTCGCGCTATCAGGTCACGATCAACTCGAGGAGAACTTTCATGTTCGTTCACAACAAGCGGTTGCAATACACCGTTCGGGTTTCGGCCCCCAATCCCGGACTGGCGAATCTGCTGCTGGAACAGTTCGGCGGTCCCCAGGGCGAACTCGCCGCGGCCATGCGCTACTTCACCCAGGCCCTGAACGAGGACGACGCCGGCCGCAAGGACCTGCTGCTGGACATCGCCACCGAGGAGCTGAGCCACCTGGAGGTGATCGGTTCCATCGTTGGAATGCTCAACAAGGGCGCCAAGGGCGACCTGGCCGAAGGCATCGAGGCAGAAGCCGACCTGTACCGCTCCCTGACCGGCGCCGGCAACGACTCCCACGTCACCAGCCTGCTGTATGGCGGCGGGCCGGCGCTGACCAACTCGGCCGGTGTGCCCTGGTCGGCGGCCTACATCGACTCCATCGGCGAGCCGACGGCCGACTTCCGCTCCAACATCGCGGCCGAGGCGCGGGCCAAGATCATCTACGAGCGGCTGATCAACGTCACCGACGATCCCGGCATCAAGGAAGCCCTTGGCTTTCTCATGACCCGCGAGCTGGCCCACCAGAAGTCCTTCGAGAAGGCGCTGCATTCGATCCAGCCGAACTTCCCCCAGGGCAAGCTGCCGGGCATGCCAGCCTTCACCAGCGTGTACTTCAACCTGTCCCAGGGCGAAGGCGACTGCCGGGGGCCGTGGAACCGCGGAGACGAATGGACCTTCGTCGAGGCGCCGGAGCCGGCCGTGGACGGTGGCGATGGCCTGCCGAGCGTGAACCTGCCCGACAGCCAGCGGGCCACGCTGGAGCAGATGCGCGAGCGCACCGCCTCGGACCCGAGCCGTGACTCCATCACCGGCGCGGACCTGGGCTCGGGCGTGGTCATTCGCCCGGCCAACTAGTGTGGAAGCTTCCCCGTGCACGGCTTGGCGGCCTGTGTACGGGGCTTTTTGACCGATTCGCTTTCATGCAGGGCTCGCTGTTTCACAACGGCGACACTCTGCTAGCATTGCCCCCCAGCCCGACCCAACCAGCCCGAAGCCCGCTGATGAACATGGCCCGCCGACACCGCTCGCTGATCGCCTGGATGCTGTATTTCAGCATCCTGTTCGGCGCGCTCGCCTGCGCGGTGGGTCACGGGCAGATGGCCGGCCTCACCCTGAGCGGCCTCGACGGGCAGTTCTGCTCCCTGGACGATGCCAGCGGCAGCAGCAAGAGCCTCGGCGACATGGGCGTGGTCGGCGGCAACCTGGTCTCCGGTTCGGGTTGTGCACTGAGCTCCAGCTTCGGTGCCCTCCTCCTCGCGGCGTTCTTCGGCCTGCTCGCCCTGCTGGGGCCCAGCCGCCACTGGCCGGTGCCCGAGCCGGTCCACCGCCATCCTCCTCGGCGAGCCTGGGTGCTCGCCAACCCCCGCGCCTCCCCGCTGTTCGCCTGACCCATCGGCCTCACTGGCCGTTGCCTGACCCTGCGAACCGTTTGTGCCGGCCTGTCCGGCAAGTCGTGGCCTGGAGGCCCGAAGATGACCACCCGTACCCCTGCGCCGGCCCAGTCGGCGACCGCTGCCCGCCCGGCGTTCTACACCCTGGCCTGGCGCTGGCATTTCTATGCCGGCCTGTTCGTCATCCCGTTCATGATCCTGCTGTCCGTCACCGGGCTGATCTACCTGTTCAAGCCGCAACTGGACCAGGCGATGTACGCCGACCTGCTGTGCGTACCGGCAGCCGGCCAGCCGCTCAGCGCCGATACCCTGCTGCAGCGGGCGCAGGCCGCCCATCCAGAAGCGGTGGTCAGCAAGTACCTGCCGCCGGTGGCGGAAGGCTGGAGCGGGCAGTTCGTGATCACCGAGCAGGGCCGCGAGCTGAACCTCTTCATCGACCCGTACAGCGGCCGGATACTGGGCACCCAGGATGCGCTGTGGAACCTCCAGGCCGCCGCGCGCAAGCTGCACGGCGACCTGCTGATCGGCCCGCTGGGTGATCGCCTGATCGAGCTGGCCGCTGGCTGGGGCATCGTGCTGGTGGTCTCCGGGCTCTACCTCTGGTGGCCACGGGGCAGCGGCGGTGCCGGTGTGCTGTGGCCGCGCCTGTCGGCACGCGGACGCCTGCTGTGGCGGGACCTGCACGGCGTGACCGGGTTCTGGGGCTCGCTGTTGCTGCTGTTCATGCTGATGACCGGGATGACCTGGACCGGCTTCTGGGGTGCCCAGTTCGCCGGCGCCTGGAACCACTTCCCGGCAGCCATGTGGGACGACGTGCCGAAGTCCGGCCAGGCGGCAGCCAGCCTCAACGAGGTCCATCGCCAGACCGTGCCCTGGGCGGTGGAGACCACGCCCCTGCCCGCCTCCGACCCGCATGCCGCGCACCACGCCCACGGTGGCGAGCAGGCGCCGGCCAGTGCGTCGCGCATCCCCCTGCAGCAGGTGGTGGACACCGCCCGCGAACGCCAGGTGACGCCGGGCTACAGCATCAGCTTCCCCAAGGGCGCCGAGGGCGTGTTCAGCGTCTCGGTGTTCGCCGACGACCCGCGCAACGACGCCACCCTGCACCTGGACCAGTACAGCGGCAAGGTGCTGGCGGACGTGCGCTGGGCCGACTATGGCCCGGTGGCGCGCACCGTCGAGACCGGGGTGATGCTCCACGAAGGCAAGCTGTTCGGCCTGCCCAACCAGCTGCTGATGGCGGCCGTGTGCCTGCTGATCCTGTTCAGCTCGGTCAGCGGCCTGGTGCTCTGGTGGAAGCGTCGCCCGGCCGGCCGCCTCGGTGTGCCGCCGCTGCGCCATGACCTGCCGCGCTGGAAGGCGGCCATCGGCGTGATGCTGGTACTGGCCGTGGCCTTCCCGCTGGTGGGGGCCTCGCTGGTGGCCGTGTGGCTGCTGGACCGGGTGGTCCGGCTGCTGCGTCCCCTGGACCGTGCCGACGCCGCTGCCGGCTGAACCATCCCAATTCCAACCGGAGCCCTGCCGCCCGCCCGATGAGGCGGCCCAGGGCTGGGATGCCCGCGCTCCGACATTGAAGACCGGCGCTCAGTGCGCCCTTTGCAAGGCTGATCGAACCCATGTCGTCGACGTTCCGCCCATGCACCCTTCGGGGTTTCGTTTCCTGTTCCGGCCTGTCCCTGGCCGCGCTCTGCCTGTCGGCCCACGCCGACAGCACCCTGACCCTCGGCACCGTGGAGGTGTCCGGCCAGGAGAGCGGCCCGCTGTCCAGCCGCGACATCCTCAGTTCGGTGGATGTGATCGGCAGTGATGTGCTGCAGCAGCAACCCGTGCAGTACAGCTGGGAGCTGTTCAACCGCGCCCCGGGGGTGATGCTCACCCAGTTCAACCAGGGCACCACCTCCGGCAAGCTGTCGTTCCGGGGCTTCAACGGCGAAGGCGAAGTCAACGCCGTGAAGCTGCTGATCGACGGCATCCCCAGCAACACCAACGACGGCAACATGCCGTTCATCGACATGGTCTACCCCCTCGACATCGAGGACATCGAGGTGGTGCGGGGCACCAACGACCCGCGCTACGGCCTGCACAACATCGCCGGCAACGCCGGCATCCACACCCGCATCGGCGGCAACGACGGCCACCTGCGCCTGCGCACCGGCAGCTTCGACACCCAGGAGCTGCAGGCGGTCAAGGGCATCGAGTCGGGCAACTGGTCGCAGAACTACTTCGTCGCCTACCAGAAGAGCGGCGGCTACCGCGACCATGCCGACACCGAGCGCCAGAGCTTCGCCGGCAAGTGGTTCTACACCGCCGACGCCGGCTGGCGTGCCGGCCTGATCGCTCGCCACTACAGCGCCGACGCCCTGGAAGCGGGCTACCTGAGCCACGCGGATGCCCATGACGACCCGCGCCAGTCCTACGCCAGCAATGCCACGGACCAGGGCAACCGCGAGATGAACCAGCTCAGCCTGCACCTGGACGCCGACCTGGCCGATGACCTGGCCTGGTCCGCCAAGAGCTACGTCAACACCTTCAAGGACCAGCGCTGGACCCGCTACTGGCGCACCGTGAGCCAGCAGGAACGGGTGGCCGACGAAACCCAGTACGGCGCCCTCAGCAGCCTCACCTGGCGCCCCGTGGTCAGCGGCCTGCACGACTTCGCCCTGGAGGGCGGCGCCGAGGTGCAACGGCAGGAGAACGAGAGCCTGCGCTACCGCACCAGCCAGCGCACCCGCCTGGCCCAGACCCGCGACCAGCGCTTCGACCTGAACATCTATGGCGCCTACGTGCAGACGGTGATCGAGCCGGTGGAGTCCTTGCGCCTGGTCCCGGCCTACCGCGTCGACCGCCTCTACGGCGACTACAAGAACGGCCTGACCGGCGAGCGTGCCGAGGTGAACGACTACGGCAGCATCCGCCAGCCCAAGTTCAGCATCGTCTACAGCCCCTGGCGCGAGGCCAGCCTGTACGCCAACTGGGGCCGCACCTTCCAGGTCGGCGTCGGCTCCGGCGCCTACCGCCTGGCCAGCCAGAGCGACGACCTCAAACCGTCCATCAACGAAGGCTGGGAGACGGGCCTGAAGTTCAGCCCGGTGCAGTGGCTCGACGGCCGCATCGCCTACTGGGAGCAGCACGCCACCGACGAGGTGCAGCGCAAGCTCAACGACGCCGTCGGCGATTCGGAGAACGTCGGCGAAACCCTGCGCCGGGGCTATGACCTGCAGCTGAACCTGACCCCGGACGAGCGCACCCGCGTGTGGCTGTCCTACTCGCGGCAGTTCTCCGAGATCCTCGAGCCCAACCCGAACCTTCCCGCCAGCAAGGGCCGGGAAATGGACCACGTACCCCATCACCTCTACGCCCTGGGCGCCGAGTACCAGGCCACCGAGCGCCTGCAGCTGAGCGCCTGGCTCAACGGCCAGAGCGACTACTACCTGGAGCGCACCAACAGCACCGGTGAGTACGGCGGCTTCGTGCTGCTCAACCTGGGCGCCACCTACCGCCTGACGGAGTCCGTGAGCGTGGACATGCAGCTGAAGAACGTCGACAACCGCTACTACGAGTACGTCTGGTACGACTCCACCGCCGGTGTGCAGCAGGACCTGCACGCCCCCGGCGACGGCCGCGCGCTCTATGCCGGCCTGACCCTGGACTTCTGAGGCGGATGCCCATGCGCCCGGTCCCTTCGTCCTGCCCAGGTGAGCGTCGATGAACGCGCGCCTGCGCCGGCTGGGCGCGCACCTCGGGCTGCTGGCCCTGGCACTCATCGTGCTGGGGCCGCTGGTGGCCCGCCTGCAGGCCCCCGTGCAGGACTGGAGCTGGCTGCAGGCGCTGGCCTGCCACGCCGGCGGCGTCCAGGCCAGCCCGGGGCCGGCGCCCCTTCCGTTGCAACCCAAGGCGCCCGAAGCCCCCGCGCTGACGGTGCTGGACGCCTGCGGCTACTGCTCGCTGCTGCTCAACTCCCCGGCGGCCACCGGCCCGCTCTGGCAGCCGCTGCCCTGCGCCCACCCCGGTACACCGGTGTGCTCGGGCCAGCCCCTGGCGGCGCTTGCCGCCCTGCACTTCCCCTCCTCCCGCTCCCGGGCGCCGCCGGCCATCGCCTGATCGTCCGTCACCGGCCGGCCTGCAACACCGGCCGAACCCAGGGTTAGACGGGCCAAGAGGCCCGCGATGACAAGGAGCGTGAGCGATGCGTTCACCCAAACTCAGGTCCACCCTCTCCACCCGCCGCGCGGGTGGCGAGCAACCCTTTCCCGACTACCCCAGCAATGCGCGGTCGTTCATTGCGCTGGACACGCGGCTGCTGCCGTACTGGCACATGCTGTTCGACCTCTGCCCGGTGCTGCTCAAGCTCGATCCGCCGGAGGGCGTGGGGCTGTTTCGCGCCTTCATGGTCTGGGCCTACCGCCACCAGCCAGCGCAGGACTGGACCTTCCACATCAGCTTCTGCCGCTGGCTGCTGCAGTCCGGGTACGCCCCCCAGGTGAAGGCCGCCCATGTGGAGAGCCTGCTCTCTGCAGCAGCGGCACGCTGGATCAACAGCGACCCCAGCGAGGCCCAGGGCATCCTCCTGGCGTGCAGCGCCTTCCCCATGACCACCGTGGAATGGAAGGAAGGCAACGCCGTCGGCAGCGACGCCGATATCCAGGTGCTGCCGCCGGCACGCTTCGACTTCGCCTGGTCGCCCCTGGGCCGTGGCGGCATCGGCAGCTTCCGCCGCTGGCTGAGGATCCACGATTGAACCTGCGACAGCCTGCCGCAGGCACCTGTCCGGCGTGTAACGGCGCCTGCCGGGTACCCGGCTGCGGCAGGCCGTCGCAGTTGAGGGGGTTTTCACGCCCCCACTAGGATGGCGGGGCCCCGAACCTGGAGTTGTCCTTGGCAGGGCTTCCACGGTTGGGTTCGGGGCCCCCCTCGAATCGACACCGTCGATGACGACCCTCCCGCACGGGAGGGTCTTTTTTTCAGGCTGTCGGGCCCGGCAAGATAGCGCCCGGCAGACGCCACCGTGATCCGATAACAACACCCACGATGAGGAATCCCCGATGAAAGCCATCCTGCTCGCTTTCGGCCTGCTGTCCCTGGGCGCCATCCAGACCGCCCAAGCCGCCCAGGACCCGGAAGCCGTGTTCAACCGCGCCTGCGGCATGTGCCACAACGGCCAGCTGCCCCAGGCGCCGAAGAAAGGCGACCACGCCGCCTGGGCCCCGCGCCTGGCCCAGGGCAACGACACCCTGGTCAAGCACGTCACCGAAGGCTTCAACGCCATGCCGCCGCGCGGCCTGTGCATGGACTGCTCGGCCGAGGACTACAAGGCCGTCATCGAGTGGATGAGCAAGTAACCCGGTAATGCCCTTCGCGGCGCCTGTCCATGGGCGCCGCTTCCCTAGCCGTTCACCCGCCCCGTCAACCCGCTCAGGGTGTCCGCCAGCTCCCGCGTGCGGCTGGAGGTTTCCTCGGTCAGCAGCGCCGACTCGCGCAGCGTGCCGATCATCCCGCCCAGTGATGCCACTTCGTCCGCCTGCTGCTGGATGTGCCCGGCCACCACGGTGATGGCCTGGGACAGCTGGTCGACGTCGGTGCCGATCTCGGCGGCGTTCTTGTGGGTGATCTGCGCCAGGTTGCGCACCTCGTCCGCCACCACCGCGAACCCGCGTCCCATTTCCCCGGCCCGTGCCGCTTCGATGGCGGCGTTGAGCGCCAGCAGGTTGGTCTGCCCGGCGATCTGCTGGATGACCTGGACGATGGACTGGATGCGCAGGCTGGAGCGCGCCAGTTCGTCGGCGCTGCGCACCACCGTGGAGCCCTGCTCGGTGAGGCTGCGCACGGTCTGCTCGGCCTGGCCGGTGACTTCGCCCTGGCGGGCGATGTTCTCGGTCAGCACGTCCATGCTCTGGTGCAGGTCGTCGGCATGCAGGCGCAGCTGTTCACCGATCTCCCGCTGGCTGCTCTCCGCGGCCTGCAGCACGCGGCCCAGGTCGGCCAGGCCCTGGAACACCGGGCGGATGTGCTCGTCCAGGCCCTCGCTGTCGACGCTGCTGCTGTAGTCGTGGCGCTTGAACGCCTCGATCTGGCTGACCACCACCTGGCTGAGCCCGGCCAGCTTCTTCACCTGGCGGCGCAGGAAGAAGGCCTTGAACTCGCCGTAGTGGATGGGGAAGCGGTCCATGTACTCGTCGGTGAAGGCCTCGCCGGGCGCCACCTGGAAGAAGAACACCGCCGTCAGGGTCTGGTTGAGGTTGAGCCCGAGGATCTCGCCGAAGGTGGAGAACCCCACCACCGGCACCTCGCCGAACACCCCGCTCATGCGGCCCAGCTCGTCACCGTTGTTCAGGCGCCGGAGGATGCAGTCGTTGAGCAGCCCGAGCAGCGGCGTGCCGCCCTTGCCACGGAGGAACTGGGCGAAGTCGCGGCGGGTCGCCTCCACCAGCGAGGTGCGCTTGACCATCACCAGCTCTTCCCCCGGCGCCACGTCGCAGAACAGGTGCACCACCTCGCGCTGCAGGTCGATCTGGGCGATGGAGCGCACGAACAGCTGTTCGCCGACGCGAATGGCGAAGGAGTATTCCGCCAGGCGCCGCTCCAGTTCATCCGGGCGGCAGCCCAGTGCCTCGCACAGTGCCGTGACCATGCTGACGATGCGCCCCTTGGCGTCCACCACCTGGCGGATGCTGCGTTCCTCCAGGGACGCGGTCAGCACGCTGAAGCTGACGCTGGTGGGCTCGAAGTTCTGGCTCTTGAACACCCCGAAGCGGATGCCCGGCGCGCTCTTGAGGAACACCACCAGGGCGTGGTTCTCGTAGCGCTGGCGACCGTCGTGGAGGAAGGTCTGGCGGAAATCCCCCTTGCCCCCGGCCGAGCCGCCCACGAACAGGCAGGGGAAGCGCCCGCATTCGTAGAGCGCCTCCATGAAGAAGGATTCCGAGGCCGACAGGCCATCGAACAGCACGTAGGCCAGGGTGTCGTGGGCCTCGATGGGCGTGGTCACCCGCAGGTTCTTCAGTGACTGGGTGAGCCGCGCGATGCGCTCGCGCAGCGCCATGCGGGTATCCCCCTGGCGGATGTCCTGGCTTTCCAGCGGCACGCTGACCACCTCGGCCGAGGCGATCACCGAGCCATCGAACAGGGCCAGCACCACCCGGTCCCACTGCCCGGAAGCATCGCAATAGAGCCGCCCGCCGCCTTCGCACAACTCGCCGGCGCTGCTGCTAAGGCTCAGCGCCACGCCGGGGAAGCGCTCGCTGACCTGGCGGGCCACCCGGTCGATGTCCAGGTGCGGGGATACATACCCGGTGATGAAAGTGGGCCGCAGCGACAGCGCGGCCAGCTCCCGGGACAATTCGGCAGACGAACAGCTCAGGTGGCGCGCAGCCGCGCGGGACGAGCCGTTGGCAGTGAAGCGACTGAAGACACCCATGACGGCCTCCAAAGGGCACCCTGATTATTTTCCCCAGACTATAGATGGCCATTCCTACGCGTCTGTAGTTCTTTGGGATGTCCTGCGACAACGTTTCGCAGAGGCCTACAGGACCGACGCCTGAACGCTGACTGAATGAAACGCAGGAGGCGATTGACCCCCTTGTGGGCCGGGCGTAGATTCCGCCCGCCTTCCCACCCTAAACAGGAGAACCCCTTGGACAGTTGCCCCGGTCGATTGCGACAGGGCTGAACAGCGAGCACGTCCAGCGGTTCCCTCCGCCGTCGTCTCGCTGCCTTCAGCGGACGGTGGCCCGACGCCCCTTCCTTGACGTTCACCGACGCGCTGCCTGCGCGACGGCGACGCCTGCCTGTGCAATCCACGCCCCTTCAGCGCCGGTCACCCGGCACACACCCCGGCCCCTGGCCGGACACGAGGTGGAACATGGATTGGAAAGTCTTCCTGCTGCGGGTCGCCGCGGCACTCGTACTCGGCGCCCTGATCGGCGCCGAGCGTCAACTGCGCCAGCGCCTCACCGGCCTGCGCACCAATGCCCTGGTGAGCACCGGAGCCTGCCTGTTCGTGCTGATGAGCCAGGGCGTACCGGGCATGGCGGGCGATGCCTCGCGCATCGCCGCCTACGTGGTCTCCGGCATCGGCTTCCTGGGGGGCGGCGTGATCATGCGCGACGGCCTCAACGTGCGCGGCCTGAACACGGCCGCAACGCTCTGGTGCACCGCCGCCATCGGCGTGCTGTGCAGCATGGGCCTGCTGCTGGAAGCCGCCCTCGGCACCCTGGCGGTGCTCTGCGCCAACATCCTGCTGCGTGACATCGCTCAGCGCCTGAACCATCTGGACACCCTGCCCGGCAGCGAGGTCGAGCAGCGCTACAGCGTCGACATCGTCTGCCGCGCCGAGGACGAGATCCAGGTGCGCAGCCTGATGCTGCATGACCTGGAGGGCGGCAGCCTGCGCCTGCAATCACTGCACAGCCAGGACCAGGCCACGCCCGGGCGCCTGGAGGTGCGCGCCGAACTGCTCGGCAAGCCCGGCACCACCACCCAGCTGGAGCGCCTGGTCAGCCGGGTGAGCCTGGAGAAAGGCGTCAGCTCGGTGCGCTGGCGGCTTCACGACCTGGCGGCGGACGCATAACCCATCGGCACCGGGCCGCTCGCCCGGCCCCTCGAACAGCCATCGCTCCACGAGTGACGAGGAAACCACCATGTTGATGTCCGCCCTGGGCCGGCGCCTGCTGGCCCTGTTCGACCACGGCCTCGGCCGCCATTTCCGCCGCCGCGCCCTGCTCGACGCGCTGCGCGGCCGGCGCACCGCCGCCACCCTGCCGCCGGCATTCGTCCAGCAACTGGAGGCGTTCGCCAGTTGCCCGCCCGAGCAGCTGTTCCGGCAACTGGACAGCCAGCCCGGCGGCCTCGACCCGGCCCAGGTGCAGCGGGTGCGCGAACGGGTCGGCACCAACCTGGTGGAACAGGAGAAGCCGCTGTCGCCCCTGCACCACCTCTGGCTCTGCTACTGCAACCCGTTCAACCTGCTGCTGACCGCCCTGGCGGTGCTCTCCTGGGTCACCGAAGACCTCCAGGCGGCGCTGGTGATCGGCTGCATGGTGCTGGTCTCGACGCTGCTCCGTTTCGTCCAGGAGACCCGCTCCAACCGCGCGGCGGAAAGCCTGCGGGCGCTGGTGGACAACACCGCCAGCGTGCTGCGCCCCGGTGCGCCGTCACCCGACCGGCGCGGTGCAGTGGAAGTGCCGTTCCGCGACCTGGTGCCGGGCGACGTGGTGCTGCTGGCGGCCGGCGACATGATCCCGGCGGACCTGCGGGTGCTGGAGGCGCGCAACCTCTTCCTCAACCAGTCCGCCATCACCGGCGAAGCGCTGCCGGTGGAGAAGTTCGCCACGCCCCAGGGCCCGACCCCGGGCACGCCCCTGGAGCGCGAAACCCTGTGCTTCATGGGCACCAACGTGGTCAGCGGCAGCGCCCGCGCGCTGGTGCTGGGCACCGGGCCGAACACCTACTTCGGCAACCTCGCCGCCCATGTGCTGGAGCCCGACCGCGAGCCCAGCGCCTTCCAGCAGGGGGTCAACAAGGTCAGCTGGCTGCTGATCCGCTTCATGCTGGTGATGGCCCCGGTGGTGCTGCTGGTCAATGGTTTCACCAAGGGCGACTGGCTGCAGGCCTCGCTGTTCGCCCTCTCCATCGCCGTGGGCCTGACGCCCGAAATGCTGCCGATGATCGTCACCTCGACCCTGGCCAAGGGCGCCCTGGCGCTCTCGCGCAAGAAGGTGATCGTCAAGCGCCTCGACGCCATCCAGAACTTTGGGGCCATGGACGTGCTGTGCACCGACAAGACCGGCACCCTCACCCAGGACCGCATCGTGCTCGAACGCCACACCGATGTGCGGGGCCGCCCCTGCGACGCGGTGCTGGACGACGCCTGGCTGAACAGCTACCACCAGACCGGCCTGCGCAACCTGCTGGACGTGGCGGTGCTGGAGCACGGCGATGCCCTGCGCCGGGCGCAGCTGGCCGAGGCGTTCAGCAAGGTCGACGAACTGCCCTTCGATTTCGAGCGGCGGCGCATGTCGGTGGTGGTGGCAGAACACGGCGACGGCCACCGGCTGGTGTGCAAGGGCGCGCTGGACGAGGTGCTGGCGGTGTGCGACCGGGTGCGCCTGGACGGCGAGGAATTCCCCTTGCACGACGCCCTGCGTGCCGACATCCGCGAGCACGCCGCCCGCCTCAACGACGAGGGGCTTCGGGTGGTGGCGGTGGCGGTGCGGCAGTTCCCCGGGGAGCGCCGCGACTACCGCGTGGAGGACGAGCAGGACCTGCTGCTCACCGGCTACATCGCCTTCCTCGATCCCCCCAAGGAGACCAGCCGCGAAGCCCTGCAGGCGCTGCGCGAGCATGGCGTGTCGGTGAAGGTGCTGACCGGCGACAACGAGCGCGTGAGCCAGCGCGTGCTGCGTGAAGTGGGGCTGCCGGTGGAGGGCCTGCTGCTGGGCAGCGAGGTGGACGCCCTGGATGACCGCGAGCTGGGCGAACGGGCCGCCGCCTGCTCGCTGTTCGCCCGCCTGACGCCCGCGCAGAAGGCCCGGGTGGTGCGCCTGCTGCGCGAGCGCGGGCACGTGGTGGGCTTCCTCGGTGACGGCATCAACGACGCGCCGGCCCTGCGCGCGGCGGACATCGGCATCTCGGTGGACACCGCCGTGGACATCGCCAAGGAGGCGGCCGACATCATCCTCCTGGAGAAGAGCCTGATGGTGCTGGAAGCCGGGGTTCGCGAAGGCCGGCGCACCTTCTCCAACATGCTCAAGTACATCAAGATGACCGCCAGCTCGAACTTCGGGAACGTGTTCAGCGTACTGGTGGCCAGCGCCTTCCTGCCCTTCCTGCCGATGCTGCCCCTGCACCTGCTGGTGCAGAACCTGCTCTACGACCTGTCGCAGACCGCCATTCCCTTCGACAACGTCGACGACGAGCAACTGGCCAGGCCGCAGCAGTGGCGGGCCGACGAGATCGGTCGCTTCATGGTGTTCTTCGGGCCGCTCAGCTCCATCTTCGACATCCTCACCTACGCCCTGATGTGGTTCGTCTTCGCCGCCAGCACACCGGCGCACCAGACCCTGTTCCAGACCGGCTGGTTCGTCGAAGGGCTGCTGTCGCAGACCCTGGTGGTGCACCTGATCCGCACACGTCGCCTGCCTTTCCTGCATAGCCGTGCCGGCTGGCCGCTGCTGCTGATGACCCTGGTGATCGCCAGCATCGGCTTGCTGCTGCCGTTCTCGCCCCTGGCGGCGCACTTCAAGCTGCAGCCCCTGCCGCTGTCGTACTTCCCCTTCCTGCTGGCGCTGCTGCTGGGTTATGCCGCCGTGGTACAGGCCATGAAAGGGTGGTTCGCCCGCCGCTACGGCTGGCAGTGAGCCCACTCCGCCACCCGCCCGGGCGGGTGGCGCTTTTATTTCGTTACGTAACGCCAAATAACGCCAATGCTTCTATAGGCCTTGTTCTCAAGGGCTTGCAGGTTTCTGTTACGTAACGATAATCAGCCTCCTGAATCAGCCTTCAAGGCCACCCGGACATCCCCATGAGCCCAACCGCCCCTCCGCCGCGCAAGCGCGGGCGCCCCTGCAACGGCCAGGCCCAGAGCAACGCCGAACGCCAGCGTGCCTGGCGCCAGCGCCAGGCTGAACAGCGCGAGCGCCAGGCGCGGGACGACCACGCCAGCAGCTGCCTCACCGAGTTCCTCCGCCAGGAGCGCGACCAGGCCCAGGCCGCCCTGGTGGAGGCGCAACGCCGGCTGGAAGCCCTCGAAGCCCAGGTCCGGCAGCTGCAGCAGCGGCCCGATGACCGCGAAGCGGCGCTGCCCTGGTACCAGGACCACGGCCTGGAGGCGGTCTTCGTCCTGGAGTCACGCCTGCGGGAGGAGCGCACCTGGAAGCGGGTCGCCTCCATGGGCGCCTTCACCCGTCGCGACGTGGCCGAGCAGTGGCTGCAGACCATGCAGGCCCACAGCAGCATGATCGACTACCGCGTCACCCGGCTGCGCTTCTGCGGCGACTGAGCCCTCGCGGCGGAACAGCGTCACCGAAGCCCGCAGCTTGTGGCGGCCGAAGGCGCTCATGCGGGCAAACGCCTCCCGGCTCACCGGCAGGTGCTGGCAATCCAGGGGCTGCCGGCTGTGGTCGACGTCGGGGTCGTGGAGGTAGACGAAATCCTCGTCGCACCCGGTGACCACCACCCAGTGCGGTGACTTGGAACGGGTCAGCCGGTAGCTGCTGATCAACACCAGCAACACACCGCCGGCCTGCAGGCCGCCGTCCAGCTCCGCCCAGGGCGCCTCCACCTGCTCAACGTCGGTACCGGCCAGGGCATCGAGAAACACCTCGTGCACCAGGCGCATCACCGCGCGCTTGTCCTCGCTGCGCACGCCTTCGAGGAACAGCGGCCCGCGCCGGCTCACCTGCAGGCGCACCCGAAAGCCCCGTCGCCAGGCCGCCAGGGCCAGGCCCTGGGGGCTGCAGCCACCGTGGCCGGCGGTCATGAACACCGTGGTCGCCTCGCGCCACAGCTGCACTTCCTCGCGGCGCTCCATGGCCCGCTGCGGGTACAGCGCCGCCATGGCCATCAGCAGGCAGGCCGGGCCGCAGGTGAAGTCGGTGCTTTGCGGGTAATAGGGCACGCGGCGGGTGCCGGCCTGGCGCGGCTGGCGGATGCGCTTCTCGTAGCGCAGCGCGCCGGCGTGGTCCTCGTAGTAGTCGTCGATCACCGCGAAGCGCCGATAGCCGGCACGCTCGTAGAGGGCGATGGCCGCCGGGTTGTCGACCCGCACCTCCAGCCGCAGGTAGGCACAGTCGTGCGCGTGGGCGCAGCGTTCGGCCTGCTCCAGCAGCTGCCGGCCGATGCCCCGGCCCTGCAGGTGCCCGGCAATGGCCAGGGAATACAACCGGGCCAGGGAGGTGCCCCGGTGGAACAGCACCAGGGCATAGCCCACCACCGCCCCCTCATGCTCCGCCACGGTGAAGGCGGCATGGGCGCGGTTGACCATCCAGGCCAGGCTGCGGGGGCTGAGCCGGTCGTGGCTGAAAGTGCGGTTTTCCAGGGCCACCAGTTCGGGCAGGTCGGCCGCCCGAGCAACGCGAAAATCAAGTTTCATGGGAACTCCGTAAAGAGTGCGTAACGGTCCGGGACATTTCCAAAAGCGCGTGCTTAATAGAAAGCCTGTGTTCCCGAACGGATCGATAAATCCCATGAATGCGGTGCAGAACCGGTGGCAGGAAGTATTGGACAGAACACGAACGGCAGCAACTTTCAAATTGACGCCGATTCAAACGGAAGAACTTTCCAACCACCCCCTGATCATTGTCGAGCGGACCGAAGACTGGTCGGCCTACTTCCCCACGGATTACCTGATCAGTGCTCGCGACTACCTGGAACAGTCGCCCGGCGGGCCTTCCAGGCCGCGTGCGCAGGTCATCAACCTGTGTCGCAACTACAAGTACCTGGGCCACGGTTATTACTGTTCGCTGTTGGCCGAGGCACGCGGACATAAAGTCATCCCGTCGGTGAAGACCATCAATGAACTGACCCGCAAGTCCATCTACGGGCTGGCGCTGGATGAACTTGAAACTTCACTGGACGATGCACTCGAACAACAACCCTGCGGCAATACCGAAGGGTTCACCTTGAGTCTTTATTTCGGCCATACCGAACTTGAAAGTCTCCAGGACATTGCCCGCCAGCTGTTCGAGGCCTTCCCCTGCCCGATCCTGCTGGTGGACTTCCGCAAGGGCGAGCGCTGGCAGGTGACCGGTGTGCGACCGGGTGCCCTGCACCGC
This sequence comes from Metapseudomonas otitidis, assembly GCF_900111835.1. Classification (GTDB taxonomy): domain Bacteria; phylum Pseudomonadota; class Gammaproteobacteria; order Pseudomonadales; family Pseudomonadaceae; genus Metapseudomonas; species Metapseudomonas otitidis. The sequence goes on from NZ_FOJP01000014.1 coordinate 133,058, forward strand.
CTGCGGGACGACCAGCAGGACCTCTTCGCCGACGCCCTGGACCGCTTCAGCCGTAAGGTCTGGCGCCAGCCCCGCGCACCGCGCCAGGCCCGCTACGACCTGGCCATCCTGCATGACCCGGGCGAAGCGCTGCCGCCGTCCAACCCACGGGCCCTGCAGCGCTTCGTCGAGGTGGGCGAGCGCCTGGGCATCGCCGTGGACCTGATCGGCCGCAAGGACTATGCACGGCTCGCCGAGTACGACGCCCTGCTGATCCGCGAGACCACCAGCGTCGACAGCCACACCTACCGCTTCGCCCGCAAGGCCGAGAGCGAAGGGCTGGTGGTGATGGACGACCCCAGCTCCATCCTGCGCTGCACCAACAAGGTCTACCTGGCCGACCTGCTGACCAGCCACGGGCTGGGCATGCCCGCCACCGAGATCCTCTACCGCGAACGGCTCGGCGAGATCGAGCAGGTCGGCGAGCGCCTGGGCTTCCCCCTGGTGCTGAAGATCCCCGACGGCTGCTTCTCCCGCGGGGTGATCAAGGTGACCTCCGCCGCCGAGCTGCGCCGCGCGGCCGGCGAGCTGTTCGAGCACTCGGTGCTGCTGCTCGCCCAGGAGTACTGCTACACCGAGTACGACTGGCGCATCGGCGTCCTCAACCGCAAGCCGCTGTATGCCTGCCAGTACTTCATGTCCAAGGGCCACTGGCAGATCTACAACCACAAGGCCAAGGGCGCCGACATCAACGGCGAGTGCCGCACCCTGCCGGTGCACGAGGCGCCACGCGCCGTGGTGGACCTGGCCCTGCAGGCCGCCGGGCTGATCGGCGATGGCCTCTACGGGGTGGACCTGAAGCAGGCCGGCGACCGCGTGGTGGTGATCGAGGTGAACGACAACCCCAACCTGGATGCGGGCATCGAGGACGCCTACCTGCAGGACGACCTCTACGCCCTGGTGCTGGAGGAGTTCATCCGCCGCCTCGATCTCCGCCGTCGCGGCCAGGCCTGGTGAGCCCATGCTCGACGCCTACCGCCTGGGCGACGGCCGCCTGCAGCGCACCTCCGAAGCGGACGCCAGCGTGCTGCTGTGCGTCGACCCCGATGCCGGCGAACGCGAGCACCTGTGCCGCACCTGGCAGCTGGACCAGCACGCGCTGGACTCGGCCCTGGATCCCGACGAGGTATCACGCATCGAATTCCACGGCGAGCGGCTGTTCCTGATCTGGAAGCGCCCGGAGCGCTGCACCGGGCAGGACGGCATGGTCTTCGAAGTGAGCGCCTTCGGCATGCTGCTGGAGCCGACGCGGCTGCTGGTGATCGCCGCCGGCGATTCGCTGCTGCAGGGGGTCGGCCAGCGCGGCGCCCTCGCCACCCCACGCGACGTGCTGCTGGACATGCTGTTCAGCAGCGTCCACCACTACCTCGGCCACCTGCGGGTCATCAAGCTGGTGGCCCGCGAGCTGCAGGCCCGCTTCAACCGCTCGCTGGACAACAGCCACCTGATGCAGATGGTCAACCTCAGCGAAAGCCTCATCCACTACCTCAACGCCATCCAGAGCAACGCCACCGTGCTGGTGCGCCTGCGCAACCACGCCGCCGAGTACCAGCTGGATGCGGCCGCCCTGGCGACCCTGGACGACCTGATCATCGAGAACGAGCAGTGCTACAAGCAGGCGCGGATCTACTCCACGGTGTTCGCCGCGCTGATGGACGCACGGGGCAGCCTGGCCAACCACGGCATCAACGACATGCTGCGCAAGCTGACACTGATCAACGTGGTGTTCCTGCCGCTCAACCTGGTGGCCAGCATCGGCGGTATGTCGGAATTCAGCATGATGACCGCCGGTGCGCCCTGGTGGGTCGCCTACCCGCTCCTGCTGCTCGGGATGCTGCTCCTGAGCGGCCTCATGCTGGCCTTTCTCAGGCGAATGGCGCACCCTCGCCACCAGCCCTGAGCCCACCGCACCCATTGGAAACGGAATCCATGATGCAGAACGCTCAACTCGGACTGGCCGTCTCGGCGATCATCGTCGCCTTCGGCCTCGTACTCTTCTATTTCGACCACCTGCGCGGCCCGCGCAGGCAACGGGACGAGGAGGACCCGGGACACTGACCGGCGGGGGCTTCGGCCCCCGCTTCCCCATCACGCACAGGCCTTCCCGAGGCTGTGCACGCTCCACTCCCCACCTTCAGCCACGGCTGCGTTGCAGCCAGGCCGCCCCCAGTCCACTGAGGCAGACGATGCCGATGCCCACCAGGGTGGTCAGGTCCGGCGCGTGGGCGTACAGCAGGTAGCCCAGCAGCCCGGCGAAGACGATCTGGCAGTAGCCGAAGGGCGCCAGCAAGGCTGCCGGCGCATGGCGGAAGGCCTGGGTCAGGAACAGGTGCGCCGCCATGCCCAGGGTGCCCAGGGCCACCAGCAGCAAGCCGTCGAACAGGCTCGGCAACTGCCAGAAGAACGGCACCAGCAGACTCATCACCAGGGTGTTGCACACCCCCGCGAGGAAGTTGCTGGTGGTGGGGCTGTCGTGGGCCGAGAGGATGCGCGTCAGCAGCTGATAGGCGCAGAAGCCCAGGGCCGAGCCCAGCGGGAAGAGGATCGCCGGGGTGAACAGCGCCCCGCCCGGGTGCACGATCACCACCACGCCGACGAAGCCCATCGCCACCGCCAGCCACTGGCCGGCACTGACCCGCTCCTTCAGCAGCGGTGCCGAGAGCGCCGTCACCAGGATCGGCGCCAGGAAGTTCACCGCCGTGGCCTCGGCCAGCGGCACGAACTGCAGGCCGGTGGTGAACAGCAGGCTGGTGCTCAGCAGGCTCAGCGCCCGCAGCACCTGCAGCACCGGTCGTTGGGTGCGCAGCCCGCGCAGGCCGGCGCGGGGCAGGAACAGCCCGGCCATCAGCAGGCTGTGCACCAGGTAGCGCGCCCACACCACCATCACCACCGGGTACAGGCCCCCCAGGTGCTTGGACAGTGCGTCGTGCCCGGCGAACAGGAAGGTCGCCAGCAGGACCAGCGCCACACCGCGCAAGGGCTGGCTGACAGCGGTTGAAATCGGATCGCTCATGACACCTCGAGAACCGGCGCAAAGGCCGATGGATCAGAGACCGGCCAACAGCGCCAGGGTTCGCTCGCGCGCCTGGCGCGCCCGCGCCTCGGCGCTCACGCCCTGCTCCAGCAACTGCCGGGTGGGGATCTCCAGGCTCAGGGGGATGCCTGCCGGCAACGCCCGCAGCAACCCCGCCAGGTCGCAGTCCCCCTCCCCCGGGAAGCGCCGCTCGTTGCGGGCCTGGCGGAGGATTTCCTGCATGTCGTCCGGGCGCGGCCCGGCCACGTCGCACAACTGGGCGTAGCGCAGGCGCTGCGGTGGCAGGGCCCGCAGGTCCGCCAGGCGCGAGGCCGAGCGGTCGAAGTGGAAGGCATCCACCAGCACCGCGCCGTTGGGCTGGCCCGCGCGTTCGACGACCCGGGCCGCCTGGCCGAGGTCGCGGGCGTCGGTCCAGGGCATGAATTCCAGGCTGACGTGCAGCCCCAGGGGCGCCGCACGCTCGCACAGTTCGGCGAAGCGGTCGGCCAGCCGGGTTTCATCCGGGTCGTTGCCGGCCACCAGCACCTCGCTGGCGCCGAACTCGGCCCCGGCTTCCAGCACGGCGGCGAAGTCCGCCACACAGGTCTCCGGCTTCAGCCGCAGGATCTCGATGTCCAGCACCTGCACCCCGGTATCGCCCAGGCGCTGGCGGGTGCGCCGACGCAGATCGGCATCGGCCACCACGGGGAAGTGGTGCTCCTCCGGCGTCGCCGGGATCAGCCGCAAGCCCACATGGCTGTAGCCGGTGCGGGCGGCCACCTCGACCATGTCCGGGGGTGCCAGCTCCAGCACCGTCAAGGCGGCGAGCGACAGCGCACGGTCAGCCACGGCGGGCCTCCTGCCTAGTCGGCATCATCGGGAAGGCATGAAAAAACCGGCCAGGCAGCCGGTTGGCGAAGGACGGGACGGACACGGGGACCTCACAGCAAGGGGGTTCTGAAATCGGCTTCGCGTTATTTAGAACAGAGTTCCATTTTTACGCAATAGGCGATCTTCACGGCCCGTGGCGAGGCCCAGCGGATCACGGGAAGAGTTCGGAGGCCTGGCTCGCGTCGCCCAGTTCAGCGGCCGCAGCCAGCAGGCACGGGGCCAGTTCGTGCATGCGCGCCTCCGGCAGGCGGGCGCTGGGGCCGGCCACGCTGAGCACACCGATGACCTGGCCAGTGGCCGGGTGACGCACCACGGCGGCCATCGCCGACATGCCCACGGCGGAGCTTTCCACCACCCAGGCGTAGCCGCGCTCACGGGCGCGGCGCAGGCGCTCCAGCAGCTCGATGTTCGAGTGCGGCGCGTTGGGGCCGAAGCCGGCCGGGTCGGCGATGCCCTGGCGCTCCACCAGGGCCAGTGCCTCGGCATCGCTCAGGGCCGCCAGCCAGGCGTGCCCCGAGGCGGTGTAGAACAACGGCGCGTCCCGGCCCATGTCCGGGTCGTAGCGCAGGCCGGAGCGAGCCCCCTGGGACTTGGCGATCCAGGTCAGCCGCCCCCCCTCGGTCACGCCCAGGCGCACCAGTTCGGCGCTCTCCTGGGCCAGGCGGTCGAGGATCGGCTGGACGATGTCCGCACCGCTGCTGGCCAGGTGGCGGAAGGCCATGGCCACCAGCCGCGTGGACAGCTGGTAACGGCTGTTGTCGGGGTTCTGCCGCACGTAGCCGAGGCGGATCAGCTCGGCCAGCATGCGGTGGGTCGCGCTCTTGGGGATCTGCAGCTCATCGGAGAGGGCCTGCAGCGCCAACCCCTGGGGGTCGGAGGTCAGGCGTTCGAGGAGGCTGAAGGCGCGTTCGATCTGGCTACCGGCCATGGCGTGGGTCCTGGATGAGGGTGCGGCGATTCTAGAAGACACAGCCCCCAGGCCGAAACCTGGAACGCATCCGTCGTTTCGCGCACAAATGTACGAACCAGTTAGTTTTCGTTCGCTGATCGAACACAAGCGCCTTGGACGAATTGAACAGCGCCCAGCCTGCAACCACTATCGGCCCAGGCCCGGCGCCCTGACGCCGGCGACCCCAATAACGACAAGAAAGGTCATCCCGATGCACCCCACCTGCTTCCTCCCACGCCTTCGCGTCCCTGATCGCCAGCCCGCTGCCGCCTGCCCGGCACCGCACAGCCCGCGCCCGGCCTGATCACCCGCTCCACGCCCACCGCCCATTCGCCAACGCCGCGAAGGGCCTCCTGCGCCCCGACAACAACAAGACAGAGGCCACCATGCCCCTCACTCATCGCCACGCCCTGCACACCACCCTCCTGGCCAGCGCCATCGCCCTCGCCAGCCAGGCCGCCCAGGCTGCCGAAAGCCCCGGATTCATCGACGGCAGCAGCGCCACGCTGAACCTGCGCAACTTCTACATGAACCGCAACTTCGTCGGCACCAGCACCCAGGACCAGGCCGAGGAATGGACCCAGAGCTTCATCCTCGACGCCAAGTCCGGCTTCACCCAGGGCACCGTCGGCTTCGGGGTCGACGTGCTCGGGCTCTACGCCCTCAAGCTCGACGGCGGCAAGGGCACCCGCGGCACCCAGTTGCTGCCGGTGCACGACGACGGCCGCCCGGCCGACGACTTCGGCCGCCTGGCGGTGGCCGGCAAGATGAAGGTCTCCGACACCGAGCTGAAGGTGGGCGAGTGGATGCCGGTGCTGCCGATCCTGCGTTCCGACGATGGCCGCTCGCTGCCGCAGACCTTCCGGGGCGCCCAGGTGACCTCCAGGGAGATCGCCGGCCTGACCCTCTACGGCGGCCAGTTCCGCGGCAACAGCCCGCGCAACGACGCCAGCATGGAAGACCTGTCCCTGATGGGTAAGGCGGCCTTCACCTCCGACCGCTTCAACTTCGCCGGCGGCGAATACAGCTTCAACGAGAACCGCACCCTGGTCGGGCTCTGGTACGCCGAGCTGCAGGACATCTACCGCCAGAACTACCTGCAGGTGGTGCACAGCCAGCCCCTGGGCGACTGGACCCTGGGCGCCAACCTCGGTTACTTCACCGGCCGGGAAGACGGCTCCGCCCGGGCCGGCGACCTCGACAACCGCACCTGGTCCGCCCTGCTCTCCGCCAAGTACGGCAGCAGCACCTTCTACCTGGGCCTGCAGAAGGTCAGCGGCGACGACGCCTGGATGCGCGTCAACGGCACCAGCGGCGGCACCCTGGCCAACGACAGCTACAACTCCAGCTACGACAACGCCAAGGAGCGCTCCTGGCAGCTGCGCCACGACTTCAACTTCGCCGCCCTCGGCGCGCCCGGCCTGACCCTGATGAACCGCTACATCCACGGCAGCGACGCCCATGTCGGTGGCGTGACCGATGGCAAGGAATGGGGCCGCGAGAGCGAGCTGGCGTACGTCATCCAGTCGGGCACCTTCAAGAGCCTCTCGGTCAAATGGCGCAACTCCAGCCAGCGCCGCGACTGGGGCAACACCAACAGCTTCGACGAGAACCGCCTGATCGTGAGCTACCCGCTCTCGCTGCTCTGACGCCCCCTCCTCGCTGGACCTCGGGCCCGCCCTGGCGGGCCATTTTTTCGTGCCCGCCACCTGGCACCGGCACGCCGGAACCTCCTGTTTCCCTTATCCATCCACGACACCGGCTGCCGTTTCGCTGGTCGCCAGGTTGCAAACCGCCAAACCTCCTCAAGAATGAATACCGACCCTCCAGGTATTCAGCCCCTGATGCCCGCCTCCCAGCCCTTTTTCAAACGCCTGAAGCAGCTGTGGCTCGCCCACGACCTGGCCTTGATCGGCCAGCGCCGCGAGCGACGCATGCGCATGCTGGCCAGCCTGGTGATGCTGGTGATCGGGGTGCTCTGGGGCGCCGTGTTCGCCGCGCGGGATGCCTGGCTGATCGTGGCGATGGACCTGCTGCTGGTGCTCTGCGGCATCGGCGTACTGGCCCTGACCCTGCGCAACCGCGCGCGCAGCGCCAACCTCCTGCTGTTCGCCGTGCTGGTGGTGGTCATCAGCATCTCCACCCTGCTGCTGGACGAGCCCAGCCCGGCAGCACCTCGGGCATCCCACCTCTATTTGCTGCCGGTGTCGGTGGCCGCGTTGATGGCCTTCCGCGACGAGCCGATGTGGCTGCGCTACGGCGTCTCGCTGTTCTGCCTGGCGCTGTTCACCGTCATGGCCTCCACCTCCTGGAGCCCTGGCCTCGGCTACGGCCTGCCGGACGAGCTGCGGGTGATCGGCTCCTGGGTGCAGAGCATCGCCGCGGCGGTGATGCTGTTCCTGCTGCTGCACATCCTGCAGACCGATGCCGCCGAGCGCTCCGAGCTGGACCGCGACCTGCGCACGGCCCTGCGGGAGCAGCAGTTCGTGCTGCACTACCAGCCGCAGCTGGACATCCAGGGGCGCGTGCTCGGCGCCGAAGTGCTGATCCGCTGGCAACACCCCCAGCGCGGCCTGCTGGCGCCCGCCGAGTTCATCGACCACGCCGAGAAGACCGGGCTGATCATCCCCATCGGCCAGTGGGTGCTGCACGAGACCTGCGCCCAGCTGGCCGCGTGGAAGGCCATCCCGCTGTTCCGCGAGCTGCACCTGGCGGTGAACATCAGCCAGAACCAGTTCCGCCAGGCCACCTTCGTCAACGACGTGCTGGGGCTGATCCAGCGGTCGGGCATCGAGGCGCGCAACCTGGAACTGGAGCTGACCGAGACCCTGATCGTGCAGGACATGGAGGACCTGTCGCGGAAGATGGCCGCCCTGGTGGAACACGGCGTGCGCTTCTCCCTCGACGACTTCGGCACCGGCTTCTCGTCCCTCAGCCACCTCAAGCGCCTGCCCCTGGACAAGCTGAAGATCGACCGTTCCTTCGTCTGCGACGTGCTCACCGACAGCAGCAGCGAAACCATCGTGCGCACCGTCATCGCCCTGGGCCAGAGCATGGGCATGAGCGTGATCGCCGAGGGCGTGGAGACCCAGGCGCAGCAGCGTTTCCTCGCCGACAGCGGTTGCCTGCAATACCAGGGCTACCTGTTCAGCCGCCCGCTGCCGCTGCAGGCGTTCCAGGCCTTCGTCAGCGAACGCGCCGAGCGGCAGGCCGACGCCGCCGGCTGACCCTCAGCGCTCCGCCTGCATCAGCGCATCGTGCTGCTCCCGGGGCAGTTCGAGGCGTATCGGCAACTCGGCCGCACCGGGCAATTGGCTGATCCGCTCCAGGTCCTGGAGCACCAGGTGCAGCGGGCGGAAGGTGTTGATCAGCACGTGGGGGCGCTCCCCCTCCTGATGGGTGCGGATGCGGTACTGCCGCCACTGGTGGATGCGGCTGCCCTCGCGGTTGACCTTGGACTCCATCACCAGGTCCTGCAGGGCCGCGAAGGGGATGTGCACCTCCCGCCCCGGCTCCGACTCGCGTGCCGGCACCAGCTTCAGCAACAGGCCCTCGGCGTCGAAATAGGCCTCCTCGCGCGCCGGTGGGTGCAGCCAGCTGCTCACTCCCAGCATGACGAGCGGCACCACCACGGCACCCAGCAGCCCCAGGGCCACCAGCCACTCCTGATCGCTCCAGAAACCCAGCACGAACAGGCCGAGCATGCCCAGGATCACGGCGAGGATGAGCTTGCCCAGCGTGCTGTTGACGGGAGCCAGGGGTTGCAGGCGTTCGAAGTCGGTGTCGACGAAATGGACGTTGCTCGCGAAGAGGCGAATGCGTGGCGTGCTCATGGACCTTCCGTGGTGGCATCGAGGGGCCGCCACTCTAATTGAAGTGGCAGGACGAGGCCGTGCACAGGCCCCATTCCGAACACATCTCAGTAGGACGGGCCGACTTCCCGCGCCAGGGTGGTGCGCAGCGCCTCCAGGGGAAAGCCGGCCTCGGCGATCCGCTTGGGCAACACGTAGAAGACCCGGGGTGCGATGAACAGCACCAGGAACTCGTCGTTCTCCCGCCAGCCATGGAAGTTGCCCCAATTGACGACCGCCTGGCCAACGGCCGACTGGAAGTGCAGGCCCTCGGGCGCGAAGCCGACCTTCTGCTCCTGCTGCATCAGCGCATAGCGGCGGTACTGCCGGCAAACCAGGACCGGTCGCACCACCAGGCGTATCACCAGGGCGGCCAGCACCCCGCCACCGATACCGCCCACCAGGGGATAGGCCGTCGCCTTGTCCCCGATCTTCAGCGAGTACAAGGCCATGGCGACCAGCACGAACAGCCCCGCCAGCAACAGGTTGCGGTGGCGGGTACGCAGGCGTCCGCCGAGGCGGCTGCTGCGCAGGTAGTCCTGTTCGCTGATGCGATAGGGGGTGAGGGTCGGCTCGCTCATCCGGGGCGTCCTGCGGTGATCGGTCGCGCAGCATAACGGCCGCGTGATCACGCGGCGATGACGGCCCGCACAAAACCTCCGCAGGCCCCGCCACCTGGGCGTTCGACCCTCCCGTGAGGGCCAGGCGCCAGCATCGCCGATGATCAGGTCGGCGCGTCAGGCGGTTGGCGCCAAGGTGCGTTTGGCTCTACCCTGAGCCGCGCCCGGAGCCCTGTCCCATGACATCTGGACGCCTCATTCCGCCAGAACAAGAACGTACGGATGCCCGCAGAAACACCCCAGCAACGGGTCATCGTCGCCGATGACCACCCCGTATTCCGCGAGGGCCTGCGCCGCATCGTGCAGCGCGTCCTGCCCCACGCCGTGATCGAAGAAGCCGGCACCATGGACGAGGTGCTGGCCCTGGCACACCAAGGCCCGCCCCCTGCCCTGTTCATCCTCGACCTGCTGTTCCCCGGCCAGTCCATGGCGGCCATCGGCGAGCTGCGCCAGGCCTTCAAGCGCAGTTCCCTGGCGGTGGTGTCGATGGTGGACAACCAGAAGACCGTCGACGAGGTCATGGCCGCCGGGGCCGATGGCTTCATCGGCAAGGCCGTGGCGCCGGACGAGATGGGCGCGGCCCTGGCGGCGATCCTCGCCGGCGAGTTCGTGGTGCGCTACGACCACAGCCAGGCCGGCCTCGACGGCGGGCTCGACGTCGACCCGCTCTACACCCAGCTCACCCCGCGCCAGCAGGACGTGCTGCGGCTGATCGCCAATGGCCTGTCCAACAAGGAGATCGCCCGGGAGCTGGACATCTCGCCCTTCACCGTGCGCATCCACGTCTCCTCGCTGTTGCGCGTGCTGGGGGTCAGCAGCCGCGCCGCTGCTGCGGCCTGGGCCGCCAAGACGGGGCTCTGAGGCCGCTCAGGCCTCGGCGTGCTCCCGCGCCAGCCCCACCTTCAGTGCCATCAGCACCGAACGCAGCTCCGCCGGGTGCACCGGCTTGGACAGCACCGGCACGTCGGGGTCGTCCAGCGCATCCTGCACGCGGCGCACGTCGTGCCCGGTGATCACCACCGCCGGCACCGGCCAGCCGGCCTGGTCCCGCAGGCGGGCGATGCAGTCCGCACCGGAGGCCTCGGTGCCCAGGTCGAAGTCGGTGATCACCAGGTCGCACGCCTCCGGTGCCTTCGGCAGGGCCGCGCTGGCCTCCACCCGGCAGCCCCAGCGCTCCAGCAGGCTGGCGGTGGCATGCAGGACGTTGCGGTCGTCCTCCAGCAGCAGCACCCGCAGCCCGTCCAGCAGGCGCAGCGGCAGGCTGCTCACGGTCGACGGCTGGCGCTGCGGCGCCTGGACCGCCTGCAAGCCCTCGATGGCCACGCTGGTGCCGCGCCCGAGCCGTGAGGCGATGCGGATCTCCAGGCCCATCAGGCCACTGAGCCGACGCACGATGGCAAGCCCCAGGCCGACGCCCTCGATGTCGTGGTCACGGGCCTGGCGCACCCGGTAGAACTCGTCGAAGACGTTCTCCAGATGCTGCGGGGCGATGCCCTTGCCCCGGTCGTGCACCTCGATGGACCAGCCGCCGTTGCGCCGCCGGCAGGCCACCAGCATGGGCTTGCCCGGCGCGTACTTGAGGGCGTTGGAGATGAGGTTCTGCACCATGGTCGCCAGCAGGTTCGGGTCGCAGGAGACATGCACGTCGCCCGGCACCCGCAAGCGGATGTCCACCCCGGCCCAGCGCGCCGCCTGGGCGTTCTGCTCCACCAGCTCGCCCAGCAGCTCGGACACCGACACCGGCTGCAGGCGCGGCGCCACCTTGCCGCCGTCCAGGCTGTACATGTCGAGGATCGAACGGAACAGCTGGGCCACGCTGTGCAGCGACTTGTCGATGCTGTCCACCAGGCGGCGCTCGTCCTGGCCCAGCTCGGCATCGCGCAGGCAGGCGGTGAACAGGCTGATGGAGTGGATCGGCTGGCGCAGGTCATGGCTGGCCTGGGCGAGGAAGCGCGACTTGGCCAGGTTGGCGGCACGCTCCGCCTCGCTGGCGCGCTTGGCCTGGGCCAGCAGCACGTTGACGTAGGCCGGCACGATCAGGGTGGTCACCACCAGGGTGAGCACCAGGTAGGGCTGCTCCCGCCAGTACGATGACGTCAGGGTGACGATGGCCAGGCAGCACAGCGCCAGGCCGGTGGCGATGGTCAGGTAGCGCGAGCCATAGCGCAGGCCGTTGCCCACCGTGACCCACAGCAGCACGCCATACACCGGCAGCAGGGGCGGACCGCCCACCACCAGGCCGAAGGTCAGCGCCGAATAGTCATGCAGCATGCTGAACAGCCGCCGCGCCGGGTAATGCCCGGGCCAGCGCACGATGCACGCCAGCAGCACCAGGCTGGCGAAGAAGAAGCAGCCGAAGTAGATGAGGATGGGCACCGTCTGCGCCGGCGTCGCCAGGCCGGTGAACAACATGAAGCTGATGTAGAGGCTGGCGGCCACCGCCATCACCAGGCGGACGACTGCCTGGGAGCGTTCGGTGTCCGGGACGCGGTCCGGTGCAGTGCTCATGGGCTATCCCTGTGCGGGGCTCCGTCGGGAGCCGGTTCCATCGAGACGGACACCTTATGCGCCACGCGGGGCCTCGTTCAAGGCTGCGTTTCGCCTGCGCCGCGCTGGGCGACCACTGGTCCCCCTGACCCGAACCTTGCGGGGCCGGCACAGGCCGAACCCTGTGTCAGTCAACGCAACCCAGGAGACGACCATGAATATGAAACGCCCCCTCTACACCCTGCTGCTCGGCGCCATGCTCGGTGCCAGTGCCTTGCCGGCGCTCGCTGCCAACGACGGCAGCACCGGCCCCACCCAACCCGGCGTCACCAGCCCCGATTCCCCCGCCTCGCCCAGTTCGCCGGGCGCGTTGCCGGGCAACAACACCGGCCCTGGCAGCAATGGCTCGTCGAACGGCACCGGCACCTCGGGCAGCCCAACCACCCCGGGCGGCAGCGGGTCGGGCGGCATGGGCAGCGACGGCATGGGTAACGGCGGCTCGGGCATGGGCTCCGGGACGGGCACCGGCTCCGGTGGCTCCACGGGCGGCTCCTCCACAGGGGGCGCGAGCGGCGGTGCCACCGGGGGCTCCAGCGGCGGCGCCAGTGGCGGCAGCAGCGGCGGGCAGTAGCCGCGCGTGCCACGGGGCTGCGCCCAATGGTCGCAGCCCCGTTTCCAAGGCCGCGCCAGAGGCCCAACTCCTTCATTTGGCAAGGAAATTTCGGACACGTCCGTATCGCGCCAGTACCGCCGACTGATAAAGTCGCCGCCCATGAAACCCGCCCCCTCGACCCGGACACTGACCGCCTGGCTGCTCTACGCGAGCGTCCTTTTCAGCCTGTTCGCCTGCGGGTTGCACCACGGCCAGATGACCGGCCTGGAGCTCAGCGGTCTCGATGGCGGCTACTGCAGCCTCGGCCACGATGCGTCCGACAGCCTCGGCGACAACGGCAGCGACCACGCACAGATGCAGTTCACCTGCCCGCTGTGCTCCTCCTACGCTGCCGCCGTTGCGCTGAACAGCGACGCCTGGCAGCTCGACCTGGGCATCGCCCCGCGCGTGGTGCCCCTCGACGCCAACCAGCACCCCCAGCCGCCGCCCCGCGAACGCTGGCCCTCGCTCAACCCCCGCGCCTCCCCCGCCCCTTTCCTGCCCGCCTGAACCGCCCCGGCGCCTGACGCGCCGGCTCGCTGCTGCACGCTTGCAAGGAAAGAGCCTCCATGACTCCGAAGTACACCTGCCTGGCGCTGGCGATCTGCGCCTGCAACCTCGCCTACGCCACTGAAAACAAGCACGACGCCCTCGAACTGCCCACCAGCACCGTCAACGCCGACCGTGAGAAGCAACCCGGCCTGGACCTGGACAGCCAGTCCCCCGGCACCTCGCGCCTGGGCCTGAGCCTGCGGGAGAACCCCGCCTCGGTGGCCGTGGCCGACCGCGAGAAGATCGACCGCATCGGCGCGCGCAACTTCCTCGACGTGGCCAACGCCCTGCCCGGCGTCAACGCCTCCGCCCCACCCGGCTGGGGTGGCTACGTCGCCTACCGCGGCTTCAACGGCGCCCAGGTCAACCAGCTGTTCAACGGCATCAGCCTGCAGTACAGCGCCGCCAACCGCCCGGTGGACGCCTGGATCTACGACCGCGTCGAGCTGGTCGGCGGCCCTTCCTCCTTCCTCCACGGCAGCGGCTCGGTGGGCGGCAGCCTCAACTACATCACCCGCCTGGCCAGCCGCGAGGACAGCGGCGAAGCGCGCATCCGCTACGCCCGCTTCGATGACCGGGAAACCTCCATCGGCATCAACCGTGCCCTCAACGACGGCCCCGGCCCGCGTCATTACGCGCGCCTGGACTTCAGCCGCAACGACAGCAACGGCTACATCGACCGCCAGGAGCGCGGCGCCAGCAACGTCGCCTTCTCCCTGCTCAGCGACCTCACCGACCGCCTCTCCCACACCCTGGCGGTGGAGTACCTGGAAGAGAAGGAAGACAGCCCCTACTGGGGCGCACCGACGCTCAACGCCAACCGCACCGGCGAGCTGAAGATCGACCGCCACGACCGCTTCAGCAACTACAACGTCGACGACGGCCGCTACGAGCAACGTACCCGCTGGCTGCGCTCCATCACCGACTACCAGGTGGATGACGCCACCAGCCTGCGCAACACCTTCTACCACTACGAAGGCCAGCGCGATTACCGCAACCTCGAGGTCTACAAGTACAACGCCGCCGGCAACATCGCCCGCAGCAGCGCCTACCTGCAGCGTCACGACCAGGAGCTCAACGGCAACCGCCTGGAGCTGCTGCACAAGGGCGAGCTGTTCGATCGCGTCAGCGACTGGGCCTTCGGCCTCGACTACAGCGTCAACCAGCAGAGCGTCTACCCGCGTTCCAGCAGCGGCACCGTCGACATCGTCACCCCGGGCAACCCCGACCCCGGCAGCTTCGACGACATCCCCGGCATGGCCAGCGGGCTGGTCAAGGCCCGCAGCAACGAGGTACGCACCACTTCCGGCTTCGCCGAAAACCGCCAGCAGCTGACCGACAGCCTCTCGCTGATCACCGCCCTGCGCTACGACCACATCGAGCTGGACGCCACCAACCACGGTGCCGTCAGCGCCAACGCGCCGTCCTCCTTCGAGCGCCGCTGGGACGCCATCACCGGGCGTGCCGGGCTGGTCTGGCAGTTCACCTCCGACGCCAACCTCTATGTGCAATACAGCACCTCGGCCGAGCCGCCGGGCGGCACCCTCACCGGCGCCTCCTTCACCCAGGTGCGCGACTACGACCTGAGCACCGGCAAGCAGCTGGAAGTGGGCAGCAAGCTGGACTTCGACGAAGGCCGTGGCAGCGCCACCGTCGCCGCCTACCGGATCGTCCGCAAGGACTTCCCCATCAGCGACGTCAACAACCCCAACGGCACCGTCCAGGCCGGCCAGCAGACCTCCGACGGCGTGGAACTGGCGGCCTCCTACCGCTTCACCCCGCAGTGGACCCTGGAAGGCAACGTCGCCTGGGTGGACGCCCGCTTCGACGACTTCAACGAGACCGTCGGCGGCGTCAACGTCTCGCGCAAGGGCAAGACCCCGGTGAACATCCCCGACCGCCTGGCCAACCTCTGGCTCACCTGGGAGCCGGTGCAGGGCTGGCGCACCGGCGTGGACGCGCGCTACGTGTCGGCGGTGTACGCCAACAACGCCAACACCCAGTGGGTGCCCTCCTACACGCTCTACGGCGCCTTCGTGGAGCACCAGCTGGACGCCAACACCAAGGTCAGCGCGCGGCTGCGCAACCTGACCGACGAGGTCTACGCACGCTTCATCCACCAGAGCAACGCGCAGTACTACCTGGGTGAGCCGCGCAGCCTCGAAGTAGCGCTGGACCTGCGTTTCTGAGGCGGCCGTGATGAAACGCCACCTCTACCTCTGGCACCGCTGGCTGGGCATCGCGCTGTGCCTGTTCATGGCGCTGTGGTTCGTCTCCGGCATCGTCATGCTCTACGTCGGCTACCCCAAGCTGACCCAAGCCGAGCGCCTGCAGCACCAGGCGCCGCTGGCCTGTACCGGCTGCGTGTCGCCGGCCCAGGCCCTGCAGGCGGCCGGCGGCGAGCCGCCGCGCAGCCTGCGCCTGGCCCAGGTGGCGGGCCAGCCGCGCTACCTGCTCGGCTACGCCAGCGGCAACCGCGCGGTGGACGCCCGCAGCGGCCAGGTGCTGGACGGGGTCGGTTCCGCCGAAGCGCTGGGCATCGCCCGGCATTTCGGCGGCGCCGAGGCGGACCACCTCGGCCTGGTCGAGGAAGACCTCTGGAGCCACAGCCGCGCCCTCGACGCGGACCGGCCCCTGCACCGCGTGCAGCTGCGCGATGCCGCCGGCACCCAGCTTTACCTGTCCTCGCGCACCGGTGAAGTGGTGCGCGACGCCAGCGCCCACGAGCGCGCCTGGAACCTGCTCGGGGCCTGGCTGCACTGGCTGTATCCGCTGCGCGGTGGATGGCTGGATGGCGCCTGGTCGAACATCGTCATCTACCTCGCCCTCGCCGCCACGCTGATGGCCCTGCTGGGCATGGTGGTCGGGCTGCTGCGCTGGCGCTTCTCCAAGCCCTACCGCAGCGGCTCGCGCTCGCCCTACCCCTCGGGGTTCGGCCGCTGGCACCACATCAGCGGGCTGCTGTTCGGCACCCTGCTGGTGCTGTGGATCTTCAGCGGGCTGATGTCCATGCGCCCCTGGCACCTTACCGAAGGCCGCTCGACCTTGACGCCGGCAGCCTTCCAGGGCGCCCCACTCAGCGCGGCGGCACTGCAAGGCGACCTGGCGGACGCCGTGCAACGCCTGGAGCAATCGGGCCTCGCGCCGGTGGAGCTGGAATGGCGGATGCTCGGCGGGCATGCCTACCTCAGCGCGCTGGATGCCCAGGGCAACAGCCGCGTGCTGCCGCTGGATGGCACCGGCCCAGCGCTGGAGCGGCTGCCCCAGGCGACCCTGGAAGCGGCTGCGCCGATCCCGGTGGCCCACGCCGAATGGCTGCAGCACTACGACGCGTACTACTACGCCCGGGGCGACGCCAGCATGTACGGCGGCCAGCCCCGCCGCCTGCCGATGCTGCGGCTCCGGTTCGAGGACGACGGCCACAGCTGGGTCCACCTGGACCCGCACACCGGCGCGGTGCTGGACGTGCTGGACGGCAACCGCCGGGCCGGCCGCTGGCTGTTCAACCTGCTGCACAGCTGGGATTGGCCCCCGCTGCTGGAGCGGCCCCTGCTGCGCGAGGCGCTGGTGATCGGCGTCAGCCTCGGCGGCCTGGCGATCTGCCTCAGCGGCGTGGTGATCGGCTGGCGCCGCCTGCGCCCACGGCGGCGCAGGCGCTGAAACACCGTGCGCGCCGGTGCAACCCGGCGCGCACGGGCTCCCCGCCCCGCAACGTTGTGCACATCCACCGTTCAGAAAACCACCAGCCCGGCACAGGCCCCGCCCGCCGGGCGCCGAGGTCGTCGGTCAACCGCTTATCCACAGAGTCATCCACCGTTTCTGTGGGTAGCACCCGGCCATCACGCCGGGTTGCACCTGCCCTCAGACCTGCGGCAGGTGCTTGGTCACGCAGTGGATGCCGCCGCCCCCGGCAGCGATCGGGTCGATGTTCAACTGCTCCACCACCCGCCCCGGGTAGAGCCGGGTCAGCAGCGACTTGCAGTAGGCGTCCGCCGCCGCATCGCCGAACTGCGGGGCGATCACCGCGCCGTTGAGCAGCAGGAAGTTGATGTAGCCGGGGGCGAAGTCCGGGTTGCCCTGGGTGTACACATTGCTGCGCACCTTCAGCGGCGGCGGCAGCGTGTGCACCACCAGGCGACGGCCATCGGCGTCGGTGGCCGCCTTGAGGATCTCCAGGTGGCGGCGGGTCACCGCGTAGTCGTAGGACTTGGGGTCGTTGTCCAGGTTGGCGATGACCACGCCCGGCTCCACGAAGCGCGCGTAGAAGTCCACGTGGGCGTCGGTGATGTCCTTGTCCTTGATGCCGGGCAGCCAGATGATCTTGCGCAGCCCGAGGTTGGCCTTCAGCTCCGCCTCGATCTGTGCCTTGCCCAGCCCCGGGTTGCGGTTGCCGTTGATCCAGCAGCTCTCGGTGAGGATCGCCGTGCCGGCGCCGTCCACTTCGATACCGCCGCCCTCGCCCACCAGCGCGCTGCGCAGGTAGTTGGCTTCCATCTCCTCGCTGAGGAGGTCGGCGACGCGGGTGTCGTTGCCGGCCGCCTGCTTGCGCCCCCAGCCGTTGAAGTTGAAGTCCACCAGCCCCAGGCCGCCGGGGCGGTGCAACACGGTGACCGGCTGGTACTTGGCAATGGTGCGGGCCAGCTTGCCCAGGGTGGCGTTCACCGCGCCGGCCCAGTCCTCCCAGATGGCGGAGGATGCGGCGTAGGCGATGATCACCCGCTCCTGGCGGTGGTGCTCGCCGGGCATGTACCAGCTGGCGGCCAGCGCCGCCGGCACCCGCGCCGCACCGAACCCCAGGCCCAGGGTGGCCGCGGCACCGAGCCCGCTGGCCACCATCATGTGTTTCATGAAATCGCGTCGTGTCGTCATTGCACGTGCTCCGTTCAACAGGCGGTCACTGGGACCGGGCGGTCTTGAAGGTGGTCCAGGCACGCATCCGCGCGCGCATGTCCCGCTGGGGGATGTCCTTGCCGGGAATCAGCCGCTCGTAGGTGGCCGCGTCGACGTAGATGTCCGGGTTGTTGCGCATGTCCTCGGCCACCAGGGGCCGCGCCGCCGCGCTGGAGGTCGGGTAGCCGGTGGCGTTGCTGATGGCCGCCATGCGCTCGGGACGCATGAGGAAGTTGATCAGCGCGTAGGCGTACTCCGGGTGCACGGCGTCGGCGGGAATGGCCATGGTGTCCATCCACACCGTGGTGCCTTCGCGGGGCACCCGGTACTGGAAGCGCACGGCCTTGCCGGCTTCGTCGGCGCTGCGCTGGGCCTGGGTCATGTCGCCGCTGTAGCCGAGGGACAGGCAGATGTCACCGTTGACCAGCTGGGTGACCGGCTGCGACTGGAACTTGCGGATGTAGGGCTTGATGCCCTTGAGCAGCGCCACGGCCTCGGCCAGGTCCTCCGGCCGGGCGCTGCGCGGGTCATGCCCCAGGTAGTTGAGCACCACCGCCAGCACCTCGTCGGGGGAGTCGATGAGGGAGATGCCGCAATCGGCGAAGCGCGCGGCCAGCTCGGGCTTGAACAGCATGTCCAGGCTGTTGACCGGTGCACCGGGCAGGCGCGCGTCGATCTGCGCCTGGTTGTAGGTGAGGCCGATGGTGCCCCAGGTGTAGGGCACGGTGGCGTGGCGCGAGTATGGGTAGCGGGTCTGCAACGTCTTCAGGCCGGGCTCGATCTCGTCCAGGTGCTCCAGCCTGGCCGGGTCCAGCGGCTGCAGCGCACCGGCACGCATCAGCCGCTCGGCCACGGTGTCGCCGGGGAAGATCAGGTCGTAGCCGCTGTGGCCGGACATCATCTTGGCTTCCAGCGTCTCGCTGCTGTCCATCACGTCGTAGATGACGCGGATGCCGGTCTCGCGGGTGAAGGCCTCCAGGGTGTCGGGGGCGAAGTAGTCCGCCCAGTTGTAGAGGCGCAGCAGCTTCTCCTCGGCGTGCGCGCTGCCCAGGCCGAGCCCGATGGCCAGGACCAGCAGGGATCTGCCCATGTTCATCGGCCGGCCTCCGTGGGGTGCCAGTGGCAGTGGGTGTGACGCCCGTCCAGGCCCAGCAGCGGACGGTACATCTCCGGCCGGCGGTCGCGGTAGACGCCCCAGGTGAGGCGCTCCTCGGCCATGGCCGGGAGGTCCAGCGCCTGCACCCACACGCCTTCGGATTCACGGTCCGCCTCGGCCAGCAGGCGGCCCTTGTGGTCGGTGATGAAGGACGAGCCGTAGAACCGCATGCGCAGGTCGGCGTCGCTGCCGGCCACTTCCTCGCCGACGCGGTTGGCGGCGATCACCGGGAGGATGTTGGCGGCCGCGTGGCCACGCTGGGTCAGCTGCCAGTGGTCGCGGGAGTCCAGCCCGGCCGCCTCCGGCTCGGAGCCGATGGCCGTGGGGAACAGCAGCACCTCGGCGCCCATCAGCGCCAGGCAGCGCGCGGTCTCGGGGAACCACTGGTCCCAGCAGATGCCGGTGCCGATGCGCCCATGGGCGGTATCCCAGACGCGGAAGCCGGTGTCGCCGGGGCTGAAGTACTCCTTCTCCTGGTAGCCGATGGCGTTGGGGATATGGGTCTTGCGGTAGACGCCCAGCAGGCGGCCGTCGGCATCGGCCACGCTGAGGGCGTTGAAGTAGGCGTTGCCGGCCCGCTCGAACCAGCTCAGCGGCAGCACCACGCCCAGCTCCCGGGCAAGATCGGCGAAGCGCGCGAGGATCGGGCTGCGTCCGTATTCCTGGGCCAGGGCCAGGTGGCGGTGGTCCTGCTCGATGCAGAAGTACGGGGTGGCGAACAGCTCCTGCAGCAGGATCAGCCGGGCACCCTGGGCGGCCGCTTCGCGCACCAGCGCTTCGGCCCGGTCCAGGTTGCGCGCCAGGTCCCAGCTGCAGGCGAACTGGGTGGTGGCGACGGTGAGAAGGCTCATCGGCTCAACCCTCCAGCGGCCAGGCCGGCTGCTGCTGGGTGATGCAGTGCACCCCGCCGCCGCCATGGGCCAGGTGGTTGATGCGCACCGGCACCACTTCGCGGCCGGGGAACGCCAGGCGCAGCGTGGCAGCCGCTTCGTCGTCCGCAGCAATGCCGTAGGCCGGCATGATGATGGCGCCGTTGGCGATGTAGAAGTTGGTGTAGGAGGCGCAGAACACCTCGGCCTCGGTGTCCACCGCGTCGGTGGCCTCGAAAAGCTCCAGCATCTCGAAACGACGGCCCCGGGCATCGGTGGCCAGCTCCAGTGCACGGCGGTTCTCCCGCACCACGTCGGCGTACACCGAGCCGCTGTCGCGGGTGGCGTCCACCAGCAGCGCGCCGGGCCTGGCGAAGGCACAGACGCCGTCCACGTGGCCGTCGGTCATGTCGCCGGTGACGTGGTCCGGGTCGCCCGGCAGCCAGATGGTCTTGCGCACCCCCAGCAGGCGGGCGAACAGCGCCTCCATCTCGGCCTTGCTCACGCCGGGGTTGCGGTTGGCGTTGAGCAGCACCGACTCGGTGGTGATCAGCGTGCCCTGCCCGTCCACATGGATCGCACCGCCTTCGTTCACCAGCGGCGCATGGAGGCAGTACAGGCCCAGGTCCGCCAGGATGCGCGCCCCCAGGGTGGCGTCCAGGCCGTGGGCCGACTTGCCGCCCCAGGCATTGAAGCGCCAGCTGACGCCGGCGGCGCCCAGGCGCGGGTGCAGCACGAAGCTCGGGCCGGAATCGCGGCACCAGCTGTCGTCGATGGCCATCACCACCAGCTCCACATTCGGCCCGCACAAGGCCCGCGCCCGCTCCACGGCGGACGGGTCCACCACCAGCTTCACCGGTTCGAAGCGGGCAATGGCGTTGGCCACCCGGGCGAAGTCGCCCTGGACGTCCGCCAGGGTCACGCCCCAGCCGTGCTCCCAGAGCGCCTGGTTGTGGGGAAACGCCATCCAGGTGGCGGCGTGGGGCGCCCATTCCGCCGGCATGAACCAGCCGTCACGTGCATCGTCGATTTGCATACAAAGTGCCTTCAGTTAAAGATTTGTTATCACTGAAAACCGTGGCCGCGGTGATGGGCTGCATGCTAGGCCCGATGATTCGGGCCAACAAACGATGCTTTTTCCGTATTTCTGATTAGACAGGCTTATCAATCATGCTCAAGCACTGGCCTCCCCTGAACGCCCTGCGGGGTTTCGAAGCCGCCGCACGGCTGGGCAGCTTCCACAAGGCGGCGGATGAGTTGCACCTGACCCAGTCGGCCATCAGCCAGCAGATCCGCAGCCTGGAAAGCTACCTGGAGCAGCCGCTGTTCTTCCGCAACGGGCGCAGCGTGGCCCTCACCGACGCCGGCCTGGACCTGCTCAGCACCACCCAGTCGATGCTTCAGCAACTGGCCGTGGGCATCCGCCGACTGGACCAGTACCGCAAGCCCAACCAGCTGGTGGTGAACACCACGCCGGCCTTCGCCCGCCATTGGCTGGTACCGAACCTGGCGGACTTCCACCGGCACCACCCCGAGGTGGACCTCTGGCTGCTGACCACCGACGAAACCCCGAACATGGCCACCCAGACCATCGACATCGCCGTGCGCGACGACCTCAGCGCCCAGGCCGAGTGCAGCTTCCGCGTACTGCTGGAAGACCGCTTGCAGCCGGCCTGCCACCCGGAGCTGCTGGCCACGCCCAGTGCAGCACGCACCACCCTGCACGGCGAACGGGAAATGGATTGGAGTCACTGGCAGGTACAAGGCGGTGAGGATGTGGGGCAACAGAGCCAGGGCCTGAACTTCTCCGACCCTGGCCTGCTGCTGGACGCGGCCAGCCAGGGCCTGGGCATTGCCCTGGTGAGCCGGCTGCTGTCGGCCCGGGTGCGCGAACAGGGCCTGCTGGTGGCGCTGTCGGCGCGTGAGGTCCGCGGCCCGAACTGGAGCTGGCTGGTGCACCGCGACAGCGAGGGCGATGCCCTCACCCGCAGCTTCTGCGACTGGCTGCTGGCGCGCCTGGAGGCAGCGGCCGGCGTCGCGGATTGAGGTATCGAGCAGCCTGCCGGCCCCGCTGGGAAACCGGCAGGCATACAGCCTTACGGCGCGGCCTTGGCCGTCTGGAACTGCAGGGCGTCGCGGGTGAGCTGGTCGACCACCGGGGCCAGATCGGCGGCGGTGACCTTCTGCCGGTCGTTGCTCAGGGTCTTGCCGAAGCCCTTGCGCACCACCCGCAGCACCGACTTGCCGGTGGTGTTCTCCACCAGCTCACCTTCCAGGTAAAGCTCGGTGTTCTGGTCGCGCTCGCCGGTGGCGGCCATGGCGCCGCCCAGCACCAGGGCGATCGGCAGCACCTCGTAGGGTCGCAGGCCCTGGTTCGCGGCGGCGACGCCGGTGATGGCGCCACGGAACACCAGAGTGCGCGGGCCAGCCTGCTCGGGGCGGACCAGGCGCAGGCGCTGCCCCAGGACGGCGGCCATCTGCTGGTTGGCACGGGCCAGCACGGCATCCAGGGTGGCCTGGTCGATGCGGGCATCGGGCTTGGGTTGCGGGTAGAAGCCCAGCGGTTGCAGCACCAGGCTGTCGTAGCGGGACAGGTCGAAGCCGGGGTCCACCCAGCGCATCACCGGCACACCGGAGGCGGAGCGGGTCGGTTCAAGGCCTTCGTAGCTGGAGAGGAAGCCGGAATACTGGTCCTGGCTCACGGTCTTGCTGGTGCAGCCACCGAGGGCGACACCCACGGCGAGGACAACGGGGAGCAGCGTGCGGATCGGGTTCATGCGGGTGTTCCTCCAGGGGTGAAATCATCGTTCTCGGGGCGTACGGATGCCGGCACCCTTGCCATGGCCGGGCCCCAAATCGTTGAAACCTGCGTCAAGAACAGCCGGGAACCGGCTACAGCTCCCGGAAAATCGAATCCGCTGCGGGCTCGGGCTCACCGAAGTCGATCCCACTGGCCTGTTCGGCCAGCTGCGGCTCCAACCCCAGCGCCAGGAGAATGCTTCTGGCCAGCGCCCGGATGTAGGCCTCGTCGATCTCCCGCTGCAGCAACGTGCCAAAGGTGCAGAGCACCGGACCGAGCACCAGGTCGATCGCCAGCGACGTCTCCTGCACCGTGAACAACCCCTGCTCGCGACCGCTGAGCACTTCGCGCCCGATCACCGCCATGGCACTGCCACCGGCGAACACCGCCTGGGCACCACCCTTGGCGAGGAACGCGGCAATGACCGGGTAGCGCCGCGCCAGCTTCACGCACAAGGTCACGCCACAGGCCACGCGCACAGCCGGGTTGTCGTGGCGGAGCACGATCGGGTCGACCGAGCCGATGATCTCCACGCTCACCTCTGCCGCCACCGCCAGGAACAGCTCCCGCTCCGAGCGGAAGTGGTTGTAGAAAGTGCCTCTCGACAGCTCCGCCTGGCGGATCACCAGGTCGATGATCGGCTCGTCGATGCCCCGCTCCGCCAGCAGGCGGAACGCCGTGATGACCAACTTGCGACGGGTACGCTGGCGGCGCTCGGCGCCCACCTTGGTGCGGTGATCAGGCACGTGCCACCTGATGCATCAAAGCCTCCTAGAAGTGATAGGACATCCCGAGGTAGGGGCCCTCGTTCTCCATGTCGTAGACGAAATCGCCCTTGTCGTAGTCGACCTTCATGTAGCGGAACCCCATTTCCGCCTCGAACTGGTCGCTCAGCATCCAGGACAGCCCCAGCGATGCCTGGGTGGTGAGGTCCGACCCGAGCCCGAACCCGCCGACATCGCCACTGGCCACCACCGCCACCTCGCGGGTGAGCGGAACGCGCCCGCGCAGACCGATGAAGGGCTCGACCCAGTCGACGCTCTGGGTGTGGTCCAGCTCGGCCGTGGCACCGAAGACCGAGGCATCCAGGTCGAGGGACGCCTTGATGCGGTTGTAGCGAATGCCGACGAAGCCGTCCGAAACGACTGGCGAGTCTAGCCATCTGTAGGCCAGCGCACTAGAGAGCATCAGCTGGCTGGTGGTCATGTCGGCATCCACCCTGGCGCGCCCGCCGGGTGAGGCGACGCCTACCGAGTCGGAGGTCTTCATGTACAGGCTGTCGACGAGGATGCCCCAGCGCCCCTTCTGGAACTCCATGGCCCCCATGAAGCCGGCATCCAGGGTGTTGAGGATGTCGTAGAAGCTCATGTCCACCTGGGCCTCGGGCAGGTCGCGGATCCGGGTGCTGCCGTGCATGCGGGTGGCCCAGAGATAGGGGTTGATCTTCACCGCCCAGGCATCGGGATCGGCGCGGTCGGCCGCCTGGGTGGGAACGCTGGTGATCGCGCCACCCAGCAGCAGGGTGGCGAGGGCGAAAACATGGCGTGCGTCCATCTGCAGGCTCCTGGCGGTCAGAGGTCGATGCTGGAGATGGCCCAGTCGATGCCCTTGAAATCGGGCATCTCGCGGCCGTCGTCGGCGCCGAATTCGGCCGCCATCACGGTGTTGAGCTTGGCGTTGAGCGACATCAGCAGTGCGCTGTCCGCCGAGGCGGCGAGGTTGGTCTTCTCCAGCGGGTCGGCCGCGAGGTCGAACAGCTCCAGCTCGTTCCAGCGCCGCAAGGCCTCCAGGGTGGTGGGCGTGTTGCGCTCCACCGGCGCGAAGTAGCGGGTGAACTTGTGGCGCCCGTCGAACACCGTGCGCAGGCTGCCGCGCTTCTTCATGTCGGGGCGGTAGCCGGCCTCCTGCATCGCCACGTTGGGCGGCACGCCCCGTGTGCGCCCCTCGGAGACGATGCGGATCAGCTCGCTGTCGTTGGTGGCGATGCCGCTGTAGGTGAAGAGGATCTGTTCGCGCACGGTGTGCAGCCCGCTCGCCTGGACGTTGTTCAGCGCGCGGGAAATGTCGCGCCCCGGCAGGTCGCGACCGGCGACGTCGGCCACCTTGCCCGCCTCGACCCCACACAGTGAGAGCACCGAAGGCACCAGGTCGAGGTGGCTGGTCAGCGACAGGCAGCGCTGCCCGCCCCGCACATCCGGGTGGCGGACGATCATCGGGACGTGGACGGACTCCTCGTAGGCGAACGGGCCCTTTCCACGCAGGCCGTGGGCGCCGCCCATTTCGCCGTGGTCGGAGGTGAAGATGACGAGGGTGTTCTGGTCCAGGCCCAACTGGTCCAGCTCGTCGAGCAGGCGGTTGAGCTGGCTGTCCACCGACACCAGGGAGTTGTAGTAGAAGTCGTTGAAGCGCCGCCAGCGGGCGTCCTCGTTGGGGATGTGGCCCAGGGTGTAGCCCCAGGCGCGGTCGAACTCGCCATGGGCCTTGGGCCGGCCGGCCTCGGTCAGGCTCTGGTAGCGGGTGGCGGCCAGCGGCAGGGACCAGCGCTTCTCGTATGCCGGGTGCTTCGGGGCGCGGGCCGCCGGCATCAACAGCTTGCCGTTGTCCTGCACCTGCTCGGCGCCGTGGTCGGTGTTGAAGTACATGATGTCGTGGGGGTTCACCAGGCTGACGAACAGCGACCAGGGCTTGCCCTCGTCGGCCAGCGCCTTGCCGGTGCCACGCAGCCAGGAGATGGCGCTGCCGGCGATCATGTGGTCGTTCTGGTAGCCGCCCAGGGTGTGAGTGAGCACGTCGCCGGGCCAGGCGTAGTCGGAGAAGCCGTAGGCATCCATCTCGGGGGTGAACAGGCGCTCCGGGGTCTCCGGGTCGAAGGCGGAATTGAGGTGCCACTTGCCTTTGTAGGCCGTGTAGTAGCCGTGCTTGCGCAGCATGTGGCCGATGGTCGGGATGTCGGTGGAGAGCGACTTCACGTAGGGCATGTCGACGTTCTCGAACATGCCGTTGTCGGCGGTCTGCAGGCCGGTCATCAGCACCGCGCGCGAGCTGGTGCACATCACCGCCGAGCTGTAGTGGTTGTGGAAGGTGGTGCCGCTGTCCATCAGGCGCTGATGGCCGCTGAGGGCCAGGTCTTCATGCAGCGTGCGGGAGAAGCGCTCCTGGTCGGTGAAGATGAACAGCACGTTCGGGCTACCGGCACGCTTGCCCAGCGCTGCCGCCTTCGCGCCAGGCGCTGGGGTGCTGGCGGCCTGTGCCGCGTTGGGCAGCACCGAGGCTGCCAGGGTCACCCCCGCCATGCCCAGGAACAGCCGCCGGGAAACACCACCCTCCTCCTGCTCCTCGTCTTGCTTGTCGATCGCCACGATTCTTCTCCTAGCCAACCGGTTAATGTCCGACGTCGATTTACGCGCCGAACTGTACGAATTGTCATTTTGGAGTTTTAGTTCACTTCAAGAATCGAGCAATCCCTCCTGGCCCTCGTCATACGGTTGTTTGACGCTTTTCCAAGGCATCGGAAAGCAGGTGCCAAGTCCGCGTTCTGATTGAAAAAAAGTGTAGGAAGCCCTCTGCCAACTGGTAGCACCTTGATGGCGAAAGACCCGACAATCGGTAGAAAATAGGAGATGAACGGTAGGAACTTTCTCAACGCGCAGCAGGCGAGCCATTGCTCGCCGGGGCATGCACACGTTGCCGATGATCGCCCGCCTGAAGCGAAGCCCCAGCCCGAAGGCCAGGGCGCGCGGTCAAGCGAGGGCCAGGCGCAACCGGTAGTGCGCCTCGGGGAACAGGCGGCGGAAGAAGAAGCGCGCGGTGGCTTCCCGCGCTGTCCCGAGGCTGCGCTCGCGGCTGACCCGTGCGGCACGCAGCCAGGCATGGCCCAGCAGCAGCAAGGCGGTCACCTGCAGCAGGTCGGTGGCGGCCTCGTAGGGGCGTTGCGGCTCGCTCGCCTGGACCTCGCGCAACGTGGCCAGCGCGGCCTGCCAGTCGGCCATCAGCTGTGCCACCGCCATCCCTTCATCGTGCAGGGCGGTGCCTTCGGCCCGCTGGCACTCTGCGTCGATACAGGTCACCAGCGCGGCCAGGCCTGGCGCATCGTCCGGCAGCAGCTTGCGCAGCAGCAGGTCGTTGGCCTGGATCTCGTTGGTGCCCTCGTAGATCAGCGCGATGCGACTGTCCCGCAGGGTCTGCTCGATGGGGTATTCGGTGCAGTAGCCGTAGCCGCCGAACACCTGCAGCGCCTGGCTGGCGAGCTGGAAGCCCTGCTCGGTGAACCAGGCCTTGACCACCGGCGTCAGCAGGGATGCCAGGGCGTGGGCCTCCGCTCGGCGGGAGGCCTCCGGCGCCTGCTCGGCGATGTCCAGCAGGTGTGCCGCCCAGTAGCCCAGCATGCGCATGCCCTGGCTGTGCGCCTCCAGGGTCCGGAGGATGCGCTGCATGGCCGGGTGTGCGGCAATGGGATCGGCCTCGCCGCTGGCTCCGGGCGGGCGCGGCACCGCGCGCATCTGCCGGCGTTCGGCGGCATAGGCGCCGGCCTGCTGGCGGGCGAACTCGGCATGCCCGAGCCCCTGCAAGCCCACGTGCAGCCGCGCGCCATTCATCATCACGAACATCGCCGCCAGCCCCTGGTTCGGCTCGCCCAGCAACCACCCCTTGGCACCGTCGAAACGCAGGCTGCAGGTGGCGCTGCCACGGATGCCGAGCTTGTGTTCGAGGCCATCGCAGCACACGCCATTGGCCTGCCCGTCCAGCTCCCGGGGCACCAGGAACAGCGAGATGCCACGGGTGCCGGCGGGCGCATCGGGCAGGCGCGCCAGCACCAGGTGGAGGATGGCGTCGCCCAGGTCGTGATCGCCCCCGGAAATGAACAGCTTGCTGCCATGCAGGCGGTAGCTGCCCGCCTCCGCCGGTTCGGCACGGCAATGCAGCAGCCCCACGTCGCTGCCGGCCTGGGGCTCGGTGAGGCACATGGTGGGCACGCAACGGCCGCTCACCAGGGCCGGCAGCCAGGCAGCCTGGAGTTCCGCGCTGGCGAAGCGCCGCAGCACTTCGTAGGCGCCGTGGGCGATGCCCGGGTACATCGCCCAGGCATGGTTGGTGGCGTAGAGCATCTCCAGCAGGCCGACATTGAGCAGCTGCGGCAGGCCCTGCCCGCCCCATTCCGGGTCGCAGGCGAGCGATGGCCAGCCGCCCTCGACGAAGGCGCGGTAGGCGTCGGCGAAGCCGTCCGGGGTGAGCACCCGGCCGTTCTCCAGCCGGCATCCCTGACGATCGCCGGGGGTGTTCAGCGGTGCCAGGCGGTCCTCGGCGAAGCGCGCGGCCTGCTCCAGCACCTGGGCGGCCAGGGCATGGTCCAGCTCGGCGAAGGCCGGCAGCCGTGCCCAGTCCTGTTCGGCGTCCAGCCAGTGTTCGATGACGAATTGCATGTCATCCAGCGGGGCACGGTAGTGCGTCATGGGCGAATCCTTCAGCGAGGGGCGGGGTTTTCCAGCAGCAGGGCCATGCCCTGTCCGCCGCCGATGCAGGCGGCGGCGATGCCGTAGCGGGTACCGCGCACGGCCAGTTGGCGGGCGACGCTGTGGGCCAGGCGCAGGCCGGTGGCGGCCAGGGGGTGCCCCAGGGCGATGGCGCCGCCGTGG
Source organism: Metapseudomonas otitidis (assembly GCF_900111835.1). Lineage (GTDB taxonomy): Bacteria > Pseudomonadota > Gammaproteobacteria > Pseudomonadales > Pseudomonadaceae > Metapseudomonas > Metapseudomonas otitidis. The sequence goes on from NZ_FOJP01000014.1 coordinate 161,460, forward strand.
CGGTTGAGGCGCTCCGGGTCCAGCTCCAGCTCGCGCTGCACGGCCAGCACCTGGGCGCCCTGGGCTTCATTGATCTCCAGGCTGTCGATGGCGTCCAGCGTCAGGCCGGCCCCCTCCAGCAGCAGGCGGATGGCCGGCGCCGGGCCGATGCCCATGATCTCCGGCGGCACCCCGACCACGGCGCTGGCCCGCAGCAACGCCAATGGCGCCTTGGCACCCCGGGCGTCGCCCACCAGCATGGCGGCGGCACCGTCCACCAGGGCACAGCTGTTGCCGGCGGTCTGTACCGATCCGGGGCTGACCGGAGAAAGGGCCGCGAGGGCGTCCAGGCTGGTCTCGCGGGGGTGGCTGTCGTGACTGAGCCGGGTGACCTTGCGCGGCAGGTCCAGAGCACGGGGTTGATAGCCCGGCAGCTCGAAACGGGCACGCTCGACGGGGGCTATCTCGGCGTCGAACCAGCCGCTTGCCTGGGCCGCCAGGGCCTTGCGGAAGCTGCCGAGGGCGAAGGCGTCCACCTCTTCGCGGCGCAGGCCGTAGCGTTGGGCGAGGTTCTGCGCGGTGTCGATCATGGTCTGGCCGATGGCCGGGTCCAGCAGCGCTTCCCAGAGGAAATCCCTGAAGCCCACCGGTGCGCCGAGGCGGAAGCCGCCCCGGTGCTCGTAGCTGGCAATCGGGTTGCGCGACATGGACTCGGTGGCCACGCACAGCGCCAGGCGTGCGCTGTCGCGCTCCAGCTGGTTGCCGGCCTGGCGCAGCAGCTCCAGGCCGGTCCCGCAGATCCGCTGCACCGCCAAGGCCGGCACCTCCAACGGCACGCCGGCATAGAGCCCGATGTGCCGGGGCAGCATGTAGGCGTCGAAGCTGGCCTGGGCCATGCTGCCGGCCAGCACGCTGTCCACCTGCCCGCCCGCCACGCCGGCCCGCGCCAACACGGCACGGGCGACGTGGATGCCGAGGTCGATGGGCGAAACCTGGGCCAGCGGGCCGCAGTAGTCGACCCAGGGCGTGCGGGCGCCGGCCAGCAGCGCCACTTCGCGGAACAGCTCGAACTGGCCTTTCATGCGCCCGCCTCCGCCAGCACGCAGTGGCGCGCGGGATCGTCGTAGAGCCGGTCGATCAGCTCGGCGCGGCGGCCGAGCACGGCCCGCTGGTTGAGCGAGCCCTTGTCGGTGATCTCCCCGGCATCCAGGCTCGGCGGCTCCACCATCGGGCAGGCCCAGGCGATGTGCGACGCCAGGCCGGTGGCCTCGCGGTTGAGGGTGGCCAGCAAGCCGGCCAGCCAGGTTTTCAGCGCGGGCGCGGCCAGCACCGCCTCGACGCTGGCCTCGGGCCCGAGCCCGGCCAGTTCGCGGCAGGCCGGCAGGTTGGGGAACACCAGCAGGCCGATGCGCTGGCGGTCCGGCCCGGTGACCACCACGTCCTGCACGTAGGGCGCGCCCTGTAGGATGACGCGGGTGCGTAGCGGCCCGACGCTGACGAAAACGCCGGTACTGAGCTTGAAGTCCTCGGCGATGCGGCCATCGAACATCAGCCCCCACTCCGGTCGCTCGGCGTCGGCGAAGCGCAGGGCATCGCCGGAGCGGTAGAAGCCTTCCTCGTCGAAGGCCTCTTGGTTCAGTTCGTCCTGGCGCCAGTAGCCGGGCATCACGTGGGGGCCACGGAAGCGTGCCTCCAGCTTGCCGTCCACCGGCGCCAGCTTCACTTCGCAGCCCGGCGCCGGCAGGCCGACGTAGCCGGCCAGGGACAGCGGCCCGGTGGTGAAGGTGCAGGACGGGGCGGTCTCGGTCATGCCCAGGCCGGCCATCATGCGGATGCGCTCGCCGCAGTGCTGCTCGGCGATGCGGTCCAGGCGGTTCCACACCGGCTGGCTGAGGCCGGCGCCAGCGAAGAAGAACAGCGTGATGCGGGCGAAGAAGCGTTCGCGCAGCTCGGCGTCCCGCTCCAGGGCCTCCACCAGCTCTTCCCAGCCCTTGGGCACGGTGAGGTAGGCGGTGGGGGAGATTTCCCGCAGGTTGCGCAGGGTCTCGCCGAACAGCTGGGGCGTCGGGCGGCCGTCGTCCAGGTACAGGCTGCCGCCGTTGTAGAGGACGATGCCGACGTTGTGGCTGCCGCCGAAGGTGTGGTTCCACGGCAGCCAGTCCACCAGCACCGGCGGTGCCTCGCCGAACACCGGGAAGGTCTGCTGCAGCATCTGCTGGTTGGCGCAGAGCATGCGCTGGGTGGTGACCACGGCCTTGGGCAGCTTGGTGGAGCCGCTGGTGAAGAGGAACTTGGCGATGGTGTCGGGCCCGGTGCGGGCGAAGGCGGCGTCGGCAGCCGCCGGGTCGCGGGGGGCCAGCAACGCATCGAAGCGCTGCTGCGGGCGCCCCGCCACGTCGCCCTGCACCAGCAGCAGGGGCACCTCGGTCGGTACTACCGCCTCGATGGCGCGGGCGAAGGCGTCGCCGTCCGCCGCCATCACCAGGCCGGGCTGCAGCAGGTCGACGATGTGCTGCAGCTTGGCGAAATCACGGGCCACCAGCGAATAGGCCGGCGACACCGGGCAGTACGGCACGCCGATGTAATAGGCCGCCAAGGCCAGCTGCAGGTGCTCCAGGTCGTTGCCGGAGAGGATCACCAGCGGCCGCGCCGGGCTCAGCCCGTAGTCCAGCAGGTGCGCGGCGATGCGGCGGATGCGCCCGAGCATGTCGCGGTAGCTGATGGCCTGCCAGGCGCCCTGGGCGTCGCGGCGGGCCACGAAGGTCTGCTCGCCACGCACTTCGGCCCAGTGCAGCAGGCGGTCCAGCAGGCGCCCGGGAAGCGGCTGCAGTACTTCACGGGGGTTGAGGTAGAGGTTGCCGGCGCGCGCCTCGATGCGCACGTCGGGCATGCCCAGGGACACCGGCCGGTAGCGGGCGGCGGGCTGGACGGAGGATTCATTGTTCACTGTTATCACCTCCGACCGCGCCCGGACGGCGGGCGCGGTGCGATACCGGGCAGGGCCCGGCGTATTCAGTTCGTGCCGCTCAGATGGGGTAGTGGCGCGGGCCGTTCTGCACCGTCACCCAGCGCAACTGGGTGAACTGCTCGATGCTCGCGCTGGAACCGAAGCTGCCGTAGCCGCTGGACTTCACCCCGCCGAAGGGCATGGGCGCCTCGTCATGCACGGTCGGGCCGTTGATGTGGCAGATGCCCGACTCCACGCGCTGGGCCAGCGCCAGGGCACGGGACACATCGCGGCTGAAGATCGCCGCCGACAGGCCGAACTCCGAGTCATTGGCCAGGCGCAGCAGCTCCTCGTCACCCTGCCCGCGCAGGATCACCGCCACCGGGCCGAAGGATTCCTCGCGGTACAGGCGCATGGCCGGGGTGACCCGGTCCAGCAGCACCGGCTGCATCACGCTGCCGCTGCATTCACCACCGGCCAGCAGGACCGCGCCCTTGTCGAGGGCGTCCTGCACCAGGGCCATGATGCGTGCGCCCGCCTGGGCGTCGATCAGCGAGCCGAGTACCGCCTCGCCGGGCAAGCCGGCCTTGAGGGTGCCGACCTTGCTCGCCAGGCGCGCGGCGAAGTCGTCGGCAATGCGCGCGTCTACCACCAGCCGCTCGGTGGACATGCAGATCTGCCCCTGGTTGAAGTAGGCCCCGAAGGCCGAGGCGGCCACGGCCTGGTCCAGGTCCGCGTCGTCCAGCACCAGCAGCGGCGCCTTGCCGCCCAGCTCCAGCACCGCCGGTTTCAGGTGGCGCGCGGCGAGCTGGCCGATGATGCGGCCGACATGGGTGGAGCCGGTGAAGTTGACGCGGCGCACCGCCGGGTTGGCCACCAGCCGCTCGACGATGGCGGCAGCGTCTGCCGGGGTATTGCTGATGACGTTGACCACGCCATCGCCCAGGCCTGCCTGCTGCAGCACCTCGCCGATCAGCGCGTGCACCGCTGGGCTGTTCTCCGAGGCCTTGAGCACCACGGTGTTGCCACAGGCCAGGGGCATGGCCAGGGCACGGGTGGCGAGGATGATCGGTGCATTCCAGGGCGCGATGCCCAGCACCACGCCGCAGGGCTGACGCAGGGCCATGGCGAAGCTGCCGGGTACATCGGAAGGGATCACTTCGCCCTTGATCTGGGTGGTCATGCCGGCGGCATCGCGCAGCATGTTGGCGGCCAGCTTCACGTTGAAGCCGTACCAGTCGGCGGTGGCGCCGGTTTCCACGGCCATCGCCATGAAGCGCTCGCGGCTGGCCTCCAGCAGGCGGGCCGCCTCCAGCAGGCGCGCCCGGCGCTCGGCGGGACCGAGGGCGGCCCAGGCCGGGAAGGCGGCCTGGGCGGCGGCCACGGCGGCATCGGCGTCTTCCAGGGTGGCGGCGGCCACGCGGCTGACGACTTCACCGGTGAAGGGGCTGTGGCGCTCGAACACCGCGCCGGTGGCGGCAGGACGGGTACGGCCGGCGATCAGCAAAGGCACGTCGAACATGATCTGCTCCTGTTGTGATTGTTCTGCGGGGACGGTGCCTGGCGAACCAGGCGAACGCCCCCGGAGCGCGCGCTGTCAGCGCTTGTAGGCTTGCAGGCCGGGCTTGATGCTCTTGTCGTCGAGGAACTGCTTCATGCCCTGCTCGCGGCCGCCTTCCTTGTCCAGCAGGCGGGACTGGTCGAGCTTGGCGTAGAGGTAGTCCTCGTTCTGCTCCCAGGTCAGCTCGCGGCAACGCTTGAAGCCATTCTTCGCGGCACGCATCACCACCGGGTTCTTGTCCAGCAGGTTGCGTGCCAGCTCGATGGTGGTCTCGCGCAGCTGGGCCAGCGGCACGCTCTCGTTCACCAGGCCCATCTCGGCGGCCTTGCGGCCATCGAAGGTCTTGCCGGTCATGATGTAGTACAGCGACTGGCGGTGGCCCACGGTGTCGGCCATGGCCTTGCTCACCAGGTTGCCCGGGGGGATGCCCCAGTTGATCTCCGACAGGCCGAAGGTCGCCTCGTCGGCGCAGATGGCCAGGTCGCAGGCCACCAGCGGGCTGAAGCCACCGCCGAAGCACCAGCCGTTGACCATGGCGATGGTGGGCTTGGCGTACATGCGCAGCAGCTTCCACTGCCATTGCGAGGCTTCGCGGCGGATCTTCTCCTGGAGGATCTCGGGGCCGGCGTCCACTTCGCGGAAGTATTCCTTCAGGTCCATGCCGGCCGTCCAGGACTCGCCCGCGCCGGTCAGCACCAGCACGCCCACGTCCGGGTCCTGCTCCAGGGTTTCGAGCACGTCGACCATCTCGCGGTTCAGCGTCGGGCTCATCGCGTTGCGCTTCTCGGGGCGGTTGAGGGTCACCCAGCCGATGCCCTCCTCCACGTCGACTTTCACGGTCTGCCAGCGGTTCTCGTAGTTGCTCATGTCGCGTACCTGCTCTTGTTTTGGAATGGCCTCAAGGTATGCCGGCCATTTAGTTATGTCAATTAACGATTAATTCGCACTGTGCGATCAGCGAACCAGAGCGGGTCGGCACCCGGCTACTGATTAGCCTGCGTAACCAAACCAGCCCAGAACACACGACTTCAGGCCGAAGCCAGCGGCCTTCCGGCACGGCTGCCAAGGGCCACCACCACCAGCGCCGCCACCAGCAGGCCGGGCGCTGCGGCCATCAGTACGCCGGCCGTGCCGGCGCCGGCGGCGAGGATCTGCCCGGCGGCCAGGGGCCCGCTGACCGAGCCCAGCCGGCCGACGGCCACCGCCGCCCCGACCCCGGTGGCCCGGACCTGGGTCGGGTAGTAGGCCGGCGCCAGGGCGTAGAGCACCAGCTGCGCAGCCATCACGAAGACACCCGCGGCGAAGCCTGCCGCCGCCATGCTCGCGACGCTGCCGGAGAAGCCGATGCCGGCCAGGGCCAGCAACAGGCCGGTGTAGATGGACAGCACCACCGGCGTGCGGCGGAAGCGGTCCAGCAGCACGCCGCCCATCAACGAGCCCAGGGCCCCGCCGACGTTGAAGACCATCTGCACCATGCCCGCCTGGGGCTTGCTGAAGCCAAGCTCCAGCAGCAGCGAAGGCAGCCAGTTGAGCAGCATGTACATCACCGTGAGGGTGAAGAAGTAGCTGACCCAGAGGGACAGGGTGATGCGCGTGCGACCGTCGCCGCAGAGCGCTTCGACGGTGGACGGACGCACCGCGCCGCCCTGGTCGCGCTGCTGATGGAAGGCGGCGGACTCGGGCAGCATCAGCAGCATCAGCGGGGCGATGACCAGGGGCGCGACGCCCCCGACGATGAACACCCACTGCCAGGCTTCGCCGGCCAGCATGCCCACCAGGGCCGCAACCGCCCCGCCCAGGGGCACGCCGCAGTACATGATGCTGATGGCGGTGCTGCGCTGGCGCTCCTCTACGGCTTCGGCGCACAGCGCGATCAGGTTCGGCAGCGCCGCGCCCAGGCCCAGCCCGGTCAGGAAGCGCGCCGCCAGGAGTCCGGTCAGGCTGCCGGCGTAGGCGGTCCACAGGGAGAAGATGCCGAACAGCACCACCGCCGCCACCAGCACCTTCTTGCGGCCGATGCGGTCGGCGATGCAGCCACCGAGGAAGGCCCCGGGCAGCAGGCCGATGATGCTGGCGCTGAACATCCAGCCCATCATTTTCGGGTCCAGGTTGAAGGCGGCGCGGATGCCGGCAGCGGCGATGCCGGCGGATTGCAGGTCAAGCCCCTCGATCAGGGCGACGATGAAGCACAGCAGGATGGTCAGCCGCGAGCGGCCGGTAGTGGCGTGCATGGAAGGCCTCGCTTTTATTGTTCTTGTGAAGGGACGACAGGCCGTCGTCCGGCTTCAGAAGATTAACAAACAAAACTAAAAAAACAGCCCCCAGCCTCCGCCTGCCACTGGCAACGGATCTTCCTTCTGTGACAAGGACTTGGCGTCCTGCCACCACGAATCAGGCAAACAAGTTAATGTTTTTAATGTTCGATTAACGGCCACTCCCAATTGATAAGCCGGGTCGGCACTTCCATCCTGCGGTCGCGATCGGCCCTGTGCCGTCGCATGCCCACAAGAACAACAAAAGGACTCCGCACATGCCTGCACGCCCTGGTCGCGCCCAGCGCCCGCACCCGCTTTGCCACCTTTCGCCGCTGCTGCTCAGCCTGGCCACCGGAACCGCCCTGGCGGACGGCTTCGTCGACGACAGCCACGCCAGCCTGACCCTGCGCAACTACTACCTGGACCGTGACTACCAGGACGATGGCGCCAAGTCCGAAGCCCGCGAGTGGGCCCAGGGCTTCATCCTCAAGTTCCAGTCCGGCTTCACCCCTGGCCCGGTGGGCTTCGGCCTGGATGCCACCGGGCTGCTGGGGGTCAAGCTCGACTCCTCGCCCTCGCGCAGCGGCACCGAGCTGCTGCCGGTGTCCCCCAGCAGCGGCCGCGCCGCCGACGAGTACGCACGCCTGGGGCTGACCGGCAAGGTGAAGGTCGACAAGAGCCTGCTGCAGGCCGGTGACCTCAACCTGGCCCTGCCCTCGGCGCTCTCCAGCCCCTCGCGCCTGCTGCCGCAGACCTTTCGCGGGGCATACCTGACCTCCGGCCAGGTGGAGGGCCTGACCCTGCATGCCGGCTACCTGGACCGCATCGCCAAGCGCAACTCCACCAACTACGAGGCCATGTCCATCGCCTCGCCCAACGGGCGCTTCAACGGGCGCGCCACCACGTCCCACGTGAACCTGCTGGGGGCCGACTACGCCGTCAGCCCGGCACTCACGCTCAAGGCTCATTACCTGGAAGCCCCCGACCTCTACGACCAGGCCTACCTCGGCCTGCTGCACAAGCTGCCCGTGGGCCCCGGCAACCTGAGTACCGACGTGCGCGCCTTCTTCAGCGACGACAACGGCCGCGCCGAAGCCGGCAAGGTGGACAACCGCCACCTCTCCCTGCAGTTCGCCTACGGCCTGGGCGGGCACCGCTGGACCCTGGGCTATGCGCACCAGTCCGGCGACACCGCCACGCCCTACCTCTCCGGCACCGAGCTGATGGGCATCAGCGAGATGACCATGAGCTCGGACTACCTCAACGCCCGGGAGCGCATGTGGCAGGCGATCTGGGACTACGATTTCGCGGCGTCCGGCGTGCCGGGCCTGACCGCGCGGTTGCGCTACGTGCGCGGGGACCACATCGAGCTGGCGGCCCTGCGCGCCGATGACCGCAAGGAGCGCGAGCTGCAGTGGGAGGCCGGCTACGTGATCCAGGAGGGGCCGCTGCGCAACGTCGGCTTCCGTGTGCGGCAGTCCTTCTACCGCAACGACTTCCCCACCGGCGCCGCCTTCCGCGACGAGAACCAGACCCGCTTCCTGGTGACCTACACGCTGCCGATCTGGTAGCCGCCGGCAACCGACCGTCGCGGCAACGGTCCGCGACGGTCCTGCGCCCTGCCCCGCTCTCGGCACGGCCGCCCCCCTGTCGGCCAGGGGCGGCATTGGCAGCAAGGCGCACGGCATGCCGATCAATCCGCAAGAAAGCGCCCGGCGGGTCGGCGCTGGGCCATGCGTGCGAGCAGTTGCAGCACACCGCCGAACAGCACCGCCACCAGGGAGAAGGTGAAGATCAGCCCCTGGCCGTCGCTGCCCATCGCCAGGCTCAGCAAGGTGGGTGCGCTGGCAGCCGAACTCACCTGCACCACGCTGACCAGGCGCGCCAGGCGACCGTCCGGGTCATGGGTGACCACGGCCGCCATGTAGTAGGTCAGCGCCAGGACCCAGCCGAAGTTCATCAGGAACACCACGCCCGCCAGCCCGGCGGCGTGTTCGACGCCACGGGCCAGCAGCACCACGGACAGCGCGACGCAGAGGCTGCCGACGAGGATCATCGGCAAGCGCCCGACCCGCCGACCGAGCAGGCTCGGCAGGCCGGCACCGGGCAGCCCGCCCAGCAGCCCGAGGCTGACGGCCCAGCCCACCTGGGCGGCATCCAGCCCCTGTTCACCGGCCAGCCCGTCGACGAAACCCCACACCGCGTAGATGGAAAACTGCAGGCAGAGCATGCCCAGCAACGCGGCGATGCCGACGGCTGCCGAGCCGCAGGCAGCAGGGCCGCTCAGCACCGCCTCGCCAACCTCCAGCTGGCGCGGCAGCACGCCACACGCCCACCACGCCAGCGCGAACCAGCCGGTGATCACCCCCAGGGCAACCCCGCCTCCGAGGTGCTCGGCCAGCTGCGGAACGACGGCCGCCATCAGCGCGAAGACCAGTGTCTGCGTCAACAGCAGCAGGCCGAAGGAGCGGTCCGGCCCCGGCATCCGCCCCAGGGCGAACACCGCCTGGGCATAGAGCGCACCGGAAGCCATTCCGGCCAGCAACCGCAGCGCCAGCAGCGGCCCCAGGGCGTCGGCCAGGCAGGCAGCGGCGTTGAACAGCACCAGGGCGGCCGCCATGGACTGGCAAGCCAGGCGATTGCCCAGGCGCGCGGCGAACAGCGGAACCAGCAGCGTGCCGATCACCGAGCCGCACATTTCCACGGCGATCAGGGTGCCCTGCTGGGGCAGCGAGAGGCCGAGGCGTTCGGCCATCAGGCCGATGAAGACCGGCTGGATGCCCACCACCAGGATGGCGATGGCGGCCACGAAGATGCAGGCCGCGCGGGCGGCTCGCGAGTGATGCGTGATCATGGTGTCGAATCCTGAAAGACGGGCGCGAGGCCCGGGCGGGTCAGTCCAGCCGGTAGATGCGGATGACGACCCGGTCCTCGCCGGGGTAGGTCACCCGCCCGATGAAGGCGGCCTCGGTGAGCCAGCCGAGCGCGCCCCGTGCCACCTGGAAGCGCGGGCTGCAGGTGCAGCGATAGAGGTGTTCCGGCAACGGCCAGGTGCCCTCGTCTTCACGGCGGCGGCCCTCCTCGCTGAGCACCAGGAAGCCCCGGTTGTGCACGTTGATCAGCTCGCCCCGGTCGGTACGCAGGCTGTAGGTGGCGTCCAGGTCGCCGACCCCATCCGGACGCAGGCAGTAGAAGTCGGCGCCACCGGGCAGCACGTCGCCCTGCAGGCCCGGACCGACGAAATGTCCACCGAGGATCGGGTAGTTGGCACGACGCCCGTCGATGGCCTCCCCCAGGGGCTGGGGCTCGCCGATGGCCACGTCCAGGGTCATCACCCACTCCAGCGCCGGTGCCGGCACGCTCATGTCGTCTTGCATGGGTCGCTCCTCGCAAGGGGCCCGGGTCGCCCCGGGCCGGCGGGGTCAGTGGGAGGTCTTCACGGTCGTCCAGGTGCGGGTGCGCACCCGCTCGGTGGCGGAAGACACCGGCTCCAGCGGGAACAGCGTCCGGCGCACCTCGTCGGAGACGTACATGTTCGGGTCGTTGCGGATCTCCGGCGACACCAGGGCGGTGGCGTCCTTGTTGGGGTTGGGGTAGCCGATGGCATCGCTGATGCGGGCGATCACCTCGGGCCGCAGGATGTAATTGATGAAGGCGTGGGCCTCGTCAGGGTGCGAGGCCTTGGCCGCCACGGCCATCACGTCGGACCACATCGGCGCGCCCTCCTTCGGCATCGCCATGGTCACCTTCACGCCCTTGCCGGCGGCGTTGGCCAGCTTGCGCGCCAGTGCCACGCCGCCGGACCAGCCGACGGCGACGCAGATCTCGTCGTTGGCCAGGTCCATGCCGTAGCGCGAGGAGTTGAAGTAGGTGACGTAGGGGCGGATCGCCTGCAGCGCCTCGGCAGCCTTCTTGTAGTCGCCGCGGTCCTCGCTGTTGGGCGGCAGCCCTTGGTAGTGCAAGGCGATGGGCAGGATTTCGTTGCCGGCATCGAGGAAGCCGACCCCGCAGCTGGCGAGCTTCGAGAGGTTCTCGGGCTTGAAGATGAGGTCCCAGGTGTTCATCGCCACGTTCGGCCCCAGGGCCGCCTGCACCTTGTCGACGTTGTAGCCGATCAGGGTGGTGCCCCAGAGGTAGGGCACGGTGAAGCGGTTGCCGGCATCGCCCACCGCTTCGAGGCTGGTCATGAAGGTGGGGTCCAGGTGCTGCCAGTTGGGCAGCTTGGCGCGGTCCAGTGGTTCGAAGGCGCCGGCGGTGATGAGCTTGCCGATGTTGGCGCTGCTGGGGAACACCACGTCATAGCCGGAATTGCCGGTGAGCAGCTTGGACTCCAGGGTCTCGACGCTGTCGAACACGTCGTACACCGGGCGGATGCCGGTCTCCTTCTGGAAGTCCTTGAGCACGTCGGGCGGCAGGTACTCGATCCAGTTGTAGATGCGCACGGTGCGCTCGTCGGCGTGGGCGCCGGCCAGGGTGGCAAGCGCCAGGGCCAAGGCGGCCGCGATGCGGAAGGGTTTCATGGCGAGGTCTCCTGGCGCGATCAGTAACGGTAGGTGAAATAGAGTTCGAGGGCGCTGAAGCGGTCGTCGTTGCCGAACACCTGCTTGGCGGCCGCCTTCGGGTCCACCCAGTTGTACGACAGCGAGGTGTACAGCCGCTCGGTGGGTGTCCAGTCGAGGTACACCACGCTCTCGTCGGCAAAGCGACGGTCATCGACGGCCACGCCCTGGTAGTTCTTCTCGTCCAGCCAGAACTGGTAGTGGATGGCCCCCAGGGCCAGGGTCTGGCTCAGCCGGGTCTTCACCGAGAACTGCTGCACCCGCTCGTTGCTGTTGAAGAGCACGTAGTTGCCCATCACGTCGCCCACCAGCCAGGTGCTCCAGTCGACGAAGCCCTTGGCCAGCGGGTCCCAGGATTTCTGGGTGGTGTCGGTGACGTCGTCATCGCCGGAGAACACCGCGTAGCGATAGCCCAGCACCGGGGTCAGCGGCAGCGTCTCGAAGGCGTAGTCAGCCTGGGCGTACCAGGCCTTGGCGTCGTAGTCGACACCGTCGCCGCTGCCGCGCTGCACGGCATATTCACCGTTCAGGGTCAGCGCATCCAGGCCCGGCAGCTTGCCGTTCAGTGCACGCAGGTTGTAGACGTGCATGCCGTCGCGGCGGATCGGCGTGCTGTAGTGGCGGGTCAGCGAATCCACGTTCATCGCCATGGCGCCCAGGGTGACGCGACCGTCGAGGTCGTAGTCGAGGTTGGCGCCGTTGAGGCGGTAGTCGCCCAGTTGGGTGTCGGTGCGCAGGCTGAAGGCCTGGACCTTCAGGGCGCCGTGGTCCCAGGCGAGGAGCCCGGAGTCCCGAAAGGCGGTACGCGGGCCGAGCCAGTAGGCGCCGTCATCCAGGGCGTCGAGGTTGCCGTCCATGACGATGAAGCCGGTGCCCACCTTGTAGTTCTGCCGGCCGGCGGTGAAGGTCCACTCGCCGGCACGGAACCCTGCGTACAGCTCCTCGGTGGAGACCTGGCCGTCGGAGCTGCGGGTGAAGCCGCCGGCATCGCCGTCGCCCAGGGTCTTGGAGGCGACCACCGAGCCACCGGCGATCAGGTCGAAGTCCGGCGTCACCCCGTACTTCAGGGTCACGCCCGGCTTCAGGTACATCTCCTGCCAGTCGACGCGGGTGCCGCCGTTGCGGCCGTTGCGCTGATCGACGCGGCCGGCGCCGAAGTTGACGTTGCGGGTCATGACGGTGGAAGCGCCTGCCGTGAGGGTCGCCTCGCCGGAGAGGTCGCTCTCTTCGAAGGTGTAGCCGGCCAGTGCGGCCTGGCTGGCCAGCGGGAGGGCGAGCGCGGTCAGCGCCCGCTGGAAACGCAGGGTGCGGTACATGGTGAGCTCCTGTGCATTTGTTCTTGTGTTACAGGGCAGTGGAAGTAGGCGGCTGGGCCGCCGAACGCCCGCCGGGGCGGGCGAATCCGGAATCGGTGTTCCGTGTTGGAATCAGGTCAGGCCTTCAGGTGTGCGGCGATGGCCCTCAGCATGCGGACGCTGTCGGCGTCGAGGTCGGTGACGGCCTCGGGCAACGAGGACTGCTTGACGATCACCACCCGCGACGGCCAGTCGATGAACAGGTACTGGCCATGGATGCCGCCGGCCATGAGCGCCAGGCTGTGGTCGTTGAACACGTACCACTGGCTGCGGTACGAGGCGCCGGGGGTCCACTCGGAGAAGTCGGCGTTGGCCGCGTAGATCGCCGGATCGGCGCCGGCGGCGATGCGCTCGATGGTGTCCGCGCCCAGCAGCTGGCGGCCCTGGTGGCGTCCACCATTGGCCAGCAGCAGGCCGAAGCGCCCCATGTCACGCAGGGTGGCGCTGAAGCCGGCACCGGCCACGCCCCGCCCCCAGGGGTCGGCCATGAAGTAGCCATCACGCTCGCAGCCCAGCTCCTGCCAGACCCGTTGCAGCATCGCCGGGCAACTCTCGCCGCTGGCGCGCTCCATCACCCAGGCCAGGGCCTCGGTGGTGGCGGTGACGTAGTGGAAGAAGCCGCCGTGCTCGCCCTTCTTCTGCAGCGACGGCAGGTACTCGTAGAGCGAGGCGTAGCGCGCGTAGGCCGCGGGCGCCGGTTGGAAGCCACAGGCGTAGCCGTACTGGGAGCTTTCCGAGTCGGGGTCGTCGTAGACCTCGCTGTAGTCGATGCCCACGGCCATGTCGAACAGCTGGCGCACACTGGCATCGCCGAAGGCACTGCCGGCGAGTTCCGGCACGTAGTGGGCGGCCGGCAAGGCCGGGTCCAGCACGCCATCGCTGACCAGTTGCTCGCCGAGCGTGCCGATCAGCGACTTGGTGACCGAGAACATGATGTGGCGGTCCTGCGGACGCTGGCCGCCGAAATAGCGCTCGCACACCACTTCGCCGGCCTTGAGCACCAGGAAGGCGTCGGTGTGGCTGGCCAGCAGGTGCTCCTGCACCGATACCGACGCGCCGCTGACGCTTTCGAAATGCAGGCCTTCCAGGCTGCGCGTGGCCGCCGGGAACACGCTGGCCGGGCCGGGGCCCGCCTCCACATCGATGCTCGGACGCAGCCGCGCCAGGGAACGGAAGCCCCAGCGGTTGTAGGGCGGGCTCATCCAGTTGCCCCAGGTCACCCGCTGTTCGGGTGCGGCGGGGAAGCCCTGCATCAGCGGCGTTTCGGGCTCTCCGGCCTGGACAAGGCGACGGGCGTGCTCATACAGCGGGACAAGGGGGTGGGCGTTGGGGTGACTCATCTCGGCATTCCTGGACAGGTGACTCTGCGTGTGGAGCAGATGCCCAGAAATGATTAATCCGATTATTTATTTAAGTCAATAAAGTTTTTGTGCCGATCAACGCTCTCCGTCTATCATCGCCGCCACATGCACCCGAGCCGAGGAATTCAGTGAGCGGACTACGAGAACGTCAGAAGGAACTGCGCCGCCAGGCCATCGCCGAGAGCGCCGTCGCCCTGTTCAAGAGCCAGGGGTACGGCAACACCACCGTCGAGCAGATCGCACGCCAGGCCGGCGTCTCGGTGCCCACGGTGTTCAAGTACTTCGGCAGCAAGCAGGAAATCATCCTGGAGATGCTCAAGGAGGCCGACCGCCGCGCCATCCTCGACAGCCACGAACTGCCGCTGGACGGCGAGCCGGTGGACGTGCTCTGCCAGCTGGAGCAGCGCATCGTCGGCTATGCCCTGACCATGCTGCCGGCGGCGCTGTGGCGCGAGCTGCTGCCGCTGGTGCTCATCGGCGGCAGCGACGGCCTGCCGGAGGCCTACCGCCAGCTGAACAGCAACCTGCAACGGGAAATCGCCGGGGTGCTGCGCGCCCTGCAGCAACGCGGCAGGCTGCGCGCCGACCTGGACGTGGAGCTGGCCGCCTTCCTGCTCAACGACTACTCCCACCTGCAGTTGCTGCGCCTGACCAGCACCGACGAACCGGACCTGGCCGCCCACCGCGAGCAGGTCCGCCGCACCACCCAGCTGATCTTCGACGGCATGCGCGCCCTGCCGCCGCGCGACTGAGTCACCTCAGGAGAGGATCTTCAGGCCCTCCACCGGGCCGTCCTGGCCACCGAACAGGCGGGCATAGCGCAGCGTCGCGTTGGCGTGCTCACGCATGATCGCCTCGGCCCGGGCGCCCTGCCCGGCCAGCAGCGCGTCCACTACCGTGTGGTGCTGCAGGTGGGCGAAGTTGAAGCGGCGGAACTCACGGGCGAGGTCGTTGCGATCCACCGCCAGGGAGCTGACCGAGGCGAAGGGCAGGTGCTCGTTGCGCGCCAGGGCATCGGCGATGGCCGGGTTGCCGCTGGCCTCGATGATCACCTGATGGAAGCGCTTGTTGATGTCGTGGTACTCGGCCAGGTCGTCTTCGCTCACGTGGCCCTTCTCGAACAGCCGGTCGCCGTCGGCCAGGCATGCCAGCAGCACGGCCCGTGCCGCCTCCGACAGACCCCGCTCGGCCGCCTGGCGCGCCGCCAGCCCTTCCAGCACACCGCGCACTTCCACGGCACCGGCCAGGTCGTCGAAGGTCACCTGGCGCACGGCGAAGCCGCGTGCGCCCTGGCGAATCAGCAGCCCCTCCTGCTCCAAGGCGCGGAAGGCCATGCGCACCGGCATGCGCGACACCCCCAGGCGTTCGGCCGTGGGAATCTCGGCGATGCGCTCACCGGCGGGTATCTCGCCGTCCACGATCATCTGCCGCAGGCGGTTCAGCACCCGTTGCCCTGCTCCACTCATGCGCGCCCCTTGGGATCCAATTTCACGAAGGCCCGTACTCTAGCCAGCCGCCCAGCCCCCTGCCAGAGGCCGGACGCAGGCGTTCCTTGTCTCAGCGTTCGCTGATCGCACGGTTATTGGATCCAAACAGCCGTAAATCATGGATTCCACCCGCCCGAAGCGCCAGCATTGGATCCAATACAACAACAACGAGGACCGCCCCATGTTCCCGAAGAATGCCTGGTACGTCGCCTGCACCCCGGATGAAATCGACGGCAAGCCCTTGGGCCGCATGATCTGCAACGAACGGATGGTGATCTACCGGGGGGCCGGCCAACGTGTCGCGGCCCTGGAGGACTTCTGCCCCCACCGCGGCGCGCCGCTGTCCCTTGGATCCATTCAGGACGGCAAGCTGGTGTGCGGCTACCACGGCCTGGTGATGGACTGCGACGGCCGTACCGCCTCCATGCCGGCCCAGCGGGTGCAGGCGTTTCCCTGCATCCGCGCGTTCCCGGTCCAGGAGCGCCACGGCTTCATCTGGGTCTGGCCCGGTGACGCCGCCCTCGCCGACCCGGCCCTGATCCCCCAGCTGGAGTGGGCCGAGAACCCGGCCTGGGCCTACGGTGGCGGGCTCTACCACATCGCCTGCGACTACCGGCTGATGATCGACAACCTCATGGACCTGACCCACGAGACCTACGTCCACGCCTCCAGCATCGGCCAGAAGGAGATCGACGAGGCACCGGTCTCCACCCGCGTGGAAGGCGACAGCGTCATCACCAGCCGCTTCATGGAAGGCATCCTGGCCCCGCCCTTCTGGCGCGCCGCCCTGCGCGGGAATGGCCTGGCCGACGACGTGCCGGTGGACCGCTGGCAGATCTGCCGCTTCACCCCGCCCAGCCATGTACTCATCGAAGTCGGCGTGGCCCACGCCGGCCGAGGGGGCTACGACGCCCCCGCCGACTGCAAGGCGAGCAGCATCGTGGTGGACTTCATCACCCCCGAGACGGACACCTCCATCTGGTACTTCTGGGGCATGGCGCGCAGTTTCCGCCCCGAGGACGCCGAACTGACCGCGCGCATCCGCGAGGGCCAGGGCGCGATCTTCGCCGAGGACCTGGAGATGCTCGAACAGCAGCAGCGCAACCTGCTGGCCTGGCCCGAGCGGCCCCTGCTCAAGCTCAACATCGACGCCGGCGGCGTGCAGTCCCGGCGCATCATCGAGCGCCTGGTCAACGCCGAACGCGCCGCCGAGGCCCAGCTGATCGGGAGGCAAGCCTGATGCTCGACCTGATGATCCGTGGCCTGCGCCTGGAGGCGCCGGGCATCCTCGGCCTGGAACTGGTGGCTGCCGACGGTTCGCCCCTGCCCGCCTTCGAGGCCGGCGCGCACCTGGACCTGCACCTGCCCGGCGGCCTGGTGCGCCCCTACAGCCTGTGCAACGCCCCCGGCGAGACACACCGCTACTGCCTCGCCGTGCTGCTGGACCCGGCGTCCCGGGGCAGCTCCCGCGCCGTGCACGAACAGCTGCGGGTCGGCCAGCACCTGACCACCAGCGCACCGCGCAACCTCTTCCCCCTTGTGGCCGAAAGCAGCCGCAGCCTGCTGTTCGCCGGCGGCATCGGCATCACCCCGATCCTCGCCATGGCCCAGGCGCTGGCGGCCCGGGGCGACACATTCGAGCTGCATTACTGCGTGCGCTCGCGCAGGCTTGCGGCCTTCATCGACTGGCTGGAGGCCAGCACCTTCGCCGCGCACGTCCACCTGCACGCCGACGACGGCCCCACGCCCTTCGACGCCCCTGCGCTGCTGCGGGACGCCGGCGACGCCCACCTCTACGTGTGCGGGCCGGGCGGCTTCATGGAGCACGTGCTGGGCTGTGCCCGCACCGCCGGCTGGGACGAAACGCGCCTGCACCGCGAATACTTCGCCGCCCCCGTGCAGCCTGCCGGCGAGGCGCGCGCCTTCGAGGTGCGCCTGGCGCGCAGCGGCCTGACCCTCCAGGTGCCGGCCGAACGCAGCGTCGCCCAGGTGCTGGACGACGCCGGGGTGTGCATCCCGCTGGCCTGCGAACAGGGCATCTGCGGCACCTGCCTGACCCGGGTGCTGGACGGCGAACCCGAGCACCGCGACAGCTTCCTCACCGACGCGGAGCGGGCCCGCAACGACCAGTTCACCCCCTGCTGTTCGCGGGCCCGCAGCGCCTGCCTGGTACTGGACCTCTAGCAGGACGACCCGGGCGGCTTGGCGGTGCCCGGGTCAGTTACCGGCCGACAGCCCGCAGTCGATGGCCAGGTCCGCCCCGGTGATGGAGCGCGCCAGGGGTTGGCAGAGGAAGTGGCACAGCTCGGCCACTTCCTCCGGCTGGATGAAGCGCGCCTGTTCGCCCTGGGGGTACTTGGCCAGCAGCTCGCGGTAGTAGCCGTCGGGGTCGCCGTTGCCGTAGCGCTCGGCCTGGAAACTCAGCATCGGGGTGACGATGTCCCCCGGGGACACCGCGTTGCAGCGCACGCCGTCCGGCGCCAGGTCCAGGGCCAGGGTCTTGGTCAGCAGTGCCACCCCACCCTTGCTGGCGCAGTAGGCGGCGGCGTTGCGGTTGCCCTGGCGCCCCGCATCGCTGGAGATGTTGACGATGCTGCCCTGGGTGGCGCGCAGGTGCGGGATGGCCGCCTTGCACATGAAGAACACGGCCTTGAGGTTCACCCCCAGCACCAGGTCGAAGTCTTCCTCGCTGAAGTGCTCCACCGGGCCTTCGCGCCAGATGCCGGCGGCGTTGACCAGCGCGTCCAGCCGGCCAAAGGCGCTGACGGCGGCCGCGACCACCGCCTCGCAGTTGTCCGGGCGACGGATGTCGGCGGCGGCGATGGCGCACCCGGGGAACGCCTCGCGCACCTGCTCCAGGCCGGCGGCGTCTACGTCGGTGGCCAGTACGTTCCAGCCGGCCTGGTGGAAGCGCTTCACCAGGCTGCGCCCCAGGCCTCCGGCGGCGCCGGTGATGACGATGCTGTTCATGCAGTGCTCCTCAGGGGGCCTTGTTTTCGATCAGGCAGTTGCCGCCATCCACCACCAGCAGTTCGCCGGTGATGTAGCTGGCTTCGGGTGAGGCCAGGAAGGCCACCGCCGCCGCCACCTCCTCCGGCCGGCCGGCGCGCCCCACCGGCACGTAGCTAGCGGCATGGCGCTCCTCGTCGGTGCTGGAGGCAGTGGCGATCCAGCCTGGGGCCACGCTGTTGACGGTGATGCCGTGGCGCGCCACTTCCAGCGCCAGCCCCATGTTCATCCCCACCATGGCGGCCTTGGCCGCGCTATAGGCCGCCTCGCCGGGGTTGCTGCCACGGGTGCCGGTGGTGGAGCTGATCTGCACGATGCGCCCGTAGCCCCGTGCCTGCATGCCCGGCAGCACGGCACGGGTGAGCAGGAAGGCGGTAGTGAGGTTGCGCGCCAGGGACAGGTTCCAGGTCGCCAGGTCCATCTCCGCGACGTCGGCGAAGGGCTCCGGGCTGCCCTGCATGGCCATGCCGGCGTTGTTGACGAGGACGTCGATGCGGCCCCAGCGGGCTTCGGCCCAGCTCGCTAGTTCCACCACCTGGGCCTCGTCGGTGAGGTCCGCCGGGCGGCCTTCCGCCTCGAACCCCTCGGCGCGCAGCTCGGCCACCCGCTGGGCGATGCGCTCGCTGCTGGCGGTGATCACCAGGCGTGCGCCCGCCTGGCCCAGCCGCCGGGCAATGGCCATGCCGATGCCCGCCTCGCTTCCGGCGCCGCTGATCAGCGCCACCTGCCCCTGCCACCCTGTGGTTGTCATGGTCTCGCTCCTGCTGGTTTGTGATGGCGCTGGAAATTAGGCCCCTTTCGCTGATAGAAAAAGACGACCGTCATCAGCCGAGCTGACAACCATGGCCTTCAGCCGCGACACCCTGCGCACCTTCCTCGCCGTGCTCGACCACGGCTCTTTCTCCGCCGCCGCGCGCCAGCTCGGGCGTGTGCCCTCGGCGGTGAGCATGGCCGTCTCGCAGCTGGAGGCGGAGCTGGACCTGGTGCTGTTCGACCGCTCCACCCGCAAGGCCCTGCCCACCCCGGCGGCACTGGCCCTGGAGCCCCAGGCCCGCCAGGCCGCCAGCCAGCTCAACCTGCTGGACGCCCATGCCCTGCAACTGCACCAGGGGCTGGAGCGCCGGCTCAGCCTGGCCATGGCGCCGGAGCTGCAGAGCGGCCCCTGGAGCCGCCCGCTGGCCAGCCTGGCGCGGGAGTTCCCGGCCCTGGAGGTGGAAGTCCGCTCGGCGCCCCAGGCCGAAGCCATCCGCCTGCTGCATGCCGGCGAAGTGCAACTGGCGCTGGTGTTCGAACGGCCGGGCATCGACGAGCGCGAGGCCTTCCAGGAAGCCGGCAGCCAGGTGCTGGTGGCCGTGGCGGCCCCGGACTTCGCCCCCGGTCCCCTGGACGAGCGGGAGATGGCCGCGCGGCGGCAGATCATCGTCGCCAGCGGCGCGCCCACGGCCTCGGACCCGCAGATCGTCCTGGCCCACCGCGTCTGGCTCTGCGACAGCCACCTGGCGGCGCTGGAGCTGGTGCAGGCCGGCGTCGGCTGGGCCTACCTGCCCGAACCCCTGGTGGCGCCGCTGGTGGCCGGTGGATCGCTGGAAACGCTGCGCTTCGACAACATGAGCAGCCACCTGCGCATCGGCGTGGACATCGTCTGGCTGAAAGCGAACCCGACCGGCCTCGGCGCCCGACGCTACCTGGCGCTGATGCGCGAGCAACTGGCCAGCAGCACCCCGGTGTGACCCGGGGCCGCCGAGGGCGGTCTCCCCCCCTACGGGAGTCGGGTTGCACCCCTGCGGTTTCGGCTCCACAGTTCCGGCATCCACGCCCCTCGACGGACGCGGGCCATAACAGAAGAACCTCCCATGCGATTCCTTTCTGCCTTTCTGATCCTGCTGTTCCCGGCGTTTGCGCTAGCCGGGGCCGACACCCTGCGCGTGGACCTGCGCGACCGCCCGCCCGAAATGTGGAGCATCGACGGGCGCCCTACCGGTCCCCTGGTCAAGGTGCTGGAAGTGGCCGCCGAGCGTGCCGGCCTGCACCTGGAGTGGCGCTACGCGCCCTTCGCCCGCAGCCTGGCGGACCTGCGCGAAGGCCGCATCGACCTGGTGCCCCGGGTGCTGCCCGATCCCGAGCGCGACCGCTACCTGCACTACCTGCCGAGCATCGGCACCCAGGACAAGGACATCCTCTTCGCCATCCGCCCCACCCGGCAGGTGGAGCGCTACGAAGACCTGGCGCCCCTGCGCATCGGCGTCAAGCGCAGCAGCCTGTACTTCCCGCGCTTCGACGCCGACACCGCCCTGCACAAGCAGCCGGCGGTGGACGACGACATCCTGGTGCGGATGTTCCGCGCCGGCCGTATCGACGCCATCGCCGTGCTGGACAAGGCCGCCATCGACACCGCCTTCGAGAACATCCGCTTCCGCGACTACGCCTACGCCGGGTTGCGCGAGCCGATCCGCATCGAAAACCGCTTCGCCGCCTCGCAGAAGCTGTATGACAGCGGCCGCGCAGCGCTCTACGATCGCCTCGGCCGCGAGCTGGACGCCATGCGCCGCAACGGCGACGTGGTGTCCATCTACCGCGAACAAGGCGTCGAACCGCCCACCCCCTGAACCCATCGATGCCCGGCCCCGCCGGGCCGCCGTATCGAGTACCGCATGACCCCTTCACCCGATGCCCTGCTTCTGCTGCCGGGCCTGCTCAACGACTCGCGCCTCTGGGCCCACCAGGCCGATGCCCTGCGCGCGGAGCGGCCGGTGCACGTCGCCGACCTGACCCGTGACGACAGCATTCCCGCCATGGCCCGCCGGGTACTGGCCGAGGCCCCGCCGCGCTTCGCCCTGGGCGCCCTCTCCATGGGCGGCTACGTGGCCTTCGAGATCCTCCGCCAGGCGCCGGAGCGGGTAACCCGCCTGGCCCTGGTGGACACCATGGCCAGCCCGGACAGCCCCGAGCGCGCCGCCAACCGCAAGGGCCTGCTGGAGCTGGCGCGCCATGGCCGCTTCGTCGGTGTCAGCCCGCAGTTGCTGCGCCGGCTGATCCACCCCCGCCACCTGAGCACCCCAGTGGCCGACACCGTGCGCGCCATGGCCCGCGATGTAGGGCGGGAAGGCTTCATCCGCCAGCAACAGGCGATCATCCACCGCCAGGACGCCCTCGACCTGCTGCCACAGCTGACGCTCCCCACGCTCATCCTGGTGGGCGCCGACGACCTGATCACCCCGCCCGCCGAAGCGCGCCTGATGCACGCCGCCATTCCCGGCTCGCGCCTCGCAGTCATCCCCGAGTGCGGCCATCTGCCGCCCCTGGAGGCGCCGGAGCAGACGCTGTCGCTGCTGCGGGAATGGCTGGCCTGAGCAAAAACCTGCCAGTACTTCGCCACTGATCCATACTCCTTCGGTCGCATCGCACGTGATCGGGGGATTCATGGGCAACCATGCAGACGAAAGCATCTATCGCCGTGCATTCGAATCGTCCTCGGTAGGCTTGGCCCTGCTGGGGCTGGACGGCCGCATCCAGCACATCAACCGGGCCCTGGTGGAGATGCTCGGGCAACCCGCAGCCGACCTGCTCGGCACCTCACTGGACGCCCTGCTGCACCCGCGCGACCGCCATGCGGTCCTCCGCGCCTTCGACCGGGCGCAGCGCCAACATGAGGACCTGGAGTGCGGCGAGGTGCGCTTGGCCACCTCGGCAGCCACACCCCAATGGCTGCACCTGGGCCTGCGCATGGTCGAGGACGACCATGGCCAGCCCACCCATTACCTGGTGCGCCTGCAACTGCCCCTGGGGCATCGCCAGCGTGCCGAACAGATGTACCTGCTGAGCTACGCCCTGGACTACACCGCCGACGGGGTGCTGCTGCTGGATGGCGAGCGGCACATCCGCTACCTCAACGAGGCGGCCTGCCGCCTCACCGGGCAGCCACGCCACCGCTTGCTGGGCCAGTCCCTGTCCCAGGTCCTCGCGCCGCTGGCCGGCAAGCTGGCGGACCTGCTGGCCGACGACGAGAGCCTGCAGGAGGCAGTGGAGAGCCAGCGCATCCTCAGCTGCGAACTGCAGGTGCCCGACGAGGACTCGCCGCGCTACGTCACCCTCCAGTTCAGCCACTTCCACTACAACCAGCGCCCCTACAGCCTGGCGCTGATCCACGACTTCACCGAGCAGCGGCGCATCGCCGACGCCCTGCTGCGCAACGAGCGGCAGTTCCGCGCGCTGATCGAGAACACCCCCGACGCCATCGGCCGGCTGACCCCCGACTTCCGCCTAATCTACGCCAACCCGGCCCTGGAGGCGCTGTGCCGCCTGCCCCTGGTGGAAGCCCGCGGCCGCCCGGCACGGGAAGCCTTCGGCGACAACTCGCAGGTCGACATCATGGCCGACCTGGTGCGCGAGGTGGCCGCCACCGGCGAGTCCATGGAGGAGGAACTGATCCACGGCATCGACGGCCCGAGCGACCAGCAGATCCACTACCTCATGCAACTGGTGCCGGAGCGCAATGCCGAGGGCGAGGTGACCAGCGTCATCTCCGTGGCCCGCGACATCAGCGGCATCCGCAAGGCCGAACGGCGCCTGGCGGCCAGCAACCGCCAGCTGCGCGAGCTGTCCAGCCGCCGGGAAAGCGCCCGCGAGGAGGAGCGCAAGCTGATCGCCCGGGAAATCCACGACGAACTCGGCCAGCACCTCACCGCCCTGCGCATGGGCATCTCCCTGCTGCGCCTGCGGCACGGCGAGCAGGCACCGGGGCTCGGCGAGGGCGTGGAGCGGCTCATGGCCCTGTGCGACCGCACCATCGGCGTGGTTCGCTCCATCGCCACCAGCCTGCGGCCCGCCGCCCTCAACATGGGCCTGTACCCCGCACTGGAATGGCTGATCGACGAATTCCGCAGCCACCACACGCAGATCGCCTGCGAGCTGGTGGCCCACAGCGGCGCGCCGGCGCTGGACGACAGCCAGGCCACCACCGCCTTCCGCATCGTCCAGGAGGCGCTGACCAACATCGCCCGCCATTCCGGCGCCAGCCGCGCGGTGATCAGCCTGGAGCGGCTCGACGACCGCTACGTGCTGGACATCACCGACAACGGCCACGGCTTCGACCCGACCAAGGTCGGCAAGCGCTCCCTGGGCCTGGCCGGCATGCGCGAGCGCGGCACCAGCCTGGGCGGCGAGGTGGTGATCTTCAGCCACCCGGGCCAGGGCACCACGGTGCAGGCCACCTTCCCCGTCAACGAGCCTTCGGAGTCCCCATGACCCGCATCCTCATTGCCGACGACCACGCCATCATGCGCGGCGGCCTCAAGCAGCTGATCGAGTTCGACGCCCGCCTGCAGGTGGCAGCCGAAGCGGAGAACGGCGCCCAGGTGCTGGAGCAGCTGCGGGCGGAGGAATTCGACCTGCTGCTGCTGGACATGAGCATGCCCGGGCTCAGCGGCGAGGACCTGATCAGCCGCGTGCACGGCCGCTACCCGCGCCTGCCGATCCTGGTGCTGAGCATGCACAACGAGGCGCAGATCGCCCAACGCGCCCTGCGTGCCGGGGCCAGCGGCTACCTGACCAAGGACCACAACCCGGAAACCCTGCTGGCTGCCATCCACCGGGTGGCCAGCGGCGGCCGCTACCTCGACCCGCGCATCGCCGAGCAGCTCGCCTTCGCCAGCAGCAGCCCCACGGACGACGCGGCCGCTCAGCTCTCCGACCGCGAGTTCCAGATCCTCCGCCTGCTGGCCCAGGGCCTCAGCGTCAACCAGATCGCCGACCAGCTGGTGATCAGCAACAAGACCGTCAGCACCCACAAGACCCGGCTGATGGAGAAGATGGGCTTCACCTGCAACGCCGACATCATCAAGTACGCCATGACCCACGGCCTGACGGCCTGACCGGGCCGTCTGCCCCGCCACATCCGACGGCCCGCCATCACGCGGCCCCTCGGGAAATCCCTACAAAAAAGCAGGATGTCCCGAGGCCATCACCGGGATAGGACGATAGGGCCGATCACGCCCCGCGCCCATGCTGGACACAACCCCGCAACGCATTGCCGCTGCGGGTCGAGTGTCCTCAAGGAGCGCGACCGTGACGAGCCCGAACCCTACTTCCAGCGTCCCCTGGCTGCCCATCGCACTCTGCGGTGCCGGTTGCGCGGTGCTGTTCTGGACGGCCAGCCAGTTCCCCTCCCCGGCCTGGGCCCTGGCGGCCGTGGCGCCCACGCTGCTGCTGTGGGTCGTCATCGCCCAGCGTGACGGCGCCCACCAGCAGGCCCTGCACCGCACCCATGACGAGGCCCTGGCCGAAGGTGCCCGCCAGGAGGCCGAGCGCCATGTACAGGGGCTGCCGGAGCTGTGCACCCGCATCGCCCCCATCTGGTCGGCCCAGATCGAATCCGCCCGCCACCAGACCCAGACCGCCATCGAAGCCCTCGCCGAGCGCTTCGCCCGCCTCGCCGGCCGCATCAGCGACGCCGTCTCCAGCGGCATGCAGGCCGACAGCGATGCCCTGGTCACCCTGCTGGCCCAGAGCGAAGTGGAGCTGGAAGACATCGTCAGCCAGCTGCGCCTGGCGCTCTCCAGCAAGGAGAGCCTGCTGCAGGAGGTGGAGCGGCTGAACAGCTACACCGCCCAGCTGCGCACCATGGCCAAGGAAGTGGGCGACGTGGCCAAGCAGACCAACCTGCTGGCCCTCAACGCCGCCATCGAAGCCGCCCGCGCCGGTGAAGCCGGACGCGGCTTCGCCGTGGTCGCCGACGAAGTGCGCAAGCTCTCCACCCTCTCCGAGGAAACCGGCAAGCGCATCGGCGACACCATAGAGACCGTCAGTGGCGCCATCGAGCGCACCCTGCAGGTCTCCAACGAACACGCCACCCGCGATGCCGGAACCCTGGAGAACGCCAGCCAGGTGATCCGCCAGGTGATCGCCCAGTTCCGCTCCGGCGCCACCCGCCTGGTGGAACAGGGCAACGCCCTGCGCAACGACAACGCCGTGGTCGGCGAGGAAATCTCCGAGGTGCTGGTGGCCCTGCAGTTCCAGGACCGGGTCAGCCAGATGCTCGGCCACATGCGCGACGACATCAGCCGCCTGGCCCAGCACCTGGAGGAGGACGACGCCCGCCACGTGGACGCCCGCTCCTGGCTCGACGAGCTCTCCCGCACCTACACCACCCCCGAACAGCACGCCATCCACCAAGGCCGCAAGAGCAGCCAAAGCACCGCCAGTGGCGCCAGCGACTCCGCTTCCGACATCACCTTCTTCTGAGGACAGATCATGGCCAAGACCATTCTCATCGTCGACGACTCCGCCTCCATCCGCCAGGTGGTGGGCATGACCTTGAAAAACGCCGGCTACGACGTGCTCGAAGGCGTCGACGGCAAGGACGCGCTGACCAAGCTGGACGGCCGCAAGGTCCACCTGATCATCAGCGACGTGAACATGCCGAACATGGACGGCCTCACCTTCCTGAGGAACGTCAAGCAACTGGCGGCCTACAAGTTCACCCCCGTGATCATGCTCACCACCGAGGCCGGCGACGCCATGAAGTCCGAAGGCCAGGCCGCCGGGGCCAAGGCCTGGGTGGTCAAGCCCTTCCAGCCGGCCCAGATGCTGACGGCCGTTTCCAAGCTGATCCTGCCGTGATCGGGAGACTGTCATGAGCACCCTGGAATCCCCCGATGGCAGCCGCCGCCTGGCCCTGGACAGCGCGCTGACCATCTACACCGCCGCCGACACCAAGCTGCTGCTGGCCAACGCCCTGCAAGGCGCCGTGGCCCTGCACCTGGACCTCAGCGCCATCGAGGAAGTGGATTGCGCCGGCCTGCAGCTGCTGCTGGCAGCCTGCCAGGAGGCTCGGCGCCAACACGTCAACCTCAGCCTCGAAGGGGCCAGCCCGGCCATGACCGAGATCCTGCAACTGAGCGGCCTGCGTGAACTGCTCCCCATCGGAGGGCTGCACTGATGAACCTCGACAGCGTGATCGGCACCTTCATCGCCGAAAGCCGGGAACTGCTGCAGCAGATGGAAGACGCCCTGCTGCAGATCGAGCAATCCCCGGAAGATCCCGAACTGATCAACGCCATCTTCCGCGCCGCCCACACCATCAAGGGCTCCTCCGGGCTGTTCGGCTTCGACTCCATCGTCGCCTTCACCCACGTGGCCGAGAGCGTGCTGGACCGCGTCCGCGCCGGCGAACTGCCGTTCAGCGCCGACCTCAGTGCCTTGATGCTGCTGGTGGGCGACCACCTGGCCGGCCTGGTCAACCACCTCGCCGAGGGCCGCGACCTGGCCGAGCTGCCGGAAGTGATGGGCATCCACGAAGCCGAACTGGTGCAACGCCTCAGCCAGTACCTGAACAGCACCCCGGCCGCCACCGCCGAAACGCCTTCCGAATGCGCAGCCGCCCCCCACGATGGCGTCGCCAGCCAGCACTGGCACCTGTCCCTGCGCTTCGGTGCCGACAGCCTGCGCGACGGCATGGACCCGGTGTCCTTCCTGCGCTACCTCGTCACCTTCGGCGACCTGCTGCACATCGAACCGGTGCTCGACCACCTGCCCAGCTTCGAGGCCCTCGATCCCGAAGCCTGCTACCTGGGCCTGGAAGTGGCCTTCACCACCGAGGCTGACCAGGCGGTGCTCGAAGGCGCCTTCGACTTCGTCCGCGCAGAGGGCCGCATCCGCATCCTGCCGCCCGGCGCGCCCCTCGCCCGCTACGCCGAACTGCTGGCCGAGCAGACCGATGAAGGCGAGGCCCAGCGCCAGCGCCTGCTGCGTTGCGGCACCCTGAGCGAAGCCGAACTGGCCAGCCTCGATGCCCCACCGGCCAATGACGCCCAGGCCGCCTCCAGCCCCGAGGCACCGGCCGCCGCCTCCGAACCGGGCGAGACCGCCGCCGTCGGCAAGGCCCTCAAGGAAACCGCCCGCGCCAGCGGCGACGCCAACCTGATCCGCGTCGACGCCGGCAAGCTGGACCAGCTGATCAACCTGGTGGGCGAGCTGATCATCGCCGGCGCCAACACCCGCATGCTCGCCCAGGGCTGCGGCCTGGTGAACATGAGCGAGTCCGCCGAGACCCTCTCGCGCCTGGTGGAGGAAGTCCGCGACTCCGCCCTGACCCTGCGCATGGTGCAGATCGGCGCCACCTTCAACCGCTTCCAGCGGGTGGTGCGCGACGTCTCCAAGGAGCTGGGCAAGGACATCGTCCTGCACATCAGCGGCGGTGACACCGAGCTGGACAAGACGGTGGTGGAGAAGATCGGCGACCCCCTCACCCACCTGGTGCGTAACGCCATGGACCACGGTATCGAGCCGGCCGAGCAACGTCGCGCCAGCGGCAAGCCCCTGCAGGGCGTGGTGCGCCTGAACGCGTACCACGAGGCCGGCGGCATCGTCATCGAAGTAAGCGACGACGGCGGCGGCCTCAACCCGCAGAAGATCATCGCCAAGGCCGTGCAGCGCGGCCTGATCACCGAAGGCCAGCAGCTCTCGGACAAGGACACCTTCAACCTGATCTTCGAGCCCGGCTTCTCCACCGCCGACCAGATCAGCAACCTCTCCGGCCGCGGCGTCGGCATGGACGTGGTCAAGCGCAACATCACCGCCCTGCGCGGCACGGTGGAGCTGGACAGCCAACTGGGCGCCGGCACCTGCGTACGCATCCGCCTGCCGCTGACCCTGGCCATCATCGACGGCTTCCTGATCGGCGTCGGCAGCTCCAGCTACGTGGTGCCCCTGGACATGGTGGAGGAATGCATCGAGCTGCCCAGCAGCGAGCTGGACGACCTCGACCAGCTGGACCTGCGCGGCGACGTGCTGCCCTTCATCCGCCTGCGCAACCTGTTCGAGGAAGCCAGCCTGCGGCCCCGCCGGGAGAACGTGGTGGTGGTCAGCTACGCCGGGGTCCGCGCCGGCCTGGTGGTGGACCAGCTCCACGGCGAGTTCCAGACCGTCATCAAGCCCCTCGGCAAGGTATTCGGCCAGGTCCCGTCGCTGTCCGGCTTCACCATCCTCGGCAGCGGCGCGGTGGCGCTGATCCTCGACATCCCCGGCCTGCTCGCCCAGTTCGCGCAGCCTGGCCGCCCCGGCGCCAGCCAGCCCAACCAACCGAGGAGTGCCCTGCAATGAACCTCTCTCTCCGCATCCTGGCCCTGACCACAACCGCCGTACTCGCGTTACTCGCCCTGGCTTCGGGCCTGGCCTCCAGCACCGCTGTGCCGCTGGCCATTCTGGCAGCCGTTGCCGTAGGCGTTCAGGGGCTGTATCTGCACGGCACACTGGCTCGCAAGCTGGGTGACGAACCCCAGGCTTTGCTGGCACTCGCCGAGCAGCTGTCACGCGGAGAGACCATTGCAAGACCCGCTAGTCCAGCCACCAGCGGATCTCTGCGCGACCACCTGCACCAGATCGGAACCCAGATTGATGGGCTTGCCCAGGACCTCCGGCACGTCTGCGACGAGCATGCACGCGGGGATATCGACGTCATCCTGAACACCCGGCTTCCCGGCCTCTACGGTGAGGTTTCCCAAGGCATCAATGCACTGGTGGCCAGCCACATCGAGGTGAAGAAGAAGGCCATGGCCTGCGTCCGCTCCATCGCCGAAGGCGACCTGAGCGCTCCTTTGGAATCCTTCCCCGGCAAGAAGGCCTTCATCAACGACAACATCGAGACCTTGCGCCGCAACATCACCGGCCTGATGAGCGAAATGCGCCACATGTCCGACGAGCACGACAAGGGTGACATCGATGTGGTGATCGACGCTGCACGCTTCCAGGGCAGTTACGCCGAGATCGCCCGCGGTATCAACGCGATGGTCGCCGGGCATATCAGCGTGAAGAAGAAGGCCATGGCCTGCGTCAAGTCCTTCGGCGAAGGCGACCTCACCGCACCGCTGGAGCAGTTCCCGGGCAAGAAAGCCTTCATCAACGACACCATCGAGACCCTGCGCGGCAACATCCGGGCGCTGATCGAAGACACCCAGATGCTCAGCCAGGCCGCCCTGGACGGCCGCCTCGATGTGCGTGCCGACGCCGGCCGGCACCAGGGGGACTTCCGCCGCATCGTCAACGGTATCAACGACACACTGGAGGCCATCATTGCCCCACTGCGTGAAGCCATGAGCGTCATCGAGGGGCTGGCCGATGGCGACCTGACCCGCACCATGAGCGGACGCTACAACGGTCACCTCGACGAACTGCAGCAGTCACTCAATACCACGGTGCGCAAGCTCGCCGACGTGATCGGCCAGGTACACCAGTCCACCAGCATGCTCAGCAGCGCCGCTGAAGAAATCTCCGCTACGGCACAGAACCTGAGCCAAGCCGCTTCCAGCCAGGCCGCCTCGGTGGAAGAGACCAGCGCCGCCATGGAACAGATGTCCGCCTCCATCAGCCAGAACACCGAGAACGCCAAGATCACCGACGGCATGGCCGGCAAGGCTGCTCGGGAAGCCAACGAAGGTGGCCAGGCCGTACGCGACACCGTGTCAGCCATGAAGACCATCGCCGACAAGATCAGCATCGTCGACGACATCGCCTACCAGACCAACCTGCTGGCCCTCAACGCCGCCATCGAGGCTGCCCGAGCAGGCGAACACGGCAAAGGCTTCGCGGTGGTCGCCGCCGAGGTGCGCAAGCTGGCCGAACGCAGCCAGGTGGCCGCCCAGGAGATCAGCGAAGTGGCCAAGAGCAGCGTCTCCCTGGCCGAACGCGCCGGCACCCTGCTCGACCAGATGCTGCCCTCGATCACCAAGACCTCCGACTTGGTCCAGGAAATCTCTGCTGCCTCGGAAGAGCAAACCACTGGCGTCAACCAGATCAGTGACGCCATGACACAGCTCAGTGACATCACCCAGCAGAACGCCGCCGCCTCGGAACAGCTTGCAGCCACCTCCGAAGAGATGACCGTGCAGTCCACCAACCTGCAGGACCTGATGCGGTTCTTCCAGTTGAACACTTCAAATGGATCAGCCAGCGCTTCCCGGTCTTCGTACTCGGTATCGCCTTCTCACCGCAGCAACTCGTCGCTCCAGGGTGATGAACAGGAAGGCGGTTTCATCCGCTTCAGGAGCTGAACACCATGAACCTCGACCTCGCATTGCAATCAGGCGAAGAACAACGCCAGTACCTGACCTTCCGGGTCGGCCGTGACCTGTTCGGTGTCGCCACCCGCTACGTGCGGGAGATCCTCGAATTCCACGCCATCACCCAGGTGCCGATGATGCCGCCGCTGGTGCGTGGGGTGATCAACCTGCGCGGCGCCGTGGTGCCGATCATCGACCTCGCCGAGCGCTTCGGCCTCGGCAGCACCGAGCTGGGCCCGCGCACCTGCATCGTCATCATCGAGCTGCAGGACGGCGAGGAGGCCCAGTTGATGGGCGCCCTGGTGGATGCCGTCACCGCCGTCGCCGAGATCGAGCCGCCCGCCCTGCGCCAGGCCCCGGCCTTCGGCAGCCGCGTACCCCCGGAATACATCGAAGACCTCGCCCGTGTGGACGAACGCTTTCTCACCCTGCTGCGCATGGAGCAGGTGCTGAACGTCGACCAGATCGCCGCCCTGGCCGGCCAGCGCAACACCCCCCGACTGTCCCTCGTCTGATTGCGCAGACGCGCACAGGAGTCCTGAAAATGACCATCAGCAAAAAAATGATCCTCCTGGTGATGTCCGCCCTGCTCGGCATCATCCTGCTCTCCGGGATCGCCTACCAGCAGATGAACCAGGTCTACACCGCAGCCAACTTCGCCAACGTCAACTCGGTCCCGAGCATCGTGGCCTTGAACAAGCTGCGCAATGCGGTCAACACCCAGATCCAGCTGGTCTACACCCACATCCTCACCACTGACGACAAGACCATGGGGGAGATCGACGCCACCATCAAAACCAACCGCGATGACATCCAGGTTGCCATCGACGACTACGCCAAGTTGCTCGCCGATGATGAGGACCGGCAACTGCTGGACGCTGATCGCAAGGGCATCAGCGAGTTCCTGCAAGGCGCCGAGGCGGTCCTGGTGCTGTCGCGTACCAACCAGAACGAGCAAGCCCGTGACGGGATGATCCACCTGACCCTGAACGTCATCAATCCGCTGCGAGACACACTGAACAAGCACCGTGACTACAACGTGAAGATGGCCAATGACGCGGGTCTCAGCGCCGAGGCCACTCGCCAGCAGGCCACGCTGATCTCCATCACCGTGTCCGTCATCACCCTGATCGTGATCGGGCTGATAGGCGGCCTGATCACCCGCAACCTGCTGCGCCAACTGGGTGGTGAACCGGCCTACGCCGCCGATGTGGTCAGCCGCATCGCCGCCGGCGACCTGACCACCACCGTGGACACCAAGCCTGGCGATACCAGCAGCATGCTGGCTGCCATCAAGACCATGGTGGAGAAACTCGGCCAGATCATCGGTGAGGTGCGCAGCAACGCCGACTCCCTCAGCAGCGCCTCGGAGGAAATCTCCGCCACCGCCCAGAGCATGAGCCAGGGCGCCTCGGAACAAGCGGCTTCGGTGGAAGAAACCAGTGCCTCGATGGAGCAGATGTCCGCCTCCATCGCGCAGAACACCGAGAACGCCAAGGTCACCGACGGCATGGCCGGCAAGGCCGCCCGCGAGGCCAACGAAGGTGGCCAGGCCGTGCGCGACACCGTGTCGGCCATGAAGACCATCGCCGAGAAGATCAGCATCGTCGACGACATCGCCTACCAGACCAACCTGCTGGCACTCAACGCCGCCATCGAGGCCGCACGGGCCGGTGAACACGGCAAGGGCTTCGCGGTAGTGGCCGCCGAGGTGCGCAAGCTGGCCGAGCGCAGCCAGGTGGCTGCCCAGGAGATCAGCGAAGTGGCCAAGAGCAGCGTCTCCCTGGCCGAACGCGCCGGCACCCTGCTGGACCAGATGGTGCCCTCCATCGCCAAGACCTCCGACCTGGTGCAGGAGATCGCCGCCGCCTCGGAAGAGCAGACCACCGGCGTCAGCCAGATCAACACGGCGATGAGCCAGCTCAGCGAGATCACCCAGCAGTCCGCCTCCTCCGCCGAGGAGCTGGCCGCCACCGCCGAGGAAATGAGCGGCCAGGCCGAGCAGCTGCAACAGCTGATGGACTTCTTCAAGGTCAACAACGGTGGCAAGGGCGGCCGTGATGTCGGTGCCAAGGGCAAGGCGAGCGCAGCGCGCAAGGTCTCCCGCCCGGTCGTTGACGAAAGCGACAGTGACTTCGACGACGCGGTACCGGCTGGCTTCGTCCGCTTCCAGCACTGACCCGACCTCTCGATACCGTGACCGGGGCACCCACCGGTGCCCCCAGGAGCGAAGCATGTCCAGCTTCTTCAGCCGCCCCGGCGACGCTACCCAGCCGGATGCGCCCCAGCAGTACCTGACCTTCACCCTGGCCGACGAAGTGTTCGCCGTCGGCACCCGCAGCGTCCGCGAGATCATCGAGTACGGCCACCTGACCCCGGTGCCGATGATGCCGTCCTGCGTGCTGGGGGTGATCAACCTGCGCGGTGGGGTCGTCCCGATCATGGACCTGCGCCAGCGCTTCGGCGCCGGGCAGACCGTCATCGGCCGCCGCAGCTGCATCGTCATCCTGGAAGTGGAGCGTGATGAGCTGCGCCAGGTGATGGGCATCGTCGTCGAAGCGGTTAACGCCGTGATCGAGATCGCCGCCCAGGACATCGAGCCGGCCCCCCGCTTCGGTGCCCGCATCCGCACCGATTTCATCCACGGCATGGCCAAGCTCGACGGGCACCTGGTGGTGCTGTTGAACATCGGCCAGGCGCTGTCCCTGGATGATCTGCAACGCCTGGCCGACGTCGGCAACGCCAGTGACCTGCAACAGTCGGCCTGAACAGGAGCCCGCCATGACCGATCTCAGCATCTCCAACCGCGAGTTCCAGCAGTTCCGCGGAATGATCCACGAGATCGCCGGCATCGCCATGTCGGAGGCCAAGCGCCAGCTCATCGCCGGCCGGCTGAACAAGCGCCTGCGCCATTTCGGCCTGGGCAGCTACGGCGACTACTACCAGTTGCTGATGAAGGACAAGGAGGAGCTGCAGATCGCCGTCGACCTCCTCACCACCAACGAGACCTACTTCTTCCGCGAGCCCAAGCACTTCGAGTTCCTGCGCGAGAAGCTGGGCACCGAGCTGCGCAGCGGCAGCGGCCCGCTGCGCATCTGGAGCGCTGCCTGCTCCAGCGGCGAGGAGCCCTACACCCTGGCCCTGCTGCTGGCCGATGCCGTTGCAAGCCGCCCCTGGGAGATCCTCGCCTCGGACATCAGCACGCGCATCCTCGACAAGGCCCGGGCCGGGCTCTACCCGCTGGAGGACGCCGAAGGCATCCCCGGCAACCTGCGCCAGCGCTTCTGCCTGCGGGGCACCGGCAGCAACGAGGGGCTGTTCACCCTGGACCCGGCCCTCAAGCGCCGTGTGCAGTTCCGCCAGATCAACCTCAACAACACGCTGCCGGACGTGGGCGTGTTCGATGTGATTTTCCTGCGCAACGTGATGATCTACTTCGACGCCGACACCAAGCGCCAGGTGGTGCAACGGCTGTGCGCACGCCTGCGCCCGGGGGGCTACTTCCTGGTCAGCCATTCGGAAAGCCTCAACGGCATCAGCGAAGAGCTGCAATCCGTACGCCCTTCGATCTACCGGAGGCCCCATGCGTAAGCCCAAGGGCGTCATCGAGGTGTTCCTGCAGCCGGGCGAGTTGTACTTCGGCGACCGCTACACCCGCCTGCGCACGCTGCTGGGCTCCTGCGTCTCCATCGTGCTCTGGCACCGCGAGGCGCTCCTGGGGGGCATGTGCCACTACATGCTGCCGGCCTGCCGCCACCCCGGGGTGGAACCGGACGGGCGCTACGCCGATGCCGCCCTGCGCCTGCTGCTGCAGGAGATCCGCAACAGCGGCACCCGCGCCACGGACTACCGCATCAGCCTGTTCGGCGGCGGCAACATGCTCGGCGCCCGCGAGCGCCGGCACATCGGCCAGCAGAACATCGAGGCCGGCCTGGCCCTGCTGGCCGCCCATGGCCTCACCTGCCAAGCCCGCCATGTGGGCGGCGAGGGCTACCGCAACCTGATCTTCGACGTGTGGAGCGGCAACATCGCGCTCCGCCACCCCAATCCGCAACAACTTGCCAGTCGGCGCTACGAGGCCTGCTCGCCATGAACAAGATCAAGGTGATGATCGTCGACGACTCCGCAGTCGTGAGACAGGTACTGACCGGCAGCCTGTCCGGCCACAGCGGCATCGAGGTGATCGGCGCAGCCGCCGACCCGCTCTTCGCGCTGGAGCGGATGAACCGCAACTGGCCGGATGTGATCGTGCTGGACGTGGAGATGCCGCGCATGGACGGCATCTCCTTCCTGAAGAAGCTGATGGCCGAGCACCCCACACCGGTGGTGATCTGCTCGACCCTGACCGAGAAAGGCGCGGCCACCACCATGGAGGCCCTGGCCGCCGGTGCCGTGGCCATCGTCACCAAGCCCCAGGGCAACCTGCGCCAGTTCCTCGTCGAAGCCACCGAAGAACTGGTGAGCGCCATCAAGGCCGCATCGCAGGCCCGCCTCAAGCGCATGCCCGGCAGCGCATCGGCCCCTGCACCCGCCCTGGCGCCCAAGCTCACTGCCGACGCCATCCTGCCGGCCGGCGGCCCGGCCGCCATGACCCGCACCACCGAACGCATCGTCGCCCTGGGCACCTCCACCGGCGGCACCCAGGCCCTGGAGCAGGTGCTCACCGCACTGCCCCGGGTCTGCCCGGGCATCGTCATCGTCCAGCACATGCCGGAGAAGTTCACCGCGGCCTTTGCCGCGAGACTGGACGCCCTGTGCCAGATCGAGGTGCGCGAGGCGCGCCACGGCGACCGGGTGATTCCGGGCCGCGCGCTGATCGCCCCCGGTGGCCGCCACATGCTGCTCAAGCGCAACGGTGCGCAATACGTGGTGGACATCGTCGACGGCCCGCCGGTGTCCCGGCACAAGCCTTCGGTGGACGTGCTGTTCCGCTCTGCCGCCCGCGCGGCGGGGGCCAACGCCACCGGCATCATCATGACCGGCATGGGCGACGACGGTGCCCGCGGGCTGCGGGAAATGTACGAGGCCGGGGCCTACACCCTCGGGCAGGACGAAGCCACCTGCGTGGTCTACGGCATGCCCAAGGAGGCCCGCAAGCTGGACGCGGTGCACCGGGAAATCCCCCTGGAGCAGATCCCGGCCTACATCCTGAGGGGCGACCGCCCCTGAGTTCGCGGCCCATCGACACGTCGTCGGCGACTTCCCCACTCCGTCGCCGGTGCCGGTGGGCCCTTTTGAATCCGGGCGTGCGTTTAGAACCCGCACACCCGACGCCACCTTGGAGCGAAGCGAGATGATCCTGTTCAGTGCAGCCATCAAGAACGAACTTGCCCAGTGCCAGGATGACCTGGCTGAAGCCACCGCCCTGCGCGAGGCGCTGGACCGCTCCCAGGCCATCATCGAGTTCCTGCCCGACGGCACCATCGTCAAGGCCAACGACAACTTCCTGCGCACCATGGGCTACCGCCTGGACGAGATCGTCGGCCGGCACCACCGCATGTTCTGCGAGCCGGAACTGGCTAACAGCGTCGAATACCGGCGCTTCTGGGAGCGGTTGGCCCAGGGCGAGTTCATCCGCGAACGCTTCCTGCGGCTGGACAAGCAAGGGCGCGACGTGTGGCTGGAGGCCACCTACAACCCGGTACGCGACGCCACAGGGCGGGTCACCAAGGTGATCAAGCTGGCCACCGACATCAGCGCCAACCTCCTGCATGAGCACGAGGAGGACGCGATCATCAACGCCATCAACCGCTCCATGGCGGTCATCGAGTTCAACCCGGCTGGCGAGGTGGTCGCCGCCAACGAAAACTTCCTCGCCGTTACCGGCTACCGCAAACAGGAGGTGGTCGGCCAGCACCATCGGATCTTCTGCTCCCATGAAGAGTCCGGCAGTCCGGCCTACCAGCAGTTCTGGCAGCGGTTGAACCGGGGGGAGTACGTCAGCGGTCGCTTCGAGCGGCGCAATCGTCACGGCGGCGTGATCTGGCTGGAAGCCAGCTACAACCCGGTCTTCGACACCCGGGGCAAGCTGTACAAGATCGTCAAGTTCGCCTCCGATATCACCGCCGAAGTGCTGGAGCAGCAGGCCGAGTCGGAAGCCGCCCATGTGGCGTACGACACCGCGCGGCAGACCGATGCCGAGGCCCAGGGCGGCGCGGAGGTGGTGAACCGTACCGTGGCGCTGGTCCAGGGCATTGCCGGCGAGCTGAACCATGCCGCCGAACGCATCGGCGCAGTGAGCCAGCAGTCCGACGTGATCAACAGCATCGTGCAGTCCATCCGTGGCATTGCCGACCAGACCAACCTGCTGGCCCTCAACGCGGCCATCGAAGCAGCGCGCGCCGGCGAACAGGGCCGGGGCTTCGCGGTGGTGGCCGACGAGGTGCGCAATCTCGCGGCCCGCACCGCACGGGCCACCGAGGAGATCGTCGAAGTGGTCAAGCGCAACCATGAGCTGGCCCAGGAAGCCGTCAGCAGCATGCGCGAGAGCTGCGAAAAGGTGGACCAGGGCGTGCAACTGGCCCACGAAGCAGGCCGAGCCATCCAGAGCATCCAGGACGGCGCCCAGCGGGTGGTCGACACCATCCAGCGCTTCACCAGCACCCTGCAGGCCCGTTGAACCGGGCCCAGGCGCCCTGCAACCCGAGGGGAGAACGACGTGGACGACCCGAACAAACCAGCCACCCCACCGGACACCCAGTTGGCAGACGCCCTGCGCCTGCAACTGCCGTTGCTCTACACCCAGGCCAACGGTCTGATCGCTTCTGCCAACCCACCCCTGCTGGAGTTGCTGGGCTATGGGCCGGACGAGGTGCTCGGTCGCCACTGCAGCCTGCTGCTGGCCTCACCCGAGGAGATGGCCGGCAGTGCATGCCTGCTGGGAGACCTCGCACGAAAAAAGTCGGCTACGTCCAGGTGCGCAAGGCCGATGGCGACTGCATCTGGATGGACGTGACCTGCCTGTCGCTGCGCCACCACCCGGAGGCCACAGCCGCTGCCGTCGCCATCCTTCGTGAGGCCGACCAGCGGATCAGCCAGCAGAAGCAACTGGACGGGCACATCAAGGCACTGCTCACGCCACGCTGAAGCGCTAGCCGACCAGCAACACCCCACCCGGCAGCTCGGCCACCCGGGCGCCGTAGGCATCGCGGATCAACCCCGCCACCTGGGCCAACTGATCGAGGCGGAAGCGGGCCTGCACCCGGCGCTGGCCGAGCTGGGCATTGAGCAGCAGGATCATCCCGGGGCGGTAGCGGTTGATCTCGTCGATCACCTCGGCCAGCGGGGTGTCGTCGAACACCAGCATCTGCCGTCGCCAGGCGGTGACCTGCTCCGCGTCGAAGGGCTGCGGCTCGCCCCGCTGCTGCGGGTCATAACGCAGCTGGCGCCCCGCCGGGAGCACCAGGGCATGGCCCTGCAGCACCAGTGAGAGGTTGCCTGCCAGGCAGGTGACGCACACCTGCCCTTCCCGCGCGCGCAGGTTGAAGCGCGCGCCCTGGGCGTCCACCGTGCCGCCGGCAGCGAGGATCCGCACCGGCACGCGGGCCAGTACGTCCACTTCGCCTTCGAGCACTTCCAGGTTCACCCGGCCGGCACCCGTCGCCTGCCGCTTGATGCGGGTATCGGTGTTCAGTTCCAGCACCAGCCCCTCGCCCGCTTCGATGCGGCGCTGCTCACCCACGGCGGTGCTGTAGTCACCTCGGTCGTGCAAGGCAGGCCGCAGCATGACCAGCGCCACCGAGGCCGCGATGGCGCCCCCGAGGAAAGCGCGTCGACCAATGCGACGGGATGGCAGCGGAATCACCGGCGCGGCTGGCGAGGCCAGGCGCTCGACCGCCGGCCCCAGGGCCTGCCACAGGCCATGGACCTGGCGGAACGCAGCTGCATGAGCGGTGCTGCGCGCGCACCACTGGCGAAAGGCCTCGGCATCCCGCCCGGTGGCTTCGCCCGAGGTGAGGCGCAGCAACCAGGCATGGGCCTCGTCCCGCAGGGGATGGTGGCCGTCGGGGTCGGTCAGGGGCTGGAGGTCGTCGTTCAAGCGCGGGGACTCGGGTTGGGTAATCGATTCGGCGCGTGCCTGCTT
This sequence comes from Metapseudomonas otitidis, assembly GCF_900111835.1. GTDB lineage: Bacteria > Pseudomonadota > Gammaproteobacteria > Pseudomonadales > Pseudomonadaceae > Metapseudomonas > Metapseudomonas otitidis. The sequence continues at coordinate 200,109 of NZ_FOJP01000014.1, forward strand.
CTAGGACTGTTTTCCGGCGCCGGGACCGAACCGCTGCACCACTTTTCTTTCCAGCCGGCCGGCGCAATGCGCCAGGGCGGCCTTCAGCTCCTTCTCCACCGTGCGGGTGGAGATGCTGAAGCGCCGGGCCAGTTCCTGGTGCGGGACCTCCTCCATGCGCGAGGCCACCAGGATCTGCCGGCGGCGCGGGCTGAGTTCGGCCAGCGCCTCGACCAGGGCGAGGATTTCCACCTGGCCGCCGACGATCGCTGCCGGGTCGCGGGGCTCTTCGACGCTTTCCAGCAGCACTTGCACCTCGGCGCCGGTCAGCAGTCGCGCGTCCTGGGCGCGGCGGTCGGCCGCCACGTTGAGCGCCATGCGGTAGAGGTAGGCGTCGGGGCGTTGCAGGTCCTCGGGCTCGTCCATGCGCCCGACCCGCAGGTAGGTCTCGTGGAGCACGTCGCCAGCCAGGTCGTCGGACCCCAGGCGGCGACGCAGGCGCACCCGGAACTGCTCGTACGAGGCCAGGAAGACCCGCAGCAGCCGGCCGGGGGCCTTGTCGTTCATGTTCCCGCCGCGTTCATCCACGTTTCGCACTCCATGCCGGCGGCCGACTCCGGCACCACCAGCACCGTGATCGGCTGCGGCAGCGACGAGGGCGGCGCCCTGTCTGTCCTCATGTCCCTCAGGCGCTCCACCAGCGCCGCATCCCGCATCAGGTCACCGGTGCTGGCCAGCAGGCGACTGTGCTCGACCCGCCCGCCCCGGCCGATCCACAGCTGCAGCGCAGCGCGGTAGTGGCCGGGCCGGGTCAGCGGCTCGGTGCACAGTGCCCGGCCCAGGGCCGTCTGCAGCACCCGGGCGAAGCTGCCCACGCCGCGCGGGGCCTGGGCCGTGCGTGACGCAGCCGTCGACGCCAGGCGGGCCGGTGCCAGGGTGAACCCCTCGTTCCCGGCGTGCAGTGCCATCAGCCCGGTACCCGCCAACAGCCGCTCCAATCCCTGGCGAAGGCCATAGCGCCCCCTCAGCGGCGCCGAACGACGCCCCCGTGTCAGCTCCCGGTCCACCAGCACGGCCAGGCCGGTGGCGGTGCCATAGCGATCCAGCGCCGCCGCCAACGGCTGGGCCGGGATGTCGAAGTCCACCTGGCGCTCCGGCGCCTCGGCCCGGCACAGGGTGCTGGCCACCAGCATCCAGCACGCCGCCAGCAGGCAAAACCCGGCCATGACCCGGTTAGACATAGGGTGAACGACCCACGCTGAACAGCCGGGCACTGTCGTCCCGATTAGCGGGTCATGCTGACGGCCGTTCATGTCATTTGTGTGATGGAGCCTGCAAGAAAACCATCGCTGGCGCGGCCCGGGGATTTGCGTAGAGTCGCTGCCATGCCCCTTTCCCGGAGGTTCACATGCGTACCCTGTTCTGCACCCTGGCCCTTCTGGTCGTCGTCCCGGTCCTGGCCGACGACGCCCCGCGCAGCGGCGGCTGCGTGGACGTGGAAGTCAACGGCTACAAGGCGCTGTCCTATGAATGCCTGACCGAAAGGTTGGCCAACCCTGAAGGCGAAGAGGCCGCCCGGCGCAATGCCGCGATGCAGCGCTCACCCCTGGAGCGCAGTGCGCCCGGCCAGATGGGCCTGGCCACGCCGGCGGCGACGTCGGTGCGCATGGGCAATCAGTTCGGCCAGTCGGTGCACCCGCAGCGTCCCTGAGGGCGAGGGTCCGTCCCCGCCGGGTTTCGGCTGCAGCGTGGGAAGCCCGGAACGTAAAAAAAGGCAGGCCCACCCGTGGTGAGGACACGGGTGATCGGCCTGCCCAAACGTCCACTTACTGTTCCGGATCGGCCCGATGCCCCGGGAACCGGGCCGTGAGGGATATGACGCGGGGGGACCGCGACTTAGAACAGGTAGGTGGCCGAAACGCTGAAAATCTGGCCCTTGGATTCAACCTTGCCGTCGATGCTGCCGCCCCCGAGACGCGGCTGGTTGACGGTGCGCAGGCGGCCCTCGTCGACGAACTGGCGGGAGTACGCCATGTCCACGCTGAGGTTCGGGTCGAAGCCGAAGCGGTAGCTGCCACCAATGGACACGAAGGTCCGATCGCCATCCGGGATGCGCGCATCACGGGTGGAGTTGCGGGTCGGCGTCTGGTCCAGCGCCACACCCGCCCGCAGGGTCAACTGGTCGTTGAAGCGGTAGTCACCGCCCAGCGAGTACATCCAGGTGTCCTTGTAGTTGTAGGGAATGTCGACGATCAGGTTGCCGTTGGAGGTGAGCTTGAGGGACTCGAAGGACGACCACTGGGTCCAGGTGACACTGGCACCCAGGCTGAAGCTGTCGTTGAAGTCGTGGACCCAGTCGAGGACCGCCATGGCCGGGATGTCCATGCGGGACTTGGCGTCATCACCATTGGGGTTGAGGACCAGCCCTGGATAGAAAAAAGCCAAGGTGTCGGGATTCATCACGCTCGGAGAGTCGAAGGGGGCAATCCCCGTCGCATCATTGAAGTGCCAGCTGTACTTCCCCTCCAGCTCGTTCTTGATGCGGGCGTGATAGGCGAGGCCCAGGGTGTCACGAGCCGTGGGCTTCCAGGCGACACTGGCAAACCAACCTGGCGAAACGTTATCCACCTTCACCCGCATCGTTGCCTTACTAGCTCCCGCGTGCAGCAAGCCATTGGCAAAGGAGTCAGGCGCGGCGCCCGCAGCGGCCATCAGGTCAACGTTCTGACTGACGAATCCCTGAGTACGCTGAATTACCACACCGCCACCAATGGCCCACTGGTCGTCGATCTTGAACGACACCGAACCTGCCAGGGCCGCCGTTTCGATCTTGGTGTCCAGCGCGAAGTCCTTACCTTTGAAGTTCTTGTCCCACGTACTGCGCATTCCCATGGGTACGACCTGCCCCAAGCCGAACGCAAAGCGATCGCCTAATGGAATGACCAGGAATTGAGTGGGCAACCATTTGCTGAACCCGCCGTTGCCACCATCGCCGAGCGACTGATAGTTCGAGGTTCCAATATCAGCACCATCGGCGTAGTCGACACGAGGGTTGCCCTCATAGTCATAGGCCTGGCCTTTGAACTTCATGTCGATGTCGGCATAGATCGCCGAAACCTGCCCCACCGGGCGCTCGATGAAGGCCATGGCTGCGGGGTTGTTGAAAGCAGCAGAGGGATCGTTGTGCCACAGGGAACCACCGGCGAAGGCACGGCCCCAACCAGGGGTGCCGTAGGTAGGCACGGCGAAGGCACCGGCCTCGGCCTGCTGGACGCCGAGCAGGGCACCCACCACGGCGAGGCTGAGCAGCGAGCGGCGCAGGGCGGGGACGTTACGTTGGGATGACGGGACAAACGGCTTCATGACAACTCCTGGGTTCTTATTGTTGTGCGCTGGTGCATCCGATGGCGGACTTCCAAGTCACTCGACGTACAACCGCTCAACGGCCGGCGTTCGTTCGGGGCATCGCCTCGGGGCGTACGGGGTACGCGCAATTGTTATGGGGTTGGATCGCTGGAAACGGCCCTTCCCGCAAGGGGAAGGGCCGGTGCAATCAGGGCAGGACGGTGAAGGCCGGGTTCGGGCTTACCGACAGGCTCTGGATGGTGCAGGTGCCAACGGCCTGGTTCGGGGTCAGGGTCAGGGTGTTGGTGGCGTTGCTCCAGGCACCGCTCACGGTCACCGGCGAGGAGCTGCAGTTGATACCGGCCAAGGTGAACTTGACGCCGCTGACGGTGCCGGTGGTGGTGCTGGTGGCGGTCAGGGTCCAGGGCAGGCCGGAGGTACCAGCCAGGCCGCAAGCACCGCCGCCGGTGATGTTCACCGCAGTGATGGTGGCGGTGTTGTTGTTATTGGTCGTGCCGACGAATTCAACGTTGCAGGTGACCGGGCTGAGGAAGCCAGGCTTCACAACCGATACACCCTTGGCGGAGAACTTCGTGTTGGTCGGGGTGATGGTCACCGCCATGGCGGAGGAAGCGCCCATGCAGAGGGCCAGGGCAGCGGTAGCAACGGAGATTTTGGACATTTTCATTGTTTTTCGTTCCTTGGTTGATAAGCAAAGCATGGTTGTTTTGGTCACCTGGGAATGAACCACTCAGACCTTCCTGTTGATCCCATGACCGCTTTTCAAACCTGGTGCGAACCCTTCCGTGGTCGACCCGCAGCTGCTGGCTGGGTATTCGGGTCCATCACGGCGGCACACTGCCCGCTCCAGGCTCCACAGGCCCGTCGGTAAATGCGAAGGTCGGCTCTCGAGAATGCAGCGATCCCTGGCTGCGCTTGTCGTCCTTCACACGCCCCGGCGAGGCGCTGACCGTGCCGCCCGGAGTCGGGCGGCCATCGTTCACTGCTGTCGATTGATCCGGGCCCCGAGGCCCTGGACAGGGTGCTGCCGATACCGCCTCGCAGGCGGTGCGAGCACGACGAAGCCGGCAGTTGTCCAAGCTTCGTCGCGAAAGAGCCGGGCGGCAGATTCCCGGCGGGTGATAGGTGCGTGGCCCAAGTGGGCGAAGACGTGGAGCATCCGTTGCCACCTCCCTGCTGCGTTCCAATGCGTAGCGATCATGGTTACCGATTCGCCAGGGTTCGTTGCTGTTGGCGTCTTTCCGTAGGCGTTACACCCCAACTCGTGTGGGGCTTTGCCAGGTCGTTGCGCCGGAACTGAGATTAGGTTGGTGAACTGCGATTCATACCTAGCAAAAGATGGGTCCCCCTCGACCTAGAGCGCCCCAGCGAAGCGGTGCGAACGGGAACTTCCTACACACTTTCTCCCGAGCACGCGCTGACCGCCCCGTCAGGTCTGGGCTGGGGGCGTGTTTCCATTGGGGACACCGCACCAGAATGGCGCACGAACGGGTGGTTGGAAGATGGGCACCGACGGCGGATTGGCAATGCGTCGAGAGGGGATTGGCAGCGAGACGGGCGGGAACAGGAAGGTAAAAGTGGGCTTATGCCGCCTTTATTGGGCGATCTTTCTCGTCTGCTGAGCTGCAGGGGGTGCGATACAGGCCGCGGTTTGAGCCGAACGTTGGAGGGGCGGCGCTATGTCCCGGGCTGAAGCCCGGGCTACGCGGCAGCTACGGGCAGCTGTGGCTCAGCCGTCCAGCGCCACCTGCCCGGGTTGCAGGTCGAAGACTTCGATGCCGCCGCGAGTGGCCCGCCCAGGGCGCACCTGCAGGCGCTGCACGGCGGCCTCGGGGGTGGCGCGGTAGTCCACCCACCAGCGCCCGTCCTCGTTGCGCAAGGCACGGGGCGGCAGCACCAGGGCCGACGGGTTGCTGTAGACCTGGATCGACAAGCGCGCACTCATGCCCAGGCGCACGCGTGTCAGTTGGTCCTCGTCGAGATCGGCGACGGCCACCACCACCTCGAACTGGGCCCCGCCCTGCCCGTTTCCCGCCAGGGCCTGCCCACCGACCACGCTGACCGTGCCCTGCAGCGCCTCGCCCTCGAAGCCGTCGCCCTCCACCCGCACCGGCAAGCCTTCCCGCAACTGGTTCACGTCCAGCTCCGAGACCCGCGCGACGATGCGCAGCCGCTCGATGCCGGCCACACCGAACAGCGGCGCCCCCTGGGTCACCGTGGCACCGGCCTGGACCGGACCTCGGGTGGCGTCCTCGGGGGTGCCGCTGCCCGGCGGCGCGACCAGGATGCCGGCGAAGGGTGCGCGTACTTCCCGGGCTTCCAGCAAGGCCTGCAGGGCCCCGTGGCGCGCTTCGGCGTTGGTCAGCTCCATCCGGGCGATCTGCAGGTACTCACCGCTGCCCCGATTGCGCGAGCGGGCCAGGTCGCGCTCGGCGGCCTCACGGTCGAGGCGCTGGAGGCGGGCCTGCTGTTCCAGGTCTTCCAGCTCGTTGCGCGGGATGATGCCGCGCTCATAGAGGGCGCGGGTCTGGGCCAGCTTCTTCTCGCTGCTGGCCAGGGCCAGTTCGGCACTGCGCAGGGTGCGCCGGGCGCGGGTCATCTCCTCGCCGCTGTCCCAGTCCTCCAGCTCCTGCAGGGTGCGCCGGGCACGCAGCAGGCTGGCCAGGGCTTCACGCTGCTGCACCTCGGTCTCGCCGGTGTCCATGCGCAGCAGCAACTGGCCGCTCTTCACCCGCTGTCCGAGCGCCACGGGCAGCTCGGCCACCCGCCCGGCGAAGGGCGCAGTCAGCACCAGGGTGCGCTCGGCCTCGATGCGCCCCACCAGGCCCACGCTCTGCTCCAGCGGCTCGGGCTGCACCGTTACCCAGTGGCGCCCTGCCGGCTCCCGCGCCGGGGCGTCACGCAGGCCCCAGGCCAGGCCGGCCACCAGCAGCAGCGGCAGGATCAGGAACAGCCCACGGCGGATGAGGGCGCGACGGTCAGTAGTCATTGAGCGAAATGTCCCATCGGTCGAGTGTGAGGCCCAGGGTCAGGTCCAGGCGCGTCTGCGCCTCCAGGTAGGCCAGCATCGCGCTGAGGCGGGCGTTTTCCGCATTGCGCAGGTCGTTCTCGAAACTGAGCACCTGGAAGTTGCTGGACCGCCCGGCGGCGAGCTTCTCCCGCTCGATCTCCAGCTTGCGCTGGGACAGGGCCAGGGCGCGGTTGGCGATCTCCAGCTGGCGCCAGCGGGTGCCCACGTCGCGCACCACATCGGTAACGTTGCGCTCCAGCAGTTGCCGCGCATCGGCCACCTGCAGGGCCTGGTCCTCGACGTTGACCCGCGCCTGCACCTCCGCCTGGCGCCGCGACAGGTCGCCGATGGGGATGTCCACACGGATGCCGGCGTAGCTGTCCCAGGAGCGGTCGGAGCCGCTGGCGGTGGGGTAGCTGTAGCGATCCTGGCGCTGGCTGCCCCCCACTTCCAGTGACACGTCCCACAAGCGTTGGTTCTCGGCGATCACCAGGTTGAGGTCGGCCTGCTCCCGGGCGATCAGCTGGCGCAGGTAATCCGGCTGCTGCTGCTCGGCCAGGCGCAGGGCCTGTTCGCCGTTCACCTCCATGGGCTCGGCCCCCAGCTCGTCGCTGGCGCGGACGCGCGAGGACAGGTCCAGGGCCAGCAGGCGCAACAGCTCCAGGCGCGAGGTGTCCACCTGGTTGGCGGCCTCCTCCACGCCCAGCTCCTGGGTCGCCAGGTCGGCTTCGGTCTGCACGATCTCGAATTCGGCCATGCGCCCCGCTTCGATCATCGAGCGGTTGACCTTGACCAGCTCGCGGGTGCGCTCCAGCGCGGCACGGGCGATACGCAGCTGCTCCTGGGCCCGCAGCAGATTGCGGTAGGCGCTGATGATGGCGGTGATGGTCTGCGAGACGCTGGACTTCAGCGCCAGTCGATTGGCCTGCTCGGCGAGTTGGGCGATGCGCACCGGCGCCCGATTCACCTCGCGCCCGGCGTTGCGCAGCAGCGGCTGGATGAGCGTCAGGTCGACGCCATCGTTACGCCGCCGCCCGGCCACGTCGGCCTCGTTGTAGCCATGGCTCCAGCTCAGGGCGACCTGGGTACCGTACTCGCCGAGCACCACGGCGGTGGGCCCGATGCGCCCGTCGCGGTAGCGGTCCTGGTGGTTGCGGTTGGCCCGGTAGGTGCCGTTGATGTAGAGCTTGGGCGAGAAGGCATCCTCCGCCACCCGCAGGTCGAACTTCTGCGCGATGCGCCGCAGGTAGCTGCTCTGGATGCTGCGGTTGTTGCGCAGGCCCAGGGCCACGGCATCCAGCAAGCTGAGGTCGGCCTCCTGCTCGCTCAGCAGTACGCTGCGGCTCTCCCCCGCCATGCTCGGTGCGGAGGGCGAGAGCCGCTCGCTCCAAGGTGCTCCCAGGGCAGGCAACGCCATGGCCAGGAGCGACGCCAGCAGGGCCTTACGCATCGCGCAGGGCCTCGACCGGCTGCAGACGCGAAGCGGATACCGCCGGATAGAGGCCGAAGAAAAGCCCCACCAGCAGCGTGCTGCCCATCCCCAGCGGCAGCGCCGAGGCCGCCAGGCTGAAGGCCCAGCCGGATAGCCAGGCGTAACCCCAGGCGGCGGCGATGCCCAGCAGCGCACCGGAGAGTGCACCGGCAGCGGTCAGCGTCACCGCTTCCAGCAGGAACAGGTTGCGGATGTCCCGCTGCCGCGCGCCCAGGGCCATGCGTACGCCGATCTCCCGGCGGCGTTCGCTGACGTTCATCAGCATCACGTTCATCACCCCCACCCCGCCGCCGGCCAGGGAGATCGCCCCCAGCCCGCCCAGCAGGTAGGTGAAGGTGCGGGTCTGCTGCTGCATGGCCTCGATCATCTGCTCGGCCACCTGCAGCGCGCCTTTCTCCTCCCCGGCGATGCGGTCGTTGACCCAGGCCGCTACCCGCTCGCCCACTGGCGCCACGGCCTGGCCGGGCGCAACCCGGGCCAGCAGCGCGCCGAGGCGCGGGTCGGCATTCACCCGGGCCATCCCGCTTTCGGTGAGGAACAGCGAATCGTTACTGGTGAAGGGGATGATCCCGCCCTCCCCCTGGGCCCGCAGCCGGCCGATCACCTGGAACTGGTAGTGGCCGATGCGCAGCCAGTCGCCGACACGCAGCGGGTCATCCGGCTCCCCCAGCACCTGGGCGGCGCGACTGCCGACCACCACGAAGGCTTCGCGCCGGTCGAAGGCGGACAGGGTGCGCCCTTCCGCCAGGCGCAGCCCGGCGGTATCCGCCAGCGCATCGCCGGCCCCCACCAGCGCCAGGTTGGCGCTGCGCCCGTGGAACACCACCGGCGCGCTGTAGAGCACCACCGGGCTGGCGGTGGCAACCTCGGGCACCGCCTGGCGCAGGGCGTCCACGTCGAGACGCAGCGGCAGCCCGTCCTGCCCCCGCGCACCGGAGGGCAGTTGCACCACCACCGTCTCGGTGCCCATCTCCTTGAACACGCTCATGGCTTGGTCGGCCGCGTTGCTGCCGATGTTGAGCAGCGCGATCACCGAGCAGCTGCCCATGACGATGCCCAGCAGCGCCAGCAGCGAACGCCGCCCCAGGTTGCGCAGGCTGCCGATGGCCTCGTGCAGCAACTGGCCCAGGGAGGGCGAGGCGAACCCGGCGTGGGCGCTCATGCCGGCAACGCCTCGCTGACGCGGCCCTGCACCACCCGCACCTGGCGGTCCAGGCGTTCGGCGATGCCGGGGTCGTGGGTGACGATCACCAGGGTCACGCCCTGGTCGCGGTTGAGCGCGAGCAACAGCGCCATGATGTCCTCGGCGGTGGCGGTATCCAGGTTGCCGGTGGGCTCGTCGGCCAGGATCAGCGAGGGCTCGCCCACCAGCGCCCGGGCGATGGCCACCCGCTGCCGCTGGCCGCCGGACAGGTCGGCCGGGCGATGGGCCGAGCGCTGGGCCAGGCCGACCTGCTCCAGCACCGCCCGCGCCCGCTCGCGGGACTCGCCCAGGGGCACGCCGCGGTAGCCCAGGGGCAGCGCCACGTTGTCCAGCGCGCTCAGGCGCGGCAGCAGGTTGAAACTCTGGAAGACGAAGCCGATCAGGCGATTGCGCAGGGCCGCCAGCTGATCCGGCGTGGCCCGCAGCACGTCCTGCCCGGCCAGGTGGTAGTCGCCGGCGCTGGGCCGGTCGAGCAGGCCGAGGACGTTGAGCAGGGTGCTCTTGCCCGACCCGGAGCTGCCGAGGATGGCGCAGCTCTCACCACGCGCCACCTCAAGGGAGACACCGCGCAGGATGCTCAGCTCCTGGCCGGCGTGGTGGTAACGCTTGTCGATGTCCCGCAGGCGGATGAGCCGCTCGTTATTGTTGTGCAACATGTCCATGTTTCCGCCGTTCCGTACTGTGCGCCGCGCCCGCAGGACGTGGGCGAAACCGCTCTAAAACCGGCATCCGCGCCGGCCCAGGCAGTGCCCGGCGCAGCGCTCAGTAAGAGCAAAAATCCCTCTCAGGTAAAGCCAATCTTTAGTTTGGGGACCCCGTCGCTGCCTGGGTTCCGACGGGTGGAAACACGCCCCAGCGAGCGTCGACGATCTTGCCCTCTTGCGCAAGAACGCCTCCGATCCCACCGTGGTATTTGGTCTGAAGCAGGAGGCTCTGGGTCAGAACCAGTCCCGTCGCTCCTCGAAGGCGGCACGCACCAGGGTGACGATGCGCTGCACCTCATCGCGCTCGCTGGCCTCGCTGCGCACGGCGAGCCAGGCGTTGAGGGTCATGGGCTGGGGGAACAGCGCCGGCAGCGCCAGCAGGTTCTTGTCGATCAGCGGGACGTAGTGCGGCAGCAGCCCGATGCAGGCGCTCCACTGGATCATCTGCCGCTGCACCTCGTAGGCGTTCACCCGCGTCACCCCCGAGCGGCGCGCGGCGATGGCGCGGTTCCACGGCGCCAGGGCTTCCAGGCCCGACTGGCCATTGAGGTCCACCAGCATGTAGTCCTCCAGCTCCAGCAGGCTGCGCGGCCGGCTGCTTTCCCGCGAGTAGCGCTTGGCCACGTGGGGCAGGAAGTCCAGCGGGGCCAGGCAGGCGAGCGTGTCACAGGGGAACCCGGGATCGGGGGGCGGTCCTTCGGGGGCCAGCCAGACCTGCACGTCCACCTCGGCCGCGGGGGCGCTGGTGCTGTCCAGGCGCAGCAGGTCCAGGCGCACCCGCGCGTGCTGGCGCAGGTAGGCCAGCAGGTCGCGCCCGAGGATGTCGTGCAGCAGGGTCTCGGCCACGGCGATGCGCACCCGGGGCTGCTCCTCGTGCTGCGCCCGGGGCAGGTCGAGCAGCCCCAGGCGTGCGCTGAACAGCTGGCGCAGGCGCCGCCCTTCCGGGCTGAGCACCACGGTGTTGCCCTGGTGCACGAACAGCGGCTGGCCGCTCCAGGCGGCCAGTTGCGCCAGCTTCTTGCGCAGCAGCGTGGGCTTGATGCTCAGGCTGCGGGCCGCCTGCATGAAGCACCCGCAGCGGGCAGCGGCGAGAAAGCAGCGCGCCGCCTCGTGATCGAGCTCCAGCAATGCCGGGTCCAGCGGTGTTTCATCCAGGCCGGGGGCGTGTACCGGCCCGGCGCCTTCCTGCAATGTCATGGCACCTCCTCCCTAAGGAATCCTCGGCGCGCCGGGCCGATGGCTCGCGCGCCGGTCCTGGCCGGCACCTCCCTGTCCGACCCGTCCCGCTCAGTGCGCAGCCTCCAGCGCCTGGCTGATCTGTGCCCCGTCGATGCTCAGGGTGCCGGCGTTGACCAACCCATCCAGGTAGGCCCGGGCCACCTGCTGCTGGCGTTGCGCACGCAGCGCATCGCGCAGGCGCCCGCGCACCTCGTCGAGGGTGGCCGTGCGCGACGGCTGGGTCTCCAGCACCCGCAGCACGTGGTAGCCGTCCTGGCTGCGCACCGGGTCGGACACGGCCCCCGGCTTCAGCCCCAGCAGCACCTGGCGCATGGCCGGCAGGTACTGCTGCAGCGGCTGGAGGCCGCTGTCGCCGCCCTGCTCCGCCGAGCCCCGATCCTCGGAGTACTGCCGCGCCAGGGCGGCAAAGTCGGCACCCTCGGCCCGCGCACGGCGGGCCAGATCCTGGGCCTGCTTGCGCACCTGCTCCTCGCTGCGCTCCGGCCCCACCGCCAGGAAGATCTGCGCCACCCGCAGCATCGGTGGGGTAGTCCAGTTGGCCTTGCCGGCGTCATAGGCGGCCTGCAGTTCGGCGTCGCTGGGGTAGCCCTCCGGCACCTGGCTGACCGCCTCCAGGTAGGTGCGCAGCAGCACCTGCTCGGTGGCGGCGCGGGTCATGCGGCGGATATCCGGGCGGTCTTCCCAGCCCTGGGCCTCGGCCTGTTGTAGCAGCGCCTTCTCGGCCAGGCGACCGCGTATCCAGGCCTCCAGTGCGGGGCGGTCCTCGCGCAGTTGCTCGCGGCTGTCCGCCGGCAGGGTCGCCAGCAGTGCCTCCAGTTCATCCGCCTCCAGCGCCAGCGCGCCGAGGCGCGCGACGGCCGTGGGCGATGCCACGGGCGCCGGTGCCACCTGCACCGCCGGCTGCACGGCAGCTTCCGGTGGTGAACCGGGGCGCAGCCCCAGCACCACCCCGGCCACGCTCGCGGTCAGGGCCACGCCGCCCAGGCCCCACAGGGCTCCACGCCAGGCCATGGGTCAGGCCTCGACCGCTTCGGCAGCGGGCTCGGCCTCGGCGGCCGGTTCGGGATGACGCGTGGCGCTGTCGCGACTGAAGTCACGCAGGTAGACGATGAACTCCTGCAGCAGGTGGTCCCACAGCTCCAGCTGGCCACGCAGGTGCTGGGGGCTGATGCCGGCGGCCACCAGGGCGTCCATCTCCAGCACGAGGAAGTCACCCTGGCGCGACAGGCGGGCGAAGCGCCGGGTGGCGTTCCACACCTCGGCGAGGCCGGCGGGCAGTTCGCCCTGAATGCGCAGCGCGCAGCTGAAGCAATAGTCCAGGTAGGCGCCCTCCTCCAGCGCCCGGTTGCCGAAGCGCACGGCGAAGCCGATGCCCTGGGTGGCGCTGAGCAGTTGCACGATGCCGCCCTGTTCGGTGCGGTTGACGCGGTAGCCGGCTTCGCGCAGGCAGTCGCCGAGCTGGTCGGGGGTGATGCTCTGGATCAGGTCCTGGGTGTTCATGCTGTCACTCCTGTGTACGGGGGCGCCGGCCCGTGCCGACGCCTTGGGGTTCAGGGTTTGGGGGCCAGGGCGGCGTCGAACTGGGTGTCGTAGAGGCGGTCGCCGTAGGACTGCGCCAGCTCCTCGAACTTCACCCGTGCGCGGCTGGCGAAGGGTTGGCGCAGCTTCACCACGTCGGCCACGTCGATGCGCTCGTAGGCGTCGAGGACCTCGCGGGCCACCTGGTACATCTCGTGGTTGCGGGTGGTGCACTGCTGCAGCTGTTCGTCGCGGGCGGCCAGATCGCCGGTCAGCTGCACGCGGGCGGCCTCCACGCCACGGGCGCGCGTCAGCAGTTCCTCGTAGGCCTGCTTGAACTTGCCCACCTGCTCATTGCTGGCGGCCACCTGGGCCTGGGCCGCCTCGTGCAGGGCCGCCTGCTGCCCGGCCAGTTGCTCGTTCTGCTGGCGGGCCTTGGCCAGCTCCGCCTCCAGGCGCTTGATCTGCGCCTGGGCGGTGCTCAGCTGGCTTTCCGCCGCGCTGCGGGCGGCAGCCGCCTGGGCCTGCTCGCTCTGCAGCGCCTGCAGTTGCTGGGTGGTGCTGCGCAGCTGGGTGCGCAGGCGCTCTTCCATGCCTTCGGCGTGGGCCCCGCTGCTGGCCAGCAGGGCCAGGCCAAGGGCCAGGGCGGATCGGGATCGGGTGTTCATGGCGCTCTCCTTTCCGACGCGCACTAGAAGCGCGTGTTGACCTCGAATTGCAGGACGTCGATCTCGAAGGGCGCGCCGTAGACCTCTTCCGCGCTCAGCCAGCGGGCGCTGCCGTAGACGTTCTCGGCGAAGCCGTAGTTGGCGCCGACGAACCAGCCCTTGGCGTTGGTGCCGCCCAGGTGGAAGGACGAGTCGTTGAAGCCGTCGGGCAGTGCGTCCGGCTCGATGCGCTTATAGCCGGCGTAGAGGTTCCAGTCGCCGTGCTTCTTCAAGTCCAGCGCGTTGCCCAGCACGAACTGCAGCATCCAGGCGGTGTCGCCGCTCTGGATGTTGCCGTTCTCGTCGACGTTGTTGGCCAGCCTGCCCGCCGAGCGCTTGTTCATCTCGCCTTCGTCGTAGGCCAGGTTGCGCACGTAGTGGGCCTGGCTGCGCAGCTTGAAGCCGTCGAACAGCGCGGTGTCCCAGACCAGGTTGAGGTCCACCAGGTTGAACTCGGAGGCCAGGCCGACGAACTGCGGCTCGGGCGTGGTGGTGGGCCGGGTGGGGTCGGGGGTGATGTCGCGCAACAGCATCAGGGTGTTGCCCTTCTGCATGAAGGCCGGGCGCGACTCGTCGGTGTCGCAGGCCGGGGCGCCGTTCCACGGGGTGCAGGGGCTGGAGCGCTTGCCCTCGATGTCGTCGAAGCGGTAGTAGGCCAGCGCGGCCTTCAGGCTGTTGTCCGCGTCGGGTTGCCAGCGGGCGCCGATCTGCGCGCCGTAGAGCCAGTTGGTGTCGCTCTCCACCTTGTCGAAGCCGCTGCTGGTGGTGGCGGTATCGGGGGTGTACTCCACCGGGAAAGCGCCAACGGTGCCGAACAGCCCCAGTTCGCTGTCCAGGGGCTGCTGGAAGTTCGCCGCCAGGCCGTCGAGGTTGAGGTCGCCGGAGTACAGCAGGTCGGTGGTCATGAACGGGTTGGGCATGCGCCCGCCGGTAAAGGTCAGGCGCTCGTCGGGCTTGTAGGTGAGGTAGCCCTGGTCCAGCCACACGTCCTTCTTGGCGAAGCCGCCACCCAAGGTCTGGGTGGTGGATACCGGCCCGCTGTCGGAGCCGGTGGCGATGCGCAAGGCGGCGCTCCAGGACGGCGACAGCGTGGCCCGCAGTCCCAGCCGGGCGCGCAGGCGCAGCAGGTTCTCGCGGTCCTCGCGGCTGTTGAGCAGCGGCGGCAGCTGGGTGTTGCTGCGCGGGTTGACGTCGTAGGGGCCCTTCTCGTTGAGGCGCGCGTAGTCGATCAGGCGGTCGCTGTTGTTGCTGGAGAAATAGCGCGACTCGCTGCGCAGGCGCATGTCGCCCTCCAGGCTGATGCGCGAGGCCCAGTCGGGGAAGGTGTTGGGCGCGGCCCAGTTCTCCTTCTTCGCCTGGGCCATCACTTCGGCCTTCACCTCGTCGCGGATCTGGTCGCGGACGATGGCCGGCACGTACTGCACGCGCACCTCCCCCGGGGCGCCAGGCGCGGGCGGTGCGGCCTGGGCGGCGGCCTGGCGGGCCTGCACGGCCTCGGCTTCGGCCTGGCGGATCAGCGCGTCGGCCTGGTCCTGCTTGAGCACACCCTGCTGCACCAGCAAGCGGATCAGGTTGACGGTGGCGTTCTCCGAGGGCGTGGCCTGCGCCGAGGTGGCGGCGGCCAGGCTGGCGATCACGGCGCCGATGCCCAGGGCCAGTCGGCTCATTCTGCGGATCATGGTTCTACTCCTGATGGCGTATTCGTCTCGCAAGCCCGATCAGCCGGGCCGGCGTCCTTGCAATGCGATGCGTACCGGCAGCGTCAGCGAGGCCGGCGGGCGCTCCAGGGGTGGCGCGCCACGCAGCACCGCCAGCACCTGCTGGTCGAGCGCGGGGTCGCCGCTGGAGCGGGTCAGTTCAGCGCGGGTGATGCGCCCGCTGGTGTCGATCCACACCTCGGCCTGCAGCCGGTAGGCCTGGGTGCGCAGGTCCGGGTCTTCGCGCAGCAGCTTCTGGAAGGCGTACGCGAGGAACTGGCTGTAGGTGCCGTTGCCCAGGCGCCCGCCGCCGCTGCCGGCCATGCCGCCGCCCTTGCCGGCGCCGATGTTGAAGGCGTCGGAGCCGGCCTGGGCGTCGCCGTCCATCTGCATCGGGTTGGCCAGGTCGTCGGCGGGGGTCGGCGCCTCCTCCTGGGGCTTGACCTCCTCCGGCTCCGGGGTCGGCTCGGGCTCGGGCAGCTTCTCTTCCACCGGGGTTTCCGGCTCCGGCGGCTTCTCCGGCACCGGCGGCGGTGGTGGGGGTGGCGGCAGCGGGATGATGGCGGGAATCTTCGGCGCCTCCCGGCGCACCCCGCTCATGTCGTTGGCCCACAGCCAGAGCAGCCAGGCGAGGCTGGCGGCGACCAGCGCCCCCACGCCCCAGGCCAGCGGCCGGCGCCATCCCGGCGCGCTGCTGCGGACTTCGGCGAGCCCGCTCTCCGGGCCCTTGCTGGGAAAGGTGGTCATGGCTCAACCCTGCGGCTTGCCGGTGACCAGGCCCACCTGGGACAGCTCCAGGCGGCGCAGCAGGTCCAGCACTTCGATGACCTTCTGGTACTGCACCGTGGCATCGCCACGGACGATCAACGGAAAGTCGGGGTTCATCGCCTTCTCCGTGCGCAGCCGGTCCTCCAGCTCCGGCAGGGTCACCGGGTAGGCGTCGAGGAACACCTGGCCGCCGTCGTTCACCGAGATGGCCTTGGTCTTGGGCTGCGACAGGGAGATGGACGCGCTGGCCTTCGGCAGGTTGATCTGGATGCCGGAAACCTGGGCGGTGGCGGTGAGGATGAACATCACCAGCACCACCATGAGCACGTCCACCAGGGGCGTGATGTTGATGCTGTCGACGGCGCCGTCTTCATCGTCGTCATGGGCGCTGCTGAGGTTGGCCATGCTGCTCTCCTCAGGCGCTCATGGGCGCAGCGCCGACGGCGTGGCCACGGCGGTGGACCGCTTCGCTGAAGGTGCTCTCGCCGTGCACCTCCGCCAGGCGGGTGACGAACTCGTCGACGAACACCCGCATGTCCGCATTGACCTCGCGGTTGCGCGTGGTCAGGCGGTTGTAGCCGAACAGCGCGGGGATGGCGACGAACAGGCCCATGGCGGTGGCCAGCAGCGCGGCAGCCATGCCGGGGGCGATGGCGTTGATGTTCACGTCACCGGCCATGGCGGTGCCGAGGAACACCACCATGATCCCCAGTACCGTGCCCAGCAGGCCGATGTAGGGGCCGCCGGCGATGGCGTTGGACAGGGTCGACAGGCGCGAGGCCAGCGCCTGCCCTTCGCGGGTGCGCACCCCGTCCATGGAGGCGCGGATGGCCTCGATGGTGGCGGCGGAAATGGAGCCGGTGTCGGCGCCCTGGTCACGCCGGGTGCGGATCTCGCGCACCGCCACCTGGTACAGGTGCCAGAGCGGCGAATCCCCCAGGCGCTCGTGCAGCTGGCGGTCGTCGGCCAGCAGCTCCAGGCGCGTGCCGACCCGGACGAACTGCTCGCGGAACGCCGCGTTGGCACGCAGCACCCGGCCCAGGGTGCGGCTCTTGCGGATCATGATCACCCACGACTGGATCATCATCAGCACCAGCACGGCGATGATCACCCAGGCGTCCACCGGCACCGCCTTGAGCAGGAAGCCGAGGCTGCCGAAGCCGAAACCTGACTGTTCCTCGTCCACGCCGTAGACCACCAGGCGCGACTCGGCGCCCTGGGCGGTGGCATCGGCGAGGATCAGCGCCGCCGGGCGCGCCACCTTGGACAGGCGCAGCTCGTCGACGGCGCCGGTGAAGGCACTGAAGGTAGCCGGAGCCGGTGCCTCGGCCGGGGCGCCCTCGGGGGCGGCGGCCTGGCTGCCCGGCAGGTCCGCACCGATGGCGATCACCGAGGCGAAGGCCGGCAGCGACAGCGACAGGCTGCCGGATTCACGGCCGTTCACGTACAGCCGCAGGGCGCTGCCGTCGGCGCTCAGCGCCAGGTGCTGCCACTGCCCGCTGGCCAGGGCCTGGCCGGCCTGGGCGCGCTGGCCGTTGACCTCGACGAAGGGCACCCCCTGGGCCAGGCCCAGCAGCAGTCCGTTGCCGCCGTCGCGGCGTGCCAGCAGCAGTTGCTCGCCGGCAGCCTGGTCGGCGCGCACCCAGGCGCTGAAGGTGAAGGCGCCCCCGGCCGGCAGGGCCAGGGACGGGCTGGCCGGCAGCAACAGCGGCTGGCCGTTGAGCTGGGCGGCGCGGCCGATCACCCCGTCGATGCTGCTGGCAGGTGCGGTCTGGGCGTGGTTGCCGTAGGCGGTGGTGTCGCGGGGCGGCGCACCGACGGCGCCGTCGAAGTGGTAGACCAGGCTGTAGTCCGGGTCGAAGGTCAGTTGACCATTGCCGGTGGCCGGGGCCTTCGGGTTGCCGTAGTACATCCAGATGTCCTGGCGCTGGCCGCCTTCCACCTGGGGCACGTCCACCCAGATCAGTGCCATGCCCATCAGCGGGTCGAAGCTTTCCACCTGGTGGTTGAGCACGGTCTTGTCGTCGGCGGCGACGAAGCGGATGTCCGAACCGTTCTCGTTGACCCCGTCGAAGGTGAAGTTGCCGGTGTGCAGGCGCACCAGCAATGGCGTGCGCCCGGCGGGCTGGTCGATGGCCGCGCCCTGGGGCGTGGTGTCGACGGTGATCTGCTTGCGGTAGAGCCAATCGTCCTGCCACCAGGCATGGGCGATCGCCGGGGCCAGGAGCCCGAGGCTGACGAGCGTGGTGAGTATCAAGCGGCGCATGGGGTCAACTCCAAGGGGTCAGAAGCTCGCCTGCACGCTGAAGTGCACGCGGGGGTCTCGTTTGCGGGTGTTCGGGCCGTCCTTCAGCGGGTAGGCCCAGTCGAGGCTGCCGGACAGCCCGTGGGGCAGCGTGGCGCGGGTGCCGAGGCCGACGCTGGCCAGGCTGTAGCTGTCGTCCTGCTCCGGCAGCGCGTCCTGCAGGGACAGCTGCGCGCCTTCGGCGAACAGGTAGAAGCGCCACTCGTCCAGGTGGCGGGCCACGCCCTTGCCCAGCAGCGGCGCCAGGGACGGCGCGCGCAACTCCTGGCCAAGCAACCAGCCGTCGTCGCCGGTGCGCTCGGCGGCCAGGTAGCCGCGCACGCTGCTGGCACCGCCGGCAGAGAACTGCTCGTTGGAGACCAGCGGCCCGGAGGCCAGCTGGAACCCCAGGCGGCTGTGGCTCTGCCAGTCGTCGCCGAAGGTCAGGGTGTAGGTGGCATCGCCCTTGAACAGGGCAAAGCCCGGCTTGGCCCGGTAGCGCTTGTAGTCGAACGCCTCGTCGTCGCTGCCGTAGCCCAGCAGGCTGTGGGTGCCGGCCACCAGGGACAGGCCGAGGCTGAACTGCGAGCGCTCGGTGTAGCGGTAGCCGGTGTAGCCGAGGGTGATCGGTGCGTAGCGGATCGGCACCTGGTCCTGGCTGCCGCCGAACTGCAGGGACTCCTCGAAGTCCTTGAACTCCACCCCCACCGACAGCGAGTGCGCCCAGGGCCCGGCCGGCGGCACCGCGTAGGCCAGGGACACCCCGTAGGCGTGGCCCTTGCCCAGCACGTTGCTGCCACCCAGGGTGGCCACGTTGCTGTCGGACTGGTAGCCGGAGAGCTGCAGTGTCCAGCGGGCATCCAGCGGCGCGCTGTAGCTACCGGACCAGACCTCGGCGTTGTCGCGGTCCTCCGGGGCGGTGAAGTAGGTCAGCGAGGCCGCGTGGCCCCGCTGCCAGAGGTTGGTGTAGCCGAGGCTGACCACCGAGCGCAGCTTCTCGGTGTCGGCGCTGTAATCGTTGTTCAGGCCGATGCTGGCCTGCCAGGGGTTCTTGTCCTCCACCTGCAGGTCCACGTCCATGGTCCCCGGCCGGCGCCCCTCGCGCACCACCGGCACCACCTGGCGCCCGGGGTTGCGGTTGGCAGCGGCCAGCTCGGCCTGGACCCGACCGAAGTCCGGCACCTGGCCTTCCTGCAGGGCCGGCACCTCGTCGCGCACCGCCAGCGGCGAGTAGTGCTGGGCGCCCATCACCCGCACCCGGCCGACGCGGGTCTCGCTCACCTGCAGGTAGACCACGCCGCCCTCCACCTGCTGCTCCGGCAGCTCGACGAAGACCGATTGGTAGCCCAGGGCCTGGTAACGCTGCTGCAGTGCGTCGCGGGCGCCCTCGATGTCGGCCAGGGTGCGTTGCGGGCCGAGGAACGGGTAGACCGCCGCCTCGATGTCCCGCGCCTGCAGCACGCTGTTGCCACGCACCACGTATTCGTTGACGTCGACCCGGCGCGCCGCACCCTCGCCCTCCTCCGCGCCCCGGGCCGTACCGGCCAGCAGCGCCAGGGCCAGGAGCGAAGGTGCGAACGGCACGCGGCCGAGGCGCAGGTGCCGGTTGAATGACTGAAGAACCACACAGCCCCCTCGTGAAATGGCGCCACGCTGGCGTGCGCCGTCCTGTGGGCGGGCCGTGCCTGGGGCCGGGCCACCCATGGTTGTCGTTGGTGTATCGGGCCTAGCGAGCGCGAGCCTGCGCCGCGTGACGGGCGATCCAGGTGTGCAGCTGGGCGAAGTTCGGGGTGAATTCCGGTGTGCTCATCAGCGACGGCGCGAACACCTCGCTGATGGCCCGTTCCAGCAGGCGGACGGCCTGGGCGTTGTCCAGCACCTCGCCAAGGTCACGGACGAAGGCGCTGAAGCCCCAGACCCGCTGGTTCAGTTGCAGGCCGACGAACCAGCGGAACAGCAGGTTGTAGTTGAGCTGCTCGTAGAGCTGCTTCTCGCTGGGCAGCGAATACAGCACCTGCAGCACCAGCGCCTGCAGCAGCGCCCGCAGCGGCACCTGCAGCTGGCGTGTACGGGCCCAGCCCTGCAACGCCTCCAGGGCCGGCTCCAGCAGCGCATCCAGTTGCGGCTTGAGCACCACCAGCGAGTGGCCCGGGGGGATGTAGCTGGACACCTCCTTGAGCGCGCTCTGCCAGTCCTCCTGGGACACGATCCACACCCAGGGCGCGCCGTAGCGGTAGACCGAAACGGGCTTCTTGCGCGCCGCCTCGACGATCTTCGACAGGCGCTGGTCCAGCTCCTGCATCCCCACCTTCGCGAATCCGTCCATCTTCCCCATCGCCGTTGCTCCACTGCCTGGCCGGGGCCCGCAAACCCGCGGGCCGAAGTGGCCGCCTTCCGTAGCGGCCGATGTGGCGCGGCGTTGTCCTTGCCGTCGTCGTTCCACACTCCCTTGACCGGCGCCCGGCGAAGGCACCGAACTTTTGTCATCGAATCTTCATGAACGGCGTCGGAAGGACGGGACTTGCGGGGGTGGAAAGCGTCTGGAACGGGTATTACGGGGCGGTGGGGATCGCCTTCGCCTGGTAGATGCGGGAACGGACAAGGCGCTGAAACGACCCTGCGGAAATGAAAAGGCCCGGCTGATGCAGGGCCTCTTTGGGGAGACGTGAAGGGTTCAGTCGACGGTGCTCAGGCGGTCACGCTTCACTGCCTCCCGAGCCGCACGGAGCAGGTCATAGGCATCCGACAGCAACAGGTTGGCCGCCTCGGCTACGTTGGCCAGGTAACGCCCATCAGCACAGGAACCCTCCATGTACGCGAAGCTGGCCAGCAAATCGCGCGCGGCCATCAGGCGGTACTCGGCTGTTTCCTGGAGATCCAGATAGGACCGGCTGCCATCGAGCAAGAGAACGGAAGAACCGGAGGGGTTGGCGGAGAGCGGGCGCAGGTCAGTCATGACGAAGACCTCCGCGGCTGCGCAGGTGGTTGGAAGCGGATGAAGAAAAGACAGGCATATCGAGAGGGGCGCGAGTCATAACGCGATGCTCCTAGCGTGAGAAAAAAGCGCCTGCACTCGAATGGTAGGCGCCGGTACGCCTAGAGTTTTCGACCGGCCAAGGTCGGCTACGGGATTGACCGCAGCGGGCGGACTATAGGAGGCAGCAGGAAAGCTCGCAAGAGAAAAAGGGCGGCAGGGGATGGAATCAAAGCGTGAGGTTGCGCTGTTCCTCCTCAGTCAGGCGGCTATGGGCCTTCTTGAGGACCTGTCAGAGACGTAGTACCGGGGATTACAACGACAGATTGCTGCCGCTGCTTATGTGGCATCTGATCCTGGCATAGAGGCCGTGCCCCTGAATGCGCGATCACGCAGTACCTCCGAAACAGATAATCCGCAAAGGATCACCTGCTGAGTCACTTATAAGGCTGATAAATAAAAACCTCATAGCGACCCAGAACCTGCCGCAGAAAACCCCCACTCATGGATCAACTTCTACCCAGAACCGCCGGCAACATAATAAAAGCCCCATGAGCGCCAGCCCCAATCAAAACTCAGACAAGCAAGCCGCAATAGTCATGCATATATTCATCATACTCAGTGACAACCCAGACATGACCATCCAACTTATCTATATAAACAACTCCCCCTGCCCTTTCCTCTGAACCTCCCACCATTGAGAAGGCCCAGAACAGCGGCGAATCATCGGCAACTCGCGCCCCTTCAAACGCCACACTCCGCCCCATTAGAGCGGCGTAATCCTTGGCCAAACAGAAAGCTTCTTCCCTGCTGATATTCGGATTTTCTCTATAAGCGACAGGGACATTCATAGCCTCAAACCCGTTACGCCTCAACTCGACCACAAAGGTAACCAGCCTGATGCGCTCCACATTCACACCCAGATAGCCAGAGCCATAAATCCTGGCCTCACTGGAAAAACCTTTATCGAACACACTCAAAAACCTAAGGTATTCGGAATGCACAGGCTGCTTAAGATATAAATCACAGATCACGCTACTTCCCCATACTTGTCACAGTCGCCCCAACACATACCAAACTAAAAAATCTAACCACCCCCACAAACTGACGCACTTCCACAACGATCCGAATCTTTATAATATTTTCAATTTCACGCCTCACAATATCGGGCGTTTACTTCATAAAAGCCGACAACACCAGGGCACTTCATCAGGACTCTGCAACCTTATACAGAATCCGCCCCCAAATTGAGCTCAGCCGCTGCCAGAAATTTTCATCATAGTGGTAGTCGCGATCCAACCCCAAACAAACCGCTATCTCCACGACCTCACCGTCAATAAATTTCTCATTCAACTTCAAATCCATGACCTCCAGCAGCAAATACTCAAAGGCCATCTCATACTCGCCATGCGTCATATAATGTGAAATATCAGAAAAAGCCTCTTTACTGATATCCGAACGAATAAGCATAAGCTTCTCAGAAATCCAATTTCTTATTTCAAGAGCATCCAGACACACCTCAACCACTCCCATCACTCACCGAACCACCAAGTGAATTCTAATCAAAAGCCTTATCACAGAAATCGCCCCCCGACTCACCGGACAAGGAGTCTCAAAAGCCGAGCACTACTCAAAAATAGAAGCCACAAAACCCAAAACAGCACAAAATCAATAGCCACTACAAAATATTGAGCCAGATCAAAAAATCGCACCATTACCCATACCACTTATCATGCACCACCCCTGCCAAATCTTGGGATAACCTATGGAGAGTTGCTCGCTAACAGGAGAGATGTGCCTTAAACGCAGAGACCCGGTCAACAGCCACATTTCTGCAGCAAAGGTCGGACTAAAGAAGAAGCTCAGTATCCAATCAGCTGGCTGCACTGACTTGACCCAGAGCTTTCTAAACTTTTCCCTTGCCGAGGCACTCAACTATTTCTCTGTGCAACGGTATTGATGCATCCACAACCGGCTTCCAAACAGGGCTCTCCGATACAAATCGCTTTGCATCAGCAAGAGTGCAACCATATTCTTCAACCAAGAATCTTATGCTTTCAGTGATTGTAAAGCCTAGCCCGTGAAGCAGAAGCACAACATCACCACTCCCCAGACCCTCACGAACTTTCTTATTAATTTCCGCCATATCCTTCATATAACATCCATCAGAAGGGCTGTGCATGGGTAATGTCGCTTACTTGTGCTGATGAAGGATGAAGCAAACTAGAAATTCGCCTGACAAAATGTAACCACCGGCCCATACTCCTGTTCCGAATTTGATATTTTCACATCAAACCTTCTATCAGGAAATTTATTTCCCAAAATCAATTTCCACGAAAACACAAGAACCTCAGCTAGCTGTTCAAAAACTCTATCATCCACCTCCTCCACGCACCCATCGAACAAATCATATAAATGAGTATGATTGATCATCCTTTCAACGGCATGCAGGTCGCCACCAAATATCTCAAGCCAAGATAAAAACGCATCGCTGTTATAATTCCTCTCTAGAAAAACACCATTCTCCACAACAACGAAATCGGGGAAAAAAATCCTACAAGACAGCAACACATCCTCTGGATTACATTGATCACTTATATATGAATATTCATCAACCTGACTCTTATTACCCCAACCAGACTTCCATAAGTCGTAGCGGGACAAACCAAAAAACTCATTAAGCGCATTAATTTTTACCATGGAATCTCGTCCACCCTGGCTATTCTTGGCGCTAATTTTGTCGAAGGCGACTGAAGTCTAATTCTTCCGTCCGGCAGCTTATTTTTGAACAGTTTGCTCATTTCAAAAACCGATGACTGAAGTCGACCAGAAATACGGGGCTACTTCAGACCACCCTTATATTTTTACGTTGTTTCTTTTGTGCGCTGGGCTACGCAGGCTTTTTTGCCGACCGGTGGCGTTCTTCAGGAGCTTTAATACTCGGCACTTGCAAAGAAGAAACTATTGTGACATGACGATACTCATAGACAAGCTCAGGCACTAAAGTAAATTTGCGAAAATC
Source organism: Metapseudomonas otitidis (assembly GCF_900111835.1). Lineage (GTDB taxonomy): Bacteria > Pseudomonadota > Gammaproteobacteria > Pseudomonadales > Pseudomonadaceae > Metapseudomonas > Metapseudomonas otitidis. Next base: position 224,073 of record NZ_FOJP01000014.1, read on the forward strand.
CCTCGGAGTCCGCCTCCTTTCCTTTACCCAAAACACATTACCGACCAACATTAGCGTCTATTATAGCCGAAAACATTTCACGCTTTTTAACAACAAAAAACACAGTACACACAACAGAAAGAGGAGCAGAAAAAAAAGCATGAACCATTAAAACCAAACTATCTTTCACCTGAAAAACCGACATTAAAATCCCACAAACAAAAAATACAATAAACAACCAAACAAAAAGCACCACCACTACTGTGGTAAACCACAAAACAGCTCTCGTTAGATTTAAATTAATTTTCATTCTCTTGACCATTAATAATTTTACCCCCAAAAATCGTACCCTTTACCGCCAACACCAAGCAAATAAATAGCACCAGCAGTACCATACGGAGTAGATTTATATGTCAAAGGCAAAAAGTAATTATTATCCATACGAGAAACCATAACTCTAAATATTGAATTTAGCCGATTAAATCCGTCTGCCTTACCCATAGCTAAGGAAATTTTTACAAATCCCACCCCTACCGATACTGCTAAATCCACCCCACCATATAGAACTGCCCCATACCCTCCCGGAATGTTATTAAAATCCGTCTCTACTGGATTAAACGCACTGCCGTCGCCAGGAAAATGCGTATAAAATCCCGTCGATCCCTCTGTAACATTACCTGCACCGAAGAGAGCCAGAGAGCCACCACCGAGCGTACACCCCAAACCTACTGCTCCAGCACACAAAGTAACGCCACCATAAACGCTCCCCCCTACTAATTGGGTAGTGTACTTGCCGAGAGGAATTCCATCTGTATTCATGAAATCCTTCGTGCCATCCCAAGCAGAATAATCAAAAAGCCCTTTACTATGCTGAGACTCAACCCAGGCCAATTCATTACTTAGGTTCTGTACGAAAAGTCGGTACAGGTAGAATCGCCACCATGATTGGCTGGAGGCCCACATGGCAAGGCGCTACGAACTCCCGGATGTAAGCAGCAACCCCAACCCAGGTTACACAAATTTTCTGCACACCCTCCAGGGCATGGCCGCCGAGAGGTGCCCGCGGCGGCTAAAAACACAGAAGTGAGCGGGTGATTTGGTCGTTTTTTTTGGTCGACCCCCTGCTTTCAAAAAACAGCAGGTACTGAAGTCGGCCAAAAATATCGGACTACTTCAGACCATCCCTAGGATATCGAAAGTATATTTTTGAATTCTCGCTTCAAACTAACAGCCATTCCACACACTGAAAGACCATACTCAGCCGCCTCTTTGGCAAGATTAAGCCTGTTAAGTTCGATATTTATTTTCGCACACAGCAAAGCCAAGCGAGATCTAGTCATCATTGAAAGAAATTCTGGCAACTTGCCCCCCTCAATATTCTCAACACTCAACACCTCACCAACCCCCGAAAGAGTCTCAAAAAATCTGAAAAAAGGAAGGCCACACTCATAAAAAACAGATCTGACTTCTTCAATAATTTGCGGATGCGGCAAGTGGACCGAAAACCAATAATCGGCTGAACCTTCGGGCGTCAGTCTTTTCCTAATGAAGCAATCAACCTCCGAAATCCCACGTATAAAATCACTATCAGGAGAACTAGAATCAATTAAAAAAATAGGCTGAACCCCTGCATTCAGCGCAACAGCCGCCCCATCACTTCTCAATTGAACTGACAAAAAATCAAAAAACTCCTTACGCCCCCTATAAAATCCATCTCTATTTTTATAGAAACCTTCACCCTCAAAGATAGGGAAAACCACATCTGCCGCGGACTCCACCAGCCTTTTACCCATACACCAACCCTCTAAAAAGCCAGACCACCACACCTGATTAAATTACAAAACCTCAAGCTTTCCCTGAAAGACAGAACTCGCCCCAACTTCTAGCTCTTGCATTTTTTGCCCCCCCAAAAAAACCACATCAACTCACCTCAAGGCAACTTCACATCATGCGCAAGCCCTTAACCGATCTGAAGTTTTACTCAATCATGCCCGACTTTTAATTAGTGGCTTGCTCTTAGTGAGCTGACCATGAAGGAAGCACTGTATGAGATCACCGCACTGCGTCAACTACTCTACTGTTGATGACTCAGAGAAGCATCCCGAAAGACACGACGATCATGAGTTCCGCCGTCTGTTGGAGCAGCGCCGATTGGCTGCAGGGATCCAACGGGGTACGGGTTATCGTTGCGCTAAGGCACCATCGTCGATGCCACGATCATCCATGCGCCGGGTTCGATCAAGAATCGGGAACACAAGCGTGATCCCGATGTAACTGACGAAGAAGGGCCACCAGTACTTCTTCGGTATGAAGACTCATAATAGGCGCCGATACTAAGTCTCGCCCGGTACAAATTCATCGAAGCGCAAAAGGTTCAGCCCAAAGGGTAGATTGAACTGGCCGACATAGCCCTTAGCCTCACAAACAACCTCTACGGCATCGAACGCAACCTGAAAGAGACCAATGATGCCGAGCGCCTGATCGCCCGCCAGCAACGCAGCCAATCACTGCTTGAAGCCTAAAACGCCATTCGCCCCTTCGCCATTGGGCGCAAGAAGCGGCTGCTCAGCGACACTTCAATAGCGCCACCGCCAGCGCGCAAACCACAGCCTGATCAAAACCGCCAAGGCCAACGGCCAAGCTTTACGCCTGGCGGCGCCACACCCCTTGAACGATTGCCAGCGGGCACAGAGCATTAAGGACTACGAAGCGCTGCTGCCATGTAACCACAAACCAGCCTCGCCGCTATGAACGCAAGGTTCTGACAGCAGGAGGAGTGGTTTATGGAGCACTTACACCTACATAGCCCTTGACAGAGCGGCAGCTACGAAAAGATTGACGACCTGTTCAGCCAGTACCTGCCCAAGGGCAAAAACTTGCCGGTTCACGGACCGGAAGAACTGGAGGTCATCGCCTTGCAACTGAATATGCGCCACGTAAGCGATTCGACTTGAAATGTCCTATCGAAGTCTGGGCAAGGTAACGCAGAAAGCCATAGGCATGCAGCATGTATTCTCCTGCTTCAATTCAATAACCGTGTTGCACTAAGCCTCCGCGAACGTCAAACCACTATTTCTCATTTAAAACATCTATCTCACGCCAAAAAATGTCTTCTGGCAATTTCTGCCCCTTATGAAATAGCAAAAAAACCTCAATTACATCATCGATATTAAACCACTCATCTTTTTTTAACCTAACACTACCCGCACCAAATGAAAGAGAAGTTCCATCCTCAAAATTTGTGCTGGAATTCGAATGATAACCCCTAAAAAGTTTTTTGCTTTTAGCGTCATATCTTTCAATAAAACATGTAACCCTACCCCCAGCAACTTGCACATAGTTTCCGTCTTCATCTTTTATACATGCGAATGAACTAGGCCCGTAGCTTTTTAATTTTCTTAGCGTTTTTATAAGCCTCGCCTGATCAACGCCAAATATTACAGATCTGTTTTCAGCTTCAAGTTTCATTATTTTTCACCATCACGGCACATAGACTGTTGTAGCGCTTTCGATGACCTTGCCATTTAGCCGCCCTTTCCCTTGCGCCCCAAACTCATTGACAAAATAATCGGTAAACTCTTGATAGCTAGTCTTGTTAGCGGCTCCAATTTTTCACCTCAATAACGTGTAATTTGCCGTTTATGTCACGTACCACAATATCATATCTACGATCGACAAAAGGACCTTTAACAACCATCTTAGCACTGACAACTTCCATTACATTTTATTCTAAATGTTTGGCAAACTCATTTGCCTTGACTGTCCCCGGGAGAGATACGCCTGTCGGGCTTGCAAACTTTCCATCAGGGGTTCGATAGCTTCCATCTGAATGCTGTTTTATTTCGGGTGCTAGGTTCTGTACGAAAAGTCGGTACAGGTAGAATCGCCACCATGATTGGCTGGAGGCCCACATGGCAAGGCGCTAGGAACTCCCAGATGCGGGCTGGGAGTTGATCAAGGATCTGGTTGCCCCGGAACAGAAGATGGGCCGACCTCGAAGTGATGATCGGCTGGTGCTCAACGGCATCTTTTGGATCCTTTGCTCCGGAGCCGCCTGGCGTGATCTGCCGGAACGTTTCGGCCCGTGGTCGACGGTTTATCAACGGTTCCGTGACTGGCGAGACGACGGCACGTTTAACCGGGTACTTGAGCGATTGCACGTCCAGTTGAATCAGGAAGGCCTGATCGACCTGGATACGTGGATGATTGACTCCACCGCGGTGCGTGCAACCCGAGCCTCTTCTGGCGCCGGGAAAAAGGGGGGCCAGAAGAACCGGTAGATCATGCATTGGGACGTAGCCGAGGCGGCCTAACCACCAAGATT
>NZ_FOJP01000019.1 GCF_900111835.1 Metapseudomonas otitidis
GCGTGCTCGAAGGTGAAGGTCTGCTGGATCTCGGGGTTGACCTTGAAGTCTTGCCCGTAGAGGTAGGTGACGCTGTTGTTCTGCCACAGCAGGGGACCGTCGGCCAAGGCTTGGCCAGCGGTCAGCAGGCCGCCGGCGAGCGCGAGAGCGGAGAGGGTACGGTTCATTCGGGATGGGCTCCTGGTGCTGGTTTTATTGGCTTCCCTCTGTGTGGAAGCTGTCTGATTGGTCAGGCTTGCCTGCCAGAGCAAGAAAGGAGCCAGTTTTTCGCGACGCCTTCCCCGGGCGCGGGATTATCGGGATAGGCCCCGATGTTTCAAGGGGTTATCGGTGTTTCGAGGTCAAATTCCGACTTGCGGAGGGGCGGGGGCTGCACGGTTATGGGCGGCCGGAGCTGACCGATCGAACAGGCCTGCATCAGTTTGGGGCGACCCAACAAGCCGTCCCGCCGCCCCGTAGGGTGTTCGTTGGTCGGTCTACCCGGTCTCTTCGACGGCGGCCCGCAACCGCTGGGCCAGGTGCCGGGCCTCGTCGGGGGTGGCGATGTTGGTGAAGCCCAGCGCCAGCCCCGGTGCGCCCCGGCTCTCCAGGCGCCAGCGCGACAGCGGCACCACCGCCAGCCCCGCCTGGCGGGCGCGCTGGGCGATGGCGGTGTCGTCCTGGCCGTCCGCCAGGTAGGCCAGCAGGTGCATGCCGCCGGCCTGCTGGTCGATCCGCAGGCCCTCGCCAAACGCGGCCAGCAGCGCCTCCCGCGTGTGGGCGCGGCGCTCGGCATAAAGGCTGCGCATGCGCTTGAGGTGGCGGGCGAAATGCCCCTGCTCGATGAAGTCCGCCAGGGCCGCCTGCATCAGCTCCGGGCAGCCGCTGGGGAACAGCCGCGCACTGTGGCGGAAGGCCTCCACCTGCGCCGCCGGCACCACCAGGTAGGCCATGCGCAGACCGGGGTAGAGCACCTTGCTCAGGGTCCCGGCGTAGAGCACCCGACCGCCCTCGTCCAGGCTCTTCAGCGCCGGCAGCGGGCGGCCGTGGTAGCGGTACTCGCTGTCGTAGTCGTCCTCGATGATCCAGGCCTCGGCCCGGCGCGCCCAGTCCAGCAGGGCCAGGCGGCGGGGCAGGGACAGCGCCACCCCGGTGGGGCTCTGGTGGGTCGGGGTGACCAGGGCGAAGCGCGCGTCGGCGGCCCGCCGGCAACCGGCCTCCACCACCAGCCCCTCGCCGTCCACCGGCACCGGCACGCAGTCCAGCGGCAGCGCCGCGAGCATCTCGCGGGCGTGGTGATAGCCCGGGTCCTCCAGCCAGATGCGGTCCCCCGGGCGCATCAGCGTGCGCTGCACCAGCGCCAGGCTTGCGAGGTGGCCGGTGGTGATGAACACCTGCTCGGGCGAGCAGCGGATCCCCCGGGACACCCCCAGGTACGCCGCCAGGTTTTCCCGCAGCGGGCGGTGGCCCACCGGGTCGGGCGTCATCATCGCCGGGCCGGCCAGGGCCCGCAGGTGGCGTTGCACCAGGCGCGTCCACAGCTTGCGGGGGAAGGCGTCCAGGGCCGGCAGGCCAAGCTGGAACGGCTCCAGCCGGGGTGCCTCGGCTGGCGCCGCCGTGCGGGCCGGCCCCGGCGTGGCCGGGCGCTCCGGCAGGCTGCCGCCCAGGCGTGGCGACACCCGCGTGCCGGCCGGGCCGTGGGCCTCCGCATAGCCCTCGCCGATCAGCATCTGGTACGCCGCCTCCACCGTGCCCCGCGCCAGGTTCAGCTCGCTGGCAAGTGCCCGCAGCGAGGGCAGCCGCGCCCCCGGCGCCAGGCGGCCCTGCTCGATGGCCTCGCGCAGGCGTTGGTAGAGCTGCAGGAACAGCGGCGTATCGAGGGTGCGGTCCAACGACGGGCGGGTGGTCATGGCCTGGTCATTTCCTCGAATCTTGGCTCTGTAGGCTGGGACATGAGCGCCCTAGAGTAGCGCCCAACCACCCAGCGGACAGCCCCCATGAGCGACGCCTCCCTGCAGTTGCACCACCTCGAAGCGGACGAACCCGCCCTGCGCGCGGCCTTCGGCCTGATGCACCAGCTGCGCCCGCGCCTGGTCGACGCCGACGCCTTCGTCCAGCGTGTCGCCCGGCAGCGCCAGCAGGGCTACCGGCTGCTGGCCGCCAGCCAGGACGGCCGCCTGCTGGGGCTGGCCGGCTACCGCACCCTGGACAACCTGATCCACGACCGCTTCGTCTACGTCGACGACCTGGTCACCGCCGAAGGCGCCCGCAGCCAGGGCGTCGGCGCCGCGCTGCTGGCGGAGGTGGAACGGCTGGCACGCGCCGACGGGTGCGCCAAGCTGGTGCTGGACACCGCCTTGGCCAATGCCCTGGCCCAGCGTTTCTACTTCCGCCAGGGCCTGCTCGCCACCGGCCTGCACTTCAGCCGTTTTCTCACCTGACCGGAGGACCCCATGCCCCGAACCCTGCTCATCGACTGCAGCCCCAACGGCGAGGCCTCCCTCGGTGGCCGACTGGCCCGCGAGATGGCCGAGCGCCTGCAACCGCGCAGCGACTTGCAGCTGCGCGACCTGGTGGCCGAACCGCTGCCGCCGCTGACCGGCGACTACGCCCGCGCCCTGATGACCCGCGCCGCGAAGGACGACCCCGCCTTCGCCGTATCGGAAACCCTGGTGCGCGAAGTGGAGGCCGCCGACCACCTGCTGATCGCCACCCCCATGCACAACTACATGGTGCCGGCCTGCCTCAAGCTCTGGCTCGACTACGTGGTGCGCATCCAGCGCACCTTCACCCTGCGCAACGGCACCAAGGAAGGGCTGCTGGAAGACCGGCCCTGCTTCGTGGTCATCAGCTCCGGCGGCACCTACCTGGGGGCGCGGGCCAGCCAGGCCGACTTCCTCACCCCCTACCTGCGCCACATCCTCGGGGTGATCGGCCTGCACCACGTCGAATTCTTCCACCTCCAGGGGCTCGCCCAGGGCCCCGAAGCCGTCGCCCAGGCCGAGCAGCAGATCCGCGCCCGGCTGGACACCCACCCCTACTTCAACCCCATCGGAGTTTTCCCATGAGTGCACTCAGACTGCCGTTCAGCGAACTGTCCCCCCGTGTCTACCAAAGCCTGCTCAGCGCCAAGAACGCCCTGCAGGACAGCCCCCTGGGCAACGCCCTGATCGAACTGGTGTACCTGCGCATCTCGCAGATCAACGGCTGCGCCTTCTGCCTGGAGATGCACAGCCGCGCCCTGCGCGCCGGCGGCGAGCAGCAGGCGCGCCTGGATGCCCTGGCCGGCTGGCGGGTGAGCGGGTTGTACAGCGAGCGCGAGCGTGCCGCGCTGGAATGGGCCGAGTCGCTGACCCGGCTGGAAGGCAGCGGCGCCCCCGACTCGGCCTACGAGCCGCTCAAGGCGCATTTCAGCGACACCGAGATCAGCGACCTCAGCTTCGTCTGCGCCCTGATGAACGCCTTCAACCGGCTGGCCGTGGGGATGCGCCTGTAAGGGCTCAGCCGATCACCCCGAAGCCCCGCGCCATCAGCGCGCCCAGCAGCGGCAGCACCAGCAGCAGGGTCAGCTCGGCGCGCAGGGTGATCACCAGCAGCTTGCCGGTGCGCGGCGACAGCACCGGCACCTGGCCGGCCTTGACGCTGTTGCGCCAGCCGAGGAACACCACCGTGGGGAAGGTGGAGAGCAGCGCCACCAGCACGAACAGCCCGACCTTGGCGTGGAACAGGCTGTTGTGCAGGTAGTAGGCGCTGCCCTTGCCGAACCACAGCACCCGCGCCAGCCCCGTGGCCAGCACCAGGCTGGCGGTGATGCCGTAGGCGATGTCGATGCGCATCAGGCTGCGGGCCCGGTCCAGGTCCAGCGGCAGCTTGAACAGGCGGTGCTCCAGCACCAGCAGCGCGAACAGCAGGAAGATCGACAGGTAATGCAGGTAGGCAGCGATCGCGTCGGCCATGACAGGCTCCTTCAGGGTGCGGGGGAGGGGGAAGCGTTCGAGGGCGCAGGCGCCCCCGCGAACCAGGCGTCGCGCCGCTGCAGGCGCCAGGCCAGGCCCGCCAGGCTGAGGCCGCGCAGCGCCATGAAGCCCAGGAAGGCCAGCCACAGCCCGTGGTTGCCCAGGCCCGCCAGGGCCAGCCCCAGCGGCAGGCTCAGCAGCACCGCCAGCAGCATCGCGTTGCGCATCTCGCGGGCGCGGGTGGCGCCGATGAACAGGCCGTCCAGCAGGTAGCTCCACACCGCCACCAGCGGCAGCAGCGCCAGGTAGGGCAGGTAGCGGTGGGCCACCGCGCGCACCTCGGCGATGTCGCTCTGCAGGTCGATGAACAGCCCGCCGCCGAGCAGGAAGAACAGCGCAAAGCCCAGGCTGGCGATCAGCGACCAGCCCCCCGCCACCACCAGGGCCCGGCGCAGCTCCGCGCGGTTGCCGGCGCCGATGGCGTGGCCGCACAGGGCCTCCACCGCGTGGGCCAGGCCGTCCAGCGCATAGGCGGTCACCAGCAGGCCGTTGAGCAGCAGCGCGTTGGCCGCCACCGTGGCATCGCCCAGCCGCGCGCCCTGCACCGTGAGCAGGAAGAACACCAGCTGCAGCGCCAGGGAACGGATGAAGATGTCGCGGTTCACCGCCAGCAGCGGCCGCCAGCTGGCCCAGCGGCGCAAGGCACCCGCCACGATGCGCCCCGGGTGGCGCCGCAGCGCGCCCCGGGTCAGCGCCAGGCCGATCAGGGCGCCGAACCACTCGGCCGTCACCGCCGCCTTGGCCGCGCCGGCCACGCCCCAGTCCAGGCCGAGCACGAACCACAGCGCCAGGGCGATGTTCGCCAGGTTGGTCCCCAGCAGGATCGCCAGCGGCGCCCGGGCGTTCTGGGTGCCGAGGAACCAGCCCACCAGCGCGTAGTTGGCCAGGGCCGCCGGCAACCCCAGCAGGCGCAGGTGGAAGAATTCGCGGGTCAGCTGGTCCAGCTCCGCCGAGGGCGCCATCAGCCCCAGGGCCAGGTGCCCGAAGGGCAGGGCCAGCAGCCCCAGGCCCAGCGCCAGGACCCCGGCCAGCAGCAGGCCCTGCAGCAGCACCTGGCGCAGCGCACCGCCATCGGCCCGCCCGGCGGCCTGGGCAGCGAAGCCGGTGGTGCCCATGCGCAGGAAGCCGAGCACGCCGATCATCAGCGTGTAGAGCATGCTGCCCACCGCCACGGCGCCCAGCTGGTGGGCATGGGGCAGGTGGCCCACCACTGTGCTGTCCACCAGCGCCACCAGGGGCACGGAAACGTTGGAGAGGATCATCGGTGCGGCCAGTCCCCACACCCGTCGGTGGGTGGGGCGGTGCCGCCAGGCGTCGCGAATCGGGCTCATTCTCGGGCTCCGCAAGGGCAGCACAGTATAGCGGCGCAAGCGCGTGAGGCGTCGACTGGAGGGAACTGCCTGCGTGGATTGAGAGCAGACCCAAGCGGAACATGTACGCCGTCCAAAGCGTGAAGGCGGCGACTTTACTGGCATCACGGCTCGTCTATAGTTGCCGCGCGCGCAGCCGCGCGTCCCGCCCCGGAGTCACCATGTCGTCGTACAAAGGATTGTTACTGGCCCTCTCGCTGGGGCTGCTTGCCGCCTGCGATTCTTCCACCCCCGAACACACCGCCGAGAAGGCCGCCGCCGAACCCGCTGCCCAGGTCCAGGCGCCCCGCGCGCCGGTGGACACCGCGGCGCTGGCCAAGCGCTACGCCGGCCGCGAGCTGAAGGTGGTGGACATCTCCGAAGTCCAGCTCGACGGCGCCAGCGCCCTGTCGGTGACCTTCTCCGTGCCGCTGGACCCGGAGCAGCCCTTCGCCGAACGCCTGCACCTGGTGGACAAGGCCAGCGGCAAGGTGGATGGCGCCTGGGAGCTGGACGACAACCTCATGGAGCTGCGCCTGCGCCACCTGCAGCCCAAGCGTGACCTGGAGCTGACCATCGACGCCGGCCTGCGCGGGGTGAACGACGCCCGCCTGGCCTCCGCCAGCGTCAGCCAGCTGCGCACCCGCGACCTGCAGCCCTCGGTGGGCTTCGCCAGCCAGGGCTCGCTGCTGCCCAGCCGCCTTGCCGAAGGCCTGCCGGTGATCGCCCTCAACGTCGACGCTGTGGACGTCGACTTCTTCCGCGTGCGCCCCGCCGAGCTGCCCAAGCTGCTCGCCCGCTGGGGCCGCCGCAGCCAGATGAGCTACTGGGACAGCGACGCCCTGCTGCGCACCGCCGACCTGGTCTACTCCGGACGCTTCGACCTCAAGCCCGCGCCCAACACCCGCGAGAACCTGCTGCTGCCCATCGCCGGTATCGAGCCGCTGAAACCGGCCGGCGTGTACCTGGCGGTGATGCGCCGCGCCGGCCGCTACAGCTACAGCAACCCCGCCACGCTGTTCACCCTGAGCGACATCGGCCTCTCCGCCCACCGCTTCGGCGGCCGCCTGGATGTGTTCGCCCAGGCCCTGGAGGGCGGCAAGCCCCAGGCCGAGGTGAACCTGCAATTGCTCGACCCCGAAGGCACCGTGCTGGCCGAGGGCAAGACCGACGACAAGGGCCACCTGCAACTGCCGCTGACCGACAAGGGCCGCGTGCTGGTGGGCCACCAGGGCGACCAGATCAGCCTGCTGCGCCTGGACACGCCGGCCCTGGACCTGTCCGAGTTCGACATCGCCGGGCCGGCCCAGCAACCGCTGCAGTTCTTCGTCTTCGGCCCGCGTGACCTCTACCGCCCCGGCGAGACCGTGCTGCTCAACGCCCTGCTGCGTGACCGCGACGGCCACGCCCTGGCGCCCCAGCCGGTGAACGTCGAAGTGCGCCGCCCGGACGACCAGGTCAGCCAGAGCTTCGTCTGGAGCCCCGACGCCAACGGCCTCTACCAGCACCAGCTGGCCCTTTCGGGGGACGCCCCCACCGGTCGCTGGCAATTGCTGATCGACCTCGGCAACGGCCACAAGCAGCTCTACGAATTCCAGGTGGAGGACTTCCTCCCCGAACGCATGGCCCTGGAGATCAAGGGCAGCGACACGCCCCTGGAACCCGGCGACGTCGCCCGCTTCCAGGTGCAGGGGCGCTACCTCTACGGCGCCCCGGCTGCCGGCAACCGCCTCACCGGCCAGCTCTACGTGCGGCCGCTGCGCGAAGCGGTGAAGGCACTGCCCGGCTACCAGTTCGGCTCCGTGACCGAAGAGGAGCTGAGCCAGGACGTGGAGCTGGACGAGGTCAAGCTCGACGAAGCCGGCAAGGGCGCCCTGGAGCTGGAAAGCCGCTGGGCCAGCGCCCGCTCGCCGCTGTCGCTGACCCTGCAGGCCAGCCTGCTGGAGTCCGGCGGTCGCCCCGTCACCCGGCGCCTGGAGCAGCCGGTGTGGCCCGCCGCCCGCCTGCCCGGCCTGCGCGGCGTGTTCACCGACGACCAGGTGGACATGAACGGCATGGCCGAGGTGGAACTGCTGATCGCCGACCCCGAGGGCAACAAGCTGGCTGCCCAGGGCGTCAAGGTGCGCCTGGTGCGCGAGCGCCGCGACTACTACTGGAGCTACGACGACGACGGCGGCTGGAACTACCACTACAACGCGAAATTCCTCATCAGCGACGAACGCCTGGTGGACGTCGCCGCCAACGGCACCACCCGCGTCAGCTTCCCCGTGCAGTGGGGCCCCTACCGGGTCGAGGTGGAAGACCCGCAGACCGGGATGGTCAGCAGCCTGCGCTTCTGGGCCGGCTACCGCTGGCAGGACAACACCGAGGGCGGCGCCGTGCGCCCCGACCAGGTCAAGCTGGCGCTGGACAAGCCCGCCTACAACGAAGGCGACGTGGCACGCATCAGCGTCACCCCGCCGGCGGCCGGCAGCGGCTACCTGCTGGTGGAATCCGCCGACGGCCCGCTGTGGTGGCAGAACATCGACGTGCCCGCCGAAGGCCGCACCTTCGAGGTCCCGGTGGGCCGCGAATGGGCCCGGCATGACCTCTACGTCAGCGCCCTGGTGGTGCGCCCCGGCGAGCGCAAGGAGCGGGTCACCCCCAAGCGCGCCGTCGGCCTGCTGCACCTGCCCCTGGAGCGCGCCCCGCGCAAGCTGGCGCTGACCCTGCGCGCCGCTGAGAAGATGCGCCCCAACCAGCCCCTGGCGGTGCACGTGCAAGCGAAGAACGCCGACGGCACCCCGGCGCGCCAGGCCCATGTGCTGGTGGCGGCGGTGGACGCCGGCATCCTCAGCATCACCGACTACGCCACCCCCGACCCCTTCGCCGCGCTGTTCGGCCGCAAGGCCTACGGCGCCGACCAGTTGGACGTGTACGGCCAACTGATCGAAGCCGGCCAGGGGCGCCTCGCCTCCCTGGCCTTCGGCGGTGACGCCGGCCTCGCCGCCGGTGGCAAGCGCCCGCCGAGCAAGGTGCGCCTGGTGGCCCTGCAGAGCGTGCCGGTGACCCTCGACGAGCAGGGGGAGGGCGACGTTAGCCTGGACATCCCCGACTTCAACGGCGAGCTGCGGCTGATGGCCCAGGTGTGGACTGACGAACGCTACGGCATGGCCGAAGGCAAGACCGTGGTGGCCGCGCCGCTGGTGGCCGAACTGGCCGCCCCGCGCTTCCTCGCAGGCGGTGACGAGACCAGCGTCGCCCTCGACCTGACCAACCTCTCCGGCCAGCCCCAGGCCCTCGACGTGAAGCTGGAGGCCGACGGCCTGCTGCGCCTCGCCGAGGCCCCCGCCGGGCAGACCACCCCGCTGCAACTGGCCGACGGCCAGCGCACCACCCTGCGGGTGCCGGTGCGCGCCCTCAGTGGCTTCGGCCAGGGCAGCATCCGCGTCACGGTCAACGGCTTGGCCCTGCCCGGCGAGGCCCTGGCACCGCTGACCCGTGATTGGACCCTGGGTATCCGCCCGGCCTGGCCGGCGCAGACCCGCAGCTTCCGCGCGGTGCTCAAGGGCGACAGCTGGAGCCTACCCGCCGGCACCCTGGCGGCCTTCGAGACCATCGGCCGCGAGGCCCGGCTGTCGGTGTCCGCGCGTCCGCCGCTGAACATCGCCGAGCACATCCGCGCCCTGCGCGCCTACCCCTATGGTTGCGCCGAGCAGACCACCAGCGGGCTCTACGCCTCGCTCTACCTCGACGCCGCCACCCGCCAGCGCCTGGGCCTGGAGGACGAGCCCGACGAGCAGCGGCGCAAGGCCATCGCCATCGGCATCGAGCGCCTGCTGGGCATGCAGCGCTTCAACGGCAGCTTCGGCCTGTGGAGCAACGAGAGCGACGAGGAACCCTGGCTGACCGCCTACGTCACCGACTTCCTCCAGCGCGCCCGCGAGCAGGGCTTCGACGTGCCCGCCGCCGCCCTCGCCAAGGCCAACGAGCGCCTGCTGCGCTACCTGCAGGACCGCAACCAGATCGACGTGAACTACACCGACAACAGCGACTACAGCCGCTTCGCCGTGCAGGCCTACGCCGGCTACGTGCTGGCCCGCACCCAGCAGGCACCCCTCGGTGCCCTGCGCAGCCTGTTCGAGCGGCGTGCCGAATCGCGCTCGGGCCTGGCCCTGGTGCAACTGGCCGTGGCCCTCAAGGCCATGGGCGACCAGCCCCGCGCCGACCAGGCGCTGGAGGCCGGGCTGGCGGCCCAGGCCGTGCGTGGCGACGGCTGGTACGCCGACTACGGCAGCACCCTGCGGGACGAGGCGCTGATCCTCGCCCTGCTGGAGGAAAGCGGCCTGGCGCCGGATCAGGTCGACGCCCGCCTGTTCCCGCTGTCGGATCGCCTGGCCGGCCGTGACTGGCTGTCGACCCAGGAGCGCAACGCGCTGTTCCTCGCCGGCCGCCACCTGATCGGCAAGCCCGAGCCGGACTGGCAGGCCAGCCTGGACATCGCCGGGCAGGCCCGCACCCTGGACCGCGACCACGCCAACCTGCGCCTCGACGAGCAGGCCCTGGCCGAACCGCTGACCCTCACCAGCCGCAGCCCGGCGCCGCTGTACCAGCGCCTGACCCTGTCCGGCTACCCGACGGAGGCACCGAAGGCGGGCGGCGAGAACCTCTCGATCCAGCGCGACTACCTGGGCCTGGACGGCACGCCCGTGGACATCCGCGACCTGCGCAGCGGCCAGCTGGTGCTGGTGCACCTCAGTGTGCAGGCCCGCGAGCGCACCCCCGACGCCCTGGTGGTGGACCTGCTGCCCGCCGGCCTGGAGCCGGAGAACCAGAACCTGGCCCACAGCGCCGCCAGCCTGCAGGACGCCAGCCAGGAAGTGCGCGGCCTGCAGGAGTCCATGCAGGGGGCGGCCATCAAGCACCAGGAGTTCCGCGACGACCGCTACGTGGCCGCCGTGGACGTCAGCGGCTACGACACCACGCACCTGCTCTACCTGGCCCGCGCCGTGACGCCCGGCACCTACCGCGTGCCGCCGCCCCAGGTGGAGTCCATGTACCGGCCGCAGTGGCAGGCCCTGGGGGATGCGCCGGAGGTGATGGTGATCCACGACCGCTGATGGCCTCGCCCCCGGTCTTGGCGATGCCCTGAAGGCCGGCCCCACCCCTTTGCGGTGGCGGGGCCGGCCGTTGTCCGATGCTGCCTGGAGTGCCGTTCGTGTCGTTGCTTTCCACCTGCCACCGTGGCGCCCGCCGCCTGGCGCGGCGCCGCTGGATCAGCGTGCCGCTCCTGCTGCTGGCGCTGCTGTGGCTGGCCGACCGCCTGTTCCCGCTGCCACTCCCGGCCGACGACCGCGCGCGGGTGGTGCTGGCCGAGGACGGCACCCCGCTGTGGCGCTTCGCCGACGCCGACGGCGTGTGGCGCTACCCGGTGAGCCCGGACCAGGTCTCGCCCTATTACCTGGAGGCATTGCTCACCTACGAGGACCGCTGGTTCTACCGCCACCCCGGGGTCAACCCGCTGGCCCTGGGGCGCGCCGCCTGGCAGAACCTCAGCGGCGGCCGGGTGCTCTCCGGCGGCAGCACCCTGTCGATGCAGGTGGCGCGGCTGCTCGACCCCCACCCGCGGACCTTCACCGGCAAGCTGCGCCAGCTGTGGCGCACCCTGCAGCTGGAATGGCACCTGTCCAAGACGCAGATCCTCACCCTCTACCTGGACCGCGCACCCTTCGGCGGCACCCTGCAGGGGGTCGCGGCGGCCAGCTGGGCCTACCTCGGTAAACCGCCGTCGCAGCTGACCCGCGCCGAGGCCGCCTTGCTCGCAGTGCTGCCCCAGGCCCCCAGCCGCTTGCGCCCGGACCGCCACCCCGAGCGCGCCACCGCCGCGCGGGACAAGGTGCTCAAGCGCCTCGCCGACTACGGCGTGTGGCCCCAGGCGGTGGTGGACGAAGCCCTGCAGGAGCCGGTGCTGCTGGCGCCGCGCCAGGAGCCGAACCTGGCGCCACTGCTGGCGCGGCGGCTGAACCGGCCGGGCAGCCCGCCGCTGATCCGCACCACCGTCGACGCCGCCCTGCAGCGGCGGCTGGAAAGCCTGCTGCTGGGCTGGCGGGCGAAGCTGCCGGAGCGCACCTCGGCGGCGATCCTGGTGGTGGAGCACCCGAGCATGGCGGTGCGCGCCTACCTGGGGTCGGTGGAGCTGGACGACGCCCGCCGCTTCGGCCACGTCGACATGGTCACCTCGCTGCGTTCCCCCGGCTCCACCCTCAAGCCGTTCCTCTATGGCCTGGCCCTGGACGCCGGGCTGATCCATTCCGAATCGCTGCTGCAGGACGTGCCGCGCCGCTACGGCGACTACCGCCCCGGCAACTTCTCCTCCGGCTTCAGCGGGCCGGTGGCGGCCAGCGAGGCCCTGGCCACCTCCCTCAACCTGCCGGCCGTGCAGCTGCTGGAGGCCTACGGGCCGAAGCGCTTCGCCGGTGAGCTGCGCAGCGCCGGCCTGCCCCTGGTGCTGCCGGCCGGCGCCGAGCCGAACCTGGCGCTGGTGCTGGGCGGCGCCGGGGCGCGGCTGGAGGACCTGGTGGGCGCCTACGCCGCCCTGGCCCGCCAGGGCCGTGCCGCCACGCCGCGCCTGCAGCCGGACGAGGGGCTGCGCGAGCGGCGCCTGCTGTCCCCCGGAGCGGCGTGGATCGTGCGACGCATCCTCGCCGGCCAGTCCCGCCCGGACCTGGACCCCCAGGCCCCGGCGCCGCTGGGCCCGCTGCTGGCCCTGAAGACCGGCACCAGCTACGGCTTCCGCGATGCCTGGGCCATGGGCGTGGGGCCGCGTTACCTGGTGGGCGTGTGGATCGGCCGCCCCGACGGCACCCCGGTGCCGGGCCAGTTCGGCCTGGCCTCTGCGGCGCCGCTGCTGATGCAGGTGCACGACGTGCTGCTCAACCGCGACGCCCAGCGCGGCGTGCTGCCCCCGGCGGACCCACGCCCGGACTCGGTGGGCATCGCGGCGATCTGCTGGCCCCTCGGCCAGCCCCTTGCCCGGGACGACCCCAACTGCCGCCGGCCGCGCCTGGCCTGGACCCTCGACGGCACCACCCCGCCGACCCTGCTGGCGGCCGACCAGCCGCTGGGCCTGGGCCTGCGCCAGACCTGGTGGGTGGACGCCCAGGGCCGGCGCACCGCGCCGGGCTGCCCCGGCGCCCAGCCCCGCGAGGTGGCGCTGTGGCCCGCCCCGCTGGAACCCTGGCTGCCCCGGCGCGAACGCCTGGCCGGGCGCCTGCCGCCGCCCTCGCCGACGTGCCCGCCGGTGCTGCTGCCCGGCGCCGCGCCGCTGTCCATCGTCGGCCTGCGCGAAGGCGAGCAGGTGCGCCGCCCGGCAGCCAGCGCGGGCCCGCTGCGGGTGCGCCTGTCGAGCCTGGGGGGCAGTGGCCGGCGTTGGTGGTTCCTCGACGGCGCGCCCCTGGGCGAGAGCAGCCCGCACGGCGCCCTGGACGCATGGCCCGGTGACGTGGGGCGCCATCAGCTGAGCCTGCTGGACGAGGCCGGGGCGACCGCTCGTCTGGAGTTCCGAGTGATCGACTAGCCACCGCTCAAGCAACTTGACCCCGCGGTCGAGAAAACAGGGTGGGCGGGCTGCCGGATTGTCCGGCTTCATGTATACAATCCGCCGTCCCGCCCGGCCCCCGTGCATTCGCGCGCGGTCGGGCCCGTAACCGGACAGGCACGTCCGAACGCCTCGCCCCTCCCAGGAGCCCCACCTGCCCGCCCCGGATCGTGGCGGCTCGCCGGCGCGTGCCGGCGGGGCAGGGCGGTCGCGTGCCTTTCAGCCACCCAGTCCCAGGAGACAGGCCCATGCGCCTCTGGCAACGCAGTATCCAATGGCAGCTGATCCTCAGCATGGGCGCGGCCCTGCTGGTGAGCATCCTCATCGTGGTCGGCCTCTACTCGGCGGTGGTCTTCCGCCTGAGCGACCGCTACCTGGTGGGCGAGGCGTTGCCCAAGAGCACCCTGGCCATCCGCAACGACCTGGAGCGGGTGCTGGCCGAGCCGCTGACGGCGGCGCGCTCCCTGGCGGACAACAGCCTGGTCCATGACTGGCTCGGCGCCGGCGAGGACCCGGCACGTCAGGCGGACTTCGTGCGTTACCTGGGCGGCGTGCAGGCGCAGCACAACGCCCTGGTCACCTTCCTGGTCAGCCAGGACAGCGGGCACTACTACACCGGCAAGGGCCTGGACCGCACCCTGACCCGGGGGCCGGCGGAGAACGCCTGGTTCTACGGCTTCCTCGATGGCGGCAAGCCGCGCTCGCTGGACATCGACGTGGACAAGAGCACCCGCCAGCCGACGCTGTTCATCAACCAGCGGGTCAGTGCCGGTGGCCGCACCCTGGGGGTGGCGGGCCTGGGCTACGGGCTGGGGGCGATGTCGGCGATGATCCGCGACTTCCGCTTCGGCAAGAGCGGGCGGGTGTACCTGGTCAGCGCCGACGGCAAGGTGAAGATCCACCCGCAGTCGGACTACAACGACAGCCGCACCCTGGCCGACCTGACCAGCGGCGACGCCGCCCGCGCGCTGCTGGGCGGCCAGGGCCAGGCGGTGCGCTTCGAGCGTGACGGTCAGCCCTTCCTGGCGCTGGCCCAGCCGCTGCAGTCGGTGGACTGGGTGCTGGTGAGCGAGGTGCCCGAGGGCGAGATCTACGCCGAGGCGCGCCAGGCGCTGATCACCACCTGCCTGGTGGGCATCGGCGTGGCGCTGCTCTCGCTGTTGCTGGTGGTGCTGCTGGCCCGTGGGCTGGTGCGGCCGATCCGCCAGGTGACGGCGGCGCTGGTGGAGATCGGCGGTGGCGGTGGCGACCTGACCCGGCGCCTGGACGACAGCCGCGCCGACGAGCTGGGCGACCTGGCGCGGGGCTTCAACCGCTTCCTGGAGAGCCAGCGCGGGCTGATCGCCGACGTGCTCGGCACCAGCCGCAGCCTGCGCGACGCGGTCGGCCAGGTGACCACCGTGGTGGAGAACACCGCCCAGCGCGCCGGCCGCCAGCAGGAGATGACCGACATGGTGGCCACGGCGGTGCACGAGATGGGCCTGACCGTGCAGGAGATCGCCCGCAACGCCGGCAGCGCCGCGCTCAGCTCGCAGAAGGCGCGGGACGAAGCGGTGCAGGCGCGCCAGGTGGTGGGGGATTCCATCCGCCACATCGAGCGCATGTCCGGGGAGATCGGCGAGGCGGCCACGGCGGTCACCGAGCTGGCCGAGCAGGTGGCGTCCATCGACCAGGTGCTGGCGGTGATCCGTGGCATTTCCGAGCAGACCAACCTGCTGGCATTGAACGCTGCCATCGAAGCGGCGCGGGCCGGCGAAATGGGCCGCGGCTTCGCCGTGGTGGCCGACGAGGTGCGCACCCTGGCCAGCCGCACCCAGGCGTCCACCGACGAGATCCAGCAGATGATCCAGCGCCTGAAGAGCGGTGCGGAGACGGCCGTCAGCTCCATGCGCGCCGGGCAATCGGCCACCGGCACCGGCGTCGAGGCCAGCCAGCGCACCGGCCAGTCGCTGTCGGCGATCACCGACCAGGTGGAGGCCATCAGCGACATGAACCACCAGGTGGCGGCGGCCACCGAAGAGCAGTCCTCGGTCACCGAGGAGATCAACCGCAACGTGCAGGGCATCGCCGACCTGGCCGGTGCCACCGCTGGCGAGGTGCGCGGCTGCCGCGAGGAGTGCCAGGCACTCAGCCGGCTGGCCGACGACCTGGCCGGGCAGATGGGGCGCTTCCGCCTCTGAGGCCGGGCGGCGGGTGGCGGCCTAGGCGGTCTCCACCCGGTCGCGGCCGTGGCTCTTGGCGCGGTACAGGGCATCGTCCACGCGCTTGAAGAAGGCCTCGGCACTGGCGTCGCGCTGCGGGTCGAAGCAGCCGACGCCCAGGCTCGTGGTCATCGGCAGGGTGTGCCCGTCATAGGTCAGGCCCTCGCGGGCCAGGGCGGCGCGGAAGCTCTCGCCCAGCTGCACGGCCTGCTCCCGCGTGGTGCCGGGCATCAGCACGCCGAACTCCTCGCCACCCAGGCGCAGCAGGGCGTCGCTGTCACGGCGGAACACCTGGCGCATGCGCTCGGCGAACTGCTCCAGGCAGCGGTCGCCGGCGGCGTGGCCGTACTCGTCGTTGATGCGCTTGAAGAAGTCGATGTCCAGCAGCACCAGCGACAGCGGCGAGCCCTCGCGGGCGGCGTGGGCGACCATGGCCGGGAACAGGTTGTTGAACTGGTGGCGGTTGCCCAGCAGGGTCAGCCCGTCGGTGCGGCTGAGGGCATCCAGGCGCTGGCGCTGCACCAGCAGCTCCATCTCCAGGTTCAGGGTGCCCTGGTACTCGCGGTGGCTGCGGTTGAGGGCCAGCAGCAGGTAGCTGAGGTAGAAGGCCAGGGTCACCAGCTCGGCGGTGAGCCGCTCGGGGGAAAGCAGCATGGCGGCCAGGCCCGGCAGGTACAGCAGCATCAAGGCGAGGATGGCCCAGGCCCGGCGCATGGCGAAGTTGAAGGCCATGGCGGTGCCGAAGGCGACGGTGCTGAGGGTGCCGATGATGCGGGCGTCCCGGTAGTCGGGCGCGAGGATCATGTAGGCGTGGGCCAGGCCCCAGGCCAGGCAGGTGAGCAGGATCAGCCCCCAGTGGGTGTCCAGCCAGCGCTTGAGCTGCGCCTGCGTGGCGGCCGCGCCCGGGCAGTGGCGGAGGCGCGCCACCAGCAGGGCACCGAACAGCAGGGTGCCGCCCAGGCCCAGCAGCAGGTGCTCGCCGGGTGCGGCGCTGAAGGCCCAGGCAATGGTCCAGGCCAGCAGGTAGTAGAGGCCGCCAAGGCGGGTGCGGGTGCGGGTGTCCTGGATCTCGCGCCAGAGCGGGAAGGTCTCCGGCTGGTGGGGCAGCTCTGTGTCAGTCATGCGTTGTGATCACAAATACGGCTGGTGGGCAGAGCTTACCCGGTTCCGCATTGACATCAACTGGCCACTGTCCTGGCCGACCTTTGTCTGACGGCCGGTCAGCCGCGGCGGATCATCCACACGCCGGCAATGATCAGGCCCAGGCCGGCCAACTTGCCGACGCTGATGGGGGCCTCGCGGTAACCGGCCCAGCCGAAGTGGTCGAGCGCCAGGGCCATGCTCAGTTGCCCGGCGAGCACCAGCACCATGAACAGCAGCGCACCGATGCGTGGCCCGGCGAAGGCGGCGGTGGCGATGAACACGGCCCCCAGTAGGCCGCCGCTCCAGTGCCACCAGGTGAGGCCCTTGAGCGCGGTGAAACTGGGCAGTTCGCGTTGCGCGGCGGCGACGATGAACAGCGCCACCGTGCCCACCAGGAAGGAGATCAGCGCCGCACTCATGACGCTGGAGACCTGCCTGGCCAACTGGCCATTGATGCCCGCCTGGAGCGGGAGGAAGGAACCGGCGACGAAGGGCAGGGCAAGCAGCCACCAGGCATTGGGCATGGGGGAATCTCCTGAAACGAAGGGGGCGGCGATTATGCCGCCGCCCCCTGGTCGCTGTCTCAGATCAGGGCCACTGCATCTCGCCCTTGAGCACCTTGGCGCTCAGTTCCAGGTCTTCCACGCCGTGCAGGTCGGGGTAGCGCTTCTTCATCGCGGCGACCAGGGCCTTGGCGTCCTTGGCGCGGGGCAGTTCCTGCTCCAGGGCCTTGAGGTAGTCGCGGGTGAACTGCAGGTCGCCCAGGCCCTTGGCCGGTTCGCCCAGGTAGTGGCCGGGGACCACGCGTTGCGGTTGCAGCGCTTCCAGGGCGTCCAGTGCGCCGACCCAGTTGCGGCGGGACTCGACGGTCTGCGAGTCGGCGGTCCACACGTGCATGTTGCCGCTGACCAGCACGCCACCCAGCACGGTGCGCAGGGACGGCACCCAGAGGCTGGTGTGGCTCGGGTCCGGACCGTCCAGGCCGATCACGCGGATGCGCTCGCCTTCCAGGGTCAGGCTGTCGCCCTGCAGCGGCTGCGGCACCACCAGGTTGCGCGGCGCGCCGTCCTTGAGGATCGGGCCCCAGTGGGCCAGCTTCAGGTCCTTGGTGGCCTGGATGTGGGCGATGGTCTGCGGGGTGGCCAGCACCTTGGCGTCCGGGAAGGCGCGCAGCAGGGTGTCCAGGCCGAAGTAGAAGTCCGGGTCGCCGTGGCTGATGAAGATGGTGGTCAGGCGGCGGCCGCTGTCCTTGATGCGTTTGACCAGGTCATCGGCCTGGTGGCTGGAGAACTGCGCGTCCACCAGCAGGGCGTCCTTCTCGCCCAGCAGCAGGGAGGAGCTGACCGGGAACACGGCCTGCTCGCCGGGGTTGTAGACCTGCAGTTCCAGGGGTTGCTGGGCCAGGGCGCTGCCGGCGGCGGCGCTGAGCAGGGCGCCGGCCAGCAGGCGGCGGATGAGAGCGAACGGGGCCATGGTGGGCTACCTCGGTGAGTGAGTGACGGCGTGCAGGATAGTTGCGTGATAGACGGCAAAAAACGCCATAATCCGCGCTTCTTTGTTGCACATAGCGAGCATAGACATGGATCGGATCACTGCCATGCGGGTCTTCGTCGAAGTGGTGGAGCGGGGCAGCCAGACCGCCGCTGCCGATGCCCTGGACATGTCGCGGGCGATGATCTCGCGCTACCTCGCCGCGCTGGAGGAGTGGGCCGGCGCGCGCCTGCTGCACCGCAGCACCCGGCGCCTGAGCCTCACCGGCACCGGCGAGCAGATGCTGCCGCAGTGCCGGGAGGTCTGCGCCCTGGCCGAATCCATGCAGAGCCTCGGGCGTGACCACCGCGAGGCGCCCAGCGGCCGCCTGCGGGTCACCTGCAGCCAGTCCTTCGCCCAGGCCTGGCTGGTGCACGAGATCGGCCGCTTCCAGCAGCAGTATCCGGCCGTGGGCATCGACCTGCTGGTGAACAGCCAGGCGGTCAACCTGATCGAGGAACGCATCGACCTGGCCCTGCGCATCACCAACCAGCTCGACCCCAACCTCATCGCCCGGCGCCTCGGCACCTGCCGCTCGGTGGTCTGCGCCACCCCGGCCTACGTCGCCCGCCACGGCCTGCCGCGCACCCCCGAGGACCTGGTGCGCCATGACTGCCTGACCTACTCCTACTTCGGCCGCAGCCTGTGGACCTTCTTCCGCGACGGCGAGCCCAGCGCCGTACCGGTCAGCGGCCGGCTCAGCGCCAACGAATCCATGGTGCTGCTGGAGGCCACGCTGGCGGGGCAGGGCATCAGCCTGCAACCGCGCTACTCGGTGGCCGCCCTGGTGCGCAGCGGCGACCTGGTGCAGCTGCTGCCCGACCACGAACCCCAGGTGCTCGGCATCTACGCCCTCTACGGCAGCCGCCGGCAGATGCCCCACGCCCTGCGCCTGCTCCTCGACCACCTCGCCGAACGCCTGCAGGACGACACCGACTGGGATGCGTGAAGCACCCGGCGGCCTATGAGCGCGGCATCGGTGGATCGATGAAGCGCGATCCACCCTACCGATCCCACATGCCACGCAACCCGATGGACTTCGCACAGCTCAGCCCATCCTACGGACGGAGCGGGGCCGTAGGATGCGGTGAGCTCGGCGAACCGCATCGATGTTGAAAGGCTCCCACAGGGCGCAGCCAAACAGCTTGAGGCAACGGTCGTAGGGTGGGCCGGGCGGCGTTCCGCTTCAGCCCACCGGTTCCTATCCGCATGCCCGGGAATGTCGACGCCCCTCACAACCGCGCCGCCAGCTCGGCGCCTTCGCGGATGGCGCGCTTGGCGTCGAGTTCGCCGGCGCGGCGGGCGCCGCCGATGAGGTGCAGGCGCAGGTGGTCGGAGCCCTGCACCGGGTGCAGGTCGCGCACGGGTTCCTGGCCGGCGCAGATCACCACGTTATCCACAGGCAGCACCTGCTCGCGTCCGTCGTGGCGGATGTGCAGGCCGTCGTTGTCCACGCGCAGGTATTCCACCCCGCCCAGCATCCGCGCGCCCAGGCGTTGCAGGTGGGCGCGGTGGACCCAGCCGCTGGTCTTGCCCAGCCCCCGGCCGAGGGGCGCCGGCTTGCGTTGCAGCAGCCACAGCTCCCGCTGCGGCTGCAGGGCGAGCGGCGGAACCAGCCCGCCGGGCGTGGTGCCTTGCAGGTCGATGCCCCACTCGGCACGCCAGCGTGCCGGGTCCGGCGTGTGCGGCTGCAGCAGGAAGGCCGCCAGGTCGAAGCCGATGCCACCGGCCCCCACCAGCGCCACCCGTTCGCCCACCGGCGCGCCCAGCAGCACCTCGGCGTAGCTGAGCACCTTGGGGTGTTCGCCGCCCGGCAACGCCAGTGCGCGGGGGCGCACCCCGGTGGCCACCACCACCTCGTCGTAATGGCCGCTCAGCTCGCCGGGGCCGATGCGGCGGTTCAGCACCAGCTCCACCCCCAGCTCCGCCAGGCGGGTGCGGAAGTAGCGCAGCGTCTCGTCGAACTCCGCCTTGCCGGGGATACGCCGGGCCAGGTTGAACTGCCCACCGATCTCGGCCGCCGCCTCGAACAGCGTCACCCGGTGCCCGCGCTCGGCGGCCACGCAGGCGGCGGAAAGCCCCGCCGGCCCGGCACCGACCACGGCGATGCGCTTGGGCTGGCGGGTGCGGCGGTAGCGCAGCTCGGTCTCGAAGCCGGCCCGTGGATTGACCAGGCAACTGGCGCGGCGGTTGGCGAAGGCGTGGTCCAGGCAGGCCTGGTTGCAGGCGATGCAGGTGTTGATCGCCTCGGGCCGGCCCGCCGCGGCCTTGGCGACGAACTGCGGGTCGGCCAGCAGCGGCCGGGCCATGGACACCAGGTCCGCCTGGCCGTCGGCGATCAGCGCCTCGGCCAGCTCCGGGGTGTTGATGCGGTTGCTGGCCACCACCGGCACCCGCAGCACGTGCCGCAGCCGTGCGCTGACCTCGGCAAAGGCCCCGCGCGGCACCGAGGTGACGATGGTGGGCACCCGCGACTCGTGCCAGCCGATGCCGGTGTTGAGCAGGTCGATGCCGGCCTCCTGCAGCGCCAGGGCGATCTGCTGCACCTCTTCGGCGGTGTTGCCGCCCTCCACCAGGTCCAGCAGCGACAGGCGGAAGCCGATGGCGAAGCCGTCCCCGGCCATGCGGCGGATGCGCCGGACGATCTCCACCGCCAGGCGCATGCGGTTCTCCAGCGAGCCGCCCCAGCGGTCGCGGCGCTGGTTGGTGCGCGGGCAGAGGAACTGGTTCAGCAGGTAGCCCTCGCTACCCATGATCTCCACCCCGTCGTAGGCCGCCGCCTTGGCCAGCCGCGCGCAGCGCACGAAGGCCCGCAGGGTGCGCTCGATGCCCCGCTCGCTCAGCTCGCGCGGGGCGAACCAGCTGATGGGGGACTTCAGCGGCGATGCCGACACCACCAGCGGGTGATAGCCGTAGCGCCCGGCATGCAGGATCTGCAGCAGGATGCGCCCGCCCTCGGTGTGCACCGCCTGGGTCAGGCGGCGGTGGGCCGGCACTTCCAGGCCGCGGGTCAGGCTGCTGCCGAAGGGCAGCAGCCAGCCTTCCCGGTTGGGCGCGAAGCCGCCGGTGATAATCAGCCCGACGCCGCCCCGCGCCCGCTCCCGGTAGTAGGCCGCCAGCTTGTCGAAGTCCCGCAGGCGGTCTTCCAGGCCGGTGTGCATGGAGCCCATCACCACGCGGTTGCGCAGGTGCAGCGGGCCGACGTGCAGGGGCGAGAGCAGGTGGGGATAGGCTGTGTTCATGGCGGACCGGGGCGGGGAGAAGGGCCTTCACCATAGGAAGTTGCGCCCGGCGGGATAACGGCCCGGTTGACGTGCCGCTCGGGCATTTCGGTCAAACCATTGCTCTGGATCCATGCGCGGTGCGGTTCGCTTGACTAAGCTTCCGGGGCTGAAGAGTCGCCAAAGAGCGACTCCCTTGCCTGATGCAGGAGAACCCACGATGGACATGAACCGTCGACAGTTCTTCAAGGTCTGCGGTGTAGGCCTTGGAGGATCGAGCCTGGCGGCGCTGGGGATGGCACCCCCGGTCGCCTTCGCCGACCAGGTGCGCCATTTCAAGCTGGCGCGAACCGTCGAAACCCGTAACACCTGCCCCTACTGCTCGGTCGGCTGCGGCCTGATCATGTACAGCCAGGGCGATGCGTCGAAGAACGTGGCGCAGAACATCATCCACATCGAGGGCGACGCGGACCACCCGGTCAACCGCGGCACCCTCTGCCCGAAAGGCGCCGGCCTGCTGGACTTCGTCCACAGCCCCAACCGCCTGAAGTACCCCGAGGTCCGCGAAGCCGGCTCCAGCGAGTGGAAACGCATCGAATGGGACGAGGCGCTCGACCGCATCGCCCAGCTGATGAAAGCGGACCGCGACGCCCACTTCGTGGCCAGGAACGACGCCGGACAGACGGTCAACCGCTGGCTCACCACCGGTTTCCTCGCCGCGTCGGCATCCTCCAACGAAGCCGGCTACATCACCCACAAGGTGGTGCGTTCACTGGGCATGCTGGGGTTCGATAACCAAGCACGTGTCTGACATGGCCCGACGGTGGCAGGTCTTGCCCCGACGTTTGGCCGTGGCGCCATGACCAACCACTGGACCGACATCAAGAATGCCGATCTGGTGCTGATCATGGGCGGCAACGCTGCCGAAGCCCACCCCTGTGGCTTCAAATGGGTGACCGAAGCGAAGGCCCACAACAAGGCCCGGCTGATCGTGGTCGACCCGCGTTTCACGCGCTCGGCTTCCGTGGCCGACTACTACGCACCCATCCGTACCGGGACCGACATCGCGTTCCTGGGGGGGCTGATCAACTACCTGATCACCACCAACCAGATCCAGCATGAGTACGTCCGGCACTACACCGATGCGTCGTTCATCGTGAACGAAGGCTTCAGCTTCGAAGACGGCCTGTTCAACGGCTACGACGAGGCCAAGCGCGCCTACCCGGACAAATCCGCCTGGAGCTACGCCAAGGGCGAGGACGGCTACGCCCGCGTCGACCCGACGCTGGAAGACCCGCGCTGCGTGTTCCAGCTGATGAAGAAGCACTACAGCCGCTACACGCCCGAGGTGGTCAGCCGAACCTGCGGCACCCCGCCCGAGCAGTTGCAGAAGGTCTGGAGCCAGATCGCCGAGACCTCCGCGCCCGGCAAGGTCATGACCATCCTGTACGCCCTCGGCTGGACGCAGCACTCGGTGGGCTCGCAGATCATCCGCACCGGCGCCATGGTGCAGTTGCTGCTGGGCAACATCGGCATGCCCGGTGGCGGGATGAACGCCCTGCGCGGCCACTCCAACATCCAGGGCCTGACCGACCTGGGGCTGCTCTCCAACTCCCTGCCGGGCTACCTCACCCTGGCCGGTGACGCCGAGCAGGACTACGCCGCCTACATCGCCAAGCGCGCCGCCAAGCCCGCGCGGCCGGGGCAGCTGTCCTACTGGCAGAACTACGGCAAGTTCCACGTCAGCCTGATGAAGGCCTGGTTCGGCAAGTCCGCCACCGCCGAGAACAACTGGTGCTACGACTGGCTGCCCAAGCTCGACGTGCCGGCCTACGACGTGCTGCGCTACTTCGACCTGATGCACCAGGGCAAGGTCAACGGCTACTTCTGCCAGGGCTTCAACCCCATCGCCTCGTTCCCCAACAAGGGCAAGGTGGTGGAGAGCCTGGCCAAGCTGAAGTACCTGGTGGTGATGGACCCGCTGGCCACCGAGACGTCCGAGTTCTGGCGCAACGCCGGCGAGTACAATGACGTCGACACCGCCAGCATCCAGACCACCGTGTTCCGCCTGCCCACCACCTGCTTCGCCGAAGAGGACGGCTCCCTGGTCAACAGCGGTCGCTGGCTGCAGTGGCACTGGAAGGGCGCCGAGCCGCCGGGCCAGTGCCGCACCGACATCGCCATCATGGGCGCACTGTTCCACCGTCTGCGCGCGGCCTACACCCGCGACGGCGGCGCCTTCCCCGACCCCATCCTGGGGCTGGACTGGAACTACCTGCGCCCCGACGAGCCGGCCCCGGACGAGATCGCCCGCGAGTTCAACGGCAAGGCCCTGGCCGACCTCAACGACCCGGCCACGGGCGCGCCGCTGCTCAAGGCCGGCGAGCAACTGCCCGGCTTCGCCCTGCTGCGGGACGACGGCAGCACCGCCAGCGGCTGCTGGATCTTCGCCGGCTGCTGGACCGCCGCCGGCAACCAGATGGCCCGCCGCGACAACGCCGACCCCTACGCCATGGGCCAGACCCTCGGCTGGGCCTGGGCCTGGCCGGCCAACCGGCGCATCCTCTACAACCGCGCCTCGGCCGATCCCAACGGGCAACCCTGGGACCCGAAGAAGAAGCGCCTGGTGTGGTGGAACGGCAAGGCCTGGGGCGGCACCGACGTGCCCGACTACAAGCCCGACGTGCCGCCGGAGCAGGGCATGAACCCGTTCATCATGAACCCCGAGGGCGTCGCGCGATTCTTCGCCCTCGACAAGATGAACGAAGGGCCCTTCCCCGAGCACTACGAGCCGTTCGAGACGCCCATCGGCCGCAACCCGTTGCACCCGGAGAACCGCAAGGTCACCAGCAACCCCGCCGCCCGCCTGTTCCCGGGGGACCGCGAGATGCTCGGCACCGCCGACGAGTTCCCCTATGCGGCGACCACCTACCGCCTCACCGAGCACTTCCACTTCTGGACCAAGCACTGCCGGCTGAACGCCATCGCCCAGCCCGAGCAGTTCGTCGAGATCGGCGAAGCGCTGGCGCGGGAGCTGGGCATCGTTGCCGGCGAGCGGGTCAAGGTGTCGTCCCAGCGGGGCTACATCAAGGCGGTGGCCGTGGTCACCAAGCGCATCCGCCCGCTCGAGGTGGACGGCAAGACCGTCCACCAGATCGGCATCCCGCTGCACTGGGGCTTCTCCGGCGTGGCGCGCAACGGCTACCTGACCAACACGCTGACGCCCTTCGTCGGGGATGGAAACACCCAGACGCCGGAGTTCAAGTCGTTCCTGGTCAAGCTTGAAAAGGCATAGGAGCAGCGCCATGGCCTCACAAGACATCATTGCCCGCTCCGCCACCACCACGCCCAGCCCGTCCGTACGGCAGCTGGGCGAGGTGGCCAAGCTGATCGACGTGTCCAAGTGCATCGGCTGCAAGGCCTGCCAGGTCGCCTGTTCCGAATGGAACGACCTGCGTGACGAGGTCGGCCACAACCACGGGGTGTACGACAACCCCATGGACCTGACGGCCGACTCCTGGACGGTCATGCGCTTCACCGAGCACGAGCCCGAGGAGAACAAGCTGGAGTGGCTGATCCGCAAGGACGGCTGCATGCACTGCGCCGAACCTGGCTGCCTCGCGGCCTGCCCGAGCCCCGGCGCGATCATCCAGTACGCCAACGGCATCGTCGACTTCAACCAGGACAAGTGCATCGGTTGCGGCTACTGCGTCACCGGCTGCCCCTTCAACATCCCGCGCATCTCGCAGAAGGACCACAAGGCGTACAAGTGCACCCTGTGTTCCGACCGCGTGTCCGTCGGGCTGGAACCGGCCTGCGTGAAGACCTGCCCCACCGGGGCCATCGTCTTCGGCACCAAGGAGGCCATGAAGGAGCACGCCGCCGAGCGCATCGTCGACCTCAAGTCGCGCGGCTACGACAACGCCGGGCTGTACGACCCGCAGGGCGTCGGCGGCACCCACGTCATGTACGTGCTGCACCACGCCGACAAGCCCGCCCTCTACGCCGGCCTGCCCGAGGCGCCAGCCATCAGCCCGCTGGTCGGGCTGTGGAAGGGCATCACCAAGCCCCTTGGCCTGCTGGCCATGGGCGCGGTGGCGCTGTTCGGCTTCTTCCACTACGTGCGGGTCGGCCCCAACCGCGTGGAAGAGGACGAAACGCCCCCCAGCGAGCCGGCGGTGCACAAGGTCGACCCCTCGGTCCACGAGTTCGACCCCAGGGCGCCGCGTTGACAGACAACCCCCTCGCCCAGCGGGCGAGGGCCGGTCAGGGGCGCAGGGACGCGCCCCCGGGTTACGGAGTACGACATGAACAAAGACATCCAGCGCTACACCGCCTCCGAGCGCAGCAACCACTGGGCGGTGGCCATCCTGTTCTTCCTCGCCGGGCTGTCCGGCCTGGCCCTGTTCCACCCCTCGCTGTTCTGGCTCACCCACCTGTTCGGCGGCGGCCCCTGGACGCGCATCCTGCACCCCTTCATGGGCGTGGCGATGTTCCTGTTCTTCAGCGTCCTGGCCCTGCGTTTCGCCCACCACAACCGCTGGGAGAAGGGCGACGGCCAATGGCTGCGGCAGATGAAGGACGTCATCAACAACCGTGAGGACCGGCTCCCCGAAGTCGGCCGCTACAACGCCGGGCAGAAGATCCTCTTCTGGGTCCTGCTGGCCTCCATGATCACCCTGCTGCTCACCGGCATCGTCATCTGGCGCCAGTACTTCAGCCACTTCTTCGGCATCGACCTGATCCGCCTCGCCGCCCTGCTGCACGCCTTCGCCGCCTGGGTGCTGATCCTCAGCATCCTCGTGCACATCTACGCCGGCATCTGGGTCAAAGGCTCCATCGGCGCCATGCTCCACGGCTGGGTCAGCCGGGGCTGGGCGCGCAAGCACCATGGCGGCTGGTTCAAATCCATCGAGAAGGGCGACGGCAAGCACTGACCTCGCCCCATCCAGCACCTTCACAAGGAGTCCTGCGTGTCAGGCCAATTGCTCGAACCGGAACAGATCGCCGCCGCGGCGAACATCCCGCCCTTCCTCCACCTGCCGCAGCGCGACCTCTTCGCCACCCGCGCCGAACGCCTGCGCCAGCTCGCCGACGGCCACCCGCTGGCCGCCTACCTGCTGCTGATCGCCGACCTCTGCGACGCCCAGCAGCGCGTGCTCGACAACCCGCCCGCGCTGCCCGGCCCCGCACCGGAAGCCGTCGCCCGCAGCCGCGAGCACCGCATGCCGCCGCTGCCCTTCGAAACCCTGGTGCGCGCCGACGGCTGGCTGGCCGCCGTGGATGCCCTGCTGGACCAGCTGCCGGCCCCCGGCAACCCCGCCGTCGCCGCCGCCCTCCAGCAGCTGCGCCAGGCCGACGCCGGCCAGCGCAAGGCCTGGGGCATCAGCCTGCTCAGCGGCCAGTTCGACCTGCTGCCGCCCGCCGTCGTCCCCTTCCTCGGGGGCGCCCTGCAGGTCGCCTTCAGCCACTGGCTGCTGGCACTGCCCGCCGGCAGCGTGCAGGACGGCGAAGCCAAGGTAGTCTGCCCCGCCTGCGGCTCCCCACCCGTGGCCGGCATGGTCCGCCACCTCGGCCAGCACAACGGCCTGCGCTACCTCAGCTGCTCCCTGTGCAACTGCGAATGGCACTACGTGCGGGTCAAGTGCAGCCACTGCCAGGAGAGCAAGCGCCTGGCCTACCTCAGCGTCGAACGCGACGACCGCCCGGCCG
This sequence comes from Metapseudomonas otitidis, assembly GCF_900111835.1. Classification (GTDB taxonomy): domain Bacteria; phylum Pseudomonadota; class Gammaproteobacteria; order Pseudomonadales; family Pseudomonadaceae; genus Metapseudomonas; species Metapseudomonas otitidis. Next base: position 26,728 of record NZ_FOJP01000019.1, read on the forward strand.
ACAAGGCTCCCCTGCGCGCCGAGACCTGCCCCAGCTGCCAGGGCTACCTCAAGCACTGCTACCTGGAGCACGACAGCCACGCCGACGCCCAGGCCGACGACCTCGCCAGCCTCGACCTCGACCTGCGCCTGGCGGAGGAGGGGTATCTGCGACGTGCGCCGAACCTGTTGCTCGCGCCTGGGAGCGAATGAGCACCTAGACTCAGCAACCAACCCCAATGGACTCGGCCGGCCACGGGAGGGTGCGCGATGACGATGGCGGGACGCGCTCGCAACAGGCATTGCCCCAGCGCAATCCCTTGCCAGCCGCGCTACCGAACCCGCACGTGCTAACCCGGACGCCGCTCAAGGAATCCCCCATGTCAGCCCCCCGCCTACCCTCCGTCGACCGTCTGCTGCGCAGCCCCGCCTGCACGCCGCTGCAGCAGCGCTACGGCCGCGAGCCCCTGTTGAAAACCCTGCGCGACCTGCTCGACGAACTGCGCGAGCCCGCCCGCCAGGGCCAGCTCGCCGCCATCGAACTCAGCGAAGCCGTGCTCGCCGGCCGTGCCGGTGAACGCCTCGCCGCCTGGCACGCCAGCCGCGTGCGCCGGGTGTTCAACCTCACCGGCACCGTGCTGCACACCAACCTCGGCCGCGCCCTGCTGCCCGAGGAGGCCATCGAAGCCATCACCCTGGCCGCGCGCTACCCGCTCAACCTCGAATTCGACCTCGCCAGCGGCAAGCGTGGCGACCGCGACGACCTCATCACCGGCCTCATCCGCGAGCTGACCGGCGCCGAAGCCGTCACCGTGGTCAACAACAACGCCGCCGCCGTGCTGCTCGCCCTCAACAGCCTCGGCGCGCGCAAGGAAGGGGTCATCAGCCGGGGCGAACTGATCGAGATCGGCGGCGCCTTTCGCATCCCCGACATCATGGCCCGCGCCGGTGTGAAGCTCGTCGAGGTGGGCACCACCAACCGCACCCACGCCAAGGACTACGAGGCCGTCATCAGCCCCCGCACCGGCCTGCTCATGCGCGTGCACACCAGCAACTACAGCGTCCAGGGCTTCACCGCCAGCGTCGCCACCCCCGACCTCGCGCGCATCGCCCACGCCCACGGCCTGCCCCTGCTGGAAGACCTCGGCAGCGGCACCCTGGTGGACCTCACCCGCTGGGGCCTGCCCAAGGAACCCACCGTGCAGGAAGCCCTGCGCGACGGCGCCGACATCGTCACCTTCAGCGGCGACAAGCTCCTCGGCGGCCCCCAGGCCGGGCTCATCCTCGGCAGCAAGGAACTCATCGGCCGCATCAAGAAGAACCCCCTCAAGCGCGCCCTGCGGGTAGACAAGCTCACCCTCGCCGCGCTGGAAGCCGTGCTCGCCCTCTACCGCGACCCCGAGCGCCTCGCCGAACGCCTCACCACCCTGCGCCTGCTCAGCCGCCCGCAGCCCGACATCCTCGCCCAGGCCCAGCGCCTCGCCGCGCCCCTGGCCACCCAGCTCGGCGCCACCTGGCAGGTCAGCGTCGAGCCCGCCCTGGGCATGATCGGCAGCGGCGCCCAGCCCGTCGCCCGCCTGCCCAGCGCCGCCCTCTGCCTGCGCCCGCAGCAGCCCAAGCGCCTGCGCGGCCGCGCCCTGCGGCAACTGGAGGAAAGCCTGCGCACCCTGCCCATCCCGGTGATCGGCCGCCTCGACGACGACGCCCTCTGGCTCGACCTGCGCCAGCTCGACGACGAGCCCGCCTTCCTCGCCCAGCTGCCCCACCTCGACGGAGCCCTGCCGTGATCGTCGGAACCGCCGGCCACATCGACCACGGCAAGACCGCCCTGCTCACCGCCCTCACCGGCCAGCAGGGCGACCGCCGGCCCGCCGAGCGCGAGCGCGGCATCACCATCGACCTCGGCTACCTCCACGCCGACCTCGGCGACGGCCAGAGCACCGCCTTCATCGACGTGCCCGGCCACGAACGCTTCGTCCACAACATGCTTGCCGGCGCCTGCGGCATCGACCTGTTGCTGCTGGTGGTAGCCGCCGACGACGGCGTCATGCCGCAAACCCGCGAGCACCTCGCCATCGTCGAACTGCTCGGCATCCACCGCGCCCTGGTGGCCCTCACCAAGATCGACCGCGTCGAGCCCGCGCGCATCGCCCAGGTCCGCGCCGAAATCACCGCCCTGCTGGCCCCCGGCCCCTTTGCCGGCGCCCCGGTGTTCCCGGTGGACAGCCTCGGCGGCCAGGGCATCGACGCCCTGCGCCAGGCCCTGCTGGGCGAATCCCTGCTGGCCGCCACCCGCCGCGACGACGGCTTCTTCCGCCTGCCCATCGACCGCGCCTTCAGCGTCTCCGGCGCCGGCGTGGTCGCCACCGGCACCGCCTTCGCCGGGCAGGTGCGCATCGGCGACGAACTGGTGCTCAGCCCCTCCGGGCGCCTGCTGCGGGTGCGCGGCCTGCACAGCCGCAACCAGCAGGTGGAGAGCGCCCGCGCCGGCCAGCGGGTCGCCATCAACCTTGCCGGCGAGCGCCTCGCCGTCGACGACCTGCACCGGGGCGACTGGCTGCTGGCGCCGGCCCTCGCCGCGCCCACCACCCGCATCGACATCGACCTGCACCTGCTGCCCGGCGAGCCCCATCCGCTCGCCCACTGGACGCCCGTGCACGTCCATCTCGGCGCCCAGGACGTCACCGGCCGCGTCGCCCTGCTGCAAGGCAACAGCCTCGCCCCCGGCCAGCAGGCCTTCGCCCAGCTGCTGCTCAACGCCCCCGCCCACGCCGTGCACGGCGACCGGCTGGTGCTGCGTGACCAGTCCGCCCAGCGCACCCTCGGCGGCGGCCGCGTCCTCGACCCCTTCGCCCCCGCGCGCAACCGCCGCAGCACCGAACGCCTCGCCCAGCTCCAGGCCCTGCGCAGCGCAAGCCTGGAACAGGCACTGCCGGCCCTGCTCGACGCCGCCGACAACGGCCTCTACCCGCAACTGCTCGAACGCCAGTTCAACCGCCCCCGCAGCGGCTGGCAGCTGCCGCCCGACACCCTGCAGATCGACACCCGCCTCGGCCCCCGGCTGTTCACCCGCGCCCGCTGGCAGGCCCTGGAAAACCGCCTGCTGGACGGCCTCGCGCGCTTCCACGCCGAGCAGCCCGACGAACTCGGCCCCGACCGCGACCGCCTGCGCCGCTATGCCCTGTCGGAACTAGAGCGCCCGGTCTTCATCGCCCTGCTGGAACAGCTCATGGTGCGCGAGGCCGTCCAGGCCAGCGGCCCCTGGCTGCACCTGCCCGGCCACCGCGTGCAGCTCAACGACGCCGACGAAGCCCTGCGCCAGCGCATCTGGCCGCTGCTGGAGGCCGGCCGCTACGACCCGCCCTGGGTCCGCGACCTGGCCCGCGAACTGAACGTGGACGAAAGCGCCATGCGCCTGCTGCAACGCAAGCTCGCCCGCCTCGGGCACCTGCACCAGGTGGTGAAAGACCTCTTCTACCCCGACGCCACCCTGCGCGAACTCGCCCAGCACGCCCGCCAGCTGCAGGCCGCCCACGGCACCATCAAGGCCGCCCACTGGCGCGACCGCATCGGCCTCGGCCGCAAGCGCAGCATCCAGCTGCTGGAGCACTTCGACCGCATCGGCTACACCCGCCGCATCGGCGACGAACGCAAGATCCGCGAAGACTCCGCCCTGGCCCTGCTCACCCCCTAGCCCCCGGCGCACCGCGAGCGCCCCGGCCGGCAAGGCCTGTAGGACGCACCGCGCCGGGCACACTGGCGGCCTGATCGGCGACGACGTCGCCCCGCCTGGTGAAGGAGCCAAAAGATGAAACCCTGGATCGTCGGGGCCGTGGATGCGGCCCTGTTCCTGTTCGGCTGGAGCGCCATCGCCCTGGCAGCCGCCCCTGACGCACAGGCCGCGCTGCTGTTCTCCACCTGCTGGCTGCTGCCCGTTTCCGTCGCCGTGTGGGCACTGGGCACCCGCCAGGCCCGCGCCATCCTGGCCGGCCGGGGCGGGCTACGCCGCGCGGCGTGGGAGGGGTTCTGCTGGGGCGCGGGGCTTGGGCTGGCCGTCGTACTGCTCAGCAACGCCCCGGATGCCCTGGCGGCAGGTGGCGCGCTGGAGGGGCAGCCGTTGTTCAGTGGGCATACGGCGCGGTTTCTGCTGGATGGCTGGCCGTTCTATCTGGTGACGGGGGGTTCTGGGTGGTGGTCATGCGGTGGGCTTTCAAGTGCTCAACACATGGCTGCTGCGGCGGTAGGTGCCCTTGGAGAAATGGTCAGGTCTCACCCCGGCAGCAGCGTGTAGGTGCACCGCCGCCCAGGTATGAAGCCACCTGGGTGCGGCGTGTGACGGATCAAGGCGCTTGCAAGCGCTTGACTGCAGCGCCATAGACCTTGCTTCGCTCCCGCTTGCCCACAGCGATCACGGTGACTACCACGCGACTGTCGATCACCTCATATACCAGCCGGTAGCCGATGGCGCGCAGCTTGATCTTGTAGCCGTTGGGCATATCCCGGAGCTTGTCGGCCTCGACTCGGGGACTGTCGAGCCGCTCCTTGAGCTTCCTGGCGAACTGCAACTGAATGGTCTTACCCAGCTTTCCCCACTCCTTGAGCGCTTGAGTGTTGAACTCCAGGGCGTACTTAGTCGGCTCCGCCGGCTTGTGCGATGAGGTCATCGATATCCACTCGTACAGTAGGTTCACCAGCCCGAGCGCGTACGGCTTCAGCCAGCTGCAGATCGTCAATCAGTTCCAGCATGGCTTCGTAGCGTGCCGGGGGTACGGCATAGAACGCCGGTTCATTTCGATTGAGGATCACGACCGTTTCGCCGCCACCTTCACGGATGGTGCCCATAGGGTCTTTTTTCAGTTCTGTCACCGACGCCGCAATGTCAGCCAGAACCACGTAGGTCATCGCCATATCTGCCTGTTCTCCGCTATCTGGGTTTCTAAATGTGCCTGAGCTCATTTCTAAGGGCCGAACCATCAAGCGCCGATGTCTGGGTTCTGTGCTGTGGGCCGAGCTGTCTTGGTTAAGGTCTTTTCTTCAATAAGGTCATGTGTGCGAACAGAAGATCGGCGCACCTTAGCACCTATAAAAGTGCTTTTGAAGGTGCTTTTTTGAGTGTCTGGATGAGCGGTTTCGAGCAAGGTGGGATGTGCTTCGAAAGGGCAGGTGATCTGGCGTCCATCTCCACGGGCGATGACGGATTGTCACGTTTGGCTGGCTTTCAACTGCTGGGGGCGGTGCTCTTGTTTCTGGTTGCGCTCACCTCGTCAGAGGGAAAGGGCATGTCTTCACCTGTTGGGAAAGGTCATGGAGCGTATACGCAGAGGATTAGGCAAACTGCCCCAGCAATTAGAAACCTTCCCTTTGGCAGTACTCAGGCGTGACGTAAAAACCCTCTATGTCGCCCTGATCGATACACACGAAAAGAACCATGGACGGGGTATTCGAATACTCGAAGAGGGTGGCGTCAAAGTCGAAGTTGGCCTGCAAGAGAACGTTGTCGGGGCGTTCCTGAAGCCCTATCTGCTTGGCTGACTCTGCTGGGTTGCGGCTGGCCAGGTATCGGCGGAAATAGATCCTTGTCTAGTTCCGGCAAATGGGGGGAATTCATTTCCTTTTTAGCGAGCCCCGATTTCAGTTGAAAGCGGCTACTGATCTAGCTTGGAGAGCTACGACTGGTAAACTCTACGGCTTTTGATCGGACACTCAGGGAGGACTTGATGACTTTTCGTCTGCTGGGAGTAGCTGCGGCGCTATTGCTGACATCCGCATGCTCTAACTATCAATACAAAACCTATGCTGGGAACGTAGACGATCCCACCGTCCAAATTCTGGACCTATCCGGTGGTGCGACAAATGCTCCTGTCATCTACTTCGATACGGTGCAGTATCGAGCTCTGGGAGTCCCTTACCATCGCCTGCTTCTCGCGGTCCGAGTTGATGGTGAGCCCCTCCCTAATGCCGGAAAGCACTCGATTCTGAATTACTCCGGTTACCAAGCCATTCGGCTGGCTCCAGGGCAGCACTCCTTGGAGTGGTGCTGGGTCTCTATGAATAAATTGGGTACGGGCGGAGGCCAGTGTGGCTTCAATGCCCCCAACCTCAGCCTGGAAGCTGGCAAACGCTATATCGCTACGTGGTCATCCACTACCGATATCAAGGGGGTCAGCGGGCGCGAGCACATGGAAATCAACGTCACCTCTTTCGTACTCGACCGGGATACCAAAAAGCAGATATTTCCCTAATCAGCGAGAAACCCGAACCGGGAGCAGGCTCTAGGGGTAGCCGCTGCTCAGATGCCACGCCGCCCGGTTCCTGCTGGTATTTGTCACGGTTGCGGACGCTTCTGCGACGTTCATGTGTTGGGCTTCCAGGCCCTCAATGCATGGCAGCAGCGGTACCCATCAGCGCCTGACGTTTCACACCTAATTTCGCATCGCGCTTTGCGAACAATGGTGGCAACATCCTGGCCCTGCATAAGCGGTAGCCCAAGTCTGGGCACCGCACGCCCTGTCTCGTTGCTTTTTGACCTGTCGGGCAAACAAGGAAGGCAATCACGCCCGGTGGCGTGGCCGGGCTTCAAACCCGGTGGGGGACGGCAGCCGTTCCTGGGTGGGTTCGACTCCCACTGCCTTCCGCCACGTTCCCTCCCTTCTTCACTGTCCTTACCGGATGCACTGCGCGGATGTCCGACCAGAAGAGTTCTTCCGGGAACATCTGCGAGCCGTTGTATTGGAAGGTGAGGAAGTGCGGGGCGTCGTAGACGCCCTCCATCGCCATCACCACGCCGACGATATGCACGCAGGTGAAGGTGGGCTCCGGGACGTCGGGCCAGTTCAGTTCTATCCAGGCGGTGCGGCCCATCAGCGCGCAGGCGGTATCGAACGTGAAGTCAGCCATGCTCAATCTCCTTTCAAGCGGGTCCATTAGGTACTCCATAGCGCCGCTCGGATTCCTAGCCGTGCAGGAGTAACCCTTCCAGTTCTAGGAGGGTTCCTTCAGTATTCCGGCCGTTCCAGGCGATGCGGCTTATGGACTATTTCCATCGCTGCATTATCCACAGATTTTGATTTATGGCAATGGTCCATATTGGTGTGATTCCATGGCTGAAGGGATGGCTGATCGAGCGCTTCATCTGCTCGAGATAACCAGTTTGAAAGACCTCGCCGAGGTCAACAGCAAGGAATACGTGCGCTGGCAGAGCATCAAGCGCGGCAAGGCACGTTTCGGCGCAGATGAGCTGGAGAAATTGAGTCGGTTTTATCCACAGTTCCGCTGGTGGCTGCTGACCGGGGAGGTGCTGCCCGAGGCCGGCCAGACCAGCCCCATCGACGCCCCCCCGCCGGACGCATGAGCCGCCTTACCCACCTGATCGAAGCCGCCCGTGGTGACCTGCCGCCCTGGGTGTCGACACCGGCCGAGCGCTGGGACGCCATCGCGAGCGAGTGCGGGCCGGATGAGCTGCTGGAGATCGAGCAGCGCCTCTACGCCTTGCGCTTGGAATTGGATGCGGTGGAGGACTGGGACGGCGACACCCGGGACGATATCCACAAGGCCATCGAACAGTTCCGTCGTCTGCTGCAGCTGGCGTTGCTGCGTGTGGGGGCGGCATGGACGTATTCCATTGAAACGCTGGCGGGGCCACTGGAGGGCGACGCTCTGCAGGCTGCAAGGCGCTGGTTGGCGGGGTTGCCCGAAGGCGAGCGGCTAGAGGTGTTGAAGGGCCTCTGGCACCTGCACTTTCGCCGGGCGTTGGCATTGATGCAGGGGGCGCAACTGTCGCGTGCCTCGGCACGGGCGCTGTGCCGCTACTGGCTGCAATACGGCGGTCACAACGCCGCGCAGATGTTGATCAAGGCTTTTGTGCCGGTGCTGGGGGAGGCGCGCTTCTGGCAGTTGGCCGCCGAGGTGCCGCTGCTGCCGGCCATGGCGGAGTTTCTCGACTACGCCAGCAACGGTCGCTTGAGTGAGACCCGGGCGGCTAAACGTACCTAGCGCGGCTGTGGATAAGCCGCTTCCCGCCTTACGACGCGCCCACCATCCCAACCAGACGCGCCAGCACCAACAGCACCAAAGCCCCTGCAAACAGCCCAAGGCTGGGCGCGGGCAACCGCTGGCCATCCCGCAGGCTTTGCAGAAGCCGGCCGCGCACGACTTGCGGGGCGAGGGCGAGCCCGGCGAACAGGCTGCATATGGCAGCGGTTTCGAGCAGGGCCTGTGCGTTGAAGGGCTGGGTAATCAGCAGGCTGAGCGGCATCAGCAGCACGATCAGTGCGGTGCCGCGTTGGCGGGCAGTGAGGGTGGTCCATTCGAGCATGGTGGGGCCGTCCAGAAAATATTCGGTGCGCAGCTTAGCAGGCCGTCGAAAAACTAACTGCGTTGCCGCTGCGGCGTTGAAAACGCCCTCAAAATGCTCATTTACCCCACGTAAACTGCGCTTTTTCGGCCGTTTTCGCCTTGCATCGGCTGCCTCGTCTACGTTTTTCAACAGCCTGCAATCGATGGCTCCGCCCTCAGCCAACAACCCGCCGCATGGCCACGCGCCCGCTGAGGCCGGCTTCACGCTCGGCGGCAAGGTGTGCGGCGAGGGCGCTGTCGCAGGCGGCTTCGGCCAGTACCTGGAAGCCCGCGCGTTCGTAGAAAGGGCGGTTCCAGGGCACGTCAGCGAAGGTGGTGAGGGTGAGGCAGGGCAACCCTTCGGCGCGGGCGCGTTCGGCGGCGGCCTCCAGCAGGGCGCGGCCGTGGCCCTGGCCGCCGTGGTCGGGGTGCACGCTGACTTCGGCGATGTGCAGCCCCTGGCCTTCACGCTCGGCCAGCAGGAAGCCGACGGCGTGCCCGGCGTGCTCCACCACCCACAGCAACCCGGCCTCTAACCCGCGCTGGAGTACGTCGCGCGGCAGTGTGTGGCCGCGCAGGTGCGCGGGCAGGTGGGTGGTGCTGAAGCGTTCGGCGGCGAGCCGTTCGATGTCGCCCAGGGCGGGCAGGTCGGCGGGGTGGGCGAGGCGAAGGGTCATGAAGCGGCATCTACCAAGGGTTTATCCATCTGCACCAGGGCCACGCGCTGGCCGCCCGGTGCCTGGCGCTCGACGATGGCGCGGGGCTGGTAGCCGAGGCGGGTGTAGAGCAGCAGGCCGCCGGTGTTGGCGTTGAAGCAGGAGATTTTCATCAGCCGGGCGTCGTAGCCGGCGCGGGCCTGCTGTTCCATCACGCCGATGAGGTACTGCGCCACGCCCTGGCCTCGGGCCCAGTCGGCCACGAGCATGTTGCCGAGGGCGCAGTAGGCGCCCGGTTCCCATTGGTAGAAGTTGGCGAAGCCGGCGATGCGCCCGTCCAGCAGGGCGACGGTGCTGCCCTGGCGCTGGGCGATGGCGTCGGCCAGTTGCTCGACGCTGAAGGGCCAGGTGGCGCGGGGGTAGGCGAAGAAGAGTTCGTCGGCATCGCGGGGGAAGCGGACGACCTCGGCGAGGTCATCCGCGCCCACGGGGCGGTGGCTGAGTACGGACATGGAGGGACTCATCGGGGCGGGTAGTGGTCGAGGATGCGGCCGATGGTGTCGCGGATGGCAGCTTCGCGCTCGGCGGGGCTGGGTGGGGTGGCGGGGAGGATCTGGGCGGCGCTGCCGCGCCAGACGAGCTTGCCGTCCTTGCTGTCGTAGAGGTCCACCTGCAGGGTGCCCACCTGGTAGTCGTAGGTGCGGGTTTCGGTCAGGCCGGGGCCGCCCCAGTAGTTGCCCCAGCTGCCGCCCCAGTAGCCGCCGTAGTTGGTGCTGACCTGCTGTTGGCGGTCGTCGACGATCAGCCAGCTCTGCACCAAGAGGTCGGCACGGGCGCCGGGTGCGGCGGGGCGCAGGCCGCGCTGGTCGAGCTGCTGGGTGAGGGCGTCGCGCAGGCGTTGTTCGGTGAGGTCGCTCTTCAGGCGCGGGTCGTCGGGGCGGTACTGCAGGGCGGGCTCTTTCCAGGCCCAGCTGCGGTAGGCGCCGAAGTCGCGGGTGCGGTCGTAGTCGCGGTCAATCTCCACGCTCTGGCAGGCGGCCAGCAGCAGGATGGAGGCGAGCAGGAACAGGCGGCGGATCATGGTGGGTCTCCTGGGCCGGGGGGCCTATCCAATCCCATGCCGGGGTGGCCGGCAAGGGTCTGGGTCAAGGTTTTGCACGCGGTCGGGGGTTCGTTTCAGCGCGGGGGGTACTCGCCGAGGGCTTCGGCGGTGGCCTCGCGCAGGGCCTGGTTGCGGTCGCTGCGCTCGCCGCTGGCGTCGGTTTCGGCGCTGCCGGTCCACACCACCTGGCCGTCGCAGGCGTCGCGGAACTCCAGGTAGACCACCGCCACCTGCACCTCGTAGGTGCGCACCAGCGGGGCGCTGGCCCAGCCGCCGTAGCGGTCGCCCCAGGGGTCGTTGCCGTAGTAGACGCCGCTGCGGTCTTCGTATTGGCGCAGGCGTTTCTCGAAGCGCAGGCTGGCGCTCACCCGCAGGTCGGCGCCGGCCGGGTCGTGGGCCTGGCGCAGGCCGCGCTGGTCGAGCCCGGCGTTGACGATCTCGGCCATCTGCTCGGGGGTGACCCAGGTGTTGCCGGCGGGCAGGCGGCCGTCCTGCCAGCTCCAGCTGCGGTAGCGGCCGAAGTCGCGCGGGGCGGCGGGGTAGGCGCTGCGGTCGAAGTGGGTGGCGGCGCCGGGCGGGGCCGGCGGCATGGGCAGGGACTGGGCCTGGTAGGGGTTGGGGCTCTGGCAGGCGCTGAGCACCAGCAGGCTGGCGATGAGGGTGGCGCGGTGCATGGTGGCCTCCGTCGAGGCGGGTTCTGGGTGCCCCGTTTCCGGGGCGCTGCTCATAGCGGGCGGCAGATCCAGTGTAGATAGCGCCCCAGGCCGGCGAAGGCCGGGTGACGCCGGTGGGCCAGTTCCATCTCCAGCAGGTCGGCCAGTTCGGCACGGGCCTGGAACTCGCTGGGCATGTAGTCGTGGAACACGCGGATGCCGCTCTGCGCTTGGACACGCCAGTGCGTGCCGAGTTGCGCGGCCAGCTCGCGCGGGTCCAGCGGGCGCTGGGGGGTGAGGCTCTGGCCTTCGCCGGCGAAGCGGTTGCGCCGCAGCTTGCGGAAATGCCCCTTGAGCAGGTTGCGGTAGATGAGCGCGTCGCGGTTGTAGAACGCCAGGGACAGCCAGCCCTCCGGGGCGGTAAGGGCGTGCAGGGCCGGGAGGATGGCGTGGGGCTCGGCGAGCCATTCGAGCACGGCGTGGCAGATGACCAGGTCGAAGCGGCCGTCGAGCTGCTCCGGCAGGGCCTGCCAGGGGGCCTTGATGAAGGTGGCCTGGCAGCCGGCTTCGGCGAAGCGCTCGCGGGCGCCGTCGAGCATCGGTTCGGCCGGTTCGGCGAGGGTCACCTGGTGGCCGCGCTGGGCCAGCCAGAGGCTCATGTGGCCGAGCCCGGCGCCGACGTCGAGCACCCGCAGGGGGCGTTCGGGCAGGGCTTCGCCGAGGTCGGCCTGGAGCACTGCGAGGCGGATGGCGCCCTTGGCGCCGCCGTAGATCTTCTCCGCGAAGCGCGCGGCGAGGGCGTCGAAATGGCGGTCGTCGGTCATGGCAGGAAGCGCCGTTCGCTGTCGGCCAGCTTGTCCAGCACGGCCTGGTTCATGTCGATGCCCAGTTCGCTGCACATCAGCAGCAGGTAGAGGATCACGTCGCCCACTTCCTGGCCGGCGTGGTGGAGGGTATCGGCGTCGAGCTGGCGGGACTGGTCTTCCGTCAGCCACTGGAAGATTTCCACCAGCTCGGCCATCTCCACGCTGGCGGCCATGGCCAGGTTCTTGGGGCTGTGGAATTGGCGCCAGTCGTTGTGGTCACGAATGGCGTGCAGGCGGCGGGTAATGGCGTCGAGGTTCATGCGGCTCTCCTGGGAGGCCGCATAGCTTGGTGCCGGTGGCGGCGGGGTGCAAGCGCCGCGCAGGGGGCGGCGCTGGTGCTAGTCGGCCAGCGGTGCCCAGCTGCCGGCCATGTGCGGCAGGTCGTCCTTGCCGCGCAGGGCGAACTGGCCGCTGGGGCCAGCGGCGCTGGCCAGCAGGCGAACCTCGGCAGGCAGCAGGACGGGCTTCTGGAAGCGCACCTCCACCTCGTAGCCGGCATCCGGCAGGTGGGCGCCGAGGGCGGCCAGGGTGCGCGCCTTGTTCCACAGGCCGTGGGCGATGGCGCGGGGGAAGCCGAACAGCTTGGCGCTGGGGGCGCTGAGGTGGATGGGGTTGTAGTCGCCGGCGACGCGGGCGTAGCGCCGGCCGATGTCCTTGGCGGCGCGCCAGTGGTCCAGCTCGGTCAGCGGCAGGGCGTCGACCTCCTCGCGGGGGGCGGGGGCGCCGTCCAGGCGCAGGCCCCGGTAGAGGATGCGGCTGTCGCCCTCCCAGAGCAGGCCGAGCTGGTCCTCCAGGCGGGTGATGAGGCTGAAGGTGGCGCCTTTGTCGTGGGAGCGCAGGTCCTGCACGGCGACGCTGACGCGGAACGGCCCGAGGCCGCCGAGGGTGCGCAGCACGCGGATGCGGTTCTCCAGGTGCACCAGGCCGAGAAGCGGGAAGGGGAAGCGCTTGTCGGTCAGCAGTTGCATCTGCAGCGGGAAGGCGAGGATGTGCGGGTAGGTGGCCGGCAGCCGGCCGTTGTCGCCAAAGCCGCAGACCTGGCGATAGCGCGCCAGGTGGCGGGCATCCACCTCCACCTGGGTGCGCAGGCCGAGGTCGGGCAGGGTGCGCCCGCTGGCACCACGGCGCAGGGCGGCACGCAGGAACAGGCCGGGCAGGGCCGGGAGGGTGGGCAGGTCGAGCCAGTCGGTGGCCATGGGCGATCTCCTCGTTGCGAACGCGATGCAGCTTAGCCGCCCCGTCCGGCGGCACATTGGCCGCGCCGCATGGCGTCCTGGCAGGGCAGTCAATCCGTCCGGGCGGCTCAAGCGCGCCTTGAGCGCACGGTAAAAAGCTGCATAAGATGGCCCCCGCCTCGCATGACAAGAATTCGGAAAATGATGCGTGACCTGACCGACGACGTGGCGCTGATGCGCGCGGTGATCGACGCCCTGCGCGCCAGCGGCGCCGACCCTGACAAGGTGTTGGGGCGGCTCGGCCTGCCAGCGGGCGGCCTGCCCGCCGGACGCTTCCCCCATGCTGCCCAGGCCCAGTTCTGGCGGGCCGCGGCGGAAGAGTGCGGGGAGGAGCATGTCGGCCTTTACCTGGCCGGCCACCTGCCGGCCTTCCACGGCCTGCTGCTGGAATACCTCTTCCTCTCCAGCGAAACCTTCGGCGATGGCCTGCGCCACGCCCTGCGCTACGTGCGCCTGCTCTCCGACACCCTCAATGCCCGCCTGGAAGTGGACGGCGACCGCGCCGTGCTGTCCCTGGGCCAGAGCATCGGCAGCAACCGGCACTTCCCGGAGATGCTCGCCGGGGCGGTGATCCGCCTGTTCCATGCGCTGACCGAAGGTGACTTCATCCCCCGCGAGGTGCTGCTGATGCACGCCGAGGGCGCGCCGGCCGAGCGCTACCAGGCGGTCTACGGCTGCCCGGCACGCCTGGGCGCCGAGCGCTACGCGCTGGTGTTCGACGCCGCCGTGCTGGACAAGGCCTCGCGCCATGCCGCGCCGGAACTGCTGCGCATGCACGAGTCCCTGGCCCGTCGACAACTGGCGGAAGTGGAGCGGCTGGACCTGGTGCGCAAGGTGCGCGAGCTGATCGGCGAACTGCTGGTGGACGGCGGCGCCACCCTGGAACAGGTCGCCGCCCGCCTCAACATGCCCGCCCGCCGCCTGCGCGAACGCCTGGCCATGGCCGGCGTGCGCTTCAACGATCTGGTCACCGACTACCGCTGCCGCCTGGCCAAGGAGTTGCTGCTCAAGACCGACGAACGCATCGAAGTGATCGTCGAGCGCACCGGCTTCTCGGAACCCAGCACCTTCTACCGCGCCTTCAAACGCTGGGTCGGCGAAACCCCCGTGGAATTCCGCCGCCGAGGCCGCCCCCAGGCTGACGCCTGACCCGCCCCTGCCAGTCCGTAGGATGCGGTGAGCTCGGCGAACCGCATCAATCCGCCCCCGGCCCACCATGATGGGCTTCGCACAGCTCAGCCCATCCTACGGGGGCCTCGGCGCTACCCGGTGAGCGCCGATCTAGGGGGGGTATCCCCAAGGCCTGGGTGCCGGGAGTTGGTGGATGAAAAGAGCGTCATCCCCCCTACGCGAGCCTGCGCCGGGTGGATCGCACTCCACCGATCCACCGTCTCGACGCCGGAACGGAGTGAGTCCGTAGGATGCGGTGAGCTATGCGAACCGCATCAATCCAAGCCCAGCCCGCCATGATGGGCTTCGCACAGCTCAGCCCATCCTACGGGGGTCTCGGCGCCATCCGGTGAGCGCCGATCTATGGGGTTATCCCCAGGCCTGGGTGCCGGGAGTTGGTGGATGAAAAGAGCGTCATCCCCTCTACGCGAGCCTGCGCCGGGTGGATCGCGCTTCATCGTCTCGACGCCGGAACGGAGTGAGTCCGTAGGATGCGGTGAGCTCGGCGAACCGCATCGATCCACACCCGCCCGCGATGATGGGCTTCGCACAGCTCAGCCCATCCTACGGGTGCCGCCGTGCCATCCGGTGAGAGCCGATCTAATGGGTTATCCCCAGGTCTGGGCGCCGGGAGTTGGTGGATGAGAAGAGCGTCATCCACCCCACGCGAGCTTGCGCTGGGTGGATCGCGCTCCATCGATCCACCGTCTCGACGCCGGAACGGTGTGAGTTCGTAGGATGCGGTGAGCTATGCGAACCGCATCATTCCGCGCCCAGCCCGCGATGCCATCCGGTGACTACCGATCCACCACCGTAGCCCGGGAACTGGGGTTATCCCGAAGGACGAGGCTCAGCGATACCAGCGCGGGGTGTAGACCCATTCGTGGCCGTTGGGGCGGGGGATGCGGCGGGTGAGGGAGGAGCCGATGATCACCAGGGTGCGCATGTCCACCTGGTCGGGGGTGAGGTCGCCGAGGGTCGTCACGGTGAGCTTCTCCGCCGGGCGGCCGATGTCGCGGCCGAGCACCACCAGGGTCTCGGGCGTGCGGTGCTGGCGGACGATCTCCAGGGCGCGGGCCAGTTGCCAGGGGCGGGCCTTGGAGATGGGGTTGTAGAAGGCCATGGCGAAGTCGGCGGCGCCGGCGTGGTCGAGGCGCCGTTCGATCACGTCCCAGGGTTTGAGATTGTCCGAGAGCGAGATCAGGCAGAAGTCATGGCCCAGGGGCGCACCGGCCTTGGCGGCGGTGGCCAGGGCGGCGGAGACGCCCGGCTGGATCTGCAGGTCCACCTGCTGCCAGGCCGGGGCGCGGGAGTCGTCGAGGGCTTCCAGCACGGCGGCGGCCATGGCGAACACGCCCGGATCACCGGACGACACCACCACCACCCGGCGCCCGCTGGCGGCCAGCTCGAAGGCGTGGCGGGCGCGTTGCAGCTCTTCGCGGTTGTCGGTGCAGTGGGCCACCTGGTCGGCGCGCAGCGGGCCGGCCATGCGGATGTAGGTTTCGTAGCCCAGCAGGTCCTGGGCTTCGTCGAGGGCCTGGCGGGTGGCGGGGGTCATGAAGGCCGGGTCTCCGGGGCCGAGGCCGATCACCGTCAGCCGGCCTCGGGCCTGGCCGATGCGGGTCGGGTCCAGGGGCGCGTCGGCGCGGTACAGCTGCAGCGCGCCGAGACGGGCGACCGGCGCGGGCAGGTCGGCGTCATCACGGGCGAAGCGCAGCGGCACGCCCAGTTCGGCGGCCGTGGCGGCCAGCCCGGCGTCGCTCATGCGCGCCGGGTCGGCCACCAGGCAGGCCAGGGCCTGGGGGGCCAGGCCGGCCGTGGCGAGGGCCTGGCGGATGGACTCGGCCGAGGCCTCGCCCTCCACGCGCAGCACCAGCACGCGGGGGTGGATCAGCAGTTCGTCGCGGGCGGCAGGGCGTTGTTCGGGGGTGATGTGCAGGGTCAGCTTGGCGGCGCTGTCGCGGGGCAGGGCGACGGCTTCCAGCCAGGGGGCTTCACCGGCCACGTGCAGTGTCTGGCCGCCGAGCAGGTCGGCGACGAAGCGCTTGCCCTGTTCCAGGTCGGCCAGGGCGTAGCCCTCCGGCGGGTCCAGCAGGCAGGTGCCGAAGCGCAGTTCGCCACTGGTGGTGATGGCCGGGGCCACGTCCAGCCAGGCGGCGATCTCGCGGGCCAGGCTGTTGACCCCGCCCAGGCCGCCGAGCAGGGGCACCACGGCGCTGCCGTCTTCGGCCAGGGCCAGCACCGGCGGTTCGGCGCCCTTGTGGGCGAGCAGCGGCGCGAGGGTGCGGATGACGATGCCGGCGGCGCACAGGGCGATGATCGGGGTGTCGTTGCGGTACAGCTCGCGCAGGGTCTCGCCGAACTCGCTGTAGCGTTCGTCGGCACCGTCGACGCGCCCGGCGAGGCCGAGCACCCGGGCCTGTGGATAAAGCGCCTGGAGTCGACGGGCGACGGCCAGGCCGCCGTTGCCGAGGAGGACGATGGCGGGGGCGTTCATCAGCCCCTCCATTTCTGGCCGGGGACCAGGATCATCGAGAAGTACGGCGAGGCCATCGGGTCCACCTCGTCCAGCGCCACGATGCGCTGGTTGGCCATGGTGGCGCGTTCGACGTAATGGGCGCGGTCGGCCAGGCCCAGCTCGCCCAGCACGCGGCGCACCTTGTCGAAGTTGCGCCCGAGTTTCATCACCACGGCGGCTTCGGCGGTGGCCAGGCGGGCCTTGAGTTCAGCCTCGGGGAGCACCCCGGAGAGCACCGAGAGGCTCTGGTTGCGGTACACCAGCGGCAGGCCGAGCACGGCGGCGCTGCCGAGCATGGAGCAGACGCCGGGCACCACCTCCACCTCGTAGCGGTCGGCCAGGCGGTCGTGCAGGTACATGTAGGAGCCGTAGAAGAACGGGTCGCCTTCGCAGATCACTGCCACGTCGCGGCCGGCGTCGAGGTGCTCGGCCACCTGTTGGGCGGCGGTGTCGTAGAAGTCGCTGATCACCGTTTCATAGGACAGCGGCGGCTCCAGCTTCTCGGTGGTCACCGGGTACACCAGCGGCATGCGCACCTGGGCGTCCGCCAGGTGCTGCTCGATGATGCCGAAGGCGTTGCCGCCCTCGCCGCGATTGGCCTTGGCCTTGGCGACGAAGTAGCCCACCACCTGGGCCGATTGCAGCAGGCGCAGGGCCTTGAGCGTGATCAGTTCCGGATCGCCCGGTCCCACGCCGAGGCCGATCAGCCGTCCCTTGCCACTCATCACTCCACCTCCGTGGCCAGGGCGTTGATGGCGGCGGCGGCCATGGCGCTGCCGCCGCGACGGCCGCGCACCACCACGTAGGGCACGCCGCGGCTGTCGGCGGCGAGCATGTCCTTGGACTCGGCCGCGCCGACGAAGCCCACCGGGAAACCGAGGATCAGCGCCGGTTTCGGGGCGCCGGCGTCGAGCATTTCCAGCAGGTAGAACAGCGCGGTGGGGGCGTTGCCGATCACCACCACGCTGCCTTCCAGGTGCGCGCGCCAGTGCTCCAGGGCCACTGCCGAGCGGGTATTGCCCAGTTCGCGGGCCAGCTCCGGCACGCCGGGGTCGTTGAGGGTGCAGATGACCGGGTTGTTGGCCGGCAGGCGGGCGCGGGTGATGCCTTCGGCCACCATGCGCGCATCGCAGAGGATCGGCGCGCCAGCGGCCAGGGCGGCGCGGCCGGCGGCACCTGCTCCGGGGGAGAAGGCCAGATCCTGCACCACGTCGACCATGCCGCAGGCGTGGATGATGCGCACGGCGAGCTTCTCCAGGTCCGGCGGGATGGCGCTGAGGTCCGCCTCGGCGCGGATGATGGAGAAGGAATGGCGATAGATCTCCTGACCATCGCGGATGTAATCGATCATTCGGTGGAGCTCCAGCTGTCAGGAGTGGCGGCCAGTCGGGCGCTGGCCTGTTCGAGGTCGAGGTCGCTCGCCAGCAGCAGGCCGAAGCCGCTGCGGGCGCGCTGGTAGAGGTCGTAGCGGCCCGGTTCGCGGGCCAGCAGGGTGAAGGGCGCGACGTGGGCGGCGGCGCAGGAGCGCGGGCAGCCGGTCAGGTGCAGCTGCACCCGGGGCGGCAGGTGCGGCGCCAGGGCCAGGGCGTCGGCCTTGGTGTCGGCCAGGCTGCGTGGGCAGCCGCTGGAGCCGGTGCAGGCGATGAGCCGGGCCAGGGGGGCGTCGGGGTCGGTGACCAGGCCCAGGGCGGCGAGGGCGGCGAGGGCACCGTCGAGATCGCGGGGGGCCGGCAGCAGCACCGATTGCCAGGGGGTGAGGCGCAGGTGGCCGTCGCTCTGCTGGTCTGCCAGGTCGGCCAGGGCCATCAGTTGTTCGGCATCGAGCCGGCCGAGGGGGGCGGCGGCGCCGGCATGGCGGCCAGCCACGGCGCCCAGGTGGCCGAGGGCGCCGGCGGTGTCGCGGCGCCAGTCCGGCACGGCATGCAGGGGCGCGCCGAGGCGGGCTTCCAGCTCTGCCAGCAGGGCGGCGGGGCCGAGGTCGGCCAGCAGGTGGCGCATGCGCGTCTGCTCGGGGCGGGCGCGGTCGAGGAACAGATGCAGCAGCGCCTCCACCAAAGCCGGCACCTGGGCGGCGGGCACGGCGCCCAGGGCGGGGGCGTCGTACGCCTGTTGCGGCGGGCACCCTGCCAGGCCGAAGGCGAAGAGGGCGTCGGCCTGCGGCCCGAGGGCGCAGAGCCAAAGGTCGTGGGGATGCTCCAGCATGGCCAGGGCTTCGCCGCCGTCCAGCAGCAGGGCGAACTTGGGCGACAGGGCGTGGAAGCGCGGGGTGTCCTGCAGCAGGGTCAGCAGGCGATCGGCCAGGGCGGCGGTCGTCTCGTGGCCGGGCACCAGGCCCAGCAGCGGGCTGACCATCAGGTTGCGCACGTCGTCGGCGCCCGGCGAGGGGGCGCCCAGGTCGGCGGCCAGCAGCGCGTCGATCAGTGCCGCTTCGGCACCGATCCGAACGCCGCGGATCTGCAGGTTGGCGCGGTTGGTGGCCTCGATCACGCCGCTGGCGTATTGCCGGGCGGCTGCGGCCACGGCGCGGGCCTGGCGGGCCTGGAGGCGGCCGCAGGGCAGCTTGATGCGGCAGATGCCGCCATCGCCGGATTGCACGATGCGCAGCAACCCCGGGCAGGCCGAGGGGCGGACGGTGGCGGCAGCGGATTCGGCCTGTTTCAACGGGTCACCCTGGTTGGCGTCGCGGCGACCGGAATATCCCTAGCCCAGGGACACGTTTGCATCGATACACCCCGCCCGATGCGCTCACACGCGACTGGTTTCACCGGCAGGTCTCCTGGCTGGCAGGTCGTCATCCTCCGCGGCCTTCCCGAGCGCTGCTCAGTGGCCAGGGTGCGTGGACTCGCTGCTTACAGTTGCGGGGGCAGCCACGGTGCGACCGTGTTCCCTCAGTGTCCGGATGGACGCTGGCCAGCGCCGTGTGGGCACCTCTAAAAACGTAGGCGAGGCGGTCAGCGCAAGGCGAAAACAGGCGAAAAAGCGCAGTTTACGTACGGTAAATGAGCATTTTGAGCCTGTTTTTAACGCTGCGATGACAACGCAGGTAGTTTTTAGAGGTGTCCTTGTGGGGCGCCGGCAACCAATGAAGGACGCTATTATGCCCGCTTTGCGCGACATGAGGAAAAGGCTGCCTGTCGGAACGGCAAGCGGCTGACACCTCGCTAGAGACGGGAGTTTCCATGCAGCCCTGGCTGACGGTTGTGGGTATCGGTGAGGACGGCTATGCGGGCCTCGGCAAGGCGGCGCGCCATGCGCTGCTGGGGGCCACTGAAGTGGTGGGGGCGCCGCGTCAGCTGGCGCTGCTGCCGCGCTGCGTCCGTGCCGTGCGTACGCCCTGGCCGAGCCCGTTCTCCCTGGAGCCGGTGCTGGCGCGGCGGGGCACGGCCCTGTGCGTGCTGGCCAGTGGCGATCCGATGCTGTTCGGCGTGGGCGCCAGCCTGGCGCGGCAGGTGCCGGCCGAGGAGATGCAGGTGCTGTCGGCGCCTTCGTCCGCAGCCCTGGCGGCGGCACGGCTGGGCTGGCCGCTGCAGGAGGTGACGCTGCTGTCCACCGTGGCGCGGCCCCTGGCGGTGCTCAACGGCCACCTGCACCCCGGCGCGCGCCTGCTGGTGCTGAGCAACGATGGCCGTACCCCGGCGGCCCTGGCCGCGCTGCTGGCCGAGGGCGGCTTCGGCGCCAGTCGCCTCACCGTGCTGGAGCACCTGGGCGGCCCCTTGGAGCGCCGGCTCGACGGCCTGGCCAACGCCTGGAGCGACGTGGCGGTGGCCGACCTCAACCTGGTGGCGGTGGAGGTGGCGGCCGACCCCGGCACCCGCGCGCTGCCGGTCACCTGCGGCCTGCCCGACGACGCCTATCGCCACGACGGCCAGCTCACCAAGCGTGATGTCCGTGCCGTCACCTTGGCCCGCCTGGCGCCGCGCCCCGGCGAGCTGCTGTGGGATGTGGGCGCCGGCTGCGGTTCCATCGGCATCGAGTGGATGCGCGCCCATCCGGCGTGCCGCGCCCTGGCCATCGAGGCCAACGCCGGGCGCCAGGCGCACATCCAGCACAACCGCGACGCCCTCGGCGTGCCCGGCCTGCAACTGGTGGCCGGCGAAGCCCCGGCCGCGCTGGAGGGCCTGCCGGTGCCGGATGCCATCTTCATCGGCGGCGGCGTCACCGACCCCGGCGTGCTGGCGCAGTGCTGGGCGCGGCTCAAGCCGGGCGGTCGCCTGGTGGCCAACGCCGTGACCCTGCAGAGCGAGGCGACCCTGGTGGCCTTCCGCGCCGAGCACGGCGGCAGCCTGACCCGCATTGCCGTCGCCCAGGCCCAGCCGCTGGGGGACTTCGACACCTGGCGCTCGGCCCTGCCCATCACCCTGCTGGAAGCATTCAAGCCATGAGCCGCCTCCTGCTGCTGGGCGGCGTGACCGAGGCCCTGGCCCTGGCCCGTCGCCTTGGCCCCGCCCATGTGTACAGCCTCGCCGGCCTCGGCAAGGTGCCCCAGGACCTGGCCTGCCAGGTGCGCGTGGGCGGCTTCGGCGGGGCGGACGGGCTGGCGCAGTACCTTCGCGAGGAAGGCATCGACCTGCTGCTGGACGCCACCCACCCCTATGCCGCGCAGATCAGCCACAACGCCGCCCGCGCCGCCGAACTGGCCGGGGTGCCCTGCTGGGCGCTGCGCCGCCCCGGCTGGCAGGCCGGCCCTGGTGACGATTGGCGCGAGGTGGACGACTGGGCCGGCCTGATGGCCGCGCTGGCGCCGTTCCGCCGGCCCTTCTTCACCCTCGGCCGCGAGCCGCTGGAGCACCTGCACAGCGTGCCCGAGCACCAGCACTGGACGGTGCGCTGCCTGCAGGGGCAGGCCCCCGGCGAGCGCTTCGAGGTGATCGGCTCGCGCGGGCCGTTCCACCTGGACGAGGAGCGTGCGCTGTTCGAGCGCCTCGGCACCGACGTGCTGATCAGCAAGAACAGCGGCAGCCAATCCACCGAGCCCAAGCTGCAGGTGGCCCGCGAGCGTGGCCTGCCGGTGCTCATCCTCAAGCGCCCGGCATTGCCGCCGGTGACCCGCGAATTCGACTCGGTCGAGGCCCTCTGGCAGGCCCTCGGCCCCTACCTGGACACACCATGACCGCCACCGTTTACGCCCGCGTGCTGTTCGCCGGGCCCGACCTCGCCGAGGGCGCCTTCGCTGAGCTGTTCCGCCGCCAACTGGTCGCCCTGCGGGGCGAGGCTGCATTGGCCGATGTGATCGATACCGGCACCGGCCTCGACGCCCTGCGCGAGGCCGTACAGGCCAGCCCGCGCCCGCTGCTGGTGATCGACCTCGATCCGCAGAGCACGCCGCCGCACCTGGACTGGCTGCGCAGCGAACTCGGCCAGTACCCGGCGCCGGAGCAGCTGTTCATCGCCAGCCTGCTGGGCCAGTACGACAGCGACCCGGCCGGCGCCGCCTGCGCCCTGGTGGCGCGTACCGAACTGCACCTGGCCTGCGCCGAGGTGCCGGCGTTGCCGGAGAGCCACGCCTGGTCCTGCATTCCGCCCCATGCCCGGCGCCTGCTGCTGTGCAACGGCCCGCGCTGCACCCGCCGGGGCGCGCTGCCGCTGTGGAAAAAGCTGCGGGAGACCCTCAAGGCCGCCGGCAAGCTGGAATGCGCAGGCGGCGTGCACATCACCCGTACCCAGTGCCAATACCCCTGCGACCTCGGCCCCACCGCCAGCCTCTACCCGGAAGGCGAGTGGTACCGCCTGGAGAGCGAAGAGCAGGTGCTGCGCTGGGTGCAGGCGCGCATCGTCGAAGAGCGGGCGGTGCCGGAGTTGTTGATGAAGGGGTGAGTACCTGCGCACGCGCTCATGGAGGTCAACCCATGCCTGTCCTGTATGACCCTCGGGCTCCGAAGAAACCTGTCCGCCTTGGCGTCAACGGCGACCTCCTGGGACAAGCCCGAGCGCTCGGCATCGACCTGCCCACGACCTAGGAGCAGGCCCTGGTCGAGGTTTTGCGGGCGCGCCAGCGTGAGGCCTGGCTGGCGGAAAACGGCGAGGCCATTGCGGCCTACAACCAGCACGTGGAAAACAACGGTGTCTTCAGTGACGGGCTGAGGCGCTTCTGATGCAGGCCGCTCCCGCTCAGCGCACGAACCAGCGCGCCGTCAGCGGGGCCGAGAGCATCAGCACCCCGAGGATCACGAAGGCCGTCACCAGCCCCAGCCCCTGGGCGACGAAGCCCACCAGTGCCGGCCCGGCGAGCACGCCGGCGTAGCCCACGGTGGTCACCGCCGCCACGGCGAGATTGGCCGGCATGGTGCCCTGGCGACCGGCAGCGCTGAACAGCACCGGCACGATGTTGGCCGCGCCCAGCCCCACCAGCAGGAAGCCCGCCAGCGCCAGGACGGTGTGCGGTGCCAGCAGCATCAGCGCGAAGCCGGCCGTGGCCAGCAGGCCGCCGCCCACCAGTACGCGGTATTCCCCCAGCCGGGCGATCACCCGGTCCCCGGTGAGCCGACCGCTGAGCATCGCCAACGAGAACAGTGCGTAGCCGATCCCGGCCTTGGCCGGATCGAACTGGCGCGTCTCCACCAGCAGGATGGCGCCCCAATCCAGCAGCGCGCCTTCGGCCAGGAACATGGCGAAGGTCAGCGCCCCCAGCAGCAGGACCAGCCCGCGCGGCACCACGAACAGCGGCCCGCTGCCGCCCGAGCGGGTGCGCAACAGGCGCGGGGCGGCGAGGGCGAGGCCGGCGATCACCACCAGCAGGGCGACGAGGATCGCCGGCAGCGGTGCCAGGCCGGCCGCCAGCAGGCCGGTCATGCCCAGGGAACCGACGAAGCCACCGAGGCTGAACAGGCCGTGGAAGCCCGACATCAGCGGCACCGGCGCATCGTTCGCTACCTCCACGGCGTGGATGTTCATCGCCACGTCCATGGCGCCCAGGGAGGCGCCGAACAGCGCCAGCGCGAGGGCCAGCAGCAGGCTGGAATCCGCGCCGGCCAGCAGCGGCATGGCGCAGCACAGGCCCACCCCGCCCACCAGGATCACCGGGCGCGCCCCGATCCGCCCCGCCAGCACACCGGCCACCGGCATCGACAGCATTGAGCCGGCACCCAGGCACAGCAGCAACAGCCCCAGCACCGCTTCGCCGATGTCCAGGCGCGCCTTCGCATAGGGCACCAGCGGCGCCCAGCAGGCCATGCCGAAACCGGAGACGAAGAACGCCAGGCGCGTGGCCAGGCGGGTGGCAGGGCTGTCGGCACAGGGCACGGCGTGGGTCATGGGCGCTTCCGAACGGGAAAAAGGGGTGGACCCTATCACGGACGCGCGCGCCTTGTGGCTCCACCAGGCGGTTGATGGACGAGGTCGTGTGGTCGTGAGTGGGGCTCGCCTTGGGGGGATGGAGCTCCTTTCACCCAACCGTTCCGGGCACTCCGGCTTTGGGGATAAACCCGATCCCGGGATGAAGACCGTGCAACGAAAGGTGGATCGGTGGAGCGCGATCCACCCTACGGGGCTGGGGGGCTCGCGTAGGGTGGATGGCGCTCTTTTCATCCACCAATTCCAGGCACGCAGCTTTGGGGATAACTCCGGTCCTGGGCTGAGGCCCGGGCTACGAGCTGGTGGGCTGAAGGCCACCCTACGGGTGGTGTCTCAATCCGTGTACCCCTGATGGATCAATCCGCCAGCGCCTGGTACTCGGCTTCGAGGAGGGTGGCGAGCTGGCGGGCGCGGCCGAGGCGGATGGGGCCGGACTCGATGTCCACCAGCAGGGTGGTGCAGCCCAGGGGTTGCAGGGCTGGCAGGTCCTTGAGGCGGCCGTCGGTGAGGATCAGCACGCGCTGCTCTTCGCCGGGCCGTTGCCGCTGGCGTGTGGCCAGCCAGCGCGCGGCCTGGGCCAGGGCGTCGGGCAGGGGCGTGCCGCCGCCGGCTCCGAGGCCCTGCAGCCAGGGTTGCAGGCGGGCGTCGGCCTTGCGGCCCTGCCAATGCCACTGGGCCTGGCGACCGCTGGCGGCGAGCACGGCGAGGCGTGCGCGTGCCCGGTAGGCGTCATCGAAGAGCTGGGCCAGCAGCCCCTTGGCACGGGACAGGGCGCCGTGGCGGCGGGTGGAGGCAGAGGCGTCGACGATCACCAGCCAGAGCTGTTCCGCTGCGCGGCTGCGGGGTGTGCGGATGAGGTCTTCGGCCCGGCGCGGGCGGCCGCGCAGCAGGGTCGGCAGCCAGGCGATGGCGCCCCCTTGGCCGGGACTGCGGGCGCCGCTGCGGCCTTGGCCGAGGCGCCCTGGCCGGGGCTTGGCACCCGTCCCCTTGGCGTGGTGCGGGCGGGTGCTCAGGGCTTTTTTGGCCAGGCGGGCAGGGCCCTGCGTTCCCCGGTGGGCATGGGTTGGGCGGGCAGTTCGCCCCATTGGCCTTCGCCGCTTGCGTCCTGCTGGGGGCGGGGGGGCTGGGCAGGCGCTTCGCGGGGTGGCTGTGCGGCCGGCGGCGGCGCGTGGTGGCGACGGTGGGCGAGGGCGAAGTGCTCGACGGCGTCGATATCCTCGGGGGCGATGGCGGTCGCGCCGCGCCAGGCGGCGTGGGCGCGGGCGGCGCGCAGCCAGACCAGGTCGGCGCGCAGGCCGTCGACGCCGGCGTCGAAGCAGCGCTGGGCGATGGCGTCCAGGGCGTGGTCGTCCAGCGGGATGGTGGCGAGGTGTTCGCGGGCGTCCTGGCAGCGGTGGGCCAGGGCCTGCTGGTCGGCGCTCCAGCGGGCGATGAAGGCGGTCGGGTCGGCGTCGAAGGCCAGGCGACGGCGGATGATCTCGGCGCGTTCGGCCGGAGCCGGGGCGTGGTCGAGGCTGACCTTGAGGCCGAAGCGGTCCAGCAGCTGCGGGCGCAGGTCGCCTTCTTCGGGGTTCATGGTGCCGATCAGCACGAAGCGCGCCGGGTGGGCGTGGGACAGGCCGTCCCGCTCGACACGGTTGGTGCCGCTGGCGGCGACGTCCAGCAGCAGGTCTACCAGGTGGTCCGGCAGCAGGTTCACTTCGTCCACGTAGAGCACGCCCTCGTGGGCACGGGCCAGCAGGCCGGGGGAGAAGCGTGCGCGGCCTTCGCCGAGGGCGGCGTCCAGGTCCAGGGTGCCGACGATGCGGTCCTCGCTGGCGCCCAGGGGCAGGGTGACGAAGATGCCGCGCGGCAGCAGGTCGGCGATGCCCCGGGCCAGGGTGGACTTGGCCATGCCGCGCGGGCCTTCGATCAGCACGCCGCCGATGGCGGGGTCGATGGCGGCGAGGTAGAGCGCGAGCTTCAACGCGTCGGCGCCGACCACGGCGCTGAGGGGATAGTGACCAGGTTCGGACATGGTGGGTTCCTGCTCAGACATGCCGCGCATGGTAGCGAAAGGCCGATGCAGCCGATAGAAATCCGTGATTGAACGGCGCCACGGGATGCAGTAGGTTAGCCAGCATTCGCTTTGGAGATCGTCATGTCGCACCGTCCGTCCACTTCGCTCATCGCTGCTCCGGCCCTGGCCGTGGCGGGTGCGCGCGTGGCCGCTGCGACCGGCTATTTCTACGGGTATTGGTTTAGCCACGGGCTGACCTGATACCCATCAGGCGGCCCACTCCAGCAGGGTCGCCGCCAAAGCTCCACGAAACCCCCGGTCGGCAACCCGACCGGGGGTTTTTGTTTTCCGACGGTCCACAAGACCACCACGACGTTACCGAGGATCGCACCATGATCAGCTACCGCACCTATCGCTATTACCGCACCGACTGGCGATTTAGCCGCTCCACCCGCACCCCCACACCGACAAGTCGAACACCCAGTTAGTGCGCCGCGCGCGGACCTGCCGCGCCGGCCGAGGAACCCAGCCATGAATTCGTCCGTTTCCGCCCTGTCCACCGCCGCCCAGCCCCTGCACGTCGTTGCCCTGGATGCGCCGGTATCGTCCTCCCGCACCACCCGCCCCCTGCCCACTCCTGCCGAGCTGCGCCGCCGCTTGCCGCTGTCCGTCGAACTGGCCCGCCAGATCCAGGCCCAGCGCGAAGCCGTGCGTGCCGTGCTGGATGGCGAGGACCAGCGCTTGCTGGTGGTGGTCGGCCCCTGCTCGATCCACGACCCGGAGGCCGCCCTGGACTACGCCCGCCGCCTGGCGGCCCTGGCCCCGCTGGTGAGCGACCAGTTGCTGCTGGTGATGCGCGCCTACGTCGAGAAGCCGCGCACCACCGTCGGCTGGAAGGGCCTGGTGTACGACCCGCACCTGGACGGCAGCGGCGACATGGCCGAGGGCCTGGCCCTGAGCCGTCGGCTGATGCTGGAGATCGCCGGGCTCGGCCTGCCGGTGGCCACCGAGCTGCTGCAGCCGCTGGTGGCCGGCTACCTGGACGACGCCCTGAGCTGGGCGGCCATCGGCGCGCGCACCAGCGAGTCACAGATCCACCGCGAGATGGTCAGCGGCCTGGACCTGCCGGTGGGCTTCAAGAACGGCACCGACGGCAGCCTCGGCATCGCCACCGATGCCATGCGCTCGGCGGCCCACGCCCACCAGCACTTCGGCCTCGATGCCCAGGGTCGCCCGGCGCTGGTGGAAACCGCCGGCAACCCGGACACCCACCTGGTGCTGCGCGGTGGCCACAAAGGCCCGAACCATGATGCCGCCAGCGTGCAGGCGGCCCGCGAAGGGCTGGAGAAACTGGGGATCGCGCCGCGCATCCTGGTGGACTGCAGCCACGCCAACAGTGGCAAGGACCCGCTGCGCCAGCCGGCGGTGCTGACGGACGTGATCGATCAGCGCCTGGCCGGCCAGAGTGCCCTGCGCGGGGTGATGATCGAGAGTCACCTGTTCGACGGTGCCCAGTCGCTGTCGTGCGAGCTGCGCTACGGCGTGTCCATCACCGATGGCTGCCTGGGCTGGGAGGGGACGCAGCGGATGCTGCTGGAGGCGGCCGCGCGGCTGCGCGGTTGAAACGAGCCGGGCGCACCGCGAGGGTGCGCCCGTGACGCGGAGGTGCGGGGGTCAGACCTTGCGCACGAACTCCGACTTGAGCTTCATGGCGCCGATGCCGTCGATCTTGCAATCGATGTCGTGGTCGCCGTCCACCAGGCGGATGCCCTTCACCTTGGTGCCCACTTTCACCACCAGGGACGACCCCTTGACCTTCAGGTCCTTGATCACGGTGATGGTGTCGCCGTCCTGCAGCACGTTGCCGACCGAATCCTTGATCACGCGGCCTTCTTCAGCGGCGGCTTCGCCAGCCTCGGCGGACCATTCGTGGGCGCATTCGGGGCAGATCAGCAGCGCGCCGTCTTCGTAGGTGTATTCGGAATTGCACTTGGGGCAGGGTGGCAGGTTGCTCACGGGGTACTCACTGTGTGGCACGAAAAAGGCCGCATAGTGTATAGGGTTTTAGCCCCGGATTGGCGGTGGCTATGCGGGCCGGGCTTTGTATCGGTTTGCTGACACTCTTTACCAACTGGGCATAAGCCGTGGCATCGCGGTTGATAAGGTTTTCGCAGGGAGCATGACTGCTCTTGCGTACAGGGATGTGGCGACCTTAATCACAGAGCACCTCTAAAAACGTCGGCGTTTACAGCGCAGGTCTTTTAAAGAGGTGTCTCACCGGGCCGTGAGGCTCCGCACTACCAGGACCACCCGATGCTGCAACGCTTCCTCTGGAAACTCCTGCCCAAGGCGCAACGGCGCTTCCTGCTGGACCGCCTCTCGGTGGTGGACCGCCAGGCCGTGAACAAGGCGATGTCGGCCAACCTCGCGTTTCCCGAGCCGTTCCAGCAGCGCGCCTGCCTGTTCATCCACGTGCCCAAGTGCGCCGGCAGCAGTGTCTGCCTCAGCCTGTTCGAGGGCTGGTACCCCGGCCACCTGCCGCTGTACTGGTACGAGCGGCAGTTCCCGGAGCAGTACGCCGAAAGCTTCAAGTTCACTTTCGTGCGCGACCCGCTGGAGCGGGCCTATTCGGCCTATGCCTTCCTGCGGGGCAACCCGCTGTCGACCCGCGATGCCGAGGCCCAGCGCCTGGTGCGGAGCTTTCGCGACTTCGACGAGTTCGTCGCCCGCTGGCTGCACCCGGACAATCTCCACCGCCAGCTACACTTTGCGCCGCAGACCGATTTCCTGGTCGATTCGCTCGGGCAACTGGCCGTGGATTTCATTGGCCGCCAGGAAAACATGGCGCATGATTTCCACCGTCTCTGCCAGCGGCTCGGGGTCCAGGCCGACCTGCCCCGCGCCAACGTCTCATGCGAGCGCCAGGCGGCGCCGGTGAGGCAGTTCTGTACCGCTCGAACCCGCCGCCTGGTGCGACGGGCCTATCAACGCGACTACGAGATGCTTGGCTATGCCCAGTCCTGACTCCTCCGCCGTGCCGGCGTGGATCCGCCCCTACAACCTGGCCCTGTCCAAGTCCGCGCGCGCCGCGATCAAGCACCAGCGCCCCTGCTGCATCTGGTTGACCGGCCTTTCCGGTGCCGGCAAGTCGACCCTGGCCAACGCCCTGGAGATGGAGCTGAACGCTCGTGGCCTGCACACCTTCGTGCTGGACGGCGACAACGTGCGCAACGGGCTCTGCCGTGACCTGGGCATGGACGATGCCTCGCGCCGCGAGAACATCCGCCGCATCGCCGAGGTGGCCCGGCTGATGGTGGATGCCGGGCTGGTGGTGATCGTCTCCGCCATCTCGCCGTTCCGAGCCGACCGCGAGGCGGCGCGGGCGCTATTCCAGCTGGGCGAGTTTCACTGCGTGTACGTCAGCACCTCCTTCGAGACCTGCGCCCGGCGCGACCCGAAGGGCCTGTACAAGGCCGCGCAGGAAGGGCGCATCCGCAACTTCACCGGGCTCGACAGCCCCTACGAGCCGCCGCTGGACGCCGAATGCGTGATCGACACCGAGGAGGTGGAGGTGCCGCAGGCGCTGGAGCTACTGGTGGACCTGGCGCTGGGGCGTTAGGCGCTCGGCGGTTCCCGGCGGGGCCGTTCGGCCTCGCCCGCCACCTCGCTCCATGGGGCGCCGCTCCGTCCCGCCCCGCCTGTGCTTCCAGCTACCCACCGCTCAATACACCTGCACCGGTTCGGCCAGGTTCAGCACGCCGCTGTCGTTGAAGCGCACGGTGCCCCAGAACCCGCCGCCGAGTTTGCCGCGCACGCTGTAGGGAATGCCTGCGCGGGTGTTGCGGCTGCTGGTGGCGCCCCAGGCCTGACGCAGGGCGGAGAAGGCCGAGATGGTCACCGGCACGCTCACCACGGTTTCGCTGAAGCGGGGGATTTCCCCGGCCTGGTCGGAGACGCCGCTGGCCAGCGGCTGGTCGTTGATGTCCAGGTCCAGGGCGATGCCGTTGTAGCGGATGGGCGTGTCGTTGGGGTTCTGCACCCGCAGCTTCACCACGAAGCGCATCTCCAGCCCCTGGCCGGGGACCGGCTCCATGCCCACCAGGTCGATGCGCACCGGGTCCCGTGGGGCCAGGTTGGCGCAGCCCGAGAGCGCCAGCAGGAGCAGGGTGCAGAGCAACGCGTGGAGGGGGTGGCGAATCGTGTGCATCGGGGCGGTCCATCGACAACGGGAGCTGTGTGTACAGACCGGTCGTGGCGCCGATCATTCCCCGCCGGCCGCAAAGCGCAGCGCGGCGCAACGCTGCGACCCGCCGGGATGCCGCGGCCCAGGCGCGGCGGCGCCGGGCTGACCGCCGGTCGGAAAATCCCCCTGAACTCCTGCCTCCGCTGCGCCGTCCATTGCCTTGCCAAGGAACTAGAGCGAGCCGAGCCATGATCCGCTACCTGGGCCTGAAGGGCGTCAAAGGGCGCACCCTGCTGGTCAGCACCGTCAACGAGTTCATCGACGATGAGCTGCCGACCTATGCCTCGGCGCTGGCCTTCCAGATGTTCTTTTCCCTGTTCCCGTTCCTGCTGTTGCTGATCGCGCTGATCGGCTTCCTGCACCTGCCGACCTTCTTCGAGTGGTTGCAGACCCAGGCGGCGCTGGTGCTCCCGGTGGAGGCGATGGACCTGGTGCGCCCGGCCATCGAGCAGTTGCAGACGCAGAAGCCGGGGCTGTTCTCCCTGGGTGCGGTGGTGGCGCTGTGGTCCGCCTCGTCGGCGGTGCGTTCGAGCATGGATGCGATGAACCGGGTCTACGACGTGGTGGAGAGCCGCCCGGCCTGGAAGCGCATTCCGCTCTCGGTGCTCTACACCCTGGGCGTGGCGGCCTTCCTGCTGGCGGCGGCGGGCTTGATGATCACCGGGCCGCAGGCCATGGGCTGGCTGGCGCAGCGGGTGGGCATCGAGGAGGCGGTGGTGATCCTGTGGAACTGGCTGCGCATTCCGGCCGCGATCCTGCTGATGATGGCGGTGGTGGCGACCCTCTATTACCTGCTGCCGGACGTGAAGCAGGAGTTCCGCTTCATCACCCCCGGCTCGGTGCTGGCGGTGCTGGCCTGGCTGCTGGCCTCGTTCGGCTTCAGCTACTACGCCCAGCACTTCGCCACCTACAACGCCATGTACGGCAGCATCGGCGCCATCATCATCCTCCTGCTGTACCTCTACCTGTCGGCGGCGGTGCTGCTGCTGGGGGCGGAGCTGAACGCGGTGATCGAACACCACTCCCGCGAGGGCAAGAACCCCGGCGAACGCCGGCCGGGGGAAGACGGCAGCGTGGCGCAGGGCTGAGCCCTCACTGTTCCTCGATGTCCAGCAGCAGGTCTTCGAGGGCCTCGCGGTATTCCCCCGGTTCTTCCCACAGGCCGCGTTGCTGGGCTTCCAGCAGGCGTTCGGTGATGTCACGCAGGGACTCGGGGTTGTGCTGCTGGAGGAAGGCGCGGGTGTCGGCATCCAGCAGGTAGGCGTCGGCCAGCAGGGCGTACTGGTGGTCGTCCACCAGGTGGGTGGTGGCGTCGAAGGCGAACAGGTAGTCCACCGTCGCGGCCAGTTCGAAGGCGCCCTTGTAGCCGTGGCGCTTCATGCCGGCGATCCACTTGGGGTTGGCGGCGCGGGCGCGCACCACCCGGCCCAGTTCCTCCCGCAGGGTGCGGATGCGCGGCAGGTCCGGCTGGCTGTGGTCGCCGTGGTAGCTGGCGACCGCCTGGCCGCGCAGGGTCTCGGCGGTGGCGAGCATGCCGCCCTGGAACTGGTAGTAGTCGTTGGAATCGAGGATGTCGTGCTCGCGGTTGTCCTGGTTCTGCAGCACCGCCTGCAGCCCTTCCAGGCGCTCGCCGAAGCGTTGCCGGGCGGGGGTGCCGGCATCGCTGGCCCCGTAGGCGTAGCCGCCCCAGTTGAGGTAGGCCTCGGCCAGGTCGGTGCGGGTTTCCCAGGTGCGGGCCTCGATCACCCCTTGCACGCCCGCGCCGTAGGCACCGGGCTGGGCGCCGAACACCCGCCAGCCGGCTTCGCGGCGCGCGGCCTCCGCTGGTAGGCCTTCGCCTTCCAGGCGGGCGCGGTCCTGGCGCACGCGGGCGGCGAGGGGGTTGAGGTCGTCGGGCTCGTCCAGCTCGGCGACGGCCTGCACGGCGGCGTCGAACAGGCGGATGAGGTTGGCGAAGGCGTCGCGGAAGAAGCCCGACACCCGCAGCGTCACGTCCACGCGCGGGCGGTCCAGCAACGACAGCGGGAGGATCTCGAAGTCCTCCACGCGCTGGCTGCCGGCCTGCCACACCGGGCGTACGCCCAGCAGGGCCATGGCCTGGGCGATGTCGTCGCCGCCGGTGCGCATGGTGGCGGTGCCCCAGACGGACAGGCCGAGCTGGCGCAGGTGGTCGCCTTCGTCCTGCAGGTGGCGCTCCAGCAGCAGGCTGGCGGACTGGAAGCCCAGGCGCCAGGCGGTGGGCGTGGGCAGGTTGCGCACGTCCACGGTGAAGAAGTTGCGCCCGGTGGGCAGCACGTCGAGGCGCCCGCGGCTGGGAGCACCGCTGGGGCCGGGGGGCACGAAGCGCCCGTCGAGGGCGGCCAGCACGCCGCCGATTTCCGCTGCGCCGCAGGCGTCCAGGGCGGGGGCGATTACCTGCCGCAGGTTGTGGATAACGGCGTCGCTGGCGGGGCCGATGGCTTCGGCGGCCGGGTTGGCGATCAACTGGCGGGCCAGCAGTTCCAGGCGCTCGCGGGTGTCGCCGTTACTGCGCCAGGGCGCGTCGTCGACGCCCTGGAGCACAGCGGGGCGTGGCCCCTCCCAGGGTTCGGCCCAGGCCAGGTCGAGCGGGTCGCGGCCGAGCGCCAGGTCGCGGGCGAGGGCGCGCAGCAGGCTGGCGTTGCCGCCCTTGCCGTCGGCACGGGGGATGCGCACCAGGGACAGCAGGGTGTCGTCGCGCAGGCCCGTCACGGGGGATTCGCCGAACACGTGCAGGCCGTCGCGGATCTGCGATTCCTTGAGGTCGCAGAGGTAGGCGTCCAGCTGCGGCAGCCAGCTGTCGGCGTCGTCGTTGAGGCTGAGGCCCAGCTCGCGGTCGAGGGCGGTGGCCCTGACCAGTTCGAGAATTTCGCCGCGCAGCTGCACGGCCCGGCGCGGGTCGAGCAGGGAGGCGTCGTAGTATTCGTCGGCCAGGCGCTCCAGGTCGCGCAGCGGGCCGTAGGTTTCGGCGCGGGTCAGCGGCGGCATCAGGTGGTCGATGATCACCGCCTGGGCGCGGCGCTTGGCCTGGGCGCCTTCGCCAGGGTCGTTGACGATGAAGGGGTAGATGTTCGGCAGCGGGCCCATCACTGCGTCCGGCCAGCATTCGGCGGACAGGCCGACGCCCTTGCCGGGCAGCCATTCGAGGTTGCCGTGTTTGCCGACGTGCACCAGCGCGTCGGCGCCGAACACCTCGCGCAGCCAGAAGTAGAACGCCAGGTAGCCGTGGGGCGGCACCAGCGACGGGTCGTGGTAGATGGCCGCCGGGTCCAGCTGGTAGCCCCGCGCCGGCTGGATGCCGACGAAGGCGAGGCCGAAGCGCAGGCCGGCGATCATCATCCGTCCGCTGCGGAACATCGGGTCCTGTTGCGGCTCGCCCCAACGCTCCGTCACCGCCCGCTGGTTGGCTTCGGGGAGGCGGGCGAAGCAGGCGAGGTAGTCGTCCAGGGCCAGGCTCTGGGCGCAGGGGCGGGCGTCGAGGCTGTCGAGGTCGTTGCTGACGCCGCCCAGCAGGCTGTGGATAAGGGCGGTGCCGCTCCCCGGCAGGCCGGCCACGGGGTAACCCCGGGATTCCAGGGCGCGGAGGATGTTCAGCGCGCCGGCCGGGGTGTCCAGGCCCACGCCGTTGCCGATGCGGCCGTCACGGGTGGGGTAGTTGGCGAGGATCAGCGCCACGCGCTTGTCGGCGTTGGCCTTGCGCGCCAGCAGCAGCCAGCGCCGTGCCAGTTCGGCGACGAAATCCATGCGCTCGACATGGGGCAGGTAGCAGACCACGTCGCTCTGGCTGCGCTCGCTGCGCCAGGCCAGGCCCTTGAAGCTGATGGCGCGGGTGATGAGGCGGCCGTCCAGTTCCGGCAGGGCGACGTGCATGGCCAGGTCACGGGGGCCCAGGCCCTGGGCGTTGGCCTCCCACTGGGGCTGGTTGTCCAGGCTGCAGATGGCCTGGAACACCGGCACGTCGCGGCGGAACGGGCGCAGGCTGGGGGCCTCCGGCGAGGACTGGGCGAAGCCGGTGGTGTTGATGATCAGCTCGACGCCGGCCTCGTCCAGCCAGTCTTCGAGGGTGGCCAGGCAGGCGGCCTCCTTGAGGCTGGCCACGGCGATGGGCAGCGGGTTGAGGCCCTGGGCGGCGAGGCGTTCGCAGAAGGTGTCGAGGAAGCCGGTGTTCGCCGCCTGCAGGTGGGTGCGGTAGAACACCAGCGCCACCACCGGTTGCTCGGGTTGCCAGTCGGCGCGCCAGTGGGCGAGCCCGGCGTTGGGCTGGCGCGGGTGGTAGACCGCGACGCGGGGCAGTGCCCTGGGGGCCTCCCAGTGCATCGCGTGGCCCAGGCAGCGGCTGGCGAGGCAGGCGAACAGCTGCCGGGCGTTGTCCAGCCCGCCCTGGCGCAGGTAGTGCCAGTAGCGCTCGGCATCCTCTGCGGGAACGGTGCAGAGCCGTGCCAGCTCGGGGTCGGGGCGGTCGTCGCCGGGCACCAGGATCAGCGTGGCGCCGCGCTCGGCCAGCGCCACCAGTTGCTCGATGCCGTAGCGCCAGTAGCCGACGCCGCCGTGCACGGAGATGAGGATGACCTTGGCGTGTTGCAGCACCTCGTCGACGTAGAGGTCCACCGAGGCGTGGTTCTGCAGCTGCATCGGGTTGGCCAGGCGCAGGCTCGGGTAGTCCTCCGGCAGCGTGCGGGCGGCTTCGGCCAGCAGCGCCAGGTGCGAGTCGCCGCTGCAGAGGATGACCAGCTCGGCGGGCGTCTGGGCCAGGTGGGCGATGCCGTCGTCGGGGACGAAGCCGCCGGGCTGGGTGCGCAACAGGTGCATGGCTCGGGCCTCGGCTCGGTGGAGCGGCCCTCTCCCGGGGGAGAGGCGCCGGTTCGGCGGTTACGCCAGGGCGGTGCGCAGTTCGTTGGCGATGGTGGCCTGGTCCAGCTCCTGGCCGATCACCACCAGGCGGGTGGCGCGGGGCTCGTCGCTGCGCCAGGCGCGGTCGAAGTGCTTGTCGAAGCGCTTGCCGACGCCCTGCACCAGCAGGCGCATGGGCTTGCCGGTGACGGCGACGAAGCCCTTGATGCGCAGGATGGCGTGGCGTTCCACCAACTGGCCGAGGGCCGCGAGCAGGGCGCGCTCGTCCACTTCCGGGAGGTCGACGTGGAAGGAGTCGAACTCGTCGTGGTCGTGGTCCTCGTGTTCTTCGTGGTCGTGGTGGGTGGGGCGGCTGTCGATGTGCAGCTCGGCTTCGGCGTTCAGGCCCAGCAGCACGTCCAGCGGCAGCTTGCCGGAGGCGGCCTCGACCACCTTCACCGCCGGCGGCAGCTCTTCGCTGACTTCGGCGCGCACGGCGGCCAGGGCGTCGGCATCCAGCAGGTCGGTCTTGTTGAGGATCACCAGGTCGGCGCTGGCCAGCTGGTCTTCGAAGAGTTCGTGCAGGGGCGATTCGTGGTCGAGGTTCGGGTCCTGCTTGCGCTGCTCGTCCACCTGGTCGGGGAAGGCGGCGAAGGTGCCGGCGGCGACGGCGGGGCTGTCCACCACTGTGATCACCGCGTCCACGGTGCAGGCATTGCGGATCTCGGGCCACTGGAAGGCCTGCACCAGGGGCTTGGGCAGGGCCAGGCCGGAGGTCTCGATGAGGATCTGGTCGAGGTCGCCACGGCGCGCCACCAGCTCGCGCATGACCGGGAAGAACTCTTCCTGCACGGTGCAGCACAGGCAGCCGTTGGCCAGTTCGAAGACGCGGCCCACGGCCTCTTCCTCGCTGCAGCCGATGCTGCATTGCTTGAGGATGTCGCCGTCGATGCCCAGCTCGCCGAACTCGTTGACGATCACCGCAATGCGGCGACCCTGGGCGTTGTCCAGCATGTGGCGGAGGAGGGTGGTCTTACCGGCACCGAGGAAGCCGGTGACGATGGTGACGGGGAGCTTGGCCAGGGTTTTCATGCGCGCCTCTCAGGTGCTCTGTGGCGGGCATGACGAATGCAGCGGGCCGGGCCCGCTGGAGGTATTCGCCACCGGATCACCCCGCCCGGTTGTCTGGAAATTCGCCGAGGCAGGTCTCCTGGCTCGCAGCCTGGCGCGGGGCGCCGCCGGGTCCGCCTTCCCGCCCGTGGGCAGTGGCTGTGGACAGGGCATCAGCTGCTTACAGTTGCGGGGGCAGCCGTGGCTTGGACCACGTTCCCTCTTAGCTCCAGCGCTCGCTGGAGAACCTCGAAAGTACGGAAGGCTACGCAGGGCCCGGGCGGCGGTCAATCGCGTTGGTTGACGCCTCGTCGGGCCCGTGCTGTCCTTGCGCGGATTTTTCCCGCCCGGTCACCTGCCACGCCATGAACCCCGCTGCTCTTTCCCTGACGCCGCCTTCGCTGGTGGCCGGTTTCGGCTGCCGCCAGGGCTGCACGGCGGCGGAGCTGGGGGCCTTGCTGGATGCCTGCCTGGCCGAGGCCGGGGTGCCGCCGGCGCGCCTGGCGGCGTTGGCGACCCGCGAGGACCGCGCCCTGGAGGCGGGTCTGCGGGCGCTGGCGGCGGAGCGCAACCTGCCGTTGCAGGGCGTTTCCCCCGAGGCGCTGAACGCCCTGGAAGCGCGCCTGAGCCAGCCGTCCGAGCGGGTCCGCGCCCTGGCCGGCAGTGCGGGGGTGGCCGAGGCGGCGGCCCTGGCGCTGGCCGATCGGCTGGGGCAGGGGCCTTCGCACCTGCTGCTCGACAAACGCCGCAGTGCCCGCGCGACCTGCGCGCTGGCCTGCATCCACCTGGAGGCTGAACGGCCATGACGGTCTATTTCATTGGCGCCGGCCCGGGCGACCCGGAACTCATCACGGTGAAGGGGCAGCGGCTGATCCACCGTTGCCCGGTGATCCTCTATGCCGGTTCGCTGGTGCCGGAGGCGGTGCTGGAGGGGCACCAGGCGCAGCAGGTGGTGAACACCGCCGAGCTGCACCTGGAGCAGATCGTTGCGCTGCTGGCCGAGGCCCATGCCCGGGGCCAGGACGTGGCGCGGGTGCATTCGGGCGATCCGTCGCTGTATGGCGCCATCGGCGAGCAGATCCGCCACCTGCGCGAGCGCGGCATTCCCTACGAGATCGTGCCGGGCGTCACCGCCACGGCGGCCTGCGCGGCCCTGCTGGGCTGCGAGCTGACGCTGCCGGAGGTGTCGCAGACGCTGATCCTCACCCGCCACGCCAGCAAGACGCGGATGCCCGAGGGCGAGTCCCTGGGGGACCTGGCCCGTCACCGGGCGACCCTGGCGATCCACCTGGGGGTGAGCCGGATCGAGGAAATCGTCGCCGAACTGCTGCCGCACTACGGGTCGGCCTGCCCGGTGGCGGTGATCCACCGCGCCAGCTGGCCGGACCAGGCCCAGGTCACCGGCACCCTCGCCGACATCGCCGAGAAGGTACGGGCCGTGGGCTTCCGTCGGACGGCGCTGATCCTGGTGGGGGAGGTGCTGGCGGCCGAGGGCTTTGCCGACTCGTCGCTGTACCGCGCCGGGCATGCGCACCTGTACCGGCCGGGCGAGTGACGGCCCGGTCGCGGGAGGATCGCTGCATATCGCCGGGTGTTGCCTTCCGGATGCCGGCTTTTTCGCCTGCGTTCGCCTTGCCCGCCCCGACCCGCCCGGGCTTTTCGGCGGGCCTGTAGTGACGTACCGCTGTGAAACCCGCAGAATGCAGCCTTTCCGGCCTTTGGCCGGCCCGTCCGTATGACTTCGGCCTTGAGCGACCTGACTCCTTATGCGAATGCGCTTGATGCTGCTGGGCGGTGGCAATGCCCTTGGACAGGCGCTGATTCGCCTGGGTGCCGAGGATGATGTGGGGTTCCTCGCCCCGCGCCCGCCCGAGCAGGGTTGGGACGCCGCCAGCCTGACGCAGTTGCTCGACGACACCCGCCCCGACGCGGTGGTGAACCTCGCCTACTACTTCGACTGGTTCCAGGCCGAAGACGTGAGCGCTGAGCGCTTCGCGGCCCAGGAGCGGTCGGTGGAGCGCCTCGCCGAGCTGTGCCAGCACCACAACATCGTGCTGCTGCAGCCTTCCAGCTACCGGGTCTTCGATGGCGCCCGCGCCACGGCCTACAGCGAGAAGGACGAGACCATTCCCCTGAGCCTGCGTGGCCAGTCCCTCTGGCGCATCGAACAGAGCGTTCGCGCCCTGTGCCCGCGCCATGTGCTGCTGCGCTTCGGCTGGCTGCTGGACGACAGCCGCGAAGGCACCCTGGGCCGCTTCCTGGTCCGCGCCGAGCGGGACGACGAGATCTGCCTGGCGGACGACCGCCGTGGCAACCCGACCCCGGCCGACGATGCCGCGCGGGTCATGCTGGCGGTGCTCAAGCAGCTGGACTGCGCCGCGCCGCTGTGGGGCACCTACCACTACGGCGCCCACGAAGCGACCACCACCCTGGCCCTGGGCCAGGCGGTGCTCACCGAGGCACGCGCCCTGCACCCGCTGAAGGTGCAGGACATCACTCCGCAGGCCCACGCGGCCCGCCCCGACGCGGCGGACGAACCGCAGCACGCCGTGCTGGCCTGCAAGAAGATCTTCCACACCTTCGGCATCAAGCCGCGCGCCTGGCGTGCGGCCCTGCCGGCCCTGCTGGACCGCTACTACCGACATGGCTGATCCCATCCTCATTACCGGCGGCGCCGGCTTCATCGGTTCGCACCTGGCGGACCAGTTGCTGGCCCGCGGGCACGCCGTGCGCGTGCTGGACAACCTCTCCACCGGCAAGCCCGGCAACCTGGCACTGGACAACCCGCGCCTGGAGCTGATCGAGGGCGATGTGGCCGATGCGGCGGTGGTCGCGCGTGCCATGGCCGGCTGCAAGGCGGTGGCGCACCTGGCCGCCGTGGCCTCGGTACAGGCCTCGGTGGATGACCCGGTGGCGACCCACCAGGCCAACTTCATCGGCACCCTGAACGTCTGCGAAGCCATGCGCACCCACGGGGTGAAGCGTGTGCTGTTCGCCTCCAGCGCGGCGGTCTACGGCCAGAACGGCGAAGGCCAGGCCATCGACGAAGACACTGCCAAGGCACCGCTGACGCCCTACGCGTCGGACAAGCTGGCCAGCGAGCACTACCTGGATTTCTACCGGCGCGAGCACGGCCTGGAGCCGGCGATCTTCCGCTTCTTCAATATCTACGGCCCGCGCCAGGACCCGTCGTCGCCCTACTCGGGGGTGATCAGCATCTTCACCGAGCGGGCGCTGGCCGGTTCGCCCATCACTGTGTTCGGCGATGGCGAGCAGACCCGTGACTTCCTCTACGTCGGCGACCTGGTGCAGGTGCTGGCCGAGGCGCTGGAGATGCCGGCTGTGGAGGTGGGGGCGGTGAACGTCGGCCTGCGCCAGTCCACCAGCCTCAACCAACTGCTGGCGGCCATCAGCGAGGTGGTGGGTGGCCTGCCGGAGATCCGCCATGCGCCCGGGCGTGCGGGGGACATCCGCCACTCCCTGGCCGACAACCAGCGCCTGCTGGCACGCTTCGACTTCCCCGAGCCGACGCCCCTGGCCAAGGGGCTGGCCGAACTGCTCGGCCGCTGAGCCGCTCCATGAGAAAGGCGCCTCCGGGCGCCTTTCTTCTTTCCGCTCGCTTTCACCCTAGGGCTTCACCCCGGGACCGCAGCAGCCCAAACGAAAAAGGCGCCCGAAGGCGCCTTTGTTCTGTGCAGCAGGGCTTAGAACTTGTAGCCCAGGCCGACCATGTAGACCCACGGGTCGACGTCGACGTCGACGTTGGCACGTACGCCCAGGGCGTTGTTGTCCACGTAGGCGCGGGTGTCGATGTCGATGTAGCGGACCTGGGCGTTCAGCATGACGTTGTCGGTCAGCATGTAGTCGGCACCGACCTGCCAGGCCAGGCCCCAGGAGTTCTTCACGTTGAAGTTGTCGAAGCCGGCGGCGGTTGCCTGGCTGCCGACGTGCTCGTCATAGATCCAGGTGTAGTTGATGCCACCGCCCACGTAGGGCTGGAAGGCGGACTTCGGATCCAGCGGGTAGTACACCAGGCTCAGGGTCGGCGGCAGGTGCTTCAGGGTACCCAGCTTGCCGTTGGCGGCGTCGAGGGCGGTGCCCTTGATCTTCACGTCGTGCTCGAACGGGGTGGCCGCCAGCAGTTCGATGGCCAGGTTGTCGGTCAGCATGTAGGCGAAGTTCAGGCCGAGCTGGGTGTCGCTGCTCATGGTGGCCTTGCCGCCCAGGTCAGCGCCGGCCAGGCCGCCGCGATCCACCTTCACGCTGGAGGAATCGGCTTCCGGGTTGACGGTGATGGCGCCGGCGCGGATCAGGATGTCACCGGCCTGGTGGGCCTGGGCCATGGGTGCAGCCACGGCCAGTGCGAGAAGAGAGGCAGCGAGGAACGACTTTTTCATGGAGGGCTCCAGGTCTTGAGCTGTGTTGGCTGTGGCGCAGTTTCAGGGAACCGGCCCCCCATTCGCCTTGAT
Organism: Metapseudomonas otitidis; assembly: GCF_900111835.1. GTDB lineage: Bacteria > Pseudomonadota > Gammaproteobacteria > Pseudomonadales > Pseudomonadaceae > Metapseudomonas > Metapseudomonas otitidis. The sequence continues at coordinate 67,199 of NZ_FOJP01000019.1, forward strand.
CTAGCTCAATGCCAATGCGGATTCGTTAGCAGGCTTGCTAAACAGGCTGCTGAAAAACGGGCTGCGTTGCCGCTGCGGCGTTGAAAGCACCCTCGTGCGCGAGTCCGATCAAAATGCTCATTTACACCACGTAAACTGCGCTTTTTCGGCCGCTTTCGCCTCGCATCGGCGGCCTCGCCAACGTCTTCAGTGGCCTGTTAGCCACCCTCCGTTTTCACTGGGATTCGTACGGATAGATCTTGCTCGCTTCCATCTGGTAGCCGGCTTCGGCCAGTTCGCTGGTGGAGGCTTTCACCTGCAGCGGGCCTTCGATCCAGAACGGTTGGTAGAGCGCATCCATCAGCACGCCCAGCTCGGTGGTGACGTGGACGATCTGGTTGGACGGCGGCGGCGGGACGTGGATGCAGGCGCCGAAGTAGGGCACCAGCAGGAACTCGGTCACGCGGCCTTCCTCGGTGACGTCCAGCGGGACGATGTAGCCGGGCAGCTTCACCTCCTGGCCGTCCAGTTCCTTGACCACCGGGGCGGCCGGGGATTGCTGGGTGGCCGCCGGGCCGGACTCGCTGGCCAGGGAGTCGGCCAGCTGCGACAGGTCGTGGATCGGAGCGGGCGGCGGAGGTGGCGGGGCGTCGGCGGGGATCATCTCCGACCAGGTCAGTTCACGCACATCCCCCGCCCAGAGGGCGGTGGTGGCCAGCAGCAGGAGGGCCGGCAGGGTCAGCAGGGCACGTTTCATTCGCAGCTCACAGGCGGATGGAGAGGCCGTCGGCCAGGGATTGTCGATAGGCGCGCCAGGCCGGCACGCTGCCCATCAGCAGGGCGGCGGCCAGGATACCGCCCAGCAGTGTCCACTCATAGTTGGAGGGCAGCGCCAGGGGCAGGTAGAGGCCGTAGTTGGCCTGCACGTAGCCCTGGCTGACGGCGATGCCGAGGTACAGCAGGCCGAGCCCGAGTACCGCGCCGGCCACGGCCAGGGCGAAGGCCTCCAGCACCAGCAGGCTGCCGATGTGCCAGGGGCGCGCGCCCACGGAGCGGAGGATGGCCATTTCCCGGCGGCGTTCGTTGAGGCTGGTGAGGATGGCGGTGAGCATGCCGATCAGCCCGGTGAGCACCACGAACAGCGAGACCACGAACAGCGCCTTCTCGGCCGTGCCCATCAGGCTCCACAGTTCCTGCAGGGCGACGCCGGGGAGCACCGCCAGCAGCGGCTCGACCCGGTATTCGTTGATCTGTCGCTGCAGGGCGAAGGTGGCGATCTTGCTGTTGAGCCCCAGCAGGAAGGCGGTAATGGCCTTGGGCTGCAGGTCCATGGCCCGGGCCTGGTCGGCGCTGACCTTGCCGGTACCGCGCGCGGGCACGCCGTTCTGCCAGTCCACGTGCAGCGCTTCCATGCCGGCCAGGGAGATGTGCAGGGTGCGGTCCACCGGGGTGCCGGTGCGTTCGAGGATGCCGACCACGGTGAACGGCTTGTCGTCGTGCTGCACCAGGCTGACGGTGCTGACGCCGTGGGCCAGCACGATGTGATCGCCCAGCTTGTACTTCAGCGCCTCGGCCACTTCGGCGCCGAGCACCACGTCGAACAGGTCGGCGAAGGGCTTGCCTTCGGCCAGCTTCAGCGGCTGGGCGCGGCCGTAGCGGTAGTGCTCGAAGTAGGCCTCGCTGGTGCCCATCACCCGGTAGCCCTTGTGGGAGTCGCCGAGGGAGATCGGGATGGCCCATTTCACCCGCTTGTCCTGGGCGATGGCTTCGAAGCTCTCCCAGCGGATGTTGTTGGTGGCGTTGCCGATGCGGAACACCGAGTAGAGCAGCAGGTTCACCGACCCGGAGCGGGCGCCGACGATCAGGTCGGTGCCGCTGATGGTGCTGGCGAAGCTGGCGCGGGCTTCCGTGCGCACCCGCTCCACCGCCAGCAGCAGGCAGACCGAGAGGGCGATGGCGAAGACCGTGAGCAGGGCGGTGAAGCGACGGTTGGCGAGGCTCGCCAGGGCCAGGCGTAGCAGGTGCATCTCAGGCCTCCAGCGGGCGGGCTGCGCGGTTCAGGTCCAGCAGCGAGAGGCTGCGGTCGAAGAGGGGGGCCAGGCTCTGGTCATGGCTGACGAAGAGCAGGCTGGTGCCGGCGTCGCGGCATTCGTCGAAGAGCAGGCGCAGGAAGCTCTCGCGGGCATCGGCGTCCAGGGCCGAGGTGGGCTCGTCGGCGATCAGCAGCTCCGGCTGGCCGATCAGCGCGCGGGCAGCGGCGACCCGCTGCTGCTGCCCGATCGACAGGGCGTCGGCGCGGCGCTCCAGCAGGGCCTCGCCGAGGCCGAGGTGGCCGAGCAGGGTCACGGCGGCGGCCGACACGCTGCCGTGGCGTTGGCTGGCACGCTGGGCGCGCAGGCGGGAGAAGCGGCAGGGCAGCTCGACGTTCTCGCGCACCGAGAGGAATGGCAGCAGGTTGAACTGTTGGAAGATGTAGCCGGTGTGGTCCACCCGGAAGCGGTCGCGAGCCCCGGAGGAGAGGGCGCCGAGGTCCTGGCCGAGCAGGCGGACATGCCCGCGCCCGGGCGCCTGGACGCCGCCCAGCAGGCCCAGCAGGGTGGTCTTGCCGCTGCCGCTGGGGCCTTTGAGGAAGAGGGTTTCACCGCTGTTGAGGGTGAAGGCGGGGATGTCCAGCAACTCGGCCTGGCCGGGCCAGGCGAATCCCAGGTCGGTGATGTCGATCAGTGTCTGGCTCATGTACGGACGGCCGGGTTGCCCCGGCCGGCTCATCGGGGGATCAGAAGCTCAGGGAGGGGGCTGCGGGGGTCAGTTCGGCGCCCTGCTGGCCCTTCGGGCCGATCAGTTGTACCTGAATTTTCTGGGTGGCGGGGAAGCGCGTGAACAGGCCCTTGAGGTCCAGCCCGGTCAGCTTGGCCGGCGTTGCGCATTCCAGGTGGTAGCGCGCATGGATCTCGCTGTGTTCGTGGTGGTGCTCATCGCCGTCCTCGTGCTTGTGCTCATGCTCGTGGGCCTCTTCCGGGGCGTTGCCGAACAGCGGGCTTTCCAGTTCCTGTTCGGACACCTTGCAACCGGCGGCTTCGGGGAGGGCGAACAGGGCCAGGGGTTTTTCCAGCTCGGCGCGGGCCTTGGCCACGGCGGCCTTGTCGGCATCGCTGCGGGCCTCGTGCTCGAAGCCCACCAGGTTCATGGCCGGGCTTTCCAGTTCCAGCTCCAGGGTGCTGCCGTCCAGGGCGGCGTTGAGGCGGGCCACGCCGTGCTCGTGGGCACCCAGGCTGCCGTGGCCTTCGTGGTCGTGATCGTCGTGTTCATGGGCCTGAACGGAGAAGGCCAGGGGGAGCAGTGCGAAGGGCAGGGCGAGCAGCAGGCGGCGCATGGGAGTCTCCAGATGCGGGTGAAAAGCGGCGTTACGTTATAACAACTGTGGGCCGGCTTCCAGAGGCGTGAGAGCATGGCGCGTCGTTTATCGAGGAACCTTGCATGCTGCGCATTCGCGGACGGATCGGTGATTGGCCGGTGGACCTGACGGTGGAAATGGACGAGGAGGACTGGCAGCGCCTGGGCGCTCAATTGCACGTTGCCCCGGCAGCATCGCCCGAGCCGGTTGCGCCACCGGCAGCCGCCCCTTCCCGGCAGGCGGACCCACGCTGGGAGGCCGCCCTGGGGCTGCTGCGCGAGGCCGGCCGTCTGGAGGGCCCGCGCCTGCTGGCCGACCTGGAGGCCCTGGCGGGCAGTGCGGCAGCCGGCAAGCGCCTGCTGGTGCGCCTGCGCCATTGCGAGCAGGTGCAGCTGGAAGCCGGGGCGGACGCGCCGGTGTATGTCTGGAAGGGCTGAGGCGGGAGAGGCGGCCAGGCAGCCCTGTTGGGCGGCCTGGCAGGGCGATCAGTAGATCGCCTGGTACAGCTTGCGGCGGTAGGTGGTGACCAGCGGGTGGTCGTTGCCCAGCAGGTCGAACACCTGCAGCAGGGTCTTGTGGGGCAGGCCTTCGCCGTAGTTGCGGTTGCGCACGAACAGCCGCAGCAGGGCATCCAGGGCCGGTTCGTACTGCTGGCGGGCCAACTGGTGGATGGCCAACTGGTAGCTGGCTTCGTCGTCGCCCGCGTCCTGGGCCAGGCGGCTCTTCAGGGTGGCGGCCTCGGGCAGGTCGTTCACCTGGCGCAGGAAGGCCAGCTGGGCGCGGGCGCCGGCCAGGGCCTGCTTGTGCTCGTCGCCCTTGACCGCATCCAGCACCAGTTGGGCTTCACCCAGCTCGCCGCGCTCGGCGAGGCAGCGGGCGTAGAGGATCAGTGCCGGGGCGTTGCTGTTGTCTTCGCCCAGCAGTTGCTTGAGCACGGCCTCGGCATCACCGATGCGGCCGTCGTCGAACAGGGCCTGGGCCGCTTCCATCGGGTCGGCGGCTTCCGGTGCCGGTTCGGCAACGTGGGGGGCGAGCATGGCGCGGATCTGGGATTCCGGCTGGGCACCGGCAAAGCCGTCCACCGGCTGGCCGTCCTTGAACAGCACCACGGTGGGCAGGCTGCGGATGCCGAAGCGCATGACGATGTCCTGCTCGACGTCGCAGTTGACCTTGGCCAGCAGCAGCTCGCCCCGGTAGGACTCGGCGATCTGTGCCAGCAGCGGCATGAGGGCTTTGCAGGGGGCACACCACTCGGCCCAGAAATCCACCAGCACGGGTTTGTGGAAGGAGTTCTGGATCACCGACTGGTCGAAGTCGAGGGCGGTGGCATCGAAGATGTAGGGCGTGTCGCTCATCGTGGATTCCGTAAGCGCAGGGAAGAGAGTGGGCGAATCATACGGCCGCTAACGCCGCGCGCCTACCAGGTGGGGCGAGCGGCGTGGCGCATCCGCCGGTTCAGCGGGCGGCGTGGTACAGGCTCACGTGGCGGAATTGCTCGGGCTCGGCCAGGTCCGGCCAGGTGCAGGCTTCCAGCATGGCCAGGCGGCGGTACAGCGGGTGGGCGAAGTCGCGCACGCGGGAGTCGGCCACCAGCGCTTCGCGGCCCCGGCTGAGGAAGTGGTCCAGCAGCGGCAGGTTGGCGCGGTCGTAGAGCACGTCGGCCACCACCACCAGGTCGAAGCGATCGGCCTCGGCGAAGAAGTCGGCGCTGTAGCCGAGCGTCACGCCGTTCAGTGCGGCATTGGCGCGGCAGGCCTCCAGGGCCAGCGGGTCGAGGTCGCAGGCCACCACTTCCGCCGCGCCGGCCTTGGCGGCGGCGATGGCCGCCACACCGGAGCCGGCACCGAAGTCCAGCACGCGCTTGCCGGCGACCCAGTGGGGCTGCTCGGCGAACCAGCGCGCCAGGGCCAGGCCGCTGGCCCAGCAGAAGCACCAATAGGGCGGCTCTTCGAGGATGCGCCGGGTCTCGTCGGCGTCGAAGGCGCGATCCATGTTCTCGGCGTCGATCAGCCAGAGGCGCAGGTCGGTGCCCGGCAGCGTCTCGGCGCGCAATTGGGCATCGCCGAGCAACTGGGCGAGCGGGGCCTGCAGTGTCGAGGGCGGCGTCATGGCACGGTCTCCAGCTGCAGGGCGCCCAGGGACTGGCTTTCCGCCGCCGGGATGCGCCGTGGGGCGAGACGCTGGATCAGCTGGCCGGACTGGCTGACCCGGGCGCGCAATTCCACCCGCAGGTCCCGGGGGAAGGCCTCGGGGTTGAAGGTCAGGCGGAAGGGCAGGGCCGTGCCGGTGCCATCGAGGCGGAGGCTGCCGAGCAGGCGCAGCGGGCGGTCGCGGGTGTCCACCGCCAGCAAGGCCAGCTCCACGTCGCTGCCGGCGGGGGCGCCCAGCAACTGGCCGTCCAGCGCGCGCATGTAGGCGGGCAACGGCTGCTCGGCAGCGGGCTTGGCGACCGGTTTCGCCGGTGCAGGTTCGGCGGGCGGCTCGCCAGCGCAGGCGGCCAGCAGGGCGGCAAGGGAAAGGATGTAGAGCGGACGCATCATGACTCCTGGCCAAGGGGGTACAGGCGGTGTGCGCGGCCTTATAGCTCAAACCCCGGTTGCTTGTCTTGCCAGGGAGATGCGCTCTACCATGTGGCCTTCTTTTCCGCCATAGCCCCCTCCCTGCCATGCACTGTCCCTTCTGCGGCGCCCATGACACCAAGGTGATCGACTCGCGACTGGTCGCGGAAGGCGATCAGGTCCGCCGTCGCCGCGAGTGCCTGGCCTGCGAGGAGCGCTTCACCACCTTCGAGACCGCCGAACTGGTGATGCCACGCCTGATCAAGCAGGACGGCAGCCGCCAGCCCTTCGACGAGGACAAGCTCCGTGCCGGCATGCAGCGGGCGCTGGAGAAGCGCCCGGTGAGCATCGAGCGTCTCGAAGAGGCCATCGCCCACATCAAGCACAAGCTGCGCGCCACCGGCGAGCGCGAGGTGAAGTCGCGGGTGCTGGGCGAGCTGGTGATGGTCGAGCTGCAGAAGCTCGACGAGGTGGCCTACATCCGCTTCGCTTCGGTCTATCGCCGTTTCCAGGACCTCAACGAGTTCCGCGAGGAAATCGAGCGGCTGGCCCGTGAGCCCTCCAAAGACTAAGGCATGACCGCATCCGACCAGGCCTTCATGGCCCGTGCGCTGGAACTGGCTCGCAAGGGCCTCTATTCGACCCACCCCAATCCCCGCGTCGGCTGCGTGATCGTCCGTGACGGCCAGGTGGTCGGCGAAGGCTGGCACGCCCGCGCCGGCGAGCCCCACGCCGAAGTGCACGCCCTGCGCCAGGCCGGTGAGCGCGCCCGGGGGGCTACCGCCTACGTGACCCTGGAGCCGTGCAGCCACCACGGGCGGACCCCGCCCTGCGCCGATGCGCTGGTGAACGCCGGCGTCGCCCGGGTGGTCGCCGCCATGCAGGACCCCAATCCCCAGGTGGCCGGCCGTGGCCTGCTGCGCCTGATGGACGCCGGTATCGCCGTGCAGTCCGGGGTGCTGGAGAGCGAGGCGCGCGCGCTCAATGCCGGCTTCATCAAGCGCATGGAAACCGGGCTGCCCTTCGTCCGCGTCAAGCTCGCCATGAGCCTGGACGGCCGCACCGCCATGGCCAGTGGCGAAAGCCAGTGGATCACCGGCCCGGCCGCCCGTGCCGCCGTGCAGCGCCTGCGGGCGCGGGCCAGCGTGGTGCTGACCGGTGCCGACACCGTGCTCACCGACGGCGCCCGCCTGACCGTGCGCCCCGACGAGCTGGGCCTGAACGCCGAACTGACCGCCCTGGCCGTGACCCGCCCGCCGCTGCGCGTGCTGGTGGACGGCCGCCTGCGGGTGCCGCTCTCCGCGCCTTTCTACCAGGCCGGCAAGGCCCTGGTGGCCACCTGCGCCGTGGCCTCGGCGCGGGATCGCTTCCAGGAGGAGGGCCACGAATTGCTGGCTGTGCCGAGCAGCAACGGCCATGTCGACCTGCGTCGCCTGCTGCTGGAGCTGGGCTCGCGCGGGGCCAACGAGGTGCTGGTGGAGGCCGGGCCGCGCCTGGCCGGTGCCTTCGCCCGGGCGGGCCTGGTGGACGAATTCCAGATCTTCATGGCCGGTCGCCTGCTCGGCTCCAGCGCCCGTCCCCTGCTGGACTGGCCCCTGGCGCGGATGGCCGAGGCGCCGCAGCTGAAGATCACCGACGTGCGTGCCGTCGGTGACGACTGGCGCATCATCGCCGTGCCGCTGCCTCCGGTTGCTCGATAGCTGATCATTTCCATCGAAACGACTGGCTTGGAGCAGGCCGCGCCCTGTGTTAAAAACGCGCTCGGTCTTCTGGAATGGAAGGCCGAAACGTTCTCAGGGCGGGGTGGAAGTCCCCACCGGCGGTAATTGCGCCACGCGCATAGCCCGCGAGCGCTTCCCGGTCGCCACGGCGAGGGGAAGGTCAGCAGACCCGGTGTGATCCCGGGGCCGACGGTCACAGTCCGGATGAAGAGAGAACGGGATTGCCCGCCTGGGTGCGCGTTCGCGCGTCCGCGAAGTCCCATTCGATCCAGAGCCCTGTTTCTCACCAAACAGGAGATCGACATGCTCAACCCCCTTCGACCGAACCGCGCGGCCCTGGCCGTTCGCGTGCCGGTCCTCGCCCAGGCTGCCCATGGCGGCCGCTCCATGACTCGGGAGGCTCCATGTTCACCGGCATAATCGAAGCCATCGGCACCATTCGCGCCATCACCCCCAAGGGCGGTGACGTCCGGGTCCTGGTGGAGACCGGCAAGCTGGACCTGGGCGACGTCAAGCTCGGCGACAGCATCGCCGTCAACGGTGTCTGCCTCACCGCCGTGGAACTGCCTGGCAACGGCTTCTGGGCCGACGTCAGCCGCGAGACCCTGGCGCGCACCGCCTTCGACGACCTCAAGCCGGGCAGCCCGGTGAACCTGGAAAAGGCCCTGACCCCCACCAGCCGCCTTGGCGGCCACCTGGTCAGCGGCCACGTCGACGGCATCGGGGAAGTGATCGCCCGGGAAGACAACGCCCGCGCCGTCCAATTCAGGATCCGCTCGCCGCGTGAACTGGCCAAGTACATCGCCCTGAAGGGGTCGATCACCGTCGACGGCACCAGCCTGACGGTGAACGCGGTCAATGGCGCCGAGTTCGAGCTGACCATCGTCCCGCACACCCTGGCGGAAACCATCATGGTGGATTACCGGCCCGGCCGCCGGGTGAACCTGGAGGTGGACCTGCTGGCCCGCTACCTGGAGCGCCTGCTGCTGGGCGACAAGGCCGCCGAGCCCCAGGCGTCAGGCATCACCGAAGGTTTCCTCGCCGAACACGGCTACCTCAACCGCTGAATTCATAAGGAGGGCCCATGGCTCTCAATACCGTTGACGAACTGATCGAAGACATCCGCCAGGGCAAGATGGTCATCCTCATGGATGACGAGGACCGCGAGAACGAAGGCGACCTGATCATGGCCTCCGAGTGCGTGCAGGCCGAGCACATCAACTTCATGGCGCGCTTCGCCCGTGGCCTGATCTGCATGCCGATGACCCGCGAGCGCTGCGAACTGCTCAAACTGCCGCTGATGGCGCCGCGCAACGGCTCCGGCTTCGGCACCAAGTTCACCGTCTCCATCGAGGCGGCCGAAGGCGTCACCACCGGCATCTCCGCCGCCGACCGCGCGCGCACCGTGCAGGTGGCCGCCGCCAAGGGCGCCAAGGCCGAGGACATCGTCAGCCCCGGCCACATCTTCCCGCTGATGGCCCAGCCCGGCGGCGTGCTGGCCCGTGCCGGCCACACCGAGGCAGCCTGCGACCTGGCGCGCATGGCCGGCTTCGAGGCGTCCGGAGTGATCTGCGAGATCATGAACGACGACGGCACCATGGCCCGCCGCCCCGAGCTGGAGGCCTTCGCCGCCGAGCACGGGATCAAGATCGGCACCATCGCTGACCTCATCCACTACCGCCTGATCCACGAGCGCACCGTCGAGCGCATCGCCGAGCAGCCGCTGGACAGCGAACTGGGGCACTTCAACCTGGTGACCTACCGCGATGCCGTGGAAGGCGACGTGCACATGGCGCTGACCCTGGGCGAGATCAGCCCGGAAGAGCCGACCCTGGTGCGCGTGCACAACATGGATCCGCTGCGCGACCTGTTCATGGTCAACCAGTCCGGTCGCTGGAGCCTGCGTGCGGCGATGAAGGAAGTGGCCGCCTCCGGCAGTGGCGTGGTGCTGCTGCTGGGCAACCCGCTGACCGGCCCGCAGCTGCTGGCGCACCTGGAGCGCCAGCTGGGCACCGAGACCAAGGTCACCACGCCCTCCACCTACAGCACCGTCGGTGCCGGCTCGCAGATTCTCCGCGACCTCGGGGTGCGCAAGATGCGCCTGATGAGTTCGCCGATGAAGTTCAACGCGATATCCGGTTTCGACCTGGAAGTTGTAGAATACCTGCCCGCTGAATGACCCGAAGGGCCCTGGCCGTGAACGGCCGGGGCCTTCGCTCTTTAATTGACGAGAACCCGCCCATGCCCCTGAAGACCATCGAAGGTACCTTCATCGCCCCCAAAGGCCGCTATGCCCTGGTGGTCGGCCGCTTCAACAGCTTTGTCGTGGAAAGCCTGGTAAGTGGCGCCGTAGACGCCCTGGTCCGCCATGGCGTGTCCGAGGACGACATCACCATCATCCGTGCCCCCGGTGCCTTCGAGATCCCCCTGGTCACCCAGAAGGTCGCCCAGCGTGGCGAGTTCGCCGCCATCATCGCCCTGGGCGCCGTCATCCGTGGCGGCACCCCGCACTTCGAATACGTCGCCGGTGAGTGCACCAAGGGCCTGGCCCAGGTGTCCATGGAATTCGGCGTACCGGTCGCCTTCGGTGTCCTGACCGTCGACTCCATCGAGCAGGCCATCGAGCGCTCCGGCACCAAGGCCGGCAACAAAGGCGCCGAAGCCGCACTCTCCGCCCTCGAAATGGTCAGCCTGCTGGCGGCCTTGGAGGCCAAGTGAGTTTCAACAGCGACAACGACGCCCCCGAGGCGCCGAAGAAGCCCGCCAAGGGCAAGATCGCCACGCGTCGCCAGGCCCGCAGCCTGGCCATGCAGGCGCTCTACTCCTGGCACATCGCCGGCCAGCCCCTGAACGAGATCGAGGCGCAGTTCCGCGTCGATAACGATTTCAGCCAGGTGGACGGTGCCTACTTCCACGAGATCCTCCACGGTGTACCGCGCCAGAAGACCGAGATCGACGAGGCCTTCCTGCCCTGCCTGGATCGCCCCCTGGAAGAGGTCGACCCGGTCGAGCTGGCCATCCTGCGCCTCTCCACCTACGAGCTGATGAACCGCGTCGACGTGCCGTACCGCGTGGTCATCAACGAAGGCATCGAGCTGGCCAAGGTCTTCGGTGCCACCGACGGGCACAAGTTCGTCAACGGCGTCCTCGACAAGCTGGCGCCTCGCCTGCGCGCCGCCGAGGTTCGTGGCGGCAAGCGCTGAGCCCCCGCCACGGATGGGTGAGTTCGAGCTGATCCGTCGCTACTTCGCCTCCGCCGCCTGTGCGGCGGGTGGCGAAGGCATCGCCCTCGGCATCGGCGACGATTGCGCCTTGCTGCAGCCCGCACCGGGCGAGCAGCTGGCCGTGTCCACCGACACCCTGGTGGCCGGCGTCCATTTTCCCCGGGTGTGCGATCCCTTCCTGCTGGGCCAGCGCGCCCTTGCCGTGTCCGCCAGCGACCTGGCTGCCATGGGCGCCGCGCCCCTGGGCTTCACCCTGGCCCTGACCCTGCCCGCCGCCGATGCCGACTGGCTGCAACAGCTGGCCGCCGGCCTCGACGCCATGGCCCGTCGTTGCGGCCTGGCCCTGGTGGGTGGCGACACCACCCGTGGTCCCTTGAGCCTGACCCTCACCGTGTTCGGTCGCCTGCCGGCCGGTGCCGCCCTGCGGCGTTCCGGTGCCCGTCCCGGCGACCTGCTCTGCGTGGGCGGCAGCCTGGGCAATGCCGCCGGTGCCCTGCCGCTGGTGCTTGGCCAGCGGTCGGATGAAGGCGCCGAGGCCGCCGCCCTGCTGGATCATTACTGGGCCCCGCCGCCGCAGTTCGCCCTTGGGCTGGCCCTGCGTGGCCGTGCCAGCGCCGCGCTGGACGTGTCCGATGGCCTGCTGGCCGACTGCGGGCACATCGCCGCCGCCTCCGGCGTGGCCCTGTGGCTGGAGGCCGGGCGTGTCCCGCTGTCCCCGGCCCTGCAAGCGCTCTACCCCCACGACCAGGCCCTGGGCCTGGCCCTGTCCGGCGGTGACGATTACCGCCTGGCGTTCACCCTGCCGCCGCACCAGCTCGACGCCGTGCAGGCCGCCTGGCCGGCACTGGCCGTGATCGGCCGTGTCGAAGCCGGCCACGGTGTCCACCTGCTGGATGCCGACGGCCGCGAGCGACCGCAGCCGGCCCAGGGTTACCAACATTTCGGGAGTCACGGTGACTGATCATCCGCAACAAGCGCCGGCTCAGCCGGTCCCGCACTCGGTCTGGCGCAACCCCTGGCACTTCCTCGCCTTTGGTTTCGGCTCCGGCACCCTGCCCAAGGCCCCCGGCACCTGGGGCTCGCTGGTGGCCCTGCCGTTCATCCCGCTGTGGCAGATGCTGCCCGACTGGGGCTACTGGCTGATGCTCGGGCTGACCATGCTGTTCGGCTTCTGGCTGTGCGGCAAGGTCGCCGACGACCTGCGCGTGCACGACCACGAAGGTATCGTCTGGGACGAAATGGTCGGCATGTGGATCACCCTCTGGCTGGTGCCCGAAGGCTGGCACTGGCTGCTGCTAGGCTTCGTGGTGTTCAGGGTCATGGACATCCTCAAGCCCTGGCCGATCCGCTGGATCGATCGCCATGTGCATGGCGGCGTCGGCATCATGCTCGACGACGTGCTGGCCGGCGTCTTCGCCTGGCTGGCCATGCACCTCATCGTCTGGGGCGTCGGCCTGGCAGGCATCTGATCTGAAAGGAGACGGGACGATGCTCCGCAGGTTGCTCGGCATGCTGTCGCTACTGCTGGTTTCTCCCGCCTGGGCGGCGGACGGCCACCCGCCGGTGGCGGAGATCGTCATCGCCTCCGAGGTCTGGGCCGGCCACACCAACGCCGACGGCAGCGGCCTGGGCTGGGACATCCTGCGCAAGGTCTACGAGCCCGTGGGCGTTCGCCTGAAGATCCGCAGCGTCCCCTACACCCGCTCCGTGGGGCTGGTGCAGCGCCAGGAGGCCGATGCCTGGATGGGCGCCTACCACGACGAGATCGCCGGTGCCGTCTACCCCCGCTGGCACTACGACGCCGACCAGATCAGCGCCCTCGGCAAGGCCGGCGCGCCCGCCCCCAGCCTGCAGACCCTCGGTGACTACCGCCTGGTGTGGATCCGCGGCTACGACTACCAGCACCAGTTGCCAAACCTGAAGCACTTCGAAGAAATCCAGCGTCGCGGCGGTATCCTCTCCATGCTCGACCTGGACCATGCGGACTACTACATCGATGCCCGCACCGAGGTTGACGATGTGCTCGCCCAGGCTGCCCATCCGGAGCGTTACCAGGTCACCTTCCTGACCCCGCTCCCGCTCTACGTCGGTTTCGCTGCCAACGAGCGCGGTCGCGAGTTCGCCGCCCTGTTCGACGAGCGCATGACGCGCCTGGTGCAGAGCGGCGAGTTGCGCCCGCTGTACGCCCGCTGGAAGCAGCCCTATCCCTTCGACCCACCGGAGAAGCACCATGCGTCGCCTTGAGCTGCCCTGTCTCGGCCTGTTGCTGATGGCCTGTACCAGCGCCTGGGCCGAGCCCGTGGTGCAGGTGGTGGGGCTGTTCCCCAACGCGGCGGTGATCAGCGTCGACGGCCAGCGCAAGCTGGTGCGGGTCGGCCAGACCGGCCCCGGTGGCGTGCAGGTGGTCAGCGCCGACAGCAAGGGCGCGGTCCTGCGCATCGGCGGCGTCGAGCGGCCCTACGCCCTCAGCCGCGAATACAACAGCGCCGCCCCGCCCCCGGGGAGCACCGACGCCGCCGCATCCGCCCCACGCAAGGCGCAGATGAGCATCGCCCGGGGCAACAACGGGCACTACATGGTGGCCGGCTCCATCAACGGCCACCCGGTGCAGTTCATGGTGGACACCGGCGCCACCAGCGTGGCGATGAACGAGAACCAGGCGCGCATGCTCGGCCTCGACTACCGCGTCGAGGGCAAGCCGATGACCGCCAGCACCGCCGGTGGCAACGTGCGTGCCTGGCGGGTGCGCTTCGACCGGGTCAAGGTTGGCCCGCTGGAAGTGCTCGGTGTCGAAGGCGCGGTGGTCGAGGGCGATGCCCCGGTGGACGTGCTGCTGGGCATGAGCTTCCTCAACCAGGTGCGCTGGCGCGAGGACCAGGGCGTGCTGCGCCTGGAGTCCAAGTTCTAGGGCGTGCGAGCGGAGCCCACCGTCCAAGCCTTTCGATCCTTATCCCCAACTATTCAGTCTGACGGGCCGGCAGACGCTGCTGATACAATGCCGGCCTTTCGCAATCCCAGGAGAACCGTGGTGTCCGTCGTTTTCGTCGCCGCCTCCCAACTGCCCACGCCCTTTGGCCTGTTCACCATGCACGGCTTCCTCGACGAGGAAAGCGGCAAGGAACACGTCGCCCTGACCATGGGCGACATCGCCGACGGCCAGCCCGTGCTGGGGCGCCTGCACTCCGAGTGCCTGACCGGCGATGCCCTGTTCAGCCTGCGTTGCGACTGCGGCTTCCAGCTCGAGGCCGCCCTGCGCGCCATCGCCGAAGCCGGCCGTGGCGTGCTGCTGTACCTGCGCCAGGAAGGCCGTGGCATCGGCCTGTTGAACAAGATCCGCGCCTACGAGCTGCAAGACGGCGGTGCCGACACCGTCGAAGCCAACGAGCGCCTGGGCTTCGGCGCCGACCAGCGCGAGTACGCCTTCTGCCTGCCGATGCTCGAACACCTGGGCATCAGCAGCATCAAGCTGATGACCAACAACCCGCGCAAGGTGAAGGCCCTGGAAGGCTTCGGCATCCGCGTCGCCGAGCGCGTGCCGCTGCAGACCGGCCTCAACCCGCACAACAAGAAGTACCTGGCCACCAAGGCCGGCAAGCTCGGCCACATGCTGGGCAGCCTGCACCAGGGCGAAGTCGAGCTATGACCCGCAGCCAGGTCCGCCGCCTGCTGGCCCTCGAATGGTGGGCACACCTGGGCGCCGCCCTGGGCCCGCTGTTCCTGGTCAACCTGTTGTTCGGCTCCGGCGACCCGGTGTTCCCGGCCCTGGAAATGCCCCTGTTCATCGCCGCGTTGATCTCCATGTTCATCAGCCTGCCGCTGTTCCGGGGCTACAAGCGCGCCCTGATCGCCACCGAAAAGGCGCTGGACGGCGACCACGAGCGCGAAGCCTGGATCGAGCTGCGCCGGGTGCGCCGCGTCGCCCTGCTGGGCGCCGGCCTGCCCGCCTGGGTCGGTGCCGTCGCGGTGTTCGCCGGGCTCAATGCCGTGGCCCTGGTGCTGCTGGCCCTGAGCAGCGCCGTGGTGCTGTCGCTCTACCGCATTCCCCGCCAACTGGCCTGATGCACCGCCTGCTCGGCCTCCTGCTGCTGGGCCTGGTGCTGCCGGCGCTGGCCGATGACGGCGCACGGCGGGTGGTCAGCCTGGCCCCCTCCCTCAGCGAAATCATGCTCGAACTGCATGCCGAGGACCGCCTGGTGGGCGTCCTCGACGGCGGCGAGCGCCCGGCGGCCCTGGCCGCGCTGCCCAGCGTCGGCCACTACGGCCAGGTGCAGCTTGAGCGCGTGGTGGCTCTGGCCCCCGATCTCATCCTGCTCTGGCCCGACAGCGTCGGCGCGCCCATGCAGCAGCGCCTGGAGCAGCTCGGCATCCCCTTGCTGGTGATCGAACCGCGTCGGCTGGACGAGCTGGCGGACGTCTTCGAACAGATCGGCCCCCGGGTCGGCCACGGCGCCGAAGGCCAGGCCCTGGCCCGGCGCTTCCGCGACGGCCTGGCCGAGCTGCGCCAGCGCTACCGTCGCGAGCCGCCGCTGCCGGTGTTCTACCAGGTCTGGGACCACCCGCTGTACACCCTGGGCGGTCGGCAGATCGTCAGCGATGCCCTGGCCCTGTGCGGCGCGCGCAACCTGTTCGCCGACCTCGACCTGCCCGCGCCCCAGGTCGGTATCGAGGCCGTATTGCAGCGCCAGCCCCGCGTCATCCTGGTCAGCGAGCCGGCCCAGGCCGCCGCCTGGCAGGCCTGGCCGCAACTGCCTGCGGTGGCCGCCGGCCAGGTCTGGGCAGTGCCCGACCGGGGCCTGGAACGGCCCAGCTTCCAGATGTTGGGGGCCACCCGCGCGCTGTGCGAACGCCTGGCCCAGGCGCGCTGATGGCCGCGTTCGTCAGAACTGCGGCGACCACTTCAGGCTGACCACCACCCGCCGCCCGGCATCCCGGTAGCCGCCGCGCGCCTCGTAGGTCGGGTCGTCGATGTAGACGTTGTTGTTTTCGTAGGGCAGGGCGTCGCCGTAGGGCGAGCTGGAGAAACCGGACTGGTCGGCGTAGCGCTTCTCCAGGTAGCGGTTGTCCCCCAGGTTCTCCACCCGCGTTTCCACCTTCAGCCCTTCCAGCAGGTCCCAGCCGGCGCGGATGTCGAGGCGGCCGTAGCCGGGGCTGTGCACGGTGTTGTCGGCGTCCTGGTAGCGGCTGGAGACCCCCAGCCAGCTGAAACCGAAGCTGTACTCGCCAAAGCGGCGGTCCACGTCCAGCGCCAGGTTGCGCCGCGAACGGCCCGGCAGGGTGTGCCCGGTCTCGCGGTCGCGCGGGTCGACGAAACCGGCGGAAAGGCGGGTGGTCCAGCCAAGCAGTTCGCGGGACAGGCTGATGTCCAGCCCGTTGATCCGCGCGCGGCCGACGTTGCGCCAGGTGCGCACGTAGTCGGGGTCGAAGGTTTCCACATCGGTGATCAGGTCGCGGATATCGGTGCGGTACACCCCCAGGGACCAGTCGGTGCCCAGGTGGTTGCCGCGCAGCTGGGCTTCCCAGGTGCGCGAGCGTTCGGGTTGCAGGTCCGGGTTGCCGCTGGGGAAGAATTCCTTCGGTACGTAGAGTTCGAGGAAGGTGGGCGTGCGGAAGCCCTCGGCGTAGCTCAGCACCAGTTGCGTCTGGGCGGGCAGGTCGATGTCCAGGGCTGCGTTGAGGCTGTCCTCGTTGCCGAACTGGCGGTCCTGATCATGGCGTAGGCCCAGTTCGGTGCCGAAGGGGGCTGCGCGGTAGCGGTGCTGGATGAACCAGGCCTGGTTGCGGCGCTCGCGCTCCTCCAGCGGCACGTTGGCGCGCAGGCGTTCCTCGGTCCATTCGGCGCCCAGCAGCAGCTGGTTGGCGGCGTCCAGGTGCAGGGTGTTCTGCCAGAGCAGCGAGTCCCGGTAGCTGGCGTACTCCTCGAAGGTGGTGAAGTAGTTGTAGACGGTGTCGACACGGCTCTTGTCTTCGCTGTGGCCAGCCTCCAGGCGGCTGCTCCAGAGTGGGCTCGGGTCCACCTGGAGGAAGGCCGAGGTGCTGCTGAGGGCGAAGCGGTCCCGGGGCTGGTCGGGAAAGGCGCCGCTGTCGCCGTCCAGTTCGCTCTTGCCGCGCTGGTCCAGCAGGTTCAGGCCGGCGCGCCAGGTCTCGGCGAAGCGGTGCTCCAGGCTCAGGTTCAACCCTCGGTTGCGGTAGGCATCCTTGTCCGTGTTGGCGCCGTCGCGGTCGTCGCTGCGGTCCTGGCGCAGCTCCACCAGGCTCATGCCCAGGTCATAGCGGGTGTTCGCGTCGCCACCGGCCAGGCCGAGGCTGTTCTCGCTGTCGTCGCCGTCCCCCAGGCTGAAGTCGAAGCGCGGGTCGAGGCCCGCCTTGCCACGCCGTGTGAAGACCTGGATCACTCCGCCCATGGCATTGCCGCCGTACAGGCTGGAGCGTGCGCCCCGGGTCACTTCCACCCGCTCCACCTGCTGCATGTTCAGGTACTGCAGGCGCGCCAGACCGTTGCTCAGCTGGCCGATGCGCATGCCGTCGAGCAGCACCAGCACCTGGCTGGGGTTGGTGCCGCGCAGGTACAGCGCCGTAGGGCTGCCACGGCCGCCGGTCTGCTGCACCGACATGCCCGGCACGCGCGCCAGCAGGTCGGGCAGGCTCTTGACCTTGAGCCGGGCGATGTCGGCGCGGGTGAAGACGCTGGTGGCCGCCGTGGCCTGGGAGCGGGGCTCCAGACTGCGCCCCGAGGTGCCTACCAGGTAGGGACTCTTCAGGGCGTCGAGGCTTTCCGGGGCGATCTCCTCCGCCGGTGTGGCGCAGGGGAGCAGGACAATGGCCAGGGCCAGGGGGGAACGCAGCATGGATGACTCCTCAAAAGATCCGAATGACTTTCGAGGAGGGCCGGGCAAGAGCCGGACTGCACGGCAGGAAGCGCCGCCTGCGCTTGACGGAGGGGCCCTCCGCCACACACGTACACGTGAAGCACCGGCCCGGGCGCGCCGCTAGCGGCGCAGCCCGGTTCCGGGTTACAGCCCCGCGGCCTTCGAAGGGGCCTGTGGGTCCAGCAAGGCCAGGCGCTGGCGCACGGCGGCTTCGATGCCCGCCTCGTCCAGGCCGCACTCGGCCAGCATCTGCGCCGGCTTGGCGTGTTCCACGTAGTAGTCCGGCAGGCCCAGGTGCAGCACCGGCACCTGCAGGTTCTCGTGGGCGAGGAACTCGCTGACGGCAGCACCGGCGCCGCCCATCACGCTGTTCTCCTCGATGGTCACCAGCAGCCCGTGGCTGCCGGCCAGTTCCCGCAGCAGCGCTTCGTCCAGGGGTTTGACGAAGCGCATGTCCACCACCGTGGCGTCCAGGCGCTCGCCCACCTGCAGGGCTTCGGCCAGTTGCACGCCGAAGGCCAGCAGGGCGACGCCGCTGCCGCGACGACGAACCACCGCCTGGCCGATCGGCACTGTCGCCAGTTCCGGCTCGATGACCGCGTTGGGGCCGCTGCCACGGGGGTAGCGCACCGCTGCCGGGCCCTGGAAGTGGTAACCGGTGGTCAGCAGCAGGCGCAGTTCGTTCTCGTCGCTCGGGGTCATCACCAGCATGCCGGGGATGCAGCGCAGGTAGGACAGGTCGAAGCTGCCGGCGTGGGTCGGGCCGTCTTCGCCCACCAGGCCGGCGCGGTCGATGGCGAACAGCACGTCGAGGTTCTGCACCGCCACGTCGTGCACCAGCTGGTCATAGCCGCGCTGGAGGAAGGTGGAGTAGATCGCCACCACCGGCTTCACGCCATCGCAGGCCATGCCGGCCGCCAGGGTCACGGCGTGCTGCTCGGCGATGGCGACGTCGAAGTAGCGCTCCGGGAAGCGCTCGGCGAAGGCCACCAGGTCCGAGCCTTCCTTCATCGCCGGGGTGATGCCCACCAGGCGCGGGTCCTGTGACGCCATGTCGCACAGCCACTGGCCGAAGACGTTGGAGTACTTCGGCCCGGACGGCTTCTTCGGCGCTGCCGGAGCGTCCAGCGGCTCCAGCTTGGTGATGGCGTGGTAGCCGATGGGGTCGAGCTCGGCCGGGGCGAAGCCCTTGCCCTTCTTGGTCACCACATGGAGGAACTGCGGGCCCTTGAGGTCGCGCATGTTGCGCAGGGTGGCCACCAGGGTGGGCAGGTCGTGGCCATCGATGGGGCCGATGTAGTTCCAGCCCAGCTCCTCGAACAGCGTGCCGGGGACCAGCATGCCCTTGGCGTATTCCTCGGTGCGGCGGGCGATCTCCCAGGCGCCGGGCAGGCGCGAGAGCACCTTCTTGCTGCCCTCGCGCATGCTCGCGTAGGTGCGGCTGGAGAGGATCTTGGCCAGGTAGTTGGACAGCCCGCCGACGTTGTGGGAGATCGACATGTCGTTGTCGTTGAGGATCACCAGCATGTCGGCCTGCACGTCCGAGGCATGGTTCAGCGCCTCGAAGGCCATGCCGGCGGTGAGCGCGCCGTCGCCGATCACGGCGATGGACTTGCGCCCCGAGCCCTGCATGCGGGCGGCGATGGCCATGCCCAGCGCGGCGCTGATGGAGGTGCTGGAGTGGCCGACGCCGAAGGTGTCGTACTCGCTCTCCGAGCGGCGCGGGAAGGCGGCGATGCCGTCCTTCTGGCGCAGCGTGCCCATGCGCTCGCGGCGACCGGTGAGGATCTTGTGGGGGTAGGCCTGGTGGCCCACGTCCCAGACCAGCCGGTCGTCGGGCGTGTCGTAGACGTAGTGCAGGGCGATGGTCAGTTCGACCACCCCCAGCCCCGCGCCGAAATGCCCGCCGGTCCGGCCGACGGTGTAGAGCAGGTACTGGCGCAGTTCGTCGGCCAGGGTTTCCAGCTCGGCCTCGCCCAGCCGACGCAGCGCGTCCGGCGTCTCCGCGCGGTCGAGCAGGGGCGTGAGCGGGCGCTCGCGGGGAATCTCATGGAACGTCGTGGGCATCAGGCTAATCGTTATGGGTGCAAAAAGATGCGGCAGTTTACCTGATGCCGCTTTGCCTGCCCAAGACATGGCGTCGGATGCCCGGGCGACCCGGCAGCGTCACCCACCACAGGCCCAGTGCCGCCAGGCTCAGGGCTCCGCCGCAGAGGCACACACCGGCCCAGCCGGCCAGGGCGTAGAGGTGCGTGGCGATGAAACCGCCCAGCGCGCTGCCGACGGCGTAGAACAGCATGTAGAGGCCGATCAGCCGGGCATGGGCCGAGCTGCCGCTGCCCAGCACCAGGCTCTGGTTGAGCACGTGCAGCGCCTGGCCCGCCGCATCCAGCAGGAAGATGCCCAGCAGCAGCGCCCACAGCGACTGCCCGGTGAATGCCAGCGGCACCCAGGCCAGGGCCAGCACGCCGAGGGCCAAGCCGCTGGCACGCTGGGCCTGGCCGCGATCGGCCCAACGGCCGGCACGCGCCGCAGCCAGGGCGCCTACCGCGCCCATCAGCCCGAAGGCGCCGATGGCACCGGGCCCAAGCGACAGCGGCGGGGCGCTCAGCGGCATCACCAGGGCGGCCCAGAACAGGTTGAACACCATGAACAGCAGCAGCGCCAGCAGGCCACGCACCTGCAGCACCCGGTCCTCGCGCAGCAGATGCAGCATCGAGAGCAGCAGCGCCAGGTAGCCCAGGCGAGACGCGTTCCGCTGCGTCGGCAACCGCCGCCAGAGCACGACCAGCAGCATCGCCATCAGCAGGGCCGACAACAGGTAGACCGCCCGCCAGCCGCCCAGCTCGGCCATCGCCCCGGACAGGCTGCGGGCCAGCAGCAGGCCCACCACCACGCCTCCTTGCACCACGCCCAGCACCTGACCGCGCTCCGCGTCGCCCGCCAGGCTCGCGGCAAAGGCCAGCAGGCCCTGGGTCATGGCCGTACCCAGCAGGCCGAGGCCGAACATGCCCAGCAGGATGAGCGCCGGTTGCCGTGCCGCTGCCACCAGCAGCAGCGAACCCACCAGCAGCACCAGCTGCGCCGCCATCAACCGCCGACGCTCCAGCAGATCGCCCAACGGCACCAGCGCCAGCAAGGCCAGGGCGCTGCCCGCCTGGGTCACGCCGATCACCGCGCCGATGGCGGCACGGCTGATGCCC
Source organism: Metapseudomonas otitidis (assembly GCF_900111835.1). Taxonomy (GTDB): domain Bacteria; phylum Pseudomonadota; class Gammaproteobacteria; order Pseudomonadales; family Pseudomonadaceae; genus Metapseudomonas; species Metapseudomonas otitidis. The sequence continues at coordinate 88,144 of NZ_FOJP01000019.1, forward strand.
AGGTCCCGGGCCATGGCATCCAGCAGGGGCTGGGCGTAGTAGACGTTGGCGACGCAGAGGCCGCAGGCCAGGGCCAGCAGCCAGACAAGGGCGGGTGACAGGGAACCGGTAGCAGGCATGAGGCAGTCCTTCTGGTTTCAAAATGAAACCATTTGAAGGCTAATCCTGCTGGTTTTAAACTGCAACCAGTTTTGGGGCGGGAGAAGACTGATGAAGAACGACGAAGCCGTCGAGCACTGCCCGGTGGCCCGGGCCCTGGAAGGGGTCGGGGACCGTTGGTCGCTGATGATCGTGCGCGACCTGTTCGACGGCCAGCAGCGTTTTGGTGAACTGCAGAAAAGCCTCGGCGTGGCCAAGAACATCCTCAGCGACCGCCTGCGCAAGCTGGCGGCCGAAGGCATCCTGTGCCTCGAACCGGCCGCCGACGGCAGCGCCTACCAGGCCTACGCGCTGACGCCCAAGGGGCGCGACCTGTTCACCCTCATCGTCAGCCTGCGCCAGTGGGGCGAGGCGCATTGCTTCGCGCCGGGGGAGGTGCACTCCGAACTGCTCGACAGCACGGGCCAGCCCCTGGCACGGCTGGAGGTCCGCGACGCCAATGGCCGCCCGATCAGCGCCACCGATACCCGCGTGCGCAAGGTTGAAACCCCGGCACAGTGATCCCTTCCATGCCACCGTTGCCGCTTTACCTGCCCTGGTCATGGTGTGGATGCCCGGCCTCGTGGCGTTGGGCACCCGATGGCGTGTCATTTCGGCTTTAGGTCATGGCCCCAGAGCCGGATGAGGTGGGGGGCCTCGCTGGAGGCCTCGAAGTGGAAGACCTGGCGCACGCCGACGTTGGCGGGAACGGTCAGCTCGTCCGGGTTGCTGCCGACGGCAAGCGGGCTGGAGTAGCCGTCTGCATCGATGGCGATCAGGCTGCCACCGTCCAGCAGGTTGATGATCCGCAGTGGTTTCGCGGTGCTGTTGCGGAACCCCAGGGTGACCGCCAGGCTGCTGCCACGCGTTTCCATCTTGAGCAGTTCGACGCTGCCCACCTGGGTCAGCTGCGCGTAGTCGGCGACCACGGCCGCACCATCGATGCCCTCGGTATTGATCCGGCCTTCGGTAATGCCTTCGGACACGCCACCCAGCAGGTTCTTGCCCGCTGAAATGGCCGAGGAAACCGCTGCCTTGGTCGATTCCTTGAGGGAGTTGCCGGCTGCCGGCTCTTCCGCCAGGCATGGCAGGGCCGCGGCGAGGGGCAGGATCAGCAGGGCCGAGCAGAGGATCGGGTGGCGCACAGGGAGTCTCCTTCTAGTCGTGCAATGACCCGCGGACGCTAGGCGCCTGTCTCCCAGGCAACAAGACCGGCGGCGCCGCTTGGGAAATTTCCGCGAGCCGGAACGGCCACCCCGCGCTACTGCCGGCTCAATCCAGCTGCGGTCAGGGCTGGCAGACGTTTCGCGCCCATTTGGCTCCGTAGCCCGGGCTTCAGCCCGGGGCCGGCTCGATACCTGGATTGCTTCGCGAGCAGGGCTCATTCCTACGGCAGGGCCTGTAGGAGCGAGCTCTGCTCGCGAAGGCGGCCTACCAGGTATCCACGAACGACCGCTTGCGGCCTTCTGGTGCGGCGGAAGGCGCGGTGGCGTTGAGGCCGCGCAGGAGCCAGGCGCGGGTCTGCTCCGGGTCGATGACGGCGTCGATCTCCAGGAAGCTGGCCATGTTGATCGCCTTGCCGTTCTGGTAGGCCTTGTCGACCATCTTGCGGAACAGCCGCTCGCGCTCCCCGGCATCCTCCACGGCGGCCAGCTCCTTGGCGTAGCCCAGGCGCACCGCGCCTTCCAGCCCCATGGCGCCGAATTCGCCGCTGGGCCAGGCGACGGTGAACAGCGGCGAATGGAAGCTGCCGGCGGCCATGGCCTGGGCGCCCAGGCCGTAGCCCTTGCGCAGCACCACGGTGAACACCGGCACCTCCAGCGCGGCGGCGGCGACGAACATGCGCGAGACGTGGCGCACCGTGGCCTGCTTCTCCGACTCCGGACCGACCATGAAGCCGGGGGTGTCGCACAGCGACAGCAGCGGCAGGCCGAAGGCGTTGCACAGCTGCATGAAGCGCGCGGCCTTGTCGCCGGCCTGGGCGTCGATTGCGCCGCCGAGGTGGGCGGGGTTGTTGGCGATCAGCCCGAAGGGGCGCCCCTCGATGCGGATGAAGGCGGTGATCAGCCCCGGTGCGAAGGCGCGGCGCAGTTCCAGCACCGAGTCCGCGTCGGCCAGGGTCTCGATCAGCGCGCGGATGTCATAGACCCGCAGGCGGTTCTCCGGGATGGCGTGGCGCAGCGCACGCTGGTCGGCGCAGCGCCAGTCCGCCAGGCGGCCCTGGAAGTAGGACAGGTAGCGCTTGGCGGCGGCCACCGCTTCGGCCTCGTCCTCCACCAGGATGTCGATCACCCCGTTGGGCGCCTGCACGGCGGTCGGACCGACCTCCTCGGCGCTGTAGCGACCCAGGCCGCCGCCCTCGATCATCGCCGGGCCGGCCATGCCGATGCTGGCGTTGCGGGTGGCGATGATCACATCGCAGCAGCCCAGCAGGGCCGCGTTGCCGGCGAAGCAGCGGCCTGAGACGACGCCCACCAGCGGCACCTGGCCGGAGAGCCGGGCCATGGCGACGAAGGTGTGGCAGTCCAGCCCGGCGACGCCGACGAAGTCCGAGTCCCCCGGCCGACCGCCGCCGCCCTCGGCGAACAGCACCAGGGGCAGGCGCCACTGTTCGGCGAGGCCGAGCATGCGGTCGGTCTTCTTGTGGTTCATCACCCCCTGGGTGCCGGCGAACACCGTGTAGTCGTAGGCGATGGTCATGCAGCGGGCGGCCTCGGCGCCGAAGGCGTCGGCGTTGACCGTGCCGATGCCGGCCACCAGGCCGTCGGCCGGGCTCTGCTCGATCAGCTCCTCCAGGCTGCGGCGCCGGCGCTGGGCGGCCAGGGCGAGGGCGCCGTATTCGATGAAGCTGCCGGCGTCGAGCAGGTCGTCGAGGTTCTCGCGGGTGGTGCGCTGGCCGGTCTTGCGGCGCTTGGCCACCGCTTGCGGGCGGCGTTCGTCGCGGGTGATGGCGTGGCGTTCGAGCACTTCCGCGAGGTCGGCGCGGATGTGCGCCAGGTCCAGGCTTTCCTCGCTGGCCACTGCCTCGCCGTCCACCTCCGCAGGCTCCAGGTAGAGCAGCGGCGCGCCTTCGAACAGGCTGTCGCCGGGCTGCACCGCCAGGGCGCGGACGCGGCCGCTGTGGCTGGCCTTGACCACGAACTCCATCTTCATCGCCTCCAGCACCGCCACCGGCTGGCCCAGGGCCACGCTGTCGCCTTCGGCCACGTCCAGGCTCACCAGCACGCCCTGGCTGGGGGCCAGCAGCGGCAGGCAGCCGGGCGGGGCGTCGATGCCGCCTGCCGGTTCGACCTGCGGGGCGGCGCTGCTGACGAACAGGTGCGGGTGGGCGCTGGGCTGGGGCGCCAGCAGCTCGGGCAGGTGGCGTTCGAGGAAGCGGGTGTCCACCGGCGCCGCCAGTTCGGGGCGGCGCAGCAGGTTCTGCAGCAGGTGCAGGTTGCTCGCCACCCCTTCCAGGCGGAATTCGCAGAGGGCGCGGTAGGCCCGGCGCAGGGCGGCGGGCAGGTCGTCAGCCTGGACGATCAGCTTGGCCAGCAGCGCGTCGTAACGCGGGTTGGTGGTGCAGCCGGCGTAGCCGTGGCCGTCCACCCGCAGGCCCGGGCCGCTGGGCGGCTCGTAGGCGCTGATGGTGCCGCCGGCGGGGCGGGTGCTGCCGTCGGCGAGCTGGGTCTCCAGGTTTACCCGCAGCTGCACGGCGACCCCGCGCGGGGCCACCGGCTCGTCCAGGCCGAGGTCCTCCAGGCGGGCGCCGGCCGCCAGGTGCAGCTGGGCCTGGACCAGGTCGACGCCGGTGATGGCCTCGGTGATGGTGTGCTCCACCTGGATGCGCGGGTTGGCCTCCATGAACACGAAGTCGCCCCGGGCCGGGTCCACCAGGAACTCGAAGGTGCCCAGGCCCCGGTAGCCCGTTTCGCCGGCCAGGCGCAGGGCCGCATCGAGCATCCCCTGGCGCAGGGCCGGGGCGAGGTCGACGGCGGGGGCGATCTCCACCAGCTTCTGCTGGCGCCGTTGCAGGCTGCAATCGCGCTCCCACAGGTGGCTGACGCGCTCGCCATCACCCAGCACCTGCACCTCGATGTGCCGGGCGCCTTCGATCAGCCGTTCGACGTAGAGGTCGTCACGGCCGAAGGCGGCGCGGGCTTCGGACTGGCAGCGGGCGTAGGCCTCGTCCAGCTCCTCCGCCCTATGCACCGGGCGCATGCCACGCCCGCCGCCGCCGGCCAGGGCCTTGAGCATCAGCGGGCCGTGGCTGGCGAGGAAGGCGCGGGCCTCTTCCAGCGAGGTGGGGCGGTTGGTGCCGGCGGCTAGGGGCACGCCGCAGCGCTCGGCCAGGGCGCGGGCGCGGGCCTTGTCGCCGAACAGATCGAGGGCCTCGGGCGCCGGGCCGACGAAGCGGATGCCGGCGGCCTCGCACTGGCGCGCCAACTCGGCGTTCTCGCTGAGGAAGCCGTAGCCGGGGTGCAGGGCGTCGCAGCCCTCGCGGCGGGCGATGGCCACCAGCTGGGCGATGTCCAGGTAGGCCGCCGGGCCCTGGCCGGCGAGGGCCACGGCGCGGTCGGCCTTGCGGGTGTGCAGGGCCGCGTGGTCGTCCTCGGCGTGGACGGCGACGCTGTCGATGCCCAGCTCGGCGGCGGCGCGGGCGATGCGGATGGCGATCTCGCCACGGTTGGCGATCAGCAGGCGTGCGAAGGGTCGGTTCACAGCAAGGCTTCCAGTTCGTTCTTCTTGATCTTCCCGGTGGCGGTCATCGGCATCGCCGGCAGCAGCCGCACCTCCGGTACTTTGTAGACGGCCATGGCGTCCTGGCACCAGGCGACCAGGCTTTCCGGCGTCTCCTCGGCGCCCGGCTTGAGCACGATGAACGCCACCGGCTGCTGCCCGCGCTGCTCGTGGGGGCGGCCCAGCACGGCGCTGGCCAGCACGGCCGGGTGCTGGCCGAGCAGCGCCTCCAGCTCGCTGGGGAACACGCTCATGCCGTTGACCTTGAGCATCTCCTTGCGCCGGCCCAGGTAGCGGATGAAGCCGCGTTCGTCGATCACCCCCAGGTCGCCGGTGTGCAGCCAGCCGTCGCGCAGCACCTCGGCGCTGGCCTCCGGGCGCTGCCAGTAGCCCTTGAGCAGCGAGGGCGAGCGCAGGCACAGCTCGCCTTCGCGGCCCAGGGGCAGCAGGGCGCCGCTGTCGAAATCGCAGACCTTGAACTCGGTGCCCGGCACCGGCAGACCGACGAAGGTGGGCGCCTGGCTGAGGTCGAAGTCGCCGTCCTGCAGGCCGTAGGTGAAGGTGTCGCAGGTGTGGGTCTCGGTCATGCCGAAGGCGAATTCGTAGAGGGTGCAGCCGGTGAGCTGGCGCCAGCGCGCGCGGTAGTCGCGGGTCAGTTTCTTGACGAGGGAGATGGCACCGACCCGGCGCAGGCTGGCGAAGTCGAATTCGCCGACGCGGGGGTGGTCCAGCACCTCGGCGGCGCTGTCCACCAGCAGGCCGCAGTGGCTGACGCGGTAGTGCTGCACGGCGGCCATGAAGGCGTCCGCATCCCAGCGGGCCAGCAGCACTAGGGCGCAGCCGGCGTAGACCGGGAACAGCAGGCCGGCGTTCTCCCCGGCGATCCAGAATTCGGGGAGGAAGTTGAGCATCACCGACTGCGGATCCAGCCCGAGGGCCACCGGCACGAAGCTGGCGCAGGTGTAGAGCATGTCGCCGTGGGTGTGGATGCAGCCCTTGGGCAGGCCGGTGGTGCCGCCGGTGTAGTTCAGCGCGGCGGCGTCCTCCAGGCGCGGCTGGTGGCTGGGCGTCGGCGCCTGGCAGGCGGCCAGGGCGGGGTAGAAGTCCAGGCAGTCCTCGGCGCTGGCCTTGGGCGCCATCAGCAGGTCGGGCAGCGGCAGGCTCGGCGTGGCCGGGCGCAGTTCGCCGAGGCTGGTGGCGATCAGCAGGCGCACCGGGGTTTCCGCCTGCACCGCGCGCACCACCGGCAGCAGCTGGTCGAAGCACAGCAGCACGGCGGCGCCGCTGTCATTGAGCTGGTAGGCCAGCTCCAGCCCCTTGGACAGCGGGCTGACCGGCGCATAGAGCGCGCCGCACTTGAGGATGCCCCAGAAGGCGATGTGCAGCTGCGGGCAGTTGGGCAGGAACACCGCGACCCGGTCCCCCGGCACCACGCCGCGCTCCACCAGCAGGGCGGCGAAGCGGTCGCTCAGGCGGTCCAGCTCCGCCCAGTCCAGGCGGTGGCCGTAGAAGTGCACGGCAGCGGCTTCGGGCTGGCGCCGCGCCCATTCGCGCAGGTAGTCGGTGAGCGGGCGTTCCCCCAGCGGGTACTGGGGCGTACGGGGCAGGCCCTGGGGCCAGGCGAGCTTGCGGCGTTCGGCGAGCGCCTGCAGGTAGGCGTGTTCGTTCATGGGGCCTCGCTAGGGTTTGTTCTTGTGGTGCGGGGTCCGGGCATCCTAGGCAGCCCCCAGGGGCGTGGGAACTGATGGTTGTTCATTCACGATCATGAATTTGCTGCATGGTTGGTGTAGGTGGCGCTAGGGTGCCGTGCATGACCGGTGCAGAGGGGCGGGCACCCTCCGTGAGCGTGGAGGCGCAACCATGAATAAGGAACATGAATGGCCAGCCCTTGGCCGTGTTGATCTGAACCTGTTCCGCGTCTTCGACGTGATCCACCGCGAACGCAACCTGACCCGCGCGGCGGCGGTGCTGCACCTCAGCCAGTCGGCCATCAGCCACGCCCTGGCGCGCCTGCGCGAGCAACTGGGGGACCCGCTGTTCGTCCGCGAGGGGCGCGGCGTGGCCCCCACCCCGGTGGCCCTGCGCCTGGCCCCGGTGGTGAGCGAGGCCCTGGCGCTGCTGCAGGGCGGGGTGGACCGGCTGCAGCAGTTCGACCCGACGCGGGACTCGCGCACCTTCATCCTCAACATGCCCGAGCAGCTGGAGCCGCTGCTGCTGCCGCCCATCGTTGCCGCCCTGCGCCCGCACCTGCCCCGGGTCGGCGTGCGCAGCACCAGCGTGCGCTGGGGCGAGCTGAAGCTGGAGATGGCCGCCGGGCACATCGACCTGGCCGTGGAGGTGGCGCGCCCGGCGGATGCCGAGCTGCGCCAGTGCCAGTTGCTGCGGGAGCCGCTGCGGGTGCTGGCCGGCCCGGCCTTCGTCGGCGAACTGGACACCGAGCGCTACCTGGCGGCGCGGCACATCGCCGTCACCTCGAGGCGGCGCAGCATCTCGGTGGAGGACCTGGCCCTGGACAGCCTCGGCCTCTCGCGCCACGTGGTGCAGCGTTGCCAGCACTACCTCACCGCCGCGCAACTGGCCGCCGGCAGCGACGGGCTGCTGACCGTGGCCGCGGCCTACTGCCCGATGCTGACGCGCATCGCACCGCTGCGGGAACTGCCGATGCCGCTGCCCCTGCCGCCGGTGACGCTGAACCTGTACTGGCACGAACAGGCGGCCGGCGAGCCGGGCAACCGCTGGCTGCGCGAGCGCTTGCTGGCCCAGCTCGGCGAGGGGCTTGCCGCTCCGCAGGTCCTCGCGTATCAGTAGGCGCCTTCCTCCGGAAAGGACTCGCCATGAACGAGCTGCTGCACAGCCTGGACTGGGTGCTGCCCCTGCGCAGCGACGCACTGACGCCGCTGATGCGCTTCTTCACCCTGCTGGGCTACGAGAAGTTCATCCTCTTCTTCCTGCCGCTGGGCTACTGGGCCTGGCAGCGCACGGTGTTCTTCCGCCTGCTGGTGCTGGTGGCGGTGACCGCGCTGCTCAACGCCTGGCTCAAGGACTACTGGCAGGACCCGCGCCCGGACATTGCCCTGCGCATGGACCACGAGGTGGGCGAGAGCTTCGGCCTGCCCAGCGGCCACGCGCAGCTGTCGGTGGTGTTGTGGTTCTGGCTGGCGCTGGAAGTGCGCCGCCTGTGGTTCTGGGGGCTGGCCTGCGTGCTGGTGACGGGCATCCTGTTCAGCCGCCTGTACCTGGGTGCCCACGACATCGAAGACCTGCTCGGCGGCAGCGCCCTGGGCCTGGCGACCCTCGGCCTGTTCGCCCTGGCCAGGCGCTGGCGCTTCTGGCGCGAGGGCCCGGCGCTGGCCCACCTGGCGCTGGTGGTGGCGGTGTCGGCGGCCTTCGCGCTCACCTGGCGCGGCGAGCCGCCGAGCTACGTACCGTTGCTGGCAGGGCTGATGCTGGTGGTGATCATCGGCTACCGGCGCGTGGGGTTCAGCGTGGCGGTGCCGCTGTGGCGACGGGTGACGGCGGCGGTGCTGGGTGCGCTGGCCTTCATCGGCCTGCAGTGGGGGTTGAAGCACACGGGGCTGGCGCTGCATCTGGAGGGTCCGGCCTGGCAGGCCTTCCGTGGCCTGGCCATCGGCACCTTCGTCGCGGTGCTGGCGCCCTGGGTGCTGGTGCGCCTGGGCCTGTTGGCCCCCGCGCCGGCACGGGACGAGGCGCCGGTCGACGCCTTGCCCCGCGCTGCCTGAGCCCTCAGGCGCTGCGTTCCACCCGCAGCGGGTAGGCCGAGCGCTCGCTCTCGCCCTTCTCCGGCAGCACCGCCAGGATCGACGCGGCCTTCGCCTCCAGGCGGTACCAGAGCCCGCGCGGGACCACATAGAGCGAGCCCGCCGGCAGGGGCTCGCGTACCAGCCCGATCACCGCCAGCAGGCTGATCTCCATTTCACCTTCCAGCACCTGCAACAGCGCATCGCCCTCGGGGTGGCGCTGCCACGGGCCTTCGCCGTCCAGGTGGCCCAACTGCACCGAGGCCGGGCCCGGCTGGAAGGGCGCGACCGGCTGCAGCTCGGCACAGGCCGGCGCGAAGGGATGGGGTTTGGGGATGCCGTCGAGCACGGCCTGGATGGGGATCGCTTTCATGGGGGCCTCCCGGTGCGTGGGTCCGGGGACGTTAGCAGCCCGGGTGCCTCGGACGTTTCTGAAAGACCTGTACGGCCAGGCGATGCCATGCCCTCCACCGCCTGGCCGTCAGGGCATTTCAAGCACCCGTCAGAACAACGCCAGGCTGTAGGTGAGGAAGACCCGGTTCTGGTCGACGTCGGTGCTCGCCTGGCTGCGCAGGCTGGCGTTGCGCCAGGTGATGCCCAGGCCCTTGGCCGGCCCGGCCTGCACCACGTAGGCCAGGGTGAAGTCCCGCTCCCACTCCTGCAGGTGCCCGCGTTCGGAGCGGATGCCGCTGCCCTTGAGGTAGGCGATGTTGCTGGTCAGCCCCGGCAGCCCCCAGGTGCCGAAGTCCAGCCCGTACTGGGCCAGCCAGGTGCGTTCGCCGGCGCGGGCGAAGCTGTTCAGCTGGCGGTCGGTGATCAGGTAGACGTCGCTGCCGTTGCCCTGGTTGGGCTGGATGAAGTGGCTGTCGCCGCTCAGGCGCTGATAGCCGGCGCCGAGGGTGTGGGCGCCGAGGCTCCAGCTGAACAGGGCGCTCCAGGCGCGGTTGTCCACCTTGCCGCGATGGGCGCCGCTCTCGCCGTTGCCGGGGCCGTAGTAGCCGGCAGCGGTGTAGCCCTCGGCGCGGCCGCTGCGGCTGGCGTTGCGGCCCGTGGCGCGGGTGTCGAAGTGGCGCAGGTCGGTCTTCAGCGTGCCCTGGGGCAGCGCCTGCTCGTGGTTGAGGCCGACGAAGTGCTGGCGATAGAAGTCCTCCAGCTGGCCCAGGTAGTACTGCACCTGCAACTGCTCGTTGACCTGGTAATCCAGGCCGAGGAAGTCGAAGGCGTCGCTGTGGCGGGCCGGCGCCGCGCTGACGGCGTTGCCGGGCTTGCGCGGGCTGTTGGCGCCGTTGATGGAAAGGTCGTCTCGGTGGCTCTGGGCGCGCCCCTTGGCCTGGCGCAGGCGGCCAGCCAGCAGGGTGAGGTCGTCGAACTCGCGCACCGTCAGCTGGGCGCCTTCGAAGGTCTGCGGCAGCAGGCGCCCGTCGTTGGCCTTGATCACCGGCAGGCGCGGGATCAGGGTGCCGACCCGCGCCTCGCTGGCGCCGACCCGCAGCTTGGCGGTGAGCCCGAGGCTGCTGAATTCATCGCGGGCGCGGCCGTTGTGCTCCAGGGGGAACAGCGTGCTGGGGGTGCGGGCCTGGCCGGCCTTGCCGGCGCGGCCACCGCCGTCCAGGCGAAGGCCGAGCAGGCCGAGGGCGTCGAGGCCGACGCCCACCGTGCCTTCGGTGTAGCCGGACTGGTAGTCCAGGCGCAGGCCCTGGCCCCATTCCTCGGTCTGGCCGGCGTGGCCGTCGCGGTTGTCCTGGTTGAAGTAGAAGTTGCGCAGCGACAGGGTGGCGTGGCTGTCGTCGAGGAAGCCGCCCGCCTCGGCCAGGCCCAGGGCGAGGGCCAGCGACAGGGCGAGGGGTAGGCGGAAATGGATGGCGGTCATGGCGTGTCCTCCTTGTGACCTCGGGCGGTTCAGGCCTGGTGCAGGCGCTCCAGGGCCTGGCGGTGCAACTGGGGATCGCCGGCGGCCAGTACGCTGCTGCCAGAGCCAAGGCCGAGCGGGCGGCCCTGCCAGTCGCTGATCACCCCGCCGGCGCCTTCGATGACCGGCACCAGGGCGCAGTAGTCCACCGGCGCCATGCCGCCGCCGTCGGCCACCAGGTCGATGCGCCCCCGGGCGAGGTTGGCGTAGGCGCTGCAGGCGGCGCCGTAGAGACGCCAGCGGGTGGCGTCGCGCAGCCGGACGAAGGCCACCAGGTGAGTGTCCGGCAGGCTTTCCGGGTTGCTGCTGGCCAGCAGCGCGCGGGCCAGCTCGGTGCAGGGGCGGGTGCGCACCGGCTGGCCGTTGAGCCGGGTGGGCTGGCCTTCCACACCGACCCAGCGCAGGCCGGCGATGGGCAGGTCGACCACCCCCAGCACCGGGCGCCCGTCGCGGCACAGAGCGATCAGCGTGCCGTACACCGGGACCCCGGCGATGAAGGCCTTGGTGCCGTCGATGGGGTCGAGCACCCAGCTGTATTCGGCGTCGCGCTGGTGGTCGGGGTACTCCTCGCCCACCACGCCGAAGCTGGGTGTGTGGCGGGCGATGGCCTCGCGCAGTTCGTGCTCGATGGCGCGGTCGATGGCGGTGACGGGGCTGGCGTCGTCCTTGTCCTCGAAGGGCTGGCCGTCCTCCAGGGCGGTCTGCCAGTGGGCCTGCAGGCGGGCGCGGGCGAGGTCGGCGAGGTGTTCGGCGGTGGCGCGGTGGTGGTGGGCGGTCATGTCCGGCTCCGTGTCAGAGGGCTTTGTCGAGGCCTTTCCAGGCGCTGAGGAAGGCGTCGCGGCCGGCGATGGCGGCCTGCTCGTCGGTGGGGAAGACGGCGATGTCCTTCAGCTCCGGCAGCTCGACATGGGTGCTGACCTCGATGTCGCTGCGGCTCGGCCGGCGGTAGGCCTGCTCCAGCAGGGCGATCTGGGTGTCGCGGCTCAGCAGCAGGTCGTAGAGGCGCTTGCCGGCCTCGGGGTTGGGGCCGTTCTTCACCAGCACTAGGGCCTCTTCGGTGACGAAGGTGCCGTCGGCCGGGTAGACCAGGCGGATCTCCCGCTGGCCGCCGGCGACATAGGCATAGGCGTTGCCTTCGAAGGTCAGGCCGACGGCGTATTCGCCCTGGGCCACCTGGTTGAGCACGGCGCTGGAGTTGCGCGAGACCACCAGGTTGGCGGCCAGGCGGCGGAAGTCGTCCTCGCCCAGCAGCTGGCGCAGGCCCCAGAGCGCGGTGTAGGCGGTGGAGGTGGCGGTGGGGTCGCCGACGATGATCCGCCCCTTCCAGGCCGGGTCCAGCAGGTCGCGCCACCGGGTGGGCTCCTTGAGCCCGCCGAGCTGCTTGCGGTTCACCATCATCACCACCACCTGGATGTTGGCGGTGCTCCACAGGTGCTGCGGGTGCTGGTGCGCCTCGGGGATGGCCTGGGCCTGGGGCGAGCGGTAGGGCGCGTAGAGCGCGGTGAAGGCGCCCAGGGTGTTGGGCTGGGAACTCCAGAACACGTCGGCCCGAGCGGCCTGGCCCTCGGCCTCGATGCGCTTGAGCAGGGCGGCGCTGGAGCCGTTGACCACGCCGATCTTCAGGCCCGGGGCGAGGTGCTGGCCGCTGTCCAGCAGGGCCTGCACCGCCGAGTCGTTGTTGGTGGTGTAGAGCACCGCCTGCTCGCGGGCGAGGGCGGGTTGCAGCAGGTTGAGGGCGAGGGCGGCCAGCAGGGCGGGCAGCCGGTGCTTCCAGGTGGCGTTCATGGCGAGTCCTTCCTTGCGGTTCAGAAGACCTTGATGCGGAACACCCGGGTGGCGATGACCACCGGGACGAGGGTGAGCAGGACCAGCACCAGCCCGTAGGCCGCTGCCTGGCCCTGGAGGCCGGTTTCCACCAGGCGGAAGACCTGGATGGTGATGGTCTCGCGGCCGGCCGAGTACACCACCAGCGAGGCGCTCAGCTCGGCGACGATGGTGGTCCAGGTGAGCACCACCGCGGCGGCGACGGCGGGCGCCATCAGCGGTAGCACCACCTTGAAGAAGGAGCGCAGCGGCGGCACGCCGAGGCTGATGGAGGCCTCCTCGATGGAGTCGGGGATGTTGTAGAGGGTGGCCGAGGCGCTGCGCACGCCGAAGGGGAAACGGCGGATGACGAAGGCGACGACGATGATCGCCGCCGTGCCGCTGAGGGCCAGCGGGCCGCTGTTGAAGGTCATCACCAGGCCGATGCCGAGCACCGTGCCGGACATGGCCAGGGGCAGCATGGCGAGGTAGTCGATGGCCGGGGTGAGCAGGTTCTTCTTCTTGATCACCAGGTAGCTGATGACCACGCTGAGCAGGATACCCACCAGGGTCGCCAGGGCGCCGTAGGCCAGTGTGTTGAGGATGGGTTCCGGGCTGCGCAGCAGGACCCGCTCCAGGTTCTCCAGGGAGAACTGGCCCCAGTGCATCACCGGCCCCCGCGAGCGGGTGAAGGCGCTGGCCAGCACCGTCAGCAGCGGCAGCGAGGAGAGCAGGATGAACAGCGCCGTGGCCGCGCCCAGCAGCGCGCCGCGTACCCCGCGCAGGCGCTGGGCCGGGGCGCTGCGGCCCTGGACGATCTCGTAGCGCTTGCGCCCCACCAGCCAGCGCTGGAGGAACAGCACCCCGGCGACGATGGCGATGGACAGGGTGGCCAGGGCGCTCTGCAGGCCGGCGTTGGTGCCCATCTCGGAGACGAAGCTGAGGTAGGTGAGCACCGAGAGCAGCTGCACCTTGCCGCCCAGCAGGGTGGCGATGGCGAAGTTGCCCACCACCAGGGTGTACACCAGCAGCCCGGAGGTCAGCACGGCGGGCAGCACCACCGGCAGCATCACCTGCAGGCGCGCCTTGGCCGGCGGCACGCCGAGGCTCTGGGCGGCTTCTTCCAGCTGGGCGTCGAAGCCGCGGATGGCGGCCAGGGTGCCGAGGTAGATGTAGGTGTAGTAGACCAGGCTCATCACCAGTACCAGGCCGGGCCAGCCGTAGAAGCTGGGCAGGGCGAGGCCGAGGTGGTCCTCCAGGGCGCGGGTGAGCAGGCCGTTGTTGCCGAGGAGCATCAGCCAGGTCTGGCTGACGATCACCTCCGGGACCACCAGGGTGCACACCGGCAGCACCGCCACCAGCGCCTTGCCGGGGAAGTCGAAGCGCGCGGTGACGTAGGCCAGGGACACCCCGAGCACGCTGGCGCAGCCGGTCACCAGGGCGCCCAGCAGCAGGGTGTTGCCGAGGGCGCGCAGGTAGCGCGGGTCGTCCAGCAACTGGGTCCAGCCACTGCCGCCGGCACCGGCCACGCTGCCGTGCAGCAGGTTGGCCAGGGGCCAGAGCAGGAACACCAGCAGCAGCCCCAGGGCGAACAGGGCGAGAAGCAGCCAGGGGGAGGGCAGGCGCCGGTTCATTGGGCCACCACCCGGAGCTGTGCGGGGTCGAACTCCAGGCTCACCAGCTGGCCTTCGTGGAAGCCGTCGCCGTCGGTGCCGAAGCGGTCGACGCTGAGCTGCTGGGCGTCGGCCAGCTCGATGCGGTAGCTGGTGCGGTTGCCCAGGTACTGCTTGCGCCGCACCTGGCCGGCCAGGCAGTTGCCGAGGTTCTGCCCGGCGGGGCGCAAGCGGATGCTTTCCGGCCGTGCTACCAGGTGCACCTCGGGCTCGGGCAGCGCCGTCTCGGCCCGGGCCTGCAGCGGTTGGCCGGCCACCAGCACGCGGATGCCGTCGTCGCCGGCCTGTTCCAGCACCCGCGCGGCCAGCAGGTTGGCCGAGCCGATGAAGTCGGCGGCGTAGGTGCTGGCGGGGGACTGGTAGATGGCCTGGGGGCTGCCCAGTTGCTCGATGCGGCCCTTGCGCATCAGGGCGATGCAGTCGGAGAGCGCCAGGGCCTCTTCCTGGTCGTGGGTGACGAAGACGGTGGTGATGCCGATCTCCCGCTGCAGGTCGGCGATGGCGGCGCGGATCTGCAGGCGCAGCTGGGCGTCGAGGTTGGACAGCGGCTCGTCCATCAGCAGCACCTCGGGCTCGATGGCCAGGGCGCGGGCCAGGGCCACCCGCTGCCGCTGGCCGCCGGAGAGGGCGGCGGGGTGGCGCTCGGCGAAGCCGCTCATGCCGACCCGCTCCAGGTATTCGCCCACCTTGCGGCGCAGGGTCGCCGCGTCGGTCCGGCGGGCGCGCAGGCCGTAGGCGACGTTGTCGAACACGGTCTTGTCGGGGAACAGGGCGTAGTCCTGGAAGACCATGCCGATGCCCCGGCGGTGGGCGGGGACCTGGGTCATGTCGACGTCGCCGAAGGCCAAGCGCCCGCCGCTGGGGCGGATGAAGCCGGCGATCACCCGCAGCAGGGTGGTCTTGCCGCAGCCGCTGGGGCCGAGCAGGGTGAAGAAGCTGCCGTCGGGGATGTGCAGGTTGAGGCCGTCGATGACCTTGATCCCGCTGCCGTAGCTGACGTCCAGCTGGCTGATGCTGATGGATGACATCGCATTTCTCCGTTCGCGTGTTTGTTCTTGTTGGCGCGGGGGCAGTGCCTGGGCGGGCCGCCCCGGGGCGTCGTTGCACCCCGTGGATGGGCCTACTGTGAACGGGGCGCGGGCGGGTGGCTTGATCGATTCGCCCGGTTGCGGTGCGCGGTTCGGCACAGCCGGGCGGCCGGCCTCAGGCGCGGCAGCGCTCGCGGTACTGGCTCGGGGAGAGCCCGGTGAGGGCCTTGAACTGGCGGCTGAAGGCGCTGTGGTCGGCATAGCCGCAGCGGTAGGCGATCTCGGTGATGGGCAGCTCGCCGGCCAGCAGCTGGGTGGCGGCGCCCAGGCGCGCCTTGTGGATCATCTGCCGGGGGCTGAGCTGGAAGATGCGCTTGCACAGGCGGCCGAGCTGGGAGGCGGAGAGCCCGGCGATGGCGGTGAGTTCATCGAGGCTGATGGGCTCGGCGAAGTGCTCGCGGATGTGGGCGTCCACCGCCGCCAGGCGCTGGAAGGCCGGGTGGCTGGACTGCGGCGCCTGCAGGTCGTAGGAGATGCCGGCCATGCCGATGACCCGCTGCGCCGGGTCGCGCAGGGGCAGCTTGTGGGTCAGGCACCAGCCGGGTTTGCGGCCGGGGTAGAGGTGCAGTTCCAGCTGGTCGCTGAGTTGGTCGCCGGCCTCCAGCACCTGGCGGTCCTGCTCGGTGTAGAGGTGGCCGAAGCGACGCGGGAACACGTCCTCGGCGGTGCGCCCCAGCAGCGGCGCCTTGTCCCTGAAGCCGCAGCGCTGTGCGAGGGTCTGGTTGACCAGCACGTAGCGGGCGTCCAGGTCCTTGACGAAGAACACCACGTCCGGCATCGCGTCCAGCAGCGGCGCGACCTGCTCCAGGCAGCGCAGCAGGCTGGGCAGGTCCGGGGCGTGTGAAAGGCATTCGAGCTGCATCGTGCATACGCCGGAGGCTGGCTGTCGGGAGGGTTCGGCCCGTCGGCCGCCGGTCCCGGGCGGCCTTGGGCTGTGAACCTAGCCCGGCCCGTTCGGCGGGCGCCAGAGGCCGGGCGCCCCGGGGAGGGGCGCGCAATTGCGTATTCACGAGGGGGAAGGTGACCGGTTGGTCAGTCGCCATTTCCTGCCGGGCCAGGTCCCGCACCGTGCGTGCGGGGCGCCGGGTCAGCTGCGGCGTTCGACGATGTAGCGGGCCAGGGCGCGCAGCGGCTCGGCGGCCTCGCCCAGGGGGCGCAGGGCGTGCAGGGCCTGGTCGCGCAGCTCCAGGGCGTAGTCCTTGGCGGCGTCGAGGCCGAGCAGGGCGGGGTAGGTGGGCTTGTCGGCAGCCTGGTCCTTGCCCTGGGTCTTGCCGAGGGTGGCGGTGTCGCTTTCCACGTCGAGGATGTCGTCCTGCACCTGGAAGGCCAGGCCCACGGCGCGGGCATAGACCTGCAGGGCACGCAGCAGGGTGTCGTCGGCACGGCCGCTGGCCAGGGCGCCGAGGCGCACGCTGGCTTCGATGAGGGCGCCGGTCTTGTGCCGGTGCATGGTTTCCAGGGCGGCCTGGTCGAGACGGATGCCCACGGAGCCGAGGTCGATGGCCTGGCCGCCGACCATGCCGGCGGGGCCGGAGGCCCGGGCCAGGGCGGTGATCATGGTCAGGCGTGTGTCGCCGTCCTGCGGGTTGCGGCGGCGGTCGGCCAGCACTTCGAAGGCCAGCGCCTGCAGGCCGTCGCCGGCGAGGATGGCGCAGGCTTCGTCGAAGGCCTTGTGGGTGGTGGGCTTGCCCCGGCGCAGGTCGTCGTCGTCCATGGCCGGCAGGTCGTCGTGCACCAGGGAGTAGGCGTGGATCAGCTCCACCGCGCAGGCGGCGCCGTCGGCCTGGTCGAGGTTGCCGCCGAGGGCTTCGCAGGCGGCGTAGACCAGCAGCGGGCGGACGCGCTTGCCGCCGTTGGTGACGCTGTAGCGCATGGCCTGGTAGAGGCGGTCCAGCTCGTTGGAGGGGGCGTCGAAGAGGGTTTCCAGGGCGGCGTCGACGCGTGCCTGGCAGCGGGCCTGGTAGGCGGCGATCATGCCGGCTCGTCCGCGTCGAAGGGGGCTTCCTCCAGCTCGCCGTCGCGCTCTAGCAGCATCTGCACCTTCTGTTCGGCCTGGCTCAGGGCGCCCTGGCATTCCCGGGTCAGGCGGATGCCCTGCTCGAAGGCGCTCAGCGAGTCTTCGAGCGAGAGTTCGCCGCTTTCCAGGCGTTCGACCAGCGCTTGCAGGTCGGCGAGTGACTGTTCGAAGTCGGGGGTGGCTTTCTTGCGGGCCATGGAGGGGTCTCGGGGGATTTCAGAACGGGCGGACACTAGCAGAGGCGCGGCCTTGCGGGCAATCGACGGTGGTCGTAGCGGGGTGGTTTCGTGGCTTAGGGACGGTGTTGTGGTAGGTGCCGGTGCCTTCACCATGGCGCTGCCCGAAAGCGGTGTCTCAACGCCAGGTTGGTTATCGAGCTTTGCTGATGTCGCCTGTTTCGCCTTGCCTGGCGAGTTTCTTTTTTCAATCGTCGGAATGCCGCCCACAAAAAAGAAACCAAAAAGGCTCGCCCCGCCATCCGGGTCCCGCTGCGCGGGACTTCCCTCGCTCCGTCGCCGCTACGGGGGCCGGCGCGATGGGCCATCCATGGCCTGGCGCGCCTCTCGCGGCATCCATGCCGCTCGTCCCCCTGCGCAACGACTGCGCTCGGCCTCCTGAAGGGGCCGTTTCCCTGCCCCACCTTCTATTGCCTGGGACGATCACCGTGTGCGCGTCGTGCACGATCTGAGGGGCATCGCCTACTCGGCTCAGCGGTCACGCAACGCCGGGTTTCAGGGGTTGAGGAAGTAGTAGGCGGTCATCCCGGTGCCGACGGCGATGACCCAGGCGCGCAGCCAGGCGGTGGGCAGGCGTTTGGCCAGGGCGCCGCCGGCGTAGCCGCCTGCGCTGGCGGCGGCCAGCAGGACGGCCAGTTCGGCCCAGCTGACCCGGCCGGCGAGGACGAAGGTGATCACGGCGGTGCTGTAGATGGTGCTGGAGAGCAGGTTCTTCAGGGCGTTGGCGCGCAGCAGGGGGTGCCCTTCGATGGAGAAGGCCGCCAGCTGAAGGATGCCCATGCCGGCGCCGAAGTAGCCGCCGTAGACGGCCACCAGGGCGTGGGCCAGGCCGCCGCCGAGGCCGTGGGGCGGCAGGCTGTCGGCGCTGCGGTGGCGGTTCACCCAGCGGCTCAGCCAGGGGCTGGCGGCGAACAGCAGGGTGGCGGCGGCCAGCAGCCAGGGGATGAGCCGGCGGAACACCGCATCGCCGCCGGCCAGCAGGAGCAGCCCGCCGGCCACGCCCCCCAGCACCGAGAGCAGCACCAGGGGGATCACGTAGCGCCCCAGCGGGCGCAACTGCTCGCGGGCGGCCCAGCTGGCGGCCAGGCTGGCGGGCCAGAGGGCGACGGCGTTGGTGGCGTTGGCGGTGACCGGCGGCAGGCCGGTGGCCATGAGGGCGGGGAAGGAGAAAAAGGTGCCGCCCCCGGCCAGGGCGTTCATGCCGCCGGCGGCGAAACCGGCGAGCAGCAGGAGGAAGCAGTCGGCAAGCGTCATGG
The DNA here is from genome assembly GCF_900111835.1 of Metapseudomonas otitidis. Taxonomy (GTDB): domain Bacteria; phylum Pseudomonadota; class Gammaproteobacteria; order Pseudomonadales; family Pseudomonadaceae; genus Metapseudomonas; species Metapseudomonas otitidis. Next base: position 106,741 of record NZ_FOJP01000019.1, read on the forward strand.
GGCCCCGCAAAAAGGCGCGAGCTTACGCACCTGGGCGGCCCGGGGCAAAGCGCAAGGTCACTCGGCGAGGCAGGCGTCGGACTGCTTGGTGTAGGTGACGGCGCGGGTCTGTCCGTGGGTGTCGAGGTAGGTCATGGTCGCTTCCACCAGTTGGCAGGTGAGCGGGTGGGGCTCCTCGATGCTGAGCACCTTGGCGACGTCCAGGTCCATGCCGTAGGTGTAGGGCACAGGCTTCGGCGGTGCGGCGAGGGCGCTGGTGGCGAGGCCGGCGAGCAGGGCGCCGATGAGAAAGGTGGGTTGGGTGCGCATGGCGTTCTCCAGGCTGTGGAACAGGCCACTATGAGAACCCGCGCGCGGCTGCGGAAAAAGCCGTTGGCGGAGGAAGGGCTTTTCCGCAGGGCGTAACAATCGCGGCGGTCAGAGGCGGATCTGCTCCTGCTGGCGTTCGGCTTCGATCTGGTCGAAGCAGGCGCGCATGGCTTCCACCAGGCGCGGTTCGAAGTGCCGCCCGGATTGTTCGAGGATGTGGGCCTGGGCACGTTCCAGGTCCCAGGCCTGCTTGTAGGGGCGGGGGGAGCGCAGGGCATCGTAGACGTCGCAGACGGCGACGATCCGTGCCGCCAGGGGGATGTCCTCCCCGGCCAGCCCGCGCGGGTAGCCGCTGCCGTCCCACTTCTCGTGGTGGCCGTAGGCGATCTCGGCGGCCATGTCGATCAGCAGCGTGCCGCGCTCCTCGTGGAGGATGCCGTAGCCGATGTCGGGGTGTTTCATCATGGTCCGGCGCTCTTCGTCGGTGAGGGGGCCGGGTTTGCGCAGGATGTGGTCGGGGATGCCGATCTTGCCCAGGTCGTGCATGGGGGCGGCGAGGCGGATGGTTTCGCACCAGGTTTCCGACATGCCGATCGTGCGGGCCAGCAGGGCGGCGGAGCGGCCGATGCGCAGGATGTGCTCGCCGGTCTCGTCGTCGCGGTAGCTGGCGGCCCGGCTGAGCCCGCGTATGGCGGCGCGGTAGCTTTCGTTCAACTGCTCGGTGCGCTCGCGCACCTCTTGTTCGAGGTGCTCGTTGAGGTGCTGCAGGCACTCGGTGGCCTGTGCCAGGTGCAGGCAGTTGCGGATGCGCAGCAGCAGCTCGGGCAGGTCCAGGGGCTTGGTGACGTAGTCGTTGGCCCCCAGTTCCAGACCACGGCGGCGGTTCTCCGGGTCGTTGAGGGCGGTGAGGATGATCACCGGGGCCCTTGCCCGATCGCGGTTGGCCAGGGCCTCGAGGATGGCGAAGCCATCGGGCTGGGGCATGTCCAGGTCCAGCAGGAGCAGGTCCCAGGATTCGCGCTGCAGCCAGTTCAGCGCCTCCGCGGAGTCGGAAAAGCACACGACGTTGCGCAGCTTGAAGGCCTTCAGGCTGCACTCCAGCAACTTCAGGTTGTGGGCCACATCGTCGACGATGACGACCCGTGCATCGGAGGGGATCTCGGAAAACATCAGGTTGCTCCACGGCCCTTCGAATCGGGGCTTCGCCTGCTGATCATCCCGCCGGCTCGCAGGGCGGTCAGGTAGACCTTGGTCGCGCCCGGGCCAGCGGTACAGAAGGTATAGGCGGAAAATCCACGGCCATCCGGTCACCGTTTCGCTTTGCAGAGGCTGATTAATGGCTCTTTGATGGCATGTTGCGCGTGGTTGCAGTGAAAGGGCGCGCACCCCGGCCGCTGTTGGGCGGGCCGGGGCGTAGGAGGTTTCCGACGAATGGCGCGGTTGCTAGAGGCGGAACGAGGACACCACCCGGTTGAGGTCGACGGCCAGGCGCGACAGGTCCTGGCTGGAGGCGCTGGTCTGCTGGGCGCCGGCGGCGGTCTGGGCGGAGAGGTCGCGGATATTGATCAGGCTGCGGTCCACCTCGCGGGCCACGGCGGCCTGCTCTTCGGCGGCGCTGGCGATCATCACGTTCTGCTCGTTGATGGCGGCGATGGTGCGGGAGATTTCCTGCAGGCTCTGGTTGGCGCGCTCGGCGAGTTGGGCGGTGTCGCGGGCCAGTTCGGTGCTGTCCTGCATGGTCTGCACGGAACTGGTGGCTTCCTGCTGCAGGCGGCCGACCATCTGCTCGATCTCCAGGGTGGATTCCTGGGTGCGCTGGGCCAGCAGGCGCACTTCGTCGGCCACCACGGCGAAACCACGGCCCTGCTCGCCGGCGCGGGCGGCCTCGATGGCGGCGTTGAGGGCCAGCAGGTTGGTCTGCTCGGCGATGGAGCGGATCACGTCCAGCACCTTGCCGACGTTCTGCATCTGCTGCGCGAGGTTTCCGACCCGCTCGGCGCTGGTGTTCACCTCGCCGGCCAGGGCGCTGATGGCATGCACGGTTTCGGTCATCTGCCGGCTGCCCTCTCGTGCGGCGGTGTCGGCCTGGCGCGAGGCGTCGAGGGTGATGGAGGCGTTATGGGCGACGCCATCCACGGCAGCGCTCATCTCGTTGCACGCCGTGGCGGCCTGTTCGATCTCGTGGTTCTGCTGCTGCAGGCCACGGGTGGAGTCCTCGGTCACCGCGTGCAGTTCCTCGGAGGCCGAGGCGAGCTGGGCGGAGGAGTCGATGATATGGCTGATGGTGCGGCGCAGGCTGTCCTGCATGGCGCGCAGGGCTTCCATCAGTTGGGTGGCTTCGTCGCGGCCCTCGATGGGGATCGGCCGGGTCAGGTCGCCGGCGGCCACGGTCTGCGCAACGCCCACCGCCTGGGCCAGCGGGTGCACCACGCTGCGCGAAAGCACCACCGCCAGCACGATGGCCAATCCCAGGGCGCCGCCGAGGATCACCAGCACCAGGAGTTTGGCCTCGTGGTAAGCCGCGCCGCTGGCATCGGCGGCGGTACTCGCCCCCTGCTTGTTGATCTGCACCAGCGCCTGCAGGGCCTCGGTCATCTTCCCGCCGTGCTGGTTAAGCACCCCATTCACCAGCTGCAGGGCCTGGTCCTTCTGCCCGGCGTCGAGCATCTCGAAGATCTTCGTCTGGGTGTCCTGGTAAGCCTGGCGGGCGGCGGCGAAGCGTTCGTAGCTGGCTTTCTCCTCCGAGCTGGAGATCAGCGGGCGGTAGGTCTCTTCCTTGCCGGCCAGCGTGTTGCGTTCGTCCATGACGCGCTGGCGGGTCTGCGGGTTGTAGTCGATGTAGGCCCGCAGGGTGGCGTTGCGCATCTGCATGGCGCTCATGCCCACGTCTTCCAGGGCGATGATGCTGGGCAGCCAGTTGCTCTGGACCTCCTCGGATTTTTCGTCCATGTGCCCCATCTGCCACAGCGAGCCGGCTCCCACCGCCAGCAGCAGGAGGACGAGGGCGGCGAAACCGGCGCCGATCCGGGTGGAAACGCGGTAACTGCGAATGGACATGACTGGACTCCCCGTCGGTGGACTACCGGGCTATCGGCGGTTGCTCTAGACACTTAAGCCGAGGTTTCCGTGTCTGGCGAATCCGAGGGGCGAGCGTGTCCGGGACTGATTCTCATACCCGCCTGGGTATGGGCCGTGGAAGAGGCCGTATTGCGAGGGAGTTGTCCGCCGAATGGCGTGCGCGGGGTGCTGGTTGCCGAGCCTGGGCGGCGCTAACATCGGCCCCACGCCCGCCGCTTCGGTGGCCGTGATACCCCCTCCAGCCCTGATGGACACCCACCGTGAGCCGAAAGCGAGACACCACGCCCCAGGAAGCCATGCTCAACCGCCTCGCCCGTGTCGAGGGGCAGGTCCGTGGCCTGCAGGCGATGATCCGCCGTGGCGAGGAATGCGAAACCATCGCGGTGCAGTTCAGCGCCGCCCGCAAGGCGCTCGACAAGGCCTATCAGGAGATGCTGGCCTGCCTGCTGGAGGAGGCCTTCGCCGAATCCGGCCAGGATGCCGAGGCCACCCTGGCGCGGGTCCGCGCCATTTTCACCAAGTACACCTGACGCCCTTTCAGGCGGCTCTAAAGGCAATGTCCCGATACTGTTTGCGGCGCCAAGCCGTTTATTGAGTTCTGTGGATATCACCTGTTTCGCCTTGCCTGGCGAGTTTCTTTTTTCAGTCGCCAAAAAAGAAACCAAAAAGGCTCGCCCCTGCATACGGCCCGGCTGCGCCGGGTCCCCTCGCTGCATCGTCGCTCCAGGGGCACGCGCTGACGGGCCATCCATGGCCCGACAGCGCTCTCGCGACATCCATGTCGCTCAGCCCCTTACACGACGATTCCGCTCGGCCTCCTGAAGGGGCACTGTCCCCACCCCACCATCCGGTGCTTGGCAACAGCGCAGTGTGCGCTCACAAACTGCTCATCCTCTCCAAGTAGAGAGATGGATTGAGGAGGGAAGAGCCACAACAGCAGCTACAAGAAACGAGGCAGTTTTTAGAGGCGCATATCAACGCAGGCCCAGGCGCCGGTCCAGGGACCAGGCGCCAGCGCCGCGTCCCACCAGCACCAGCAGCAGGGCCGCCCACGACAGGTGGGTGGACCAGGCGTCCGGGTAGACGAACACCTCGATCACCAGGGTCATGCCCAGCAGGGCCAGGGCCGACAGGCGCGTGGCCAGGCCCAGCACCAGCAGCAGCGGGAACAGGTGCTCGGCGTAGGTGGCCAGGTGCGCCGCCAGCTCCGGCGGCAGCAGCGGCAGGGCGTACTCGCTGCGGAACAGCTCGTAGGTGCCGGGGGTGATGCTCAGCAGCCCTTCCACCTTGGTGCGGCCGGAGAGGAAGAAGACCGAGGCGATCCCCACGCGCACCAGCAGATAGAGAAGGGCATCCGGCAGCAGGCGTTGCAGGCCGTCGGCCAGGCGGTTCCAGCGTGACGGTCGGGCGGGGAGGGTGATGGCCATGGGGGCTCCGTTTCAATCGAGGGGGGAGAAGGTGCCGAGGGCCATCAGCCGGCCCAGCAGTTCGGTGAAGTCCAGCGCGGGTTCGCGTACCAGCGCCTGGGCGGCGGCTTCGCCCAGGGGCAGGCCGGCGGCGCAGGCATCGAGGAAGGCGCAAGCGCCGGGGCCCAGCGCCCGGCTGTGTACGCCTTCGGGCGAGGCCACCAGCAGTGCGCCTTCGCCGTGCCACGGCAGGGGGTCGGGCAGCGGCAGGCCTTCACGGCTGCAGTGCCAGAGGGTGTGGATCGGCTGCTCGTCGAACCAGCGCCAGCGCGCGCCGGCCGTGGGGCGCAGGCACAGGGCGTCGAGCGCTGCCGGGTCGTGGCCGGCCAGCCCGGACAGGGTCAGCGCCGGTTCCAGCGGCGCGGTGAACGCCTCCAGCCAGAGCCATTCCAGGCGCGCCACCGGGGCCAGGTAGGGCAGCTCGCGGGTGGCCGGCAGGCCGTCGAGGAAGTCGGCGAAGCCGGCGCCGTAGTGCACCAGGCGCGCGTCCTGCGGGGGATGCTGCTCGGCGAAGTGGGCGGCGGCGGCGCGCATCCAGGCTTCGCCCACCAGGCGCTGGACGGCGGGGAAGTTGTCGCACAGGGCATCCACGCAGCCCTTGATCACGGTGTTGCGGTAGACGGCGAACGCCGGCTGGGCGCTGAGCGCTTCCAGGCCGGGGTGGGGGCGCTGGTAGAGCGCGTCGACGAAGGCGTCCTGGAACTCGGCGAGCTTCATGCCGCCTCCCGCGCACGTTGCAGCTGGGCCTGGGCGCGTGCCCGTTCGGCCAGCAGTTCGGTGAAGGCCGGCAGGTTGTCGTCCCGTTCGATCAGCGTCGGACGCGGGCCGATGCGTTGCACCAGGTGGGCGTGCAGGGCCCATACGGCGTCGTCGATCGGGGCGTCGTGGCTGTCGATCAGCAACGGGCCGTTGGCGTCCTCGCTGTAGCCGGCCAGGTGCAGCTCCACCACGGCTTCGGCGGGGAAGCGGTCCAGGTAGGCGAGCGGGTCGAAGCCGAGGTTGTGGGCGCTGACGTGGACGTTGTTCAGGTCCAGCAGCAGGCCGCAGCCGGTGCGCCGGCTCAGCTCGGCGAGGAAGTCGATCTCGTCGAAGGCGTGGCCGTCCAGGCGCAGGTAGTGGCTGGGGTTTTCCACGGCAATGGGGCGGCCCAGGGCGTCCTGGGTGCGCTGGATGTTGTCGGCGATGCGCGTCAGCGCCTCAAGGGTACGGGGGAAGGGCAGCAGGTCGGGGTGGTACTGGCCGCGCCAGGCGGACCAGGCCAGGTGCTCGGACACCAGCACCGGCCGCACCCGGTCGGCCAGTTCGCGCAGGCGTGCCAGGTGCGCCGGGTCCGGCGGGGCATCGGCTGCCAGGGACAGCGACACCCCGTGCAGCGATAGCGGGTGGCGTTCGGCCACCCGCTCCAGCCAGGCCAGGCGTGGTCCGCCGACCATGTAGTTCTCCGGGTGCACCTCGTACCAGAGCCCCTCGGCCTCGCTGACCAGGGCCTCGGCGAAGTGCGCCGGCTTCAGGCCGAGGCCGGCGCCCAGGCGGTGGGTGACGGACATGGTCGGCGCTCCACTCAGCCCTTGATCGGGGTCAGCGAGCCCATGCCGTGGGGCGTCTTGATCGAGGTGCAGGTGCCGGCGGGAACGTTCTTCCAGGCGTCGCCCTGGTAGTCCTTCTTCGAGCTACCGGCGCAGCTGGTGCCGGCACCGGCCTTGCAGTCGTTCTGGCCGGCCATAGCCACGCCGTAGCATTTCTCCATGGCCCCGGCGGGCTTGGCGCTCATGTCGTCGGCGAAGGCGGCACCGGCGAGGGAGGCCAGGGCGAGGGCGGCGGTGGTGAGGGCGATGGTTTTCATGGAATCTCTCCGAAAGGTGGGATGGCCGCGACGCTGCGTCGCCGGCTCGTGAGAGAGTTCGTCGGCCTTGCGGAAACGGTTACAGGGGTTTCGAAAATTTTTTTGCACGCCTGCCAACACCGCACTGGCTGGGCCCTGGAGCGCCTGCGGGCGTGCGCATGCGCGGGTGTGGAGATTTGCCCAGGCGCCTCCTAACGTATTAAAAACCGCCGCCACGACGGACCCTTGCCTGCCGTTCGTCGCCCCGAGCCACTTTTCCCGACCCCCGGTGTAACCCGACCCGCCCATGTCACGAACTGACCCTCAGGCCACCCTGGACCAGCGCGAAGCCGAGCTTCAGGGCTTGCTGCTGCGCGGCATGGCCGGTGATGCGGCGGCCTACCGGGGCTTTCTCACGGCACTGGGTGGTTACCTGCGGGGCTTTCTCCGCCATCGCCTGGCCAGCCGCCCGACCGATGTGGAGGACCTGCTGCAGGAGGTGCTGCTGGCGGTGCACAACGCCCGCCACACCTACCGCGCCGACCAGCCGCTGACGGCCTGGGTCTACGCCATCGCCCGCTACAAGCTGGCGGACCATTTCCGTGGGTTCGCCCGCCGCGAGGCCCTGCAGGACCCGCTGGAAGACAGCGAGCAGACGCTGCTGGCCGTCGAGGACGGTTCGCCCGCCGAGGCACGGCGGGACCTGGGGCGGCTGCTCGGGCAACTGCCCGACCGGCAGCGGCTGCCCATCGTCCACGTCAAGCTGGACGGCCTGTCGGTGGAGGAGACGGCGCGCCTTACCGGGCAGTCCAGCTCCGCCGTGAAGGTGAACATCCACCGGGGCCTGAAGGCCCTGGCGGCCCTGATTCGAGGAACGCAGAACGATGAAGACCGATGACCTGATCAGCCTCCTGGCTACCGCTGACCCGGGCGTCGACACCGGCGCCCTGGCGCGGCGCATCGGCCTGGCCCTGCTGGGCGGGGCCCTTGGTGCACTGCTGCTGATGGCCAGCCTGTACGGCGTACGCCCGGACCTGGCGCAGGTGGCCGGCACCCTGCTGTTCTGGGCCAAGCTGGCGCTGCCGGGCAGCTTGGCGCTGCTGGCGTTGTGGCTGTGCAGCCGCCTGGCGCGGCCGGGGGTGAAGGGCGGAGTGGCCTGGGGCCTGCTGGCCCTGCCGGTGGTGCTGGTGTGGATCGGTGGTGCCGTGGCGCTGGCCGGCGTGCCCGCCGAGGCCCGGCCCGAGCTGGTGCTGGGCCGCACCTGGCGCACCTGCGCGTTGAACATCGGCCTGCTGGCGGTGCCCACCCTGGCGGCCATCACCTGGGCCCTGCGGGGCCTGGCCCCGGTGCGCCTGGGCCAGGCCGGCGCGGCCGCCGGCCTGCTGGCGGGCGCTACGTCGGCGCTGGCCTACAGCCTGCACTGCCCGGAGATGGGCGTGCCGTTCTGGGGTGTCTGGTACCTGCTGGGCATGCTGCTGCCCACCGTGCTGGGGGCCGTGCTCGGCCCCCGTCTGTTGCGCTGGTAGGGCGCCTTCGGGGAAGAGGCGCCCGCCAGGGGCTCAGCCCCGCGCAGCGGCTGCGCGGGCCCGCGCGGCGTGCAGCTTCTTGTAGCTGTCGATCAGGCGCTGGTGGCGGTCCAGCCCTTCCAGTTTCAGGCTGGTGGGGGTCAGGCCGTGGAAGCGCACGCTGCCGTCCAGGGAGCCCAGCACCGCGTCCATGCGCTCGTTGCCGAACATGCGGCGGAAGTTGGTCTCGTAGTCGGCCATGTCCAGGTCGTCGTCCAGGGTCACTTCCAGCGCCGCGTTCAGGGCCTGGTAGAACAGGCCGCGGTCGACGGTGTTGTCGTTGTACTGGAGGAAGGCTTCCACCAGCTCCTTGGCCTCGTCGAAGCGCTTCAGGGCGAGGTGGATCAGCAGCTTCAGCTCCAGCACGGTCAGCTGCCCCCACACGGTGTTGTCGTCGAACTCGATGCCGATCAGCGTGGTGATGTCGGTGTAGTCGTCGACCTCGGTGTTCTCCAGGTTGCGCAGCAACGATTTCAGCTCGCGGTCGCTCAGGCGGTGCAGGTTGAGGATGTCGGCGCGGAACAGCAGGGCCTTGTTGGTGTTGTCCCAGATCAGGTCCTCCACCGGGTAGATCTCCGAGTAGCCGGGCACGAGGATGCGGCAGGCGTTGGCGCCGAGGTCGTCGTAGACCGCCATGTACACCTCCTTACCCATGTCTTCGAGGATGCCGAACAGGGTGGCGGCCTCCTCGGCGTTGCCGTCCTCGCCCTGGCTGGAGAAGTCCCACTCGACGAATTCGAAGTCGGCCCTGGCGCTGAAGAAGCGCCAGGACACCACGCCGCTGGAGTCGATGAAGTGCTCGACGAAGTTGTTCGGCTCGGTCAGCGCGTGGCTTTCGAAGGTCGGCTGCGGCAGGTCGTTGAGGCCCTCGAAGCTGCGCCCCTGGAGCAGCTCGGTGAGGCTGCGCTCCAGCGCCACTTCGAAGCTCGGGTGGGCGCCGAAGGAGGCGAATACGCCGCCGGTGCGCGGGTTCATCAGGGTTACGCACATCACCGGGAATTCACCGCCCAGGGAGGCGTCCTTCACCAGCACGGGGAAGCCCTGCTCCTCCAGGCCCTGGATGCCGGCGAGGATGCCGGGGTACTTGGCCAGCACGGCCTGGGGCACGTCCGGCAGGGCCAGCTCGCCTTCGAGGATCTCGCGCTTGACCGCCCGCTCGAAGATCTCCGACAGGCACTGCACCTGGGCTTCGGCCAGGGTGTTGCCGGCGCTCATGCCGTTGCTGAGGTAGAGGTTCTCGATCAGGTTGGACGGGAAGTACACCGTCTCGCCGTCGGACTGGCGCACGAAGGGCAGGGAGCAGATGCCGTGCGCGGTGTTGCCGGAGTTGGTGTCGTACAGGTGCGAGCCGCGCAGCTCGCCGTCCGGGTTGTAGATCGCCAGGCAGTGCTCGTCGAGGATCTCGGCCGGCAGGGCGTCCTTCGGGCCGGGCTTGAACCAGCGCTCGTTCGGGTAGTGGACGAAGTCGGCGTTGGCGATGTCCTCGCCCCAGAACTGGTCGTTGTAGAAGAAGTTGCAGTTCAGCCGCTCGATGAACTCGCCCAGGGCCGAGGCCAGGGCGCTTTCCTTGGTCGATCCCTTGCCGTTGGTGAAGCACATCGGCGAGCTGGCGTCGCGGATGTGCAGCGACCAGACGTTGGGCACGATGTTGCGCCAGGAGGCGATCTCGATCTTCATGCCCAGCCCGGCGAGCAGGCCGGAGAGGTTGGCGATGGTCTCTTCCAGCGGCAGGTCCTTGCCGGGGATGCAGGTGCGCTGGCCGCTACTGGTGGGGATCAGCAGGGCCTGGGCATCGGCGTCGAGGTTCTCCACCTCTTCGATGATGAACTCGGGGCCCTGCTGCACCACCTTCTTCACCGTGCAGCGGTCGATGGAGCGGAGGATGCCCAGGCGGTCCTTCTCGGAAATGTCGGCCGGCAGCTCCACCTGGATCTTGAAGATCTGCGCGTAGCGGTTCTCCGGGTCGACGATGTTGTTCTGCGACAGGCGGATGTTGTCGGTGGGGATGTCGCGGGTCTGGCAGTACAGCTTGACGAAGTACGCCGCGCACAGGGCCGAGGAGGCCAGGAAGTAGTCGAACGGCCCCGGCGCCGAGCCGTCGCCCTTGTAGCGGATCGGCTGGTCGGCGATCACCGTGAAGTCGTCGAACTTGGCTTCGAGGCGGAGGTTGTCGAGAAAATTGACCTTGATTTCCATGCAGGGGCACCAGCGTAAGAAAGGGTGGAACGGTGAAGGGGGCGACTCCGGGGGCGCCCGTCGGTCATCCGCATGGCCCTGGCCAGGGCGTGCAGGCAGACACTCGGGGGACGTGACGGGAGCGAGGAGGGCGGGCGCGCCAGGGACCGGTCCGCTGACCGGTAGCCGATGCCGCAGTGGGTTCGCCGGCGGGAAGGATAGGGGAATTGGCCGCCAGTGCCCAGGCGTGGCTGCCCGGTAGACACGCGGCAGGTCGCTGCGGCGACGGCCGGCGCCTGGCGGCGAAGCAGCGGCGATTAATTGGGGCGGTGAAAATCCTTCACTCGTCGGGGCTTTGCCATCAACATGTCGGCCCTGCGAACGCGTGAGGGTCTCTCCATGAAGAAGCTGTTGATCATCGGCATCGGTGCCGGCAACCCCGAATACATCACCATCCAGGCCATCAACGCGCTCAACCAGGCTGACGTCTTCTTCATCCTGGACAAGGGCATCAGCAAGGAAAAACTCATCCACCTGCGCCGGGAAATCTGCGAGCGCTACATCAAGGACCGCGACTACCGCTTCGTCGAGGCGGGCAGCCCGGAGCGCGAACGCGGCGGCGACTACGGCGTGGCGGTCAAGGACCTGAACCTGGCCAAGCAGCAGGTGTTCGAGCGCCTGATCGGCGACCTCGGCGAGGACGAATGCGGGGCCTTCCTGGTCTGGGGCGATCCGGCCCTGTACGACAGCACCATCCGCATCCTCGAGGCCATCCTGCGGGACGGCCGGCATGCCTTCGAGTACGAGGTCATCCCCGGCATCAGCAGCGTCCAGGCGCTGGCCGCGCGCCACAAGGTGCCGCTGAACCGCATCGGCGGAACCATCGAGATCACCACCGGGCGGCGCCTGGCCGAGGGCTTCCCGGCGCATGCCGACAGCGTGGTGGTGATGCTCGACGCCGAGGACACCTACCGGCGTCTGAACGCGCCGGACCTCGACATCTACTGGGGGGCCTACGTCGGCACGCCGGACGAGATACTGGTAGCCGGCAAGCTCAAGGACGTGGCCGAGGACATCGCCCGCGTGCGCCAGGCGGCGCGTGAGGCCAACGGCTGGATCATGGACACCTACCTGCTGCGGCGCGGGGGCGAAGGCGACGCGTGACGCCCCGCTCGCGCGGCCCTACACGTACTGCGCGGCGGCGTAGCCGGAGGCCCAGGCCCACTGGAAGTTGAAGCCGCCCAGGTGGCCGCTGACGTCCAGCACCTCGCCGACGAAGTAGAGCCCGGGGGACTTCAGCGACTCCAGGGTCTTGGATGACACCTCGCGGGTGTCCACCCCACCGAGGGTGACCTCCGCCGTGCGGTAACCCTCGGTGCCTGCCGGCACCAGTTGCCAGTTGCCCAGGCGCTCGGCGATGGCCTTCAGTTCGCCAGGGCTGTACTGCTTCATCGGTTTGGAAGTGAACCACTGCTCGGCCAGCAGCCCGGCCATCTTCTTGGTGAACAGCTCGGCCAGCAGCGTCTTCAACTCGCTGTTGGGCCGCTCGCGCTGCTGCTCGGCCAGCCAGGTCGGCAGGTCGAGGGCGGGCAGCAGGTCGATGCTGACGACATCGCCGGGCTGCCAGTAGGAGGAGATCTGCAGGATCGCCGGCCCGCTGAGCCCGCGGTGGGTGAAGAGGATGTTCTCGACGAAGCTCTGCCCGTTGCAGCTGACCCGGCAGTCTTCCACCGAGGTGCCGGACAGGGCCTCGCACAGGGCCTTCAACTGCGGATCGGTGACGGTGAACGGCACCAGCCCGGCGCGGGTGGGCAGCACCGTATGGCCGAACTGGCGGGCCACCTGGTAACCGAAGCCGGTGGCGCCCAGGGTGGGGATGGACAGCCCGCCGGTGGCGATGACCAGGGATTCGCACTGGGCGGGGCCCTGGCTGGTCTCCAGGCGATAGCCCCCTTCGTGGCGGCTGATCGCGCTGACCGAGGTGTTCAGACGCAGGTCCACGCCCGCCTGCTCGCACTCTTCCAGCAGCAGGCCGAGGATGTCGCTGGACTTGTGGTCGCAGAACAGCTGGCCGAGCTTTTTCTCGTGGTAGGGCACGCCGTGCTTGGCCACCAGGGCGATGAAGTCCCATTGGGTGAAGCGTGCCAGGGCGGACTTGCAGAAGTGCGGGTTGTGGGAGAGGAAGTTCGCCGGCTCGCAATACAGGTTGGTGAAATTGCAGCGGCCGCCCCCGGACATGAGGATCTTCTTCCCGGCCTTGTTGGCGTGGTCCAGCAGCAGTACGCGGCGTCCGCGCGCGGCGGCGCTCATGGCGCACATCAGCCCGGCGGCACCGGCGCCAATGATGATGACCTGGGGGGATAGCACGGTGAGGACCTCGTGAGCGTGGCGTCTGGCGGCGGAAAGCGGCGCATCTTACCCGATCCATGCGGGGGGCCGCGTCCGGGCCGTCCGGTGGGCGTTTGGGGCGTCGGTGCTCCCTAAGGCTGCCGAGTGACCCCATCGCGCTGATGGGCCGGGCAGCGCAGTCCCGGAATGCGGGCAATAAAAAAGCCGGCTTGTGGCCGGCTTTCCTTGAGAGGTCGGGGCTTACTTCTGGTAAGCCGCAACCGCTTTAGTGATTTCTGCGCGGGCGGCGTCGGCGTTGCCCCAGCCTTCCACCTTCACCCACTTGCCTTTCTCGAGGTCCTTGTAGTTCTCGAAGAAGTGCTTGATCTGCTCCAGCAGCAGGGCCGGCAGGTCGGTGTATTCCTTCACGTCCACGTACAGCTGGGACAGCTTGTCGTGGGGAACGGCGAGCAGCTTGGCGTCGCCGCCGGCTTCGTCGGTCATGTGCAGGACGCCGACCGGACGGGCGCGGATGACCGAGCCCGGTGCGACCGGGTAGGGGGTCACGACCAGCACGTCCAGCGGGTCGCCGTCGTCAGCCAGGGTGTTGGGGATGTAGCCGTAGTTGGCCGGGTAGAACATCGGGGTGGCCATGAAGCGGTCGACGAACAGGCAATCGCTGTCCTTGTCGATTTCGTATTTGATCGGCGCATGGTTGGCCGGGATTTCGATCGCGACGTAGATGTCGTTCGGCAGGTCTTTGCCAGCCGGGATCTTGCTGTAGCTCATGGTCGACTCCCTGGAATGGGCCAAAAAAAGTGGGCGGATTATATGCACATTCAGGGGGCGTTGCTACGCCGCCGTGCTCATCCGTTGGTCGTGTCCCGGTAGGCCGGATCCTCGGCCTGGAGGCGGGCCAGTCGGGCGCCCGGGTCTTGCCGGTAGAACAGCCGCAATTGCGCGTAGACCCCGGGGTAGGCGGCCTGCAGCAGGTCGGGGGCGGTGAAGAAGTATTCGCTGGTGACGGCGAAGAACTCCGCCGGGTCTTCGGCGGCGTAGGGGTCGATGGGCAGCTCGGCGTTCTCGTCTTCGTCCAGGCGGGCGTTGAGTTCGTCGTAGACGCTCTGCATCGCCTCGGCCCAGTCCGACTGGCGCATGTCGCGGTGCAGCGGCGGCAGGCCGTTGGCGTCGCCGTTGAGCATGTCCAGCTTGTGGGCCAGTTCGTGGATCACCAGGTTGTAGCCTTCCCAGCCGCCGCTGGCCTGGATGCCCGGCCAGGCCAGGACCACCGGCCCCTGGTGCCAGGCTTCACCGCTGCGCTCGTCGTCCCATTCGTGGACCACGCCGGCGCTGTCGCGGTGGCGCTGGGGGCTGACGAAGTCGTCGGGGTAGATCACCAGCTCGTGGAAGCCCTGGTACCAGCCCAGTTCCTCCAGGTGCAGCAGCGGCAGCTGGGCCTGGGCTGCCAGCAGCAGGCGCTCGCGGGCGTCGAGCTGCAAGTCGCCCAGCAGGCTCAGGTGCTTCTCGGCGAGGAACAGCACGCTGCGTTCCCGCAGCCGGGCGTCTTCCTCCGCGTCCAGGCCATCGAGGATCGGCAGCGCCTGGCGCACCTCGGCCCAGAGGGCGTCGTCCACCGGGTGGCGGGCCAGGATGCGGCGGCGCCGCCAGTCGCGGAAGAAGCCCATGGGGTGGCGGTCAGCTGTGCGGGGCGTCGCCGGCTTCGGCCGGGCGCAGGCGACGGTGCAGGAAGCCGATGATCATCGGCAGCAGCGACAGCAGGATGATGCCGATCACCAGCAGCGAGAGGTTCTGCTTGATGAAGGGCACGTTGCCGAAGAAGTAGCCCAGGGTCACCAGGCCGCCGACCCAGAGGATGCTGCCGGCGACGCTGAAGGCCACGAAGCGGCCGTAGGGCATGCGTCCGACGCCGGCGACGAAGGGGGCGAAGGTGCGCACGATGGGCAGGAAGCGCGCCAGGGTCACGGTCTTGCCGCCGTGGCGGTCGTAGAACTCGTGGGTGCGCTCCAGGTAGTCGCGGCGGAAGATCTTCGAGTTCGGCCGGCTGAACAGGCGCTCGCCCGTGGTGCGGCCGATCAGGTAGTTGGTGCTGTCGCCGAGGATGGCGGCGCTCATCAGCAGCAGCGCCAGCAGGACCGGGTCCATGGCGCCGTTGGCGCACACCGCGCCGGCGATGAACAGCAGGGAGTCGCCCGGCAGGAAGGGCGTCACCACCAGGCCCGTCTCGCAGAAGATGACCAGGAAGAGGATGGCGTAGATCCAGGGGCCGTAGTTGGTGACCAGCAGGTTCAGGTACTGGTCCAGGTGCAGGACCAGGTCGATCGGGTTGAATTCCATGGGGCGCCTTGAACGGGAAAACGGAGGCGGCCGGTGGCCGGGCGAGCGGCATTATAGGGGCAAGGGCTGGGCGAGCGGCGAGCTTCCGTCGTGGGTTTTCCGGCATGAAGGCTGCAACTGTTTCCATTGTTTTCCACCAATGGAGGCCCGCCCATGGCGCTGCAGCTGCTGGAACACCCTGCCCTGAGCCTGGCCCAGGGCCACGGGCCGGACCTGCCCCAGCAGGCCGCCCGCGCCCGGGCGGCCTGGGTGGCCGGGCATCGGGGGCGGCCGCCGTCGCTGATGCTGGTGCTGCTCTGGGCCCGCCAGTGCCCCGATGTGGTGCAGGTGCTGGACCACCACCTGGACGCCCTGTTCGCCGACTACGCCTGCACCCCGGAGGGCTGGAGCGAGGTGCAGGCCGCCCGCCAGGTGCTGGCGGCGCTCAACCTGCGGCTCTACAAGCACGGCCAGGCCAGCGCGTGCCTGCCCGAGCTGAGCGCCGGCCTGGTGCTGGCGCAGGACGGCCAGCTGCATTTCCTCCAGGCCGGTGCCGTGGGCCTGGCGCGGGTCCATCGCGGCGTGCTGGAGCAACTGCCCGGCCACGAGGGCGGCCTGGGCGCCCAGCCCGAGCTGGCGGTGGTGCAGCACAGCCTGCCGCTGCGCATGGGCGAGCCGTTGTTGCTGGCACCGCAGCCCTTGCTGCAGGTGGCTGACCTGCAACGCTTCCAGGCTGATTGCGCCGAACTCGCTCCCGGGCGCCTGGGCGAGGTGCTCGAACCGCTGCTGGCGGCCCCCGGTGCGGCGGCCGTGCTGCTGCCCGGTGCCGCCGACCAGTTGCCGGCGCCCACCCCGGGCAACAGCTGGCCGGCGGTTCCGGATGCCGCGCCCGGCCTGCAGGTGGACGGCTGGGCGCTCCAGGCCGCCTGCGCCTACGGGCCGCCCGGGCGGCTGTTCCGCGCCCGGGACGACATCGGGCGCGAGGCCCTGCTGTGGCTGGCCGAAGGCCCGGCCGACGAAGCCTTCTGGCAGCGCGAATGGGTGCTGCGGCGCAGCCCGGTGGCCAGCCTGCCCCAGGTGCTGTCGCCCCACCGGCCGCGCCGGCATGCCTTTCTCCTGTTCGAGCCGCCCCCGGCCGGCGTGCGCAGCCTGGCGGACTGGATCGGCAGCCAGGGGCCGTTGCCGCCTGCGACCCTGGTCGCCCTGCTGTGCCAGCTGATCGAAGCGGTGCGGGCCTTGCAGCGGCGCGGCATGCAGGGGCTGTGGCTGAACCCCCGGCAGATCCTGGTGGGGGACGACGGCCGGGTGCTGCTGTTGCCGGAGTTCGCCGCGATCCTCCCCGGCGTGCAGCGCCAATCGGTCCCGGCCCAGGCCGTGCCCCTGGCCCCGGAGTTGCGCCATGGACGGGCGGCGGACGGCTCGGCCGACCAGTTCGCCCTGGCCGCGCTGTGCTACTGGATGCTCAGCGGGCAATGGCCCGAAGTGGCGCGCCCCGAGGGCGGGCAGGCCAGCCGCTACGTGCCGCTGGCGAGCTTTCGCGCCGGGCTGCCGGAGGGCTGGGACGGTGTGCTGGCGCGGGCCCTGGCGCCCCAGGCGCGGGCGCGCTTCGAGGCGCTTTCCGAGTTCCAGCTGGCCCTGGAACGGGCCCTGCAGGCCGCGCGCCAGGCCCCCACGCCGCGCGACGGGCGCAAGGTGCGCCTGGCGCTGGCGGGGTTGCTGGCGGTGCCGGTGGTGATCGGGTTGTGGTGGGGGCTGGGCCTGTGAGGAGCGGGCTCAGTCACCGATGGGCAGGATGTAGTTCTTGAACTGGCTGTCCTCGCGGAAGCCGATGGACTCGTAGACCTTCTGTGCCACTTCGTTGCCGACGCTGGTGGACACCCGCAGGCGCACGGCGTTGGTTTCCTTGGCCATCTTCTTCGCGGTCTGCAGCAGGCGGTCGGCCACCAACTGGCGACGGGCGTCCTCGGCGACATAGATGTCGTTGAGGATCCACACGCGCTTGAGCGACAGCGAGGAGAAGCTCGGGTAGAGCTGGCAGAAGCCCAGCAACTTGTCCTCGTCATCGGCCAGGGCCAGGTAGATGACCGATTCCTTGCGCTTGAGGCGGGTCTCCAGGAACTTGCGCGAGGAGTCCGGGAAGGGCAGCTCGCCGTAGAACTCGCGGTACTTCACGAACATCGGGCTCAGCAGGTCCAGATGCTCCAGGGTGGCTTGGACGATGCGCATGGGAAGACCTCGGCGTCGGTAGGGATAGGGAACGGAATGCAGGTGCCATGCCAGCACCGTCCCGATGCTGCCTCAAAGTTTGTCCGCCGCGCAATCGCGGCAAAGCGGCTGGCTGCGCGACGTGGGGGGATCGAAACGCACCCGCTGCCGGTCCAACCCCGGGACGAGCCGATGCAAGGAGTTCCCCGTGGCAGAGCGATCCCTGGAACAGGTGGTGGATGAGGTGCTGGCGCGCATCGACGGGCCCATCCGCCTGGGCATTCCCCTCGGGCTGGGCAAGCCGGTGCGCTTCGTCAACGCCCTGTACCAGCGCATCAAGGCCATGCCCGAGCGTTCGCTGACGCTCTACACCGCGCTGTCCCTGGCCCGGCCCCGGCCGTCCGGGGAGCTGGAGCGGCGCTTCGCCGAGCCGTTCTTCGAGCGGGTGCTGGGGGATTGCCCCGAGCTGGACTACCTGGCCGACCTTGAACAGGGCACCTTGCCGGCGCACATCCGCATCGAGGAGTTCTACCTGCAGCCCGCCAGCCAGCTGGACAACCCCCGCGCCCAGCAGCACTACGTCAGCCTCAACTACAGCCATGTCGCCCGGGACCTGGCGCGCAAGCGGCTCAACCTGCTGGCCCAGCTGGTGGCGCGCGATCCCGCGCGGCCGGGGACGTTCAGCCTCAGCTGCAACCCGGATATCACCCTCGACCTGCTGCCCGACCTCGACGGCCGTCGCCAGCGCGGCGAGACCGTGCTCTGCGTGGCCCAGGTGCACGAGGCGCTGCCCTACATGCCGGGGGATGCCGAGGTGCCGGCGGCGACCTTCGACCTGGTGCTGGACGAGACCGAGCGCACCCCGCTGTTCTCCACCCCGAACATGCCCGTCAGTGCCCAGGACCACGCCATCGGCCTGCACGCCAGCACCCTGGTGCGTGACGGCGGCACCCTGCAGGTGGGCATCGGCGCCATGGCTGACGCCCTCACCGCCGCGCTGCTGGCCCGGCACCGGGACAACGCCGCCTACCGGGCGGTGCTCGACGCCCTGGAGGTGCCGGGGCGCTGGGACGGGCTGATCGACCGCGAGGGCGGCCTGGCGCCGTTCCGCCAGGGCCTCTATGCCAACAGTGAAATGGTCCTGCCCGGGCTGCTGGACCTGCTGGAAGCCGGCATCCTCGGACGCCGCGCCTACCCGGACCTGCGCCTGCAGCGCCTGGCGGACGCCGGCGTGCTGGACGCCGAAGGGCGCGTGGTCGACCCCGAGGCGCTGCTGGCCGCCCTGCCGCCGCGCCTGGACGCCGACACCCTGGGCTGGGCCCAGGGCCACGGCCTGCTCGACAGCCGCCTGGCCCTCGACGGCGAGCACCTGCAACTGCCCGACGGCCGCCGGTTGCCGGCGGACATCGAGGCACCGGCGACCCGCGCCGCCCTGGTGGACCACCTGGGAAGCGCCCGTGGCGGTGTGTGCATCCACGGCGGCTTCTTCCTCGGGCCCCGCGACTTCTACCGGCGCCTGGCGGCACTGGACGACGCCGGCCGGGCGCGCATCGCCATGACCGGCATCGGCTACGTCAACCGCCTGCTCGGCGACGAAGCCCTCAAGCGCCAGCAACGGCGTGATGCGCGCTTCATCAACAGCTGCTTCTGCGTGACGCTGCTGGGGGCCAGCGCCGCCGACCAACTGGAGGACGGCCGCGTGCTCAGCGGCGTCGGCGGGCAGTACGACTTCGTCGCCCAGGCCCATGAGCTGGACGGCGCCCGCTCCATCCTGATGCTGCGCAGCTGGCGCGAGGCGGGCGGCGAGGCCCATTCCAACATCCTCTGGGACTACGGCCACACCACCATCCCGCGCCACCTGCGGGACATCGTCGTCACCGAATACGGCATCGCCGACCTGCGCGGGCGCAACGATGCCGAGGTGGTGGAAGCCCTGCTGCGCATCAGCGACGCACGTTTCCAGGACGAGCTGGTGGCCCAGGCCAAGGCGGCCGGCAAGCTGCCGTCGGATTTCGTGCTCGACCCGGCCTGTCGCGGCAACACGCCCTGGCGCCTGCACAGGGTGCAGGCCGAGCACCCGCGGCTGTTCGCGGAGTACCCGCTGGGCTGCGACTTCACCCCCGTGGAGCAGGACCTGCTGCGGGCCCTGCGCTGGCTCGGCGCCCGGCTGCGCCTGGAGGACGCCCTCGATCTGGGCATGAGTGCGCTGTTCGAGGTCGCCTCGGCCGAGGCCTGCGCTGAACACCTCCGGCGCATGGGCCTGGAGAACCCCGAAGGGCTGCGCGAGCAGGCCTTCCAGCGCCTGTTGCTGGCCGGTCTGAAGGCCACTGCGCCCGGCTGAATCGGCGGGAAAGGTTCTGGCAGGGCACTGCGGCAATGCGCCACAAGGCCCGCGTTCCGTCATCCGGAACTTCGGTGCTAGAGTCGCCGCCCATGAAACCGCCCCCACCCGCCCGCTCGTTGATCGCCTGGATGCTCTACGCCTGCGTCCTGCTCAACGTGCTCGCCTGTGGCGTTCACCACGGGCAGGCGATGGGGCTGGAACTGAGCGGCCTCGGCGGCGCCTTCTGCTCCGCCGGCGGCGAATCGGGGCCGGGTTTCGGCGACCTGCCGGGCGAGCTGTCGCGGCTCGCCGGTGCCGGCTTCAACTGCCCGATGGGCTCGGCCATTACCCTTGGCGTCATCTTCTTCCTCGGCCTGTACTGGCTGCAGCGCCAGCGCGCGGTCCCGCGCCCGGTTCGCGAGCGCCGCTGTACGGCTCCGCCGCGAGAACGCTGGCCCTCGGCCAACCCCCGCGCCTCCCCCTGAGTTTCCGGCTCGTCCCCTGCGGCCCGCTTGCGCGTGGCCGTCGCGTCCTGCCGCCCGTGCATCCGTCCGGCGCGGCCTGATCCACCTGATCCGGAAAATCACGATGTCCCTTTCTGCCCGTTCCACCGATTGCCGCACCCCCTTCACCCTCGACCGCAGCCAGCTGCGCTGGCGCCAGGCCTTCGCCCTCGCAGCCGGCCTGGCCCTGTGCAGCGGCCTGCAGGCGGCCGAGCACGTCCACGCTGCGCCCGCCGCCAAGGACAGCGACACCCAGGAGCTGCAGCCCACGGTCGTCACCGCCGTGCAGCAGAGCTCGCCGCTGACCGTGGTGGCCGACCCGAAGGACGCCCGCCAGCCCATCCCCGCCAGCGACGGCGCGGACTACCTGAAGACCATTCCCGGCTTCGCCGCCGTGCGCAACGGCGGCACCAACGGCGACCCGGTGCTGCGCGGCATGTTCGGCTCGCGCCTCAACCTGCTCACCAACGGCGGCCAGATGCTCGGCGCCTGCCCGGGCCGCATGGACGCCCCCAGCTCCTACATCTCGCCGGAAACCTTCGACCGCCTCACCGTCATCAAGGGCCCGCAGACCGTGCTCTGGGGCCCCGGCGCCTCCGCCGGCACCGTGCTCTTCGACCGTGAGCCGGAGCGCTTCGGCGAGCTGGGCAGTCGCGTCCACGCCAGCGTGCTGGCCGCCTCCAACGGCCGCTTCGACAAGGTGCTGGACGGCGCCGTGGGCAGCGAACTGGGCTACCTGCGCTTCACTGGCAACCAGTCCCAGTCCGACGACTACGAGGACGGCAACGGCGACACCGTGCCCTCGCGCTGGCGCAAGTGGAACGGCGACGTGGCCCTGGGCTGGACTCCCGACGAAGACACCCTGGTGGAGCTGACCGCCGGCCGTGGCAACGGCGAGGCCCGCTACGCCGGACGCGGCATGGACGGCAGCCAGTTCCTGCGGGAAAGCCTCGGCCTGCGCTTCGAGCGCAGCAACCTGGGCGGCGTGCTCGACAAGCTGGAGGCGCAGGTCTACTACAACTACGCCGACCACGTGATGGACAACTTCCGCCTGCGCAGCCCCAACCCCTCCAGCTCCATGCCCATGCCGATGGCCTCCCAGGTGGACCGCCGCACCCTCGGCGGGCGTGTCGCCGCCACCTTCAAGTGGAGCGAGGTGGAACTGGTGGCCGGCCTCGACGCCATGCGCAGCGAGCACCGCAAGCGCGCCTCGCGCTATTCGATGATGAGCGGCCAGTTCACCGACGCCGACCAGTTCCCCCGTGTGCGTGATGCGCTGATGCACAACTACGGCGCCTTCGGCGAGCTGACCTGGTACGCCGCCGACCGCAACCGGGTGATCACCGGCGCCCGCCTGGACCACGCCCAGGCCCTCGACGACCGCGCCACCGTGGGCCGCATGAACATGGCCAACCCCACCTACGGCAAGACCCGCTCCGACACCCTGCCCAGCGGCTTCATGCGCTACGAGTACGACCTGGCGGATGCCCCGGCCACCCTCTACGCCGGCCTCGGCCACGTGCAGCGCTTCCCCGACTACTGGGAGCTGTACTCCCCCGGCAGCGGCCCGGCCGGCTCGGTCAACGCCTTCGACGGCGTGAAGCCGGAGAAGACCACCCAGCTCGACTTCGGCGTGCAGTACAACGACGGCGACCTGGAAGCCTGGGCCTCCGGCTACATCGGCCAGGTGCGCGACTACATCCTGTTCACCTACACCCCGGGGATGATGGGTGCCACCTCCCGCGCCGATAACATCGACGCGCGCATCATGGGCGGCGAGCTGGGCGCGGCCTACCGCCTGGACGACAACTGGAAGGTGGACGGCACCCTGGCCTACGCCTGGGGCAAGAACAGCTCCGACGGTCGCGCGCTGCCGCAGATGCCGCCGCTGGAAGCGCGCCTGGGGCTCACCTACGAGCAGGACGCCTGGAGTGCCGGTGCCCTGTGGCGCGTGGTGGCCGCGCAGAACCGCGTGGCGGAGAAGCAGGGCAACGTGGTCGGCCAGGACTTCGACAAGAGCGGCGGCTTCGGCGTGTTCTCCCTCAACGGCGCCTACCGCCTGACGTCCAACCTCAAGGTCAGCGCCGGGGTCGACAACCTCTTCGACAAGGCCTACTCCGAGCACCTCAACCGCGCCGGCGACGCCGGGTTCGGCTTCCCCGCCGACCCTGAGGCGATCAACGAGCCGGGTCGCACCCTGTGGACCAAGGTCGACTTCAGCTTCTGATCACCGGTCGATAGCGGGCCTGGCGGCCCTGTGGAAAGATCGGGCGGCGCCTCCAGGGCACCTCTGAATCGTTGGAGGTGCCCTCGCAGGGCGTTGCCAGGAGCTGCCATGACCCGCTTTCTGATCACCCTCGCGACCGTGCTGGTCGCCCTCTACCTGCTGCTCTGCGCCGGGCTCTACCTGTTCCAGCGCCAACTGCTCTACGTGCCCCAGCCGCGCACCCTCGACGCGCCGGGCAGCACCCTCGAACTCACCCGCCCCGAGGGGCCGCTGCAGGTCACGGTGCAGGCCCACGACGGGCCCCGGGCGCTGCTGTACTTCGGCGGCAATGCCGAGGACGTCTCCCTCAACCTGCCCGAACTGCGCCAGGCCTTCCCCGACCGCGCGCTGTACCTGATGCACTACCCGGGCTACGGCGGCAGCGCCGGCGAGCCCTCCGAAGCGCTGATCGTGCGCGACGCCCTGGCCCTGTTCGACCAGGTGCAGGCCATGCACCCGCAAGTGGATGTGGTGGGGCGCAGCCTCGGCTCCGGCGTTGCCGTGCAGGTGGCCAGCGCCCGGCCGGTGAGGCGGTTGGTGCTGGTCACGCCCTACGACAGCATCGAGGCGGTGGCGGCGGAGCGCTTCCCCTGGGTGCCGGTGGGCTGGCTGCTGAAGGATCGCTACCGCTCGGTGGAACGGGTCGGAGCCCTGCGGACGCCGAGCCTGCTGTTGGTGGCAGGGCAGGACCGGGTGATTCCCCCGGCCCACGCCGAACGCCTCGCCCGGCACTTCGCCCCCGGTGTGGCGCGGCTGGAGCCGCTGGAGGGCGTGGGGCACAACGACATCAGCCTGCACCCGCGCTACTGGGCGCTGCTGCAGGAAGCCCTGCGCTGAGAAGGGGCCGGTGGAGGCGCCTCAGGCGTAGACGCTGATGCCGCCCTTGGCCTGCAGCCAGTCGCGGTAGGTTTCCAGGGACTGGGTCTGCTGGTTGCCGTTCACCCCGACGAAGGACAGGCCGCCGCCCAGGTTCTTGTCCAGCAGCTTCTGCACCTGGGTGAGCAGCTTGGCGGCGTCGTCGCGGTCGAGGCTGGAAACGTCGGGCAACTGCAGCTTGGCGCCGCCGCTGCCGTTGAGCCCGGCCTGACTGGCCTGGGTGGCGTTGGTGATGACGTTGCCGGTGTCGCCGGCCATGGCATTCATCAGGCCGCCGCGGCCCTGGGCCACCAGGTTGGCGGCGAGCTTGCGCAGGTCGGCAATGGGGTCGGAGGGCGTCTGCGGCTTGTCGGTGGTGCCGGACGTGCCGCTGTTGCCGGCCTTGTTGCCGGCCAGCGAGGCGAGGTAGCCGGCCAGCGGCGAGTTGTTGTTGATGAGGGTCATGGGTGGATTCCCCGAATCTGCGGACACCGGCGTTCAGCATAAAGCGGGCCAGGTGGCTGCAAGCCAGGCGTGGCAAGGGGTGGCGCGTATCCCGTACCGGTCGAAGCGGCGTGGGCTTGCCGGCTCCGGGCAAGGCCTTGCCGGGTTGGCCAGGGGCCAGCAACTGACGCCGGCCCCGGGAGCCCGTATCATCGCCGCCCTGTTTCACTGCCGATGGACCTGCTGGATGCTGTCTGCCGTCAAGCGCTACACCGCGTTGATCTCCGGAACCCTGGTGCGCTGCTTCCCGCGCACCACCGCCTACCTGCGTGCCGAACGCGAGGCCGCCGAAGCCGCCCAGGCCCTGGCCCGTGCCCAGGCGCAGCAGAAGAAGGCGCGCCCGCGCGGGCGCAACAAGAAGGCCAGCGAAGGCAAGGGCCGCACCACCGCCCGCAAGTCCGCCCCCAAGGAACCTGGCGGGGCCCGCACGGCCGTCGAGGGCCCGAGCGTCTACCGCGCCGCCGCGTTGCCCCGGCGCAAGGGGGCCGAAGAGGCGATGCGCGCGCGGGTGGCCGAAGCCGTCGCGGCGGGTGTGGTGGCGGCGCCGTCCGACGAGCAGTGGGCGATGATCCTTGCCCGCGGACCGCTGACGCGCATCTTCGCCGGCGCCGGCTCGGGCAAGTCCACCACCCTGTTGCTGCGGGTGGTCTACCTGCTGGCCCACCTGGGCGTCGACCCGGCCAAGCTCACCGTCATCTCCTTCACCAACGCCTCCTGCGCCCAGCTGCGCGAGCAGTTGATGCGGGTACTGGCGTTCTGGCAGGTGCCCTTCGACGCGGCCCAGGCGCGCCAGTGCGTGCGCACCTTCCACTCGGCCATGGGCGTGCTGGCCAAGAGCGAAATGGGCGTGAGCGCCTGGTTCGAGCAACTGGACAGCCGCGATGCCGGCGACGAGCCGGACAACCCCCTGGCCGCCGGCCGCCTGAAGCCGGCCCAGCAGCGCCTGCTGCAGGAGGCCTACCACGCCTGCTACGCCGAGGACGTCGGCTTCCGCACGGCGGTCCACGCCCTGCTGGGCCTGGAGCCCGATGCGGTGCTGTCGAAGACCCCGGAAGGCCCCCTGCGCCTGGCCGGCGAGCTGGGGCCGATGGCCCTGCCGGAGGCGTTCCACGTGCAGGCCGGGTTCATCGAGAGCCTGGGGCTGCGGGTGGATGCATTGCAGCCGGACGCCCTGGCCTGCCCCCAGCGGGACCAGCAGTTCATCCGCGCGCTGCAACCCTTCTGGGCGCGTTTCCAGGCGCTGTTGCGCCAGCGCGGGCTGGCCACCTTCAACATGGCGTTCTGCGAACTCACCGAGCGGCTGGAAAAGGGCGGGCTGAAGCTGCCCGCGCTGGTACCGCTGACCCACCTGCTGATCGACGAGTTCCAGGACATCTCCCCGCAGATCGTCCGCTGGCTGCGGGCCGCCCACGAGCGCCTGGCGCAGGCCGGGGAAACCCCGAGCCTGATGGCCATCGGTGACGACTGGCAGTCCATCTACGGCTGGCGCGGCAGCTCGCCGGAGCTGTTCATGGATTTCGACCGCCACTTCGCCAAGGGCCGCGGCAAGAAGAGCGCGGTGCTGCGCCTGGAGACCAACTACCGCTCCATTGACGCCGTGGTGCGCGACGGCGAGGCGGTGCTGGGTGGCGTGGCCTTCAAGCAGGACAAGACCTGCCGCGCCGTGCGCGAGGCCCGGCCGGGCGACCATGGCGTGCGGCTGGTGCAGGGCTTCGAACTACCCGGCGGCCTGTCGGCGCTGGTGGCCGAGCTGCAGGCCCAGTGCGCCCATGTGGCCGGCCTGGAGCGCGCCGAGCGCACGCCGGTGTTACTGCTCGGCCGGCGCAACGACACCCTGCGCACGGTGCAGACGGCGCTGGAACCGGGGTTGCCAGTGAAGGCCCTGACCATCCACCGGGCCAAGGGCTTGCAGGCGGAGGTGGCGGTGATCGTCGACGACTGCCAGCCGCCGGAATCCTACCCCCTGCGCAATGCGCTGTACGCCCACAGCGGCTACTTCCGCAACAGCTACGACCAGGCCATGCGCGACGAGAACCTGCGCCTGGCCTACGTCGCCATCACCCGGGGCGTGAGCCGGGTGATCTGGTACTGCCGCCGCCCCCAGGGCGCCACCGCCGTACTGGCCGCCCGCGCGCCGGATCTCTGAGCGCGTGAGCCTGATGGTGGGCTGGGATAACCCCGAAGCCGTGCCGAACGGTGGATCGATGAAGCGCGATCCACCCTACAACGCGTCTATGACGGGGCTCGCGTAGGGTGGATGGCGCTCTTTCCATCCACCAAGTGGTTGCCGGCGGCTCTGCTGGTGGGCTGAAGCTTTCCCTACGGTTCAGGCCGTAGCCTGGGCTTCATCCCCGCCGTGAATCGATGCGGTTCGCACAGCTCACCGCATCCTACGAGCCAGCTCCGTCCGTAGGATGGGCTGAGCTGTGCGAAGCCCATCGTTGGACCAGGGATGCGCCGTGGTCCCGGGCTGAAGCCCGGGCTACCTTCAGGTGCGGGCACGGGGGATGGGCGCTGCGTGGGGTGGTGTTGGCAGTTTCGATGGTGGGCTGAAGCCCACCCTGCGGTTCAGGCCGTAGTTTGGGTTTCAGCTCCGTCTTGGATCGATGCGGTTCGCCGAGCTCACCGCATCCACGGGCCCGCCGTCCGTAGGATGGGCTGAGCTGTGCGAAGCCCATCGCTGGCCCAGGGATACGCCGGGCGTTCCCGGAGGCAGCGGGGTCAGAACAGCGTGTCTTCGTCGCGGATCAGTACGCAGTGGTGGCCGTGGTCGTCTTCGAAGGCTTCGTAGAGGAAGTACATCTCCACCAGGCCGTCCGGGCGGGTGAGGGCGACCTGGTCGCCGGGTTCGGGGGTGAAGTGCTGGCGGCTGGAAGCGGGGGCCAGGCATTCGATGCGGGCCTGGACGAACAGGGCCGGGTCGCTGCCGTCGAAGTAGGCCTCGCGGTCGGCTTCGCTCCAGTCGGCGGGGATGACGAAGGGGCCTTCGATCAGCACGCGGGCGTCGCCCAGGTCTTCTTCCTCGGCGTCTTCGTCCTCCTCGTCGGCACGGTAGAGGGTGGCGTCCAGCGCGGCGGCATCGTCGAGCACGGCCTGGCGGGCGGCGAAGCGGGCCTGCGGGTCGAGGGCGGCGGCCTGGCAGCGGGCGAGCCAGGACGGGTCGCTGGCGAGTTCGGGGGATGTGGACACGGCGGGTCTCCGCTGGAAGCTGGGAAAGCGCGCAGTTTCCGGGAGGCGGGCGATGCTGGCAATCGTGGCGTGGCGGTCAGCCGTGGCTGGGCTCGCCCGGGCCGATCAGCTCGGCCACCTTGGCCAGCACGGCGTGGATGTCGAAGGGCTTGTCGAACACGGCGGCGAACAGGTCGCCATGCTGGCGGCCGATGTTGCCCTGGGCGCCGCTCATGAGGATGACCGGCAGCTCGGCGTACTGGGGGCGCTCGCGGATGGCGCGGGCGAATTCCAGGCCGTCCATCACCGGCATCATGAAGTCGGTGATCACCAGGGACGGGCGCTCGCGGTCGAGCACGTCCAGGCCTTTGCGACCGTTGCCGGCCTTGACCACCATGTAGCCCTCGTCCTCCAGTGCGTAGGCGAGGATGTCGGCAATCAGATACTCGTCGTCGACTACCAGGATCGTTGTCATCAGCGGTTGGCCGGTTGTGCGCCCATCAGACGCGTGTCGCGTTGCCGGAGAGTACGGAGGTCACCTGGCGGAAGTTCTTGTCCAGACGCAGTCCGCTCGAGGTGAATTGCAGCTCCAGCAGGGCGGGGTCATACCCGCTGTCCCTCATCTTCAGAATGGCCAGTGAGCGCTTGAGTTCAGCATTCACTTCCACGAACCGCATCAGCAGCAGGTTGTCCACGATGCTCGACAGCTCGGGCGCCGGGGCGTTGATGTCGGCGCTGTAGAGATCGCGCATCTCCCAGGTGGCGACGATGGTCACGCCCATCGCCCGCAGCTGGCCCAGCAGGGCGCCGAAGAACTCCACCAGTCGCGCCTGGCTGCTGGCCACCCGGGCCATGCCGCCGAAGCTGTCGATGAACAGGCGCTTGATACCCAGGCGCTGCACCTCGGCGATCAGGTGGCCGCCCAGGGCGTCGAGCAGGCCTTCGGTGGGCGGTTGCCAGGCCAGGTGCAGGACGCCGGCCTTCTCCAGCGCCTCCAGGTCGAAGCCCAGGGCGCGGGCCTTGAGGCGCAGGCGCGCGGGGGATTCGTAGAAGCCGAAGTGCAGGGCCGGCTCGTCGACACTGGCCTGGCCGAGGAAGCCCAGGCCGAGGCAGGTCTTGCCGACGCCGGCGGGGCCCATGGCGAGGGTCACCGAGCCGACGGGCAGGCCGCCTTCGATCAACGCGTCCAGGTCCGGCGTGCCGCTGGCGATGCGCCGGGGCGTGGCGTCCTCGGGCAGGGTCGGGCGGCTGTAGAGGGATTCCAGCCGCGGATAGACCACCAGGCCGTTCTCGGTGATCTCGCACTCGTGCAGGCCGGACAGGGAACCGCTGCCGCGGGTCTTGCGCAGGTGGATGCGGCGCACCGAGCGGTTGCCCACCAGTTCCTCGCCCAGTTCGATGACGCCGTCGACCATGGTGTGCTCGGGGCTGCCGTCGTCGAGGCGGGCGCTGGTGAGGAAGAGCACGGTGCAGCCGGCGAAGGCGGCGTGGCCCTGCAGCTCGGAGATGAATTTCTTCGTGTCCATCGGCGTGTCCGCCTTGGAGCGGGCATTGAGCACGCCGTCGACGATCATCACCGTGGCTTTCTGCCGGCTGATCTCGCGGCGCAGCAGGCGCACCACTTCGTCGAGGCCTTCGTTCTCCAGGGTGTCGAAGGCGCTGACGAACTGGATCTCGTCACCGACCTTGGAGGCGTCGAAGAAGCTCAGGGTGGAGAGGAACTGGAACAGGCGCTCGTGGGTTTCCGCCAGGAGGGTGGCCACCAGCACACGGCCGCCGTTGCGCACGTGGTTGAAGCCGATCTGGTTGGCGAGGATGGTCTTGCCCGAGCCGGGACGGCCCTGGACGATGTAGGACGCGCCGGCCACCAGGCCTCCCTTCAACAGGGCGTCCAGTCCCTCGATCCCACTGTGGAGGCGTTCTAGCTGTTCCAAGTTCTGGCCTGCTTCTGTGCTGTTTTTCGCTCGATGGGGAGCCGCTTCGGCTCGCATGCCCCGCGTCCGGGGCGGTGGGATTCTACGCGCCGGGGCGCCTGCCAGCGATAGAGTCGTCCGCCTCGGGCAAGTTCCGCCCATTTGCAGCGGCGCCGGGCTGCCAGGCCGGCAGGTAGAGGGCGAGGGTGGCGCCCTGGCCCGGCAGGCTCTCCACGCGCAGGCCGCCGCCTTGCTGGCGGGCGAAGCCCCAGGCCTGGCTGAGGCCCAGGCCGGTGCCTTCGCCGAGGGGCTTGGTGGTGAAGAAGGGCTCGAAGATGCGCGGCAGGAGGGCCTCGGGAATGCCGCTGCCCTCGTCGCTGACACTGATGCGCACGAAGCTGCCGACGAGGTCGTCCCAGCTGCCGTCCAGGTAGCGGTTCTCGGCCCGCAGGACGATGGTGCCCTCGCCCGGGGGCATGGCGTCGCGGGCGTTGAACACCAGGTTGAGCAGGCTCATTTCCAGTTGGCCGAAATCCACCTCTACCGGGTGCAGGGGCGGGCGCACCTGCAGTTCCAGGGTCAGGTGGCGGGGCAGGGCCTGGATGAAGAACATCTGCGCGGTGTGCAGCAGCCCTTCGAGCTGCAGCACCTGCACCTGCTGTTCGCGGCGCCCGGCGAAGGCCTGCAGGTGCTGGGTCAGGTGGCGGCCGCGCAGGCCGGCCTCGTGGATGTGGCCGAGCAGTTCCTTGCGGCGGGTCTCGTCGGTGCTTCGCCCGGCCAGGGCGGAGGCGCTGAGGATGATGGTGAGCAGTTCGTTGAAGTCCTGCGCCAGGCCGCCGCTGAGCTGGCCGAGGGCTTCCAGCTTCTGGGCGTGGAACAGCTGCATGCGCTGTTCGTCCTGCAGCAGGTCGCGGGCATGGCGCTCGCTGAGGTCGCGGACCTGCAGCGCCAGGCCGAGGGGGGCGCCGTGCGCGGTGGGGATGAGGTCGAGCACCCGCTCGGCCCAGATCGGCGAGCCGTCGTGGCGGCGCATCCAGCCTTCCTCGCGGGCGTGGCCGTCGACCCGGGCGGCCTCGAGCCAGCGCGCCGGCACGCCGGCCTCGCGGTCCTCGTCGGTGAACAGGTCCGCCAGGGGGCGGCCCAGTGCGTCGCCGGGGGTGTGGCCGAGCACCTGCTGGGCGCCACGGTTCCAGCTGCGCAGCACGCCGTCGGGGGTCAGCAGGCAGAGGGCGCAGTCGGTGACGGCGTCCACCAGGCGCGCGTAGTCGGGGTCAGCGGGATCGCCGGCGTTGGGCGATGGGGAAGGCTCCATGGGCACCAGGCTCGTGTAAGGGCGGTGCAGTGTCAGACCGCCGCCACGGGCCGGTGTTCCGGCCCGGGCGCCGGGGCGGTGTCAGTCGCCGCCCAGCAGGAAGTTGCCGCGCGGGCCGCCTTCGGGGCCGTCCAGCACTGGCACGTCGGAGTCGTCCTTGAGGTTCACCCCGGAGAGCTGGCGGCGGCAGGCCTCGCGCATCAGGTGCAGCAGGCGGTGGGCGGCCAGCCCGTAGGAGAGGCCTTCCAGGCGCACGTTGGAGATGCAGTTGCGGCTGGCGTCGGTGAGGCCGATACGCGGTTCCCAGGTGAAGTACAGGCCGAGGCTGTCCGGCGAGCTGAGGCCGGGCCGCTCGCCGATGAGGATCACCACCATGCGCGCCTTGAGCAGCTCGCCCACTTCGTCGGCCACGGCGACGCGGCCCTGTTCCACCAGGGTGATGGGGGCGAGGTGCCAGTTCTCGCTGGCGGCCTGGTCGAGGAAGCGCCGCAGGAAGGGCAGGGTGTGGCGCTGCACGGCGAGGGCGGACAGGCCGTCGGCCACCACCACGGCCAGGTCGTAGCCCTCGGGATGATTCGCGGCGTGTTCGCGCAGGCGCTCGGCGGAGGCGGCGTCCAGGCGCCGGCCGAGGTCGGGGCGTTGCAGGTAGGTGTGGCGGTCGGCGGCGGCGCTGTGCAGGCGCAGGCTGGCGTGGCCGAGGCCTTCCAGCTCGGCGGCCAGGGCCGGGGTGTCCAGCGGCAGGTGCACGGCGTCGCGGGCCTGCGCGTGGGCGAACTGGAAGTCCAGCTGGGCCTGGGTGGGCAGGCTGGTGCCGGCGCGCCCGAGGGCAATGCGCGCCGGGGTGAGGGCGCGCAGGGCCTGCCAGGGGTTGGCGGTGGCGGGGCGTTTCGGGTCGGTCATCGGGCCTCTCCTCAGGCGATTTTCCCCAGGGCGTGGCGGAAGGCCGGCGGCAGCTGCTCGCCGAGGCGCACGCGGCCGTCCTGCTGGCTGGCGATGCCCATGCGTTCCAGCCAGGCCTCGAACTCGGGCGCGGGCTTGAGGCCCAGGCTCTGGCGGGCGTAGAGGGCGTCGTGGAAGGAGGTGGTCTGGTAGTTGAGCATCACGTCGTCGGAGCCGGGGATGCCCATGATGAAGTTGATGCCGGCGACCCCGAGCAGGGTCAGCAGCATGTCCATGTCGTCCTGGTCGGCTTCGGCGTGGTTGGTGTAGCAGATGTCGCAGCCCATGGGCACGCCGAGCAGCTTGCCGCAGAAGTGGTCTTCCAGGCCGGCGCGGATGATCTGCTTGCCGTTGTAGAGGTATTCCGGGCCGATGAAGCCGACCACGGTGTTGACCAGGAACGGGTCGAAGTGGCGGGCCACGGCGTAGGCGCGGGTCTCGCAGGTCTGCTGGTCGACGCCGTGGTGGGCGTTGGCCGAGAGGGCGCTGCCCTGGCCGGTCTCGAAGTACATGAGGTTGTTGCCGAGGGTGCCGCGCTTCTGCGACAGCCCGGCTTCGTAGCCCTCGCGGAGGATCTCCAGGCTGATGCCGAAGCTGCTGTTGGCCGCTTCGGTGCCGGCGATGGACTGGAACACCAGGTCCAGCGGCACGCCCTTCTCGATGGCCTGGATGGAGGTGGTGACGTGGGTCAGCACGCAGGCCTGGGTGGGGATCTCGTAGCGCTGGATGATGGCGTCGAGCATCTCCAGCAGGGCGCTGATGGAGGCGATGCTGTCGGTGGCCGGGTTGATGCCGATCATGGCGTCGCCGTTGCCGTAGAGCAGGCCGTCGAGGATGCTCGCGGCGATGCCGGCGGGGTCGTCGGTGGGGTGGTTCGGTTGCAGGCGGGTGGAGAGTCGGCCGCGCAGGCCCATGGTGTTGCGGAAGCGGGTGACCACACGGATCTTCTGCGCCACCAGCACCAGGTCCTGCACGCGCATGATCTTCGACACGGCGGCGGCCATCTCCGGGGTCAGCCCCCGCGCCAGGTTGCGCAGGGCCGCCTCGTCGGCGGACTCGCCCAGCAGCCAGTCGCGGAAGTCGCCCACGGTGAGGTGGCTCACCGGGGCGAAGGCGGCCCGGTCGTGGGTGTCGAGGATCAGCCGGGTGACCTCGTCCTGCTCGTAGGGGATCAGCGCTTCGTCGAGGAAGCGCTTGAGCGGCACCTCGGCCAGGGTCATCTGCGCCGCCACGCGCTCGGCGTCGCTGCTGGCGGCGACGCCCGCCAGGCAGTCGCCGGAGCGGGCCGGGCTGGCCTTGGCCATCACCTCGCGAAGGCTGTCGAAGCGCCAGGTCTGGCCGCCGACACTGTGGGAGTAGCTTGCCATCTCGATCTCCATCCGGGCCCCGCCCGGTTGGCTGGGCGGGGCATTGTCGTCACACGCGGCTGAGCAGGGCGTCTTCCGGTGCACTGGCGCGGTGGTGCGCGGTGAACTGGAACCAGACGAAGCCTGCGGCCATGAACCCCAGGAAGATTAGCCCGATGGTGGTGTTGAACCAGGCCATGGCGACCAGGCAGACCACGGCCAGCACCAGGGCGATGGCGGGGACGACCGGGTAGCCGGGGGCGCGGAAGGTGCGTTCCAGGTTCGGTTCGCTGCGGCGCAGCTTGAACAGGCTGAGCATGCTGATGATGTACATGACGATGGCGCCGAACACGCTCATGGTGATCATCGCGGCGGTCAGGGTCATGCCCTGCAGGTTCACCAGGCCGTCGCTGTAGATCGCGGCGATGCCCACCACACCGCCGGCGATGATGGCGCGGTGCGGGGTCTGGAAGCGCGACAGCTTGGCCAGGCCACGGGGCAGGTAGCCGGCGCGGGCCAGGGCGAAGAACTGGCGGGAGTAGCCGAGGATGATGCCGTGGAAGCTGGCCACCAGGCCGAACAGGCCGATCCACACCAGCATGTGCATCCAGGTGGAGTCGTTGCCGACCACGGCCTTCATGGCCTGGGGCAGCGGGTCGTTGATGTTGGACAGCTCGCGCCAGTCACCCACGCCGCCGGCCATGATCATCACGCCGATGGCGAGGAACACCAGGGTCAGGATGCCGGCGATGTAGGCGCGCGGGATGGTGCGTTTCGGGTCCTTGGCTTCCTCGGCGGCCATGGCGGCGCCCTCGATGGCGAGGAAGAACCAGATGGCGAAGGGGATGGCGGCGAAGATGCCGGAGAAGGCACCGAGGCTGAACTCATTGCTCCCGGCCCAGCCGTTGAGCACGAAGTTGGAGAAGCTGAAGCCCGGCGCGACCACGCCCATGAACACCAGCAGCTCGGCCACGGCCAGCACGGTGACCACCAGCTCGAAGGTGGCGGCGATGCTGACGCCGAGGATGTTCAGGGTCATGAACACGAAGTAGGCCCCCACGGCGGCGTGCTTCGGGTCCAGGTCGGGGAACTGCACGTTGAGGTAGGCGCCGATGGCCATGGCGATGGCCGGCGGGGCGAAGACGAATTCGATGAGTGTGGCGATGCCGGCGATCAGCCCGCCTTTCTCGCCGAAGGCCCGGCGGCTGTAGGCGAAGGGGCCGCCCGCGTGGGGGATGGCGGTGGTCAGTTCGGTGAAGCTGAAGATGAAGCAGGTGTACATGGTGGCGACCATCAGTGCCGTCACCAGGAAGCCCAGGGTACCGGCGGTGCCCCAGCCATAGCTCCAGCCGAAGTACTCGCCGGAAATCACCAGGCCCACGGCGATACCCCAGAGGTGCAGGGTGCCGAGCGTGGGTTTGAGTTGTGTCGTGCTCATCGGGACTCCTCAGCCCTCGCGGGCTTTGTTGTTGTTGGAAACCGCCTGTCCTCGGCGACGCTCGGCGCGCAAACACCCGCACAGTCCATTGGGGGATGGGTCGATGGTAGCCACCGACCGGCCCCAGGACTTGACCGTGGGAAGCGCGGTGGCGCCTCTGCGGTCAAGTCGCTGGGGTGTTACCCATCGCCCCATGAAAAGCGTGCTCCGGCCCGGTGCGCGCGGCCTCCAGCCTGCACAGGGAGGGTGCGAAGCCCTGGCCACGGTGCCTCCGGCACGCCCCCTTCGGCGGCCGTGGACGAGGCATGGCTTTTGCTTGAACGGGTGATCAATTTAAGAACCCGGTACCCCGTGATGAGCCAGCCCCTGCTTTCATCCGCCAGCCTGCAGATGCCCCCCGCGAGCAACGTCGGCGTGCTGTCGGCGGCGGCCAGTGGCCTCGACCAGTTCATCACCCGCCAGGGCGGCGACCTGGACCTGGTGTTCGGCCGGGCCGGGATCGACCCCGAGCAACTGCGCCACCCGACCCTGAGCCTGGCGCTGCCCAACTACTGCGACGTGCTGGAGGAGGCTGCCCGGCAATCGGGCTGCGACAACTTCGGGCTGCGCTACGGGCAGCAGTTCCAGCCCCGGGACCTGGGGTTGCTGGGGTATGTCGGGCTGTTCTCGGACACCCTGGAGGAGGCGCTGAAGAACTTCGCCGGGGCCTTCCCCTATCACCAGCACAGCACGCTGATCCGTCTGGTGGACTGCGGTGAGTGCTACCGCTTCGACTACCAGGTGCGCCATGGCGCCATCCTCGACCGCCGGCAGGATGCCGAGCTGACGCTGGGCATGGCGCTGAACCTGCTGCGTCACGTGCTGGGCCCGCAGTGGGCGCCGCGTGCGGTGGCCTTCGAGCATGAGCGGCCGGAGGAGTGGCACGAGCATGGCGACGCCTTCGGCGCGCCGGTGCAGTTCGGCCGGCCGTGCAACTTCATGCTGGTGCCCAAGGGGGACGTGCAGGGCAAGCCGATGCCGGAGCGCGACCCGAACCTGCTGTTCCTCTTCCAGGACGTGATCCACCGCCTGGGCGCCGGCGCCAATGCCCCCAGCCTGCTGGAGGAACTGGGCACCCAGGTGCGCTTGGCCCTGTCCGAAGGCGAACCCTGCCTCGAACGCATCGCCGAACGCCTGGAAATGACCCCCGCCGGCCTGCAGCGCCGCCTGCGGGAGCAGGGGCTGTGCTTCAGCCAGGTGGTGGAGCGCACCCGCCGCGAACTGGCGCTGCACTACCTGCGCCGCCGCCAACGCCCCATCTCCGAACTCGCCCCGCTGCTGGGCTACTCCGAGACCAGCGCCTTCTCCCGCGCCTTCCGCCGCTGGTTCGGCGTCAGCCCCCGGCAATGGCGGGGGGAAGAGCGCTAGATCCTCGCGTACCACGCCGCTCTGTAGGTGGGCCGGGCGGCGTTCCGCTTAAGCCCACCAGCGGTAGTCAGCGTGGGCTGAAGCCCACCCTACGAGGAGCGCGCCAACCCACGGGCAGCCCCCGTGGGAGCGAGTTCATTCGCGAGGCTCTTCGCGGTTGAAACCGCTCCCACACCTTCCCCGTACCTCGGCGCGTGTGGCGTTCGGCAATGGCTCCGGCGGTGGAACGATGAAACGCGATCCACGCACGGTCGCATCCGTAGGATGCGGTGAGCTCGGCGAACCGCATCGATGCCCATTACGTGACGGCCATGTAGGGTGGGCTTCAGCCCACCGGGCAACACCCCGTGGGAGCGAAATGGCTCCGGCGGTGGATCGATGAAACGCGATCCACGCACGGTCGTGTCCGTAGGATGCGGTGAGCTCGGCGAACCGCATCGCTCCGTGCCCTGGCCCCGCAATGATGGGCTTCGCACAGCTCTGCCCATCCTACGTTTGTCGCCGCGACCCGGTGCGTGTGGGGGCTGGCTGAAACGAAAAAACGCGGCCGAGGCCGCGTTTTTCGTGGGGCGTGTGGGGTCAGAAGAAGCCCAGGGGGTTGATGTCGTAGCTGACCAGGAGGTTCTTGGTCTGCTGGTAGTGGTCGAGCATCATCTTGTGGGTTTCGCGGCCGACGCCGGATTTCTTGTAGCCACCGAAGGCGGCGTGGGCCGGGTACAGGTGGTAGCAGTTGGTCCAGACGCGGCCGGCCTTGATGCCACGGCCCATGCGCCAGGCGCGGTTGATGTCGCGGGTCCAGAGGCCGGCGCCGAGGCCGAACTCGGTGTCGTTGGCGATGGCGAGGGCTTCGGCTTCGTCCTTGAAGGTGGTGACGCC
>NZ_FOJP01000037.1 GCF_900111835.1 Metapseudomonas otitidis
CCGAGGTCGAGCTGCTGCAGCTGGTGGACGTGGCCACCGTGACGGCCGGCGCCGGCCGCGCGGATCCTGCAGGGCAGATTGCAATCGTTTTTCCGCCATCGAGGATCCACCAGGTCGAGAAAATGCAATCAGTGGGGGGTGTGCTAGAGTTGGCCTCGCTGGGCGAATGGCTCAGCGCAACAACCGGAGAACTCTGAAATGACCGATACCTGTGAAGAGCTGAAGCTGCTGCGTAACCTGTTGTCTCGCTGGCTGTCTATCGACAGTTGGGAAGACAGTCAGATAGCCCCATTGCCCCTGGTTGAATCCACCAGGGAGGCACTGAAGGGGAGCATGCCCGAATCGACCGTGGTGGTTCTCATCAGTGGTGGTTGCTTGCAAGGGGTGTGGTCGGACGTGCAGGGGTTGGCGGTGGAGCTGATCGACCGGGACAATGAAGCTGCGGGCGACCCCATGCCTGACCTCGATGAGGTCACGCAAGGGCTTCGCGCGGTGTGGTGAGTGGAAAGGGGCCTTGAGCCCCTTTCTTTTTTGCAATCATTATTCGGTGCCGGCAGCTGCCTGGAATGCTAAAAATGCAATCATAATTCTTGATCGGCAGGCCGAGGCTCTGTATAATGGGCCCTGCAGGTTGGACGAATGGTTCGACCCTTACCCGGAGAATTCCGACATGACCACGCAACAACTCTCTGCTGTTTCCTCCCGCCGCGTTTCCGAGCGCTCTCGCTTGAACACCCTTCCGCGTCATTTCGGCCGTCTGATGATGGTCGTTGAGCATGCTGTCATGGATGCAATGGGCGAGCTGGCCAGCGCCTACCAGGGCGGCTATTGGGAGTTCTACGAGCTGTCGAATGGCGGCTTCTACATGGCGCCGAATGCACCTGAACGCTTCGTGCTGCTGAGCCAGGGTAGCGGTAATGAGGGTGAGCTGAGCGCCGATGCCGCTGGCATCGTTGCCTGCCTCTTTGCGATCAATCGCGTTTGGGGGCGCTACCAGCTCGACGGCCTGGCCGATCACTACCACTGGCTGCTCGCGTTCGCGCGCGAGCATGTGGAGTGGAACACCATCGCTCATATCATCGACTGATGACAGCCCGGCCCGGCGTGAGCCGGGCCACCTGTGGGGGGTTCGGAATGAAGTCGAGCGAAGCTGGTGTGCCGGGAGCGGTAGACATTCGGTGGCGATATTCGGTGCGGTGGTGCCTGCCGTATACGCCGTGCCCGGGGCCGCTGGAGCTTATGGTGGTGCAGGTGCCGCCTGGTCAGAGGGCGCCCCAGGAGATTCTTGATTGTTGGGCTACCAGGCCGCAGGGCTACGGGCTGTGCGTTGACTTTCCGCAGTCTAAGGCGGTCAAGCGGTGGACTGCCGAGCGCAAGGGAGCTGTCCGTCTCAAGAGGCTGGAGGCTCGCTTGCAGAGACAGGCGCCGCTTTTCGCGGACGAGTTGCTGGAGCGCGAGCAGCAGGAGCGGGCGGACTACTTCAAGGGGCTCTAGCGGGGCTATACTGCCTGCGCCGTGCGAATGGCTCGGCGTCACAAACGGAGAATTCCGCATGCAAGACTTTACCGATGAGGAACGGGGCATCATTGCCCAGGCGCTGGAGATCCTGGAGCGCAAGCTGCAGGGGAAAGCAGCTTTAGAGTCGCCTGAGGCTGTGCGTTGCTATCTTCGGCTGCTGTTGGGGCCGGAGCGCAATGAACACTTCGGAATGATCTTCCTGGATACCAGGCATCGGGTACTAACCTATAAGAGCCTGTTTCATGGCTCTATCAGCGGTGCGAGCGTCTACCCGCGAGTGGTGGTGCAGGAGGCTCTAGCCTGCAACGCCGCCGCAGCGATAGCCGTACACAACCATCCAAGCGGGTGCGTGGAGCCTTCCCAGGCAGATCGAACTCTGACTGTGAAGCTCCAGGACGCATTGTCTCTCGTTGAGGTTCGCTTGATTGATCACATGGTGGTCAGCCATAGCGATTACTTTTCCTTCGCAGAGCGTGGGCTGCTTTAGCAGCCCACCGCTTTCTCACGTCTGGAGAAAACTATGGAGACTCAAGGAACCTATCAGGTGTCGACCACGTATGTTCGCGGGGACAGCCTTCGTCTGTTTGCTGAGGGGTGGGTGGCACCAACTGCGCCGGAAGTTCGGCAGGTGCTGCAAATGGCTGGTCTGGACCCACGGGCTGCCGGTGACTTCCTCGGGGTGTCACGCCGCCAGGTCAACCGCTGGACTACCGCCGAGGAAGATATTGCCTACAGCTGCTGGGTGATGTTGTGCCAGCGTGCCGGCATCGGCTACCTGGTCGGCCAGGCCGCGCCGCAGTGGCGAGAGCCAGAAGGGGAAGGGGTGCGGAACTTGTATCGCTTTGAGCTGGATCGGATACATGCGATAGAGGTCTACGGTAGGCCGGAAATGGCCTGGTATGAGTGGCGCGGATTGATGAGTGGCGAGCAGGTGGCGGGCTCGGAGGATGCGGGCTACGGCGATCCGCTTGCAGCTCTCCGGGACGCCCTGAATTGGCTGCTGAGCTGATGCCGCATGGCGAATGGCTTACACGCAGGGTAGTCGCTTTGCTCTTATGATCCGCCAATCTTTTGGCTAAGACCTGTCTGAAATGTGTGAAGAAAGTTACACATTTCGGTTTTTTGACATGGAAGGACTTGGCGGGCACGACGCAGCGGGGTAAGTTCCTCCCCGCTAGTCGTTAGGCATCAATGGACGATGCCAGGTTAAGTCCCCGTGCGATCCAACAGGATCCGGCGCAGCTCGGCCTTCAGAGTCTCGTAATCGCGAGCCTTCCGAGGATCGAAGCGGTCGCTGTTCTCAAGTGCGATTTCAAGCAAAGCCCGTATGACCATCGAGCGCGATGGTCGTCCGAAAAACCTTTCGGACTGCAAGGGTTCCACCAATTTTTGATCCGTCTCTTCCAGGACTTGTCCTGGCAGCGTGATGTTCGTCGGCGTTGATCTGCTCATGCAGTGGCACCGGTAGGGCTAGGCATTGCCATAGCTCTAGATATGTGTATATTTATGCGCATATCTCTATACATTTCTGGACAAGGAGTCGTTAATAAATGGGCGAGCATAGAAACCCCAACCTCAAAAATAAAGCGGTGTTCACCCAGCGCGACATGATTCTTGGAATCCCGTCGCGTGTTTTCATTGGAACGCTGTTCCTGGTCGCCTTCGCTGCTGTCGTCTTCTGCGTCTATCTGCCCATCTACCTCGGCCTGGGCTCAAGCCTAGTCATCGGTCTGCTGGTACTGATCCCCGTCTACCTCGTCCACAAGGACGATCCCGAAGCCTACATCGTCTGGCTGCGCAGCCTCTTTGCTGCGGCCAGGCTCACCGTCAGTCGCAGCACTCGGCGCCGTGTGCTGCTTCTGTCTCGCCGTGCTGACGGCAACTTGCAAGTAACCACCATCACGAAAAGGAACTAACCAAATGCTGAACCGCGTTTTCTGGCTGTTCGCTAGCCTCTTCCTCTCTCCGCTGGCCTTGGCCGCAAACAACGACGTTGACCTGGGCTCCCCTGGCGACGGCCCTCTGGCCGCCTTCGCCGGTTTCATGCAGGAGCTGGTCAACTTCGTCGGTGGGCCGGGAGTGCTCTTCATCGTCTTCGTTTCCGCGGCTGCCGGTATTGGCCTGTGGGTGATGGCGCCCAAGTCCGGCTCTGCGGCGGTTGCCTGGATCGCCCGTGTCTGCGTCGGTGGTATCGCGCTGTTCAACCTGGCGCTGCTGCTGGCCTGGTATCAGGGGTTCTAAGTCATGGGCGAAGCAGCACGAGTAGGCACCCCGTTCAACGAAGCCCTCTGGCTCGCCGGGGCATGGCAAGACTTCACCCTGTCGCATGCAGGCGGCCTCATCGGCGGCCTTGAGCTGTCCGGTATCGACCCCAAGGGGTTGAGTGAGGGGGACTTGGAAAAAGCCTCCGTGCTGCTGCGCAACTTGCTTCAGACCCTGAATCAAGACCTGGTTGTCTCGCAGTATTACTGGCATTTCGAGGGGGCCAAGGTTGCGCTCCAGGAGCGCGACAACCCGCGAAGCAACATGCTGTCGAAGCGGCGCATGGACTTCCTCAACAACAACCGCAACCTCAGTTGCGGTCGTTTGTTTTGGCTGCTCGATGTTCCTACCACGGAGAACATCAACAAGGTGCTGGCTACCGGCACCCTCAAGGCGCTGTTTTCAGCGCCTTTCGAGCGCAAGTCGCGGGAGCTGCTGAAGGCCAAGCTGACCAATTGGGGCGCCTGGCTGGTCGAGCAAGAAGAGCTGCGCCGCCAATGCGACCTTCTGGATAGCTCCTTGGAGGATCTCGACGCCAAGCTGCAGATCCTCTCCGCGTCTAACCAGCGGCTGGGGGTGCGGGAGCAGTGGGCGCTTTTCCGTGCATTGGTCAACCTGCGACCCGAGTACCTGGACAGCGCACTGGACGAGGCTGTCCCGGGCGACGATTGGGACCGGCTGCTGGCAGATGGCGATATCCATCCGGTCAACATCGACGGCATGGAGTGCCTGAAGATCGAGGGCGCTGAGCCCGTTTATGCCCGCATTGCGTCGATGGTGGGTTATGGCGCCGAGCATGTGCCGGAAGGCATGTGGGGGAGGGGAGACGTTAAGCCGATCCTGCAGCACGGCAACTACCTGGTGATGACCCGTTTCAGTCCGCTTACGGCGCTGCAGAAAGCGTTGATGCTGACCGGCAAGGAGAACGAACTGCACCGCAGCCAAATGAAGCTGTCGGCGCTGATGAAGGGGGAGGACGTCAGCTCAGAGATTGAGCGGAAGATCAACGACAGCGGGATCCTCAAGAAGAAGGTTCAGGAGCTGGAAGAGGCGGCGAACACCCCTGATCGCTATGGCCACTTCCATTCGCATGTTGTGGTCTTCGACCGCGACCCTGCCAAGCTCCGGCAGACCTGTCGCCAGATGGCCACCGCGTTGACGCAGAGCGGCTTCCATCCGGTGTGGGAGAGTGCTGGGCAGATCGACTTGTTCCCGATGCTGCTGCCTGGTTATCCGAATCGCTGCTTCCGCAGTTCCGAGTTCACAACCTCCCAGGCCGGCGCGACTGCCCTGGTCTTCAAGAGCAGCGAAGGCATCAAGACGTGGGGTGAGCAGCGGGAGGAAGCGGTTTACATCCTGGAGAGCGATGACGGCACGCCATTCCACTACACGCCATTCATTGGCGATAAGTGCCTAGTCCTCGGCGTTGGCCCGACCCGTTCTGGTAAGTCGTTCACCAAGAACGTCATGGCTGGTCACTTCATGAAGTACGGCAATGGCGAGGGGCTGGGCTCACTGTATCAGTCCATCGGCGTGGATCCGGGCGACGAGCCCCTTGCCATGTTCTTCAAGGATCATGGGGGGATCTTCCGCATCGAGAACCCGGAAACTGATCGCGGGTTCAATCCGTTCGTGGCGGCGGGGGGTGTGGACGACGCGCATTTCACCCACCACATGCTGTCGCAGATCCGCATCATGTTGAAGCTGAACGACAGCGAGGCGTTGCGCAGCTTAGATGCCCATGAGCAGCGCGACCTCGACCGCGCCCTGCAGGCGGTTCTCCACCTTCCGCCGCACATGCAGAACATGAGTTCGCTGGCTGACCACTGCGCCCAGGGCTTGAAGCAGAAGCTGAACCGCTGGGTGCGTGGAGGCATGTACGGAAACCTCTTCGACAACAAGGTCGATGGCATTGGTCAGATGGACAAGCGCCTGGCTGTCTACAACCTGGCCGGGGTGAAGGACATGCCCGAGCTGGCCCAGCTGGTGATGAACGAAATTTTCTACCGTGTCATCCGGCTGTTTGAGGATCCTCGGTACCGCAGTGTCCCGAAGTTCCTGGAAATTGACGAAGCCCAATACATCTTCGGTATTCCTGGATCCGTAGAGCGCGCCGTTGCAAAAGCGCGTACCTGGTTCAAGCACTTCGGTGGAATGGGCTTCTGGACTCAAAGCCCTGAGCACTACATGAATATCCCGGAATGGAACACTCTGCGTAGTTCTGCATCCACCTGGATATTCATGCCCGACCAGGAAATGGATAAGGACTTGTACAAGCAAGCCTTCCAGCTCAAAGACGGCGAGTGCGATGCCATCGCCTCGCTCACTCCGCGTAAACAGGCATACATCATTCAGCGAGAAGTTGGCATTTCAAAAACGGTGAATGTCAATGTCGCGCCTGAAGAATATGTAATTGCCACCAGTCGTCCGACTGAGGCCGTTATTGTCAAACAAATGCTGGAGCAATATCCGAACGATATTGACGAGGCAGTCAAGCAGATGGTCAGCCGCATCTTTAAAGGAGAGTGACGATGAATATCAAAGTAACTCTACGAGCCGCTATTGCTGCAATTGTTATGAGCATCGCGCCGGTGCCAGTAACTGCGAGTGGCTTCCCGACTGTGGATATTGCCGCTATTGCTCAGTCTGTTAC
The DNA here is from genome assembly GCF_900111835.1 of Metapseudomonas otitidis. Classification (GTDB taxonomy): domain Bacteria; phylum Pseudomonadota; class Gammaproteobacteria; order Pseudomonadales; family Pseudomonadaceae; genus Metapseudomonas; species Metapseudomonas otitidis. The sequence goes on from NZ_FOJP01000037.1 coordinate 6,434, forward strand.
GGATTACATCAACCAGTTGCAGCAGTACGCCGAAGCGATGGCGCAAACCGCGCTCAATGAGAGCCAGCTGGCCGAAGCAATCAAGCTCTATGAGCAGACGATGATTGAGTATGACCACATGTTGCGGCAGATGGAGGGTTTGAAGAACCGCATTTCTAACCGGCAGTGGCAGCAGATCTATGCGAAGTATGGGAGTGTCATCAACACCTATCCGGGCATGAAGCCCGACTTCGACTCTGCCCGATGGACGAAGATCAATCGCGAGCTGGAAACCCTCTTCCCCCGGGCGCAGCGCCTGAGCGACATAGAAGACGATCTGGCGTCGATTGCTTACGACTCGAATTCTCTGCAGCACATCACTGAGACGGCCCGCCAGAGCTACGCCCGTGAGCAGCTGGCGGTCGGGCAAAGCATGTTCGTCCAGGACATGGACGACGAGCTGGAAGTTCAGATGGGGCGTTATGGCGAGGTTGCCAGTAAGCGGGCCAGCCTTGGCCCGGAAGATCACCTGGCAACGCTGCAGGTAATGGCCGAGCAGAACGAACTTGTCATCGAGGCGCTGCAGCAGCAAAGCGCCATTAATAACGCGCAACTTCAATATTCCAATCAAATGGAGTCGCACTACTTCTCTAATCAGAACGTAGGGCGCAAAGCGACTTTGAACGAAGTTAAGGCGCGCCAAGCCCGCCCAATCATCGTAAATGAATCGCCCCTTGTAGAATATTGAGGTTCGCTATGAAAGTTTTTATTGCAACACTTCTGTCCTTATTTGTTTCGTGTGCTGCTGTCGCAGATGAAGCCGATGCCGCACGTGGAAAGATGATCCAGGACGGCATTAAAGTCTGCCAGAAGAGGGGCTTTGCAACGGTCGGCGAGCGTGACAAGTGCGTTAGTGAGTTCACTGCCAAAGCTAACGAGCGTTATCCGACACGTGGCTCCGAGGTTTATGCCAAAAAGCATTACGCCGGCATGAGCAAGGCACAAGCTGAAGCGGCCCTGATCGAGCTGCGCAAGGAGTGGGAGGCTGCACCGAGGGGCGGCTATTTCAGTGCTCGGCGCACCGGCCCGGCCAGCAAGAAGGCTATCGCCGAAGAAGGCTGGTGGATCCAGACCAACATCCTCGGGGTACGCCAGTCGCAGGACGATCCCTGGTTCATGGAGTGCAAGGGCTATCAAACGGCGAACATTGTGCGCCGCTGCCCCCTTGGTAAAGGGGGTGAAGAGTGATCCCGATCCTGAGCCTATTGGTGGCGCTGGGCGCGGTGGCTGTCATGGTCATCGCCTGGCGTGCTACCCGCGCTGCCCGACTGGTGGCGAAAGGGGAGGGGGTGCTGCCGCCTTCCCCCTTGCAGCAGCTGCAGCCCAAGCAGCGCCGTTCGCTGTTCCTGGCCTTGGGCTTGTTGGTTGTCTTTCTGCTGCCTCTGGTTCTCATTCAGCCGGCCGAGGCGGCGCTCTCCGATACGATGCGCGGGATCTTCGCTGGGGCGTTGGCGAACTTCGTCAACGGCATCATGCAAGACACCAATAACGATATTTATACCTGGTCTTGGATGATGTTCCTGGCCCTGGCTTTCTTGCTGCTCTTCATCGAGTTCGTGAAGTTTATCTTTGAGGGGTTTAATGCGGCTTCTCATCTTGAGGCGCTTTGTTATCTCTTCGTAACATTGGGATTGATGGCCAGCTACAACGCATTCACCGAAGCTATTTGGGGGGTAGGTGTCGGGCTCTCTAACGGTTATCAGCAGTACCTGGTCGGGAATACCGACAATTTCTTCCTATCGCAGTGGATCCATAAAGCAACTGGCGCGGTGGTTCTCGACGATCTGGATCTTTTCGACTCAATCAGACTGATTCTTTACACCGTACAGTGGACGGTAATCTGCGGGCTACTCGATGTTGTCTTTTGGTTGGCGGCAATGTGGGCCGAATTTGGCTATGCGCTGGCAAAGATTACTGGTCTGATATTCGTGCCGTTTCTATTGTTGCCGATGACACGCCCGCTGTTCGACGGGTGGTTTAAGTTTTTCTGTGGCTTTGTATTCCTGCTGATCATCCTGAAGGCAACTATGGTGGTTGCGGCAATTACCGTAAAAGCCATTCTTGAATCTCTTGGCGTAAGTTTCGCTGGCGACTACGGCGACCCGGCGCAGGTTGTTCAGATTGCTAAAGAGAATATGTACTTGCTGTTGGATGCGTCAGCAATGTTGCTTATTGCAATCTTGTTCATCCTGTCGTCATTTGCATTCGCCTCGATGATTGCGGGTGGCGTGGGCAATCTGAGCGGCGGCTTGGGCAAGGCAACCAACATGGCTATCCGTAAGTTTCTTAAGTAAGGAGGCGTTATGAACGCACGTTTGGATGACGCCGAACTTCAGAAAGTTCAGGCTCAAACTGATAAGCCCAAGCAGAACGCACAGCTTCGCGCAGAGCGAAATCGCTGGTTTGTGCTGTGCCTGTTCCAGGTGTTTGCTGTGATTCTGGCAGTTGCATTTGCCTGGTATGGTTTTAAAAAGGCCGAAAACAATACCGAGTTAGTCTATGTGAAGCTCTATCCGGACGGTACTTCAGATGTAGATAACTTCACGCCGGATGATGAGCAGCTGTATTTCCGATCCACTATTGACCAGGCGTTTGAGACTTACATCAAGTCGCGCTATGGCCAGCAGCCGGAAACCATAAAGCGAGACTTCGGCATGGCCGGCGTATTTATGTCACAGCCCATGTACAACGATTTCGTGAGTACCCAGCCAGGCGGGTTCAATGCGGCTCAGAAAGCGGCTGATATTTCGGTCAACAAGAACTCTGACCGAATTGAAATTGAGTGGGGCTTTTCCGACCACTACGACAAGATTCCCGCGGTATTCGATAAAAAGAATGGGGAAGTGATTCGCTCGAATATTTACTTCACCAGGATCACAAAAACGGCGACCGGGCTAGTTAAGCCGAACGGTACCGAAAAATTAATCCTTCGCGCTCAATGGCGTTTACTGCCAAAGAAAGAGCTGTCGAGCAAGAAGAAAACTTGGCTTCGCGTAAACCCTGTTGGCGTTGAGATCGTGCAAGCCGAACTGATTGAAGACCCGTCTAGTTTCACGAGTGCAGAGGCCAAATAATGATGAAAACCAAACTTTCCGCTATCACCGTTCCGGTGCTGCTGATGATTGCCGTGAGCGCTCAGGCATCTACTTGCCGGGTAATTCATTGGAAGCCGGACAGCGTTATCCAGATCAACAGCGCGCTCAATCTTGGCACGCGGGTTGAGCTGCCGGCCGACAACATCACGGATCCCGTGGGCAGCTCCGACCTGTGGAACGCAGAGGGCGCGGCCAACCAAGTGATGATCAAGCCCAACAGCCGAGAAGAGCAGGGCCAGAAGGCCGTAATCCGCGCCTGGACGGCTGACGGCAACGCCTATGACATCGTGGCAAACCGCGTCGAAGACAGCGCCCGGAATGACGTGTGCGTCAAGGTGGTGGCCGATGGCATGTTCTTCAGCTCGGGGGCTCGCGCGGCCCTAGGCCAACAGTCGTCTTTCATGGCCCAGGGGGCAGCTGCCGCAAACGCCCAGGTAGCCACCATGCAGCAGCAGTTGCAGCAGCTGCGCCGTGACGCCGAGGACGATAAGCGTAAGGCCGTCATGGAGGCGCTGCGCCGCTTCCGTTATCACGTGTACACCCGCTACAGCTGGGATCAGGGCAAAGGTTTCGCGGCCCAGGGCCTGATTTCCGATGTTTACGATGATGGTCGGTTCACTTACATCCGCCTGTTCCAACCGAACCGTGGATTGCTGTCTGTCGAAACTGAAGTTGGCGAAAAGAACGCCATTGTTCCGACCAAATACGATGATGCTTATGGCATGTACGTAATTTCCGGCATTTATCCGAAGTTCACTCTCCGGGTGGATGACGCGAAGATCAGTATTGCCCGCGCAGATGGCCGCACCAACGGCGAATTCTAAGGGGGCAACATGACCACAGAAGCCGCACCACGTATTGACGAACAGCCTGCAACTTACCGGCGTAAGTTGCAGCTCTGGCTGGGGATTGCCTTTGGCGTTGTTCTCGCGCTGCTGTTCGTGCTCACGCTCATCAATATCTTTTCCAAGATGGGAGGGAAGCCACAGCCCAAGACTGAGCCGGCGAAGGTAGAGCAGACCGGCCAGGCGGGTGATCGTGAAGATCAGTTCAACCAGCTGGTGGCCAACCGCCGTCCGAGCCGAGGGGCACAGGATGCCGGCGCCGACGAAGAGCTGAGCCCGCTTGAAGAGTCATTCAACAAGCTTGCGCAGAGCGGAAAAACTGCAAGCAGTGGCGGATCTGCAGCAGATGGCCAACAAGGGGGCGAGGCTAACCTGTCGGCCGCTGAGAAGGCTATGCGCCAGTGGGAGCAGCGCGAGAAGCTACGCGCGTTGCAGAGCGCACAAAGCGGCTGGGGGCTGGCGAAAGGCAACCTGGGAAAGAGCGCTAATACTACCGCCTCGGCGGCTGCGCCTGCTTCGCCCTCCGCGATGGCGGCGCCTCGCAGCTCTGTGGCCGCAGGTGGTGGTAATGACCTGATGGGGGCTCTGGATACGCTCAACCGCCCCTTCAACGAGTCGGCCAGCATCGAGGAGCGACGGGCCGAGGTTCGGCGCCGGATCGAGGAGGCCCAGCGCTTGCGCGCTGAGCTGGCATCGAAGGGTGCTGCTGGCCTGCCGAATGCTACGGGCCGGCCTGCTCCCAACCAGGAACAGGCCAAGCAACAGCTGCAGCAGGTGTCCAGTAGCTTCAACCGGGCGCCGGAGGATGTTGTTGGATATACCAAGTCCAACAGATACAACGCCGATATTTCCGGGAAGATTAAAGTTCCACCAGGAACGCTAATCCCGACAACGCTAATGCGTAAGTCTATTTCCGACTACATGACTGGCTCTTTGCAGGCAATTGTCAGTCACGATGTTTACGACACTACGCGGCAATATGTTCTGTTCCCCAAAGGCACGGAAATAAATATCGGTGTTGCACGCACCAGGAACGTCAACGAGGCGATTTCTAATCGCGTGGCCTTCTTGGTCAAAGAGGGCGTATTACCGAACGGCAATAAAATCGACTTCAGCAAGGCATCCGCAGTTGACCGCGAAGGCGTTGGCGCCATCGAGGATCAAGTTGACTATCACTTTATGGCGCAGTTCCTGGGTGTGGCGGCTTATGCACTTATTAGCAGTGAGTCCAGCTATAGCGGTACTGGTGATGAAGAGGGAAGTTATGCCGGTGACGTTGGGGAAAATGCCCGTCGTGAATTCTCTCCCTTGATCCAGAAGTACCTGAACATAGTGCCTACTGTGACGATTCGGCCTGGCCAGTCTTTCCGCGTAATCGTGGAAGAAGAAATGTATGTTGAGCCTTGGAGCGACCTCTATGCAAAATATGTTGATTAAAGTCTTGGTTTTCTTGGTGCTTATTCCATCTTTCGCAATGGCGAAAGATGAGCAGCCCGTCAAGATCGATCCTCTGAGTCTCTATGCGAGAACGGTATACCCGGAGGATGTCAAAACTGTTGGTGATGCCGCGCGCTATCTGTTGGAACCAACAGGCTATCAGCTTGTGGTCGTATATCCGGCTCCGAAAGATGCCGTTGATATTTACCAGCGCAAGATTCCACCAATTGCAAAAATCCACCGGACAATGCCAATTATCGACGCATTGCAAATTCTCATCGGTAATGACAATTGGATAGTTGTTGACCGAAACAACAAGCTAATTTCGTTCTCGGAGAGTAAGTCGTGAAAAAGGCCATGATCATTTTTGCGGTTCTTTCTGTGCTGACTGGCTGCAGCTCTACGAAGGTGGTTGGCACCGGCGATTTCTTCAACCTGACCAGTCGCAATGTCGTCTATCGCGACCTGACGCGCCCCGTGGGCTTCGATAACGAGCCGGAGCAAGCGAATTATGTCGTTCTCCCTGCTATCACCAAGTAAGGCGCTCATGGCTGCTCTTGCGCTCGGCCTGGCCGGCGCAACGAGCGCCGCTGAGGTCGAGCAGCATGACGCCGATTCGGCGGAGCTGTACGAATACCTCTTCCCGGAAGCGCCGCGTGGGCCATCTGCAGTAGCGCCTAGCGCTCCTGCAGGTGCCGCCTCGGCGCCGGCCAGGTTCTCGGGGTTCATGGATCAGAACCGACGCCGGAGCTGGTCAGAGGATCAGATCAACGCCATGCGCGACGCCTTCAAGCGCGCAGCGCCGCAGCCTACCGCGCCCGCCAGCGCCCCCGAGGGGGCGCCGGTCGATGGCGACACTAGCCTATTCGGTACGCCGCCGGCAGCCCTGGAGGGCTCGCCCTATGCCGAGCTGGTGACCAGGTATGCGCGAATGCGCAACCTCGATCCCCAGCTGGTTCACCAGATCATTCTTGTTGAGTCGCAGTACAACCCCAACGCAGTTAGCCCCAAGGGCGCCAAGGGGTTGATGCAACTGATGGACGAACTTTCCAATGAGTTCAATATCGATCCATTCGATCCTGAGTCGAATATCAATGTTGGAACTCAGTACCTCGCTAGGATGCTGGCGAGATTCAAATCATTGGACTTGGCCTTGGCTGCATATAACGCCGGGCCTGGTGCTGTCGAGAAGTACAACGGCATTCCGCCGTATGAGGAAACACAAAACTATGTAAGTCGGATTAAAGCCGGCATGACCAAGATGGAGGCGCGTAACGGATGAAAGAAATATTTATTGGCATATTCGCCGGGCTCTTAGTTTCCAGCACTGCCGTCGCTGGCAGTGAGTTCGACTTCGACTGGAACGATAAGAACGATATGCGCGGCGCCTGGGAAATGTGTGAAACGACGGGCTTCACCGAAGGAGACTGTCCGACGGTTTATACGAAGTGCTGGCAGCCGCCGATGATCTACAAAAAGAAAAAGAAAATACGGACTTACTGCAAAGACGATCCGAAGTTCAGTGTTAGCGAGAGCGACAAGGATCGCTATATCCAGGAAGGCTATCGCCGTGCCGGCGCTGAGCAGGAATAAGAAGTTATGACCGCTCGCTGATTCTAGCCCAGCGGTTTGCGTCACCTGCCGAGTGGTGAGCGGCCCGGGGCATCCGGGCACCAATGAAGAGGAAGGAACAATGCTCACTGATGCTGATCGCCAATGGCTTGCAGAACATCGCCGCAGTGTTGCGACCTGGTGCGATTTCTACCTCGCGCAGTTCCGGGGGATGGCCAGCGCCGAGCTGGCCGAGGTCGCCGGCCAGGTGCTGATCTACCACAAAGGCCGATTCGTTCTGGCTCAGGATCTCGCGGCCGAGGTGGTGAAGAGCGTCAGGCCCAGCCAAATCTTTGAGCAATGGAACTACGAATGCGCTTGCGCGGTTCACTTCGCCGCACAGGGGCTTTCGTCCTTCGATGCCGCTGCACTGTTGGTTGCCAGCGGTTACCAGGACGAGTCGCTGGACGAGCTGTCCAGCGCCTCGGACGAGGCTGTTCGAGAAGCCTGGCACGCCTTGTACGGCGAGCCAGAAGACTAAGCACCCCATCTATCCCAACGAGGTATTTCCCAATGGCAAGCAAAGAAACTGCACAGAAGATCCGCTATGACGCCCTGGTCGCCCATGAATATGGCCCCGAGGATGACCGTAAGACCCACTGGACTCGCGTAGGCGCGGGCTTCAGCAACGCCGATGGGAAGGGGATCAACATCGAGCTGACACCAGGGATCGCAGTATCCGGCCGCCTGGTTCTCCGCGTTTACGAGCCCAAGGACAAGGAGTGACCGTGAAAACACTAGATATGGTGTCGCCGGCGGATCCGATCGACACAACATCTAGTGCCACTGACGCCAGGCGGATCCCGGTGCTCGATCCCCTGGCGGTGTTGTCGCAGCGCCTGCAGGCGCTGCAGCTGGTGGACCTGGTTGTTCACGGCGGTGAGTGTCGATGGATGCGGACGCCTGTAAGGCCCCTGGAGGGCCCCAGCGTCGCGGAAGGCGGTCAAGGGGTAGGTGCGGCCCGCAGCCCCTACGGGGCGAGGACACGGCCCCTTGACGGCCTGGAGAGACAAAGAGCCTGAAGGCGGGAGGTAGGGGGTGCTCTTCCCCCTGCCTCCCGACGCCTCGCGGGCGAGAGCGGGTTGGAGAGAAGCCGCCGAAGGCGGCGCGAGAGGCGGGCAGCGCCCGGCCTCTTGTGGACAAGCAGCAGTAAGGAAAAAACGTGCGCCTAGCATTTCTGAAAGAGCTTTTCGATGGCGGCCTGTTGGTTGGTGCGACTGTTGAGCCTGCCGAGGTGGATGGCTGGTTGCTTAAGGTCACCAAGCAGAGCGGTGAGGTGGTGGCCGTCACGCTGGCTGCGCAGACCAGCCAGGTCAAGGTCTACAACCGTGTCAACGCCGCGATGATGGACGCCTGGCGGATTGGTTTTCGCAGCGTCGCCGTGACGTTGCCGGACGATTTCGAGCTGACTGGAGCGCGCTGACTCCCGCACGAAATTGCTGATCCATGCTCATGAATTTGCATTTTCATGCTGTGGCACTTAGTCTTCAGTCGATTTACCAGATCGAGCACGACGAGAGGGTGCGATGGCCGTGGACCTGTCTGCGATGCGCAAGCTGTTTGAAGGTGGGGCCCTGAAGGCGGCTATCGTCGCTCCGGCTCCCCTGGAAAAGGGTGCGTGGGTGCTAGTGGTCGAGCGCGCTGATGGCGCGCATGAGTACATGACCGTGGCTCGTTCCACGCGGCAGAAGATCTACAAGAGCTTGGAATCGGTAAGCGCTGACGCAGCTCGCGTCGGCTTTCGTGAGGTGAGGCTGCAAGTAGCGTAGAGACTTAATACAGAAACCAAAAAGCCCGGCTGGTAACCGGGCTTTTTGGAAAGAAAAAGAGCAGGTCGAATCTTGGCGGAGGAAACCTGCTCACTTAGGGGTGAGCTGATTATGGCTTTCACTGCGCCTGCGCGCAAGTTTGAAAAGTGCCATTTATCGCCGGCTCACCGCCATCTATGCGGGGGGTTATGGCGATAGAAACAAGGAAGTATGTGCCGCGCGTTAATAACGGCGGCAACTACTGTGGCCACCAGCCAGACGCACCGCGGCTGGAGCTGGTGAAGCCCTCGACGCTGAAAAATCGTCCGAAGATCCTGCAGCGCCTTCAGGAAGAGGTGCGTCAGTACTACCGCTCGCCCTCGCGCCTGCCATCCTTGAACGCAGCCAACGGCAGCAAGCGGCAGCAGCGCAGCGAACGGCGCGAGGCGTGCATCTTGGTCATGGGGGTGATCCTGGAGTACACCGACCTGACGTCGCTCAGGTGCGGCGTTCCAGGGCCCTCGGGCTTCCAGTCGCTCACCTTCGATTACCTGGCTGAATTCACGGGGATGGGCCTGCGCCGCATCGAGCGCGCTGTCGCAGACCTCAAGTTCAGCAACATCCTGACAGTCTCCCAGCCGCGACAGCTCCAGGACGATGGTTCTTACCGGGGCCTGGCGGCGGTGAAGGCTGTAAACAGCCTATTGTTCGGGGCATTCGGCTTGCTGAAGTGGCTGAAGCACGAACGTCAGAGAGCCAGCGAACGTCTGGCCAAGAAGGCGAAGAAGCAGGGCGGCAACCTCGGACAGTGGTCTAGGAGCGCTCTGGCGATAGGCCGGATGCTGGTTGTTCGTCGGGGCGGCGCGGGCGGTTTACCTCGGATTGGTGCTCCCCCAGGCGGGCCACCTGGGGGGCCGCAGATCGACGCCGAAACCTATGGACGAATGTTCAACAACCTGGTGATGGCGTTGAAGGAGGAAGACCCCACCAGGGACGGCGCGACCTGCCGACAACTGGCAGAAGCGATACTGACCAAGAAGCTAGCCGGTTGATCCCCAGCCGGCGCCTCCCCCTGCCTGATCGGCAGCGACTGGAGGCATTTCCCCCGTGATGCCGGTGCCCACGGCGCCGGCTACCCCCCCAAGAAGACGGAATCCCCCGGCGAGCGGCGGCCTGGCCGCCGCCGCAGCGCGTGCGCGCGAGGAAGAAAAAGTTAAGTGTCGGGATCATTCAAATTAAGTGTCGGCCCTTAATCAGGACGCTTTCAAAAGAATCAGAAGGGGGGTGTCGCAAGCTCCACCCAAATGACGCCCGCGCACTTCGTGCCTACGGCACGGCGCGGAACAGAGCACCCCTCCCGGGGGGGCCAGGGTTGCACCCTGGACGGCAGACCAACACCAAGGGGCGCTGCCCCTTGTAAACCCCGCTCTCGCCCGCGAGGCGTCGGGAGGCAG
>NZ_FOJP01000039.1 GCF_900111835.1 Metapseudomonas otitidis
CTGATCGCTCCGATCGCCATGGAAGATGGCCTGCGCTTCGCAATCCGCGAAGGCGGTCGTACCGTTGGCGCCGGCGTCGTCGCCAAGATCATCGAATAAGTAGTTGATCTTGCGTTATCAGGCCGGCATAATGGTCGGCCTGATTTTGTTACAGGCCAGTAGCTCAATTGGCAGAGCGGCGGTCTCCAAAACCGCAGGTTGGGGGTTCGATTCCCTCCTGGCCTGCCAGATTTCCCGGTCCTGGGATCTGGCAATCTCCACACAAGGTCCTTTCCAATGAATGCCAAGCTTGAAGCCAAAGAAACTCGCTTCGATGCGTTGAAGTGGATCGTTGTGGCTTTTCTGGTTGTTGTGGGGGTTGTGGGCAACCACTACTTCGCTGCTCAGCCGATTATCTATCGCGTCCTTGCTCTCCTGGTTCTGGGTGGTGCTGCGGCTTTGGTTGCGCTGCAGACCGTCAAGGGGCAGGCGTTCTTTTCTCTGGCCAAAGAGGCGCGTGTCGAGATCCGCAAGGTGGTCTGGCCGACTCGTCAGGAAACTACTCAGACCACGCTGATCGTGGTTGCGGTTGTTCTTGTCATGGCGCTGCTCCTGTGGGGCTTGGATTCCCTGCTGGGTTGGCTTGTTTCGATGATTGTTGGTTAAAGGGTGCCCCGTGGCTAAGCGTTGGTACGTTGTTCACGCGTATTCCGGTTATGAGAAGCATGTCATGCGTTCTCTCGTTGAGCGCGTGAAGCTTGCGGGTATGGAGGATCAGTTTGGTGAGATCCTCGTGCCGACAGAAGAAGTGGTCGAAATGCGCAATGGTCAGAAGCGCAAGAGTGAGCGGAAGTTCTTTCCTGGATATGTGCTGGTCCAGATGGAGATGAATGAAGCCACCTGGCACCTGATCAAGGACACTCCTCGTGTCATGGGGTTCATCGGTGGTACTGCGGACAAGCCCGCTCCCATCACTGAGCGTGAGGCTGAGGCGATTCTTCGCCGTGTCGCTGATAGTGGTGACAAGCCGAAGCCCAAAACCCTGTTCGAGCCGGGCGAGACTGTCCGTGTCATTGATGGTCCGTTTGCGGATTTCAATGGTGTGGTTGAAGAGGTTAATTACGAGAAGAGCCGCATTCAGGTTGCTGTGCTCATCTTCGGTCGCTCCACTCCTGTCGAGTTGGAGTTCAGCCAGGTCGAAAAGGTCTAGCTGTAGATGCATCCCATACCCCCGCAGCCAATGGTTGCGGGGTTTTGTCGTCACTGGGATAAACGCAATGAAATCGGGGAGCCCTTGGGCGCTTGAACCCGCAAATGGAGTCATAAATGGCTAAGAAGATTCAGGCTTACATCAAGCTGCAAGTGAAGGCTGGCCAGGCCAACCCTTCGCCGCCGGTTGGTCCCGCTCTCGGTCAGCACGGCGTGAACATCATGGAGTTCTGCAAGGCGTTCAACGCCAAGACCCAGGGCATGGAGCCCGGTCTGCCCACTCCGGTGATCATCACTGTCTACAGCGACCGTAGCTTCACGTTCGAGACCAAGAGCACCCCGGCTTCCGTGTTGCTGAAGAAGGCGGCTGGCATCACCAGCGGCTCTTCCCGTCCGAACAGCCAGAAGGTTGGCACCGTTACCCGTGCACAGCTGGAAGATATCGTCAAAGCCAAGCAGGCGGATCTGACTGCAGCTGACCTGGATGCGGCCGTGCGTACCATCGCCGGTTCCGCTCGTAGCATGGGCCTGAACGTGGAGGGCGTGTAAATGGCAAAGCTGACCAAGCGCCAAAAGGCAATTGCTGCCAAGGTTGAAGCCGGCAAGCAATATGCATTCGAAGATGCAGCCAAGCTTCTTGCTGAGCTGTCCACCATCAAGTTCAAGGAGTCCGTGGACATCGCCATCAATCTCGGCGTTGATCCTCGCAAATCCGATCAGGTTGTTCGTGGCGCCACTGTCCTGCCGAATGGCACTGGCAAGAGCGTTCGCGTTGCCGTGTTCACCCAGGGTCCTGGTGTCGAAGCCGCTCTGGCTGCTGGCGCTGACAAGGTTGGCATGGACGAACTGGCTGCCGAAATGAAGGCTGGCGACCTGAGCTACGACGTGGTGATCGCATCTCCCGATGCAATGCGCGTTGTCGGTCAACTGGGTCAGGTTCTCGGCCCCCGTGGCCTGATGCCGAACCCGAAAGTCGGTACCGTTACCCCCGACGTGGCTACCGCTGTCAAGAACGCCAAGGCTGGCCAGGTACGCTTCCGTACTGACAAGAACGGCATCATCCATGCTTCCGTTGGCAAGGTTGATTTCGAGCCGGTCAAGCTGAAGCAGAACGTCGAAGCCCTGCTGTCCGACCTGAAGCGCCTCAAGCCGTCCACCTCCAAGGGTGTGTATGTGCAGCGCGTGACCCTGAGCACCACCATGGGCCCAGGTCTGCAGATCGATCAGGCTTCCCTGGAAGCTTAAGGAACAAAGTCGCAGTGGGCCTTGTGCCCGCTGCGCAGGTATTGGGGTCCCTGCCTGGCGGGGGCTATCCAAGACCGTAGGCGGCCATGCCTTAAACCGGGGAGCGATCCTCGAGCCTACGCAGATGGTGCTCCCGATTCGTTTACCGAATCAGACACCAAAACGCCGTCCGGCCTCGGCTGGACGAACCGGTAACATCCAGGAGTGAACCCGTGGCAATTAAACTCGAAGACAAGAAGGCCATCGTCGCTGAAGTCAACGAGGCTGCCCAAGCTGCCCTGTCCGCTGTCGTGGCTGATGCCCGTGGCGTGACTGTGGCTGCCATGACCGGACTCCGTAAAGAGGCCCGCGCGGCTGGTGTTTACGTCAAAGTCGTACGTAACACCCTCGCCCGTCGCGCCGTCGAAGGCACTTCTTTTGAAGTGCTCGGCGACGTGTTCAAGGGCCCGACCCTCATCGCTTTCTCCAAGGAACATCCGGGTGCTGCCGCCCGTATCTTCAAGGAGTTCGCCAAGGGTCAGGACAAGTTCGAGATCAAGGCCGCCGCGTTTGAAGGCAAGCTGATCGCAGCCAACCAGATCGACGTACTGGCAACCCTGCCGACCTACGACGAAGCCGTATCCCAGCTGATGAGCGTTATCCAAGGCGCCACCAGCAAGCTGGCTCGTACCCTGGCGGCAATCCGCGACCAGAAGGAAAGCGCCGCAGCCTGATAAGGCCGCGCCCGTCCTTTCGCTTTATTCGATTAATTCGATGGCCGCCTGAGGCCATCCATCAATACAGGAATTAGAGTCATGGCTCTGACCAACGAAGACATCATCAACGCCGTATCCGAAATGTCCGTGATGCAAGTTGTTGAACTGATCAAGGCAATGGAAGAGAAGTTCGGCGTTTCCGCTGCTGCAGCTGTTGCTGCTGGCCCGGCTGCCGCTGCTGCTGTTGTTGAAGAGCAGACCGAGTTCACCATCGTCCTGGCTGAAGCTGGCGACAAGAAAGTGAACGTGATCAAGGTCGTTCGCGAGCTGACCGGTCTGGGCCTGAAAGAAGCCAAGGCAGTTGTTGACGGCGCCCCGGGCGTGGTCAAGGAAGGCGCTTCGAAAGAAGAAGCCGAAGCTGCCAAGAAGGCTCTGGAAGAAGCTGGCGCCAAAGTCGAGCTCAAGTAAGCGACGACCTTGCGTCTACAGCCTGAGCGGTAAGCGAAAGGCTGATGGCTGGTGGCTTAGGCCACCGGCCTTTTTCCGTTCTAGGTGGCCGCCTCATGGCGGCTACCTGGAATGTGAGGCTCCCACCGACCAAGGTGGCGCAAACCAAGGGGTTTGCACGATTTTCTGGCTACTCCCGTCGGAGGAGCCAAATAAGCAGGTGACCAAGCTGGGGAACGCTGATGGCTTACTCATACACTGAGAAAAAACGTATCCGCAAAGACTTTAGCAAGTTGCCGGACGTCATGGATGTACCCTACCTCCTGGCCATCCAGCTGGATTCGTACCGCGAATTCCTGCAGGCGGGCGCGAGCAAGGAGCGGATCCGTGATATCGGCCTGCACGCGGCCTTCAAGTCTGTATTCCCGATCATCAGCTATTCCGGCAACGCCGCTCTGGAATACGTTGGCTATCGCCTTGGCGAGCCGGCCTTCGACGTCAAGGAATGCGTGCTGCGCGGCGTGACCTTCGCCGTTCCGCTGCGCGTCAAGGTGCGTCTGATCATTTTCGACAAGGAGTCGTCGAACAAGGCCATCAAGGACATCAAGGAACAAGAAGTCTACATGGGCGAAATCCCGCTCATGACCGAAAACGGTACCTTTATCATCAACGGTACCGAGCGCGTGATCGTCTCCCAGCTGCACCGCTCCCCGGGCGTGTTCTTCGACCATGACCGTGGCAAGACCCACAGCTCCGGCAAGCTGCTGTACTCCGCGCGGATCATTCCATACCGTGGTTCCTGGCTGGACTTCGAGTTCGATCCGAAGGACTGCGTGTTCGTTCGTATCGACCGTCGCCGCAAGCTGCCGGCCTCCGTCCTGCTGCGCGCGCTCGGCTACAGCACCGAGGAAGTGCTCAACGCCTTCTATGCCACCAACGTCTTCCATGTGAAGGGCGAAGGCCTGCACCTGGAACTGGTGCCTCAGCGCCTGCGCGGTGAAGTCGCCGTATTCGACATCAAGGATCCGTCCGGCAAGGTGATCGTGGAGCAGGGCCGTCGTATCACCGCCCGCCACATCAACCAGCTGGAGAAGGCTGGTATCAGCGAGCTGGAAGTTCCGCTGGACTACGTCCTCGGTCGCACCACCGCCAAGGCCATCGTGCATCCGGCCACCGGCGAGATCATCGTCGAGTGCAATACCGAGCTGACCACCGACCTGCTGGTCAAGATCGCCAAGGCACAGGTCGTCCGCATCGAGACCCTGTACACCAACGACATCGACTGCGGTCCGTTCATCTCCGACACCCTGAAGATCGACTCCACCAGCAACCAGCTGGAAGCCCTGGTGGAAATCTATCGCATGATGCGTCCTGGTGAGCCGCCGACCAAGGAAGCTGCCGAAACCCTGTTCAACAACCTGTTCTTCAGCGCCGAGCGTTACGACCTGTCCGCTGTCGGCCGCATGAAGTTCAACCGCCGGATCGGTCGCACCGAGATCGAGGGGCCTGGTGTCCTCAGTCGCGAAGATATTGTCGAGGTCCTCAAGACCCTGGTCGACATCCGCAACGGCAAGGGCATCGTCGACGACATCGATCACCTGGGTAACCGTCGTGTCCGTTGCGTTGGCGAAATGGCCGAAAACCAGTTCCGTGTTGGCCTGGTGCGCGTCGAGCGTGCGGTCAAGGAACGCTTGTCCATGGCGGAGAGCGAAGGTCTGATGCCTCAGGACCTGATCAACGCCAAGCCCGTGGCTGCCGCGATCAAGGAGTTCTTCGGCTCCAGCCAGCTCTCCCAGTTCATGGACCAGAACAACCCGCTGTCCGAGATCACCCACAAGCGCCGTGTTTCCGCACTCGGCCCAGGTGGCCTGACCCGCGAGCGCGCGGGCTTCGAAGTCCGCGACGTACACCCGACCCACTACGGCCGTGTGTGCCCGATCGAGACGCCCGAAGGTCCGAACATCGGTCTGATCAACTCCCTGGCCACCTACGCCCGCACCAACCAGTACGGTTTCCTCGAGAGCCCCTACCGTGTTGTAAAAGGCACCCAGGTGACCGATGAGATCGTCTTCCTCTCCGCCATCGAAGAGGCTGACCACGTCATCGCTCAGGCGTCTGCCACGCTCAACGAGCAGGGCCAACTGATCGACGAGCTGGTGGCTGTGCGTCACCTGAACGAGTTCACCGTGAAGGCGCCGGAAGACGTCACCCTCATGGACGTATCGCCGAAGCAGGTCGTTTCCGTCGCTGCCTCGCTGATCCCGTTCCTTGAGCACGACGACGCTAACCGCGCACTCATGGGCTCGAACATGCAGCGCCAGGCCGTGCCGACACTGCGTGCCGACAAGCCTCTGGTTGGTACCGGCATGGAGCGCAACGTCGCCCGTGACTCCGGTGTTTGCGTCGTGGCCCGTCGTGGTGGTGTGATCGACTCCGTCGATGCCAGCCGCATCGTCGTCCGTGTGAACGACGACGAAGTCGAAACTGGCGAAGCCGGCGTCGACATCTACAACCTGACCAAGTACACCCGCTCCAACCAGAACACCTGCATCAACCAGCGCCCGCTGGTGCAGAAGGGTGACAAGGTTTCGCGCAGCGACATCCTGGCCGATGGTCCGTCCACCGACATGGGTGAACTGGCCCTGGGTCAGAACATGCGCGTCGCGTTCATGCCCTGGAACGGTTTCAACTTCGAAGACTCCATCTGCCTCTCCGAGCGCGTGGTCCAGGAAGATCGTTTCACCACGATCCACATCCAGGAACTGACCTGCGTTGCCCGTGACACCAAGCTCGGCCCAGAAGAAATCACCGCGGACATCCCGAACGTGGGTGAGGCTGCGCTGAACAAGCTGGATGAAGCCGGCATCGTCTACGTCGGCGCCGAAGTACAGGCTGGCGACATCCTGGTCGGCAAGGTCACCCCGAAAGGCGAGACCCAGCTGACTCCGGAAGAGAAGCTGCTGCGCGCGATCTTCGGTGAGAAAGCATCCGACGTTAAGGACACCTCCCTGCGTGTGCCGACCGGCACCAAGGGCACCGTCATCGACGTCCAGGTCTTCACCCGTGATGGCGTGGAGCGCGACTCCCGTGCACTGTCCATCGAGAAGATGCAGCTCGACGAGATCCGCAAGGACCTGAACGAAGAGTTCCGCATCGTCGAAGGTGCAACCTTCGAGCGCCTGCGTTCCGCCCTGGTCGGCCAGGTTGCCGAAGGTGGCGCCGGCCTCAAGAAAGGCACCGAGATCACCGACGAGTACCTCGACGGCCTTGAGCGCGGCCAGTGGTTCAAGCTGCGCATGGCGGACGACGCTCTGAACGAGCAGCTCGAGAAGGCCCAGGCCTACCTCTCCGACCGTCGCCAGCTGCTGGACGACAAGTTCGAAGACAAGAAGCGCAAGCTTCAGCAAGGCGACGACCTGGCGCCGGGCGTCCTGAAGATCGTCAAGGTGTACCTCGCCATCAAGCGCCGCATCCAGCCGGGCGACAAGATGGCGGGCCGCCACGGTAACAAGGGTGTGGTCTCCGTGATCATGCCGGTCGAAGACATGCCCCACGATGCCAATGGGACGCCGGTGGACATCGTCCTCAACCCGCTGGGCGTACCGTCGCGTATGAACGTCGGCCAGATTCTTGAAACCCACCTGGGCCTCGCGGCCAAGGGCCTGGGCGAGAAGATCAACCGCATGCTCGAAGAGCAGCGCAAGATCGCCGAGCTGCGCAAGTTCCTGCACGAGATCTACAACGAGATCGGTGGGCGTCAGGAGAGCCTGGATGAACTGAGCGATCAGGAAATCCTCGACCTGGCGAAGAACCTGCGCGGCGGCGTGCCGATGGCTACCCCGGTGTTCGACGGTGCCAAGGAGCGCGAGATCAAGGCGATGCTGAAACTCGCCGATCTGCCCGAGAGCGGCCAGATGCGCCTATTCGACGGTCGTACCGGCAACATGTTCGAGCGTCCGACCACCGTTGGCTACATGTACATGCTGAAGCTGAACCACCTGGTCGACGACAAGATGCACGCACGTTCCACCGGCTCTTACAGCCTGGTTACCCAGCAGCCGCTGGGTGGTAAGGCGCAGTTCGGTGGCCAGCGTTTCGGGGAGATGGAGGTCTGGGCGCTGGAAGCCTACGGCGCCGCCTACACCCTGCAGGAAATGCTGACCGTGAAGTCCGACGACGTGAACGGCCGTACCAAGATGTACAAGAACATCGTGGATGGCGATCACCGCATGGAGGCCGGCATGCCCGAGTCCTTCAACGTGTTGATCAAAGAGATCCGTTCGCTCGGCATCGACATCGAACTGGAAACCGAATAACACGCGACGCCCAGAACGCTACGGCTGGTCAAGGCCGGTCGTAGCGGGTCCGTGAGGAGGAAAGGCCTTGAAAGACTTGCTGAATCTGTTGAAAAACCAGGGTCAAATCGAAGAGTTCGATGCCATCCGTATTGGCCTGGCCTCGCCCGAGATGATCCGTTCCTGGTCCTTCGGTGAAGTGAAGAAGCCGGAGACCATCAACTACCGTACCTTCAAGCCGGAGCGCGATGGCCTGTTCTGCGCCAAGATCTTCGGCCCGGTGAAGGACTACGAGTGCCTGTGCGGTAAGTACAAGCGCCTCAAGCACCGCGGTGTGATCTGCGAGAAGTGCGGTGTGGAAGTCGCCCTGGCCAAGGTGCGTCGTGAGCGCATGGGCCACATCGAGCTGGCTTCCCCTGTTGCCCACATCTGGTTCCTGAAGTCCCTGCCGTCCCGTATCGGCCTGCTGCTGGACATGACCCTGCGTGACATCGAGCGCGTGCTCTATTTCGAGAGCTACGTAGTGATCGATCCGGGCATGACCACCCTTGAGAAAGGTCAGCTGCTGAACGACGAGCAATACTTCGAAGCCCTCGAAGAGTTCGGTGATGACTTCGATGCCCGCATGGGTGCCGAGGCTGTCCGCGAGTTGCTGAACGCCATCGACCTGGAGCACGAGATCGGCCGCCTGCGCGAAGAGATTCCGCAGACCAACTCGGAAACCAAGATCAAGAAGCTGTCCAAGCGCCTGAAGCTGATGGAAGCCTTCAAGGATTCCGGCAACCACCCCGAGTGGATGGTGCTGACCGTCCTGCCGGTGCTGCCGCCGGACCTGCGTCCGCTGGTTCCGCTGGATGGCGGTCGCTTCGCGACCTCCGACCTGAACGATCTGTATCGCCGGGTCATCAACCGTAACAACCGCCTGAAGCGCCTGCTCGACCTGGCCGCTCCGGACATCATCGTGCGCAACGAAAAGCGCATGCTGCAGGAAGCTGTCGACGCCTTGCTGGACAACGGCCGTCGTGGCCGTGCCATCACTGGCTCGAACAAGCGCCCGCTGAAGTCCCTGGCCGACATGATCAAGGGCAAGCAAGGTCGCTTCCGTCAGAACCTGCTCGGTAAACGCGTGGACTACTCCGGTCGTTCCGTGATCACCGTCGGCCCGACCCTGCGTCTGCACCAGTGCGGTCTGCCCAAGAAGATGGCCCTCGAGCTGTTCAAGCCGTTCATCTTCGGCAAGCTCGAAGCCCGCGGCATGGCCACCACCATCAAGGCGGCCAAGAAGATGGTCGAGCGCGAACTGCCCGAGGTCTGGGACGTACTCGCCGAAGTCATCCGCGAACACCCCGTGCTGCTGAACCGTGCGCCGACCCTCCACCGTCTGGGTATCCAGGCGTTCGAGCCGGTGCTGATCGAAGGCAAGGCCATCCAGCTGCATCCGCTGGTCTGCGCCGCGTACAACGCCGACTTCGACGGTGACCAGATGGCCGTCCACGTTCCGCTGACCCTCGAGGCCCAGCTGGAAGCGCGCGCGCTGATGATGTCCACCAACAACATCCTGTCGCCTGCCAACGGCGAGCCGATCATCGTTCCGTCCCAGGACGTGGTTCTCGGTCTGTACTACATGACTCGTGAGGCGGTGAACGCCAAGGGTGAGGGTCGCGTCTTCGCTGACCTGCAGGAAGTCGACCGCGTGTTCCGCGCCGGCGAGGCGTCCCTGCACGCCCGTGTGAAAGTCCGCATCAACGAGACCGTGAAGGACAAGGACGGCGGTATCACCAAGAACACCCGCATCGTCGACACCACCGTCGGCCGTGCTCTGTTGTTCCAGGTGGTTCCGGCAGGCCTGTCGTTCGACGTGGTCAACCAGCCGATGAAGAAGAAGGCGATCTCCAAGCTGATCAACCAGTGCTACCGCGTGGTGGGTCTGAAGGATACCGTCATCTTCGCCGACCAGCTGATGTACACCGGTTTCGCCTACTCCACCATTTCCGGCGTTTCCATCGGTGTGAACGACTTCGTCATTCCCGATGAGAAGGCGCGCATCATCGATGCCGCCACCGAGGAAGTGAAGGAGATCGAATCCCAGTACGCCTCCGGCCTGGTTACCCAGGGCGAGAAGTACAACAAGGTGATCGACCTCTGGTCCAAGGCGAACGACGAAGTGTCCAAGGCGATGATGGCCAACCTCTCGAAAGAGAAAGTGGTCGATCGCGAGGGCAAGGAAGTCGATCAGGAGTCCTTCAACTCCATGTACATGATGGCGGACTCCGGTGCGCGGGGCTCCGCGGCCCAGATCCGTCAGCTCGCCGGTATGCGCGGCCTGATGGCCAAGCCGGACGGCTCCATCATCGAGACCCCGATCACCGCGAACTTCCGTGAGGGCCTGAACGTACTCCAGTACTTCATCTCCACTCACGGTGCTCGTAAAGGTCTGGCGGATACTGCACTGAAGACCGCGAACTCCGGTTACCTGACTCGTCGCCTGGTCGACGTGGCGCAGGACCTGGTCGTGACCGAGATCGACTGCGGCACCGAGCATGGCCTGCTGATGACTCCGCACATCGAAGGCGGCGACGTGGTCGAGCCCCTGGGCGAGCGCGTCCTGGGTCGTGTCATCGCCAAGGACGTGTTCAAGCCTGGCAGCGACGACGGCGAAGTGATCGTCCCGGCCGGTACCCTGATCGACGAGCAGTGGGTCGAGTTCATCGAGCGTGCGAGCATCGACGAGGTTGTAGTCCGCTCGCCGATCACCTGTGAAACTCGCTATGGCATCTGCGCCAAGTGCTACGGTCGTGACCTGGCACGTGGTCACCAGGTGAACATCGGTGAAGCGGTCGGCGTCATCGCCGCCCAGTCCATCGGTGAGCCGGGTACCCAGCTGACCATGCGTACGTTCCACATCGGTGGTGCGGCCAGCCGTACCTCGGCAGCCGATAACGTCCAGGTCAAGAATGGCGGTACCATCCGCCTGCATAACCTGAAGCACGTCGAGCGTGTCGATGGTGCGCTGGTGGCAGTTTCCCGTTCCGGCGAGCTGGCAGTGGCTGACGAATTCGGTCGCGAGCGCGAGCGCTACAAGCTGCCGTACGGTGCCGTGATCTCCGTGAAGGAAGGTGACAAGGTCGACCCGGGCGCCATCGTTGCCAAGTGGGACCCGCACACCCACCCGATCGTGACCGAGATGAAGGGTACCGTGACCTTCGTCGGCATGGAGGAAGGCATCACCATCAAGCGTCAGACCGACGAACTCACCGGCCTGACCAACATCGAGGTTCTGGATCCGAAGGATCGTCCGGCTGCCGGCAAGGACATTCGTCCGGCTGTGAAGCTGGTCGACGCCAATGGCAAGGAGCTGCTGCTGCCGGGTACCGACGTACCGGCCCAGTACTTCCTGCCGGCGAACGCGCTGGTTGGCGTGGCCGACGGTGCTCAAGTGGGCGTGGGTGATGTTATTGCCCGTATCCCGCAGGAAACCTCGAAGACCCGTGACATCACCGGTGGTCTGCCGCGCGTTGCCGACCTGTTCGAAGCTCGTCGTCCGAAAGAGCCTTCGATCCTGGCAGAAATCAGCGGCACCATCTCCTTCGGCAAGGAGACCAAGGGCAAGCGCCGTCTGGTCATCACGCCGAACGACGGTAGCGATCCTTACGAGGAGCTGATTCCGAAATGGCGTCACCTGAACGTGTTCGAAGGCGAACAGGTGAACCGTGGCGAGGTGATCTCCGACGGTCCGAGCAACCCGCACGACATCCTGCGCCTGCTGGGCGTCAGTGCGCTGGCCAAGTACATCGTCAATGAAATCCAGGACGTGTACCGCCTGCAAGGCGTGAAGATCAACGACAAGCACATCGAGACCATCCTGCGTCAGATGCTGCGTAAGGTAGAGATCGCGGAGTCCGGGGATTCCAGCTTCATCAAGGGCGACCAGATGGAGCTGACCCAGGTGCTGGAGGAGAACGAGCGTCTGGCCGGTGAAGATCGCTTCATCGCCAAGTACGAGCGCGTCCTGCTGGGTATCACCAAGGCTTCGCTGTCCACCGAGTCGTTCATCTCCGCGGCATCCTTCCAGGAGACCACCCGCGTCCTCACCGAGGCGGCGGTAACCGGCAAGCGCGACTACCTGCGTGGCCTGAAGGAAAACGTCGTGGTGGGTCGTCTGATCCCGGCCGGTACCGGCCTGGCCTACCACAGCGAGCGCAAGCGTCAGCGCGAAGCCGGCAAGCCGGTCCGCGTAAGCGCGAGCGAGGTGGAAGCAGCGCTGACCGAAGCGCTGAACTCCAGCGGCAACTAATCAGGCGGGCCCTGGGCGACCTTGTGTTGCCTGGGGCCTTGTCTTGACTGGGGGATTGAGTCTCTTTAGACTCATGCACCCCTAAATTTGGCAGGGCGCTGAGCTCTGCCATTTTGCTTTAGGGCAATAGCGTCGAAAGACAACAGTGGAGCTTATAGATGGCAACTATCAACCAGCTGGTACGTCAGCCGCGCAAGCGTATCGTCGACAAGTCCGACGTTCCTGCGCTGCAGAACTGCCCGCAGCGTCGTGGCGTGTGCACCCGCGTGTACACCACCACGCCGAAAAAACCGAACTCCGCACTCCGTAAGGTTTGTCGTGTTCGCCTGACCAACGGTTTTGAAGTCACCTCCTACATCGGTGGTGAAGGTCACAACCTGCAGGAGCACAGCGTAGTGCTGATTCGTGGCGGTCGTGTAAAAGACCTCCCGGGTGTTCGCTACCACACCGTTCGCGGTTCTCTGGATACCACTGGTGTCAAAGACCGTAAGCAGGGTCGCTCCAAGTACGGTACCAAGCGTCCGAAGTAATCCGGCGCTTCAACCTGAATTCTTTTTACTGAGTCGATAAGAGTAAGGTCGGCCGTAACCGAATGGTTATCGTGCCGGGCTAACCTGAAGACCGTTTGAGGGCTTATCAATGCCAAGACGTCGTGTAGCAGCCAAGCGTGAGATCCTGGACGATCCGAAATACGGAAGCCAGATCCTCGCCAAGTTCATGAACCACGTGATGGAAAGCGGCAAGAAGGCCGTAGCCGAGCGCATCGTTTACGGTGCCCTGGATACTGTCAAAGCACGCAAGAACACCGATCCCCTGGAGATCTTCGAGAAAGCTCTCGACGCCATCGCTCCGCTGGTCGAAGTCAAGTCCCGCCGTGTAGGCGGTGCTACCTACCAGGTGCCGGTCGAAGTTCGCCCGTCTCGTCGCAATGCGCTGGCAATGCGCTGGCTGGTGGACTCCGCGCGCAAGCGTGGCGAGAAGTCCATGGCCCTGCGTCTCGCTGGTGAGCTGCTGGATGCCTTCGAAGGCAAAGGCGCAGCCGTCAAGAAGCGTGAAGACGTACACCGCATGGCTGAGGCCAACAAAGCGTTCTCGCACTACCGCTTCTAATCACGGCATCAATACTTTTGCGAGGGCTTTATGGCTCGTACCACACCAATTAACCGCTACCGGAACATCGGTATCTGCGCCCACGTTGACGCGGGCAAGACCACCACTACCGAGCGGATCCTG
The DNA here is from genome assembly GCF_900111835.1 of Metapseudomonas otitidis. Lineage (GTDB taxonomy): Bacteria > Pseudomonadota > Gammaproteobacteria > Pseudomonadales > Pseudomonadaceae > Metapseudomonas > Metapseudomonas otitidis. The sequence goes on from NZ_FOJP01000039.1 coordinate 13,398, forward strand.
TTCTACACCGGTCTCAGCCACAAGATGGGTGAGGTGCACGACGGCGCTGCTACCACCGACTGGATGGTGCAGGAGCAGGAGCGCGGCATCACCATTACGTCCGCTGCGATCACCACCTTCTGGGAAGGCTCGCGCGGTCAGTACGACAAATACCGTGTAAACGTCATCGACACCCCCGGCCACGTCGACTTCACCATTGAAGTTGAGCGCTCCCTGCGCGTGCTTGACGGTGCTGTCGTGGTGTTCTGCGGTACTTCCGGCGTTGAGCCGCAGTCCGAAACCGTATGGCGTCAGGCCAACAAGTACGGTGTTCCGCGTATCGTCTACGTGAACAAGATGGACCGCGCTGGTGCCAACTTCCTGCGCGTCGTTGGCCAGATCAAGAACCGCCTGGGTCACACCCCGGTTCCGGTCCAGCTGGCTATCGGTGCGGAAGATGACTTCCAGGGGCAGGTCGACCTGCTGAAGATGAAGGCCATCTACTGGAACGAAGACGACAAGGGCACCTCCTACCGCGAGGAAGAGATTCCTGCGGAGCTGGTCGACCTGGCCAACGAGTGGCGCTCCAACATGGTTGAGGCGGCTGCCGAGGCCAACGAAGAGCTGATGAACAAGTACCTCGAGGAGGGTGATCTCTCCATCGAAGAGATCAAGGCTGGTCTGCGTCAGCGCACCATCGCCTGCGAGATCGTTCCGGCTGTCTGCGGCTCTTCGTTCAAGAACAAGGGCGTGCCCCTGGTTCTCGATGCCGTCATCGACTTCCTGCCTGCTCCGACCGAGATCCCGGCTATCCAGGGTATCCACCCGGACCACATCGATCTGGGCGACGAGGCTCCGAAAGACGAGCGTCATGCCGACGACAACGCGCCGTTCTCCGCATTGGCGTTCAAGATCGCTACCGACCCGTTCGTTGGTACCCTCACCTTCGTGCGCGTCTACTCGGGCGTTCTGGAGTCTGGCCAGTCGGTCATCAACTCCGTGAAGAGCAAGAAAGAGCGCGTTGGCCGTATGGTGCAGATGCACGCCAACCAGCGTGACGAGATCAAGGAAGTGCGCGCAGGCGACATCGCGGCCCTGATCGGCATGAAGGACGTCACCACAGGTGACACCCTGTGCGATCCGGACAAACCGATCGTCCTCGAGCGCATGGACTTCCCGGAGCCCGTGATTCACGTGGCTGTCGAGCCGAAGACCAAGGCTGACCAGGAGAAGATGGGTATTGCTCTGGGCAAGCTGGCCCAGGAAGACCCGTCGTTCCGCGTCAAGACCGACGAAGAGTCCGGCCAGACCATTATTGGTGGTATGGGCGAGCTGCACCTGGACATCATCGTCGACCGCATGAAGCGTGAGTTCGGTGTAGAGGCCAACATCGGTAAGCCGCAGGTGGCGTACCGTGAGACCATTTCCAAGGACAACGTCGAGATCGAAGGCAAGTTCGTTCGTCAGTCCGGTGGTCGTGGTCAGTTCGGTCACTGCTGGATTCGCTTCTCGTCGGCTGACGTGGACGAAAAAGGCAACATCACCGAAGGTCTGGTGTTCACCAACGAAGTCGTCGGTGGTGTGGTTCCGAAGGAATACATCCCTGCGATCCAGAAGGGTATCGAAGAGCAGATGAAGAACGGCGTTGTTGCCGGTTATCCGCTCATCGGCCTGAAGGCCACCGTATTCGATGGCTCGTACCACGACGTCGACTCCAACGAAATGGCGTTCAAGATCGCGGCCTCCATGGCAACCAAGCAGCTGGCCCAGAAGGGCGGTGGTAAGGTGCTTGAGCCGATCATGAAGGTCGAAGTGGTGACCCCCGAGGACTACATGGGCGACGTGATGGGTGACCTGAACCGTCGTCGTGGCCTGATTCTGGGTATGGAAGACTCGGTTTCCGGTAAGGTTATCCGTGCCGAGGTTCCGCTGGGTGAGATGTTCGGTTATGCGACCGACGTTCGCTCCATGTCTCAGGGTCGCGCCAGCTACTCCATGGAATTCTCCAAGTACGCCGAAGCTCCGTCGAACATCGTCGAAGCGCTCGTTAAAAAACAAGGCTAATCCCGCCCTTTAAGTAAGAGGTTTACTGTCGTGGCTAAGGAAAAATTTGAACGTAACAAACCGCACGTCAACGTCGGCACCATTGGTCACGTTGACCATGGCAAGACCACTCTGACTGCTGCCCTGACCAAAGTCTGCTCCGA
>NZ_FOJP01000047.1 GCF_900111835.1 Metapseudomonas otitidis
TGGATCGGGTGAGTCATCATGGTGTCGTTGACCAGCGTGATGCGAACACGCTCGCCGTACTTGAGGCGCAGAGGCTCGGCGTCAGAGAACTTGATTCCATCGAAGGACCAGGAGAATTTCTCCATATGTCCGGTGAGGTGCAGCTCGATGGTGCGACTTGGCTCACGCCCGTCCGGATCAGGGAAGGTGCTGCGCAGGTCAGAGTAAGTAAGGACGCGCCGGCCGTTATCACGCAGACCGATACCTGGATCGTCCAGCTTGTGTGTCGGCGTCATGGTCTGCATGTCGACCAGCGGGTTATTGGTCTCTGATGCCGGGTGTGCCTGCATGGCGCCTGCCATGCCTGCCATGCCTGCCATGCCTGAATGATCCATTCCGGCCATCTGGCTATGATCCATCCCAGCCATGCCACCCTGCATGCTGCCGTGATCCATACCCGCCATGCTGCTGTGGTCCATTGCGGCCATGCTTCCGTGATCCATGCCGCCCATGCCGCCCATGCTGCCGTGATCCATACCCATGTCGCCCATCGCGATCAGTGGGCGCGGGTCGGGGCTTGGTACCGGAGCACTCAACCCTTCCTGTACCGCAAGGGTGCCGCGCGCATAGCCAGTGCGATCCATGGATTGTGCAAACACGGTATACGCCTGTTCGCTGTCTGGTTCGACGATCACGTCGTAGGTCTCGGCTACGGCGACACGGAACTCATCGACGCTGACTGGTTTGACGTGCTGGCCATCGGCCGCGACTACCGTCATTTTTAGGCCGGGGATACGCACATCGAAGTACGTCATGGCCGAGGCATTGATGAAACGCAGACGGATCTTCTCGCCCGGTTTGAATATGCCGGTCCAGTTGCCATCAGGTGCCTGGCCGTTCATCAGGTAGGTGTAGGTGTAGCCACTGACGTCGGCGAGATCAGTCGGGCTCATCTTCATTTCGGCCCACATCTTGCGGTCGGCTACGGCGGCGGACCAACCCATCTCGCTTACGTCATCAATGAAGTCGCCGACGGTGCGCTTGTGCTGGTTGTAGTAGTCCGACTGCTTCTTCAGCTTGGCCAGTACCCGCGCTGGATTTTCATCCGTCCAGTCGCTCAGCAGTACGACGTAGTCACGGTCGTAACTGAAGGACTCGGGCTCCTTGGCATCTATGACCAGCGCGCCGTATACGCCGACCTGCTCCTGCAGCCCCGAGTGACTGTGATACCAGTAGGTACCGTTCTGGTTGACCTTGAACTTGTACTC